>NZ_QYCP01000096.1 GCF_025506275.1 Brevibacterium permense
CACCTGCACGCGCCTCTATGCGGCGCTCACGGCGCGATGCTGTCCCACGTGTCCCACCGACCCAACCACAAGGCAAGCGCCTCGCCGTAGGTCTCGGCGTCCAACAGCCTCGACGGCTCCACCAATGCCAGTCGGCTTAGCTGATCGAGCAGGCATTCGACAACGGTCTGATCCATATCTACGGTGCGCAGCTCACCGCCGAGCAAGACGCGCGTGTCCGGGTCCAGCCCGGCCAGCACCTCGACGGCATGGCCTAGCGTCGTCCCACCGTCGCCTATGATCGCCAGCTGCTCAACACCCTCAGGTGTGAGTAGCAAGCCTGCTGGCATAGAACACCCGCATTCCTCGGCGTGATGTTCGGTAAAGACGAAGAACCCATCGTCATCCACAGTCATTCACCTCTCGGTCATTCGGGCACCCGCGTGCCCGATGACTCGGAGCTTGCCACACTAGTGCCATCCTGTACACAAGTCACTAGTACTGGTCCGTCAAACTAAGGTGTACTCAAGATGGACACCTCGCCGGAATCGTCAGCCCAGTAATCACCCGTCCAACTAAGGTCGATAATCGCCGATTTGACAATGTCCATCCAAGGCCTAAGATGTTAGCTATACAGGATCACCGGCAGGGCGATCCGCCTAGACCATCGGAGTGAGAAACCATGACTGTATACGGGTATGCAAGAGTCAGCAGCCAGGACCAGAACCTCGACCGCCAGCGCGAAGCACTGGCAGACGTGGACATCCTCAGAGAAGAGAAGATGTCAGGCCGAAGCGTCGAGAACCGGCCCGTGTGGCAGAACCTCCTTGAGTTCGTCCAGGCCGGAGATACGATCCGGGTGAAGTCACCCGACAGGCTCGCCCGTAACACGGTCGACCTGCTGAGCATTGCGCAAGACCTATCCGACAAAGGTGTCTCACTTGAATTCGTGGACAGTCCCGAGATGAACGTCAGCACAGCACAAGGCGAGTTCATGCTAACCATCATGGCGGCATTCGCCCAATTCGAACGCGACATCTCCAAGGCCCGTCAACGCGAGGGGATCGCCGCCGCCAAAGAACGCGGCGTGTACTCCAAGCCCAGACCTAAGGCCAGGGCACTTACTGAGCAGCAGATCGCAGAAGCTCAGGAGCGGCGTGATGCAGGCGAGTCCGTCGCCGACCTCGCCAAAGCATACGGAGTTTCGCGACAGACGATGTACAACGTCACTCATAGCTGAGCGGACAGGCGGGGACCGAGGTGTCCCCGTCCCCGAGGCACCGGCTGCGCCGTTGCCGTGTGCACCACGAACAGCCCCGGCCACAGCGCCGGGGCTTTCGTTGTACCCGAGGCCGTGAGGACGGCCCGAACCGATAATTACAATTCGGTTGCGATACTGATTTGACAAGTCGTGGTATGGGGATTGCCGAGTGTGGTATAAGCCGACCGGCTATCAAATGTCTCCGGCGTAGGACACCTGCGCCGCCCGCCGCGTCGGTACGCGGCCACGGCGAACAGCCCCGGCAGGGCCTCGAGAACTTCCGCGCCAGCCCTTGACGTGACAGCGGGGGATCACATGGGGGATCGCGCCGGAACCCCCGGTGCGGCATAGATGCAGGTCAGAGGCGGTGCAAGGCAAGAAAAAACCGCTCACATGATGTGAGCGGCTCCTTCTGTGCTCCCGCGCGGGACTGGTCCCGGTGCTTGAGGAAGACGGATCAGCCGTTGGCCGTTGCGGTTCCTTCCGCGGAACCTGCATCCTCGGTCGGCATGTCCGACGGGGACTCGGACGGTGATTCCGACGGCACGTACTCGTTGTAGTACGGCAGGGTGTCGGTGAGGAGCTGGGTTTCGATGACCTTCTCTTCGCTGCCGTTCTTGACTGTGACGTTGACGAGGTCGCCGGGCTTCGCCTTGAGGCTGTCGACGGTGACGACATCCTTGGACGAGGTCTCGGGGCTCTTCGGGTCCTGGACGAAGGTGTCGCCGGCCTTGATCGATTCGCTCACCGTGGTGCCGGCGACCTCGATGGACACTTTGGCGGTGGAGTCACCCTTGTTGATGAGGGTGAAGAACAGCTGAGCCGGACCGGAGCTCTCCTGATCCGTGATGAGCATGAGCCCGCGGACCTCGATGTCGCCGACGGCTCCCGAGGCTCCATCGCCGCCGTTGTAGTGGTATTCGGCAGTCTGATGGGGAGACAGCAGGCTTGCACATCCGCTGACGGGGATAACGAGAGCGAGTGCGGCAACGGCGAGAGCCGCGCATTTGTGCCGTTTCATTATGCTCCTTGAAGTGGCAATACAAGATCAGTCTGTATACTACCCGGTTTTTGACCTGCTGTAGAACCGGGAGGTCGGAGCGGTCGAGGTTCTGCGACGCTCGGGCGCGTCGCGGTTGAAGTTTCGGTGAAGAGGCAGCGAAGTTCGGCCTGCATCGCGGTCGGTCGAGGTTCACTGCCGAGCTTCTCGGCAACGCGCCCTCTCTCGATGTACACGCTGGCAGAGGCGGCTGCCGGGCCGATCACGGCGAGTGGCAGGAGCGGAGCCTAGCATGAAGATTCGCTGCCCTGAACGATTTCTGTGGCGAGCCTCATGGTAAACTGGTATTCCGCGAAAGGGGTTTGAAGAGAATATGAGTTTCCAGGTCGGCGACACTGTTGTCTATCCACATCACGGTGCAGCGACAATCCAAGAAATCAAGAAACGTGCCATCAAAGGTGAGGAGAAGCTGTATCTCAAGCTCCAGGTCGCCCATGGCGATCTCGTGATCGAAGTTCCGGCAGAGAATTGCGATCTGGTCGGTGTGCGAGATGTCGTCGGTGAAGAAGGCGTTGAGAAGGTCTTCAACGTCCTGCGTGCCGAATTCGTCGAAGAGCCCGCGAACTGGTCCCGTCGGTACAAGGCCAATGTCGAGAAGCTGCAGTCCGGTGACGTGATCAAGGTAGCCGAGGTCGTCCGTGACCTCTGGCGCCGCGAGCAGGACCGCGGCCTGTCGACCGGCGAGAAGCGCATGCTCTCGAAGGCTCGCCAGATCCTCGTCTCCGAACTCGCACTGGCCGAGAAGAAGGAAGAGTCCGAAGCAGAAGCTCTGCTGGACGAAGTGCTCGCATCCTGAGCACCTGTGTCATCATCCCGGCCGCAGGGTCGGGATCCCGTCTGGGTTGCAATGAGCCGAAGGCTTTCGTCCGTGTGAACGGACGGACCCTTCTGGCCCGCAGCCTCGAGACGATCATCTCCTCGGGAGTCGCCTCCGCAATCGTGGTGGCCGCTCCCGAGGATTTTCTTTTGCAGGCGAAAGAAGAAATCGCCGAAGCGGCCACGCGGATGAACTGCGAAATTTCAATTACAGCCGTAGCAGGTGGCAGTAATCGCAATTCTTCGGTGCAAACAGCCTTGAAACTTAAGCAGGATGCGGAGTACGTTCTCGTTCATGATGCGGCGCGGTGTCTGACCCCGCCCGATGTGTTCACCCGAGTGGTCGCCGCGCTGCAATCCGGCGCCGAGGCGGTCGTTCCGGTTCTGCCGATGATCGATACCGTGCGGAGGGTCGTTCCGCACGGGGCCGTCGGTGCGGAACCGAGCGCAGGTGCAGGCACGGGCGCGGAGGGCGCTTCCGACGGAATTGTCGGGTCGATCCACGGTGTTTCTGGCGCTGAGATCACCGCGGATCGACCAGAAAATCCAGATTCAGCTGTGGCTGGGGGCTCTGGCGAGCGTGCAGTGGTGCGGGGCGACCTCGACCGGGCCGAGTTGCGACGGGTCCAGACGCCTCAAGGATTCCGTACCGAGGTGCTCCGGCGGGCCCACCACGAGTTCGCAGCCGACGGGGCTGGCTTGGCCGACGGCACTGTCGCGACCGAGAACGCTTGCCCAACCGATGGTGCGGGCTCGACGCCCTGGGCCGACCGGCTGGGCAGAGCGCTGCCGACGGACGACGCGGGGCTGGTCGAACGCCTCGGCGTCCACGTTGTCGCCGTCGACGGTGATGAGGAGGCGCTGAAGATCACTTATCCGCTCGACCTCGTCCTTGCGGAACAGCTCGCCCGAATGCGTGACCGAGCTGAAGTCCACGGAGCAGATGCGTTGGATTCGGCGAAGGAGCCACGATGAATCAGGTCATTCCCCGTATCGGTACCGGTGTCGATGTCCATGCTTTCGCCGTCGATCCCGCGCGCGAGTTGTGGATTGCGGGACTGCTGTGGCCGGGCGAACGAGGGCTCGAAGGACACTCGGACTCCGATGTGGCCGCCCATGCCTGCTGCGACGCGCTGTTCTCCGCCGCGGGGCTCGGCGACCTCGGTGAGCACTTCGGGGTCGATCGTCCGGAATTCGCCGGTGTTTCGGGTTCGGTGCTGCTCGCCGAGGCGGCTCGCATCGTGCGCGCGGCGGGTTTCGAGATCGGAAACATCTCCGTCCAGGTGATCGGCAATCGACCGAAGATCGGCACGCGCCGTGCTGAGGCCCAACAGGTGCTGTCGGCTGCTGCCGGCGCACCTGTGTCGGTCTCGGGCACCACCTCTGACGGACTCGGACTGACCGGGCGAGGCGAAGGAATCGCCGCCATCGCCACCGCGCTGATTCATCCGACCTGATTCAACAGCTCTGAACCACAAGTATCGAGTCAAACGCACTTCTCTGTTCGGACCGAGTCAGGTGCGCCGAGGAAGGAACAAGCAGTGAGAGTCCTCTTCCAAGGAGCCGGCGCCATCGGCATCGCCGGGGCCGCGCTCTTCACCCATGCCCATGAGGTCGCCGTCGTCTCCCGCACGGCTGGTCCCAATGGGCGGACGGCCTTTCCGCGGCGAGTGAGCACCTTCGACCCGACGTATTCGGGCCGGGTGGGAGTTGGACACGGCGGATGCAGGGAAGGAAGCGGGCGAGACGGAGGCAACAACGGGGGAGAAACCGAGGGAGAAAACGGGGGCGAAACCGGGCGAGAAACCGAGGGAGCTGAAGGCAGACAAGCGAGCGCGGGCAATGGTTGGTCGGTGACTAGCGTGGCCGCGACTCGACGGGTGACGATCACAGACTGGGCTGCTGCTGCCGCTGATGGCAGATGGGACCTCATCGTGCTCACGACTCGGCCGGATGATCTCGACGCAGAGGTGGTCTCGGCGATTCGGGACATCTCGCCCGCGTTCATTGCGACGACAAGCCAGGTCGAGGGAGACCTCGAGCGAGCACAAGCAGTTTTCCCCGGCACTCAAGCGGTCATATTCGGACCCGCGTTCCTGTCCGAGCGACTGGACCCAGGCGCGCCGGCTGAGGTTGTGCGTGCTGAGGGTAACCGTGCCAGGGAGACCGACAGAGGTATGAGTACAGAGGGTACCCGGGCCGAGGAGGCCGACGGAGGTGTGCTCACAACCGGCGGTCTCGACGGAGTGGTCGTCAGAAAGGCCGAACCCGGGCATGAAGTGACGTTCTGGGCACCTGCAGGTGCGCCCCGGTTCTTCGTCGCAGGCCCGTCGACCGCGGTGCGTGCGCTTGTCGGCAGGCTGGGGCGACTCGTACTGCCGGTGCCGATGAAGGCCGTGCTTCTGCCGCCGACGGTGTTCATTCCCTTCGTCGCCGAACTCAGCGTCCGCAACGGCAGCTGGGTCGCACTGAAATCACACCTTGACCGCCCTGCGAAGGCTGCGAGCGAGGCCGTGCGGACCCGCCTCGGGGTGCGGGTTCCCGTGTTCGGTTCCGCCGCGCACGTCGTGCTGGAAGCAGTCGAGAGGATCGTGCCGATCGACGTGACGAACTATGCGGGCAGGCACTTCGCCCGGCACGTGGGCCAGACGCGGGACATGCTCGCCGGCTGGGCGGAATCGGCAGATTCAGCCCACGCCCTGCGGGAACTCGTTGCGGCATTGGACGCACTTGTCGATTGAGGCTCGACGAGCTCAGATGCCTGCATCGGACGAAGGCTGCGACCGAACAACCGGCCGCGAGGGAGATCGCCGCAGTCCGGCGGCGGGGGACTGCCGCGGTCCGGGCACGGATGCCGACAGCCGCCTCGGTGGCGGTGAACGGCGGGCTCAGACCTTCGCGTTCGGGTGACGCTTCGTGACGATGAGGCCGATGAGGTAGAGCGCGACGACGAAGATGAGTGTGCCGACGATCTGGAAGCGCACGGATTCGACGGTCAGGCCGAGTCCGATGATCACAGCGATTCCGGCCAGGGTGACATACGACAGCCAGGGGTAGCCCCACATGCGCAGCGGCAGGGACTGGCCGGCCGCCTCGGCGCGACGACGCAGAACGATCTGCGATACGAGGGTGGCGACCCAGGTGACGATGAGCGTGGAACCGACGATGTTGAGCAGGACCCCGAGGACCTCGGCGGCCCAGAAATAGTTGAGTGCGACGGCGACGAAGCCGAACGCCGAGGTGGCCAGCACCGCAGCCACTGGCACACCGCGGCGATTGGTGCGGCCGAGCCCGCGCGGCAACATGGACCGCTGCGACATCGAGAAAGACATCCGGGACGCACCATAGATGTTCGCGTTCATCGACGACAGCAGCGCGATGACGATGACCGCGGCCAGCAGAGAAGCGATGAACGGCAGACCTGCGGTCTCGAGGACGGCTACGAACGGGGACTCGGCCAGGCGCTCGTCCGTCCACGGCAGGACGAGGACGATGATCGCCACGGACCCGATGTAGAGGAACAGGATGCGCCACACGATCGTCTTGATCGCCTGGGAGACGCTGCGTTCGGGGTTCGCAGTCTCGGCCGCGGCGACTGCCACGATCTCGATGCCGCCGAAGGCGAAGGCGACGACGAGCAGACCGGCGGCGATGCCGGAGATGCCGGTGGGCATGAATCCGTCAGCGAAGATCTGCGCGGGAGGTTCCGCCGGTGTCCACCCGAACAGGTAGGCGACGCCGAGGACGACGAAGAGGACGACGAAGGCGACCTTGATGAGCGAGAACCAGAACTCGAACTCACCGAAGCTGCCCGAAGTGGTGAGGTTGATGGCCGTGAAGACGAGCATGATCGCCAAGGCGATGACCCACTGGGGGACAGCCGGAATATAGGAGGCCGCGATCTGTGCGGCGGCAGTGGCCTCAGCGGCGACGACGAGGCACAGCTGGACCCACCACAGAGCACCGACGGCGAAGGCCGCGGCCGGGCCCATGGCCTTGCCCGCATAGTGCGAGAACGCACCCGGATTCGGATCGGCGGCGACGAGTTCGCCGAGAGCCCGCATGACGAAGATGACGATGAGACCCGCGACGACATAGGAGATGAGCACGGCGGGACCGGCCGCCTGCACTCCGGCACCGGAGCCGACGAAGAGACCGGCGCCGATCGCCGAGCCGAGGCTCATCATCACCAAGTGGCGGGGCTTCATCCCCACCTTGAGGCCATTGGACGTGGCGGCAGAAGAGCCGGCGGCCGAGGCAGACGCTGACTCGGCGGGCTGTGAAGACTGTGATTCAGGCACCCGACGAGTCTATCCGCCAGGGGCGGAATGCGCAGACGCGGGTCGCGGACCCCTGTGGGTCGCGACCCGCGTCTGCGAGTTGCGCTGGTCGGTCAGAGCCTGACCGTAGGCAGGTCGGCTATGCGATCTGCGTCTTCGCCGGCGAGCGGTCTGAGCCTGGCCTGCGGCGGCTCAGTGGCCGCGTTTGATCCAGTCCTCGAGGGCCGGGCTCTCCGCGCCGATCGACGTGGAATCGCCGTGCCCGGTGAGCACGACGGTTGCCTCGGGCAGTGGGAAGAGCACGTCGCGGATCGATTCGATGATCGTCTCGAAGCTCGAATAGGACCGTCCCGTGGCTCCGGGGCCGCCGTTGAACAGTGTGTCTCCGGAGAACAGCACCGGACCGACAGCCCGTCCCGCACCGGCCGATGCCGGAGCCGGCAGGCCGGTCTCGACGAAGAAGCACGTCGAACCGGGGGAATGGCCGGGAGTGTGCAGGGCCTTGAGTTCGATTCCGCCGACGGTCCAGGTGTCGCCGTGGGCGATCTGACCGTCGGGACGGTAGTTCTCAAAGGTCATATCCCACAGCACATAGTCATCGGGATTGAGGTACACGGTGGGGTTGCCCACTCGCTGTGCGAAGTCGCGGACGACGCGCACATGATCGTCGTGACCGTGCGTGAGCAGGATGGCCTTGACGTCTCTGGATCCGACCGCCTCGGCGATCGCATCGACATCATGGGCCGGGTCGATGACGATGACCTCGGAATCATCGCCGATGATCCACACGTTGTTGTCGACGTCGTGCGTCTCTCCATCCAGGGAGAACGTGCCTGACGTGACGAGATGTTCAATAGCAGTCATTACAGTTCCACCACCGATCGCAGGACTTCGCCCTTGGCCATCTTCTCGAATGCTGATTCGACATCGCCGATGCCGATGCGTTCGGACACGAACTTCTCGAGCGGGAAGCGCCCCTGCTGATAGAGGTCGACGAGCATCGGGAAATCGCGGTCGGGCAGGCAGTCGCCGTACCAGGAGGACTTGAGCTTGCCGCCGCGGCCGAATACGTCGAGCAGCGGAACCGTGAGCTCCATCTCCGGGGTCGGCACACCGACGAGGACGACGGTGCCGGCGAGGTCACGACCGTAGAAGGCCTGCCTCCATGTAGCGGGGAGTCCGACGGCGTCGATGACGACATCGGCACCGAAGCCTCCAGTGCGCTCCTGGATCGCTGCGACGACCTCGTCCTCGCTCATGCCCTTCGTCGACACCGTGTGCGTGGCACCGAAGTCGCTGGCCCAGGACAGCTTCTTCTCATCGATGTCGAGAGCGATGATCGTGTTCGCCCCGGCCAGAGCCGAACCGGCGATCGCCGCGCAGCCGACACCGCCGGCACCGATCACGGCCACGGACTTGCCGCGGGTGACCTCACCGGTGTTGATGGCGGCGCCGATTCCGGCCATCATTCCGCAGCCGAGCAGACCCACGACTGCCGGGTCAGCCTCGGGGACCTTCGTGCACTGGCCAGCGGCGACGAGCGTCTTCTCGGCGAACGATCCGATGCCCAGAGCGGCCTCGAGCTCGGTGCCGTCGGGCAGCGTCATCTTCTGCGAAGCATTGTGGGTGTCGAAGCAGTACCAGGGCTCGCCGCGCTTGCAAGCACGGCAGTCGCCGCAGATGGCGCGCCAGTTGAGGATGACGAAATCCCCGACCTCGACCTCGGTGACCCCGTCACCGACCTCGGAGACGACACCGGCGGACTCGTGGCCGAGCAGGAACGGGTAGTCGTCGCTGATTCCGCCTTCGCGGTAATGGAAGTCCGTGTGGCAGACGCCGCACGACTTCACATCGACGATGACCTCGCCCGGACCCGGGTCCGGGATGACGATGTCGGTGAGTTCGACTGGGGCTCCCTTGCTGCGGGAGATGACGCCCTTGACTGTCTGTGGCATTGCGTCTCCTAAATGTCTTCGGCGACGGGGTCCGACTGGTGGGAGCACCCGACGTGGACTGAGCGCACCCCCAAACGGGGTGCTCACAGCCCCCACCCTAGCCAAGCACGCTGGGCTCGACCAGTGGCGGAACCGGTGGTGAGACGATGCGCTCTACATGGGCGGGACGAAGGCGTCACGACGAAGGCGGCCCGATGCGTGGGATGCATCGGACCGCCTCGGCGAGGGTGAGCCGATCCACGTCGCCTAGGCGGCGCTGCGGATTCGACTCGACCGGACGCGATCAGGGGGGTGGGGTTCACCCCGGCATGATCAGTCGGCGACGTCCTCGTCGGGGTGCTTGCGCAGGTGCAGCATGGCTGCGATCAGGCCGCCCCAGACGGTGACCATTGCGATGACCATCATGACGATTGCTGAAGTGCCCATGTCAGGCTCCCTTGTTCTCGGTGCGGAGGTTCTCTTCTGCGACGGAATCGGCGATCGCCGCTTCCATCTCATCAATGGTCTCTTTGGGCCATCTGATGAGGGTGAGGATGATCGAGCCGACGACGAGCAGCCCGATCATGCCCCAGCCGTAGATGCCGGTGATGAGCGGCGGGTAGCCCTCGTAGCCGTCGGAGACGAATGTGATGATCTGCGTGATGAGCATGTAGACGAGCACCACGCCGGTGATCGAGATGAGCGTCATCCAGATCGGACCGAGCCTGAAGCTCGAGACCGCGTTGAGGTGACGACTGAAGACTGGAAGCTTCCGCAAGGCCCACCCGACGACGACGATCGACAGGATCGCCGAACCGACGATGCCGACGTTGTTCGCGAACGCATCCATCGTGTCCAGTGCATACAGGCCGGTGATGGTGGGCATGAGCAGAATGGAGACGACGGCCATGGCGCCGACGATCCATGCTGTTGAGGCCCTGTTGCCGACACGGAACTTGTCGCGCAGCGCCTGGATGGGCACCTGGATGATCGAGATCAGCGAAGTGAGTCCCGCGAAGACGAGGCAGGCGAAGAAGACGAATCCGAAGATCCCGCCGCCTGGCATCTCGGAGATCAGCGTCGGGAAGCCGACGAAGGCCAGGCCGATGCCCGAGGAGGCCACATCGGCGACCTCGACGCCCTGTGCCGTGGCCATGAAGCCCAGTGCAGCGAAGATGCCGATACCGGCGAGGATCTCGAATGCGGAGTTCGAGAAGCCGACGACGAGGCCCGAACCGGTGAGGTTCGTCTTCTTCTTCAGGTACGAGGCGTAGGTGATCATGATGCCGAACGCGATCGACAGTGAGAAGAAGATCTGCCCGTAGGCCGCGATCCATACGGCCGGATCGGTCAGCGCTTTGAAGTCCGGAGTGAAGAGCGCATTGAGTCCCTCGGCGGCACCGGGCAGGAACAGCGACCGGACGACGAGAGCGAGGAAGAGGATGATGAGCAGCGGGATGAAGATCTTCGAGAAGTTCGCGATGCCGTTCTGCACACCCATCAGAAGGATGGCGAGGACGACGACCCAGACGATGATGATCGGGATGAGCACGCCGGGTACGAACTCGAGCGATATTCCCGGGTCACCCATCTTGAGGTATTCGCCGAAGAAGAAGCCTTCCGAATCGTCACCCCAGGCCTCGGTGAGTGAGAAGAACATATAGGAGCCGGCCCAGGCGATGATCGCGGCGTAGTAGATGCCGATGACGATCGCGACACCGGTGGCGAACCAGCCGATGGGCTCGGCGCCCTTGTGTGCCATTCTGTGGGCCAGCGGTGCCGATCCGCGCGAACGGTGCCCCATCGCGTAGTAGAAGAACAGCAGCGGGATGCCTGCCGTCAGCAGTGCGACGAGGTAGGGGATGATGAACGCGCCGCCGCCGTTTTCATAGGTGACATAGGGGAAGCGCCAGATGTTGCCGAGGCCGACCGCCGAACCGATGGCCGCGAAGATGAACGCGCCGCGGGAGACGAAGACCTCCCTCTGGGGTGATGACTTGGGTGACATGATGTCCTTTCTTGACCGGTCGCGGATCGTCGCGACCGAGTGTGGCCACCGAAGTTTCGTCTGTGAGAGCGGTGGCCCGGTATGAAGTCCGAATGGCGAGAAGGACTCTCGAGTCGAGCTTCATTGCTTGATCCCATTTTACTGGGAATTCACTGTGCGATGTGCCGCGCATCACGTGAGCCGCATAACAGTCTAGTATCGAATTCTCAGAAACAGCGAACGCTCCCCGGCCCGGTAGACTTGGGGCGTGACTATTTCGCTCTATAACACCGCCAGCCGCACGACCGAAGAACTGCGCCCCGTCAACGACGGTCAGGTCGGTATCTATGTCTGTGGTGCCACGGTGCAGGGCGAACCCCATATCGGCCACCTGCGGTCGGCCTCGGTGTTCGACACTCTGCGCCGGTGGCTGCTCTACAGCGGCTACCGGGTGACCATGATCCGCAACGTCACCGACATCGACGACAAGATCCTGTCGAAGTCAGTCGAGGAGGGACGGGAATGGTTCGCTCACGCGTATAAGTACGAACGCGCCTTCACCGCCGCCTACGATGCGCTCGATGTGCTGCCGCCGAGCAGCGAACCGCGCGCGACGGGGCACATCACCGAGATGATCGAACTCATCTCCCGCCTCATCGAGGCCGGGCATGCCTACCCCGCGCTCGACGGCAGCGCCGATGTCTACTTCGACGCCGCCTCGTGGAGCGAATACGGGGCATTGACGAACCAGAAGCTCGAGGACATGGAGCTGTCCGAGGGCGCCGAGCTGCGCGGGAAGAGGGACGCCCGGGACTTCGCGTTGTGGAAGGCACACAAGGACATCGAGCCGGCCACCGCCTCATGGCCCTCGCCGTGGGGACGGGGCAGGCCGGGCTGGCATATCGAATGCTCGGCCATGTCGACGAAGTACCTCGGGCCGAACTTCGACATCCACGGCGGCGGACTCGATCTGCGCTTCCCGCACCACGAGAACGAGCTGGCGCAGTCCCGTGCCGCCGGGGATCGGTTTGCGAACATCTGGATGCATTCCGGCCTGCTCAACGTGGGCGGGGACAAGATGTCGAAGTCCCTGGGCAACTCGGTCTTCGCCTCCGACCTGTTCGACACGTTCAGCCCGCTGGCGGTGCGCTACTTCCTCACCGGAGCCGGCTACCGGTCGATCCTCGACTTCTCGAACGAAGCGATGGAACGCTCGGCGGCCTCACTCGAACGACTCCAGAACTTCCTCCAGCGCGCTCGTCAGACACTCGGAGCGGACGCACCGGCACTGCCGGACGTCAGCGACGCCTACGCCGGACGCAGCGTCGACGTCCCCGCCGAGTTCGCCGCCGCCCTCGACGACGACCTCGGCGTGCCGCGTGCGCTGTCCGTGGTCTTCGCCTCCGTGAGTGAAGGGGCGAAGCTCCTCGACTCCGGTGCTGATAGGGCGGGGCTGGCGCGGATCGTCGCCGAGGTGGAGCTCATGCTCGACATCCTCGGTGTCAATCCCAGCGCTGCGGTCTGGGCCGGATCGGCGGCCGACGCCAAGGCGGAATCTGCGCTCGACTCCCTCGTGGCCGCCATGGCCGAGCGTCGGGCCGAGGCGAAGGCGGAGAAGGACTTCGCCACCGCGGATGCCCTGCGGGACGAACTGGCCGCGGCCGGCGTCGTCATCGAGGATACGGCCGACGGATACCGCTACCACCTCGGCGAGGGCTGAGGGCGACGATTTTCGGCCACGGCCACGGGCACGAGCTCGCGGCTCCAACGTATTTGAAGGAATCAGATGGCTTCCAATCCCCGCTCCGGCGGTTCGAAGAAGGGCCCGACCAAGGGGTCGGGCGGTAAGAACAAGCGCGGCCTGCGCGGCAAGGGACCGACGCCGAAGGCCGAGGACCGCGTCTACCACAAGGCACACAAGGCCGCCCAGCAGCGCAAGACCTCGAACGCCTCGGCTCAGGCGAAGCGGAAGAAGAAGGAGCTCGGACCGAATATGGTCGCCGGGCGCAATTCGGTCCTCGAAGCTCTGCGCGAGGGCGTTCCGGCCACCGCGATGTACGTCTCCGGACGCATCGACTCCGACGATCGGGTCCGCGAATCCATCACTCTCGCGACTCAGCGCGGCATCTCGATGCTCGAAGCGAGCAAGCCCGACCTCGACCGGCTCACCGATGACGCGATCCACCAGGGCATCGCCCTGCAGGTCCCGCCCTACGACTACGCCGATCCCTCCGATCTGCTCGAATTCGCGGCCGACCGTGCCGAGACGCCGCTGCTCGTGGCCCTCGACGGGATCACGGATCCGCGCAACCTCGGTGCCATCGTCCGGTCGACGGCGGCCTTCGGCGGTCACGGAGTGATCATCCCCGAACGTCGCGCCGCCTCGATGACGGCCGCTGCGTGGAAGACCTCGGCCGGCGCCGCATCGCGAATCCGCGTGGCACAGGTGGTCAACCTGGCCAGGGCGATCGACGAGCTGAAGAAGCAGAACGTCTTCGTCGTCGGCCTTGACATGGACGGCGACGTCGAGCTGCCCGAGCTGACCTTCACCCGCGACCCGCTGTGCATCGTCGTCGGCTCCGAAGGCAAAGGGCTGTCGCGGCTCATCGCGGAGAAGTGCGACCAGATCGTGTCGATCCCGATCGCCGCGACCACAGAGTCCCTCAATGCGGGCATCGCCGCTGCCGTGTCCCTCTACGAGGTGGCCAGAGCCCGCCGCCCCTGACCCCTCTTACTACCTGACGGCGGCCCAGCAACCTCGCGCGAGGTTGCTGGGCCGCCGTCAGGTAGCAATTAGAGGGTGGTGCGGTAGGCGTGTTCGCTGAGGTGGCCGACGACCGAGTGGCGGCGGCTGTAGGTGAAGTAGACGATGGCGCCGACGGCCATCCACGCACCGAAGACGATCCAGGTCCGCCCGCCGAGGTTGACCATGAGGAACGCGCACGCCACGGCTCCCAGCGCGGGCACGACCGGCCCGAACGGAACCTTGAATGAGCGCTCGAGGTCCGGTCGCTTGAACCGCAGGTAGATGACGGCGATGTTGACCAGGCAGAACGCGAACAGGGTGCCGATGCTCGTGGCGTCGGCGAGTTCGCCGAGCGGAATGAACGCCGCCGTGATGGCTACGAGGCCGCCGACGATGAGCGTGCCGACCAACGGGGTACCGGTGTGCTGGGAGACGCGGCCGAAGATCTTCGGCACCATTCCGTCCCTGGCCATCGTCAGCAGGATCCGCGACTGACCGTAGAGCACGGTGATGACGACGGAGAAGATCGCGAGCACCGCGGCCACAGCGAAGAGCAGCACCGCGATATTCGACCCGGTGATCTCCTCGACGATCTGCACCAGCGGAGCGTGAGCGCCGTCGAACCACTGCCACTGCCGTGCCCCGATCGCTGTGACGGCGACGAGGACGTACATCGAGGTGACGATGAGCATCGAGAAGATGATCGCCCGCGGCAGATCCCGGCGCGGATTCTTCGCTTCCTCACCGGCCGTGGACGCGGCATCGAAGCCGATATAGGAGAAGAACACGCTGGACGCGGCCGCCGTGACACCGGCAGCTCCCATCGGCAGCATCGGCGCGAAGTTGCCGGCCTTGAACGCGGTGAACGCGACGATGGCGAAGAAGACGAGGATGCCGATCTTGACGAAGACGAGAATGGTGTTGACGACACCGGATTCGCGGGCACCACGCATGAGCAGCACGGTCGCCAACGCCACGACGACAAGGGCCGAGACGTTGATGATCCCGTCCGGATTATCCGCCAGGCCCGGCCCTGTGGTCAGGGACGCGGGCAGTTCGAGGCCGAAGACGCGCAGGGTCTCGTTGACGTAGTCGGCGGCGCCGACGGCAACCGCCGCGACCGAGACCGCGTATTCGAGGACGAGGCACCAGCCGCAGACCCAGGCGACGCCCTCACCCAGGGTGGCGTAGGAATACGAGTAGCTCGACCCGGACACCGGCACCATTCCGGCCATCTCGGCGTAGCTGACCGCTGACAGCAACGCGGTGATTCCGGCGAGAACGAAGGCAAGCCACACGGCGGGTCCGGCCACAGGCACGGCCTCGCCGAGGATGACGAGGATTCCCGTGCCCAAGGTGGCGCCGACGCTGATCATCGTCAGCTGGAAGACGCCGAAGGTCCGCCGCAGCCCACCCTGCTGCGCGGACTGCGCATCGGTGTGGGCCTCGGCGGTCATGGCGCTGATCGACTTGCGTCGCCCCAGCTGCCGCAGGACTCCTATGGGAGCGTGCGTCGGCGGGGTGGACGGTGTCTGCGAAACGGTCATCTGAATATTCTTGCATAGCAATGAATATTGTCTCGCCGAGCTTCCGCATGATCACGGGCGAGACCGCCGGACAGCGTCGCGGATCTCACACGGCGACGGCGGAGATCCGCCGCCACGGGCTGCGATGTCAGGGACGACGAGCCGCTGCAACCGACGGCCCGAAGGCCGCCGTGCTCACACGTCGGGGGTGAACCGGCCGTCCTGCGCCATCCACCCGCCGTCGACGAGCTGCGAGTGCCCGGTGACATAACTCGAGGCGTCCGAGGCGAGGAACAGAACGGGACCGGCGATCTCGTGCAGGCGGCCCCAGCGGCCCAGGGCGGTCTTGTCCGCATACGCGTCCCACCACTTCCCGTCGGCCTTGATCTGCTGTGTCAGGGGAGTGTCGAAGGGGCCGGGCAGGATCGCATTGACGCGCACGCCCTTGCCCCCGAGCTCGCTGGCCATCGTCTTCGTCAGCTGTACGACCCCGGCTTTAGCGGCCGCATAGATTCCCTGGCCGGGTTCGATGGCCAGCGCCCGGAATGAGGCGTAGGTGACGATCGACCCGCGACCGCGTTCACCCATCTCCCGGCCGAAACCGCGCATCAGCCGGTACGTGCCCTTGAGGTTGATGTCGATGACCCGATCGAATTCGTCATCGGTGGTGTCGACGAGGCGTTTGCGCACGTTCGCTCCCGGTGTGATGACGAGGATCTCGGCATCGGCCCAGGCGTCCACGAGTGCATCGACGGAGGCCGTGTCCGTGATGTCGACGGCCACCGCCGTGGCGGTCCCGGCGTCGGATCCGCCGTCGTCGGCTCCGTGGGCAGCGGATCCGGAACGGCGAGCGGCGATGAGGGCGGCGGTCTCCTCGGCGCCGGTGAGGTTGAGATCGGCGACGACGACGTGCGCCCCCGCATCGGCGAGCCCGATCGCGCTGGCCTGCCCCAGTCCGGAACCGGCCCCGACGACGACTGCTGTGCGGCCGCTCAAGTCGAACAGGGACGGGACCGACGGGTTGTTCTCGTTCGTGGGCATCGGCTCATTCGTCGACATCGGGAATCCTTCCGGACGGGGTTCGGTGCCGGAGCGACATCGGTGTCGACTCCGTGGACTTCAAAGGTATGCCCGCCGAGGCGGTCCCGCCGTTCCCGTTTCACCTTGTGGAACATCCGTCGAGGTGGGCGCGCGCCGAGGCGGTTCCCCGAGGTGGCTGCGGACGACCGGTGCGGTCAGGGCCGCCTCGGGGAGGGTGTCAGAACTTCTCGCTGTCGACGTAGCGGATCTCGTCGGGGAGGTTCGCCAGGTAGTCGACGATGAAGTAGGCGATGGCCTCCATTGTGGGGATGTCGCGTTGGCGGGCGCGCGCCATGGTGCGGCGGTGCTCGGCGAATTCGTAGAAGATCTGCCCGGGCTCGAGTTTGCGGGTGAGATTCTCCGGGATCGCCTGGATGAGGGGTTTGTACACCTCTTCGAGCCAGCGGCGGGCGGCCTGCGATTCGTCGAGTTCGTCGAATTCGGCGATCTCGGGAGCCGAGCGGAACGAATCGAGGTCGTTGAGCATCGCCCTGGCCTGGTTCTCGTTCGCGCCGATCCCGGTCAGGCGCAGCAGGCGCCTCGAATGATGATTGGGTTCGACGACTTTCGGGGACACGAGGAGGCTGAGGCCGTCGAGATCGGTCGTCACGGTCAGCTCGCCGAGGTCGAAGCCCAAATCGTTGAGGCGGCGGATGCGCTCGTCGATGCGCCAGCGTTCGTTGGCGCTGAATTCCTCGACCCGGGTCAGCTCCGCCCAGAGGGCGTCGTAGGATTCGCAGAGTCGCTCACCGGCCGCCAGCGGATCGGTCTCGGGAGCGACGAGACCGGCGGCCTGCAGGTCGAGGAAGTCTCCGGCGATATTCATCCGCGCGATCCGCAGGTCCATGTTCCGCTGCCCGTCGGAGAGCTGGTCGTGCAGCTCTCCGGTCTCGGCATCGACGACGTAGGCGGCGTAGGCATCGGCATCGCGACGGAAGAGCGTGTTCGACAGGGATACGTCGCCCCAGTAGAAGCCGACGAGGTGGAGGCGGACGAGCAGCACGGCCAGAGCGTCGACGAGGCGGCCGCCGGTGTCCTCGGCCAGGTCGCGTGAGAACAGGGCGCGGTAGGGCAGGGAGAACTCGAGATAGGCGGTGATGAGCGCGCCCTTGAGCGCCTCGCCCGATTCGGTCCGGCGGCGCCCCACGACGGCGCGGGGTTCGACGAGGGGGACGTCGAGGTTGCCGAGGGCACCGAGGATGTCGAACTCACGCAGGGCCTGCGCGTCGTCGGTCTCCTTGATCGCGAGCACTTCGTCACCGATCTCGACATAGCGCACGACGTGGCGGGAGATGCCGCGGGGCAGACCGCCGAGCAGCGTCTCCGGCCACTCGGCCAGGGGCAGGTGCCAGGGGAGTGCGGCCACGGCCGCATGATCGGCGTTGCGGACCGTGTGGATCTCCGGTGAGGGAGCGGCCGCGCCGACCGATGCGGCTGCGCTATTCGGCGTCGTCGCCGACGGTGAAGCCTGTTCTGACGGGTCCGGCGGGGGCAGGGTTCCCGGCACGGCTCAGGAGTCCGTGTCGGAGACCGAGGCCACCAGCGCCTCGGCGAGGTCGGGTGTCTCCACGCCGATGAGCCGTCCGCGATCGAGGAAGGCGATCCGATCGCCGAGGACCTTCGCATCCTCGAGATCGGAAGTGGCGTAGATCGTCGTCAGCCCGAATTCCTGCTGCAGCTGCTTGATGAGCGCTAGGGTCTCCGCCTGCTGCTCGGGGACGAGATTGACCACGGGCTCGTCCATGATGAGCACCTTGGGTCGGCGCACCACGGCACGCGCCAGGGCCACGGTCTGGCGCTGCAGTTGGGTGAGGTCGCCGGGAACCGAATCGAGGATGTCGCTCAGCCCGATCTTGTCCATCACGGATTCGACGCGTTCCTGAATCTCGTCGGCGGGCAGGCCGTCGACGCGCAGCGCAAAGCCGAGATTGTCGCGCACGCTCAGATGCGGGTAGAGCGCGTAGCTCTCCAGGGCCAGGGTGACATCGCGGTCGTTGACGGCGGCGTGGGTGATATCCGCGCCGTCGATGAGGATCGTGCCGGACTTCGGGGTCTCAAGTCCGTGCAGCATCCGCAGGATCGTCGACTTGCCCGACCCGCTGGGTCCGTAGAGGACGAGGAACTCTCCGTCATCGACGAAGAGATTGAACGGGTGGACGGATTCGGACGTCGTGTTCTCGTAGACATGACTGAGGCCATTCAACGACACCGTTGACATAAGTCCTCCTAAAACTTCTGAATAACTCCGTGAGCAGCTGGTCGTCGGTGACCCGGCAGGGATGCTCAGTCACTCTCATCCTAAGGGGTGGATGGTTGGGGCGCTCTGTGAATTCGACAAAGCGTAGAGTGATTCTCAGCACGATGGCTGTGCGCCGACGCATACCGCGGCGTACACCCTGCCGGATGCGCCGACGCATACCGCGGCGCGAAAGTAGACTGACTCGTATGAAGGTCACGTTGGACGAGGTCGCCGCCAAGGCCGGAGTCTCTCTGGCCACGGTCTCCCGGGTGCTCGGTCGCCGCGGTGCCGTCGCCGAGTCGACCCGGGCGAAGGTGCTGGAGGCGATGAGCGAGCTCGGCTATTCGCGCTCGACCCTGCTCCATGATGCGCCGAGGCGGCTCGTGGCAGTCAGCGCTCCCGGCAATCCCGAACATTGGCAGGTCCAGGTCTGCACTCGCGTGGCCAAGGCCCTGCAGGATCATGATCTCCTCGTCACTCGCCCGCTCGTCGAAACTGACCCGGAACCGCTGCAGACCGCAATCGACGCGGGCGCAGTGGCCCTGGTGACCACGACTATGACGAGTCTGAATACGGAGATCCCCTGTATCCGCGTCGCCGAACAGTCCGCCACCGAGGAGGCCGACAGGCCCGGGACGGGTGTGGCCGTGACAGCGGCGGCAGGGGCGCATGGGGCCGGGGCAGCGCCGACAGCGTCCGGTGTGACCGGGACCGGGCCCGGCAACGCCGATGTCATCGCCGCGCGCCTCGACCTCGGCGGTGGGATGACCACGGCCTTCGAACATCTGCGGGCGATCGGCCATCGGAGGATCGGGCTGATCTGCAACGACAGCGGTGAACTGGCCGTCCAACTCATCCGCCGCTTCCTCGCCGAACATCCGGCCAGAAACCTCGGGCTCAACCTCGAGGACTGGATCTCACGGGTGCCGAAGTCGTTCTCCGGCGGATCGCGTGCGGTGCTCGAACTCAAGGATGCGACCTGCACAGCGGTGATCGTCCAGTCCGCGCTGCAGCTGCACGGTGCCCTCCACGGACTGCGGAATCGGCATCTGCAGGTGCCGCGGGACATGTCGGTCGTCGGGTTCGGCGATTCCCCGACGATGAAGTTCACGGGCCCGCCGGCCACGGTGCTCGGCCTCGACGTCGAGGGGCTGTCGAATGCCCTCATCGATGCGACGCTGCAGACCCTGCGGATCTCGACGACGGGTCTGCCTTCGGTGCCTCCGGTGTTCCGTCCTCGACTCGTCGCCCGAACCTCGACGACGGCGGCTCGCCAATGAGCGAACACCTGCCCGAGCACCGGCACGTCCGTCTCGCCGAGATCGCCGGCACCGCCGGGGTTTCGAAAGCCACCGCCTCACGAGCTCTGCGTGATCCCGAATCGGTGTCGGTCGCCTCGCTGGCGAAGGTGCGGCAGGCCCTGGCGATCCTCGGCGCTGCCGGGCAGACCCTGTACGCCGAATCCGGCACACGGGAAGGATCCGTTGCTGGGTCCGGTACAGGATCCGCCTCGTCGCTCATCGCGCTCATCAAACCCGCGGTGTCAGCAGGCAACGTGGACCCGTATTCGCGGCTAGCGGAGATCCTGACGAACCGGATGTTCGGGCTCGGCATCGCCGTCGTCCACATCGAGGCCATCGCCGAACGCAATGAGGCCCTCCTCGAGACGATCCTCGGCAGCGAACACGGCGGGCCCACGATCTCCGGAGCCATCGTCGTCGGCGGCGGTGCCGCCGGTGTGCTTGCGGGGATGCTCGCCGAACGCGGGCTGCCGCTCATCCGCATTTCTAATGCCCGCCACGACGACGGGATCTCGCGCATCTACCTCGACGCGACCGGCGGAATCGAGACCGCCGTGGCCCACCTGGTCCACCTCGGTCACAAACGCATCGGGCTCGCCGTGCTGCGCGATTCGGCTGCCCCGGCCCGCATCGCCGGCTTCCGCAGATCAATGGCAGGGATCCTCCACATTCCCGCCACCCGAGATCAGGCCCCCGTCGTCGAGGCTGCCGGCGGAGCCATGGCCGGAGTCGCTGCCGCCGAGGAGCTGCTCGATCTGCGGTGCACCGCTGTCATCGCCTGCGCCCCGTCCCTGTCCTTCGGCATGCTCGAGGCCGCCCAGCGGCTGCGACTCGACGTTCCCAGGGACCTGTCCCTGCTCACGGTCGGCGACGTCCCCGACGCCGATGTCGTCCAACCGCCCCTGTCGCAGGTCGTCTACGATTGGGCGACCGTGGCGCAGTCGGCGATCGACGAGATCCGCGCGATGATCGCCGCCGGTGATGCGCGCGTGCATGTCGACTACACGGTCGACCCGGACCTCGTCCTCCGGGCCAGCGCCGTGCCCCCGCAGCGCCGCTGATCTCGGGCCTCGATCGCGATCATCCTCGCCGAGGCGGCTCGACCTCAGCCGTGGACGGTGCGGAGGAATTCCGTGCGTTCGGCAACGAGGCGGCCGAGCAGTTCGGCCACGGCCGCAGGATCGGCGATCCGCCATGAAGCGCGAGTCGGGGCGGACCCGACCTTGACGGTGAGACCAGCGTTCAGAGCGCGGGAGTCCGTGAGTTCGTCGAGGGCCGCGAAGGCATCCTCATCGGTGACGTCGTCGCCGAGGTAGCCCATTGCCGTCGGTTCGCCGGCACGGGCGAGCAGCCGGATGCCATCACCTTTCGTCGCCTGTTTGACGGCGAGTTCGGTGATGTCGTGGCCTTCGATGACACGGATGTCCGGGAACTCCTCGGTTACCTCGGTGGCGTGTTCATGGAGGGCCGCAGCGGCCTCGGGGGCGAGTCCGCGAGTGTGGACCGTCCGCG
The DNA here is from genome assembly GCF_025506275.1 of Brevibacterium permense. GTDB lineage: Bacteria > Actinomycetota > Actinomycetes > Actinomycetales > Brevibacteriaceae > Brevibacterium > Brevibacterium permense_A. The sequence goes on from NZ_QYCP01000096.1 coordinate 21,722, forward strand.
AATAGGGTTTGCGCTCGATGAGGAAATCAGAGGCGACGTCGCCGCCCGAGTCGTTCGCGCCAATCGTTGCGGCCGAACCCAACGTGGCCGCGGCCGAACCGGGGCGTTCATCAGCGCCCGGAAGAGTGTGTTCGAACGCGTCGAGGTGTGTGTCGATGGCGGCGAGCATCTCCGCCTCGGCCGAAGTGAGCTCGGGGGACCGGCCCACTGCGGCGTCGGGATCGCGATCAGCGTCGGTGCCGAGCTCGGCCTCCGCGCCGTGCGAACCGATCAGCCACGCTGAGTCCGGCGCCTCGGACAGGCGTCGCAGGGTGGCGATATCGCGTCCGGACACCAGCGCCACCCGAGTGCGCGGCACACCGGCAAGTGCCGCGATGGCCGAGGCCGATTCGGGGACCATCCGGGACGTCGACGGATCGTCCTGAAGAGGCGCGAGCACCCCATCGAAATCCAAGGCCAGCAGCAGCGAATCGGCGGTGGCGAGATCACGCAGGGCCACCTCGGCGGTGGCGGAGGGGGCAGGACCGAGCTCGGTCGGCTTCGATGTCACTGTTCTTCTCCTAGCGGGCGGTGGAGATATCGTCTGTCCACTCGGCATCATCGGGTCTGTCGGCGCGATCTGACGGGGCCGCCGGCACATCCGGCGGCGGTGCGGTCCGGTTCTTCTGCACCACGGGCCGTTCCGGGACGATGACCTCGGGATTGTCCTTGATGTGCTCGAGTTCGGCTAGGAAGTTCTTCGACCACCTGCTCACGGTATCCGTGGCGACCCTCTTGCGCATCTGCTTCATCCGACGTGTGCGAGTCCTCTCGTCCATCTGCACGGCTTCGAGGATGCCCGCCTTGAGGTCGGCGATGTCGTGGGGGTTGACCATCACCGCGCCCTTGAGCTGTTCGGCAGCCCCAGTGAATTCGGAGAGCACGAGGGCTCCGTCGTCTCGCCTTCGGCACGCCACATATTCCTTGGCAACGAGGTTCATTCCGTCCCGCAGAGCGGTCACAAGCATGACATCAGCGGCGAGGAAGAATGCTGTCATCTCGTCGCGCGGATAGGAATGGTGGAGGTAGCGCACGGGAATCGATCCGACATCGACCTGCTCACCGTTGATCCGCCCGACGGCCAGTTCGACGTCGTGGCGGATGATCTTGTACTGCTCGAGGCGTTCCCGCGATGGTGTCGCGATCTGAATGAGCACGACATCCTCGACATCGAGTCGGCCCTCGGCGAGCAGCTCCCCGAACGCCTTGAGCCGGTGGCGGATGCCCTTCGTATAGTCCATCCGATCGACGCCGAGCATGACCACCCGAGGATTGCCGACCTCCTCGCGGATCTGCTTCGCCCGCTCGAGGATCTTCGGATCGCGGGCGAGCTCCTCGAGATAAGGGGTGTCGATCGAGATCGGGAACGGCTCGGCACGGACGAGGTGGGCCGGGAGGAAGTCACCCGGCGGGACCGAGACGGTCGACCCCTTCGTCGCGTATCCCAGACGTCCGCGGACGGCACGGCGGAAGTTCGCTGCGTCCGCCGGCCGTTGGAACCCGATGAGATCGGCGCCGAGGAGCCCGCGGAGGATCTCGTCGCGCCACGGAAGCTGGGCGAAGAGCTCGTAGGGCGGGAAGGGAATGTGGTTGAAGAACCCGATCGCGAGGTCCGGGCGCAGGCGTCGGACCATCTGCGGAACCAACTGGAGCTGATAATCGTGGATCCACACGGTCGCGGACTCCGCAGCCACCTCGGCGACCTTGGCCGCGAAGCGCTCGTTGACCCGCACATACGCATCCCACCAGGTGCGGTGGTACTCGGGCGGGACGATGACATCGTGATAGAGCGGCCACAGTGTGGCGTTGGAAAACCCTTCGTAGTACCTGAGGACATCCTCACTTGTCAGAGTCACCGGGGTCAGGTGCATGCCGTCGATGGTGAAGGGTTCGAAGTCCTCGTCGGCGACGCCCGTCCACCCGATCCAGGCGCCCTCCTGGGCCTTCATCACGGGAGCCACTGCAGTGACCAAACCCCCAGGTGAGGTGCGCCATCCGTGGTTCTCGTCGGTCGGATCGCGGTCGACGGGAAGTCGGTTGGCCACGACAACGAAATCGCTGTCGCCGCAGGGGTTGTCGGTGCTCGGCTCTGCAGAGTCGACGGTGCTCATCTGCGCCTCCTCCTGTGTCGGTCCTTGGAACGAACTGTACCCGCTCGACTAGGCTTGGCCAGGTGATGGATCAGGAACTGGGAGGCTACCGCCTCATCGAGGAGCTCGGCTCGGGCGGCATGGGCGTCGTCTACCTCGGTGTCGACGGCGGAAACAACCCGGTCGCGGTCAAGGTCCTCCATCCGCACATCGCCAATGACGAGACCGCCAGGAAGCGTCTGGCCCGCGAAACCCGCACCCTGCGTCGGATCCGCCACCCTCGCATCGCCGAGGTCCTCGACGCCGAACTCGATTCCGCGCAGCCGTTCATCATCACCGAATTCGTCGACGGGCAGACCTTGTCCGATGACGTCCGCGACAACGGCCCCTTCGCCGAAGATGAGCTCGTCCACTTCGGCCACGCACTCCTCGACGCCCTCAACGCCGTCCACGACGCCGGCGTCATCCACCGCGACCTCAAGCCTGCGAACGTCATGATCATGGACGGTGAGCCGATGGTCATCGACTTCGGAATCGCCCAGGTCGCCGACGAAGTGCGCGTGACTGCCACGGGGCTGGTCATGGGCACCCCCGGCTACCTGTCGCCGGAGATCGCCGACGGCAGAGCCTCGAGCGAGAAGACCGACTGGTGGGGGTGGGCCGCGACCATGGCGTTCGCCGCCACCGGCCGCAACCCCTATGGCTCCGGACCTCTGGAAGCCGTGCTCGGTCGTGTGGCCATGGGCAAGTTCGACCTTGACGGGGCGCCGAAGAACTTCGCTCCGCTCATCTCCGCCTGCCTCGACCCGAAACCCGAACGGAGACCGTCGGGGCAGATGATCCTCGACGCTCTCGTCGACATCGAGTCCGGGCGGATGCCGCAGCTCGGTTCCGGTCCCAGCAGCGGGGCCGGCTCGGGTGGTCCGCAGCGGACATCGAGCGGCACTGCGGTCATGCCTGCCGTCGACGACAGTGGCAGCGGTCTCGGCGGTTCAGGTCACGGTGGTGCCGGAGCCGCTGGTGCAGCGCTCGGGGGTGCGGCTTTGGCTGCGGGCACGGGGTACCCGGGAGCCGGCCCTTCCGGCAGCGGGCAGCCGCAGTACCCCGGATCCAGCCGACCGACCAATCATGCAGGGTCCGGTCATGGTGTCGGGCCCAACCAGGGAGCGGGCTACGCTCCCGGGCAGATTCACGGGCAGCCGCCGCAGCAGGCGACTGCGCCGCCGATCAGCAACCCCAACGGCGGCATCCAAGCAGGCCCGGGCTCCCCGATGGCCGGTGCCGGCCTCGGTCGTTCCGGCTTCGTCCAACCCGGTCATGGGCAGAACCTCGTCGGACCGAACGGTCCCGGCGGACAGCATGGCCAGGTTGCCCAGGGACAGTGGGGCGACCAGTCCGGTCCCGGCGGCCAGCGCATGGGGCCCGGCGGCCAGCCGCTGCAGCAGGGCGGTCAGCAGATGCAGCCCGGCGGTCAGCCGTGGACGCCGATGGGGTACCGACGAGTGCAGTCGGGCGGCTGGGTCGTCTTCGGACTCGTCGCCTTGGCCGTCGCCGTGATGCCGCTCGGCCCGCTGGTCGTCAGCGTCGTCGCATTGATCTGGTCGGTGCTCGCCCGCACCGGCACACGTCTGGACCGGAAGGTCCAGCGGTACCGGTTCGACCGCGGAACGGATTCGGGCGGATTCTTCCGGGCGCTCGCCTCGGCGCCGGGAGCTGTGCTGGCCTCGATCCTGACCTCGGTGGCCTCGCTCATCCTGCCGGCGATCGCGGCCGCCGCCGCGCTCGTGCTCACCCGGCTCGACATCGCCGGGATCGTGCCCAGCGGGTCGTCCGAACAATGGTCGGTGTGGGCGGCCGGCGCCGCGGGTTCGCTGGTGCTGTGGGTCGGGCCGGGAGCCTCGAGCCTGCGCTTCGGCTCACGTCTGCTCGTCTCTGGAGCCACTCGAAATCAGCTCGGCCGCCTCATCGCCTTGGCGGTGATCGCCCTGCTGGTCATCCTCGCCGTCATGGTCATCCAGTCGGGGGCGGCCATGTCCTGGTGGCCGCTGACGATCAACCCCTTCGACTATCTGCCCGGACCGGTGTGAGCAGTCAGGTGAGTCTGCAGCAGCCGCCCGGAACTCGTCGCTGCTGTTCCGAAGTGGTTGAATATTGTAGTTGAACCTTGAATGTTTCTGGGAGTCGGGGCAGCACCTGTTTCGGTACAGTGGTGCCGTCGGGTCGCGGAAGCCGTCCCGCACCGTTCGGGCCTCAGGCCGCACCGATGTCAGACGATCCAACGTGAGGAACAATGGCGAAGAACAACTCCGCGGACGACAAGCGGAACCGCGCACGCGAGAACGCCCGTCAGATCGCGGCGAATCAGGCGAAGAAGGAGAAGACGGCGAAGACGATCCTGTACACCGGGATCGCAGTGGTCGTCGTCGCCGTGCTCGCTGTGGTCGGTGTGCTCGTGTTCCAGCAGAGCAAACCCGCTGTCAGCCCCTCGAACTATGTCTCCGAGGGAATCACCGTGGGCAAGGACAACACGCTAGTGCAGCCGCTGAAGATGCCGGAAGGTGAGGAATCGGATCTGCCGGCTCCGACCGAGGAGGGTGCGAAGAAGGGCGCCGCCACGGTCACCGTCTACCTCGACTTCCAGTGCCCCGGCTGCAAGGCCTTCGAGGAAGGCAACGCGAGCATGCTGCGCAAGCTCGCCAATGAGGGCTCGATCGTCGTCAACTACAAGCCGGTGTCGTTCCTCGACCGCATGTCCAGCGGAAACGAGTACTCGACCCGCGCGGCCAACTTCGCCGCCTGTGTCGTCGACAGCCAGCCGGACAAGGCCATCGACCTCTTCGACGCGCTCTACGCTCAGCAGCCCGAGGAAGGCGCCGACGGTCGCACCGACGAGGAGCTGCTCAAGGTGGCTGAAGAAGCAGGCGTCGACACCTCGAAGAAGCTCAAGGCCGATCCCGAGCAGACCGTGAAATCCTGCGTTACGGACCGCACCTTCGACAAGTTCGTCGAACAGTCGAGCCAGACCGCTCTGGACGACGGTGTCGAAGCCACCCCGTGGGTGCTCATCAACGGCAAGCACACCGACAAGACCAGCGACTCGCAGGCTCTGGCCACCGAGATCCTCAAGGCCACCGGAGAGTTCAAGGGCTGAGTCCGGTTCCTGTCCGAGGCTGGACCGGACATCGTCCGGGGCAGCGCTCGGCCCGGCAGTGCACGAGTGGAGGCCGGACCCCGCCGAGGTGGGGCCCGGCCTTCGTCGTCCCCGCAGGATGGGAGGTGCCTATCGGAAGGGGATTGCCTACGGTAAGGTCGGGGCCGCCTCGGCGACGGTGTCCTGCCGGACTCGTTCCCCGCGGTTTTGTGGCCGGGCCCGGCCATGGACTACTATCGTGTAGGCGCGCACGCTCGGTGCGCACCACGCCTCCTTAGCTCAGTTGGTAGAGCACCGCTCTTGTAAAGCGAAGGTCGTCAGTTCGAGTCTGACAGGGGGCTCCACTCGGGAAAGCCCCGCGCATCGCTGGAAACAGTGAGCGCGGGGCTTCTTCTGTGCGTGCTTGAGGACTGAATCCAGGTCACTATCGGACACTGGCCGCCGAGTCCAGGTCGCTATCGGACATTTCTACTGGCGAAAAGTATCCGATACTGACCTGAAGTCAGCCGCTAGGCCCTTGCGAGCTCGGATGCTGCGCCGTGGCGGTGAAGGGGCGACGGCTGGATCTGGCCGTCGCGGCGGAACTCGAGCATGAGGGAGCGCATGCTCAGCACGAAGCCGCCGAAGAGCAGCACGCAGCCGAAGAACGAGTACAGGTGGATGTCCTGCGTCAGTTGCAGGCCTTCGTCGCTGGTGATGAGTATGATCGCTCCCGCCACGGCGGTCCCGGCGAGAGGGGAACGCCGCTTCGAGCATGACGAGGGCACCGACGTCGAGGGCGAAGATCCGCCCGAGGGCGAGCACCATGAACAGTACCGCCACGCCGGGCGAAACGCCGAGCCCGGAGTCGTTCCGCCCGGTGCCTGCCCGGTAGAGATACTGGACGGTCACGGCGACGACGGCGCTCATGGCGAGGCCGACGGCGAGCGTGCGCGGCCAGCCGGTGGGCACCCCGACGACGCGACGGACCACGGCGGCGGCGAACCATGACTGGAGGAAGAGGAAGACGAGCGCATCAGTCCATGGACGGCGGGTCGAGCCGGCGCCTCCGCCTTCCGGGCAGACCCACCTGACGGGCCCAGATGAGGATCCACACCGCACCGAGGAAGGCGAGCAGTCCCGGGAAGAGCACCCCGAACCGCAGGGTGGTCACGGTGATGATGAGGGACAGCAGCGTCGGCCCGCCGAGCTTGCCGCCGTTGTTGAAGATCGCCCAGATGCCGAGGAACCGCGGCCTCCCGACCGCGGGAGAGAGGTCCGCGCCGATCGTCATATTCACGCCCGCGCCGAGGCCATTGCCGAAGGCCATGACCGCGGCGGCGATGACCATCCCGGCGAGGTCCGGCTTTGCCACCATGATGACGAACCCGGTGCCGAAGATGGACAGGCACGCGACGAGGGTTGCGACCCGACCGAGGTGATCCTTGATGTACGCGCCGAGGAACATGACGATGAGTTCGAGTCCGGCGCCGAAGGCGATGATGAGCGAGATCGAGGACTTGTGCAGACCGATCTCGACGCCCCACAGCTGAACGACGACCGGCTGGGCGGCGCGGGCCGCTGCCAGTGCGATGATCGTGACGCCGGTGAGGATGACCGATTTCCACCGCACGTCCAGCGGCGGCCGGCGATCCTTCTTCCCCCGCCGAGGAGGGGCGACGTCACCGTGTGCCGGACCGTTCGCAGCGTCGGGGGCGGCCGCCTCGGTGGGGGAGGGATCGTCCGCACTGGAGGTCGGGGCGGCCGCGGCGCGGTGGGGATGGTCCTCGAAGCCGGGGATCTGCGCGATCGGCAGGGTCATGATCGCGATAGCGGCGACGGCGGTGAGGCCGGAGAAGACGAACACGGACCAGATCGGGAAGATGAGCATGAGGCCGGCGCCGATCATCGGCCCGACGAGGTTGCCGACCCGCTGCGTGCCGCCGAGTGCGGTCATCGCCTTCGCGAGGTCGGCCGGCGGCATCACCTCGGCGACGACGGCCTGTCTGGCCAGGCTCCACACATCGGAGACCGGGCCGAAGACCATGAGCGCGACCGTGTAGACGAGCAGCGAGTACGGCGAATCCCAGATGAAGGCGGCGACGATGGAGCCGAGCACGATGATCGCCGCGCACGTGGCCACGAACATGGCCCGGAAATCGCCGAGACGGTCGATGAGGATCCCGGCCGGCACCGTGGCCGTGAGCGATACAGCCCCCATGATGCCGACGATGGCGGCGGCGAACGCCTGTGTCGATCCCAGCGAGAGCGCCCCGAGCACGAGGATCGGCATGATCGCACCCAGGCCGACGGCGAAGAGGGCGAACGGCACGAGCACCGGCCACAGGATGGGTTTGAGCACATGGCAAGTTTAGTTGAGGCGGGGGCGAAGCCATTCCCGGAGTCCGAGGTGAGAGCGGCAGTGCGGTATGTTGTGCACCAGTGGGGCCAGCGCGGCGGGGTGTAGGTGTCGGCCAGTCGGCCATAGAATGTGCGAGCACTCATTCCGACCGTTGAGGATCCCATGACCGCACAGCACTCAGCCGCACCACGGTTCCGCCTCAGTCCGATGCGTCCGCGCGATCCGGGTGAAGAGGGGCGGGCGGCCAGCACGCTCGAACTCTTCTTCGACCTCGTCTTCGTCATCGCCGTCTCGATCGCGTCCTCACACCTGCATGACACGATCACTGCGGGCCGCCTCGGCGATGGGGTGGTCAACTACCTGGTCGTGTTCTTCGGGATCTGGTGGGCGTGGATGAACTTCACGTGGTTCGCGACCTCCTTCGACACCGACGACTGGCTCTACCGAGTGCTCACGATCGTGCAGATGGGCGGGGTGCTCATCCTCGCCGCCGGCATCGGCCCCGTCTTCGAGAACGAGGACTACCGGCTGCTCATCGGCGGCTACGTGCTCATGCGCATCATCATGATCTCCCAATGGCTGCGGGCCTCCCGCGGTGCCGGGGCCGCACGGTGGACGACGATCATCTACGCGGCCGGTATCGGTCTGGCCCAGATCCTGTGGGTGATGTGGCTGGCCATCGACGACCCCATGATCCGGTCCGTGGGTCTCGTCGTGCTCATCCTCGCCGAGGTGGCTGTGCCGGTCATCGCCGAAGCCCGCGGCAAGACTCCGTGGCATCCGCACCACATCACCGAGCGCTATGGCTGCTTCACGATCATCGTCCTCGGCGAGAGCCTCCTGGCCTCGGCGAACACCGTCTTCGAAGCGTTGGGCGAGGTCGACGACATCGTCCCGCTGATCTCGCTGGGCGTCCTCAGCCTCATCGTCACCGCCGCGATGTGGTGGATCTATTTCTGGCCGCCGCATCACCGGGCGATCGACAGCCTCGGCGGATCGCTCAAATACGGCTACGGCCACTATTTCATCTTCGCCGCCGCCGGTGCATTCTCGGCCGGGGTCGGAGTGGAAGCCGATTCGCAGCTCGGTGCCAGCGCTCTGAATCCGGTGCTGGCGACGTTCACGGTCTCGGTGCCGATCGCGGTGTTCGTCCTCGGGGTGTGGGTGCTCGCCATCCGCGCTAACGCCGACGCCGTCGTCAACACTGTTGTGCCGGCCTGCGCGCTGCTCGTCCTCCTTGACCCGATCATCCCGGTCCCGACGTTCCTCACGACGTTTTTCATGGTCATCATCGTCATCACACTCGTCCTGTTCCCTCCATTGAACGACGGTGGCAAGACCGGCACCGAGGCGGCAGTGCGGTGAGCCTGCCCCGCTGAGGGGCGCGCGCGGGCCGGGGGAGGAGTTCGCGCGACCACGTGCAACAGAACGGGAGTGCCGGTCCGTTCCGCGTCCTCGTCAGAACGGCAGACCGTGATAGCGGTCGATGTGCCTCTGTTTGGCCTGGTCGACCCGACGCGACATCTCCGCGGAGTCGACCTGCACGTGCAGGGCCCGGACGCGGCGACGCTCGATGAGCCACAGCGCCAGGCGCAGAACCAGACCATCGAGGCCGGATGCCCTGGCCTTGGTGTCCTCGCCGCTGTCGACGACGAATTCCCTGGTCACGGTGATGGTGCGTTCGACGATGCGGTGCTGTTGAGATGCCCCGCCGTCGGCAGTGCCGATGCCGTCCAGAGGAGGGCGGATGGGTGCGGTGAGCGTGCTCATGATGGGGTTTCCTCTCCATCGGTCAGGGGGAAGGCGTTGAACTGGATCTGCACCGGGCGGGAGCCCGGATCATTGCGGCCGCGGTACTTGTTGATGAAGGCCATAGTGGTCCTTTCGAACTCGGCGGCGATCTCAGCGAGTTGTTCCTTCGTCAGGCGCAGACTGCTCGTCTCGCTGACCGAGGCTGCGATCCACGACTTCGACATCCGCTGGCCGTCATAGGCCGCGTCGATGAAGTCTTCGAAATTGCGATGCTGATTGCGCACGAACTCTCGGTTGACATAGGACGAAGCCGTCCGTGCCGACGGGTCGAGGTCACGCTCGGGGCCCGGCACCTTCATGGCCCCGGGAATCCTCTCCCACCACTTCTCCCGACCGCTCCGCTCGCCCTCGACCTCGACCTCGCGGATGAGCTGGTGCCGAGCGAGCTGACGCAGGTGATAGCTCGTCGCACCGGAGGACTCGCCGAGGCGCTTGGCCAGGCTCGTCGCGGTCTGCGGGCCCTGGGTCGACAGCGCGTCGTAGATCGCCATCCGCAGGGGATGGGCCAGGCCCTTGAGGGCCGAGGTGCTGATCTCGCGGACGCCGTCGGGGTGGGTGATCTCGTGAGTGGCGTCGTGTCCGGTGTCCTCGCTCATAATGCAAAGATACAATTGCAAAGACGTCTTTGCAATACTTTCTTTGGATTGTGTTCAGGTCATCGGCTGAGGCCTCGACGCGGCCAGGTCATCGGCTGAGGCCTCGGCGCGGCCAGGTCGATCGGGCTGAACGCCGGAGCCCGGCGCGGATGTGCCGGAGTCCGCCGCGAATGCGCCGGGTTCCCTATCGGTTCGTCGCTGAAAGTGGCACGCTGGAGTCATGGTCTCTCAGAGCGTCGTCCCATTTCACAGTGTCGTCCCGCCCTACCTTCTCGATGCGATCGCCGAGCGCGGCACCGAGCGATTCCCGAAGGCCGCGGCCGCCGCGGCAAGCTGCCGGATGTCCGACGAGAGCTGTCGGAACCTGCGCCTGGCCGGACTGCGCTATACCCCTCCGGCCGATCTCGGCAGAGAAGAATCCGCGCTCGCCCCACCCGCTCCGGCGGGCCTGCAGCGCCTCGTCCACGATGCGCAGAACACCGAGGTGCTGCCCGGCGAACTCGTCCGCTCCGAGGGCGAAGAGCCCGTTGACGATGAGCCGGTCAACGAGGCCTATGACGGGCTCGGTGCTTCGTATTCGCTGTTCTCCGAGGTGTTCGGGCGCGATTCGCTCGATGGCGCGGGAATGCCGCTCATGGCCAGCGTCCACTACGGCAAGGACTACGACAACGCCTTCTTCGATGGCCGTCTCATGGTCTTCGGCGACGGCGACGACGAAGTGTTCACCGGGTTCACCGGTTCGCTGTCGATCATCGGCCACGAGCTCTCCCACGGCGTCATCAGCCACACCGCCGACCTCGAGTACTTCGGCCAGCCGGGAGCGCTCAACGAGCACTGCGCCGATGTCTTCGGCGCCCTGACCCAACAGCACGACGCGGGACAGAATGCCGAGGACGCCGACTGGCTCATCGGTGCCGGAATCTTCACCCCCGAGGTGACCGGCCGTGCCCTGCGCTCCATGATCGAACCCGGCTCGGCTTATGACGACGACGTCCTCGGCAAGGACCCGCAGCCGGCGCATATTGACGACTTCGTCACCACCGATTCCGACAACGGCGGGGTCCACCTGAACTCCGGGATCCCGAACCGGGCGTTCGCGCTCGCGGCTATCGCCGTGGGCGGCCCGGCCTGGGAAAGCGTCGGACAGGTCTGGTACTCCGTCCTCACAGGGGCTGAGATCACGCAGCGCACCGATTTCGCGGAGTTCGCAGAACTCACCATCGCCGAGGCGGCCGACCAGTTCGGAGCCGGATCCGACGTTCACGATGCGATCGTGTCCGGGTGGGAAACCGTGGGCATCTCCCACGCAGGTTCGGCCCGCGGAAACCAGGGGAGCAGCTGGTGAATGAGGAGCCTGCCGGTGGTTTCGGGCATCTGCTTGTCGAACGCTCCGGCGGCATCGGCGGGATGCTGCTCGTCTGGGAGGTCGACATCGACGCAAGCACCCGACGCGATGACTTGGGCCCGCGCATCGCCGAACTTCCCTGGTCCGACAGCGGGCAGAGCGATGGTGTGACGCACAGTGACGATGCCCCGCAGGCGGCGGGAGCCGACCGTTTCGCCTACCTCATCGAGAGCCGGTACGGGCGAGTCCGCTTCGGCGAGTCTCAGATGCCGCCGGAGTGGAAGCAGCTCGTCGATGACGTCCGGGAAGTCGCCGAACCGCAGAGGCGACAACCCGGCTGACCCCTATGCTGGAGATCATGACCGACACCAACTATGACCCGGGCAGAGACGCTCGGACGACGGCCGAGAAGAACGAACGCGACCTTGAGGCCGGAGTCCACACCGACCTCAAGGAATCGATGACGTATGGGTCGTATCTCGACCTCGACCGTCTCCTCGGCGCCCAGCATCCAGTCAGCAGTCCCGAACACCACGATGAGCTGCTCTTCATCATCCAGCACCAGACCACGGAGCTGTGGTTCCGGCTCGTCATCCACGAACTCCTCGACGCCCGGCGACTCATCGCCGCCGATGAGCTGCAGACCGCGCTCAAGCGCATCGCTCGCGTCAAACACATCCAGAAGACCCTGACCGAGCAGTGGTCCGTGCTCGCTACGCTGACGCCGAGTGAGTACGTCGGCTTCCGCGACCAGCTCGGCCGTGCTTCCGGCTTCCAGTCCTGGCAGTATCGGGCCGTGGAGTTTCTGCTCGGCAACAAGAATCGGGCCATGCTCCCGGTCTTCGACGGAGAGCCCGCGGCGCGTGCGGCCCTGGAGCAGTACCTCGAGGAACCGAGCATCTACGACGAGTTCCTCGCCTGCCTGGCCCGGCGTGGTCTTCCGGTGCCGCAGCGGCTCCTCGACCGAGACAAATCGGTCGCCCACACCTTCGATGAGGAACTGTGCGATGTCTTCCGCATCATCTACGAGAACCCGCAGAAGTACTGGCAGGAATACGAGAGCTGCGAAGAGCTCGTCGACCTCGAGGAGAACTTCCAGCTCTGGCGCTACCGGCACATGCGAACGGTGCTGCGGATCATCGGCATGAAACGCGGTACAGGCGGTTCGAGCGGAGTCGGATTCCTGCAGAAGGCGCTCGATCTCACGTTCTTTCCAGAACTCTTCGACATCCGCACCGGAATCGAGAACGGTCCCGGAATCAGCTCCGAAGGGATCTGAGGTGCCCGTTCGAGGGCAGGTGGAGCCGGTGGGGTCGGCGGAGCCTTCGGGCTTCACCGGTGCGGCTCTTCTGCTGTGGAGTCGGCCCTCGGTCGAGCGGCAGGCTCTTCAGCTGAGCGGCAGGCTCTTCGGCTGAGCGGCAGGTTCCTCAGCCGAGGAGCAGGTTCCTCACCTGCGGGAAGAACGGGGAGTCGGGGTCGATGACATCGGCATGGTTCGCACCTGGCAGCTCGGTCCGGGCGGCGGGGAAGACACGGGAGAATTCGACGTTGACGGTGGCATCGGCATCCCCGTGGATCGAATGCACGTCGACGCGTGCCGGGATGAGGGCGGCCCGAGATCGCGGATCGTGGCGCAGGTAGGCTTCCAGATCGTCGTCTGGCCGTACGCCCATATAGTCGAGGACAGCTCCATCGCCGAGGCTGCCCTCGACTTCCCGCAGCAGATCGGTCACCGGTGCCAGAGGACGCAGACGGATCCGCGGTCCCTCGTCGGGCAGGTGCGAAGCCCAGGCGAGGACGAGGCAGCCACCGGCCGAATGGCCCGAGACGATGAGATTGTCCCGCGCTCGTTCGCTCACACCCCAGCGCGGCAGTTCGGCGCACACCGATTCGATGGCCGCGGTGACATCGTCGAGCAGGAGCGGCTGCCCGCCGAGGCGTCGATACTCGACGGAGGCGACGAGCACTCCCGACTCGGCCAGCTCCCGAGCCAACGGTCGGGCATGGGACAGATCGGTGCGGGGTCGGAAGTAGCCTCCGTGGACGAAGACTACAGTCGCCGAGGCGGTCGCCGGGTCACCATAGACCTCGACGAACTGCTCGGGGGAGTCCCCGTAGGCGTGTCGGAAGGACGGAGCCATGGTGGTCCCGGCGGCGGAGAGTTCGGGAATGCGCACGGACTCGACGTTCATCCTTCGGAACCCCGAGGTGCGTTCACCCCACCGGCTTCACCTGCGTGAGCTTCGCCCGAGCCGGTCCGGTCCGCAGCGCCCGTTTCGCCGGCGGCGCCTGTCTGACCGTTCTCCCTGGCACGGTCGACCTCGCGCGAGCGTTCGACGAGGTCGCGGACGCGGGTGAGCTCCGCCAGCTTCGGGTCCAAGGTGTCACCGGAGGACTGCCCGCGCAGACGGCGACCGACCCACGGGGCCAGGTACTCCCGGGCCCAGCGCGACTCCTCGCTCATCACCTCGCGGATCGCCCGCGTCGGACGGGCGGGAACGCCGAAGCCCTTGACCGGCAGGGAGCGGCCGCTCTCCAAGGTCGCCAGAGCCTGCTCGGCGACGAGATGGTGGCCCTTCGTCGACAGGTGGATGCGATCGTCGGCCCACATCTCCGCGGCGTAGAGCGAACGCAGCCCCCACAGGTCGACCATGTGGCAGCCGTGCCGCTGCGCGATCGACCACAGATGGGCGTTGTAGATTCCCACTCGAGGACGGACCGCGCGGATGAGCGGGGTGCTGAACTCGGTATCGAAGCCATTGCACATGAGCACCTCGATGCCGGCCTCACGCATGGCGATGACAGCTCGTTCGAACTTCGCGGCCAGGGCATCGATATCGGCCTTCGGGCGCAGGCAGTCATTGCCTCCGGCGCACAGGCTCACGAGGTCCGGCTTCATCTCGATCACCTGCGGTACTTGGTCGTCGACGATGCGGTCGAGCAGCCGACCTCGGATGGCCAGATTGGCATAGGACAGGTCCGGGCTGCCCACCGACGACTCGGTGAGCATGAGCGCGAGCCGGTCCGTCCAGCCGCGGTACCGATCCTCGACCCGTGGGTCGAGATCCATCAGACCCTCACTGAACGAGTCTCCGATTGCGACGTATGAGGTGATCGGCTCAAGCATCAGGGATCCTTCTCTCTTCGTGCGATTCATCCAGACTATACGCCGGACCCGACGCGGACCCATCCGCCCCCAGAACTACCTGACGACGGCTCAGCAACCTCGCGCGAGGTTGCTGAGCCGCCGTCAGGTAGCAATTGGGAGGGAAGAGGGCGGGAACTCGCCCCGGCCGCGGCCGTGAGCCAACGCGGCGAACGGCCCCGAGGTCACCGAGTGGAATCATCGAGTGGCGTAGACTCGACACCGCAGCCAGACGTCGTCGCCGACCCCCTCGCTAGGAGCAGAATGTATCGGTCAGTCCCGGTCCCCGCAGCCACAGATTTCGTCATCACGAACGCGCGGATCGTGCCCGTGGCCGATGCGTCCGGGAACCGTGCCGAGCCGATCGAATCCGGCACACTGACGGTCAGAGACGGCCGCATCACCGAGGTGGCCCCCGGTTCCGTCGACACCTCATCCCTCCCAGCGGACACCGAGGTCATCGATGCCGGTGGACGCTGGGTCCTGCCCGGTTTCATCGAAGCCCACGGCCACCTCGGCGTGCATGAGGACGGTGAAGGCTGGTCCGGTGACGATACGAACGAGATGACCGATCCCAACGGTGCGGGCCTGCGCGCGCTCGACAGCATCGACCCCACCGATCTCGGATTCAAGGATGCCCTGCGTGGGGGTGTCACCTCGGCGCTCATCAAACCCGGTTCCGGCAATCCCATCGGCGGTCGCACCGCCTTCCTGAAAACCTGGGGTCGAATCGTCGACGAGATGCTCGTGACACAGGAACTGTCCGTGAAGTCCGCACTCGGCGAGAACCCGAAACGTGTCTACGGGGAGAAGAAGGTCACCCCATCGACGAGGATGGGCACCGTCAAGATCATCCGCGACGCCTTCGTCGAAGCGCGGAACTACCAGGCCAAACGTGCGCAAGCCGAAGCCGACGGCACCCCGTTTGACCGCGACCTGGTCAAGGAGACCCTGGCCGACGTCCTCGACGGGAAACTCGCATGGGACCAGCACTGCCACCGCGCCGACGATATCGCCACCGCCATCCGCCTGTCCGAGGAATTCGGCTACCGCCTCGTCATCAACCACGGGACCGAAGGCCATAAGATCGCCGACTTCATCGCCGCCAAGGGCATCGACGTCATCCTCGGCCCCCTGATGACCTCCCGGTCGAAGGTCGAACTGCGCGACCGCACCCTGGCCACCGCGGCCTCCCTCGCCGAGGCAGGAGTGCGCATCGCGCTGACCACCGACCATCCGGTCATCCCGATCAACTTCCTCGTCCATGAAGCCTCCCTGGCCGTGAAGGAAGGACTCGACCCGGTCGTCGCGATCGAAGCGCTGACGATCAACCCGGCCGCGATCTTCGGCCTCGACGACCGCCTCGGTTCCTTGGCCGTGGGCCGCGATGCCGATATCGTCATCTGGTCCGGCGATCCGCTCGATCTGAACTCCCGCGCCGAGACCGTCTTCGTCTCCGGCCGTCGCGTCTTCGACTATGACGCCGCATCAGGAACCGCGCACATCGCCGACCCGCTCGGCCCGACACTCATCAGCGAGCCGTGAGCGACAGAGAACTCGAAGACGCCACCACCTCCGAGGTTCGGGTCGAGGATCCGGCCGAGCCGGGCCCTGTCCGCGGTTCGTCCCCGGCACCGGTAGAAGGCGGCAACCCGGAGGCCGGCTCCCAGGCCCTGCGCGAACTGCTCGAGCGCACCCGCCTGCAGCGCTTGGCCGAACTGCGGGAATCCTCACCGGGGCCCCAGCCCGAAGACATCGCGAAGGCCGCGGCAGCGAAGGCAGCGAAACCCGGACGCAGCGGCGGTCGGTCGAAGCCTCGCACCGACCACCTCGGTGCGTCTCAGCGCATCGCGCAGAAGGTCGCCCGGCGCACCGTCGGCAAACTCGTCTCCGGTACGACGGAGAATACGCAGCCGGTGCCGATCGTCACCGCGCTCAAAGGCACTCCGTACCAGGCGCCGGTGCAGGCGACCGAGCCGAGCGAGGACGAGGCGAGGATGGTCCTCGACCTCGCCGCCGATATCGCGGCGATGATGATGCGTGCCGGTGCCGGCACCAGTGACGTCGAAGTCTCCGTCATCGCCGCGTGCACCGCCTGCGGTCTGGCCACCGTCGAGGTCGACCTGACCTCGAACACCCTCGTCGTCCACTATTCGACCTCCGACGGTCGTCTGATGACGGTGATGCGGGTCAACCGCAGCGAATCCACGCACTTCGCGAAGCTCGCCTCCGTACACAAACTCGTCAGCGATCTCGTCGACGGGCGCTTGGAGTTCCAGGAGGCACGCAGCCGTCTCGACGCGATACGCACGCAGCGGCGGCCGTTTCCCGAATGGTTCGTCATCGGCGCCTGGGGCTTCATGGTCGGTGCCCTCGTCCTGCTGCTCGGGGGCGGACCGGTTGCGATTCCCCTGGGCATCACGATGGCGATCGTCGTGTTCCAGTTCGGCAAGCTGCTCGGACGCACCCACCTGCCGTCGTTCTTCATCACGGCTCTGCAGGCGGCCTCGGCGACGCTCATCGCCACCATCGCCGGTGACATCGGCATCATCGCCTCACCGCAGTACCTCGTGGCTGCCGGAATCGTTCTGCTGCTGCCGACACAGTCGCTGTATTCGGCGGTTCAGGATGCGCTGACGAATTTCCCGCTGACCGCTGCCGGGCGGGTGGTCGGGGTGTTCATGACACTGGCCGGCATTGTGTCCGGAATCGCCTTGGGCATCGTGTGCGGGCAGGCGATCGGACTCAGTCATATTGAAGTGCTCGTCCCGAAGACGAGTCCGCATGTGGTCACAGCGATCCTGTCGATGGTTGCGGCGGCCGTGGTGTCGATGGCCGGTGCCGTGGCGATGTCGGCCAGGCGCCGGTTCATCCTGCCGGCTGCGCTGGTCGGACTGGCTTCGCACATCACGATGATGACGCTGACCCTGCTGCACGTCGACAATGTGCTCGCCAGCCTGTTGGCAGCCACGGTCACGGGATTCCTGTCGCGGCCCTTGGCGCTGCGGCTGGGCGCGCCGGCCATCGTGCTCATGATTCCCGGCATCTACACCCTGCTCCAGGGTCTGTCGATCTTCACCGCCGTCTATCAGATCGCCTCGGACTCGGAGAACGTGGCCTTCGCTGTGGGACTGTCCTCATTGTTCACAGCGATCCTTGCGAACGCGGCGCTCGCTGTCGGCGCTGTGCTCGGCAGCTATCTGGCGCTGCCGTTGAAGAACCTCAAGAGTCAGAGCTCGGCTGAGGAGAAGGTCGAAGAGGTGCGCAGCGGCGAGACCTCGACCTCTGTCATCGACTCGGTGCAGACCGGCGGTGCGAAGACCCAGTCGAGCGGGTCTGCAGGTTCGAAGACCCAGTCAGGCGAGGCCGGGGGAGAGAAGGCTCAGCCGAGTGGCGGCGGAGAAGCGGACGCCTCAGACGAGACCGAAACCGGTCCGATACAGATCTGATCCGGATTCAGATCGGACGCGGGCCCAGCTCTGATTCGGGCTCACCTTTGATCCGGGCTAAGCTCTGATTCGGGCTCAGACCTGATCCGGCAGTGCCCAATCGATCGGGTCGATGCCCTTCTGGGCGAGCAATTCATTCGTGCGCGAGAACGGTCGGGAACCGAAGAATCCCCGCCGTGCTGACAGAGGTGAGGGATGCGCGGATTCGATGATGGCCACCTCGGCGGTTCCTGATGTCAGCAAGGGAGCGAGGTTCCGGGCGTCGCGGCCCCAGAGGATCGCGACAAGCGGCTGATCGCGTTCGGTCAGCGCGGTGATCGCCCGTTCCGTGATCTCCTCCCAGCCTTTGCCGCGGTGGGATGCGGGTTCGCCGGGGGAGACGGTGAGGGCGCGGTTGAGCAGCATGACTCCCTGGCGTGACCAGGCGCGCAGGTCCCCGTGCGCGGCCGGCGGAATCCCGAGGTCGGACTCGAGCTCCTTATAGATGTTGCCCAGCGACCGCGGCAGGGGGCGGACATCGGGGTCGACTGCGAATGACAGGCCGATGGCGTGGCCGGGCGTGGGATAGGGGTCCTGGCCGACGATGAGGACCTTCACCGCAGACAGAGGCTCGGCGAAGGCGCGGAAGACGAAGTCCCCGGAGGGCAGGTACGCGCGGCCGGCGGCGTTCTCTTCACGGAGGAAGTCGCCCATCGAGTGGATGCGCTCCTCGACTCCGGCCAGGGCGTTCGCCCAATCGGGGGACATGATCTCGGTCAGCGGAGGCGTCGACGTCATGGGCACGAGTGTAGCGATGACCAGCTGCCGTAGTCGTCTAGGGACGGTGGTGTCAGCTGCCAAGTAATGGGCGGAGCAGAAACGGCGGTGCTGTCGCCAGCGGAGGGGATGCGGGGGCGGGAAGCCACCACGGACATGATTGTTGGATCGATCCACAGTGGTTTGGGCGATATCACCGTGGATCGACCCAATAATCCGCCATCCACCGCGCAGACGAGGGAAGGACGAGCGTTGCGAACCTCGGCACCACCTCGGCGACGGAGGACGATAACGTCGGCACCACTTCGAGGGAGATGTGAGCGATGTGAATCCGGGCACCGCCTCGGCGAGGGTGGGAATCGACCTGCGTGCATGTGCACGGAGCGCAGATCGGGTGTGCGCGATCGCCTATCGAACCGGTGTATTGCCGTTCAGCGCCACGCGTTATGCTCGGCCTAAGGAGTTCATCGTTGAACGAAAGGACCGAAATGTCGGAATTCCCAGAGGCTAAGAACTGGAAGATGCTCATCGGCGGAGAATGGGTCGATGCCGCTGACGGCGACACCACCGATGTCATCACCCCGATCGACCGCAACGTCGTCATCGCCAAGGTGCCCAATGGCAAAAAGGCCGATGCCGACCGCGCCGTCCAGGCCGCACGGAAGGCCTTCCCGGAATGGGCGGCCCTGCCGTTCAAGGAACGCCAGAAGAAGCTTCTGGCCTGCGCCGATGCGCTCGAAGCCGCTTCGGAAGAGCTCGCTCAGCTGACCGCGATCGACACCGGAAACGCGATCCGCACCCAGGCCCGCCCGGAGACGATCACGCTGGCCGACCTGTTCCGCTACATGGGCGGCGTCGCCGGTGAGGTCAAGGGCAACACCCTGCCCGCCGGAGACAAGCAGCTCCAGTACACCAAGCGCGTGCCCCTGGGTGTCGTCGCCGGCATCCTGCCGTGGAACTCGCCGCTGATGATCGCCGCCTTCAAGACCCCAGCTGCGATCGCCGCCGGCAACACGATCGTCCTCAAATGCGCCGAGGATGCACCGCTGACCATCCTCAAGATGGCCGAGATCATCGCCGACATCCTGCCAGCCGGTGTGCTCAACGTCGTCACCGGCAAGGGCTCGGTCATCGGTGAGGCCCTCAACGTCCACCCCGACGTCGACAAGGTCTCGTTCACCGGATCGACGAGCGTCGGCCGCCACGTCGCCGAGGTGGCCGGTGGCCGTCTCGCGCATTCGTCGATGGAGCTCGGCGGCAAGTCCCCGAACATCATCTTCCCGGACTCGAACGACGACGACACCCTCGAGCAGGTGCTGCTGTCGACCCGCTTCGCCCGCCAGGGCCAGTCGTGCACCATGGGGTCGCGTCTGTTCCTCCACGAGGATATCTACGACGATTTCCTGTCCAAGCTCGTCGATGCGGTGTCGAAGATGAAGGTCGGCGACCCCCGCGATGAGTCCACCGACATCGGCTGCATCATCAACCAGAAGCAGTACGACCAGGTCGCCAGCTACATCGAGCTCGGCAAGTCGATGGACGGTGTGGAGATCGCCTACGACGGCTCGGATTCTCTTGAAGTCGGCGAACCCGGCTTCTACCACGCGCCCGTGATCTTCTCGAAGGCGAAGAACGACTGGCAGACCAGCCGTGAAGAGATCTTCGGCCCCGTCCTCTCGGTCATCCCGTGGAAGGACATCGACGAGGTCATCGACATGGCCAACGACTCCGACTTCGGACTCGCGGCCTTCGTATTCACCAAGGACGTCGACGCGGCCCTGACCATGGCCAACCGGATCGAATCCGGCTGGGTCCAGGTCAACCAGGGCGGCGGCCAGCTGGCCGGTCAGTCGTACGGCGGCATGAAGACCTCCGGCTTCGGTCGGGAGGCATCGTTGGAAGGCATGCTCGAAGGATTCACCCAGATCAAGCAGGTCAACATCCGCATCCGCTGATCCGATCCCGCCGAGGCGGGTCTGCCCGCGCGGTCGAATGTGGGGTCGATCCGATCCTCGTGATCGGGTCACCCGGTTCGCCGAGGCGGCCCCGCCTCGGCGAAGGTCGTTCCCTTCACCCCGTCGACACGGTCGCCGATCTGGTGCCGTGCGGCGGGGTGATGCGGTTGGCTGGGGACTGACCTGGGCCGTTCGGGGACCGACCTCACATCCGCGGCGGCGCGCCGGAAATTTCGGTACCGGCATTCGGGCGATAATATAGAAGCACAGACATCTCTCGAAGGAGCACAACCTCTATGCCGCCGAACGACGACACCTCAGAACTGAGCGAGCTCGAGGTGGCCGTTTTGGAGTTCGAGCGGCGGTGGTGGAAATACGGAGGCGCCAAGGACCACGCGATCCGTGAGCGCTTCGACATGTCAGCCACCAGCTACTTCCAGATCCTCAACTCGCTTCTCGACAACCCTGCAGCTCTGGCCAGCGACCCCATGCTGGTCAAGCGCCTTCGCCGAATCCGCAGCACGCGGCAGAGCGAACGCGCCCAAGCCCGCGTCTCGAGGTAGACATGACCGACGAATTCGACGAGATCGAGCCCGGCCGGCGCAGCGGTGCCCATCGACAGGAGTCCGCGGCGTCGTCGAACATCGGTGCCATCTCGCTGGTCATCATCCTCGCCCTGGTCGCCGTCCTGCTGGTCGTGGCCGCCATCAACATCATCTTCTCATCGATGGGCAACCCCGAATCGAAGATCGCCGATCCTCCGGCCTCCGAATCGGCGTCGGCCGAACCCTCACCGAGTGAGAGCGAAGTCAGCGTCGCAGACGATTCGATCACCGTCGACGTGCTCAACGGCTCCGGCGTCTCGGGTGCAGCGAAGAAGTTCTCCGAGGCGGTCGAAGAGAAGGGCTGGAAGCTCGGGCAGGTCGGCAACTACTCGACGAACCTCTCTGATTCGACCGTGTACTACAACGGCGAAGAGAACGCGTCTCAGGCCAAGCTCGTCGCCAAGTCGCTGGGAGTCTCCGCCACCGAGGCCTCGTCTGACTTCGAAGCCGACATCACCGTCGTCATCTGTTCGGACATCGCCGATCGCGGACCCGAGCCCAGCGAAGGCGGGGACTCGGAGTGATCCGAAGCGATTCGGCGGCGTGGCAGCGCGACTGAGTCGGCGGGATCGGTTGGGCCTCGGCCGCCTCGGCGATGAGGGCATGAGGCAGCGGGGTTCCTCCGTTGCGGTCGGGTCATGGGACGGTGGGCCGCCTCGGCGAATTTCTGACCGAACGGTCTGATTCCATTCGCCGCGATCCCGGCTGTGAACAGGCCAGAAACCCTTAGGTAACGAATCTATAACAGTGTTGAACCGATCTGGGTGGGATGCGCGCCTGCGGTAGAGTTGCAACAGCTAGGCAAGCACAGCACCTTGTGTTCTATTCGTGCTTCACCGAGGTTATTCTCTAGAGGTCAATGAGAGAAGTCGCGGGGTCAGTTGAGTTTTACTAGCTTCCGTATCTCGGGTGGGGTCATCTGATCGCGGCTGCGATGCGGGATTTCAATGGCACTGCACTGTATGGAGAAGTAATGGCACAAGGTACCGTCAAGTGGTTCAACGCTGAAAAGGGCTATGGATTCATCACCCTCGAAGGCGACAACCAGGACGTGTTCGTTCACTGGAGCGCAATCCAGATGGACGGCTACCGCTCTCTCGAAGAGGGCCAGCAGGTTCAGTTCGAAGTTGGAGAAGGACAAAAGGGTCCTCAGGCGGAGTCCGTCACCCTCCTCTGAGACTGGCTGCTGTCAGCACAGTTTTCTGATCCGCTGCGGCGGGGCGTCGGAACGGCTTTCGGCCGACCGGCACCAAGCGCACGGGGGAAGCGCCGAGCAGGCAACTGCTCGGCGCTTTTCAGTGTCTGCGGGCGGTAGGCTGCCCTCGAGCGGAAAGCCCTCAGAGGGAGTGTCTGCCGAGGGGTGTGCTCGCGCGGGAGTGCTCTCCGGAGCGTGGCCACTTGATGCCTGCGACTTGCTGGTCATGGATCAATCGACGTGATTGACCACCTTGTTCCGTAATGCTCACTTTCCTCGGTGTGTTTTTCAGAGAAGACAGTACCGAATGCCGAAAGTGCGGACGGGGAGGCCGCTGGAGTCGACCTGCGGGTCGCGGGCGGAGTCTGCTCGCAGGCTTGGGGCGCGAGTCGAGGGCCGGGTCTGAGGCCCGCACCACCCCGGGCCCGCCACCTGCGTCAACCGTTTCGCGCTGGGCCGAACTGCCCTCTGCGCCTCCATCGCGCGCCGACAACTCGCGGATCTGAACTGTCCTCGCCCATCTTGGCGGGTGACAAATATTTGCACTCGCATGGGGAGAGTGCTAAATCTAGTACTGGTGAAAACCGATGGGTTCCCATCAGTCGTCTCGAGAGCGTGGTCCATATGTGGAATGGAACATACGGACACACTCTCTGCCGTCGCGGGCGTTGATGACTGCTCTGGATTCCCACTCCACTCCATCAGGGAGGATCTAAGCCACCATGGCAAAGATGATTGCATTCGACGAAGAAGCTCGTCGAGGACTCGAAGCTGGCCTCAACCAGCTTGCGGACGCGGTCAAGGTGACCCTTGGGCCACGCGGTCGCAATGTCGTGCTCGAAAAGCAGTGGGGCGCACCGACCATCACCAACGATGGCGTCTCCATTGCCAAGGAGATCGAACTCGAGGACCCCTACGAGAAGATCGGCGCCGAGCTCGTCAAGGAAGTCGCCAAGAAGACTGACGACGTCGCAGGCGACGGAACCACCACCGCTACCGTGCTCGCACAGGCTCTCGTCCGCGAAGGCCTGCGCAACGTGGCAGCTGGTGCTGATCCGCTCAGCCTCAAGCGCGGCATCGAGAAGGCCGTTGAGGCCGTCACGAACGTCCTGCTGAACAACGCCATCGACATCGAGACCAAGGAACAGATCGCCGCCACCGCTGGCATCTCCGCCGGAGATCCTGCAATCGGTGAACTGATCGCGGAGGCCATCGACAAGGTCGGCAAGGAAGGCGTCGTCACCGTCGAGGAGTCCAACACCTTCGGACTCGAGCTCGAACTGACCGAGGGTATGCGCTTCGACAAGGGCTACATCTCCGGTTACTTCGTCACCGACACCGATCGCCAGGAAGCTGTCCTTGAGGATCCCTACATCCTCATCGTCAACTCCAAGATCTCGAACGTGAAGGACCTGCTGCCCGTCCTCGAGAAGGTCCAGCAGTCCAACAAGCCGCTGTTCATCATCGCTGAAGACGTCGAGGGCGAAGCCCTGGCCGTCCTGGTGCTGAACAAGCTCAAGGGCACCTTCAAGTCCGTGGCCGTCAAGGCTCCGGGCTTCGGCGACCGTCGCAAGGCTCAGCTCGCCGACATCGCCATCCTCACCGGTGGCCAGGTCGTGTCCGAGGAAGTCGGGCTCAAGCTCGACAGCGTGACCACCGATCTGCTGGGCACCGCCCGCAAGGTCGTCATCACCAAGGACGAGACCACCATCGTCGAGGGCGCCGGAGACGCCGAGGAGATCGCCGGACGGGTCGCTCAGATCCGCGCCGAGATCGAGAACTCGGACTCCGACTACGACCGTGAGAAGCTGCAGGAACGCCTGGCCAAGCTGGCCGGCGGTGTTGCAGTCATCAAGGCCGGAGCCGCCACCGAGGTTGAGCTCAAGGAAACCAAGCACCGCATCGAAGATGCCGTGCGCAACGCCAAGGCGGCTGTGGAAGAGGGAATCGTCGCCGGTGGCGGCGTCTCGCTCATCCAGGCTGGCAAGACCGCATTCGCCGACCTCGCACTCGAGGGAGACGAGGCCACCGGTGCCAACATCGTCAAGGTTGCCATCGAAGCCCCGCTGAAGCAGATCGCCACGAACGCCGGCCTCGAAGCCGGTGTGGTTGCCGACAAGGTCGCCAACCTCGAAGCCGGATTCGGTCTCAACGCCGCCACCGGTGAGTACGAGGACCTGCTGGCCGCCGGCATCAACGACCCGGTCAAGGTGACCCGCTCTGCTCTGCAGAACGCCGCCTCGATCGCCGGTCTGTTCCTCACCACCGAGTCGGTCGTCGCCGACAAGCCCGAAAAGGCCGCCGCAGGTGCAGACGCAGCTGCCGGTATGGACGGAATGGGTGGAATGGGCGGCATGGGCTTCTGATAGCCACCGCTTGTTCGATCGGCCGTGCCGGTGCCCGCAAGGGTGCCGGCACGGCCGTTTTCGTGCCCGGACTCTTGGGTCCCGGCCCGACGGTCAGATCGTTCACGCGGAAGTGTCCGCTCGTCGTGCGTCGGCGACCATCATCGCCGAGGCGGCCCGCCGACCCGTTGTTCCGCAGCCTCGTCCCACATAGGCTGGGTCCATGACCTTCACCGGCACCGATGCCTGCGGAAACAGTCCGAAGAACGTCTTCGTCGCGACGTTCGAGGAGAATCTCTTCAACGGCGACAGAGAAGCCCTCAACGAGATGATCGCCGACGACTGCGTGCTGCAGATCGTCCACCCTTCCGGCGTCGAAACCCACACGGGCCGGGAAGCCGTCGTCGAAGCGCTGTTGAAATTGTCCAGCCATTCTCACGAGGTCGGCCACCTCGAAGCAGCGATCACCCACGGCAAGGCCGCGGCCGCGTGGGGATACTGGCAGGCCGAGGCCGAGGCCGACGGCGACAACCTGCGGCACTTCTCGCACACCATGTGGTTCACCACGCACAAAGCACAGGAGTTCGGACAGATCCGGATCTTTCAGGTCTGAGACGGTTCCGGGCGCGCCCGGTCTGAGTAGGAAACGGAGTTTCCGGGCCTGAAGAGGCCCAGACCCCGCCAGACTCGGAGCGTAACCTCAGTCCCAGGGATTGTCGCGGTTATGGCGGCGATGCGACCGGCGCCGGTCCCGCTCTTCCCGCCGTGAGATCTGTCCGGGAGAGTACGGCGGATGAGACGGATGCGGCGGCTGCAGGCCCGTACCGAAGTCCGCTTCGTAATCTCGCTCGGGGGCTTCGCCCTCTTCGAGCTGTCGCTTGGCCTCGGCATCGCCGAGGTGTGCCCTGGCCCGCCGCGTGAGCTCCTTCTTCCGGTTGCGGATGATCTCATCCTTGTGTGCGATGCGCCCCAAGCCGCCGAACAGCATGGGGATGATGACGAAGATCGGCCAGAAGAAGATGAACTGGCCGGAGGCGATCGACGAGATCGCCCAGATCGCCAGCACGATGCCGACCGGGCCCGCCACGGCGCCGAGCAGCGACCGGCGCACCCGATCCCGGTAGTACTTCTGCGCCGCAGCATCGATCTGCTCAGGAGTGATCGGCACACGGTCGTCATTGAGACGAGCCAGAGCTCGCGCGCGTCCCGCATCATCGAGCGGGCCCGACTCGGCGGGATCGGCGAGGACGAGGTCCTCGATCAGCGCTGGGACCTCACCCAGCATTTTGATCTTCGCGGCTGCCTCGGTGCGTTCATCGAACTCCGTCACGTCGAGCTGACCGAGGGCATATCCCTCTGAGAGGACATCACTGACGACCGCGCGATCGGCATCAGAGGCCCGGACCTGTCCATAAGATCGCGGATCTGCGCTGAATCGCGACCAGACGGGACTGCCATTCATGGTGAATACTCTAACCCCGCGCTCGACGGCGAGACCGAGGACCAGCCGGGAATCGGGCTGGACTAGACTCGACCATGTGGAACCCGTCGTCGTGCTCATCCTCTTCGCAGTGTTCCTCGGTGCATTGTCCCAACGCGTCACCGGGATGGGATTCGGCCTGGTTAGCGGCCCATTCCTCGTCCTCCTCCTCGACCCGTTCAGCGGAGTCATCCTCGTCAACATCTGCGGAATCGTCGCGTCATTTTCCGTCTTCGTCCGCACCTTCGCCGAAGTTGAATGGCCGCCGTTCCGGCACCTTTCCTTGGGCGCGGTGATCGGCACGATCCCCGGCGCACTGCTCTCATCATCGATGCCCACCCCTCCGCTGCAGATCCTCATCGGCGCACTCATCGTCGTCTCCCTCATCAGCTCACTGACCTTGGGGAAGCTGGGTCGGTCGATCCCCGCGAACTTCGGCACACGGCTGACTGCCGGGCTCTTCTCCGGTGCGATGTCGGCCGCGGCCGGAGCCGGGGGACCGGCCGTGAGCGCCTATTCCGTCCTGACGAACTGGGAGCAGCGGTCGTTCGCTGCCACTCTCCAGCCGTTCCTCGTCGTCGGGACCGCCTCGGCGGTGGTGATGAAGGTGATCATCGACGGAGGAGCGTGGCCGCAGCTGGAGATCGGAGTATGGATCGGACTCGGCATCGTCCTCGTGAGCGGTCTGGTCGGCGGCGATTGGCTCGCGCGTCATATCGATGCGGCCATCGCGCGGATCGGGATGCTCGTGCTCGCATTCGGAGGCGGCATCGCGGCCTTGGCCAAGGGCCTCCTGGGGCTCGTCTGAGGCAGTCGGCCCCGGCCGAGTGACGGGTGTCGGATGGCCTGAGTGGACCGGTCATCGACGTCAGGGGACTGAGCGGTTGTGGGGCACAGGCTCAGACGCCTGTCAGTTTCATCGGGCATACTGGTCAAGGACAAAGCTAGCCTGGGAGGCATGGATCGTGACTGAAGTATTTCTGTTGCTGCTCGTAGTTCTCGGGGCCGTTTTCTTCATCGGTCACCGCAAGGAGAAGAAGCGGCAGCGGGAATTGCACGCCGCCGAACTTCAGCAGGTGAAGAAGACCGCTGAAGAAGATGTCACCTCTTTCGGCGAAGAAGTCGCCGAACTCGACGTCATCACCGCGGGAGTCGACCTCGACACCGGCGGGGCACAGGACTACAAGCAGGCGCTCGACTCGTACGACGTCGCCAAGGAGACACTCGAGAAGGTCTCCGAATCCGCTGACATCCGCCATGTCACCGAGGCACTCGAAGACGGCCGTTACGCCGCCAAATGCGTTCGCGCCCGGGTCGAGGGCAAACCCCTGCCTGTGCGTCGCCCGCCCTGCTTCTTCAACCCTCAGCATGGTCCTTCGGTCGAAGACATCGACTGGGCCCCGGCCGGCGGCCAGCTGCGTCCGGTGCCGGTATGTGCCGCCGACGCCGAACGCGTCGCTGTCGGTGCGGATCCGCTGGTGCGCAAGGTCGTCACCGGTGACGGACACACTCGCCGCGCCTATTGGGAGGCCGGACCGGCCTACGCCGAGTACAACCGCGGCTACTTCAACTCCTACGCAGGTTCCGGCCTGCTGCCCGGCGTCCTCATGGGTGCCATGATGTTCGGCGGAATGGGCGGCGGCTGGGACGGCGCCTACGGCGGCGACATGGGCGACGCCGGTGGCGATATGGGCGGAGACATGGGCGGCGGTGACGGCGGCGGTTTCTTCGGAGGCGACGGCGGTGACGGCGGCGGCCTGTTCGACGGATTCGGAGACATGTTCTGATGGACACGATCGAGATCCGCGGCGAGTCGATCAGACTCGGTCAGCTGCTCAAACTCCACGGAATCGCCGAACACGGCGCCATGGCCAAGGACATGATCGCCGACGGTGAGGTCAGCGTCAATGGCGAGGTCGAGACCCGCCGTGGAGCCACGATCCGTCCCGGCGACCGCATCGAAGCTCTCGGCGAAGTCATCGAGGTGGCTGCCGAGGAAGGCTGACAGCTTCAGATACGAGTGGAGGGCGTCCCCGCGGGGACGCCCTCCATCCGCATCTGCATGGACTTGACCAGCTGTCGGGCCGGATTCGCCTAGTGCAGCTCGGGAGCGCCCGGGGTGTCGTTCATGCCTGGGGCGTCCCACAGAGCCGACCAGTTCGACGTGTCCTCCTCGAACGGCAACTCGTTGGAGAGGATGCCTTTGACCTGGATCTCCAGGGGATTGTCTCGCTGTTTCGGACCCGACTGCACGAACGGATAGAAGGTTCCGCGCTTGTACTGGTAGACCAACGCCATCCGGCGTCCATCGGGATGGACGAAGTACACGGTTGTGCACAGCAGCATCGTGTCGAAGCCCTGATTGACCAGCGCCGAGTTCACGGCGTGGATGTTCGTGACGAGGTTGACCACCTCGGCGTTCCCATCGGCCACGACCTGCCACGTGAACCCGAACCCGTCGTTCTCCTGCCTCACCGAGGCGGCCGGGTCGGAGCCGATGAGGGCGACGCTTTCGGACTCGGCGGATTGGAACGCGGCTCCCTCGACCTGACGGAAGGCGACGGCCCCGACACCGGTGGGGGTGAAGCCGGTCGCGGCCTGCAGAGTCAGTGCCGCCGGCGGCAGGGCGAAGAGGTCGTCGAGGTTGGCCCGCTTCGGTTTGGACCGGCCGAGCAATGCGTCGAAGAATCCCATGGAGCTCCTATTTCGGTGGTGCGCGGTTCAAAGGGTGCGGTGGATGCTCACTCGGGGCGGGAGAGCTGGGCCGAGATCTGGGCCAGCTGCTCCAGTCGCTTCTCGAGTGAGGGGTGAGTGGAGAAGAGCTGGCCGAAGGCGGCCTTTCCGCTGATGGCGGGGATGAGAGCGAGGTGGTTCGCCGAGGCGGACGACCGCAGATCCTTCTCCGGGATCTTGGCCATGTCTCCGCTGAGCTTCGTCAGCGCCGACGCCAGTGTGGACGGTGCACCGGTGAGGATGGCTGCTGCGCGATCGGCGGCCAACTCGCGATATCGGGAGAGGGCGCGGATGAGGACGAACGAGAGCCCGTAGACGACGGCACCGACGAGGATGAAGAGCAGCTGGATCGGGATGCCGTTGTTATTGTTGTTCGACCGTCCGAAGCTCATGTAGTAGCCGGCGCGCATCATCAGTGCGGCGACGACACCGGTGACTCCGGCGACGGTCATCACCGTGACATCGCGGTGGGCGACGTGTGAGAGCTCATGGGCGAGCACGACCTCGACCTCATCACGGTCGAGCTTCTCGAGCAGACCACGGGTCACGCACACCACCGAGCGCTCAGGGGAGCGACCGGTGGCGAAGGCATTGGGGATCGGAGAGTTCGAGACGGCCACGCGGGGTTTCGTCGAATCGGCCAGCTGGCAGAGTCGGTCGACGATCGTATGCAGCTCCGGGGCCTCCTCGGGGGAGACCTCCCGTCCGCCCATGGCACGCATGGCGATCTTGTCGGAGAAGTACCACTGGAAGAAGAACGCGCCGGCGCTGATGAGGACGGCGATGATGACTCCGGGAATGTTCTGTCCGAAGATCCACCAGATCGCGAGGATGAGGACGACATAGATGAGGCCGTTGAGGAAGATCGTCCATCCCATCCGCATGGTCAGTCCGTTGTCTTTGACGAAGCGATTCTTCATCGGGGTTCCTCTCTGGCAGTGGCAGAACCGGCCCACTGTCGAAGACAATGGGCCGGGTGCATTTCGGTGCTCTGTGGTTTCAGGCCGGGTCCGGGATGAAACCCTCGCCGGTGAGCAGTTCGGCGATCTCGGCCAAGGTGGCGTCGACGAACGGGATGACGACATCGGAGGATCCGAGGTAGTCATCGGCGACGGGCTGCCCGTTGGCCGTGACGTAGTCGTGGAGGGCGCTCAGCGCGGTGCGGGCGGCTTCCTCGTTGCCGGCGTTGACGGCATCTTCGACCTGGTTGTCGTACTTCTGGAGCAGGTCCTGGTCGACGTTCTTGACGTCGAACTGTCCTTCGCCCATCATGCGGATGATCATTGCTGATCCTCACCTTCGAGCGACTTCTGGTCCTGGTTCTCGGACCCGGCAGGCAGGGAATCACGCATCCGCTGGAGTTCCATCTCGACATCGTTCTCGCTGGAGAGGGAGTCGAGCTGGGCGGTGATGTCGTCCTTCTGGGTTCCCGTGACGTCGTCGAGGGCACCCGAAGCGAGGAGCTCATCGACGGCACCGGCCCGCGCCTGCAGCGACGCGGTCTTGTCTTCGGCGCGCTGGACGGCGAGTCCGACGTCCCCGAGCTCTTCCGAGATGCCCGAGAACGCCTCGCCGATCTTGGTCTGTGCGTCGGCGGCATTGTACGTGGCCTTCAGCGTCTCCTTCTTCGTGCGGAAGGCATCGACCTTGGCCTGGAGACGCTGCGAGGCGAGAGTGAGCTTCTGCTCCTCGCCCTGCAGTCCTTCGTGCTGGGTCTGCAGGTCGGTGATCTGCTGAGTCAGACCGGACTTGCGGGTCAGTGCCTCGCGAGCGAGGTCTTCGCGACCGATCTGCATGGCTTTCTCGGCCTGACCGGAGAGCTTGTTCTGCTGCTGTTCGAGCTGGTTGATCTGCAGCTCGAGGCGCTTGCGGCTGGTGGCGACATCGGCAACACCACGACGGACCTTCTGCAGCAGCTCCAGCTGCTTCTGGTACGAATAATCAAGGGTTTCGTTGGGGTTTTCGGCCTTGTCCAGTGCTTTGTTGGCCTTGGCACCGAAGATCGTCGCGATCCGTTGGAAGATACTCATCCGTAGTCGACTCCTGCATTGGTTTGACCCGACGCTGCCAACCCGATCCACTCCGGTCCGGAGATTCTTGGCCAACACCGCCGCGAACTATCGCTCTCAAGTCTACTGAGAAAGGCTGATAGTTTGCCAGACGCCGACTACGAGAACGAACAGATCCCGGCCGCGGAAACTCGGGGATCCACGGCGGGGATCTGTGACGCTCGGCGAACGGGGCTCGACAGGGCGTGCAGCGCGAGCGAATCCGGTCGGGACGCCAGACCGAGCAGGGACTCGACGAGGCGGAACGGGAACTGCCCGTCACGAGCAGAAGCTCGATCGTGACGATGGAATCCGATCGGCTCAGGGGGCGAAGAGACGCGAGTTCGCCGCCTCGACTTCGGAATACTGCCGGGCCGCGGTGTGGAGCGCGCCGTGGACGGAGTTGAGCGATTCCATGAGCTGCTTCTGCGCACGCTCCCACTGGTTGACCACGGCTTGGAAATTCTGGGCCGCACTGCCGCGCCAGCATTCCTGGAGGGCGAGCAGATTGCGCATCATCGTGTCGGATTCGGACACGAGATTGCGGGAGGTGTTCGCGGCGGCTGTGGCAGCGGATTGGACGCGTTCGGCGTCGACTTCGAAACTCATCATCACTCCTCTTGGTCAGAGACGTTCCGCCGCAGTCGGGCGAGACGACATCAGTGTCGGCGAATGTGGCCGAAGGGAGGAAGAACACGGATAGAGGGTGTGGACAGCGTTCGACTGTCCACACCCTCCAGGTGGCTGAGTCACGACCGG
This sequence comes from Brevibacterium permense, assembly GCF_025506275.1. Lineage (GTDB taxonomy): Bacteria > Actinomycetota > Actinomycetes > Actinomycetales > Brevibacteriaceae > Brevibacterium > Brevibacterium permense_A. The sequence goes on from NZ_QYCP01000096.1 coordinate 53,566, forward strand.
ATCCCCACGCGAGGACGCTTGAGTGGTGGAAGTTCGGGCGGCTGACCGCTGCAGCAGCGGACCGCCTCGGCGACGTGCCTACTGCAGCACGAGCGTGACGTCGAGCTTCTGTTCCTTCCCGCCGCGGACCACGGTGACCTCGACCGGGGTGTTCACCGGCTGGGCGCGGACGAGGGCGCGCAGGGCGATGGCGTTGTTCACCTTGGTTCCGGCCACCTCGACGATGTCGTCTCCGTCCTTGACTCCGGCCTTGGCCGCGGGGGATCCGCCGGCCACGGACTGCACCTTGGCGCTGCCTCGGCTGATCCCGCCGCTGTTGATGTGCCCGTCGGTGAGAGTGATGCCGAGGAACGGATGCTGGGCCTTGCCGGAGGAGATGAGCTGATCGGCGATCATCACGGCCTGGTTCGCAGGGATCGCGAACCCGATGCCGATCGACCCGGACTGACCTCCCTCGCCCTGGCTCAGCGATGCGGCCGCCGAGTTCACACCGATGAACTGGCCATCACCATTGACCAGCGGTCCACCTGAGTTGCCGGGGTTGATCGCAGCATCGGTCTGGATGGCGTTCGTGATCGTCATCTCCTTCTCCTGCGAGGAGGCATCGTCACCGATGTTCTCCGTCGACACCGGACGGTCGAGCGCGGAGACGATGCCGGTGGTCACGGTGTTGGCCAGGCCGAGCGGATTGCCCAGGGCCATCACGGGATCGCCCACGGTCAGCTTCTTCGAATCGCCGATGACGAGCGGTTTCACCCCATCGGGCACCTGCTCGAGCTTGATGACGGCAATATCGGTCGAGGGATCGCGGCCGACGATCTTCGCCTCCGTCGTCTCACCGTTCTTCATGGTCACGGCGATCTCGCCGTCGGGGGTGTCCGCCGGCGCGACGACGTGGTTGTTCGTGATGACGTGGCCCTGATCGTCATACAGCGCACCCGAGCCGAGCCCCTGGACCTGGCCTCGAGTGCCGACCTGGATCGACATCACACTGTCCGAGGTCTTCTCTGCGACCTGCGTCCAATCTGGGGTCTCGATCGTCTCCTCGGCGACCTTGCGCGGTTCGTCCTGCTGTAGCGCCGAGAGCGCATAGTTTCCGCCGAACGCGAGAGCCCCACCGAGGAGCGCGGCCACCAGGCCGATCGCGATCGTCGCACCCCAACCGGGTCCTTTCTTCTCTCGCCGAGGCGGCTGCTGAGCTCCGTACGGACCGAACCCGTCCGGTCCGACCGGACCACCGGGTACGTTGGGATTCCCCGGCCCGCCGGGTCCGGGCTGGGAGCCGACGGTCGAGAATTCCGAGGAATAGGGGACAGAGCCGGGTGCCGCCGAGTAGGCGTTGGAGCCGGTCGGCTGGCCGGGAGCGTTCTGTTGGTTCGAAGCGACCTGCTGACCGGAACCAGGCTGTTGGCCCGGAGAGTTAGGGTACCCGGGACCTTGCGAGTTCTGGGGGCCGTTCGGGTGGCCAGGAGCGGCTGGATAGCCGGCGGATCCTGTTCTCTGAGAGTTCGCCCCGGCATGATAGGCACCAGCGCCAGCAGCTGCTGCTCCGGCTCCTGCTGCTCCGGCTCGTGCGGGGGTTCCGGTGCCGGTGGTCGACGAGGCGGTGCTGTTCTGTCCGTTGGCGTTCTGCCCCGGATACGACTGCGGACCATTCTGCTGGTGCTGCCCGTACGGGGACGGGTGCTGCGTCTGATTCGGCTGGACGTTCTGCCTATCCGGCTGCGGCTGATTGCCGAAATCGCCCTGGGCACTCTGGTGTCCCGGATAGCCCTGCTGACCGCCCTGCCGTTGGCTGCCTGGCTGGTACGAAGAGTGCTGCTGCCCGTTCGGCCGATACGGCGACGGCTGCTGGGAGGGAGAGCCTCCTCGGTGAGGGGATCCGTCCACAGGGTTCTGTGCCTGAGTCGACGGAACGTCGGGGCGTCTTTCGGGCGGTGCGACCGGTGGACTGACGCGTGCAGGGCCGTTGGGTTGGGACAGGAAGGTGCGCGGAACCTCGGCTCCGGACCCGCGGTAGCCACCGGCCGATGGGCTGCGACGTCCCCCGCCGGCGGAACCGCTGCTCTGATTCCCCGACGGACGCGGTGTCTGATCATCCGATCGGGAGCTGCGGGACACCTCATCCGGGTTCTGAGGGTCGGTATTCTCGTTCATCGCTCATCCTTTCGCGTGTCCGCAGTGGCTTCGCCGTTGTCGGAGATGGGCAGGTCGATGCGGAACGTCGCACCGCCGCCCGGAGTTTCGTGGACGGAGATTGCGCCATGGTGGTTCTCCACGATCGCCTTGACGATCGACAGGCCGAGTCCGGATCCGCCGGTGTCCCTGGTCCGGGACACGTCGAGGCGGTAGAAGCGCTCGAAGATGCGCGGAACCACCTCAGGGTCGATACCATCACCGTGGTCCCTGACCTCGAAGCGGACCCTGCCGTTGGGGAATCCTCGCAGTGACTCATCGACCGTGATCGATCCGGCAGCCGTGACATCGGGGACTATGTTCGCCGGCTCGGGAACCTTGGACTGAGGTCCCGACTGGGGCCCGGCTGAAGATTCGGACTGCGACGCAGTGTGGGAATCGGCCGCTGCCCCATTCTGCGGTCCTGAATTCTGAGGGCCGGTAGGTTGCGCCGACTGCGATCCGGACGGTGTCCTGAGCTGCCCGTTGTGCTGCCCCTCTCCCTGCTCCGCATTCGCGGCGGGACTCTCGGGACCCACCTGACGGTCGGGCTTGGTCGGGGACTGTGCAGCGGTCCGGGGGGTCGGTTGGGTGTCGGTGTGGTCGTGTCCGGCGGAGTCGCCTCGGCGGAATATGCGGACCCCTCCGGTCACGAACCCGCGTTCACGGGGTTTGTCCTTCGCCCCGCTCTTCGCACCATTGCGACCGTTCTGACCGCGGGCGCCGCCCTCGCGGGTCTCGCCTGTGTCCGCGGAATCGGGGTCGACGGACTCGGGGAGACCGACGACGCCGACGGCGAATTCGATCGCCGCATGCTCGGGGGTGTGGCGTACAGCGTTGCCGGCAAGGTTGACGATGACCTGGCGGATCTTCGATTCGGAGCCGCGGATCATCGGCACGGGTTGGGCGTCCTCACCGTCGAGTCCGATGAAGCTGATATCGCGGTCCGGGGCCTGTGCCGCGGCATCGGCGGCGGCATCGCGGACGACCTTGTGCAGATCGACCGGGCCGATCTCGGCGGCACGCTGCTCGTCGAGCCTGGCCAGGACGACGAGATCGTCGACGAGGACGCCCATGCGCTTGGCCTCGGACTCCATCCGCTCCATCGCATTGGCGACGTCCTCGGACTTCGTGATCGCACCCTGGCGGTACAGCTCCGCATAACCGCGGATCGTGACCAGGGGCGTGCGCAGCTCGTGCGAGGCGTCGGAGACGAACTGGCGGATGCGCTTCTCCGAGCGGGTCTGCCCGTCGAAAGAGTCCTCGATGCGTCCGAGCATCGTATTCAGTGCCGCCGACAGCCGCCCGAGCTCGGTGTTGCGCGGATAGCTGGGCACACGTTGGGACAGGTCTCCGGCGGCGATGCGCGAGGCGGTCTTCTCGATGTCGCGCAGCGGACGGAACGTGTTGTTGATCGCCCAATAGCCGACTCCGGCGACCATCGCCAGGGCCAACAGGCCGATGCCGATCATCGTGTTCCGGGCCCGCTCGTTGATGTTGTCGACTTCCCGGTCGAAAGGCACCGCGATGGACACGAGCACGTCGGTGTTCTTCACCTTCATCGCCCGGGCTCGCCACTGCGAACTCGTTCCGGCGACGGTGAAGGGCTCGCCGCCGCGGGAATAGACTTCCTTCTCGTTGATCTTCGGCAGGATCGGATGGTTCTGCGGTTCCGGGGCGACGGGGTCGCGGATCGGATCCCCGTCCGTGTTGTAGAACTGCACATAGAATCCGCCCGGCAAGAGGCTTTTGAGCTGATCCCAGGAATTCGAATCGATCGTCGTCGACGACGGCGCATCCTCGGCGTCGTCCCCGGACTGGAGTTCGGCCTTCTGGAACACATCTTGGTAGGCCTGCTTCGCCAGGGTCTCGGAGGCGCTGATGAGTCGTTCATCGGTGCGCTGGACGAGGCTGTCGCGCAGGTTCTCCAACACCCAAGCGCTCGTCCCCGTGAGGACGAGCAGCATGAGCAGCATCATGATGGCCAGCAGCTTGGTGGTCAGAGACCATTCTTCCCAGAAGCCGGGACGGGAGGGACGGGATTCTATTGCCACGTATGTAATCTATCGTCCTTGCATGGACGACTACTTGGATTCCGGTGTGCGCAGCATGTAGCCGACCCCGCGCTTGGTCTGGATCATCGGTGTCCACTCCATCTCGACGGGGTGGCCGGCGGCATCCGTCTCCGGGGTGACATCGATCTTGCGGCGCAGGTAGGAGATGTAGGACTCCACGATTCCGGTGTCTCCGCCGAAGTCGTATTCCCACACGTGGTCGAGGATCTGCGACTTCGACAGGACGCGGTTCGTGTTGAGCATGAGGTAGCGCAGCAGCTTGAACTCGGTGGGGGAGAGGTCGATGAGGATGCCGGAGCGGCGGACCTCGTGGGTATCGTCGTCGAGTTCGAGGTCGCCCGCCACGATGACGGCGTTCTCCTCGTCTTCGAGATTGCGGGTGCGGCGGAGGACGGCGCGGATGCGGGCGACGACCTCTTCGAGGCTGAAGGGCTTCGTCACATAGTCGTCACCGCCGACGGTCAGACCGGTGATCTTGTCCGAGGTGTCATCACGGGCGGTGAGGAACACGACAGGGGCGTTCATGCCGATCTGGCGCAGACGGCGAGTGACGGTGAAGCCGTCCATGTCCGGGAGCATGACGTCGAGGACGAGGAGGTCGACGTCGGTCTGCTCGGCGAGGCGCAGCGCCTCGGCGCCGTTGGCGGCGGAGACGACGTCGAAGCCGGCGAAGCGGAGACTGGTGGACAGGAGTTCGCGGATATTGGGCTCATCATCGACAACGAGCAGGGTGGCTTCGATGTCGGTGTCGTTCTGTGCTGTAGTCATGGCTCCAGTCTGAGACCCATTTCTGGGAGTGCGCTGGAGGTTACCTGAATGCGAATGTGTCCTGCGTCACTGGGAAACTCTCAGGAAAGTCCTTTTGAGTCCTGGATCGGGTATTCGCTCTCAGGAACGACAGCCTGATTTCAGTGAAGAATGTGGTCGCGACCAGTTCGCGTTCAGAAATACTCGCCGAAATGTAGGTGGGGCGGGTGCCCGGCAGCGGGCGGGCGCCCGTTGGTGAAGCTCCGGATCCTGTCCGGTCGACGGCGTTCGTATTGCACCTGACCGATCGTGCCGAATGTCGTCGGACTCTGTCTGATGAGGTGGCGGGCGAATCTGGCCCGACCGGATTCGTCGGCGTAGCGGATCACGGCAAGGCTCGGTGCGGCGGAGCGGGGCATTGCTCCCGACCAATAGTCGACGACGACGCCTTCGGTTAGGCCGATGCCGGGGTTGGCCGGCGTTATCACCGGGCGGCGACGATCGCTGCGGAAGGCGAGCAGGGAGACGGCGACGAGTCCGAGGCCGGCGGAAATCGATATCACCCACCAGTGTGGGGCTGCGCCGAGCATTGCGGGGAGGAAGCCGAGGCCGAGCCCGCCCCCGACTCCGAGCGCTCCCAGCTGATAGCCGAAGAAGCGTATGAGGCTGCCTCCGGTTCGGAACCGGCCGAGGGCTGCGCGCGCGAGTAGCTGGCTGACGACGATGAAGGCGGCGGAGGTGATGAGCGCGAGAGTGAGGAAGACGAGCTTCGAGGTCAGCGGTTCACTTGGGCCGGTGGGGAGGAAGGCGAACGCTGCGACGCCCCAGCCGGCGACCATGCTCGTCGTCGTGAGGATTCCGGCGAGCCCGGCCGCGAACTTCGTCCCGCCGGTGATGTGCAGAGGTTCAAGTGACATGGTCGGCTCCGTGCTCAGCGGTCGGATTCGGGGTCGGAGTGGCGGGCGCGGAAGGCCGCGACGTGTGTGCGGGTTGCGCAGCTGCCGGTATCGCAGAAGCGCTTCGAGCGATTGCGGCTGAAGTCGGCGAGGTAGGCGCGGCAATCCTCGGCGGCGCAGCGCCCGAGCCGGTCGAGATCGCCGGAGCGGATGAGGTCGATGAGGACCAGAGCGACATCGGCGGCCACTCGGTCGGCCAGGCTGGCTTGAGCGCCGGTCGCGTGCAGGTGCCAGTCCCAGTGGTCGTGTTTGACCAATTGCGGCACTGACCCCGAGTCGCTCAGTGTGAGATTGATCTCATCGACGACCGCGATCGTCCCTGCTTCGACCTCGTCATCGGTCTCGGCGTCGATGCTCGCATCCAGTGCTGCGGCGAATCTGCGGCGCAGTTCCAGGGTCTCGTCGACGTCGCTTCTGGTGGCGGTCAAAGGTCCGGAGATGTCGTGCCGGGCCGCGAATTCGCGGAGTTTCGCGGTTGTCGTCAGTTCGTCACCGCCGTCAGTGATGTCGCTGGAGGTGTTGAGGAGGTCGACGAGCATCGTGAGGTTCGCGCGAATGTCGTAGATGAATGCCATGGTGAATGACATTCTGCCACAGGATGTAAGGACCAAAATGCACTTGACCCATTTCAATTTCAGGGCCGATACTGGAGCCGGACGATCCGCAGGGCTCGCCGAGGCCCTGCATAACCCGATGACGTGCAGACCTGGCAGAACGACGAAACGGTCGCGCCGATGTCGACGTCGGGCCGCCTCGGCGAGGGGATGATCCGCCACCGCACCATTCACTCAGCGTCGCTCCACCAACTCGACACTGCATCACCACCTCGGGGACGTCTGTCCTCGTACGCCACTCAACGTTTCACCACATCAGGAGGTCAGGAATGAATCGCACCGTCATCGCAGGGTTCCTGCTCACTCTTGCCTCCGCGTTCTTCTTCGCAGTGTCGGGGCCGATCGCGAAGACGATGTACGCGATCGGGTGGACGCCGGGCGCGGTGGTGCTCATCCGCTTGGCCGGCTCCGCGGTCCTGCTGCTCATCCCCACCCTCATCGCCCTGCGCGGACGCTGGGGCGAAGTGCTCACGCACTGGCGCACCGTCGTCACCTACGGCCTGGTCTCGATGGCCGGCGTCCAGGGGTTCTACTTCGTCGCCGTCGAACACCTCACCGTGGCCGTGGCACTGCTGCTGGAGATGACCGCGCCGATGCTCATCGTCTTCTGGATCTGGGCGCGGACGCGGACCCGGCCGGCGACCGTGACGTTCATCGGGGTCGTCGTCTCCATGATCGGGCTCCTGCTCGTGCTCAACCTGCGCGGATCGTCGATCAGCATCTTCGGCGTGGTCATGGCCATGGCCGCCGCGGTCTGCCTGGCCAGCTACTTTCTCGTCTCTGCGAAGGACACGATCACGATCCCGCCGGTCGCGCTGACAGGTCTGGGCATGGGCATCGGGGCGCTGGCGATGTCGGCCATCGTGCTCGCCGGCATCATGCCGTGGAACGCGGTGACGGCGGACGTCGACTTCGGCGGGGTGTCGATGTCGTGGGTCGTGCCGATGGCGATGATCGTCGTATTCACGGTCGGCGCCTACATCACCGGGATCCTCGGTCTGCGCTATGTCGGGGCGACGGTCGGATCGTTCGTCAACCTCGTCGAGGTCCCGTTCTCCGTCATCGTCGCCTGGCTGGTCCTCTTCGAGATGCCCGCCCCGATCCAGCTCTTCGGAGGAGTCTTCATCCTCGGCGGCGTCGGCTTCATCAAGTGGGGCGAGTCCCGCCTGGCCCGCCGCGTCGCCCGCCGCGAGGTGGTCGCCAAGTCCGAACCCTCCCTCATCACTACGTAATTACTACCCGACGGCGGCCCAGCAACCTGGCGCCAGGTTGCTGGGCCGCCGTCGGGTAGCAATTGAGGGGAGTGTCAGCGGACTTCGATGCTGTAGCTGTAGCCCTGTTCGGTGAGGAAGCGGCGGCGCTGAGCGGCGAAGTGCTCATCGACGGTATCGGCGGCGACGACCGTGTAGAACGTGGCCGAACCCTTATCTTCCTTCGGACGCAGAATCCGTCCGAGGCGCTGAGCTTCTTCCTGGCGGGATCCGAAAGCACCCGAGACCTGAATCGCCACCGAGGCGGCCGGCAGATCCACTGAAAAGTTCGCGACCTTCGAGACCACGAGCACGGGGATCACCCCGGACCGGAATTCGCGGAAGAGCTCCTGGCGCACCGATTCGGGCGTCTGCCCGGTAAGCACAGGCGCGCCGAGTTCGGCTCCGATCTCCTCGAGCTGGTCGAGATACTGACCGATGACGAGGATCTGCGCATCCGGATGATCGGCGACGAGCTCGGAGACGATCGGCAGCTTCGCATCCGATGTCGCAGCCAACCGGTACCGGTCCTCACCGTCGGCGCGGGCATACGCGGTTCGGGTTCCGCCGTCGAGGCGGACCCGCACCTCGTGACAGGCGGCAGATGCGATATAGCCGAGTCGTTCGAGTTCCTTCCACGGCACCTCGTACTGCTTGGGTCCGATGAGGGAGAACACTTCGTCCTCGCGTCCGTCCTCACGGACCAGGGTCGCGGTCAGACCGAGGCGACGACGAGCCTGCAGGCTCGCCGTGAGCCGGAAGATCGGCGCCGGCAGCAGGTGCACCTCGTCATAGATGACCAGGCCCCAGTCCTTGGCGTCGAGGAGCTCGAGGTGGAGATACGAGCCCTTCCTCCGGGTGGTGAGCACCTGGTAGGTGGCGATGGTGATCGGGCGGATCTCCTTCGTCGATCCCGAATATTCGCCGACCTCGTCTTCGGTCAGGGTGGTGCGGCGCAGGATCTCGTCCTTCCACTGCTTGGCTGAGACCGAGTTCGTCACGAGGATGAGCGTCGTCGTCTGCACCCGAGACATGGTGGCCACACCGACGACCGTCTTCCCCGCACCGCACGGCAGAACGACGACCCCGGACTCACCGGACAGCGACTGGTCGATGGCCTGTTTCTGGTAGTCGCGCAGATGCCACTGACCGCCATGAACATCATCGGACAGGGAGATCTCGTGGGCTTCGCCGTCGACGTAGCCGGCGTGGTCGGAGACCGGGTGGCCCAGTTGCAGCAGGGCGTGTTTGAGCTCGCCGCGCTCGGAGGGGTGGACGAGGACGGATTCGGCGTCGATGCGTTTGCCGAACTTGCCGACGAGGTCGGGCTGACCGACGAGCTCATCGAGCAGTCCCGTCTCCGTCGACGTCAGGGTCAGTCCGTGGATCGGATGGTCGATGAGGGTGAGCACACCGAACCGGTCCATGATGTCGACGATGTCGACGAGGAGCTCATGCGGGACCGGGTACTTCGCGAATTCGAGGAGCACGTCGACGACGGATTCGGCATCATGGCCGCTGGCGCGCGCGTTCCACAGCCCCAGCGGAGTGATCTCATAGGTGTGGATGTACTCCGGGGTCCGCGACAGCTGCGCAAACGGGGCGATCGCCACGGCCGCCTCGACGGCCAGCGGATGTCCCGATTCCAGCAGCACAGTCCGATCGGACTGCACTATCAACGGACCATTCATTCAATGCTTCCCTTCCCGAAGTGTGATGACACCAGAGGGCACAACACGTCCATCACCCCGATTGTTCCCGCTCCGAGCTACCTGACGGGGGTCCAGCTACCTCGCGCCAGGTTGCTGGGACGCCGTCAGGTAGCAATTAGGGGGAGGGGTCTACGGAGACGATGCGGGCGACGGACAGGGAGGCCTCGGCACCGGTGGTCGTCACCACTCCGCGGACGCGGCCGGCGTTGAGGGTGGCCGGCAGCATCTCGATCGTCCGTTCCTTGCCGTGGGAATCCGCGATCCGAATGAGCACGCGACGCTTCTCCTCCGCCGCTTCCCGCAGCCGATCCATATGCCCTAAAGGCTCATCCGTGCTCACCTGTGCGGCCGCCGCCGGTGCAGACCGCAGGATCCGAATATATTCGCCGAGGTGGCCGTCGCTGACGCGCGGACGTCGCCTCACGCTGACCTCGGGTTCCGATTCGGTGATCACCCGACGTTTGCGCACGGGTCCGGCCGCCGAATGCAGCAGAGCATGATGATCCCCGGCCTCGAGCAGGTGCATCGTCCGCTCCGGGCCCAGCTGAGCGATCGCCACGGTCGGAGCCAGACGTTCGAGACCGGCCGGCATCATGGCCTGATCGGAGAGGATGACATCGAGGTCGACCGGGTCGTCGACGATGAGCACCGCCCGGGCCCCTGCCACCCGCACCCGCCGCAGCTTCGACGCCGTGTTCTGCACGAGGAATTCCAAGGTCGACGGCAGCTCTTCGGCACTGATGCCCGCGAGCTCGGCCAAGGCGTCCTCCGGGGTGATCCCGGACTGCATGGTGTCTTCGATGGTCTCGCCGTCGATGCGATAGACGGTGCCCTGACCGCGTGCCTCGACGACGGCATACTTGCGCAGAATGTGGTGGACCCGCGGTTCGATCGGGCCGGTCGCCACCGCGGTGAGATCGGACTGGATGAGCACCGTGTCGACCTCGGCCCCGAGCCCCTCGGCGACCGCGGCGATGACATCGCCGGGCACGGTCAGGGCGTCGACGGACACGCGCAGGGGCAGGATCGAAGGGTCCTGTTTGGCATGCTCGGCCATCGCCCGGTCCAGTCCGGCGGCCAGACGGAGACCGAACCGGCTCGGGCCGAAATGATCCGGCTCCTGCAGCGGAGTCGTCGCCAGCCCGAAACTTACACAGGTATGGAGGACGGCTTCGGTCATCGCGAACTCGTGTGCCGGCAGCAGCGGATGCCGACGCAGCACCTCGGCGTGGATCCACCCGGCCGACCGTGCCGACCCCAGACCGATGTCATGGAGGACGGAGAGCACGGCGAAGCGCAGCAGCGGCATCGCCGGCACCGACAGCCCATAGCCCTTGAACAGGGACTTCTTCGGAGCTGCGAGCACGGTGAGGCGTTCGTTCTCGCTCGCCCCCGCCGCCAGCTGCGTGACGTCGAGCAGATCGCGCAGCCACGCCCCGACGAGCGCCGCCCACAGCTCGGCACGATCGCCGGCGAGGCCGGAATCGGCATCATCGCCGGCCGTCCACAGTGGATCGAGCGCATCGTCGAGGACCCCGATGAGGTGCAGGGACTTCGCCGCCTGCAGCAGGGTGATCGTCTGCTCGAGACCCAGTTCGAGTGTGCGGGCGAGTCGGGAGACATCCCGCTTGGAGATGCCGCCGCTGGTCAGCCGGGAGATCGGGGAGGCGGCGAGCTCATCGACGAGTCCGCGCAGGGACGAGATGACCTCGGCCACGGCTGCCCGTTCACTGTTGTGGATGAGCGGCTGGCCGATCGTGGCCGTGCTCGAATCGACCGACGAGGGGTTGATCTGCCACGGATATGCCCTGGCAGATTCGGCCGCCGATGTCGGCAGCAGGGTGATGGCCTCGGACTGGATCTTCCACACGCCCCCAACCGCAGACCCAGCAGATCCACCAGACCCACCCGCATCGGCATCCCCGCCGGCCGGCCATGCCAGGCCGAGGTCGCGCAGTCGGGGCAGGGCCGCCTCGGCGAGGGCGGGATCGATATGCGGATTGCCCGTGATCTTGATCTCCGGCGTCGTCCGGGCCGCCTTGGCCAAAGCGATGAAGACCTCGAGCGACTGCGCATCGAGAGCTTCGATGCCGCGGGAGACCCCGATACGCGAGGACGCGGCCGCGGCCAGGGCCGCCATCGTCGGGGACTCGGGTTGGAGGAGGTCGCGTCGGGTCCGGACGAAGGACTCGAAGTCGGCATCTGCACTGTGGGACAGCCACTGGCTGAAGGTCATTGACATCGCAGATCAGTCTATCGCGAGGGGTACAATGGAAGCGCAGAGAAGGATCAGAGATCGGACGGAAGGACGCGCATTGTCAGCCACTCGAGTCGACACGACCATCGTCGTCGCCGCGGTTGCCGCCGCAGCCATCGGGGCGCTCGGCCTCATCGGCGTCCTCGGCCAGGCCTGGATGGGACTGACGCCCAGTCCGCTGCTGACCTACCTGCCCATGATCCTCGTGCCCATCGCCGTCATCCTCGCCTGCGTGGCCATGATCCGAGCCGCCATCCGACGCAGACAGACCGGGGTGGGCCACCGCTGAAACCATCACTCATGCCTCACCTCGCAGGTTCGGGGACGCGCATGAGCCACACCCGCACAGTGTGATCCAGGCGGTGCGGATCCCCATCTCGCCGAGGCGGCGGACCACCCAATCGCGCACGCCCCCGTGATCTCCCGCCGCAGACAAGGTGCTCACCTCCACCCTGCACGTGACCTCCACGGATAGGTGAGAGCCAGGGATCACACCGCCGACGCGATGACCTCGGTCCCGCAGTCGGCATGGTCTGACCGATGGCGATGAGGGCACACGAGCACAGCGACCACACCACCCGACCAGCTTCCCGGCCGCGGAATCCGTCTCTGCAGCCGACCGACACACAGCCCGCACCTGCGGGCACCGTACGATCAGCCCGTTTCAGCGGGTACGAACAGACAGAAAGGAAATCATGCCCACCGGACGCGTGAAATGGTTCGATGCCGACAAGGGCTTCGGCTTCGTCATCGCCGAGGACGGCTCGCAGGCCTTCCTCCATTCCTCCGTGCTGCCAGAGGGAGTCGAAGTCACCAAGGGCACCCGGCTCGAATACGATGTCGTCGATTCCCGCCGCGGAGCGCAGGTGCTCAAGGCCCGCCCGATCACCACTCCCGGCAAAGTCGCCAAGGCCCGCCGACGTCCGGCCGTGGACATGGCAGTTATGGTTGAAGATGTCATCAAAGTTTTGGATGACCTCAACAACGGACTGCAGCACGGCCGTTACCCGGACCCCGCCCATGGGAACAAGGTCGCCAGCCTGCTGCGGGCGATTGCCGACGATTTGGAGTCCTGATGTCATCACTGTTCAGTGATTGGCTGGCCCGGCAGACCGCCGCGCCCGCCGAGAACGACGCCGAACAGACCACCGAGGCGGCCCCGGGCAGCGATGTGCCCGCCGCTGCGGGAGAATCGATCGCCGCTGGAAGTGCGGTCGCCGCGGATTCCGGCACGGCCGCCTCGGCGAAGGCATCGAAGACCGGTCGTCCGCGATCGGGCACGGAGAAGGTCGTCCTCGACACCCAGCTGGCCGCGGCGATCGACATCGCCCGCACCGCCATCACCGAGGTGGCCGGCACCGCCGTCGTCGGCGAACACCTGGGCACGGTGGCCGAGGCGACCCGTCTCGTCACCCACTACTTCGTGTGCACCGACCCGACCTACCGCGGTTGGCGGTGGGTGGCCGTGCTCGCCCGCGCTCCGCGCGCGAAGAAGGTCACGGTCTGCGAAACCGCGCTGCTGCCCGGCCCCGATGCCCTCGTAGCCCCCGAATGGGTGCCGTGGGAGGAACGACTCGAACCCGGCGACATGGGGCCGCGCGACACCCTGCCGAAGCTCGACCAGGACCCGAACCTGCAGCCGGGCTTCCAGCAGACCGAGGACAATTCGGCAGACAACATCGACCAGATCCAGAACTTCGAATTCGGTCTCGGTCGTGAACGCGTGCTCTCCTCCGACGGGCTGAGCGCGGCTGCAAGCCGATGGTCGGAATCTGATGCCGGACCCGACAGCGAGTTCGCCTCACGCGCGGCCGGACACTGCGGCAGCTGCGGCTACCTCATGCCGATCGCCGGATCGCTGCGTCAGAAGTTCGGGGTCTGCGCCAATGCGTGGTCGCCGTTCGACGGTCGCGTGGTCGGACTCGAATCCGGGTGCGGTGCGCATTCGGAGACCGATGTGAGACGGCCGAACAACGAGCCTGCTGAAGCCGTCGTCGACGACTACTCCGGCGAACTCGAGTTCCAGGAGGGCTGAACCACTCGATGTCCCAGATGTTCCGGTCACTGTCGGAGCCGAACTACCGGCACTGGTTCGCCGGTGCCCTGATCTCCAACACCGGGACATGGATGCAGCGCACGGCGCAGGACTGGATCGTCCTGACCATGCTCACGGACAACAACGCTTCGGCGCTCGGCCTCACCATGGCTCTGCAGCTGGGCCCGCAGCTGATCATGTTCCCGTTCGCGGGCAACCTCGTCGACAAGTTCGACAAACGGCGTCTGCTCATGGTCACTCAGGCGCTGCTGGGATTCATCGGACTCGTCCTCTTCGTCCTCACCATCACCGACGTCATCGTCCTCTGGCACGTCTACGTGCTCGCGTTCACGCTCGGGATGCTCACGACCCTGGACAACCCGGCCAGGCAGGCCTTCGTCTCCGAACTCGTCGGTGAGAAGCTGCTGCCGAACGCCGTCAGCCTCAACTCGGCGTCCTTCAACGGCGCCCGCATGATCGGTCCGGCCGTGGCCGGTGTGCTCACCGCCGTCATCGGACCCGGTCCCGTCTTCCTCATCAGTGGACTCGGCTTCGCGGCGACGCTCACGGTGCTCCTCCGGCTCGACAAGTCGAAACTGCACCCTTCCGGTCGGCGTGGCAAGGGAGGGGTCCTCGGCGGACTGAAGTATCTGCGCAGGCGCCCGGACATCACGGTCGTGCTCGTCGTGCTGTTCATCGTCGCGACCTTCGGATTCAACTTCAACATCTACACGGCGACGATGGCGAAGATCGAGTTCGGCAAGGATGCCAGCGGCTTCGGCCTGCTCAACTCCGTCATGGCCATTGGCTCCGTGACCGGGGCGCTCGCCTCGGCCAGGCGGGAGAAGCCCCGACTGCGATTCATCTTCGGCGCCGCCGGCGGATTCGGTGTGGCCGTCGGCGTGGCATCGCTGATGCCAAACTACTATCTCTTCGCCGCCTCGCTGATGTTCGTCGGCTTCGCATCGCTGACGATGATGACCTCGGCGAACGCCTATGTGCAGACGACCACCGCGCCGAACTACCGCGGCCGAGTCATGGCCATCTACGCGGCCGTCGTCATGGGCGGCACACCGATCGGGGCACCGCTGGCCGGCTGGGTCGCCGATGCCTTCGGACCGCGGATGGCGCTCGTCGTCGGAGCCGCCTCGGGGATCATCGCCTTCGCCGTGGGCCTGCTGTGGATGATCATGGCCAAGGACCTGCGCCTCCACCGGGATCCGAAGTCGCGGATCCGGTTGCACATGAGCTATCAGGGCAGGCCGCCCGGCGGCAGCGGACACTGACGGGTTCGAGCGGGCGGGTTGTTGCTCGTGGGGCGGCATCGGCAGGAGTCGGCATTCGGCGGGTCCGGAGGTTCGTGTCATAGAATTTCGATCGACCGCCTCGGCGAGGGATTCGAGGGTCGAGCGATGGAAACGGACGGACTGTGACAACTGACATCATCACCTCGGTGCTCGTCGGCCTGGCGATCCTCGTCGGCTGCCTGGGCATCATCGTGCCGGTGCTGCCCGGGTCGATCCTCATCGCCATCGCGGTTCTCATCTGGGCGATCATTATCGGCGGACCGACCGCGTGGATCATCTTCGCCATCGTCGCCGTGTTCGTCGCGGCCGGGATGAGTGCCTCGCTCGTGCTCACCGGCCGAAAACTCAAATCCATGCAGGTGCCGAACTCGTCGGTGCTGCTGGGCGGGGTGCTCGCCGTCATCGGCTTCTTCGTCATTCCGGTGCTGGGGCTGCCGATCGGCTTCGTCGCCGGCCTGTATCTCGCCGAGTGTTCCCGCCTCAAGGACGGAAAGACGGCGTGGAACTCCAGCTGGGAGTCGATCAAGGCGATCGGCCTCGGTGCGGGCATCGAGTTCATCCTCGCCATGCTGGCCGGAATCACCTTCGGCATCGGCGTGCTCATCCACTTCTTCGTCTGAGACTCAGCGCGGAGTACGATTCGCGTCGAGACGCCTGTGGGGCGTATTCACCCATCGCCGTACCGTGAGCATCTCTCACCATCAGTGGCAGCTTGCACTCGTAGCGGCTTCTCCTGCCACGGCCAACGCATCCGACACACTGAGTGCCATAACACCCCTTTGCAACGGGGCGTTATGGCACTGAGTGGAGGAGCTGCGCGGCCGAGGCGCTGGTAGCCGACACTGGGAACCTGCGTATGCGTCGCGTCCGCAGCAGCCGGCCGCGGCTCTGCGCTACTTGAGGGCGTCGACGACGAAGTCGATGCAGCTCAGCAGTGCCCGCACATCGTCGGGGTCGACGGAGACGAAGGTCGCGATGCGCAGCTGATTGCGGCCGAGCTTGCGGTAGGGCTCCACGTCGACGACGCCATTGGCCCGCAGCACCTTGGCCACGGCAGCAGCATCCACCGACTCATCGAAATCAATGGTGGCCACGACCGATGAACGGTCGCCCGGCTCAACCACATAGGGGTGGGTCGCTTCGGCGGATTCCGCCCAGTCGTAGACGAGCCCGGAGGACTCAGCGGTCCGCTCGGCCGCCCAGGACAGACCGCCGTTGCCGTTGATCCACTCGATCTGTTCGGCGAGCAGCAGCAGGGTCGCCACGGCCGGTGTGTTGTAGGTCTGGTCCTTCGCCGAGTTCTCGATCGCGGTGAGCAGGTCGAGCGAGGTCGGGATCCAGCGTCCGGAGTCCTTGATCTCCTGCGCGCGGGCGATCGCGCGCGGCGACATGATCGCCACCCACAGTCCGCCGTCGGAGCCCATGTTCTTCTGCGGGGCGAAGTAGTAGACATCGGTCTCTGCGATGTCGACATCCAGCCCGCCTGCGCCGGAAGTGGCGTCGATGACAACGAGGGCATCCTCGGCGATCCCGGTGGGGCGTGCGATCCGAGTGGCCACACCGGTCGAGGTCTCATTGTGGGGCCAGGCGAAGACGTCGGCGGCGTTCTCGCCGGTGGCCGCCTCGGCGGGGGAGTCCACGAGACCAGCGGCAGCCAGGGCCTCGGGCGTCGGGATCGCAGCGGTGCCGGGTTCGGCGCCCAGGATGAGGGAGGACTTCAGGTGCGGGGCGGTGTCGGTGGCCTTTGCGAACTTCTGTCCGAACTCGCCGAAGGTCGCGTGGGCGGCCCGTTCGCGGACGAGGCCGAAGGCCGCTACATCCCAGAACACGGTGGACCCGCCGTTGCCGAGCACCACTTCGTAGCCCTCGGGCAGGCTGAACAGCTCGGCCAGGCCGGAGCGGATGCGGCCGACGAGGTTCTTCACCGGCGCCTGGCGGTGGCTGGTGCCGAGCACCTTCGTCGCAGCAGCGTTGAGCGCCTCGATCTGAGCGGGGCGGATGCGGGCCGGGCCGGATCCGAAGCGTCCGTCGGCGGGCAGGAGGTTCTTCGGGATCTCAATATTCGTCGCAGTCACGCTCGACATTCTACGGCGGGCCCGCCCGGCGTCCGGGACCGGTCCGTCATGTGACGGACGTGCCGTCTCGACAATCCCAGCCTCAACAGCCCCGCCGAGGCGGGACCCGGCTGACTCGTGTCCGTGCCGCGTCGTAGAGTGAAGACATGAGTGAGCCCGTCGATCGCCTCCCGCAGACCCGGAAGTCCTATGACTCAGCCGTCTTCGAACACCCGGATACCGCACCCCTGGACCTGCTGCGTCGCTGGTACGACGAGGCGGCCGACCATGTCCGCGAACCGAATGCGATGACCGTCTCGACCCTCGACGAATGGGGCCCGAGCTCGCGCATCGTGCTGCTCAAAGGCCTCGACGAGCGCGGGCTCCTGTTCTTCACCGACTACGACTCCGCGAAGGGCCGGCAGCTGCAGGCCGACCCCCGCATCGCCGTGAACTTCCCGTGGCAGGACATGGAACGACAGGTCCGCATCCGCGGTCTCGCCGAGGTGGCCGCCCCCGAGGACTCGGACGCGTACTTCGTCGTGCGCCCCCGTGGCTCGCAGATCGGGGCGACCGTGTCCAAACAGTCCCAGCCGGTGACCAGCCGCGAGCAGATGCAGGCCGAATACGATGCAGCAGCGGCCGAGCTCGAGGGCCAGGACGTGCCGCGGCCCGATCATTGGGGCGGATTCCGCGTGCGCGTCTTCGAAATCGAATTCTGGCAGGGCCAGCAGAACCGGTTCCACGACCGCTGGGTCTTCCGCCGCGCCGACGGCAGCCACGAAACGGCCGACCTCGACGATGCCTCGGCCTGGGAGGTCGTCCGCCTCTACCCCTGAGGCTCTTCCTCAGGGCCCTGACCTTCCGTATTGCAGAACGAATCAGCACAGGGCGCCGGCCACCCAGCACAATGGTCACAACATGCGCACCGCAATCGCGCGCAGACGATGCAAAGGAGCACCCATGACACCCCCAGTACTCAGCACCCAGTACGGACCCGACACCGTCTTCGACAACTTCATCGGCGGAGCACGTGTGCCCAGCGACGACCGGTCGACGAATACGAACCCGTCCGACCCGTCCGATGTGATCGGCCGGTACGCCCGCGCGGATGACGCCACGGTCGCCTCGGCGATCGATGCCGCCCGCGCTGCCGCCCCCGCCTGGGCGGACCTCGGCTCACAGCAGCGATTCGCGATCCTCGACAAGGCCGGCAGCCTCATCGCTGAACGCGCCGATGAACTCGGCGATCTGCTCGCCCGGGAAGAGGGAAAACAGCTCGCCGAAGCCAAGGGCGAGGTGCTGCGCGCTTCCCAGATCTTCAAGTTCTTCGCCGGCGAGACGATCCGCAACACCGGTGAGGTCGTGGACTCGGTCCGCCCCGGACTCATCGCCGAGATGACGCACGAGCCCATCGGCGTCATCGGCATCATCACCCCGTGGAACTTCCCGATCGCCATCCCGGCCTGGAAGATCGCCCCGGCTCTGGCCTTCGGCAACACGATCGTGTTCAAACCTGCCGAGCTCGTCCCCGCCAGTGCGTACGCGCTGGTCGATATCCTCGCCGAGGCGGGTCTGCCCGATGGGGTCCTCAACCTCGTCATGGGGCCGGGCTCCGTGGTCGGGGACGCACTGACCACCTCGGCGAAGGTCGACGCCGTGACCTTCACCGGATCCGTCGCCGTCGGACGGTCCGTCATCGCGTCGGCTGCGGCCCATCAGATCAGAGTGCAGTGCGAAATGGGCGGGAAGAATCCGCTCGTCGTGCTCGGCGACGCCGACCTCGAAGCGGCCGCCGAGGCCGCGATCAACGGAGCCTTCTTCTCCACCGGCCAGCGCTGCACCGCGTCCTCCCGCCTCATCGTCACCTCCGATGTGCACGACGAATTCGTCGCGCTGCTCAAGGAGAAGATGGCGGCGCTGTCGGTCGGAGACGCCCGCGCCGAGGGCGTCGCCATCGGACCTGTGGTCTCCAAGACCCAGCTCGACCAGGACCTCGATTACATCGCCAAGGCCCGAGCCGAAGGCGGGGAGGTCACCGGCGGTGAGCTCATCGATTCGGACACGGCGGGGTACTTCCTCGCGCCCGCACTCGTCACGGGCACGAAGCCGAGCGACACAATCAACGTCGAAGAGGTCTTCGGTCCGGTCGCCTCGGTGATCGAGGTCGCCGACTACGACGCAGCGCTGGCCGTGGCCAACGACACCGAGTTCGGACTGTCCGCGGGCATCTTCACGACCTCCCTGAAATATTCGAGCCACTTCAAGCGTTACGCCGAAGCCGGGATGGTCATGGTCAATGCTCCGACGGCAGGAGTGGATTATCACGTGTCCTTCGGCGGACGGAAAGGGTCGAGCTATGGTCCCCGCGAACAGGCTCGGGCGGCACGCGAGTTCTTCACAGTGCACAAGACGACCTACACGAACGCGGGCTGAGCCGGTCGGCGCGAATTCTTCCCGAGCGGGCATATGCATACCCCGGTCGAGCCGTCAGGCGCCGACCGAGGTCGCCACCGGGACGTGACGAATCCTCGACTCACGGGAATTGCTGAACGCACGATAGGATTGGGGCAGATCGCAACGGCCGCGAACGGGTTCGCCTGTGCGGGGCGGGGCAGGGTCGGAATGACCCGAAATGGTGACAACGCCTGAAACGGTCGAAACGACCTGAAGACGAAGAGTGGAGTGGCTGGTCAGAAGTGAACGACCTCATTGATACAACCGAGATGTACCTCAAATCGATCATCGAGCTCGAGGAACAGTCGATCGTGCCATTGCGTGCCCGCATCGCCGAGCGCCTGGACCATTCCGGCCCCACCGTGTCACAGACCGTGGCGCGGATGGAGCGCGACGGACTGCTCCACGTCGGCAACGACCGCCATCTCGAGCTCACTCCGGAGGGCCGCCGGATCGCCACCGACGTCATGCGCAAGCACCGCCTGGCCGAGCGTCTCCTCTCCGACGTCGTCGGACTCGAATGGGAACTCGTCCACGACGAGGCCTGCCGCTGGGAGCACGTGATGAGCGAGCAGGTCGAGCGCAAGCTCGTGACGCTGCTCTCGGAGACCTCCACCGGGCCCTACGGCAACCCGATCCCCGGACTCGACGTCATCGGCGGCGAAGCCTCGAAGACCACCGACGTCATCGACCTCGCCACGGCAGTCGGCCGGGACGGTGCGAAGAAGCTGACGATCGCCTGGCTGGCCGAACCCCTGCAGGTCGATATCCACCTGCTTCAACAGTTCCAGGTCGCCGGCGTCCTGCCGGGCAGCGACGTCGAGATCTCTCGCAACGGCGAATACATCACCGTGCAGGTGCCCGGCGCGCAGGACGTACTCGACCTGCCGGTCGAGACCGCCTCGCACGTCTTCGCCTACCGCAGCTGAGACGCCTAGAGGCCTCCGCCCGATAGCGACGAGACTGAGTCTCGGTAACGGGCCGAGTCTGCGTCTCGGTGACGGCAGCGCTGTGTCTCGATAACGGCGATACCGAGCAACGGTAACGAAAGCGCGGTTGCCCGAACCCCGATTCGTTACAAATCACTGTGATCTCTGACCCAGGAAGTGGATTTTCCACCCCTGGGTCACGTCGTATAACGAGAAAATGTTACGAATATTTCAAGCCATTTTAAGCCTCTGACCTGCGAGTTTATGGAAAACATCACGGCTTCCCTCCGGCGGTTGTGACAAAAACGTGACAATCAGTCACCGATTGGTTACAGTTGTGGAGGTCGTTCACGCAATGACGACTTCACAGCGAGATCCGAGCGCCACGCTCGCCGTGAGATACCAAGGACCGATAGTGGCGGTTGGCTGAGAGAAGCCAATAGGGACGAGAGGGAAAACGTGGCAACTAAGCAGCATGGCCGCCGCGCCGCCGATGCCAAGGTCAAGACTCCACTGACCGAACTCACTGAACTTCTGAACGTCAACTCAGGCGTCTTCGGCCGTCGTGCAGCGGTTGTCGCTGCCAGCGGTGGTCTGCTGACCGCCGCAGTGATGCCGGCCGCCGGCCAGGGAGCCGACGACCAGAGCAAGGTCTCCGCAGAAGCCGAGACCACCCAGAAGGTCGACTTCGAGAACCAGACCGTCACCATCGGCGACGACTCGAACAGCAAGAAGGACGACGGGAAGTCCGATTCCTTCGGTGTCGAGAGCAAGGCCATCACCGCTGAGGCTGCTCCGAAGCCCAAGCCGAAGCCCAAGCCGGTCGAAACCTCCACTCCCTCCTCCGACGAATCCGCCGGAACCTCCGACGACACCGCCAACAGTGGATCGTCCGATTCGGGCGAGTCCGACTCCAAGGACTCGGGGTCCATCGACGGATCCAAGGCCGAGCAGGTCCTCGCCTGGGCCCAGAAGGGCGTCGGAACCCCCTACGTCATGGGCGGAACCAGCCAGAGCGGCTGGGACTGCTCCGGCTACACCTCGTGGGTCTACAGCCACGTCGGCGTGAACCTGCCCCGCACCTCCGGTGCACAGAAGGGCGCAGGCCAGATCGTCTCGCAGTCCGAAGCCAAGCCCGGTGACCTCATCTGGCACCCCGGCCACGTCGGTATCTACGCCGGTGGCGGACAGATGTACGATGCCGGTTCGCCGAGCTCGGGAACCTCGAAGCGCAGCTACAGCTGGATGGGCAACGTCACCTTCATCCGCGTTCTCTGATCTTCTTTCCGATTGCTCCCCGTACGACTCGACGGTCCTCGAGTCGGACGGGGAGCTTTCGTATGCCCGGAAACTTCGGGCGCACACTCGCACCTACCAGATTCGGTGAACGGAAACCGAAGTTTCCGTGACGCGAGCCGTATGAATTGGGTCACGGGCGCGCGCGGCGTTACTCTGGAGAAGATTGAGTTCCATAGATGGTGGGCACCAAGTGGTGTCAACCGCTGATGCGGAGGAAAGCAGATGGGGCATAGTCGAATAATTCGAATAGCCGCTCCAGTCTCTGGTGCGGAGTACATATCTGTCTCCGTGCCCTCTTCCCCAGGCGTCGTGCCCATGAGCACGGCGCCTTTTGTGTTCCCTGGGGCCGGGGCAGCCGGTTTCGGCCCAATAGAGAAGAAGATGAGGGGCGAGATATGAAGACTCTCGTGCTGAACGCCGGTTATGAACCGCTGTCGATCGTTCCGTTCACACGAGCCGTGGTGCTCGTGCTGACCGGAAAGGCGACGGTCCTGGCCGCAGAGGACATTCCGGTGAGATCCGAGCACATGAGTCTCGATCAGCCCTCCGTCATCCTGCTCACCCGCTATGTGCGACCACCGAGCAACCGCCGCGTCTCGCTCTCCCGTCGCGGAGTCCTGCGTCGGGACGGCCACCGCTGCGCCTACTGCTCGAAACCGGCGTACACCGTCGACCACGTCGTCCCACGGTCCCGCGGAGGAGCGAACACCTGGGAGAACCTCGTCGCGTGCTGCCGCGAATGCAACAATCGCAAGGGCAATCGCACTCTCGGCGAGATCGGCTGGAAGCTTAGCTTCCTGCCGCAGGAACCCCGCCTGGGTCAGCTGTGGATGCGTGGGATCGACAAGCCCGTCGAGAAGTGGCGACCATTCCTCGAGTACTCCAGCGCCGCCTGAATGCGGGGCATCGTCCCAGATAGGGGACCGTGTTGTCCATATGTTGGCGCAATTCGGATAACGATGTGACATAGGTGAAGTTCTCACCGTCAATGTGCTCTAGGGTGGACGAAACAGAAGTTCGCTTCGACCCAAGGAGCTTGCGATGAGTGAGCAGGATCGCCCACAGAACCCCGACCCGGCCCCGGCCGGTGAACCCGAAGCCGTCATCGTCGGAATCGACGGTTCGCCGCCGAGCCGCAACGCCCTGGCCTGGGCGATCCAAGAGGCACGCTCCCTTGACCGTCCGATCCGCCTCGTCGGCGCCTATACGATCCCGAGCGTGGCCGCGGCCGCGATCGATGTGTCCTATGTGCCCATCGACGACAGCTCGATCCGTGCGGCCGTGACGAACACGCTCAAGGAGGCCGCCGCCGAGGTGAAGGCCGCCGGTGTTCCCGTCGAGGCGGTCATCGAGATCGGAGACGCCGCCGGTGTGCTCATCGACGAATCGAAGACCGGCTGCCTCACCGTCGTCGGCTCCCGTGGTCGCGGCGGCTTCGCCGGTCGTCTCCTCGGCACGGTCTCGAGCGCTCTGCCGGCGCACTCCGCGTGCCCGACGGTCGTCGTCCCCTCCTGTTGGGACAACCAGGCCGAACGCCCCGCGCACCCGACCTCGTCGCGGCCGATCCGACAAGACGGCGTCGAGGTCGAAACCCACGACCCCAATGCCGAGTCGATCGAAGGTCTGCGTTTCGACGGGAAGGTCGTCGTCGGCGTCGACTCTCTCGGCGCCGAATCCCCGGCGCTGTGGAAGGCAGCTCGACTGGCTGTGCGCCGTGGCTCACCGCTGCATATCGTCGCCGTGATCACCACAACGGTCATCGGTCCCGAGTGGCTGCCGAGCACCGCCGACCTCGAACGCCTCGTCAACGAGGGCGCGGACAAACTCGTCGTCGCCAAACAGCGCCTGGCCGAAGAGTTCCCTGATCTCGACGTCACGTGGACACTCTTCGACGGCCAGCCCGCCGAGGTGCTCGTCCGAGCCTCTGACACCGCCGAGGTGCTCGTCATCGGATCGCGTGGCCGCGGCGGATTCGCCGGCCTCCTGCTCGGTTCGACCTCGCAGTCGGTGCTGCCGTACTCGCAGTGCCCGACGATGGTCGTCCGCGTCGCCCGCGATCACGGTCGCCGCAAGAGCAACGATGCCCCGGCAGAGCCTGGCCTCTAGACCCCGCCTGAGTCCGTGAATCCCGATCACGAGGATCGGATCCTTCAGGCCGGAAGACAATCACCGAGGCGGCCGATCGATACGATCGGCCGCCTCGGTGATGGTGGGTCACAACGACATCGGCAAGTGGATCTTGCTCGGACAGGTGGTTCTGGCGCCCCCGGGCAGATTCGAACTGCCGACACCCGCTTTAGGAGAGCGGTGCTCTATCCCCTGAGCTACGGGGGCCAGGTGGTCATCCTCAACCACGATCACCCAGTGTAGCGTAGAAGAAACCTCACTGTTCCACGGTGTGCCAGCACCTATTGTGGACAGATTCTCGTTAGGGTCGAATTGTGTCGGATTCCGTTAGAGACGAACAGTTCCCAGAACTCGGAGATGTCTTCGCCGAGTGGAAGAAGCAGGCTGCCCATCTGGGCGGTCGCGACACCATGCTTCATTTCCGGGACTCCCGTGACGGCAGCATCGACCTCTCCGGCGCCCACCCCTCCGGCCTGGCACAGCTGCTGGCCGGTCGCGCCACCCGACTCTCCAGCCTCATTCGCGACCACGACATCCTCACGGACGCGCGTCGGCGTGCGAAATCCATCCGGTCGAAGGCAGAGCAGCTCGACAACGAACGCGGCATCCGCACCGCCCATCTGGCGCTCGGATTCGCTTCGTGGACGGAGAAGGACGCGAAGTTCAAGTTCAACGCCCCCGTCGTCATGCGCCACATCACGCTGGTGCCTCGTGGATCCCGAGTCGAGGACTACGAGATCGTGCTCGACAACGAGATCACGATCAACCCCGCTCTCGTCCAGCATCTGCGCGAGGAATACGACCTCGACGTGCCCGTCGACGAATGGGTCGACGCGACCGGCGGACCGCACGGCTTCGACCCGGGCCCGGCTCTCGACCGACTGCGCGATCTGGGGCAGAATGTGCCCGGTCTGCGGATCAACCACCGCCTGATCATCTCGACGTTCGCGAACATCGCGAACCCGTTCTCCACTGACTACCTGCCTACCCAGCATCCCGTCCTGCGGGCGCTCGCCGGCGACGAGGACGTGCGTGCCTCCCTCGGCGGGCCTTCGTATGTGCCGCAGCCGGGTGTCCTCCCGGACGAGAAGATCGCCGCCGCCGAGAAGGCCGAAGCCGAGCAGAAGCGAGCCGAAGCGAAGAGAATCGCCGGTGTCGCCGCTGCCGCCGAGTCCGAAGACGAAGACATCGAACCCGCAGGAGACGAGAAGTCAGCGCCGGATGCGACCTCCGCGGACGCAGCGAAGTCCGGAGCTGAGACGAAGACTGCGGAAACGGCAGAAGGCGACCCCGCCGAGGATGCTGCTGAGTCCGCTGGTGAGTCGGCGACCGTCGGCGAGAAGACCGGTGAGAAGGCTGCGTCCGAGAAGCCTGCGGCCGAGAATGCTTCGTCCGAGGCCGTTGCCGGTGCCACTGATGCAGCGGATGCCGATGAGGACTACGGTCAGCCGACAGTGCCGATCACCGACGAGCCACTCGATGCCGCAGAGCCGGTCACCGCCGCCGAGTCCGCCGTCGACACGACCACCGACGACGAGAAGACGTCGACCGGTGCCGAAGCCGTATCGGCGACCAAGTCTGAGAAGACAGCACCCGCGGCTGAAGCCGACAGTGAGGACGTCGTACCCGCTGCGCTTCAGGAGCCGATCACCCCGCTTCCCGACCGGAAGCCGCAGGAGGAATTCCTCGTCATCGACGTCGACGGTGACCAGCAGGCCGTCGTCGACGCTGCCGTGTCCGGTCGCTCCGTCGTCGTCGACACCCCGCCCGGAACCGGTGCCACCCAGGTTGCCGTCGCCGTGGCCACCACACTGGCACACACCGGCAAGAGCGTCCTCTTCCTCGCGCAGACCTCCGATGCGCTCGACGATTTCTCCGCCCGCCTCGGCGAGGTCGGACTCTCCGACTTCGCGGTCGACACCCGCGCCGGTTCGGAAGACATCCGCAAACAGCTCATCGGTCTCATCGCCTCGGCAGAGAAGTCCGAACGCCCGGACCTGTCCCAGCTGCTGACAGAACTCAACGAACAGCGGGCGACCCTGGCCGACCATGTCTCATCTCTGCACCGCAGGCGCAAGCCGTGGGACGTCTCCGTCTACGAAACCATGCAGCACCTCGCCGAACTGACCTCCGGTGATGACTCCCCGCAGACACCGGTGCGCTTCGACGACGATATCCTCGGCGCCAGCGACGACCACCGGAACATCCTGCGCGGCAAACTCGGTGAACTCGCCGGACTGGGTGCTTTCACCCTCGATGTCGAAGACACCGTCTGGTTCGGAGCCGATCTCAAATCCGTCGAAGAAGCCGAAGCCGCACGCACCGTGGCCGAACGCATCGGTCGGATGATCCCCGACCTCGTCGCTGCCACCGAACCGGTGCTGCAGAAGGCGAAACTCAATCCGCGCCGCAATGTCGACGACTGGTCCCGCGCCATCCGTGTGCTCCTGCGCGTGCGCAAGACGCTCGACAACTTCGCACCCGACATCTACGACCACCGCCTCGATGATCTCATCGCCGCCACCGGCACACCGGAATACCGGGCCGATGTCGGCGTCGAGATGGGCATGATGCAGCGCCGTCGACTGAAGAAGTCGGCCGCGGAGTTCCTCCGGCCCGGCGCCGAGGTGGCTGACCTCCACGAGGCACTCATCGACGTCCGCGCCCAGCGGGTCATCCTTTCGGACCTCGCCGGACATGACGGCCGCCCGCAGATCCCGCGCGGTGTCCTCGAAGCCGACGAGATCCTCCAGAGCGTCGAAGCCGATATGGCCAAGCTCGCCCCGATCCTCGAGACGACCCCGGACGGCGGGGACCTCGGATCGATGCTCATCGAGGAACTTCAGGCACGTGCCGAAGCGATGGGCAGCGACTCGGAGAACCTCGCCGATCTGCCCGAACGGTCCCGTCTGCAGCGTGAACTCGACGGCGAGGGCCTCGGCGATCTCATGGCCGATCTGCGCAGGCGCAAGGTCGACGAGTCACTCGTCGGCCCCGAATTCGACCTCGCATATTGGGCCTCCGTGCTGCAGACCATGGCCGGTGAAGATCCTGCGATCGGCCGCCACGACGGTGCCGCTCTCCACCAGGTCGCCGAAGGGTTCCGCGAGAACGACCGCGCCTTCGTCGCCGCCGGTGCCTCCCGACTGCGCTTCAACCATGCGCAGGCATGGAAGCGCGGAATCGAATCCGATCCGATCGCCGCCGGAGTCATCAAACAGGAGCTGCTGTCGAAGCACACCTCGACGAAGCGGATCTCCACCCAGGCACCCGAACTGCTGACGACCCTGGCCCCGGTGTGGATGGGCAGCCCGTACACGGTGCCCGAACTCTTCTCCGCTCTGCCTCTCTTCGATGCGGTCGTCATCGCCGATGCCGGACGGCTCTCGGTCGCCGATGTCGTCCCCGGAATCACCCGAGCCCGCCAAGTCATCTCCCTCGGCGACTCCCGCCTGCTCGGACCGCGCCCGTTCTCGATCGCGGTCGATCGATTCGGCATGGACGACGGGAAACATCCCCGCTCGGTGCAGGATCGCCTCGGCGAGTTCCTGCCGCGGATGCGGCTGTCGAACTCCTACCGCTTGTCCCCGGTCGGGCTCATCGACCTGGCCAACCGGCACTTCTACGATTCGACGATTTCGACGCTGCCGACCGCGCATACCGGTGAGGGCAGCGGCCTCGAGTTCTCCTATGTCGCCGACGGCAGGGGCCCCACGGACATCGGGACCGGTCGGGTCGAGAGCCCCGATGCCGAGGTCAAACGCGTTGTCGATCTGGTGCTCAAGCACGCGCGGAATCGGTCGCGGGAGTCACTGGCCGTCGTCGCGCTCACCCCGCATCATGCGCAGCGAGTGGCTACGGCGATCTCGCGGGCGATGAAGGACCTGCCGTATGTGGCGGCGTTCTTCAACGACTCATCGAAGGAGCCGTTCGTCGTCACCGACGCCGAACGCGTCCAGGGCATGTCGCGCGATGCCGTGATCTTCACCCTCGGCTATGGCCGTACCGTCCACGGTCGCGTCATCCACGACTTCGGTCCGCTGTCCGGGCCGGATGGCCGTCGCATCCTCGCGGCCACGATGACGCGGGCCAGGAAGCGCCTGACCCTGGTCTCGAGCATCGAGGCCGAGGACTTCGATCGCAGCAAACTCAATGGGGGAGCGGTTATGCTCCCACAGCTGCTCGAGGAGGTCGCGACCGGCGGCGTCCACCAGCCCGGACCGCACGGCGAGATCTACGATCCGCTGTTCAACGACATCGCCGACCGGCTGCTGCAGCTCGGCGTCGTCGCTCACGAGCACTACAACGGCATCGACCTGGCCGTGGCGAACTCCACCGAGGACGAGCACGGAATGATCATCGCCGTCGCCGGTGACGGACCCGAATACGCGTCGATGCGCAGCCTGCGCCAGCGGGATCGGGTGCTGCCCGAACAGCTGAGCCGCCGAGGCTGGAAGTTCATGCGCGTGTGGTCGACCGATGCGTTCGTCGACCCGCAGACCGAGACCGAGAAGATCTTCGAGACCTGGCGTGCCACCGTGGAGACGATGAGCCCGCAGGCCGTACTCAACGCGGCCCGTGCCGCCTCGGTGGTCGTCGGCCGCACCGGCAGCCGACCGAAGCTCGTGCCCGGTCTGCCGATGCACAAGTACTCCGCCGAAGGCCTCGACCAGATGATCGACTGGATCCAGTCGGATGCGGTCGTGCGCGGCGACGGTGAGATCAAGGATCTGCTGCGCACCGCCCTGGCGCAGAAGGGCAACTCGAGCCGCGGCGATTCCCAGCTGCAGGCCGCCGTGGACCGCTACCGCGAACGCCATGCGCAGGCGAAGAAAGTCACGGGCGCCGAGGTGTTCATCCCACGGTCCAACTCGGCCGGCCCCGTCGAAAACGACATCCTGCCGACCTTCGACACCGGTAAGATCCGTGCCGATGAGCTCCGCTCCGCCGGCCTCGTACAGACCGCAAGCAATGACCAGGTCCCCGAGGCGGCCGACGAGCCCGCCCACGCTGATTCGGTTGATGCGAGGTCCGACAGCGCCGGTGACGACAGTGCACGTTCGTCCGCAGAGGCAACTGCAACGCACGACGCTGAGGCCGCCAGTTCAACTGGGGCCGAGTCTGCAGACTCGGATTCCGCCGACGAGGATTCGACCGCCGCTGACTTCGGCGGGTCGGATTCGGCCGAGGCGGAGTCGGGGGAGTCGGCTGAATCCGGGACGGACGGGACCACCTCGGCGAAGTCGGGGTCGAAGAACGACGATGCCTGACCGGCCCACCGGCGCCGAGGATGCTGATCGCGACCGAGAAACGGGCGGCAGCGACCGAGAAACGGCCGATCCCAGCGTCAGCGGGTCGAACACTGAACTGGACGAGCCATCACATGGCGGCGGCGAACCCGGCGCTGAGCCGGCACAGCCATCACATGGCGACGGCGATGCCGAAACTGATGAGTCTCGGAGGGCCCGGATCGAAGCGGCGAAGCGCCGATACCGAGCGACTCTGCGCAATGAAGCCGATTCCGGTGGCGGCGGCTTCAGCGAGGACTACTACCGTTCGCAGAAGCCCCCGCACTGGTCATAGTTCCTGTCCCGTCTAATGGCTTCGATCTGTCCGGACGTCGAACCCGCCCTATCCGGTCGATCATCACGCCCGATAGGTCACAGATCGGCCGATAGGCTTCAGGCACGAAGAAGGCCCGCTCTCGGATGAGAGCGGGCCTTCTTCGCGATCGGCCGGTGATCAGTGCCGCGGAGGCTGGTTCGGATCGATCGGACCGTCGGTAGCGGGACCCTCGGCAGGTCCGGCAGGCGAGGCAACCTGGTTGCGCAGGATCTCGCGGATGTCGCCGAGCAGATCCTCGGTGGTCGGAGGAACTTCTTCTTCGGGAGCTCCGCGCTTGCGCAGCTCGTTGAGCTTGTTCATCGGCACGATGATGATGAAGTAGACGATGGCGGCAACGATGAGGAAGTTGATGGCCGCAGTGATGACCGCACCGATATCGATGGTCGTCTCAGGCACGTTCGGCTTGATCTGGAAAGACAGGGCCGGTCCCTCAGCACCTCCGACAGCGGCGATGAGCGGGTTGATGATCTTGTCGGAGAAGGCGGTGACGATGGCGGTGAAAGCGCCGCCGATGATGACCGCAGTTGCGAGTTCGACGACATTCCCCTGGAGAATGAAGTCTCTGAATCCCTTAAGCATTAGAGAAACCCTTTCGGTGTAAGTTCACTGAAATGCTGCTATCGAATAGCTCAATTACGTTCCAATAATACACATGGGTAACTCGTTGTCAGCCGATATGTTCTGCGAGTCTGATCATCGTATTGACGCTCCGGGTAAACGTTGTGATGCTCCGGGTAATCGGTTTGCAGTGATGAGCGTCGGTCGGGTGAACGCAGTCGTCTCCGACCACCGCAGATCAGCAGGGCGGACGGCCCTGCGATGACATGATTCAGCGGGGGAGGATCGCAAAGCTGATGGGGAGTCCGGCGAACTCGGCGACACGCCCGGCATCATCGGCGGAGAGGATCACGGAAACAAGTTGTCCTGACTCCGCGGCTATTCCTTCGGGTTTATCGACGAGGCGGGCGATCGTCACCTTTTCGACGACGACTTCCGACCCTCCGTCGGGCAGGGACGAGAAGAGACGGATCTTCTGCCCCGGTTGAAGCAGCGCCGCCGAGGCGTCATCGGCCAACCGGATCGGCATGAGCAGATCACGACTGCCCTTCGGCAGCGCCTGCTGATCGAGAACGATCGACGAGGTCAGAGGTGACCCCTTCGACAACCCCGCCGAGGTGGCCCGTCCCTTCACTTCATCAACCGACCTGAATGCCTTGTCGGGAACGAGGTCGGAAGGGAACTGAGTGAGAGTGAGGTCCTGGGCCTTGAGCTCGGTCCCGGGTGCCAGGTCCGACTTCGCGACGACGATCGCCGTTCCGGCGCTGCTCGGTGTGAGCATCCAGACGGCAAGAGCACAGGCGCCTGCGAGGCAGACGGCGGCGAGTATGCGCTGCGGCCGAATGCGAGACGGCCGTGACCAGCCAGAAGACGTGGACCGGATGCGGTGGAAGAAGCCCATGCATCGAGCCTGCGGCGCTGCGCGGCCTGCGGCAAGGGTCTGGAACTCGCCTGTGGACAGTTCGTGCCGTCCACAGGCGATCGGTGTCTGAGTGACGAGAGCCGGTTCGGCGCGGTTTCCGGTCGGCTGGCGGCTGAGGCAAATCGCCTCGTGGGTAAAGGTGGTCAGACGGCGGCTGGGAAGGTGCGCCGGCGACCGGCGTTGCTCAGCTGGCGGCCGGGGTGTTCGCGGTCGCGGAGCTGCTCGCTGACGAAGCCGACGAGCTGGAGGATTCCTTCGACGAGGAGCTCGAGGATTCCTTCGACGAGGAGTCAGAACTCGAGGAGCTGACGGTGCTCGACTTGCTCGAGCGGGAGTCGGTGGCGTAGAAGCCGGACCCCTTGAAGCTGATGCCCACGGCGCCGAAGACCTTCTTCAGGCGGCCCTGGCATTCCGGGCAGACGGTGAGCGAGTCATCGCTGAAGTCCTGATGAATATCAAAGGCGTGACCACAGCTCTTGCAGGCGTAGGAGTAGACGGGCATTCGAGACCTTTCTTCGACGACAAGATTATAGTGCACGTCGGAACCTCCCCGGAGCACCGGTCCGCGATATGCACAAGGTTATCCACATATCAACACGCGCGAGTGGGTGCTGATTCCCGACGATCAGGCCGTGAAGATGCGAGCTCCGTCGTCGGTGACGGCCTCCGGGATGCGCAGGTCCCAGTCTTCTGCGGCGAGGCCCTTGAGGTTGAGCTCGTCGGCGAAGCACACCCCGACGACGCGGGGACCCGAACCAGGAGCTGCCGAACCATTGCGTCCCGAACCACGGGACTCGGAACCAGAGGACTCTGAAGCAGAGGACTCGGAACCAGGAAGTCCAGATCCGAGAACGCCCGAATCGAGAGGCTCCGCCCCCTGCGGGCCGAAGGTCCTGTCATAGAAGCCGCCCCCATTGCCCAGCCGGGCACCATCGGCTCCGAAGCCCAGGGCGGGGACGAAGACGAGGTCGAGGCCGATCGTGGGGGAGAGCAGCTGAGCGGCGGTGAGCAGCTCACCATCCCGGGCCGGTTCTCGGATTCCCCATCGGCCCTGCGGTCTCAGGCTGGCCATCGAACCAGTGACCTTCCCGAACATCAAAGGTTCGCCCGCCTTGGTGACGACAGGCAGGTAGACGGTGCCGCCGGATGCGAGAAACTGATCGAGCGCCGGGTCGAGGTCCGGCTCTCCGGGCAGCGACGCATAGGCAAGAAGGGAACGAACCGGCGTTTCTCGGATGAGGTCCCACGCGACGGCCGCAACGGTCCCCGGAGCCGCCTCGGTGATGGAGCGGTCTGCGCGAGCGGCGCGGATGCGGGACCGCAGCTGCGCCTTCGAAGTTTGTGGGTCCACGCAATTCAGACTAACCGGGGTGGGCGGATTCGTTAAGATGACTTCATGAGTGATGAAGCGCAGCGCACCGTTCGCAAGGCCGTGATCCCCGTCGCCGGTCTCGGAACTCGGTTCCTCCCCGCCACGAAAGCCACCCCCAAAGAGATGCTCCCCGTCGTCGACAAGCCGGCGATCCAGTACGTCATCGAGGAAGCCGTTGATGCCGGTCTGCAGGACGTTCTCATGATCACCGGCCGGAACAAGCGGCCGCTGGAGGATCATTTCGACCGGGTTGACGGTCTTGAGGCGGCGCTTGCTCAGAAGGGCGATGACAAGAAGCTCGCCGCTGTGCGCCATCCATCGGAACTCGCTGATATCCACTATGTGCGCCAGGGCGATCCCAAGGGACTCGGACATGCCGTGCTCAAAGGGCGTCAGCATGTGGGCAACGAGCCGTTCGCGGTCCTCCTCGGTGATGACCTCATCGATGAGCGCAGTCCGATCCTGCCGAAGATGATCGAGGTCGCGGAGAAGACCGGCGGCAGCGTCGTCGCGCTCATGGAGGTTCCGCCCGAGGCGATCCACCTCTACGGCTGTGCCGCCGTCGAGTCCACTGCGGACGACGAGGTCGTCAAGGTCACCGACCTCGTCGAGAAGCCCGCCGCCGAGGATGCTCCGTCGAACCTCGCCATCATCGGCCGCTACGTGCTGGCGTCGGAGATCTTCGACGTCCTCGAGACGACGAAGCCGGGACGCGGCAACGAGATCCAGTTGACCGATGCCCTGCAGGAGCTCGCCGGAGACGACGAGGGCCATGGCGTCTACGGAGTCGTGTTCAAGGGCGCCCGCTACGACACGGGGGACAAGCTCGACTACCTCAAGGCCGTTGTGCAGATCGCGTGCGACCGGGAGGACCTCGGCGACGATCTCAAAGCCTGGCTGCGCGAGTTCGTGCCGACGCTGGACTGAGCGCCGATACAGGACCGAGCCGACCGTCCTGGTTCAGCCCGTCCGGGCAGACCGACCTTGATCCCGAGAGCGAGGGCAGCCGCGTGTGGCCTGTCATCCTGACTGATCGACAGTCCGATATCGTGCTGCGACCGCTGCGCCGCCGCGACGAAGAGGCCTGGCGAGAGGTCCGCCGATTCAACCGCGACTGGCTGCGCCCGTGGGACGCGACCCTGCCTGCGCCGGGCCAGGAGCTGCCGGGGTTCCGAACGATGGTACGGATGCAGGACAGGCAGGCCAAACGCGGGCAGACCGTGCCGTTCGCCATCGAGGTCGACGGGAACTTCCGCGGACAGATCACCGTATCGGGACTGAGCTGGGGTTCGATCCTGTCCGGGCAGATCGGTTACTGGATCGACTCGCGCGTGGCCGGGCGCGGAATCACCCCGGTCGCCGTGGCGATGGCCGCCGACCACTGCTTCTTCGCCCTCGGACTCCACCGCATCGAGATCAACATCCGCCCGGAGAACACCGCGAGCCTGCGCGTGGTCGAGAAGCTGGGCCTGCGCGACGAGGGGCTGCGCGAGAAGTACATGCACATCGATGGGCAGTGGTGCGACCACCGCACATTCGCCCTCCTCGCCGAGGAGGTCCCGCAGGGTCTGCTGGCCGCATACCGGCACGGCACCGGCGGCTGGTAGGAGCGAACCGGGGACGTCCAGCCGCCACCTGGGAATTCGGTGAACTTCGGCCCAGTTTGACCGACACACCTCGCGTCTTCACGACTTCCCTGATGCCTGCAACTTAGGGTGGCATTGTGGACACCAGCATCATCGTCGTCATCGCCATCGTCGTGGTCTTCGCCGTTGCTGTGCCCGCAATGATTCGGAAGTCCGCGACGGATCTCTCGCGCGTCGAAATCGACACGGTTCCGGACAATGCGGCCGTCGTATCCGCCGAGACAGCCATCCCCGGGCACGACCATTCGGAGCGCATCCAGGTCTTCCACGACAAACCTCGGAAGGTGCCGTCGGTTCCGACCCCGGACGTCTCACAGGAAGTCGAGGCCCCGAAGCTGAGTCTCTCGGCCTCCACTCCCGAGTTCGCCATCATCGACGGTCACGCCGAAGCACACACCATCACCGAGGCAGCCGAGCAAGCCCAGCTCAACGTCCTTCCCGTTGCGGTCGGTGAAACCTACTCCTCTCTGACCGCCGACCATGCGGCTGTCGGTCGCGGTGTTGTCGGTTCCAGCGTAGGCGTCGGCACTGACACAGGGGTTCGTGCAGGCGCTGCCACTGACAATGTGCGACTGCTTCATCCGGCGGTCCACGCGGTATTCAACGACAGCGGCCGCTCCGTCGGGCAGTCGGACAGACAGGGTCGTTCGCCACAGGCCCGTCCGCCGCACCCGACCGGCGCCGGCCATACGGCGTCGATGGGCCGGACGGCTCCGGGCGGCGCCGGTCCGGCACCTCAAGGCGGCGGACCACGTGAAGGCCGGTCCCGGACGGGACGCGGCGGCCGCCTCGGCGAGAGGACGGCCGGCACAGATGGACAGGGCCGACAGATTTCCAATCCGACCATCGGAACCGATGAGGAACATGCGATGACCGAGCAAGCCACGACCCTGCGGGAGTCACTGAAATCGCTGAACACCATGGTCAGGGGCTTCTCCCTGGTCTTCCTCGCCTCGGTTCTCGGCATCCTTGTGTCGAGTGTGCTCGCGGCCTTCTCGGTCGTGCACATCGCCCTGGCCGGTGTCTTCCTCGGTCTCGCGGTCGTCACTCTCTTCCTCGTGCGCACGCTCAATCTGCGCAAGCGCGAGACGAAGAAGAAGCTGCGACGTCTGCAGGAGACCGCACGGTCACGGCCAGCGGCCCAGCCGAAGCGTGACACTGCGCCGGAGCGCGTCGCCAAGGTCGAGCGTGCCTCCGAGCCGAAGACGGCCGAACCGTCGACTGCCACGGCACGACAGACTGCCACGGCCAGGACGACGACTGATGCTCAGCCTGCAACTGGATCGCAGACAGCAGCTCGTACGGGCGCGAAGTCCGCGAAGTCGCAGACCGTTCCGGTCAAGCAGCAGCCTCGCACAGCCCCTGCATCGACCTCGAGCGGAACTGCTGCCCGGATTGCCGCGGCCGCCCAGGGCACGAGCGCGGCGGCGAAGGCCGTGCAGGCTCGCGCTGCGATGAACCGCTCCGCCGAGGCGAAGAAGTCCCGCGAAGAGGCCGACACCGGAGAGATCCCGCTCGTGCGCATCCGCAAGGAAGCCGCCGAGGGCCACACCACGCGCCAGGTCCTCCTCACCGGACCGATCCCGGTCGTGAAGGAGAACTCCACCGCAGACGGTGACGCGACTTCCGCCGAGGCGGCCGCCGACGCAGAGGACGCCTCGACGTCGGGCACCGTCGCCACCGCACCATCAACGTCGACGGCAGAGCCGAAGGCGGAAGCGACGGATTCCACGGTCGACCGCACGAACGATGCCGACGCTGCCTCGGCGACATCTGCAGAGGAGGCCCGGAACGAACCCGCCAAGGCCCCGGTCGCGCTCGGAGCCGACCTCCTCGCTGAGACCGAAACCGTCTCAGATACGGCCGGTCGAAAGGAAGTCGAATCGGATGTGCACGCTGCACTTGATGCGGCGGCACCGAAGGTCGATGACCCGTTCATGCAGCGCCTGAAATCGCGCGACGGCTGGTCGCCGACCCCGCTGCCGGTGCCCAGCTACGTCGACGCACCCGAAGCCGAGCATCCGGTGCCCTCGGCATCGGCGGCCGATGCCAGCTCGTACGAAACCGAGGCCCGCAGTCGTGAAGATATCGCGGCTCAGTTCGCCGAAGAGCTCGGTTACCGTCCGGAACTCAGCGACTCCGCCCGCGAGGAAGGACCCCTCGGCCACGGGCGCAAGGCGATCCGGACGACGAAGGCCGCCGACCTCGGCGCAGTCAACGACGTTCTCGCTCGCCGGCGCGCGTGAAGCCCCGAAGTCGCTGAAGCGAGGTCCGCACGGATTTCGCGACGCTGACGCAGAAGCCCCGCACAGCCCGTGCGGGGCTTCTGCGTGCCAGGGTTACGGTGTCCACGAGTCTGAGTTGCTGGCAGCCCGCTTCACGACAGATAGCACCACAGCAGATAGCACCCGTTTGAAAGCGTGCTAACTGTTTTGGAGCGTGCCGCCAGCGATCAGGCGCTGAAGACCGACCAGCAGATCGCATCGCGTCGTGCCTGATCTTCCAGCACGAGTTCGCGGACTTCATTCGGCAGCCGGTCGCGCTGCCAATCGCGTTCGACACGACCGGCCGCAAGGTCCTTCCCCGATGTCCCTCGGGCCGCTTTGATCGCGTAAGCCGCCGCCCCGAGGTCGTGTTCGGCGACGTGTCCGACACAGGCCGCCTGCCCCGCTGCATAGGCGGCGAACCGGGCTGGCCCACGCAGGGGTCGCGCCGCACCCATGGCATGACCGCCGAGGGCGCGAGCCTCCATCATCGGCATCGCACCGGCTGACCACGCCCGGGCGGCGGCAATGGCTTCGCGAGGTCGTTCATCCTCGGGGCAGACGGATTCGAAGACCGGCAGGGCGTGTTCGGCGCAGTCGGCGGCCCACAGCGCGAGAAGGCGGTGGTCGACATCGGTGAGGGAGCCGCCTCGGCGATTCGTGATCATCCGGGGATCGCGGATCTCCGGCAGGATCATGAATGAACCCGGAGAATTACCCTTGCGGTGGGGCAGCTGTTCGTCATTGGGAGCGCCCGCCGAAGTCCTCAGCGATCGACGCCGCGACGGCCTGTAGGCGTGGGACGACGTCGTCCTCGATTGAGAGCCCACGCAGATGGGACGTGTGCAATGAGACATTGAGCGCGGCCAAGGTGGTATCGCCGCGGCGGACGGGCACGGCCAATCCTCGCAGCCCCTCGTCGAGCTCCTGAGATACGAGGCACCATCCCTGTTCGCGGATGCGCTCGAGTTCCCTGCCGAGCTCCTCCCTGGAAGACACTGTCCTGTCGGTGAATGTGGAGATCTCGGTGCGGTCGAGGAAAGCCTGCCGATCCGTCGACGGCAGCTCGGAGACGAGGATCCGGCCCATCGACGTCGCCCAGGCGGGCAGTCGATTGCCGAGATTGACGGTGACGGTGTGCAGCCGAGGGGCAGTGGCGCGGGCGATGTAGACGATATCGTCCTCATCGAGGATGCTCAGCGTCGCGGATTCGTCGAGATCGTTCGCGAGCCGGTTGAGATGGGGCTGAGCGACCTTCGGAAGGTCGAGCCCGGCGAGGAACCCTGCACCGATGTCGAGCACGCGCGGGGTGAGCGAGAACTGGGTGCCGTCACTGCTGAGATACCCGAGATCGACGAGCGTGAGAAGGAACCTGCGGGCAGCAGCCCGAGTCAGACTCGTCGCCTCGGCAACCTGAGTGACCGTCAGTCGCGGATCGTCAGAAGTGAACGCCAACAGCACCGACAGCGTCTTTTCGGCAGACTTCACGTAATGGTCGCCGGTCGACGCATCTGCTCCTGAATTCTTCTCTGACTTCACCGTCCCAGGGTATCGGCAAGGTCCGACCCATTCTACATTGTGCGCTATGTGCACACATGTACGTTTACCGCACATTGTGATACTGTGATCTGCGACAAGCACGAGCACGCCCTCATCGCGGAGGAACCGCGAGGCCATCATTCGAAGGGGAATGTCATGTCAGCACCGGACAGCACGCACGCGGGAGCTTCCGCGGAACTCAAACGGGCCAGGCGCGCCGCCGCCGGGTCGTTCATCGGCGCAGTCGTCGAATGGTACGACTTCCTCCTCTACGGAATCGTCGCCGCGCTGGTCTTCGGGGAGCTCTTCTTCCCCGACTACAGCTCCCATGCTGGAACGCTCGCCGCATTCGCGACCTTCGGCGTCGGTTTCATCTTCCGCCCGCTCGGCGGCATCATCTTCGGCCACTTCGGCGACCGCCTCGGGCGCAAGTCCATGCTCGTGTGGACGATGACGATCATGGGCGTTGCCACTGCTCTCATCGGATTCCTGCCGACCTACCAATCCGTCGGCTGGCTCGCTCCTGCCTTGCTGGTGCTGCTGCGTTGCATCCAGGGGATCGCCGTCGGCGGGGAATGGGGCGGTGCGGCGCTCATGGCCGTCGAAAGCGCACCGTCGAAGCTGCGGGCATTCTTCTCCAGTGGAGTGCAGATCGGTTATTCTTTCGGTCTGCTGCTGGCCACCGGGCTCGTGGCTCTGCTCAGCAGCAATTTCTCCGCTGAGGCATTCCTCGCCTGGGGTTGGCGCATTCCGTTCTTCTTCAGCGCCGTCCTCGTCCTCGTCGGGCTGTGGATCCGTGCAGGCGTCGAGGAATCCGAGGAGTACGTCGAGCGTGTGAAGAATGCGAAGACCGACAAGACCGCGAAGCTGCCGATCTTAGGGGCCTTCAAACGCTATCCGGCACAGATCTTCCAAATCGTCGGGCTGCGCTTCATCGAACTGCTGACCATGTACATCGTCACGACCTTCGCTCTGTCGTATTCGACCGAGCAGCTCGGACTCGACCGACAGATCATGCTCAACATCACCCTCCTCGTCGGTGGTCTCGGCATCGTCACGATCCCCGCCTTCGCCTACCTCTCCGACCGCTACGGGCGCCTGCGGGTCTACCTCACCGGCGGTGTCATCGGCCTTGTCAGCACCGTCCCGTTCTTCCTCTTCCTCGAGGCCGGCAACATCGTGGGCATCGTCATCTTCGCCGTGCTGCTCATCAACATCGCCCACGATGCCGTCGTCAGCGTCCAGCAGCCACTGTTCGCCGAGATGTTCAGTCCCGAGTTCCGCTACAGCGGAGCCGGCGTCGGATACCAGCTCGCCAGCGCCATCGCCGGCGGCTTCACCCCCTTCATCGCGACATTCCTCGTCGGACTCGGCAACGGGACCTGGTACCTCGTGGCGGCCTACCTCGGGGGCGGCTGCCTCGTCTCGATCTCGATCGCCATGCACCTCGTGCGCAAATGGCAGATCGGCCGCCGCGCCGAACGCTCCACTGTCGAATCCACTCAGGTCGTGTGCGCCTGATGGTTCGCTGCCCCTCTTTCGCCGCCGCCCTGCCGACCGCTGAGAAGCGCGTCGAAGCGAAGTCTGGCTCGAGCGGATCGATCCGGTCTGTCGAGATCACCGCGCCCGGCCGGGTCGAGGTCCTCACCCGACCGGGGCCACCGGGGCGCCCTGCCTCCGGGCATGTGAGGGTGCGGATGCTCGCGGTGGGAATCTGCGGCACCGACCTCAGCCTGGCCTCCGGTTCGCGGACACCTCCCGAGCTGCCGTGGCGACTCGGACACGAAGGTATCGGAGAGATCATCGAGGTGGGGTGCGGGGCCGAGGAACGGGCGATCGGCGACAGAGTCGCGCTCGAACCCAACATCACCTGTGGGCGGTGCGAGTACTGTCTTCGGGGCGTGACCTCGGCATGTGTCTCCCGGCTGAGCGCCGGCGTGCTCACTCAGCCGGGATTCCTCGCCGAGGTGGTCGACCATCCCAGCGGATTCTGCCACCGCGTGCCGGCTGGGATACCTGTGGAGCGCGCCGTATGCGCCGAACCGCTGACGGTAGCGGCATCGGCGATCCGCCGCATCGAACTGCAAGGAGGGGAAGACGTCCTCATCATCGGTGCCGGAGCTCAAGGACTGTTGGCAATACTCGTTCTCGTGGATCTCGGCTATCGTCCCTGGGTGAGCGAACCGGACGAGACCCGGCTCCGATTTGCGATCGAGCTCGGAGCCCGGGCATTCGTCCCCGGCGCCGGCCCGGCACCTCAGGTCGTCATCGATGCGGCCGGAGTCTCAGAGGGACTCGCCGCAGTCGTCGACCAGCTCTCTCCTTTCGCAAAGGTCACAATCGTCGGAGAGGATCAGGACCGCCTCGGCGCGTCGAGTTTCGATATCGTCCAGCGGCAGCTGAGCATTCGTGGCTCTTTCATCTACGAACATCCGCAGGATATGGCGACCGCGGTCGCCATGCTCGAGACGCTGCCGACCGAGGCGATCGTCGGGCCGGCACTCTCGCTCGACGATGCACCCGATCTGCTCGGTATCGATGCCGGCCGTCGGCCCGGGGTCAAACAGTGGGTGGACCTGCGCGGCTGACTGTCCCGGGGAGCGCCGAGGGAGTCAGCCGCAGTCGAGGATCGCGGACAGCAGCGAGTTTCCGGGACTGGGTCAGCTGCGGGGCATGGCCACGTACTTGACCTCGAGGAACTCGTCGATGCCCACACGGCCGCCCTCCCGGCCGAGGCCGGACATCTTCACTCCGCCGAACGGCGCCGCCGGATTCGAAACCAGTCCGGTGTTGAGTCCGACCATGCCGACCTCCATCTTGTCGGCAAGGCCGAGGGCACGTTCGACGTTCTCGCTGAACAGGTAGCCGACGAGCCCGAACTCCGTCTCATTGGCCAAGGCGATGCCCTCTTCGTCCGAGTCGAAAGTGACGATCGGTGCCACGCGGCCGAAGATCTCCGTGGTGCGGATCTCGGCGTCATCGGGAATGTCGGTCATCACCGTCGGGGTATAGAAGAACCCATTGCCGTCGATTCGGGACCCTCCGGTGAGGACCTTTGCTCCCTTGGCCACGGCCTCATCGACGAGGCCGGCGACCTTGTCGAGCGAATCCTGATCGACGAGCGTGCCCATCTCGGTGTCCTCGTCGAGGCCGTTGCCGACCTTCATCGCGCCGATGCGTTCGGCCAGCCGCGAGGAGAATTCCTCTGCCAGCGAGGAATGGACGAACATGCGGTTCGCCGCGGTGCAGGCCTCGCCGCCGTTGCGCATCTTCGCGACCACCGCGCCTTCGACCGCCTTTTCGATGTCGGCATCGGCGAAGACGACGAACGGAGCGTTGCCCCCGAGCTCCATCGAGGTCTTCATGACAGTGTCGGCAGCCTGCTTGAGCAGCCCCACCCCGACCTCGGTGGACCCGGTGAATGTGACCTTGCGGGCGATGCCTGACTCCATCCAGGGAGTGACGACACGGCGCGCAGACTCGGAAGTGACGAGGTTGAGCACCCCGGCGGGGAGGCCGGCTTCGACGAGGACGTCGACGAGCATGAGCGACGTCAGCGGGGTCAGCTTCGCAGGTTTGAACACCATGGTGCAGCCGGCGGCGATGGCGGGCCCGATCTTGCGAGCGCCCATGGCAAGGGGGAAGTTCCACGGGGTGATGAGAATGCAGGGACCGACGGGTTCGCGGGAGATGAGCATGCGGTTCTTGCCGTCCGGCGACTGCGAGTAGTCGCCTTCGACGCGCACCGCCTCTTCGGAGAACCAGCGGAAGAATTCGGCGCCGTAGGTGACCTCGCCTTTGGACTCGGCGAAGGGCTTGCCCATCTCGGCGGTCATGACCGCGGCGATGTCGTCGGCACGATCGATGAGCAGTTCGAAGGTCCGCCGCAGGATCTCGGAGCGCTCTCGCGGCGAGGTGGCCGCCCAGCCTGACTGTGTGTCGCCGGCGACTTTGATGGCTTCTTCGGCATCGGCGGCGGAGCCGTCGGCGACGGTGGTGATGAGATCGCCGGTCGCGGGATTTCGAACCTCGATGGTCTTGCCGCCTTCGGCCTCTCGCCATCTGCCGCCGATGAAAAGTCCGGTGCCCAGCTTGTCGATGATCGGGGTGATGTCCACGACGCGTCCTCCTTGAGTGTCGTCAGTGCAGAACCGCGTGGTCGGCGTGAGAACGTCCCCGCCGCAGTATCGGAACGCGGCCGCTCCCAGTGTAGTCCTCGTCGGGTCACTGCGCCTTTGGGTATTTCGCTGCCGTCGCCTGTCAGGCGCCGGACCTGTCGGGCTCATCGCCTCCGGAACCGCCGTCGACCGCATCCGAAGCGCGGGCGATCATCGACAGCGAAGCATGGGTGAGTGCACTGATGGCGATGAGCTGACGATTGGACATCGTGATGCCGCGGATCACGCTCAGGCAGACCCTGTCGCGACTGTGCT
This sequence comes from Brevibacterium permense, assembly GCF_025506275.1. GTDB lineage: Bacteria > Actinomycetota > Actinomycetes > Actinomycetales > Brevibacteriaceae > Brevibacterium > Brevibacterium permense_A. The sequence continues at coordinate 95,919 of NZ_QYCP01000096.1, forward strand.
CGACGCTGATCGGGCGGACATGAGACTGAGCGATAGGGGCCATGGCCCGGCACTGGGCGACGATCGAATCGACGGTGACCGGGTATCCACTCGCCTCGACCATCGCGACAACACGGGCCAGTGCATTCCTCGCCGCCGATTCCTCATCGGGCCAGCCGAGGCGATCGATCACCTCGGAGACCAGATCATCGAAGCGGTCAGGGACGGGGGAGGCTGCGGTCGGATGTGTTCCAGAGGCCCGCAGTGCGAACGGCGGGGAACCCGGTGCGCGCTGCGCCGAGGCGGGCAGTCCGGAATTCCCGCGCAAGGCGAGCTCCTGGCATACGCCCATCAGCTCGATCGTCGGCAGCGATTCGTCGTCGATGGCGCGGGTGAGTTCAGCGATGTCGGCGATTGGAGTGGCCAGTTCCTCGCGCAGCCAGCGGATGAGCGCCAGCCGGTGCAGGTGTGCTTCGTCGTAGACGGCCGTCGTCGCATTCTTCTTCTGTCCCGGCGGCAGAAGCCCCTCGTGGATGTAGTACTTGATACTCGCCGCCGAGACGCCGGCGGCGTCGGCCAATGCGCTGAGCTTCACTGTGCCCCTCCTTCTGCAGGTTTCATCCTCGACGACGGTGAATGGATAGTGGAAGCGGCGTTCACTATCCACGTTGCCAGCCTTAGTTAGTGGCACTATCTTAGTGACATGTTCTCACTCTTCATCGCCATCCATGCCATTGCCGCCACGGGTGTCGTCCTGCTGGGACCCATCCAGATCATCCGCCGCACCAAGGATCGCAAACACCGTTTCATCGGACGGTCCTGGGTCATTCTCATGTACTTCGTGTGCACCAGCGGAATGTTCATCTACTCGCTCACCGGTTCGTTCACGCTCTTCCACGCCCTGGCGATCTGGACCTTCATCTCCACCACTCTCGGCGTCATCGCGATCCGCCGTGGCAATGTCCGCCGCCACATCGGAATGATGGTCGGCTCCTACTTGGGTGCACTGATCGCAGGCATCTTTGCCGCTGCAGTCCCCGGACGAGAGATCCCACAGCTGGCAGTCAGTGACCCAGGACTGCTTTGGTCACTCGTCGCCGCGGTCATCGTGGCAGTCACCGCCTGGGCGATCTTCGTCCTGCGCTTCGTCTCCGGACACGACCGTCGGCAGGAGATCGTCGAGAGTGCGAACATCGTGGGCAATGTTGAAGAGGGCGCCAGCGGCGAACCGCTGACGCCCGCGAAACTGAGCGATGCAGGCCCGGTCACTGCGTAATGCCGACTCTGGGATGCGAGTTGACGTTTCCGGGCGGGGATCTGACGAGACCGAGCGTGATGCTCAGGCGACGAACTTGTCGAACTCGTCGTTCTTGGCCAGGAAATTCTGCACATAGGAGCACGTGGTCCGGAACTTCAGCCCCGCCTCGGCGCTGGTCTCCAGTGCATAGCGCACCAGCTTGGCCGCCAATCCGCGACCGCCCCACTCGGGCGACACCTCGGTGTGGGTGAAGATGCGCACCGGACCGTCGGCGGTGTCGTCGGCGCTCGTTTCACGGTCGATGTAATCGGCGAGACCGATGACCTTGCCCGAGTGGGAGACGGTGAAGCGTTTGGCCGCAGCATCCTCGGTGATGGTGAAGGTCTCTCCCGAGATGTCGATGTCCATGGTCATTCCTCCCGAAGTCCGTGCCGGCGGCACTGCGCGATGGTCGTCGGCGATCGATCGGCGTTCGTCGCCATCCTGACAATTGACACTATAGTTCTGTTTCTGAGGAAGCGACTAACCTGGTCAGACGCAGCCGACCAGACGATCTTGAAGGAGTCCCACCTATGACCTCACACCCCACGGCGACCCTGGTCGACGCGCACCGACAGAAGCTGCGCACAGCCGGATTCGAGGTCACCGAACTGTCGCCCGCCGACATCCCCGACTACGTCGAGCTCGTGTCCTCGGCCTACCGCGGCGAAGGATCGAAACAGGGATGGACCACCGAGGCGGACCTGCTCGGGGGACAGCGGCTCGACGGTCCCATGGCCGAGGACATGCTCGCCGAGGCGGACTCCCAGATCCTGCTCGCCCGAGATAAGCAGGGTCGCGCCGTGGCCAGCGTCTATGTACGGGAGCCCGAAGGCGGAGCCGCCTACCTCGGGGTGCTAGCCGTCTCTCCGCTGGGACAGGGCAAAGGGGTGGGGTCCTTGCTCATCGGCCTCGCCGAGGCGTGGGTGGCCGAACACTGGGGTGCAACGTCGATGCGGATGAGCGTGATCAACAAGCGCGACGAACTCATCGCCTACTACGAGCGCCGCGGCTACGTGCGCACCGGCGAAATCGAGCCCTTCCCCTACGGCGACGAACGCTTCGGTCTCCCGAAGGTCGACGACCTCGAATTCGTGCTCCTGGCCAAACCCTTGAGCTGAGGGGCGGCTGAAGCGCGCTGCAGTCGGAAAATAGGTCAGCATCGGACACTTCTGTTGGAGAAAAGTGTCCGATGCTGACCTATTCTTGGAGGCCGTGGGGCCCGGCCCGAGAGCCTGGCCCTGGAGCCCGGCCCGGAACCCAGACTCAGAACATCATGGCGGGCACGACGAGACCGCCGACGAGCGCGACAGGCCCGATGACGACCATCGACATGCCGAACTTCACGAGGATGCGGGTCAGGCGCGGCTTGTCCTCGACAGGGGCGGTCGCGACGACCGTGGCTCCCAGCGTCGAGAACGGTGAGACGTCGACGACCGCCGAGCACACGCCCAGAGCCGCGATGAGTGCCCAGCCGGGCACCCCGCCCGCGGCGATGAGCGGCAGAGCCAGCGGCACGAGCGCAGCGAGGATGCCCGTAGTCGACGCGAAGGCCGAGACCAAGCCGCCGACGATGCAGAGGACGAAAGCGGCGATGAGCGGCGAACCGATCGACTCGGCGCCCTCACCGAGCAGGTCGACGGCCCCCATGTTCTGCAGCACGCCGACGAAGGTGATGATGCCGCCGACGAGCAGAACGGTCGGCCAGTCGATCTTCGGGATCGCGGCCTTGCCCGTCTTCGGATCGACGAGTGCGAGGATCGCTCCGAACATGAAGCACAGCAGACCGATGTCCGGTTCCTGGCCGAGCGCCGCGAGCACGACCACGGTGCCGATGAGGCCGACCATGAAGATCACGGTGACGATCTGTACGAAGGTGAACGGCTTGGATTCTCCCGCCTCGTCGGTGGTGGAGGAATCGAAGAGCGCTTCGTCCTCATCGTCCTCACCGAAGGCGACGTTTGACGCCGAGGCGGAGCCGCGGGAGATCTTCGACTGGGCACTTCCGGTCGAAGCATACTCGGCGGCCGCTACGGTCGTCTTCGAGAACAGCGACCGCCCGTACATGAAGTAGGCGACGACGAGCATGACGAGGTAGACGGCCACGGCGATGCCGAAGAGCAGGAACGGGGAGAGGTCGATTCCGGCATCGTGGGCGGTCGAGTACGTGACGATTCCGTAGAGGCTGGTCGGGGCGAAGCCGCCGGCACCGATGGCGAAGCAGATCGCCAGTCCCATGAGCGCGTAGTCGACGCCGTACTTGCGGGCGACCTGCATGCCCACGGGCATCATCACCAGGCCCGCCAGGGGGGCACCCATGGCCGCAATGCAGCCCGTGATGACGAAGAACACCGCGGGCAGCAGCACCGCCGAGGATCCGACGCGTTCGAGGGCCCAGTCGATGATCTTGTCGACGGTCCCGTTCTCCTGCGCGATCGCGAAGAAATAGGTGACCCCGGCCAGCAGGATCATGATGTCCAGGGGGAACTCGGCGACGATGTCGTCGACGGCCATATCGGTGAAGAGGAGCCCGGTTCCGGCCGCGCCGACGAGCATGAGCACGCCGATCTGCACACCGCGGACCGCGCCGATGGCGAAGAGAGCGACGAAGATGAGCAGAGCAATGATCTGAGTGAGCATGATGTCCTTGCGAAGGCTGAAGCGACACTGAGCATCGCTGGCTGATTCGCTGAGAGACTACCAGTGTTACCGGCGGGTACCGATGAGGCGTGTCCGAACCGTCGGAAAGTCCCGATAGATGGAAAATCCTCCCCAATTGCTACCTGACGGCGGCCCAGCAACCTCGCGCGAGGTTGCTGGGCCGCCGTCAGGTAGCAATTGGGGAGGGGTTAGGTGAGGAGGATGGCTCCTCCGAGGGCGATGAGAGCGACGATGATCGTGACCAGGGTGGCCAGGGCGATCGGTCGGGCGCCGAGGTTCTTCAGTGATCGCCACTGCACGCCGCGGCCGAGGGCGAACATCGCCATCGCCAGGCACACGGTCTGGATCCAGCTGAGTCCGGTGACGGCGAACTCCGGCAGCAGGCCGAAGGTGCGCAGGGCCGCCATGATGAGGAAGCCGACGACGAAGAGCGGAACGATCGGCGGACGTTTGCCCTGAGCCGGAGTCTGCTTCGTCGCAGTCGACACCGGCCCACCAGTCGACCCCGGCACCGCGGCCGATGCACCCGACCCGTTGCTCTCTCCAGTCGACGCCACGGCTGCGGAGGTCTCGGCGGAACCGGCGGCCGCCTCGGTGCCGGTGTTCGTCAGTGCCTTGTCCTCGCTGCGGCGCACTGCGTAGCTGAACACGGCGACGGTGGGGGCGAGCATGATGACGCGGGCGAGTTTGACGAGGACGGCGATCTCGAGGGCCGCGGGGCCGATGATCCCGCCGATCGCCACGACCTGGGCGACCTCATGGGTGGCGGCACCGCCCCACATTCCGGCGGTCTCCGGGGACAGACCCAGGGCGGTCGAGAGTCCGGGCACGATCGCGATCATCAGGGTGCCGAAGAGGACGACGAGGCCGATCGCGGCGGCCACATCCTCCTTCTTCGACTTCAGGGTCGACTCGACTCCGGCGACGGCGGCTGCACCGCAGATGCCGAATCCGCTGCCGATGAGCACAGCCAAGGGTCGGTCGACCTTGAGCGGTCCGGCCAGGGCCAGGGCCGAGAGGATTCCGGCGGCGACGATGACGGCGGCGAGGACGAGAACGAGCCAGCCGAGGTCGAGGATGTCGCCGAGCACCACCTGCGCGCCGAGGGCGACGATGCCCAGGCGCAGCAGCGGTTTCGCGGCGAAGTTGAGTCCGGGCATGAACGCCTCGGGCAGGTTGGGCACGAGATTGCCAAGAAGGATGCCGAGCACGATCGCCACGAGCAGCGGTGAGAGCACGGGGGCGAGCATGGAGATCGGCCACGCGACGGCCGTGGCCACAGCGGCGACGGCGAGTCCGGGTAAGAGAGAGACGAAGCGGTTCATGACTTCAGTCTGTCAACGCCTGCACGGTCGCAGTAGACGGTGATTTCTTCGCAACTCATATGGATCTGATATGTCATGATGAGCATATGCACGATCTCGGGAATATGAAGAACTGGCCCGAGCTCCAGGCTCTGGGGCTGCTGGTGGCCCTCAGCGGCAACGCCAGGTCGATCGGTCAGGCCGCGGCGAAACTCGATCTCGCCCAGCCGAATGCCTCCCGCAGCCTGCGCAACCTCGAACGCGATCTCAAGGTGCCGCTGCTGCGGCGCTCTCCGCGAGGAACCGAACTCACCGTCGAGGGCCGCGCCGTCGCCGAATGGGCGTCGAAGGTCATCGAAGCCTACGACACGCTCTACGCCGGGGCCCGCGCGATCCAGGACGCCCGCGCCGGAACTGTCAAGGTCAGCGCCTCGCTGACGGTCGCCGAGTACCTCATGCCCCACCACCTCACGACCTTCCGCGCCGCGCACCCGAAGATCGACATCGGTCTGTCGGTGGAGAACTCCGCGACCGTCATCGATCGGGTGCGCCGGCAGACCAGCGACCTCGGGCTCATCGAATCCGTGTCCCTGCCGCAGGACCTCAACGCCGAGGTGGTCGGCCGTGACCGACTCATGATCGCCTGTGCCCCGGATTTCGCCCATGCGTGGACGAAGCCGATCACCGCCGAGGAGCTGGCGCAGGTGCCGCTGCTGGTGCGTGAGATCGGTTCGGGCACCAGGGAGGCCATCGACGCGGCATTGGTCCGAGCTGGGGGAGTGCGCGTGGCGGGGGAGTACGGATCGAACTCCGCCCTGCGCATCGCCGCCGCCACCTCCGTGGCCCCGGCCGTTCTGTCCGAACTCGCTCTGCGTGATGACTTCCGAGCCGGACGTCTGGTGCCGTTGCCGGTGGCCGACGACGTCGACCTCACCCGCGAACTCCATGCCGTATGGGCGCGTACCCGGCGGCAGTCACCCGGGGCACGTCAGCTGCTTGAGCACATGGTCGACAGCCTCGAGTGACGGAGCCCGCGTGACAGGGTCCGAGTGACGGAGCCCGCGTGACGGAGCCCGAGCAGCCCGAAGTCTCCCTGCAGCCCGAAGTCTCCGTTCAGTCCAAAGCAGCGGACACTGGGCGAACCCTTCAGAATTACGGAAACGTGTCCGAAATATCGCTGTCGATTCCGTGTGATGCGGTGAGGCATATATTGGGGACATGACACAGCCCGAGCCAGCCTCCTCACCCACCGCTCCTTCCGAGTTCGCCCCGGACACCATCGTCGTCGAGACCGGACGACCTCAGCGCGTCGACGGCGCCTCGGTGAACCCGCCGATCGATCTGTCCTCGACCTTCGTGAGCGCGGGCGACATCTCGAACTCGCCCTATGCCTATGCCCGCTTCGACACTCCCGCATGGACGCCCTTCGAAGAGGCGCTCGGTCAGCTCGAACATGCGAGCCTGCCCGGACTGGTCTTCGGCTCCGGCCTGGCGGCGATCTCGGCCGTTATCAGCCTCGTGCCTGCCGGAGGCACCCTGATCATCCCCACCCACAGCTACCAGGGAGCGCTCGCCTCAGCCGAGCAGATCGCTGGGCGGCAGAACTTCGACCTCGTCACCGTCGATATCGCCGACACCGAGGCGGTCATCGCCGCCCTCGACGAAGCGGGGCACGCGACGGCGGGCCAGGTCCCAGCGGAGGAGACGGCCGCCTCGGCGGGGGACGCTGACGGAAGGTCCGCCTCGGCGAGGGCGGGCGAAGCCGCGTCCCCGGGGATGCTGTGGATCGAATCGCCGACGAACCCGATGCTCGAGGTCGCCGACGTTCCCGCTCTGACTGCGGCGGCCAAGGACCGCGGATTCCTCGTCTCCGTCGACAACACCTTCGCCACCCCGCTGCTGCAGACTCCGCTCGACCTGGGCGCCGATATCGTCGTGCACTCGGTGACGAAATACCTCGCCGGGCACTCCGATGTCGTCCTCGGTGCGGTCGTGACCAGCAGCAATTCCCTGCGTGAAGAGCTGCACACGGAACGATCCATGCGGGGTGGAATCGCCGGTCCCTTCGAGGTCTGGCTGGCCCTGCGCGGACTGCGCACCCTGGCGGTGCGCCTCGACCGCGCGCAGGCCAACGCCCAGGTCATCGCCGAGCGCCTGGCCGCCCACCCGGCCGTCGTCGAAACCCGCTACCCGGGCCTGCCGAACGACCCCGGCCACGCCCGCGCGGCCGCGCAGATGAACGGATTCGGCGCCATCATCTCCTTCACGGTCGCGACCGCGGACAAGGCCACCGCCATCGCCGAGGCGGTCCGACTGTGGACGCCGGCGACCTCCCTGGGCGGGGTGGAATCCCTCATCGAACGGCGCCGCCGACACCCGTCGGAACCGGCAACCGTGCCCGAGGGACTCATCCGGCTGAGCGTGGGCATCGAGAACCTCGACGACCTCTGGGCCGACCTCGAGGCGGCCCTTGCCTGATGAGGCAGACGCCTGACTATGTGCTCGACCGGCCCAGCGTGGAAGACCTCGACCAATTCTTCTCCATCGACTCCGACCCGCGGGTCTGGACTCACCTGCCCAGTGGCCGTCTGACCGATGAGGAAGAGGCCGAGGCGATCCTCGTCCGACTGGCCTCGCAGTGGGAACTCGACGGAATCGGACCGTGGATGGTGCGGCAGATTTCGGGCGGGGACATCCTCGGCCATTGCGGCTGCTCACTGCGCGGAGTCTCCGGCCCCGGTGCCTCACACGGCACACCCGGAGCGTTCTGGAACCTCGGATACCGATTCCGGCCGGAAGCGCAGGGTCGTGGCCTGGCTACCGCGGTCTCGCGGGAGGCGATGGAGGCCGCGGCAGTCATCGACCCCGAACTGCCGGTCGTGGCGTATCTGCTCGAAGTCAATACCGCCTCGGCGGAGGTCGCCCGCAGGCTCGGCCTCGAACTCGTTCACCGCGCACCCGATGCCGGCAATCCCGACCCGACTGCCGTCCGCCTGGTCTTCGCCGACCGGGAACTCACCGCCGCCCAGCTCGACGCCACATTGGCCTGAGCGCGACGCATTCCGCCGAGAAACGGGCTGCGTGTCGAGGCGCGGGTGTGGGTGGGCGTTTCTCGACGCTTGTCCCGTTTTTCGGTGACGAGCGAAGCATTTCGGACGTGTGACGCAGATCAACTTAACGTACGTTAAAGTGACGGTAGATGCTTCCTCCCGCCCGAGAGCGGATGGAAGCAGAAGCCCCGGAAGCTACCCGGATCATCGGATTCGTACGAAGGAGTCGCATTGTCCACCAGTGTTCTCACCGAAGTCAGCGGCGATGTCACGACCGTGACCATCAACCGTCCGGAGAGCCTCAACGCGCTCAACGAGGAGACATTCCAGGCCATCGGCACGGCTGTCACCGAGGCGGCCGCGAAATCCCGTGCCATCATCCTCACCGGCAGCGAACGGTCCTTCAGCTCCGGAGCGGACCTGCAGGGAGGAGTGGCGAAGCGGGAAGGCATCGATCTCGCCGGGGCGAATAAGATCATCGCCGCGATCCTCGACCTGCCCATCCCCACGATCGCCGCAGTGTCCGGGCCGGCAGCCGGCATTGGATGCTCCCTCGCCCTGGCCTGCGACTATCTGGTGATGAGCGAGAAGTCCTATCTCATGCTGCCGTTCACGAAGATCGGGCTCATGCCCGACGGCGGCTCGACCGCCCTGGTCGCCGCCTCGGCCGGACGCCACCGGGCCCTGCGCCTGGCGCTGACCGGAGAGAAGCTGCAGGCCGCCGACGCCCTCGATTGGGGACTGGCCAGCGAGGTCGTTCCGGCTGGAAGCCACCTGGAACGTGCCGGAGAAGTCGCCGCGGTCTTCTCACAGGGCCCGACCCGTGCCCTGGCAGCTTCGAAGCGAGCGATCAACCGGGCCAGCCTGGCCGAACTCGACGCGTCCTTCGTCCGCGAGGTCGAAGGACAGGATGCGCTGCGCGCAAGCAACGACTTCGCCGAGGGGGTCGCCGCCTTCCTCGACAAGAGGGCACCCGGCTTCACCGGGGAATGATTCTGAGGAGGCGCGGACGAACCGGTTCATGACTGCCGGACCGCACACTGATCCATAACGGCCAGACCGCGGACCGGTTCATAACTGTTTGACCACGAATCAAGGCATCCGCATCCGCGCCGCCTCCACAGCTGATGTGATGGTGACGACCGCCCACCACGAAACCGGCGATCACGATTCTTCTCCCGTCGCGGCCACAGCGACGAGGAGGAACCGGAGCACGAACGAAGGAGTCTCATGCTGACAGGAATTCCGTCCACCCTGGGCGACAGCTACCAGCTCAACACCACCAGCCTCATCCGCCATGCAGCCACCGTCTTCGGCGATGTCGAGGTCGTCTACCGCCGTTCGGACGGATCCTGGGGCCGGTCGAACTACGCCGACGAGTTCAAGCGCATGGCGCAGCTCGCCCACGGCCTCGCCGACCTCGGCGTCGGTGCCGGCTCCATGGTCGGAGTCCTCGACTGGAACTCGCGCCGCCACCTCGAGCTCTACTTCGCAGTCCCCGGTGTGGCCGCGACCATGCTCCAGCTCAACCTGCGCCTGGCGCCCGAGGACCTCGCCTACGTCGTCAGCCACTCGAAGTCGGACTGGATCTTCGTCGACGAATCGCTGCTGGCCGTCGCCGAATCGCTGGCCCCGAAGCTCGATGTCAAGGGCTGGGTCGTCATGACCGACAAGCCGATCGCCGAGATCGAGACGAGCCTGACCAACATCGTGTCCTACGAAGATCTCATCGCAGAGAAATCCGCGACCTACGACTGGCCCGTCGTCGATGAGAAGACCGCCGCCTACGCCGGATATACCACCGGCACCACCGGCCGCCCCAAGGGTGTGTACTACTCGCACCGGTCGATCTACCTGCACACGATGGGCGGTCTGGCCGCACTCCACGCGAACTTCGATGACTGCGTCATGCCCATCACCCCGATGTTCCATGTTCTGTCGTGGGGCTTCCCGCAGAACGCGGTGGCCGCCGGCGCCAAGCTCGTCCTGCCGGGCAAATTCGCCGCCGAAGAGTTCGGTGCCATCGCGCAGGCCTTCGTCGAGGAGAAGGTCACCCTGGCCAACGGCGCACCCGCCATCTTCGGGCCGATGCTGCAGATGATGAAGAAGATGCCGCAGGCCCCGGACCTCAGCGGTGTCCGTCTCGTCTCCGGATCGTCAGAGCCGCCGCTGTCGATGATGCGCGGGTTCAAGGAGGTCACCGGGGCCGACGTCATCCACGGCTACGGTGCCACCGAAACCACCCCGCTGGCGTCGACGAACTGGAAGATCCGTCCCGGTCTCGACCTCGACGAGGAAGAGAAGTGGGACCTCAAGCGCTCGCAGGGCCTGCCGATCATCGGCGTCGAGATGAAGACCGTCGACCCCGCAGGCAATGAGCTGCCACGCGACGGAAAGTCCATGGGCGAGCTCCTCATGCGCGGACCCTGGATCACCGAGTCCTACTACCAGCTGCCCGACAACGCCGACCGGTTCCTCGACGGATGGTGGCGTTCGGGCGACGTCGGCACCATCGACCAGTACGGCTATCTGAAGATCACCGACCGTCTCAAGGACGTCATCAAGTCCGGAGGCGAGTGGATCTCGTCGATCGACATGGAGAACGCGATCCTCGACAACCCCGACGTCAGCGAGGCCGCCGTCATCGGCGTCCCCGACGAGAAGTGGGATGAGCGTCCCGTCGCCTACGTTGTGGCCAACCCCGGCGCCGAGGTGACCCGGGACTCGATCGTCGAAACGCTGAGTGCTCGTTTCGCCAAGTGGCAGATGCCCGACGAGGTCAGGGTCGTCGAGGAGATGCCGCGCACCTCGGTGGGCAAACTCGACAAGAAGCTGCTGCGCAAGGACTGGGAACAGTCCTGATCGCAAGGCTGACCCGGGCAGGAATCGGCCGGGCCCCGGGCCTGAGCGATCACAGCAGCAGCCAGCCGAGCACCCCGGCGCCGATCACCGTCGCCCACGCCGGGACCTTCCACATGGTCCCGGCGACAAAGGCGGCGACGGCCAGCGCCAGGGTCGCAGGCGAGGTGATCCCCTCGACGAACACGGGATCGTAGAGCGCGGCCCCCAGCAGCCCCACGACGGCGGCATTGACTCCGGTCAGTGCCGCCGTCGCCGGTTCCCAGGCACGCAGCCGTTCCCAGAACGGCAGGATCCCGACGACCAGCAGACCCGCCGGAATGAAGATCGACAGCAGGGCGATACCGGCACCGAGGATGCCGGTCGGTCCCGTCGTCATCGACGCTCCGAGAAACGCCGCGAAGGTGAACAGCGGACCGGGGACTGCCTGTGCTGCACCGTAGCCGGCGAGGAACGTGTCGTGGTCGACCAGCCCGGTGGGCACGAGTTCGGCCTCGAGCAGGGGCAGGACGACATGACCGCCGCCGAAGACCAGGGCCCCTGCCCGGTAGAAGATATCGATGAGGCGAATGGTCGCATCCCCGGTCACCGCGGTGAGCGCAGGCAGTCCGAGGAGCAGAGCGGCGAAGGCGACGAGGGAGGCGATGCCCAACCGACTGGCGCCGCGGGAGGCGATGCGGCTCTCGGGGGAGTGGGATCCGACCGCGGCAGCTGCCGATTCGGAGGCGGAAACTGAATCGGGATCGACCGCTGTGTCGGTTGCGGCCGCCTCGGCGGGGGATTCCTTCTCTTTCCCGCCTTTGTCGGGCCGTTTCAGCCAGACGAGGCCGAGAACTCCGCCGAGGACGATCGCAGCGATCTGGACGAGCGCCGTCGGCACCATCGAATCCGGGATGACGAGCATGAGGATGAGGGCGGCAGCGGCGATGCTCGCACGACGAGCATCCGGGGTCAGCGTTTTCGCCATCGACTGCACGGCACCGGCGACGACGGCCACCGCGGCGGCCTTGAGCCCGAGCAGCCACCCGGCATCCCCGAGGTCACCGAAGGCCGAGAGCCCCAACGCGAAGAGGGTGAGCAGAATCGCCGACGGCAGAGTGAAGCCCACCCACGCGGCCGCGAGCCCGGGCAGGCCCGCACGGCGCAGCCCGAGTCCCATACCGACCTGGCTCGACGCGGGGCCGGGCAGCATCTGGCACAGGGCGACGAGGTCGGCGTATTCGCGGTCGTCAAGCCAGGAACGGCGGCCGACGAAGGTCTCGCGGAAGTACCCGAGGTGGGCGACGGGACCGCCGAACGACGTCAGGCCCAGGCGCAGGAACGTTCCGGCCACCTCGGCGAGGGGTGCCGGACCAGGCTGACGTGTGGCCGCCGTATCACTGTTCATCGGTCCTCCGCTTCGCTCAGGTGAACACCTCAGTGAACACGTATCAGGTGACGCCGAGGTGAACGGGACAGCTGCCGGCAGCGCGAACAGGCCCGCCGCTCCGGGTGAACGGGCAGCGAATGAACGCTCAGGGGTGGTGGAGGAGGTAGGTGCCGCCCTTGAGACAGGTGTCGACGACCCAGCCGTCGCCGACGAGACCGGTCAGCGCCGTGCGCAGCGCCAGTCGCCAGCGGCTGGCGAGATCGGCATCCTGGCCGCGCAGATCCTCGATATCGGAGGGGAAGTCGAGCGAGACGAACTCGGTCTCCTTCGGCACTTCGCTCAGCAGCGGCTCCCCGTCGTCATCGGCGCGCAGGCAGGGGAACGCCGATCCGGGGTCGATGACCGAGGCCCGTGCCGGACGGTCGAGCGGCCAGGACACCATCATCCGGTCGCTGGCCTGGCCGGAGTTCACCCCATCGCGCATCTGCCCGTAGAAGTCCTCGAGGTATTCGACCATGCCGACACCCAGACGCTGGAAGTTGAAGTACGCATTTCGGGCGATGAGCGGGTCGAAAGTCCAGGTCATCTCGGTGATGCCGAGGTTGAGGCACCACAGACGCTGGTGCAGCTTCATCGCGGATCCGGCACCGCGGCCGATGATCTGATGGCGGACTCCGGCGATATGCGAATGCATGACCGAACCCAGAGGCTGGCCGAAGAAGCCGATGGTCACACCGATCATCTCGTCGGGTTCGTCCACGCTGTACGCAGCGGAGACATAGTTGCCGGCGTGGGCGAAGGCGATGATGAGGCTGGGTTCGAACACGTTCGTGCCGGTCTCGTCGACGTTCCAGACTTCGTCGAGCAGCAGTGAGGCGTTGGCTGCCTCGTCGGCGGTGTGGATCTCGCGCACCTCGATGCGCGCGGTCTCGGCCGCGGCAGCGTATTCGTCCTCCGCCAGGGCGATGATCTCCGAGTCCACTGTTCTCAGTTCTGGGTTCGCACTCATGGTGACATTGTGCCACCAGGACGCGACCTCGGCGGGAGGCGCACGGCAACGATTCGACTACGGCGAACGGGCCGGTGTCTGCCGGCGCATGCTTGAGTGAATGCCCTCGCACGCCCCAGTGAACTCAGCCGCGCGAGCAGGTGGGGCGGGTATAGCCTGGTCGCATGAGCTCAACAGTCGCCGTCATCGGCGCCGGAACCATCGGCCGGTCGTTCGCCTTCCTCTTCGCCCGCAGCGGGTACACGGTGCGGGTCTTCGACCCGCGTCTTGACCTCGCCGAGGTGGTCGCGGGACTGCAGGCGGACGTCACCGCTGATGCCTCCGCCAGAGATGAGTTGGCCTCTGACGTCGGCACCGTTGAACTCGCCGAATCCCTCGAGGCCGCGGTGACAGGTGTCATCTTCGTTCAGGAATCCGGTCCCGAGGATCCAGATTCGAAGCCCGTGCTGTTCTCCCAGATCGCCGAGGCGGCTCCGGCCGGGGCCGTGTTCGCCACGTCATCGTCGACGATCCCGGCCTCAACGATCGCGGCGGCACTGCCCGAGTCCGCGGCCTCCCGCGTCGTCGTCGGCCACCCGTTCAATCCGCCGCAACTCATGCCGCTCGTCGAAGTCGTGCCGTCGCCGCAGACCTCCCAGGAGACCGTGGACGCCGCGGTCGAGTTCTACCGCACCTGCGGGCGCGAACCGGTGGTGCTGGGGCGCGAGATCCGCGGATTCGTCGGCAACCGGCTGCAGAATGCCCTGATGAAAGAGGCGATCTCGCTCGTGCAGAACGGGGTTGTCACTGCCGAGGGACTCGACACGGTGATGAAGAATTCGCTGGGTCTGCGCTGGTCGGCCATCGGCCAGTTCGAAGGCATGCACTTCGGCGGGGGAGAGGCCGGGATCCGCGGTTTCATGGACCATATCGGACAGGCCTTCGCCACCATCGAGGATCTGCCCGTCGATGTCGATCCCGCAGCCATGGAGGACGTCTTCGAGCAGGTCGAAGAAGCCTACGGGCCGCGACCGACCCCACAGGCCGCCGCCGTCCGCGACCGGATCCAGAAGGCGGTGCTCGAGGCCCGCGGTCAGCGGCGCTGAGGCGCATTCCGCCCAAATAGAGGTCACTATCGGACATTTTCCGGGCTCAGAAGTATCCGATAGTGACCTATGTTCGGGGCGGCCGCGGCTCAGACCGCGGCTTGGTAGAAGTACGTGGTGCGTTCGGCGATGAGACCCTCGGTGTCGAAGAGGAAGAAGTCCGCGAACCCCACCGAGGTCTCCGAACCATCCTTGAGGCGACCGCTGAAGACGCCGCGACTGGACGCGCGGTCGCCGTCGACGAGGATCTCCTGCAGCGAATGCGCACCGGATTCGATGACGCGTTCGCCATGGTAGAAGTCGGTGATCTGCTGGCCGACCATCGTCGGATAGCCTGGCCGATCATAGCTGGCGTCGGCGGCGAACAGCGCCGAGGTGGCGTCCGCATCCCCGGCGTCGACGGTGGTGTAGTAGCGCTTCACGAGTTCAGTCACACTGGCCATAGGACTACCGTAACAGTGACTCATGCCATAGTCGGGGCCGGCCATCGGCCCCACACCGGCGTACCGAGCCTTCTTTCGGCGTCGACGGCGAGCTCATTTCGCATATCTGTCATGTGTCGGGTTAGTATCGACTTGCTAATGATAACGAGTCTCACTAACTAGAGAGTGCGAACAATGAAACGACACCACACGATGCTCGGATCGGCCGTGGTCGCCTCGGCGCTGCTGCTCACCGGCTGCCAGGCCGGCGACGACACCACCGACTTCGATGCGGGCGGCAAAGACGAGAAGACCGCCGACGCCGCAGACGGCGAGGACGAGAAGGGGCACGCCCAGGAGCTCGCCGCCGCGCAGCCGCGGATCGTGACCACCTACGACGGAGGGATCCTCACCCTCGACGCGACGACTCTCGAGGTCGTCGATGATACGAAGCTCGAGGGTTTCAACCGTCTCAACCCCGTCGGCGACGGCCGCCACCTCATGGTCTCCGTCGCCGCAGGCTTCCGCCTCTTCGACGCCGGAGTCTGGACCCAGCCTCATGGCGACCACACCCACAGCTACGCCGCCGACCCGCAGCTGACCGACTCCGTCTTCGATACAGAGCTGCCCGGGCACGTCGTCCACCACGGCGAGTCCACCGTGCTCTTCGGCGACGGTGACGGCAAGATCCAGACCTTCGACACCGATGACTTCTCCGAAGGTGATCCGAAACCCCATGTCGCCGAGGTCGATGAACCCCATCACGGCGTCGCCGTGAAACTTTCCGATGGTTCGATGCTGCACACGGTCGGCACCGAGGACGAACGCTCGGGTGCGAAAGTCGTCGACGGTTCGGGCAAGGAGATCGCCCACAGCGACGACTGTCCCGGAGTCCACGGCGAAGCCGCTGCGAAGGGCGACGTCATCGCGCTCGGCTGCGAGGACGGAATCCTGCTGTACAAGGACGGAGGATTCGAGAAGATCGACGCCCCCGACTCCTTCGGCCGCATCGGCAATCAGTCCGGAAGCGACGATTCGCAGTACATCCTCGGCGACTACAAGGTCGACGAGGACGCCGAACTCGAACGTCCCGAACGCGTGAGCGTCACCGATACGAAGTCGGGCACCCTCTCGCTCGTCGACCTCGGCGCCTCCTACAGCTTCCGGTCCCTGGGCCGCGGACCCGACGGCGAAGGCGTCGTCCTCACCACGGACGGGACGCTGAAGATCATCGATCCCGCCACCGCCTCGGTGACGGAGGAGTACCCGGTCATCGACGAATGGGAAGAGCCCGTCGAATGGCAGAAGGCCCGCCCGACGCTCTTCGTGCAGGACGAAGTCGCCTATGTCAGCGATCCGGCGAAGAAGACGATCCACATCGTCGACCTCGAATCCGGTGAAGTGATGGCCGAGGAGACGCTGCCGTACGCACCGAACGAACTCACCGGCGTCACTGGCTGAGGTACGAGGCCCGAATCCGGCGGCGGCTGGGAATCCGCCCAGGAGGTGAGACCGCCGTTGCCGCCGCCGGGTTTCGGCCATAGCGTGGGGGATGGACCTGCGATCACACCACCGGTGACCGCATCACCCCGTCGAAGTGAAAGAGGACAGCCATGACCACCATGTATCGAGTGACCGACCCGGCCACCGGCCAAGTCGCCGAAGAATTCCCCACCGCCACCGATGCCGAGATCCTCGCCGCCCTCGACCGCTCGGCGACGACCTTCGATGAGTGGAGCCGAACCACGGTGGCCGAACGTGCCGCGCTGCTGACCCGTGTGTCCGAGATCTATGCCGAACGTGCCGAGGAGCTCGCCGAGGTCATCCGGCTCGAAATGGGCAAGTCCGTACCCGAGGGCAAGGGCGAGGTCCAGCTGAGCTCGATGATCTACAAGTACTTCGCCGACAACGCCGAAGCTTTCATGGCCGACGAACCCCTGCGCGGACCCAAGGACGCCACCGCCATGATCCGCCGCAAGCCCGTCGGTTCGCTGCTGGGCATCATGCCCTGGAACTTCCCCTACTACCAGGTCGCCCGCTTCGCCGCCCCGAACCTCGCCCTGGGCAATACGATCCTGCTCAAGCACGCCCCGCAGTGTCCTCGTTCGGCGCAGATCATGGAAGAGATCTTCATCGAGGCAGGTGTGTCTGCGGGCGCGTACATCAACATCTACGCCAGCAATGAGCAGGTCGCCGACATCATCCTGCCTGACCCGCGCAATCACGGTGTGTCCCTGACCGGGTCAGAGCGTGCCGGTGCCGCCGTCGCGGCCGAGGCCGGAAAGAACCTCAAGAAGGTCGTGCTCGAACTCGGTGGATCCGACCCCTATATCCTGCTCGACACCGACGATGTCCAGAAGTCCGCGAAGACCTTCTTCAACACCCGCATGGGCAACACCGGCCAGGCGTGCAACTCGCCCAAGCGGATGATCGTCATGGATGACATCTACGACGACTTCGTCTCCTCCATCACCGAGGCGGCTAAGAAGAACACCCCCGCCGTTCCCGGCGAGGAAGGCTCCCGCCTGTCCCCGCTGTCGTCGATAGCCGCCGCCGATCGTTTCGTCGAACAGGTCCAGGACACCGTCAGCGAGGGAGCGACCCTGCTGGCCGGCGGTAAGAAGTACGACGGAGGCGGCGCCTATGTCGAGCCCGTTGTCCTCACCGACGTGCAGAAGGGCATGCGCGGCTACTACGAAGAGCTCTTCGGCCCCGCCGTCATCGTCTACAAGGTCAGCAGCGAAGAGGAAGCCGTCGAGCTCGCCAACGACACTCCCTTCGGCCTCGGCGCAGCCGTGTTCTCCACCGATATCGCCCGTGCCGAACGCGTCGGAGACCAGATCGATTCCGGCATGGTCTTCCTCAACGCTCCGGAAGGCAGCCGCGAATACCTGCCGTTCGGCGGAGTCAAGCGCTCCGGCGTCGGCCGGGAGCTCGGGCCGCTGGCAATGGACGAATTCGTCAACAAGCAGCTCGTGTACAAACAGAACTGATCGGAGTACTCGGGGCCCGAGAGTTCGGGTTCCGATCGTGATCGGGTTGCGATCGCGCTCAGGGCGCTGTCTCTTACAGGGACAGCGCCTTGATTGTATGCTGAGACCACGCACAGACAATTCTCATAATTCTCAGCGGGAGGTCTTCCCATGTCGGCACCGAAGCCGTCAACCCAGGTCAACGCCGCAGCTTCAAAAGGGATCATGCGGCCGGTCAACCGGTTCCTCGAACAGTGGATTCCCTCGGCCCTGACCTTCGCCATCGTTCTCACCCTCATCGTCGCCGTCCTCGCGTTCATCTTCACCGACGCCGGACCGACGGACGTCGTCACCGGCTGGGGTGAGGGATTGGCCGGTCTGCTCGAGTTCATGACGCAGATGTGTCTGATCCTCCTGCTCGGGCACATCCTCGCCAACACCGGACCGGTGCGGAAGCTGCTGGCCTGGCTCGCTCGAGTTCCCGGAAACGCCACCTTCGCCTATGTCTTCGTCTTCGTCGTCGCCGCGCTCGCCAGCCTCATCACCTGGGGACTCGGCCTCGTCGTCGGCGCCCTGCTCGCCCGTGAGATCGCAGTGCAGTCACGCGAACGCGGCATCAAGGTCCACTTCCCGCTGCTCGTCGCAGCCGGCTACTCCGGATTCGTCGTCTGGCATATGGGGTATTCGGGATCGGGCCCGCTGACCGCGGCCACTCCGGACTCCTTCCTCTCCGAATCCCTCGGCGGACAGACGGTCCCGGTGTCAGAGACGATCTTCGCCGGCTGGAACCTGCTGGCCATCGCCGGCATCATCATCGTCTGCGGGCTTCTCCTCTTCCTCGTCGCGCCGAAGGCCGGCTCCACCGTCTACGAACTCCCCGCCTCGGTGAGTTCGGAGTCGCAGTCGCAGGTCGACGAGGAGGTCGTCACTCCGGCCGACCGGATCGACGCCTCACGAGTGCTCACCCTCATCGTCGGCCTGGCGCTCGTCGCCTACCTCATCATCCACTTCGCCCAAGGCGGCGGACTCACCCTCGACATCGTCAACTGGTCGTTCCTCGCACTCATCCTCCTGCTCGTGCGCAACCCGTTCGAACTCATCCACCTGACGAAGGAGGCGGCGTCGAACGTCGGCGAGATCCTCCTGCAGTTCCCGCTCTACGCGGGAATCCTCGGGATCATGTCGTCGACTGGACTCATCGCAGTGTTCTCCGACGCTATCGTCTCGATCGCGAACCCGGTCTCGTTCGGTGTCCTCGCGCTCATCTCGGCAGGGCTCGTGAACTTCTTCGTCCCCTCCGGCGGCGGACAGTTCGCCGTGCAGGGCCCGATCATGCTCGATGCGGCCAACCAGCTCGGAGTGGACCCGTCGATCGCGATCATGGCTGTGTCCTACGGCGACCAGTGGACGAACATGCTCCAGCCCTTCTGGGCGCTGCCGGTGCTCGCCATTGCCGGGCTGAAGATGCGCGACATCCTCGGCTACACCGTCATCACTTTCCTCGGCTCAGGGGTGGTGATGGCGGCCGCGCTCTTCTTCGTCTCCCTCTGAGACTCGGTGATCCTTCTCATTGTGGTGGGCGGAACGGAATCGTCGATACGACGGTCGGGAGGCCCCGCCCCGGCGATGGTGAGTCACTGATCTGCAGATTCGCGTGGCATGACAGGATAAGTGACCGGAAGTGTCTATGTGGTAACCTCCGTTGTTGGCCGTCCCTGGGGGACCGAGGGAGCGGCGAGGACGGAATCTCATTCAGCAACAGCCGTTGATCATGCCCGGTTGAGCACGCTGTTCGGCCGGGTCCGATGCCACGACGCAACAGCGTCCGGATAAGGAGCACAACCATGTCAGCATCAGTCGACACCCCGCCGGGTGAACCGAGGGGAGAGGCGAAGGGCAAGGCGAAGCCGTCTCTGCCACCCGTGAATAAGAAGGTGTTCCTGGCGGCAGCACTGGTGGCGCTTGCCATCACCGTGTGGGCCCTCATCTCGCCGACCAACGCCGAGGCGGTCCTCGGTGCCGTCGTCGGCTGGACCTCCGATTGGTTCGGTTGGTTCTACGTCCTCCTCGTTCTCGCCGTCCTCGTCTTCGTCATCTACCTGGCGGCCTCCCGCTACGGAAACACGAAGCTCGGCCCCGAACACTCGAAACCCGAATTCGGTCTCGTCGCCTGGGCATCCATGCTCTTCGCCGCCGGCATCAGCACCGACCTCATGTTCTTCGCCGTGGCCGAACCGGTCACGATGTACCTCACCCCGCCGAGCACCGAGGCCGAAACGGTCGACGCGGCCCGCGAATCCACTGTGTGGGCGCTCTTCCACTACGGCCTGAGCGGATGGGGACTCTACGCACTCATGGGTATGGCACTGGCCTACTTCGCCTACCGGATGAACATGCCGCTGGCGATCCGCTCGGCGCTGGCCCCGATCTTCGGCAAGCGCGTCCATGGTGCTTTGGGTGAGACGGTCGATTTCGCTGCCCTGCTGGGCACGATCTTCGGTGTGGCCACCTCGTTGGGCATCGGCGTCGTCATGGTCAACGTCGGCCTCAACACGGTCTTCGGAATCCCGATCGGCACCGCCACCCAGGTCGGCATCGTCATCGTCGGTGTCGGTGTCGCCACGCTCTCCGCGGTCTCCGGCGTCGACAAGGGAATCAAGTTCCTCTCCATCCTCAACGTCGTCCTCGCCATCGCACTGAGCCTGTGGGTGCTCGTGGCCGGGAACACGAAGTTCCTGCTCAACGCCCTCGTCCTCAACGTCACCGACTTCGTCCGTCTGTTCCCGAACATGGCCGGGCAGACCTTCGCCTTCGAAGACACCGGAACATGGATGACCGACTGGACCCTGTTCTTCTGGGCCTGGTGGATCGCCTTCGCCTCGTTCGTGGGACTCTTCCTCGCCCGCATTTCCCGCGGACGCACCATCCGCCAGTTCGTGCTGGGCACCCTGACGATTCCGTTCATCTACATCTTCATGTGGATCTCGATCTACGGAAACTCGGCCCTGGACATCATCCGCAGCGGTGATGCGAAGTTCGGCGAGTCTGTCATCCTCAGCCCCGAGGGCGGATTCTACGACCTGCTCTCCCGCTACCCGGCCTTCGCCGTCATCGCGGGATTGGCAACTGTCACGGCGCTGCTGTTCTACGTCACCACCGCGGACTCCGCGGCCCTGGTCATGGCCAACCTGTCGTCGAACCTGCGCAACCCCGCCGAGGACGGACGCGCCGGACTGCGCATCTTCTGGGCCCTGTCGACCGGTGCCCTGACGGTGGCGATGCTGCTCGTCGGGGGCATCGGCGCCTTGCAGAACGCGACGGTGATCATGGGCCTGCCCTTCGCCTTCGTCGTCATCCTAGTGATGATCGGCCTGTACAAGGCGCTGCGGGTCGAGGCGAACCGCGTCGACAGCGTCGATACGACCCTGCCCGGCTCTCTGGCCCGTCGCTCCCGGGGTCCCGGCCACGAGACCTGGCAGCGTCAGCTCGGGCGGGTGCTGTCCTTCCCTAACAAGGCACGTGCCGAGGAGTTCGAGCAGAAGGTCCTCATCCCCACCCTCAACGAGGTGGCCGCAGAGATGGAGGGCCGCGGAATCTCGTCGCGCTGCGGTCGCGTCGACTCCGAAGGCGTGTTCGTCGACGACGGCGAGCTCTTCCAGTTCGAGGTCGACGGAGACGGAGAATACCCGTTCCGCTATCAGGTGTGGCCGCACAAGGTCAGTGTGCCGTCGTTCGGCGGAATGGTTCCGCGCGGAACAGGCGAGGACTACTACCGGATGGAGGTCTACCTCGATGGCGGCACCGGTCAGGGCTACGACATCATGGGCTTCTCGAAGGAGCAGATCATCGATGACGTGCTCGACCAGTACGAACGCCACGTCGAATTCCTCCAGCTGCAGGAGAACATCATCCACCGGGATGACTGAATCGCGATGTCCGGATGACTGAATCCGGCAGGTGAGAGCAGCGCCCGGGACCACTGGCCTGTTGGCCGGCGGTCCCGGGCGTCGTCATTTCTCGCACCGAGGATGCGTCGATCTCCAGTGCCGAGGCTGGCGGACGCTGCGTGGTGGGCTCGGGGCGGCCAGGTGATCACCCCGCCATCACGGTGCGCAGGGTGCGGGTGACTGACAGGGCCGTCAGCCCGCTGGTGGCAGGGTTCTCCGGGCTCGGCGTCGATCGGATGTCGAAGGCGAACTCCCCTGCGGACCCGGACGCTCGGATTCGATGGGCGGATTGGGTCTGACCTGCCACGGCCTGGAGCTCGACCTGCACCCTCTCCAAAGAGTCACCGAGCAAGTCGGCATCGGTGCGTTCAGGCGCGGAACCGGTCGACGCCAATCTGGCTCCTGAGCCTGAGGCCGACGCAGCAGAACTCAGTCCGCGGGTGGCCCAGGCGAGGGCGACGGCGATATTGACGTTGGCAGGGAACTTCTCGATCGCTTCGGCGGGATTGCCCTCGAACACCGTCAGGGGGCCGTCTTCGAGGCGGAGGGCACGCAGGCGCTCGACTTCGATCTCGGGCATCCATGGTCGGATGAGTCCGCTCGCCTCCTTCGAGGTGGTGATTTCGACGCTGTCGAGGCCATCGGACTGAGCCGCCGCCTCGAGCACATCGAGACCGCCGATCGCCCCATTGGTCACATGCAGGCGGCCGGGTCCGGCGAGCAGGCCCGCGCGGATGTCGGGATCGGCCATGGCTCCGACACTGGTGAGGACGAGAGGTCGGCCGGACGCGATGACGGCGGGGCCGAATCGGGCGGCGGCGGGAACCCCAGCGCATTCGACTATGACATCGAAGCGGTCGAACATCCTCGGCGAGGGGAAGGAGCCTGGGTCGGCATGATCGGCGGGCTCGATGAGTCGGGGGAGGTCGACCACCTCGGCGCCGTGATTCGGGCGACCTTCATGCTTTGCCCGTTCCGAGACCAGGGCGGTCAGGGCGAGCGCACCGGACTCGAGCTCAGGAGAGAGCAGCCTGGCGACGTGACGGCCGATGGCACCGAATCCGAGGAGGAGCACTGAAGTCATGGCCGCACCCTATCGGAGGCGTCTGACACAAGGCTGGACCGTTTCCGCAGGAGGCCGGAGCATGGGGGTGCGCGGGCAATGTCAGTGCGACGCGATACGGTTGCAGGATGGACGACGAATCACAGCCGAGCGCATCCGGGGGAGCCGTCACCGGCGACGACGGACTTGCCCGCACCCCGTGGGCGTACGGTGACCCGATGCTGCTGGACTACTACGACAGTGAGTGGGGTCTGCCTATCCACGACGAGGCGGGGCTGTTCGAGCGGATGAGCCTCGAGGGATTCCAAGCAGGACTGTCGTGGCTGACGATTCTGAAGAAGCGGGAACGGTTCCGTGAGGTCTTCGCCGGATTCGATCCCGACGCCGTGGCTCGCTTCGGCGAAAGCGAGATCGAGCAGCTGCTGACCGATTCCGGGATCATCCGCCACCGCGGCAAGATCGAAGCCTGCATCAACAACGCCGCTCGCGTGATCGAACTGCGTGAAGACGGCGGACTCGATGCGTTCCTGTGGTCGTTCCAGCCTGCGCAGACTCCGCGACCGCGCACCACTGCCGAGATCCCGACGACCGGACCGGAATCCGTGGCGCTGTCGAAAGCACTGAAGAAGAAGGGGTTCCGCTTCGTCGGACCGACGACGATGTATGCGCTGATGGAGGCCATCGGCATGGTCGATACGCACCTGCTCGATTCCCACCGCCGAGGAGCGTCCGGAGTGTGGTCGGAATGAATGACATTCGCGTCTCCGCGCTCGTCCTGCTCCACCCGCAGCGCCGGGAACTGCTCATGGTGCGCAAGGCCGGGACCACCTCCTTCATGCTGCCCGGAGGCAAACCCGAAGAGGGGGAGACCGCTGAGGACACCATCGTCCGTGAGATCGCCGAGGAACTCGGACTCGATCTGGACCGTCACCGACTGCACGCCCTGGGCACGTTCGCTGCCGCGGCGGCGAATGAAGCCGATCACCGTGTCATCGGCGACGTGTTCTGCTACGACGGTCTGCCGGAAGCACTCGATGAGGAGAACATCGCGCATCTGGCCGAGATCGCCGAAGCCGGCTGGTTTCCCATCGACCCGCTGCCCGCAGACACCGAGACGCGCCAGTTCGCACCGCTGACCCGCGATGAGGTCATCCCGGCGCTGCAGGCCGAAGGGAGACCGGCCGGCTGACCGGCGCTGGACTCGCGCGGGGCGGTGCTGGTCTCACAGAGTGCGTCGCTGGAACCCGAGGTCGAGAGCGAACAGATGCAGTGAATGCACCAAGGTGATCGCGGCGATGAGGAAGCTCAGTGAGATGTCGGCGATGCCGAAGATCGTCAGCGCCGGCGGGCTGACATAGCCGGGGGCCTGCACGAGGGTGCAGCCGATGACGATCGCCCCGGTGAGGATCGCAATCAGCATGGCGATCGTCGTTCTCCCGACTGCCGCCAGGCACAGCAGTCCGGTGGTGAACAGCAGAGCGAAGAGCGCGAAGACATCGACTCCTCGACCGATGATGAGGACTTCCTGCCACAGGTTGCCGTACGTGACCGAACTGTCCGGTTCGGGGGAGTAATAGGGGAAGAACGAGGCGGTGATGACCAGCACCACGAGCGGCCCGTAGAAGCGGGCATAGATGATGTTGATGCGTCGAATGCGCTCGGCGAGGTCATCGGCACTGCGGCAATGCCCGGTCGCCGTCGACCGACCGTCGTCTGTCGCAGTCATTGTGACGCGCCGTCAGAATCGAGGCCGGTGGCAGGCGGACTCGTCACTGTGCCGAAACTCGGCAGAAGCATCGCAATTCTCCAATCAGGGAATGAGGGGATTGTGGTCGAGAATGACCAGAATGGATTAGTCGGCATCAAGCGGGCCGATACCTGAAATGTATCCAGGAAAGTTACCGCCCGGTGTTCTCGGAAGACAAGGAATGGTCGTGACTCAGGATGCATGCCCGCGAAATTCTCTCTATTCGCACAAAGGCATTCATGACGAGTTGTGGGTTTGTCCCTATTTCGACGCTCGGTCAGTCGCATTCCTCGTGTGGGCGGCCTCGAGGTCGGGCGCAGCATGTTCAGCGGCTGCACGACCGAGCAGAAGCGAGAGCCGTTTGAGGCATTCGCGGAATTCGGGGCTGTCGATGACGGAGAAATCGGTGTCCAATCGAGCCAGTGCCAGAGCCATGGTGGCCAGACTCTGCCCGCCGATAGTGACGAGGCAGCGATCGTCCTCGAGCGCCTCGACCATACCCTCTGCGGATGTGAGTCTCTTCATCACTGCAGCGGCGGGGGCATTGACGATGACGTGGGCCGAATGCCGCCACCTGGGTTCCGTCGTATGACGTTCGACGAATTCGCCGATGTCATCTGCCGGAAGTGGGCGCGGAGTGAAGTTGCGACCGCTCGGGGTCTTCGGCACGATGCGGTCGGCGCTGAAGACCCGCCAGGCCTCGGCCCTGGGATCGTAAGCCAACAGGTGCCACCGGTGCTGACGGTTGACGAGTCGGTAAGCCTCGACTTCCAAATGGACCTCGTGTGCCGGGCTGCCCGCGGCCTCCTCCGATGGGGAGCTGCCGGCGTCGAGGACAGCGGTGTTCGGCTCGGGCGTCTCGGTTTCGGTGGGGCTTGAGCCGTCTGCACTGTCGCGCGAGTGGGCGGAAGGCTCGCCGAGGTAGGTGAACCGCAGACGTTCGTGACGGCGACAGTGGTCGATGAGGGTGACGATGAGGTTGGGGTCGATGATCGGCATCGGCTGATTGCCGACGACCGGAACAGTGAAGTGCGCGAGGCTCTGCACCCGTGCCCGGACCGCGGCGGGGAGAATGGTCTCGAGCTTCGCCAGTGCCAGTGCCGAGGTCTCTTCCATTCCGCCGATGATGCAGCTCAGCCCCGAGTGGAGGCCGACGGCGACCGCCACCGCTTCATCGGCGTCGAACATGAGCGGCGGGATGCCCACGCCGTTGGAGGAGAGACGGTATCCGCCCTCGGTTCCGCGCATGCCGTCGATCGAATAGCCGATATCGCGGAGCGTGCCGATATCGTTCCGGACGGTCCGCGGACTCACTCCCAGACGATCTGCCAATTCGGTTCCCGACCAGGTTCGGGGCACCATCAACAGTGACAATAACCCGAGCAGCCGTGCTGCAGTCTGTGACATCTCTGCGTCTTCTGTCGTTTAGGAAGACCTCCTGCCTGAACTCAGAATAGCATTATGCAAATCGTTCCGGGGCAGAGCGAAAACAAAGAAGTGGCTTCCCCGAATTCGGAGGAACTAACAAAATTGATGCACGATCAGCAGAATATTCAGAGCATTCCTTCCACAGAGACAACTGAAGCAGAATTCGACGTCGATGACTATCTCGAGTTGTATTCGTCGGCACGGAAGAGGGACAAAGGGTGGATCCTCGACGAGGTCATGATCCTCACCGGTTGGTCACGTGACCATGCGCGGCGCCGCCTGGCGGCCTTCCGAATCGGAGTAGACGATGACTACGACGATCCGCCCGCCGACCAGCCGTCGTCGAGGTGCTGCAAATACTCACCCGAATCGCGTGCACTCCTCGTCCGGATCTGGGAGTGGTCGGGGTTCCAGAGCGGAAAGTACCTGGCCGCCGTGATGCCGCAGCTGCTCGATGCGGCCGAACGCCACGGCGCCCTGGTGCCCGACCGCGACGGTTACAGCATCAAGGTCCGGTCCGAGCTGCTCGCCGTCAGTCCGGCGTCGATCGACCGATATCTGCGCACCGCGCGAGCCAAGGAGTTCCGAGACCGTCGGGTGTCGACGAAACGATTCACCAGTCCCAGCGAAGACTTCCTCGACTTCGCTTCGGGACCGAACGAGTACGAACCCGGATTCTTCCTCGTCGACACCATCGCCCACGCAGGACCGACCCGAGCTTCGAACTGTGTGTTCACGATCAGCGCCTCCTGCCTGCACACCGGTTGGGTCTTCACCCACAGTCTTGCCGACAACGCTCCGGACACCATGGTGGACGTGCTGCAATGGTCACTCGATGAGGTGCAGGGGATTCCCTTCTGGGTCAATGCCATCGAGCTGAGCAATGCCGATGACACCGTCCACGAGGCGACCGACCGGTGGGCGCGGGGACTGGACATCCACTTCAGTCCGGTGCTCAAAGATCTCCGACGCGATCGACTTCCGGAAGCGTCGCGGCATCAGCATCTCGTCCATGAGTACGGCAATATCCGCCGCTATGACACCGACGGGGCCCGGTCTGCACTCAACGGACTCTGGCGCGCGGTCGATGACCGGCTCAACTACTTCACTCCCACGCGCAAACCGGCTGGCTGGGCCGATGATGGTCACGGCGAGCAGCGGCGAATCTACGACGAACCGCGCACACCGTTCGAACGTCTGCGCGCAGCGGGAGTCATGTCACCGACGCAGGAGGACGAGCTCACCCAGTATGCGGATGGTCTCGACCCGGCCCGACTGACCGAGGAGATCGTGTTCTGGCAGAGGCGTCTGCAGGAGCTGGCCGCCTGAGAGAGTTCCGTTCCCACACTGCCGGCAGAGCATCGTGTCCGCTGGCTGACGTCAGAGCCGTCGCTGAGGGGTGATGACTTAGTCCCGTTCCTGCCGCGAATAGGCGATGAGCGCCCGATACAGGTCGATCGGCGCGCAGTTGGCGCCCTTGGCCAGGGACTTCATGAGTTTGCGGTAGGTCTGATAGTCCATCTGCGCCGGATTGTCCGTGGGCACGAGATTGAAATCGTGCAGAACGGTCAGCGCCCGGGAATCCATGATGGAGAACTTCTTGGGATTGACCACCGTGAGCAGGGTGCTGGCCATCGGAATTCCCACTCCGGGCAGCATCTGCAGCAAAGGCAGACGGAACCGGTTGGGTGTGTCATCGTCCAGGGCAACGCCGGTGACGAAGTCGATGTCATCGGACGAGATCTCCTCGAGACTCGGCAGAACTCCGATAGCCTTCCACTCGGCGACCTTGAGGAAATGCTTGCGTTTGAACGATTCTCGGACCTTCGTCTTCGGACCGATGTCGTTGAAGATCTCCGACTCGAGGTCCGTGAGGGCATAGAGCGGTTCGAACTTGAGGACGAATGCGGTGTCGATGGTGCCACTGGGAGCGTCGCGTTTGAGGTCCGAGCTGAGTTCCGATGAGTTCATGGACCGATGATAGGTGACCATTCTGACGCGCAGGTGAACACTTCTCCGCCGAAAGAGGGGCAGACCCTGCTGATACGGCAGATGCAGTGTCGATGTCGTAACCTCGGACTATGAACCCCGAAGAACCGTCTCAGGCGACATACACCCCGGCCCTGTTGGGCCTGGTGTGGACGGCGATGTTCGGATTCTCCGCCTTCTTCTTCAGCTATTCGACGATGGTGACGATTGCGTCGACGGACGGACTGTCGACCGTCACCGGCGGGTCCGTGCTGACGACGATGATGATCGGTGTCATCGTCGCCCAGCCCTTCGCCCCGTGGGCCGGTCGCGTCTTCGGTTTCAAGGCCTCGCTCATGCTGGCTCTTGTGCTGCAGTTCCTCGGCCAGCTCCTCGGACTCTTCGTCACCCCGCCCCTATTGGCACTCGTCCTCGCCGGACTCTGCGGAGGCGTCGGATTCGGGCTCTTCGTCGTCCTCGCCAATGCCGCGGTCCCAGGAACGACCGGGCCGGGACGAATCGGCAAGGCGCTGGGCTTCTTCGGAGGGATCACTTCTCTGGCCGCGGCCGTCGGAGCTCCGCTCGGGCTGTGGTTGGTCGAGACGATCCCGATCTGGACCTTTCGCATCATCGTCTGCGCATGTCTCCTCTTGGCCATCCCCACCGTGCTCAAATACGTACCCGGTCGGCCGCCTCGGCGAGGGAATGACGACGCGGGGGAATCGGCGAGCGACAACGAGACGGTCGGAGTTCGGCCCGGTCGCAACGAGAAGCGGAGCCTGCGGAAGGTGGGACGCCGGGCGGGGGAGGCGCTCGGGCTCGTCCTCATGCTGTCTCCGTTCCTCGTCGGCATGATCGTCTTCGGGATCATCGTCGGCTTCGGCCCGGGCGAAGATGTCGCCGTGGCGGCACTGTTCATCGCCGGGATGCAGATCTCGGCGGTCATCGGACGCTTCGTCGTCGGGGCCGTTTCGGACAACTTCCCGCCGTTCGCCCTCAATATCTTGGGAC
Source organism: Brevibacterium permense (assembly GCF_025506275.1). Taxonomy (GTDB): domain Bacteria; phylum Actinomycetota; class Actinomycetes; order Actinomycetales; family Brevibacteriaceae; genus Brevibacterium; species Brevibacterium permense_A. The sequence goes on from NZ_QYCP01000096.1 coordinate 125,090, forward strand.
TCGTCCTGACGGCGCTCGGGCTGGTCTGCGCTGTCGTCTCCTACGGTGGGACGCTGTTCGTCTCGATGCTCATCATCGGACTGGGATTGGGCGCCATGCAGTCGGCAAGCCTCGTCATGGCCTTCGCCGCGGTCAGTTCGCCGAGCCGGGCCAGCGTCGCCTGGAATATGAACTTCGACATCGGGCTGGCCGTCGCCGGTGTGGTCGGCGGGCTCGGTTTCACCTATCTCGGATCGTCGTCGACCTTCCTGGTGTGTGCTCTGCTTCTGCTGTTCACCGGTGCCCTGTCGTGGATCGCGCGGACTCTGCAGATGCGGAAAAACGGGCACGGCTGAGCTGTCAGTGCGGGCGCTGTCAACCCGGAGGCTGCGGGGCGCGACTGAACCTGTGGCTGCGGGGCGCGACTGAACCGTCAGCGCGGAGAATCCTCATCGAGCTGCGCCAACAGTCCTACGGCCGCACGCGTGTACTCACCGATCCAGCGATCGTGGATCCGTTTGATCGGGAGCGGTGCCAGTGCCAGCAGTCGGGTGCGTCCCTCCTTGCGGCCGGTGACCAGCTCAGCGCCCTCGAGTACCCGAATATGCTGCAGCACAGTAGTGCGATCGAGGTCTGGAAACGCCTCGCAGACCTCACCGGTCGTCCGCGGTCGAGTCCGCAGCAGGTCGAGGACGCGTCGGCGGGTGGGGTTGGCCAGGGCCTTGAAGACCGCGTCGTCGGATTCATCCGATCCTGTTCCCAACTCCCGTGACATGTGGTAAAAATATCACATGACAGATGAGCAGAGCACCCAGAACACACCCGCCGAGCAGTACGATCAGTCCCGCCCATTGGAGGAGCTGTCTTTCACGGTCACCGGCTACATCTCGAAGACTCCTCATGAGACCTATGAAGCGGTCGCTGATCCCGAGCAGCTCTCGCACTACTTCACGACCGGCGGCGCCCGCGGCCGTTTGGAGGCCGGGGCCGACGTGACATGGGACTTCGCCGACTTCCCGGGCCGATTCCCCGTCGAGGTCGTCGAGAACATCCAGGACGAGAAGATCGTCATCCGGTGGGAGGGTTCCGACGACTCAGTGGAGAGTGACACGACGACGACCTTCGAGTTCACTCCCGTCGATGACGGTGCCCGGACGCTCGTGACGATCACGGAGAAGTCCTGGAAGCTCACCGAGGGCGGAGCTCAGGGCGCCTTCGGCAACTGCATGGGCTGGACCGGAATGCTCTCGGCGCTCAAGGTCTGGATCGAGCACGGAATCAACCTCCGCGAGGGCTACTACAGATAGGTCCGGAGCGTCAGAGTGCGGACGGCTTCGACGTCGCGTCCGGCGCGTGCTGCCTTCGCGCTCCCCGTTGTGTCCGGATTTCCGGAATGAGCACTGCGAGGACCGCGGCAAGGAAAACAGCCTGCATCAGTGTGCGGGGCACCAGCTGATCGCCCCACCGCAGATTCTCGCCGGTCAGCGCCAGGTGCACATTCGCCGGGAACATAACGATGGGCATCAGCCCCAGCCCGCCGGTCGCCCACGGGCGAGTCTGCCGCAGCGGCAGGCCGAAGGCTCCGAGCAGTTCGAGCACCCCGGTCGCGGTGACGAGCGCAGCTGCTGCTGGAAGCCATGGCGGCGCCATGTCGATGAGTGCTTCACGCATGCTCGCGAAGTGGGAGATGCCGGTGACGACGAACATCACGGCCAGCCCGAACCTGATCGCCACGGGCCAGGTGTCCAGGCCGTGCCGGGTCGCCGCTGGGCTGAAGCGCCCGACGGCGTAGACGGCGAGAGTTGTGATGAGGAGAAAGAGCAAAGGCGCCATGAGGGGCTCCTTCGATGAGCGAGGCCTTGCGGCCGCGACGTATCTTTACGGTGACAAGATACTTCGCCGACAAGTATCTTGTCAATGAAAAGTTTGCTCCGGTACGATCGGACTGTGACTTATCATCATGGGGATCTGCGTCGGACACTGTTGGCGGAGACCGCCTCGGCGATTGCCGAAGACGGCGTGGCCAAACTGAGCATGCGTGCGCTGGCGAAGCGGGCCGGCGTCTCCAACGCCGCTCCGACGTATCATTTCGGTGACAAATCCGGTCTGCTCACGGCACTGGCGACCGAAGGATACGACCGCCTGGCGGAGGCGATGTCCGGAGTCGACGAAAGCGGCGGACTCATCGACCGCGGAGTCGCGTATGTCGAATTCGCGCTCGCCTGCCCATCCCACTTCACGGTGATGTTCCAACCCCGGCTGCTCCACGATGACGACGGCGAACTGACTGCGTCCCGTCAGCGGGCGTGGGCGGCGCTCTCGGTCGGAGTGGCGACGACCAGATCGGGGCCGGACTCCGACTTCGGGGTGGCGGCATGGTCGCTCGTCCACGGATACGCCACTCTGGTGCTCAGCGGGGCAGTGGAGCCCGAAGACGCACTCAGGCAGGCGCGCATCGTGGCGGGCCACCTCGTCGAGGGTGCCGACAGGAGCCGCTGAGGGGCTGGACCGGATTTGAGGGGCTGGGCCGGATCCGCTGATGTGGCGGTGAGGCACCTGCGGCGCCCCGGAATCACTTGCCGGTGACCTTCTTCTGTCCCGGTTCGAGTCCGTGGGAGTTCTTGATGAAGAACGCGCCGATGACGCCGAGGATGCCGACGCAGGCGGCGACGAAGAAGGCGACGTTCGCGCCGTGCACCAGGCCTGCCATGCCGTAAGTCTCCGGGTTCCGTGCGGCCGAGACCATGATCGTCACGAGCGCCGCGGTGCCGACCGACGCCGCGATCTGGCGCAGCGTGTTGTTCAGGGCAGTGCCGTGGGGGATGAGGTGCGAGGGCAGCTGGTTGAGCGCGGCCGTGGTCACCGGCATCATCACCATGGCGACACCGAACATGCGGATCGTGTTGACGACTGCGAGGTAGACGAACGAGGTGTCCGGTTCCAGTCGAGCCAAGAGGAACGTGGTTCCGGTGAGCAGGACGAAACCGGCGATCGCGAGCCATTTGGCGCCCACGGCGTCGAACACACGGCCGGTCACCGGCGACATCAGTCCCATCACTGCGGCGCCCGGAAGCAGAACCAGGCCGGACTCCATGGCCGAGAAGTCATTCATGTTCTGCATGTAGAGCGGCAGGACCATCATGCCGCCGACCATGACGATGAACACGCACATGCCCAGCAGGGTGTTGAGCGTGAACATGCGGTAGCGGAGGATGCGGAATTCGAGGATCGGCTGCTCGAGCTTGAACTGGCGGGTGATGAAGAGCGTCAGCGTGATCGCGCCGATGACCAGCGGGATGAGTACCTCAGCGCTGAGCCATCCGGCGTCACCGGCGGTGCCGAAGCCGAACAGCAGTCCCCCGAAGCCGAGGGTGGAGAGGATGATCGAGAGGACGTCGAGTCGGGGGAATGTCCGTTCGGTGACGTTCTTGAGCAGGAAGAAGGCGACGATGAGGTCGATGATCGCGATCGGCAGCATCATGTAGAACAGCGTCTGCCACGGCAGGTGGTCGACGATCCAGCCGGAGAGGCTGGGGCCGATGGCCGGGGCGAAGGCGATGACCAGTCCGAAGGTTCCCATGGCCGAACCGCGCTTCTCGACCGGGAAGATCGCGAAGAGGATCGTCTGCATGAGCGGCATGATGATGCCGCCGGCCGAAGCTTGGATGACGCGACCGATGAGCATCACAGGATAGACCGGGGCGATCGCGCAGACGAGAGTGCCGATGATGAACAGGCCCATGGCGGTGAAGAACAGGCCCCTCGTCGTGAACTTCTCGATGAGGAACGCGGTCACCGGAATCATGATGCCGTTGACGAGCATGAAGCTCGTCGTCACCCACTGTGCGGCGCCGGAGGTGATGTCGAAGTAGTGCATGAACGCCGGCAGAGCGGTGTTGAGCAGCGTCTGGTTGAGGATGATGACGAACGCGCCTGAGACGAGCACCGCAAGCACGAGGTTCCGGTTGACCGGGGTGCCTTCTGATGGGTCCTTCTGAATGTCGTCTCCGTTCGCCAATGGCATCCCCTCACCTTTTCGTCGTCTGTGTCTCTTCTCGTCTTCCAGCGTCAGCCCGCCCGAGGCGGTGTGCTGAACCGGCCCCTCTTTGCGCCCGGAAATAAATTCCTTGGTTATATAACCGCTTCATGCAGTTTAACCCACCACCCTCGCCGAGGTGGCCCCGGGTCGGTGTGAGATTCGTCGAGTTCATCTCCCGGTTGGGTGACAGGCACCCGCCGCCGCGAATGATTCCGACCGCGGCCCCACTAGGGGACCGCGGTCGGAATCAAGACGGTAGTCCGCCTCGGTGAGGGATCAGGTCAGGCGGGTGGCCGGCGACTGCGTCTTGTTGGGGTCGGTCTCCGGTAGGTCGCCGAGGATGTCGTCGATGCGAGTGAGGACGTCCGCGTCGAGGGCGACCCCGGCAGCCTCGGCGTTCGAGGCGATCTGCTCGGGGCGGGAGGCGCCGACGAGGGCGGTGGCGACGTTGTCGTTGGCCAGCACCCAGGCGATCGCGAGCTGCGCCATCGTGATGCCGAGCTCGTCGGCGATCGGTTCGAGACCCGTGATCGCCGTGAGTATGTCGTCGTGGAGGTAGCGGCTCTTGATGAAGTCGGCGCCACCTTTCTCATCCGTGGCGCGCGACCCGGCTGGCACCGGCTGGCCGGCTTTGTACTTGCCGGTCAGTGCGCCCTGGGCGATCGGGGACCAGACGATCTGCGAGATGCCGAGTTCCTTCGAGGTCGGGACGACCCGTTCTTCGATGACGCGCCAGAGCATGTTGTACTGCGGCTGGTTCGACACCAACTGGATGCCGAGGTCGCGGGCCAGGTGGTGGGCGGCGCGCAGCTGGTCGGCGTTCCACTCGCTCACGCCGATGTAAAGAGCCTTGCCGGAGCGGACGATGTCGGCGAAGGCCTGCATCGTCTCCTCCAGCGGAGTCTCGTAGTCGTAGCGGTGTGCCTGGTAGAGATCGACGTAGTCAGTGCCGAGGCGGCGCAGCGAGCCGTTGATCGACTCCATCATGTGTTTGCGCGACAGGCCGGTGTCGTTGTGCCCCTTCTGCCCGGTGGGGAAGTAGACCTTCGTGAAGATCTCGAGCGATTCGCGTCGTTGGCCCTTGAGCGCATCGCCGAGGACCTGTTCGGCGACGGTGTTCGCATAGACGTCGGCGGTGTCGAAGGTGGAGATGCCCGCGTCGAGTGCTGCGTGCACGCACTTCGTGGCGGTGTCGTTCTCCACCTGCGAACCGTGCGTGAGCCAGTTGCCGTACGTGATCTCGGAGATCTTGAGTCCGCTGTTTCCCAGATATCTGTGCTCCATGACCTCAGCCTACGACCGGGCGCGAGAGTGGGGAACCCCTCGCCGAGGCGGGGGATGCGGGTGCGGCGGGACCGAGACTGGTGCGTGCTGCCGCATTTCCGCGAGGGCGAGGGCGTTTCGGAGCGGATGCACCGCGGCGCCTTGCCAGTTCGGTACACCTTTCTCTGGATTGCATACTGAACAAAGTGGTCACTTCAGAGAAGGGCGTACCGAAACGCGTTTTGGCAGAAAGGCCAGCGTCCCTGCCTCAGCGCGCCGGGCCGGCGTTCTCCGCGATATGCTCCCGCAGGGTCGTCGCGAATGCCGCGGAATCGCCGACGCGCAGATGCGCGACAAGCGCCTCGTGTTCGGCGATGAGTTCGTCCGAACGATCGAGCAGGTGTCGGCTGTTCATGAAGAGGGTGAATCGGTGCCGGTCGGAGAGCAGTGAGTACATCTCGAGCATCACCCGGTTGTCCCCTGCTTCGACGAAGCCGCGGTGGAACTCCAGGGTGAGCTCGATGAAACGGGCGACATCCCCCTCGGCGAAAGCGGCTCGATGCTGCGTGATAAGACCACCGAGTTTCTCCGCCAACCGTTGCCGCATGGGTTCGGATGCCCGCTCGACAGCGGTCGTCTCGAGCACATAACGGGCATCGGCGAGATCGGAGACCGTGCGTTCGTCGATGCCTTGGACGATCGCCCCGCGCTTGGGATAGATGTGGATCCACCCCTCGTCCTGCAATCGGGCCAGAGCCACGCGCACCGGGGTGCGGCTGACGCCGATCTCGGTGGCCAACGCCGCCTCGCCGAGCATCGTCCCGGGCACGTGAGAGCCGTTGAGGATCTGCCCGCGGATGACCGAGTAGGCGCGTTCGGCCGCGCTCATCGATTCCGTCGCCGTTCTCGAGGATCTCGCCTTCGCGCTCATTTCCCCGCCCCGTCCTGTCTCGCGGCGGCAGCAGATTGGTCGGCCGCCTCGGTGAGAGCGGGAGTGCGGCGTCCGGGCCAGCTCATCAGCGGGATCGCGCGGATCGAGAATGCGACGGCGATGAGCAGGACGAACGTGGCCATGAGGTTGATCCACAGGAATCCGCCGGCGCCGAGCACGGACCCGGCCATCGCCGCCATGAGCGCCCCGCCGAGGTTCATCGCCGAATCCGAAGCGCCCTGGAGCGGCACCTTCGCATGCGTCGGCACCGAGGCGGTGAGCAGGGACGAGCCGCCGATGAGGAACATCGACCACCCGATTCCGAGCAGCGACAGCGCGGTCGACAGCAGCACCATCGACGACTCCGGGGCCACCGCATCGATGACGCCGAGGGCGATCGTGAGAACGAAGATGCCGGCCCCACCAGCGATGACGACGCCCGAACCCCACCGGTCGGCCATCCAGCCGAAGACAGGGGAGAGGGCATACATGCCGGCGATGTGGATGCTCACGACGATGCCGATCGCCCCGAGGCTGAACTCCTGGTGGTCCATGTGCACCGGGGTCATGACCATGACGTTGGTCATCATCATCTGTCCCGCGACGATCGTGATCATCGCGAACAGCGGCACCGGGCGGGCCAGAGCGAAGCGCAGCGCTTCGCCGAGTCTCATCTGAGGTGGAGCGGCCGCCTCGGCGGTGGACGTAGTGGAGTTGTCGGTCGCAGCGGAATCCCTCGCCGAGGCGGCCCCGTCCTTGTCCTCGGTCGTGCCTTCACCATCGCGGTCGGGATCGTCGAGCCTCGGTTCGCCCGGGTGGTCGGTGCCGGCGGCCACGGACTTCGTCAGGGTCGATGCTGACAGCGTGGCCAACGCGAACGCGACCATGGAGATGAGGTAGGGCCCGGCGAGGCCGTTCATGCCGAGTGTCTCGCCGAGGTGGGCGCCGGGGGCGGTGAAGCTCGGGCCGAGGACGGAGCCGACCGTCGTTGCCCACACCACCAGGGACATCGCACGACCGGCGGCGGACGGGTCGGCGAGGTCGACGGCGGCGTAACGAGCCTGCAGGCCCGAGGCGGTCGAGGACCCGCACATCATCATCCCGAGCATGAACAGCGGGAGGAGCTGTAGGGCGACACCGACGAGGACGACCACGGCGCCGAGCGTGCCGATGCCGAAGCCCAAGGTCAGCGCCTTGCGACGGCCGGAACGTCCAGCGAGCACGGCGAGGGGATAGGCAATGAGACCGGCTCCGAGGATGACGCTCATCTGCGCGAATCCGGCCATCGACGTCTGCCCGGTGATCTCTTCGGCAAGCAGTCCGCCGACGGCATACCCGGAGGCGATGCCGGCTCCCGAGAGGAGCTGGGCAGTGATGAGTTTGGCCTGTTCGCGGATGTGGCTGGTCATGGTGGTCTCACGTCGTCGTGGTGGTCAGGGCTTACTCACATTAACTTGCATCCATCTTGGATACAAGAGTGAGTCCGGCCGCAGGGAGGGACGCCTTCACCGAGGCGGGTGCTGACGAGAGCTTGCGCGCGGTCCTGCTTACCTCGGCTGGCGGACGCGGATTCTCAGCCGGAATGGACACCGCACAATTCGCACACACGAGTGCGTCGAGAGCGTACGCGACGATCAGCCGCCTCGGCGAGGTGTGCGAAGCGATCAAGGACTGCGCCCTTCCGGTCGCCGCCGCCATCGACGGATACTGCATCGGCGGTGCCGCCGAGATCGCCGCAGCCTCGGACTTCCGCATCGGCAGCCAGGACTCCTGGTATGCGACGCCCGAGGTGCGCATCGGCATCCCCTCGGCGCTCGAGTCGGTCAACCTCCACCGCCTGATGGGATGGACGAAGGCGACAGAGTTCGTGCTCACCGGCAACCGTTTCACTGCCGCTGACATGCTCGCCTGCGGCTTCCTCAACGACTCCGTCGACGGGCCGGTCGAGGAGCGCGCACTCGAGCTGCTGCGCGACACCACGCGCGCCGATCGGACCGTCATCGCGCACCAGAAGCGACTGCTGCGGACGTGGAAGAACACCCTCAAGGCGCAGGCGATTGCCGACAGCAAGAAGGAGTTCGCGCTCGCCTTCGCCGCGAAGAACCAGACTGCCGACCCCGGCTCGGGCGACTCAGACCCTGAGGGCAGAGTCTGAGGTCGGGCAGAATGGTGGAAACGCTCAACGACTGAGGAGATTGCATGACAGACAACGAGGTCAGCCCGCTTCCCGAGGCCTTCTACCTTCCGCGCGGCGAGGACGAATTCGACTCCACACGTGCGACGACGAGCCCGTGGGATGAGGCGATGCAGCACGGCGGCCCACCGGCAGCGCTGCTCGCCCGTGCCGTCGAACGAGTCCGTGAGGACGACGCGATGAGCATCGGCCGGCTCACGATCGACATGCTCGGCCCCATCCGGCAGGGTCGCATCCGCACCGAGGCGACCATCGTGCGTCCGGGCAAGCGCATCGAACTCGTCGAGGCGAAGCTCTGGGCCGAGGACCGCCTCGCCGTGACCGCGACAGCGTGGAGGATGCGGTCCACCCCGGAATCTAGCTCCGAGGTGGCCTCGACCTTCGACACGTCCGCTGTGCCGGGCCCGCAGGAACAGAAGTACTTCCCCGGTATCAGCCCCGACTGGGGGTATGGCCGTGCCATCGAGTGGCGCTTCGTCTCCGGCGGTCTCCAGGAACTCGGGGCGGCCGACGTCTGGGTGCGACCGCGCATCCCGCTCGTCGCTGGTGAGGAGACGAGCCCGATCCAACGCTTCGTCATCGCTGCGGACTCGGCGAACGGCGTCTCAGCGGCGGTGCCGTTCGGCGAGTGGACGTTCATTCCGCCGTCACTGTCGCTGACCTTCGCTCGCGAACCGCGGTCGGAGTGGCTGAACATGAATGCCCGCACCCACGTCGGCCCTGATGGGCGCGGTGTCACGGACGGTGATCTGGCCGACGAGCACGGATATGTCGGATCGGTGACCCAGCCGCTGCTCATTGCCCGGCTCTGAGGTTTCCCGCCAGTCATGGAATTCCTCGGACTCGTCCTCGTCGGCTGTCTCGTCGGCCTGACCACCGTGCTCTTCGGGTTCGGCGGCGGCTTCGTCACGGTCCCGATCATCACCCTCGTCGATGCGGATCTCGGACATGACACGGCACGGGTGGCGGCGGCCACCTCGGCGTTGGTGATGCTTGTCAATGCGATCGTCGCGACGGTGTCGACGAAGCGATCGACGCTCGCTCACCTGAACGGGCGATGGTGGCTGCTCGGGCTGCTCGCGCTGGGCGGGGGATTGGGGGCGTTCGCAGGACGATTCGCACCGGACACGCTGCTGCAGTGGGGGTTTGTCGCGTATATCGCGGCCACGGCCATAGATCTGCTCGCCCGGCCCGGATTCTTCCGGCGCAAGGCCGCGGTCGTCGATAACGTTGGCGAAGTCAGCGAGGGAGGCCGCGGTATCGCAGCGATCTGGGGTGTGCCGATCGGTGGGTTGGCCTCGTTCCTCGGTGTCGGAGGGTCGGTGATGACGGTGCCGATGATGCGCCGGTCCGGGGCGACGATGACCGTGGCCACAACCCTGGCCAACCCGCTGACATTGGTGATCATGAGCCCGGCCGTGCTCGTGACGATCCTGACCCCGGCAGCGATCGATGCTCCGGGTGTCGTCGGCTCGCTTGATTTGGTGGCGGCCGCGGCGCTGCTCATCGGCGGACTGCCGGTCATCGTGTTCCTGCGTCGCCGGGTGCCGAAGATCCCCGAGATCCTCCACGCCTGGGGCTACTTCGTGCTGCTCTTGGCGGCTGGGGTAGTCGTCGCCGTGGCGTGATGGGCGGGCGCCGACCGCGCACGCTAGCGTCGACCGCTCACCTCAGCCACATTCGTGTTTACCGACCGCTCACCTTAGCGTCGACCGCTCGCCGTATAGTTTGTGCGCTCGCCGCTAACTCGAGCGGTCGGCGGAGGTGAGTTGGAGAAAATGCTCAGCTGTCCCACCGGCGCCTGCGCAGGACGGGAGGCAAGCCGAAGTAGATCGGCGGACGTACCAATGCAGGACGCGGAGTTCCCGAGGAAACAGCAGGTGGTGAGGTCTTCGGCCTGGAGCTGTCTTCGCCATCTTCGCATTCGCTCGCCCCCAGCGTCCACGCGCTTTCCCAGCTGATGAGTTCGCCGGCGTGGCAGACGGGGTCGCCTCCGCTCGACGGCGGTTCGGCCCACATCCACAAGTTGATCCCGTACTCCATGAGAACCAGCTTGCTGCCGGACTCTCGTGAAGAATTCTCCTTGACCAAAGCCGCCCGCAGTGTCGCCGAGGCGTTCTCGAGTTCCGTCCACCCGTCCTGCCGATGTGGCAGGAACACCCACGTCCCAGCGGGGACGCGATTGGGCACTAGCCCTTCGGCGGCGGCGATCTCAATCGAGTCCCCGAACGCATCGAGCATTTCCCCGAAGCACGCACGGGCCACCTCGGGGGAGGGCGCGACGATGAGGAGGTGGGCCGCCTCGGCGCGCACCTCCTCCAGTGAAAGATGCGTGAACGGATTCGCACGCATCGTCCCGAGCACCTGCGTCCAGTGCCCCGGCACCATCCCATCGGCAAGGAACCCGCTGGTGCGCGGGCGCTCCTCATCGTGTCGCATCGAAAATCCTCCTCGCCGAGGCGGCCCACCGTTCCCTCCCATCATGCACCCACCCGTCGGTCGCGGAGGGGCGCTGGGAAGAAGACGGCCGGAGCGCGCCGAAAGCGGGCCACACCGTGGACTAGCAGAGCCTCGCCCTCGAAAGATGGGTCAGGAGAACACACCCCAGGCGACCACAATGACGAGAATGACTCCGGCCGACCAGACCCAGGGGCTGCCGAAATTGACGGTCCATCCCCAGCCGTAGCGCTTCGGAATCAGCGGAGCGCGATCTCGCATCGATGCGTAGAAAAGGCCCAGCTTCCAGTTGGAATCGTCCTGGCGGAGGGCCTCAACGTCGGGATCCTCGCTCATTGAGCATCACGGCTTTCCAGTTTTCGAAGACAAGTTCAGTTGACAGTCTATGCCCGTGCGCCGCATGTTCAGCGGCTGCTGTCCGATCAGTGTCCCCGCTCGCGATCTGGTGTTCGTCCGACCTGGTCATTCTGGCACCAAACCAATGTCGTCCGCGTATCTAACGAATGGGATACGTTCCGGCCGATCGAGTGCCACTGACGCTCTGCCGGTCCTACACTGATCGAAGTGGATCGAGCAGCGGCACTCGTGTCGGCTCGGTCCACGACCACGTCTGAACCATCTCGCTCCACTAGCGAGCCTGCACGCCTGAAAGTCCATGCCCTTGCTCTCTTCCTCACGCCGCACACTCGCGGCACTCGCGGCAGTCCTGTCCCTCGGCCTCCCGACCGGATGCGCCGAGGGTGGCCAACCGGCCGTTGATTCCGCCTCATCCAGCGCCGCCGACCCCACACCCGCCCGTGAGGCCCCGGAAGCGAGCGACGCTCCCACGGCATCGGCGGCAGGCGATGACGCCGACGAAGCCGGCGAAGAGGACGAAGGCCGCGCGGGAAGCGCGGCGACGGGCACCGCCTCGGCGATGTTGGATGAACTCACGGTAAAGGGCCGGGCACCGAAAACCGGGTACGACGGCGACCTGTTCAAATGGCGGTCGGACACCGACCACAACGGCTGCGACACCCGCAACGACGTGCTCCGCCGGGACCTCACGACCATCACCCTCAAGGCGGGCACCCGCGGCTGCGTCGTGCTGGCTGGAACGCTTGACGACCCCTATGCCGGTGACACCTACGACTTCGATCGCAGCGCGAACGCCGTCGACATCGACCATGTCGTCGCTCGCTCGAACGCCTGGCAGACCGGGGCTTTCAAATTCGACGAGGAGACGCTCAAGGAGTTCGGCAATGACCCGCTCAATCTGCTCGCCGTCGGCTCAAGCCTCAACCGACAGAAGGGCGACGGCGACGCCGCGACCTGGCTGCCGCCGAACAAGCAGTACCGATGCGAATACGTCGCCCGACAGATCACCGTGAAGCACAAATACGAGCTGTGGGTGGTCCCAGCGGAAAAGTCCGCCATGGAACGCGTGCTGGCGAAGTGCGATGACCAGCCCGCCTTCGCCGAGGATGTCGACTGGCCCGGCCCCGGCGACGGTGACAACGTCACCACGAAGGAAGAGACCCGCCCGGCGAAGCCGAAATCCTCGAGCTCGGGTTCGTCGTCGAGCGGATCATCAGGTGGCTCATCGAACTCGTCATCCTACTTCGAGACCTGCACGGCCGCCCGCGAAGCCGGTGCCGCGCCCGTTCGCCGAGGAGACCCCGGCTACGGGTCCCACCTCGACCGCGACGGCGACGGAGTCGGCTGCGAATAGCGGAGGCGTCACGCTCACATTCGCATGGAACCGAAGCGCGGACTGAGAGCGGTCGCCCTGACGGTGACCGCCTTGGCGAGGGGTGGTGTGCATGAGGTCACAGTCGCTCGGTAATCTGAAGTCGAACACCGTCGCAGCTGTGACTGCCGACGGCCGCCACGATCATCGACGATGAGGAGATTCCCATGTCCGGACTCGATACCGCCCTGACTCCGTTGCGCTTCCTCGAACGCTCGCTCGAGGCACACCCGGACCGGGAGGCGATCGTCGACGGGCCCCGCCGCTTCACCTATCGGCAGATGGCTGAGACCGTCCAGAACCTCGCCGAAGGACTCGTCCGCCGTGGCCTGAAGCCCGGGGACACGGTCGCGGTGCTCGCCCCTAACAGCGCCGAGGCACTCATCGCCCACTACGCGGTCCCGTTGGCCGGCGGCGTGCTCGTCATGCTCAACACCCGACTGGCGCCGCCCGAGGTCGAATACATCCTCGGCCACAGCGAGGTGAAATTCTTCTTCGGCGATGCCGGACTCCTCCAGCCGGTCATCGGTGCCGGGGCTGCGAACGCCGTCGAAACGATCGTCGTCCACCCCGACGAGAACGGCACCCCAGGTGAGGTGGCCGCCGCGGATCTCAGCGTGGAAGCCTACGCCGACTGGACCGCCTCGGCGCCTGAATCACCACGAGCCTACGAAGTCGAGGACGAAACGGCGACGATCACCGTCAACTACACCTCGGGCACGACGGGGCGGCCGAAGGGCGTGATGTACACCCACCGCGGGGCGTACCTGAACTCGCTCGGCGAGGTCATCACGCAGGACTTCCCGGCTCTGACCAAGTACCTGTGGACGCTGCCGATGTTCCACTGCAACGGCTGGTGCACGACCTGGGCGCTGACCGCGGTGTCGGGCACGCACGTGTGCATCCGAGCCGTGCGCGGGCCAGAAGCCTGGCGGCTCATCGACGAAGAGAAGGTCACGCGGATGGCCGGTGCTCCCGTCGTGCTCAACACCATCGCCGGGGCCAAGGAGGCCCACGACCTGGGTGGAACGCTGTCCATCACCACGGCCGGTGCCCCGCCGTCGCCGACGACGATCGCCCTCCTCGAGGGCCTCGGCATCGAGGTCATCCACGTCTACGGGCTCACCGAATCCTACGGCCCGTACTCCTCGTGCGAACCGCAGCCCGAATGGACCGGCCTGCCCGTTGAGGAGCGCGCGAAGTTGAAGTCCCGACAGGGGATCGGCATGATCAGCGCCGAGCGCATGCGCGTGGTCGAGCTGCGCGACGACGACGTGCTCACTGACGTGCCGCGTGACGGGGTGACGATGGGCGAGATCGTCATGCGCGGCAACAACGTCATGAAGGGCTACTTCAATGCGCCAGAAGCCACCGCCGAGGCGTTCCGCGGCGGCTGGTTCCACACGGGTGACCTCGCCGTGATGCACGAGGACGGGTACGTCCAGATCCTCGACCGTGCCAAGGACATCGTCATCTCCGGCGGAGAGAACATCTCCACGATCGAGGTCGAGCAGTCCCTCGTCGCTCACGAATCCGTCGCCGAGGCGGCCGTGGTCGGAATGCCCGACGAGAAGTGGGGACAGCGACCGTTGGCCTACGTCGTCCTTGCGCCCGGCAACGAGGTGGCCGAAGCCGATCTCATCGCATTCGTCAAGACCCGAATCGCCTCGTACAAGGCACCGGCCGGGGTCGAATTCGTCGACGAGCTGCCGACGACGTCGACCGGCAAGATCCGCAAGAACGCACTACGGGAGATGGCGGGGAGCTGAGGCCTACTCATGGATATATCACGAATGATATATATCTGTATGGTCGAATGGACGATCGAAGTCTCTCGTGAGGTGGTGAAATGACTGGAATCATTGAGTGACACTGACTTCCGGATTGCGGATCGACACCTGAAGAACCTGGCGGAGCATGGGACGGTGCTCGGAATGCCGCGTTCCAGAAGTCTCGGTGGAAGGTTGCACGAACTCAGATTCCAATGCCAGAACGTCGAAAGAAGGATTACGTACACATTCGACCCCGGACGGCGGGTCATCACGTTGACCACCTTCCGCAAACAACGAAGCAGTGAGCAGAAATAGGTCGCGAGAGCACGACTGGCATCGAGGAGGTGGCGGAGAAAATGAAGACACTTGATCAGATGCGTGAAGAACGTCTGGGCAGAATGTCAGCGAAAGAGCGCGCCGAATACGAGGCGGGCTACGACGACATCGATGCAGGACTCCGGATTGCCCAACTGTTCTAAGGTGAGCGAATCTCAATGGGACCGACTCAAGCAGAACTTGCAAAGCGCATGAATACGACTCAGGCGGCAATTGCTCGGATCGAAAACGGTGCAGTGATGCCCGGGACAGGGATGTTGGAGCGGCTGGCGCGTGCTGCCCGCAAGCGAGTCGCGTTGGTCTGATCTTTGGGCCTGGCCCTCTGGTGCCCTCAAGCCATCTCGTGCTGCGAGGTGACGATGAAACCGTCGCCCCGCAGCAGCTGAGATTCAGGCCGTTTCGAGCGGGAAGACCAGCAAGCTGCTCGTCGCCGTCGCGACGGTCTTGCCTGCTGCGTCGACGACTTCGCCCTCGGCGAAGGTGACCCGACGTCCCGGTTTGGTGACTCGGCCGGTGGCAACCAGAGGGCCGCTGTCGGCGGTCACGGGCCGCAGGTAGCTGACGTTGATGTCGATCGAGGTGTAGCCCATGCCTGCGGGAAGCAGCGAATGCGCGGCACACCCGAGGACCGAGTCCAGCAGGGTGCACACCAGCCCGCCGTGGACCACGCCGATGGGGTTGTAGTGGGATTCGTCGGGATGGCATGTGAAGGTCACCTTGCCCCGCTCCACCTCGGTGAGTTCCATTCCGATGTGTGCTCCGATGGGAGCGCCGGGAATCTCACCGTCGGCGATCTTCTGCAGGAAGTCGATTCCGTCGAGGAGGGGCATCTGCTTGAGGCTGATGGCCGGATCTCCCCAGGTCACGGTCGTTTCGCGAAGTTTCGGCTCAGCCTCGGTGCTCATCTCAGCTGCTCCCGTCGGGCATGGCGACGTTCTGGAGGCGCAGCTGGCCGCGTGAGATCTGCTTGCCGCTGGCCGAATCCGTGATGATGACCTCCCAAAGCTGCTGAGTGCGTCCCTGGTGAAGAGCGTTGCCCTCGACGTTGACGCGGGCTCCCGTGCTCGGGCGCAGGAAGTCGGTGGCGTTGTGGACGCCAACGGCGAATTCGCCGCGTTCTGCCACGGCATGTGAGGCGCCGATGCTGCCTGCACTTTCGACGATGGTCGTGTACACGCCGCCGTGGATGACGCCCCATGGAGTGTGGTGATTCTCGTCGAGTTCGGCATAGCCCCGCACCGAGGTGGCCGTCACCTCCTCGACGACGAAACCGGAAGCAGCGACGAATCGACTTGCCTTCTCCAGCGAGACAT
The DNA here is from genome assembly GCF_025506275.1 of Brevibacterium permense. Lineage (GTDB taxonomy): Bacteria > Actinomycetota > Actinomycetes > Actinomycetales > Brevibacteriaceae > Brevibacterium > Brevibacterium permense_A. Next base: position 141,103 of record NZ_QYCP01000096.1, read on the forward strand.
CTGGGGCCTGGGCGGCCTGGGCGTCATCAGTCATGTATTCTCCTTCGATCTGACTTGTTATTATGAAGTTAGCCTAGGGTGTCGACGACGGTCAACCGAAGGAGGGGGACATGGAATGGCTCGAATACGACTCCGCTGCCTGCTCGATCCGACGCAGCCTTGATGTCATCGGACGGAAGTGGACGCTGCTCATCCTGCGGGATGCGTTCAACGGCGTGCGCCGATTCGATCAGCTGCGCGACCACCTCGGGGTCTCCGACCCGGTGCTCGCCGAACGTCTGCGCACGCTCGTTGCGGACGGTCTCCTCGAACCCGCGACCTACAGCGAACCGGGCCGTCGGGCAAGAAGGGAATACCGACTCACTGATAAGGGCCGAGATCTCTATCCCGTGCTGATCGCCCTTCTTCAGTGGGGCGACAAACACTGCTCAGGGCCGGACGGCCCTCCGGTGCGCGTGACGCACCGCGACTGCGGCGAACCGGTCGAGGCGAAGGTCATGTGCGTGGCCGGTCACGAGCTCACCTCGCCGAGCGAAGGCCAGACAGCGCCGGGCCCTGGCGCAGAAGCGAGAGCGTAAGTCCTCCCGGCACTGGCGCTCTGGCGAATGCGTGGGCCGCTCACGCGTTGTTCTGGCAGCTCACGCGAAGAGCGCGAGACCGAACACGACGAAGATGATGAGGTGAGCGGCGCCTTGGACGGCGGTGATCTGTTTGCCGGCGAACCCGATGACGGAGACCAGGAGCGTGATCGCCAGCAGTGCGAGGTTGATCGGTGACTCGGCGAGTACGATCTGCTGATCAGTGAGCATGCCGATGACCAGGACCGTCGGTATCGTCAGCCCCACCGTCGATACCTGAGCGCCGTGGCAGAGGTTGCTCACGCGCTGGATCTCGCCGTTCCACGCCGCTCGCAGCGACGTCAGCGTCTCGGGCAGGAACACGATCATCGCAATTACCACCCCGGACAGAGCAACAGGAGCGCCGAGGCGGCCCAGGCCGTCATCGAGGAGCGTGGCCATATCGTGGGAGAGCAGCACAATTGGCAGCACAGTGGCGACGAGGAGGACCAGTCGAAGGACGATCTCCACGCGGTGGGTTGAGAGGATCTCGAGGATTCCGTGAGATGCGTCGTCAGCCTGGCCGGCCGCCTCGGGCCGGCTTGATTCGGACCGGTCGGCCGCCTCGGTGGGGGATGGCTGCGTCATTCCGGCAGTCGATGAGGCGCCCGCGGGGACGGCCCCGACGGGGGTCGCCTCGGTGAATTCGTGGGCCTGCGGTCCCATCTGTCGGTAGAGGAAGAAGGCGTAGGCGCCGACGGTGACGACGATGATCGGGATCTCCTGCCAGATCGCGTAGGCACCGTCGGGGGTGCCGATGAGGGCGGGCACGGCGAAGGCGAGGGCGGCGAAGACGACGATCATGACCAGGTAGTTCGAGACGCCCGTGCGATTGTGGGTGAGTGCGCCGTGGCGCAGTCCGCCGACGAGCAGGCACAGGCCGATGACGGCGTTGAGGATGATCATCGACACCGCCATCACCGAGTCGCGGGCGATCGTCGCGTGGTCGCCGGGGCCCAGCAGGACCGCGGCGATAAGGATGACCTCGATGAGGCAGATCGAAATTGTCAGCACGAGTGAGCCGTAGGGGTCGCCGAGGCGGTTCGCTAAGTGCTCGGCTTCGGTGACGACGCCGAAGGCGCAGATGAGGATGACCGCGACGATGACCACGAGTGCGGTCACGAGCAGCGGCAGGGGGACCGGCGGGGCAAGCAGAGTTCCCATGAATTGCAGGGCGATGAAGACGCCCCAGCCGAGGGCGAGTCGCAGGATTGCGGTCGGCGTGATGATTGAGCGGAGGGCGGCGGTCATGAAAGGTCTTCCTGTCTCTGAGGCCGTCCTCATCGTGAGTCTCACTCAGCCGGGTCGTCCCGACTGGTTCCTTCCTCTTTCAGGTTATCCAGGCCCGCCTGGCCCGGCAAATCCGGTGATCTGGGGCACCGGATGACCTGGGGCGCTGGTGCGGCTCAAGCGCGCCGTCGGCCAAATTGGGGTGCGCGTTGGTTGGCGCGAGCCTTTCGTTGGAGCGCACGTTTAGGTTCTGTATAGGTTCCTCTGAAACGACCACTTCCCTCGCTGTGAACTTCAGAGCAGAATGTACCGATTCGCTGGATCGAGCAGCCGCTACGGCACAATTGAAGTTGAGCAGCCCACGTTTGAAACAGTGCTGCTCGTCGTCGACCGTGCCGCTAGCCACCACGTTGCCGATCACTTCTGTCGCGCGCGGTCGACGAGGCTGCTCAGTGCTGATGTGTCGGAGCCGTTCCGCATAGCGTCGCGATTGCTGAAGGGAATGCCCGACTGCAGACCCCGCCCGCCGCAGGTGATCGCTTCGCCGAGCAGGCTCAATCCGATGCTCAGCGTCATGGGGCGAACGGCTTCTTCGGCGCCGATGAACTGAGCTCCGAAATGCAGGCCCAGCCCCGCCAGCAGGCTGCATGCCCAGATGATCATCGTCTTCGCCGTGTATTTCTGGTGGAGAGTCCCGTCTCGTTCGAAGAGGACCGTAGATGCTCCGCGCAGCATTCCGAAGCTGACACCGACCACCACCGAGGCAGTCAGGAAGGTGACGTTCGCGGGTGTCCAATGGCCGAATCCCCACAGTTCCTTGACGGCCAGTCCCAGCAGGATCAGCGGTGGAATTGCGAGATCTTTGGCGTCGACGGGCTCTCCGCGGAAGCGCCGAACGATGACGACGACGATGACGGCTATGACTCCGAGGGCGATGAGGAGGGGTGACATGGGTGATCTCCTTTGATGTTGTAGCAGGTGCGTGCTAAAACGATAGCACGTTGTGGCAGGGGTGTGCTATAAAAGATCTATGCCGAAATTCGTCGACCCTGTTCAGCGCCGAGAGCTCATCGCCGATGCGCTCTTCGCCATCGTCCTCAGGCAGGGACTCTCCAAGGTCTCGCTGCGGACGATCGCCGATGAAACCGGCTTGGCCATCGGTTCCATCCGGCACTACTTCACCGGCGCCGACGGGATCGTGCGTTTCGCGCTCGAGACCCTCGTCGAGCGTGTCGGAGATCGGCTGGAAGCACGACTGGCCGACATGCTTCCCAAGCTTGATTCCGGGAGCATCGATCACGATCAGGCCAAAGAGCTGACGGTCGATTTCCTCTCCGAGCTGCTGCCGCTCGACGAGACCCGCCGCCGGGAGTCAGTGGTCTGGCTGGCCTTCGAAGAGGAGGCGCGAACGACGCCGGAGCTTGCCGACGTCTTCGAGACTTCCGTGCGTGGCACCCGCGATCTCATGGTCCGAGTCATTGCGAGCATGAGTGCCCGCGGGGTCCTGCGCGCGGGCCTCGACGTTCAAGCTGAAGCCGAGACGCTCGCTGCCCTCATCGACGGGTTGACCCTGCGTTCGACGCTTCACCCCGAGGTCCTGGCCCCCGAGCGTGCTCGCGAGCTTCTGGCTGCGCACCTCGAGCGTCTGCGCGCCTGACTTTGGTCATGGGGCGCTTCACGCAGAGTTCGCATATTCAGACGGTGGGCGGATATCGCTCTGGAACGATCAGAACCCGTAGGCGGCGTCCCGCTCCTCTCGAATCGTGGCAAATGTGCGGGTGAGTACGACCGTGTCCTCGACGAGGCGGTCGAGGCGCTGGAGGACGTCATGGCTGACGATCTCGCCGCGGTGCAGGTCGCTTTCGCCGACGAACACATACGGCTGGACGACCTGCGCCTTCATGTAGCTGAGGATCGGCAGCAGGTGCTGGGCCGGAATGAGATAGTGCTTCGATGAACCGGCCGTGGCGATGACGCCGACGACCTTATCGAGGAAGGCGCTCGTCGGCAGCAGATCGAAGACGTTCTTCAGCGCTGCCGGGATCGACGCCTGGAAGATCGGGGTGCCGATGATGATCGCGTCGGCGTCCATGAGGTCCCGGGCTACCCGACCGGTGTCACCGGTGTACTCCGTGAAGTTCCGACCGTCGGCGAAGACCATGTCCACCTCGGCGAGATCGATGACGCTCACGGCGATGGTCGGGTCGTAGGCGGCGACCGCCTCGGCGAGATGATCGATCACGGTCCGGGTCTTCGTTCCGACGTTCGAGCCGGACAGCAGGACCATCTTCATCGGATGGCCTCCTCGGAGGAATCGAATGCGGAACCAGCGTATTCCGTCCCGGAACCGGCGGATCCGACTCCCGAGACCCCAGGTGCCGTGGCGGTGTATTTCTTGACGGCGGGCAGGATCTCGGTGCCGATGATGTCGATCTGGTTCATCACGTCGGCATAGGCCATCCCGCCGAAATCGACCTGTGCGAGATAGCGCTGATGACCGAAGACCTCGTGCTGGTGGAGGATCTTCTCGATGATCTGCTGCGGGCTGCCGATGTTCGCGATGGACGCCGGGTGGACGCTCTGCGCGAAATGCTGCTTGGGCATGCCCTGCCCGTTCGTGCGCTTCATCCCCTCGTTGATGTGCGGATACATCGCCCGCAGCGCCTCCTGCGAGGTCTCCGCGGCGTGGAAGAATCCCGCCGTGGCGATCGGCAGGGTCGCCGGATCGAATCCGGCATGCGCGGCCGCGCGACGGTAGGCATCGACGGTGCCCTTGAACACCGAGGTGGTCCCGCCGAGGTGGGCCATGACCATGGGAACCCCGGCCAGTCCCGCCTTCACCGCGCTCGCCGGTGCCCCGCCGACGGCACGCCAGATGCGCAGCGACTGCCCGGTGGGGCGGGGGAGGATCTCGGCGTTGTTGAGCGGTGCCCGGAACTGCCCGGACCAGGTCACCTGCTGTTCGCGGTTGATTGTGAGCAGCAGATCGAGCTTCTCCTCGTAGAGCTCTTCGTAGTCGCGCAGATCGTAACCGAGGAGCTCGAACAGGCCGACCCGGGAGGCGCGACCGGCGACGAGCTCGGCGCGTCCGCCGGAGATGAGGTCGATCGTCGCGAAGTTCTCGAACACCCGGACCGGGTCCGAGGTCGACAGGATCGTCGAGGAGCTGCCGATGCGGATCGTATCCGTGGCCTGGGCGATGGCGCCGAGGATGACGGCATGGGCCTGCGCGGCGAAGAACTCTTGGTGGCTCTCGCCGAGGCTGAAGAAGTCGAGTCCGGCGGCCTCGGCGGCTTGGGCATAGCCGATGAACTCGTGGATCCGCTGGCCTGCGTCGACGCGTGATCCGTCGTGCGGATCAGGCAGGTGATCGCCGAGGCTGTAGATGCCGAACTGCAGTCCCTGACCTCGGTCGAGACCGAATTCATGCATATAGTTCGGCCGTTGTGACGGCTGCGATTCAGTCGTCCCAGAATGCCGCGGTGGGGTGGTGTGCGGCTGCGCGGACTCGCTCAAGGTGTCTCCTCGTGACGGTGACGAAAATGTCATTTGCCATGTCAGCTGATATGGCTGCGGGATTATTCCCGCGAGTTCTCGCCGCGCTCCCGGCTGGTGTCATAGAGCTTCTTCATCAGTGCGTGCAGCTGCACTTTCTCGTCCTCGCTCAAGGAATCGTCGAACAGAGACGCCTGCTGTTCCTGCTGCGAGGGAAACGCGCGTTCGAGGAGTTCGCGGCCCTTGGGCGTTAGGGAGATGTGTTTGGTCTTCCAGTCCTGTTCGCGGGAGATCAGGTCCTCGGACTCGAGCCGGGCGAGCATGCGGGAGATTCCGCCGCTGCTGACGGTCAGTCCTTCGGCGAGAGCGGACTGCGTGATCGGTTCGAAATTGCGGATATGGGCAAGGGCTTCGAACTGGGCGACGGTGAGTCCGAATTGGCGCAGGTGCTCATTGGAGAGCTGGTTGCTGTTCTGGACGAAGCGGGCCATGCGCAGCCAGATGAGCGTGCTCAGACTGAGATCGTCCACCGCTTCTCCTTCTCCTGACTGCGTAGTGGCCGCCGGCGACTTAGTCACCGCGATTCGTCCTCACATTACCTGCGCTGCGCAAGACGGGGTGCGGACCGCGGCAAAGGTGGCGGCCACGGCGGGTGAGGTGGTCGCACTAGGTGGGTGGAATGGTCACAGAGAACTCAAGTGAGCGTGACCATTTCACCCACCTATGACTGCGTTTCCTGCAGGCTGTGCCGCGGTTCATCGGCGGGCGAGGGCGAACACGCGAAGTGCGCGCTCCGTCCGCAGGTTCAGGCGTCGGCGGCCACGGCGGGAGATGCGCTCGAGCGCTTACGTCCCTTGCCTGCCTTGCCGGCGAAGAGGAGGCGGTCGATGCTCAGACGGCCAGGACCTGCAGCGGCAATCAGCAGTGCGCCTGCGGCCAGGGAGGCGACGAGCTCCCAGCCTCCCTGATCGACGAACGGGGTCGGGATGAGGTGGACGATGATCAGGGCGCCGATGACGTCGGCTGCCAGCAGGAATCCGATGATGGGAGTGAGCGCGCCGAGGATGAGCAGTGCTCCGCCGATGAGTTCGACGAAAGTTGCGACCGGGGCCGCGATATCGGCCATCGGCACCCCCATCTGCGCAAACGAATCGCTCGTTCCGGCGATGGTCCACTCATTGAACTTCTGCCACCCGTGGGCGATGAAGATCGCGCCGAGGCCGATCCGGGCAATGAGAGTGATGATGTCGCGGGCAAAGGTCGGCAGTCCGGTCGTTGCGTACACGGTGATCTCCAAGATTGGTTGAAATTGCAATCACACGGTATGTGCCGAACATGGCAATACGCTGGCAACAACCGCCAACGATGCACAGCAGCGAGAGCAGTCCTCGACGATTCGTCCCTTGACTGGCCTTCTCCTCCCGCGACCCGGGGTCGTGCCGTCTCTGGTCATCCCCGACCGGAGTGGGACAATGGAGGCAGTGACCGTGCCTCATGGGTGAGCGCAGGGATCGCGGGCAGGCGCACGTACCAGATGTGCTGTCCACGGGTGCGATTGAAGCTAGTTGGGAAGAGGGCAGATAGGTGAGCGAAGAGAACGGCGAACTCCTCGGAGCGGGACGCAAGGCTGCGGTCATCATCGCCTCCACCTCTGCGGCCAGGGGGGAAGCCGCGGACACGACGGGTCCGATCCTCGTCGATTGGCTGCGCGGCCGCGGTTATGAGACTCCCGATGCGATCGTCGTCCGCGACGGCGAACCCGTCGGCGACGCACTCAAGCATCTTCTCGTTGACACTCCGGAAGCCGACCGTCCTCGCGTCATCGTCACCAGCGGCGGCACCGGGCTCGCGCCCGATGATCGCACTCCGGAGTTCACCGCCGAACTCCTCGAACGCCAGTCCCCTGGCCTCATCTATGCGATGTGGCGCAAGGGTCTCGAATCAACATCCTCGGCGGTGATGAGCCGCGGAGTCGCGGGAGTGCGGGGACGCAGCTTCGTCATCAACTTCCCCGGTTCGAAGGGCGGGGTCAAGGACGGAATCGCCGTCATCGATGACCTCCTCGAGCACATTCAGACCTCCGTCGAGGACACCACCGACCATGGCCCCCGGGTCTGAGAGAGGAACGAGACCATGCAGATGCGCAAGGCCGTGCGAGCCCGGGTCTATAAGTTCGACGCCACCGGTGAGATCTCGGCCGGTCCGGATTCCCTGGCAGGCGAGGAGCCGCTGGAGATCCAGCTCAACGGTGAGCAGTACACCGTGACCATGCGCACCGCCGGACACGACGTCGAACTCATCGCCGGTTATCTGCTCTCCGAGGCGGTCGTGACCTCGATGGACGATATCGAAGAGGTCAATTTCTCTGCCGGGCTCGCCCCCGACGGCAGCCGGAACTACAACGTCGCCCAAGTGCGTCTGGCTCCTGGGATCTGGAATCCCGAGACGGCGCCTGCCCGCAACGTCTACACCTCGTCGTCGTGTGGAATCTGCGGAACCGCGGCCGCGGATGCGGTGACGAAGACCTCCGCGTTTCCGCTCATCCCCGCCGCCTTTCATGTCGAGGACCAGGGGGAGTACGAGTTTCCGCAGCTGCTCTCCGCCGCCCGGATCGGTGAGCTGCCCGATCGACTGCGGCAGACACAGGAGATCTTCGACAAGACCGGCGGAGTCCATGCCGCTGCGCTCTTCGCCGTCGGAGACGACCCGAACGCGGAACCCGAACTGCTCGTCGGTCGCGAGGACGTCGGCCGGCACAACGCCGTCGACAAGGTCATCGGCTGGGCCATGGCCAACCGTGGCCTGCCGCTGCGATCGACCGTTCTGCAGGTGTCCGCGCGGGCATCGTTCGAACTCGTCCAGAAGTGCGCGATGGCCGGCATCCCGATGATGTCCGCCGTCAGCGCCCCCTCTGCGATGGCCGTCGATTACGGCAAGGACGTCGGCGTGAGCGTCATCGGCTTCAATCGCAGGGGCAAGTTCAACGCGTACTCGTATCCCGAACGCGTGGCCTGACCTCGCCGAGACGGCCCCGCCGTTCCGGTGCTAGATTCGCTGGCATGGACATCAATGACGATCCCACCAGCTTCACCTCCCGTCTGACCATCGCGCGGGCCCGTACCGAATGGGACGTGCAGACGGCTTTCCTCGACTCCTGCTCCTACGGTCCGCCTCCTCGGTGCGGATGGGATGCGCTGCAGCGGTCCCTCGACCAGTGGCGGGCCGGAAGCGTACCCTGGCCGCGGTGGGCGGAATCGGTTGACACCAGCCGCGAACTCTTCGGTCGCCTCGTCGGTGTTTCCGCAGATCAGGTGGCCGCCGGGGCCGCCGTATCGCAACTGCTCGCCCCGATCGCCGCAGCACTGCCCGACGGTGCGGAGGTCCTCATCCCCGACATCGAGTTCACCTCCGGTGTCTACCCGTTCGCAGTCCACGCCGACCGTGGGGTGCGGGTGCGCACCGCGCCGCTGAACACCCTCGCCGAGGCGGTCGACAAGTCCACGACGCTCGTGTCCTTTTCCGCCGCACAGTCTGCGACCGGCGAGGTCGCCGACATCCCGGCGATCACCCGCGCCGCACGCGAAGTCGGAGCGCTCACCGTCCTCGACGGCACGCAGGCGGCCGGATGGCTGCCGCTCAACGCCGCCGAGGTCGACTTCCTCGCCGTCGCCGCCTACAAATGGCTGTGCGCCCCGCGCGGGACGGCGTTCCTCACGATGCCGTCGCAGTTGGCAGCCGCCGACGAATCCCACCCAGACCGTGCGGAGTTCTTCGACCGACTCAAGCCTCTGGCGGCGGGGTGGTTCGCAGCCGGGGGAGCAGCCAGCTACGGGATGCCGATGCGCCTGGCCGACGGTGCTCGCGCCTTCGACATCTCACCGGCCTGGCATTCGTGGGTCGGCACGGCTCCAGCGCTCGAGCTGCTGCTCGACGTCGGCGTCGACCAGATCCACACCCACGACCTCGCTCTGGCCAACCGTTTCAGAACCGGGCTCGGCCTCGCAGAGTTGAACTCGGCGATCGTGTCGATCGACCTCGGGATCGTCGACCGGGCCTGGCCTGGTGCCGTCGATCGACTCGACGCGGCCGGAGTCAGGTACTCGCGGGCCGGAGGAAATATGCGCTTCGGATTCCACCTCTACAACGACGAGGCCGATGTCGATACGGCGCTCAACGCTGTGACTTCGTGACAGGCGCTGACTTCTCTCCTTCCCGGTCGCCCGGCCGAATTGATCTCGGGGTCTCGAGCACAGGACCACTCATGTCCATATGCTCTCGGGCTTCGGCAAGGGAGTCGCGGCGCTGAGCCATGAGGAATTCGGTAACACAGCCATAACAATCGGCCGACTGCCGTCAGCCGGTGGGCAGCCGACCGGCCCCGCTGACCGGGGCAGAACCTCTTTTGTGAATGATCTGCAACATTCAACAATTTCTACTTATGGGGATCGGAGCGCGGACTCGGGGCTAGTCTTGCTCTTGGCGTTGTTTCTGCATGAACGGGAAGGGCGCGACCGACAGATTGCTTTCGCATCACTGCCGCTGAATGCGGAGATGCCGATACCGAGATGGAGTGACGATGACCTACACGCTGCAGGCCGTTGAGAACTCGGCTGAGAAGGCCAGCCTGATCAGGCGGCTCCGCACCGGAGCCCTCATCGTCATCTTCGCCTCCGTGCTGTGTGGATTGCTGGCATGGAATGAACCGCACCCGGTGGCGGTGGCGCTCGCCGTTCTCGTCGGCGGTGCCGGAATCCTCGCCATCGACATCGCAGTGGCTTACCGGGCTTTGGTGCGCCGGTCGAAAGGCTGAGTCAGACCCGCACCCGTTCTGCCCTCAAAGCGCCGTGTCACCGCAGTCACGCCGCTCCTCAGACGCCGCCGCACCCTTCGTCGGCCTCCGGCTAGCATGCTGACTTGAAGCATCCCGGCGACAGGAGGTGAGCAATGGCCGACCATGGCCGGAAACCGGATCAGAAGCCCCCTGGCATCGGTCTGCTCACCGTCCTCCTCGGCGCCGTCGCCGCCGGGCCCATCATGCTCTACGGTCTCAGTGCCACGAGCGATTCGGTCATCGCCGAGCTCGGCATCTCCGAAGCCCACTTCGGCCTGCTCGCCACCACCTGCTTCGGCGCCGCCGCGATCGGCAATGCCACCCTGGGCCGCCTCGCCGACCGGCATTCCGACCTCTCGCTCATGGCGTTCATCTTCGTCCTTGCCACGCTGGCTCTCGTGCTCGTGGCCGTGCCCGACGGGTTCTGGATGTTGCTTCTGGCCGCCGCACTGTCCGGAATCGCCCAGTCCTTTCCCAACGGTGTGACCAACCGGATCCTCCTCGAACGCGTCCCCGACACCAAACGCATCGGCTGGGTCGGCATCAAACAGTCCGGGGTCCAGGTCAGCCAGCTCGTCGCCAGCCTCGCCTTCCCCGTCCTGGCACTCGGTATCGGGTGGCGCGGCGCGGCCCTGGCCGTCGCGGTCATCCCGCTCATTCTGCTCGCGATGACCTGGTCATCCCTGCGCACCACACCGCTGCTGACCGCTCCGAATCCCACAGCCGACACCTCCGCCGAGGCGTCCGGCCGTACCACTGACACCACCCAAACCGGCACCACCGCCGAGGCGGCTCACCCCGACCGCGAACCGGCATCCGGCCGTCCGGCCAAGCACCCCGGCATGGTGTGGGCGTTGGCGCTGTTCGGCCTGATCAACGGCATCGGCGTACAGGCGACGAACGTGTACATTCCGCTCTTCGCCGTGCGTGAGATGGGCTTCAGCCTCGTCCTCGGCGGTGCCACGGCGGCACTGGCCGGTGTCGTCGGAGTCATCGCCCGAGTCACCTGGGCCAGGCGCATGGCCAAAGGTGCATCGGGTCCGCGCCTGCTGCTGGTCCTCGCCCTCATCGCGCTGGCCGGAGCGGTGCTGTTCCTCATCGCCGACGCAGCCGGGTGGGCGCTGCTCGTCTGGGTGGCAGTGGCCTTCCACGGAATCTCTGCGCTCGGTGTCTCGGTGGTGCTCATGGCTGCGCTCATGCGAGCGATTCCGGCTGCCTCGATGGTCTCGGCCAGCGGCATGGTCACGGCCGGAATGTTCTTCGGCTTCGCCCTGGGGCCGTTGCTCATGGGCGTCATCGTCGGCTCACCCGGTGGGTTCGAACTCGGCTGGGTCACCGTCGGCGTCACCTATCTGCTGTGTACGGTGCTCGCTCTCGTGCTCATGCGCGTGAATTCACGGGCCCGGCGATAACGGCATGGGGAGATGCGCGCCGCCCGTCGGCAGTGACCGGCTCCCAGCGCGGGGCTGGCGGATGGTGCAGGGTTCGTAGCGTCCCGGGCTCGTCGAGTCAGGTCAACTGCAGGTGCAGCAACGGGTATGGTCGCCCGGCGTCGTCGGTTGCGCTGCGCCGGACCACCTGGAAACCGCGACAAGTGTAGAACTCCACGGCTTGCCGATTCTGTTCATTCACGTCGACGTACCTGACGCCGTGGTTGTTGATCGCGTGTCTGAGAAGTCTCGTCCCGATACCGGTGCCGCGGTGCTTCGCGTCGATGAACAGCATCTCCAGGTTTCCGTCGAGGACGCCGGCGAATCCCACCGGTCGACCATTCAGCTCCGCGACGGTGAGCGAAACGGCGGGGAAGTAATCCGACTCCAGTCGGGATTCGATCTCATCGCGGTCCGCATCGGCGAGGAATTCGTGAGTCGCGTCGACCGCGCTTCGCCAGATTGCGACGAGGGGCGCAAAGTCAACTGGTCCGCGTGACGGCCGAACGCTCAGTTCACTCGTGTCGAGGTCCGGGTGCTCATTCATGCCTCGATTATGTCAGGGGGAACGCTGGATGGCGTTCGCGCCGGGTGACCTTCCCCGCGTCGGCCACCCGGCCTATAATAGAACGCATGTACGAAAATGAGGGTGCCGGATTGGACGGTGAATCGGAGTACCAGCCTCCGGCGTGGATGATCCGCTACCGAAACTTCAAAACTCTGTGCTCCTATGTCTGTGGCGAGTTCATCCGCTTCTATCTCACCACCGGCTGCGATCAGATCAGCTACACGCATTCTCAGATCACCGAGGGGCTGCCGAACTACTCGTGCCGCCTGACCTCCGTCGACGAGGCGGTCCTGCTGCTGCCTCTCGACGACTGGGCCGAGCGGATGGATGAGGTGCGTCCCCTGGTGCGGGCGTGGCTGGGAGAACATTCGGACCTCAAGGGGTGTCAGCCGGAGAAGTCGCACTATCAGGGCGACCGCTATTGGTTCACCCGCTGGCAGGAGGCCAACCCGTGGTGACAGACGGAACCGGTAGAATCCGAGCATGCGCAAACGTATGATCGTGTTCGTCGTGGCGGCCTTGGCGGTGCTCGGGCTCATCGCCAGCATGCTGGGCGGCGTTCCTGCCTGAGTCGCTTCCCGACGCAGACATGGCCGACGAGAAGCGACTCGAGTGTCGCTTCGGGGCCGATGCGGATCCGTGCGCCGGTTCCTGACGTGGAGGGTGTCAATGACGGCGAGGACATGCGCTTGTCCTCATGAAACAGGACACCCACCATGCCTCGTCAACAGAACTCTGCGGAAGCGCGGTCCTCTTCCACGTCACCCCGACTCGGCCCCACAACACGTCGGCCTGTCATGGCAATTGTGGGGCTCGCGTGTCTGGCAGCACCGCGAGTGGTGCTCCATGATCTCAACTTCATCGAAGAAGGCACTTTCGTCAATGCGCTGTTCGTCCTTCTGCCCCCGCTCGTCTGGACTGTCACGGTTCTGATCGCACGAGTGCCGAAACTTCTCATCACTCTGCTGGCAGTCGGGCTCTCCGACCGGACTCAGGAACGCCGCCGGCGTGAACGGTCAGTGGCTGACGCCGATCGGTCAGGGACTCGGCTGGCCGCCATTGACGTTGAGGGTCTCACCGATGACGTAGCTCGACTCCGACGAGGTGAGGAAGACGTAGGCGGGAGCCAGCTCCGTCGGCTGCCCCGCCCGTCCGAGCGGAGTGTTCTTCCCGAAGTGCGGCAGGGCGTCCTTCGGCTGGCCGTCGGAGACCTGCAGCGGAGTCCAGATCGGTCCCGGGGCCACAGAGTTCACTCGGATTCCCCTCGGTGCGAGTTGGGTGGCCAGTCCCTTGGTGAAATTGTTGATTGCCGCTTTCGTCGACGCATAGTCGATGAGGTGGGCGGACGGCGAATACGCCTGCACGGAGGTGCTGTTGACGATCGTCGATCCGGGCTCGAGATGCTCGAGCGCGGCCTGGGAGACCCTGAACACGGCGTGGATGTTCGTCCGGAAAGTGTCTTCCCACTGCTCATCCGTGAGGTCGGCGATGTCTTCGACGGCGATCTGTCGCCCGGCGTTGTTGACCAGGGCGTCGAGTCCGCCCAGCTCCTCGGCTGCCCTGCGGACGACCTCCCGGCAGTAGTCAGGATCGGACAGGTCTCCGGGCAGAGGTACGGCCTTGCGACCGGCACGGCGGATGACCTCGCAGACGTATTGGGCGTCCTCCTCCTCGGCGGGCAGATAGGCCAGGGCGACATCGGCCCCTTCCCGGGCGAAAGCGATTGCTACTGCGGCTCCGATACCGGAATCCGAGCCGGTGATGAGCGCCCTGCGCCCGCGGAGCCTGCCGGTGCCGGTGTAGCTGTCCTCTCCGCGATCCGTGCCCGGGATGAGGTCCGCGTCGAGACCCGGCTCCGGTTGGTCCTGCTTCGGCGGCGTGATTTCGGGAAAGCGAGTGGTGGGGTCCTGGAATGTCAGCTGGTCGATCATCGTCTTCTTCCTTGCGCATCGGAGGCACCTGGGCGGCAATCAGGCCGGTCTCAGGAATTCTGTTTCGTCTTCCGCTTGCTCTCTTTCTCCAGTGCATCGACAAGTTCCTTCTTCGTCATCGTCGACCTTCCAGAGATGTTCAGCTTCTTCGCCTGCGCGTAGAGGTGCTCCTTCGACGCGTTCGCATCGACTCCGCCGGCCGTTGCGCGATTGGTGTTCTTCCCGCCTGAGCTCTGCGCGTCCGAGGGGCCTGGCGACTCTTTCGCCACCCACCTGTCGCCGACCTTTTCGAAACTGTGTTTGAGGGCGTCGTAGGCGACCTGGTGGGCTCTCTTCTCGTCCCCGTATTGGTCGATGGCCGAGTCGTAGGCCTTGGCGAAGGTCCGCTGCGCCTTCTTGCTCGACTTCTCCAATGTCGACGGCAGCTCGGCTTTCTTGGGCGTTCCTGCTTTCGTCGTCTTCGGCATGGTGTGAACAGCTCCTATCGTGTCGGCTTCGTCTGCTGCATCGGGGTTCGGTCTTGGTCAAGTCGAAGGAAAGTCTATTTCGCCCCCCGCCTCAGCCGGTGCGCTTCTTCGGTGCGGACTTCTTCGTCCCCTTCTTCTTCGACGATCGGGAACTGTCCACCGACTTGCGCAGGGCTTCCATGAGGTCGATGACATCTCCACCGCTGGTGTCCTCGGAATCGTCTTCGTCGAACGTCTTCTCGACATCGAAACTCTCGCCTGAGTCGATCTTCGCGTCGATGAGTTTGCGCAGTTCGACCTGATAGTCGTCGCTGAACTCCTCGGGGGTGAAGTCCTCGGAGTATGACTCAACGAGCTTCTCCGACATTTCGAGTTCTTTGTCCGAGATCTTCGCCTTCGAGTTCACTCCCTTGAAGTCGACGTCTCGGATCTCATCGGCCCAGCGCAGGGTCTGGATCATGAGGACCTTTCCGCACACTCGCAGCACGGCCAGGCGCGTCCGGGTGCGCAGTGTGAGTCTCACGATCGCTGTCCGCTCCGTCTTCTCGAGCGTCTGACGCAACAAGAGGTAGGCCTTCGGCGTCTTCGACGTCGGCTCGAGGAAGTAGGACCTTTCGAGCATGATGGGGTCGATCTCGTCGCTGGGCACAAATTGGAGGACGTCGATGTCATCGTCGTCCTCTGCGGGGAGAGCCTCGAAGTCCTCGCTGGTGAGCACGACGCGGTGCTCACCATCGTCGAAGGCCTTGTCGATGTCGTCGTAATCGACGGTCTTCCCGCACTTCTCGCAGCGGTGCTGATTGCGGATCCGCCCTCCGTCCTTCGCATGGACCTGGTGCATCCTGACGTCGTGGTTCTCCGTCGCCGAGTACAGCTTCACCGGCACATTGACGAGGCCGAAGGCGATGGATCCGGTCCAGATAGCTCTCATGCCCCCATTGAAACGCAGGTTTCGAGCACTGGCTAGCCCCCTTGGCCGAGGTCGACGAACTCAGTGCGTCTGGCACCGGGCTTCAGTCGGACTCTCGGGCTCTGCGTGCCGAGGCGACGTCGTCGACGATGACGACGATGTGGCGCAGGCTCGTGATGAGGGAGCCGTAGAGCGGCCAGGTGGTCTTCGGGAGCGTCTGATGCTGTGAGATATCGGCTGAGAGCTGCTCGAGCCTGTCGAAGACCGGTTCGACCTCACTGTCGGGATCGGCGATGGCCCGTCCGGCATCGGCCACGATCGATGCCCACTCTTGACGGAACTGCGAGTTCCATTCCGTTTCCGATGACGATGCCTCTCGGAGAGTACGGGCAAGGTTCCGCAGGTGTGAGATGCCTTCGTCGACTCGGAGCAAGATGCTCTCATAGCTTTCCTCCTCGTAGTGCGGGGCACTTTCCGGTGCGTCAGGTCGGCCGTGAGAGCTGCCGATGCGCATGGCTGTGCGGGGGTTGATGCGTCTGCTCTCGCGGGCGAATCGCACGGTCTGCCACGCCGACTCAAGCTCTCGGCTCATGGCCTCCGTGCGTTCGAACCATTCCTGTGCCGAATCAGAGTCCCATGTGTGGGAGAACTGCTTCGACATGTCGGTGAGCACTTCGCCCATCTGCCGGTTGACGCTGTCGATATAGTGGGCCGCCTGTCGATCCCGCAGCGGTGGGATCATGAGGAGGTTGACGGCGAGTCCGAAGGCCACCCCGAGGGCGAGTTCGAGGAGTCGGTCGGCGAGCAGCGGCTGCTGGGAATCGAAACCGGAGCCGAGGATGAAGATCGCGGTCGTCGCGATCGCCACACCTTCGTCACGGATCCACGACAGGCGGGCACCGGCCAGGCCGACGAACATCGCCAGAGCGAAAGTCCAGATACTGACACCGAGGTAGTTGCCGATGAGGAAGGACACGCCGACGCCGATCGTCGACGCGATAGTCGTCTGCACGCCTCGAGAGAACGACCTGTAGACGGTGGCGTGGACTGTCAGCAACGCAGTCCACGGAGCGAGGAACGGCATCTGGCTCTCGAGCACGGCATCGGAGAACCACCATGCGCCCGTGGCCGCGATCACTCCCTTGGCGATCTGCAGCAGGTCGGTGGCGAACTCCGGTCGCCGGAGGTATTCCGCCACTGAGTGTTGGTGGGGCATTGTCGGCTCCTTTGCATCGATGTTCTGCTGAGACGCATTCAACTCAGGAAAGCAGTCTAAAGGCCGTCCCTCCTGCAGGTCAGTTCGCTGGCGTCTGCAGCGAGCTTCGTCTCCGGGCGAACCAGGTGAGGACCGTCGCCCTCCTGCGGGAGCGGTCCCGGATGGGTGTGCAGATTCTCCCGGCGGGGGCACTCCGATGCGGAGGCGATAGAGTGAGCGGATGTCTCCACTGAGAGTTCCACCCACCAGTCACATCAGCCGTCGAATCGTGCCCTGGGCGATCGCCGGTCTGGCCAGTGCCGTGCCGGCAACCGTCGCCGCTTCGATGGTCATCGACCTGATCCAGAAACGGGGACGCAAAACGCGCACCGCTCCGCGTCCGGGAACATTCAGTTCAACGGTCGAAGAGTCAGAGCTCAACATCTATACCGATGGTTCCACCCTGTACGAGGCCATGATCGATGCGATCGATTCGGCGCGTGAGTCGATCCTCATGGAGACATTCATTTGGAAGAACGACGAGGTGGGCCAGAGGTTCATCGATGCATTCAATGCGGCGGCGGATCGCGGAGTCGAGATCCACCTCATCTACGACGGGTTCGCGAACCTCACGATCCCGTCGTCCTTCTACCGGCAGCTGTCTGAACGTATCCATGTCCTGCGCCTGCCGACAGTGGCGCGGCAGTTCTGGCGCGGGCCTCTGCGCCATTCGGGATTCAACCATTCGAAGATCCTCGTCATCGACGACGATGTGGCCTTCGTCGGCGGATTCAACATCGGCTCCCTCTATGCCCGTCACTGGCGCGATACCCATCTGCGCTCGGTCGGTCCGGGAGCATGGGGGCTGCGACAGACGATCGCGCAGGTGTGGAATGAGTTCCACGACACCGACGAACAGATCGCCTGGGTCCCGCCCGAAGTGTGGGAGTCGAAGCTGCGAGTCGCTGCCAACCTGCCCATCCACCTCGTCTACCCGATCCGGAGCATGTACCTCAACGCCTTCGCTCGCGCACAGAAGCGAATCTGGCTGACGACTCCCTACTTCATCCCTGACCAACAGCTTCTGCAGGCGCTGATCGAGGCGGCTGATCGGGGAGTCGATGTGCGGGTGATGGTTCCGCAGGAATCCAACCACATCCTCGGGGACTGGCTCTCACGGGGATTCTTCGAACAGATGATCAACTCGAAGGTCACGGTCCTGCTCTACACCGCGAGCATGATCCATTCGAAGGTCGCCACCGTCGACGGCGAATGGTCGACGGTGGGCACGGCGAATATCGACCGACTGTCGTTGACATTCAACTACGAGAGCAATGTCGAAGTCATCGACAGCGCCTTCGCCGCCGAGATGGAGAAGGTGTTCGGCAGAGATTCCGCGCACTGCGTGGAGCTCGGCACAAATTGGCTCGACCGGCATCAGCTGGTCAAGCTCGCCGAACGGGCGCTCGTGCCAATGCGCCCCTGGTTGTGAGGAAGGCCGCTTCCCGGCCGGCCTGAAGAGCGAGCCGGCCTGAAGAGCGCCAAGACCGCGCAGACGCGGTGGAGCGCTTCCGCACCCCCCCCTGTCGCAGACCTGTTCTGCCCAGTACCGTAGGAGAAGATCGTGGGCAGAGGCACGAACAGTGCGCAGGAGGAGGTGCCCAATGGCACGCCGCGAGCAGAAGGTGACGGTCGAGGGCCATCGGCTGACATTGAGCAATCTGGACAAGGTCCTCTACCCGGAGACCGGCACGACAAAGGGCGAGATCCTCGACTACTGTGCCAAGATCGCCCCGCACGTCATCCGCCATGCCCGGGACCGGATCGCCACGCGCAAACGCTGGGTCGACGGAGTCGGCACTCCCGATGACCCCGGGGATGTGTTCTTCGAGAAGAACCTGCCCGAATCCGCACCGTCGTGGATCCGAACACGCGCGATCCGACATTCCACCGGCACCAAACGCTATCCCCTGGTCAACGATCTCGCGACGCTGACCTATCTCACGCAGATGGCTGCGCTCGAGATCCATGTCCCCCAGTGGAGGGTGAGTGCGGGGGCGAAGGATCCCGGCACGATCGATTCCGAGAACAGGTACCCCGACCGGATGGTCTTCGACCTCGACCCCGGCCCCGGGCGCTGTTTGGCCGACTGCATCGAGGTGGCTCAGCTCGTCCGCGAACTGCTCGAGGGCATGGGACGCGACGCATACCCGGTGACCAGCGGGTCCAAAGGCGTCCACCTCTATGCACCGCTGGACGGGTCGGCGAGCTCGCAGGAGGTCTCCGATGTCGCCCATGAGCTCGCCCGCAGCCTCGAAGCCGATCATCGGGAGCTCATCGTCTCAGCGATGAAGAAGACGCTGCGGGAGAACAAGGTGCTCATCGATTGGTCGCAGAACTCGGCGTCCAAAACCACCGTGGCTCCGTATTCCCTGCGCGGACGCTTCACCCCGACAGTCGCCGCTCCCCGCAGCTGGGACGAATTCGACGACCCGGCAACCGTCGAGCAGATGCGTTTCGAGGAGGTCCTCGACCGGATCGACGATGTGGGGGACCTCCTCGAACCCCTCGCCGAGGCGGTCGGAGGAACCACCTCGGCGCCGGAGTCCGGAGCGGATTCGGAGCCCCACACGAACTCGAAGTCAGAAGAGACCCCGGAAACCGAGCGCGACCGGCTGGAAATCTACCGGTCCAAACGAGATCCGAAGCGCACGAGCGAACCCGTCCCAGCGAAACAGGGAACGAGCGGGGCCGAACTGAGCTTCGTCATCCAAGAACACCACGCGAGGAGCCTCCACTGGGACTTCCGACTCGAACACGATGGGGTATTGGTTTCCTGGGCGCTGCCGAAGGGACCGCCGACCGACCCGGGGAAGAACCACCTGGCGGTCCAGACCGAGGACCACCCCCTCGAATACGGCAGCTTCGAAGGCACGATCCCGAAGGGGGAGTACGGCGCCGGCGAGGTCGAGATCTGGGACTCGGGAACCTGCGACATCGAGAAGTGGAACGAGGGCAGGGAAGTCATCGCGGTCCTCCATGGGCGTGAGGACGGCGGCCTCGGGGGAGTGCGGCGGTTCGCGCTGTTCAACACCGGAGACCACGGTCCGAACAAGGATCCCGAGAAGAACTGGATGATCCATCTCATGGAGGACGAGCCGAAGAAGGCGGCACCTTCCGCCGGTCGCAAGCAGGCGGCCCTGCCGGCGGATCTGTCCCCGATGCTCGCGAGCATCGGAAACATCGACTCCGTCCGGCAGGAGGCAGAGGACTGGGCGTTCGAGATGAAGTGGGACGGCATCAGGGCCCTGGCGAGGGTGCAGCCGGGCGACGGGGACCGCAACGGCAGCATCGAGCTGACCAGCCGCAACGGCCGACACATGACGAACACGTACCCGGAGCTTCGCGAACTGGTTGAGTGTGTTGATGTCGACTGCATCCTCGACGGGGAGATCGTCGCCCTCGGGCAGGGCAGCCGACCGGACTTCGGGCGCCTCCAGCGCAGAATGGGGTTGAGCCGGGACAGCGACGTCGAACGGGAGCGGCGACGTACCCCTGTCTACCTCATGCTCTTCGACGTCCTCCACGCGGACGGAACCTCGCTGCTGCGCGCCCCCTATGCGGAACGGCGCGAACGTCTGTTCGACCTCGTTACCGAGAGCGAGCACATCCATGTTCCCGACGCCTTCGAGGGAAGCGTCGACGCCGCCTTCGAGTCCAGCCGGAAGCTTCGACTCGAAGGGGTGATGGCGAAGCGGACCGACAGCATCTATCTCCCCGGAAAGCGCACTCGCACCTGGGCCAAGCTCAAGCACGCCTCGACGCGCGATGTCGTCATCGTCGGCTGGCGGACCGGAGAAGGCGAACGCGCTGACAGCTTTGCCTCACTGCTGGTCGCCGCCCATGACGACGACGGACTCCACTACCTGGGCCGCGTGGGCACCGGGTTCGACGACGAGGCATTGCAGAGTCTGCGGGCCCGACTCGATCGCCGGTCGCGGAAGACGCCGGCCCTCACGGTGCCGGCCGCCGAATCGCGAGATGCCCACTGGGTGCGCCCCGACCTCGTCGGGGAAGTCCGGTTCTCGGGCCTGACCGAGGCCGGTCGCCTGCGGCACCCTGTATGGCGCGGCCTGCGCTCCGACATCGACGCAGCGGATGTCAGCTTCTCATCCTCGGCGACAGCAGATCAGCCATGATCGGCCTACGGTCGGATCGCCCGTTCCTCGGCGTTGTGTCCTGGAGTGAGGTCTCCCAGCTGTGACGGACGCAGAGCTGTGAAGCCGCCCGCGATCTCGACCGAATCGACACGCGCAGTGAGGCAGACGTGATCGCCTCCGTCGTCGAGCATCGTGATGCGTTCGACGATGAGGCGGTTCGGTAGGGCAGTCAGCAGCGGCACTCCATCCTCGGTGACGGTGAGGTCAAGACCGGCGAACTTGTCCGTCTCCGATCCGGAGCGCGACCCGAAAAACCGGGCCAGCTCACTGTCCGCGGTGGTGGGGAAATGGACGGCGAAATGATCCGAACGCAGCGCGACCCGGTAGGTGTGGTTGGCCTTCAACAGCCAGAAGCAGTAATGCCCGGGATCGATGCTCGCCTGCGAATGGAAGCCGACCAGACAGCCGGCCCGTTCGCCCTCCGCCGAGGTGGTGACGACGATGAGCGGGGAATCGACCGAAGCCATGAGGTCGTCGAGCTCGGAGGCGCTCATGATCGTCCCTCCTCCGCGGGCTTCGCCTCGTAGCGGAGGAAGAGCGTGTCGTCGGCGACCATCGTCGACTTCAGCGAGAACTGTGCGATGCCGGCTCCCGGCGGCGCAACGCTCACCGGCAGCGGATCGCCGCCCATCATCGGTGAGATCGACAGGCACAGCTCGTCGAGGCGGTCTGCGGCGACGAGCTCCCCGAGCCAGCGTGGCCCGCCTTCGCAGAGGACGACCCGGTAGCCGAGACCGGCGAGGGCCTGCAGTGCCTTCGCAGGTTCGACACGGTCCTCACCGGCGATGATGACCGTGGCCGCCTGTTCGGCGGCCGCCAGCAGCTTCGGATCGGCCTGTGCACACGTGATGACGATTGTGCGCGCGTGCTCGGGGGCTGCGGCGAAGACCTGTGATGACCAGTCGAGGTCGAGGCTGCGACTGACGACCGCCACCGGCAGCATCACGGCTTGTCCCCGCTTTCGACGCTGGATTCGGGCGGACTCGGGCAGTCGCATCGGAGCATAACCTTCGCTGCGGATGGTCTGAGCGCCGACCATGACGACATCGGCGATCTGCCGCATCCGCCGGAACAGGTCCTGATCGGGTTCTGTCGACAGCGCGCCGACGCGCCCGTGGATGGCGGCGGTTCCGTCGAGGCCGGCGACCATGTGACCGGTGACCCAGCATTCGTGCCGCGGCTGGGTGCGGTCGACCTCCAGGTAGAGTGTCAGCGGGTCAGGGATCGGGACACCGCGTTCGAGAGGCTCCATCCAGGCAGTCTACTCAGTCCGTCCAAGCGTCGTCGGTGAAGTATCCGTCGATGAATCCGGGTAGGCGCTGTCCGTCCTTCGCGGTCGCCAGTGTGTACGGGGCGACGTGGAAGCCGGCCTTGTCGAGTTCGCGCATCTTGTTCGTCGGCAGGTTCTTGCTCGGTCCCACCCATTCGATGCCGGCGTCCTTGATCTCGGCCGGTGATTCCTTCGGCATGGCCGACCCCATGAGGTAGAGCGAGGTGTATCCGCGGTCGGCGATCGTCTTCGCCGCTTCGAAGTCGAAGGACTGGACGACGAGGGAGTCCTGCAAACCTCGTTCGTCGAATTCGTTGAGGACGCGGTTGACGTCCTCGGGGGTGGCTCCGGGCTTGATCTCGGGCACGAGGACGACCTCGCCGCCCATTTCGTCGAGGAGTTCGTCGAGGGTGACGGTGGCGGCTTCTTCTCCGCCGGCCGGGTGTTTGATCGTGGCCGCGTCCCATTCCTCGCGGCTGAGGTCCCGGATGGGACCGGTTGCGCCGTTGAGTGTGCGGTCGGCAGTGTCGTCGTGGATGAGGACGGGGGTGCCGTCTGCGAGGAACTGGATGTCCATTTCGGGGAGGAATCCGTCCTTCGCCGAGGCGGTGAATCCTTCCATGGATTCTTCCGGATAGACGTCGGCGCCGCCTCGGTGGGAGATCGTGGTCGGGAACTCGAGGTCGGCGACCTTGTCAGGGGCCGTGAAGTCGCCGGGGGAGCCGAGTCCCGGTGTTTCACCTGCAGAGCCGAGGCCGGTGGCTGCCGCGGGGGCGAGGCCGGTGCTGAAGGTGGCCGAGGCTGTGAGGACTGCAGCGGCGAGAATCGTGAACGGACGGGTGCGTGTGGATTTCTCTCTCTGTGTATTCACGCTCGCGACGCTACGAAGCGCAGGTGATCGTGTGGCGAAGCCGCCGTGAACGTCATCGGCCGAGTGGGCGAACGGGTGGGTAACAAGCAGCCCGGGTCAGCTTCTTATGGAAGCTGCCCGGGCCGAGGAACTGGTGGGGGAGTGCCTCAGTTTCCGAATGCCTGCTTCGTATGCGAGCGGCCGACGAAGGCCATGATGATGAGGAAGATGCCGAAGATGATCGTGTAGATCGCGATAATCCAAACCAGCGCGAGCAATGCGGCTCCCGGATTGGAGAAGACGACGATGAACATGATGACGGCGAAGATGATGTCGAGGACTCCGAGGGCCTTCGACCATCCCTTGAATGATTTCGAAGCGACGCTGAGGATGCCATCGAGCCCGGCAGCTCATCGGAGTCACCGGGCAGTACGCCTCGGCGACGATGAGAAGCTCACCGGCCGTGAAAACCTCAAACTCATCGCTCGTCTGCAGGGATTGTCCCGAGGCGCGGCACAACCGATCGCGGCCGATCTCCTCGACGAGTTCGGCTTGGAGTAGGCCGCCGACAAACCGCTTTCGACGTTCCCCGACGGTATGCGCCGTCGCTTCGACCTGGCCGTGAGTCTGATCAGCCGCCCACCGCTGATCTTCCTCGACGAACCGACCACCGGCTTCGACCCGCGGACCCGGAACCAGATGTGGGCGACTATCCGCAGCCTGATCGCCTCCGGAGTCACCGTGCTGCTGACCACGCAGTACCTCGAGGAAGCCGACCAGCCGGCCGACCGGATTGCCGTCATCGACCGTGGGGCGATCGTCGCTCAAGGCACTCCGGCCGAGCTTAAGTCGTCGATCGGAGGATCCAGCCTCCACGTAGGCCTCGATGCCGACGCCTAGGTCGACGACAGCGAACGCGCACAGACGATCATCGCCGGCATCGTCGGTGCGGAGGCCGTCCATGTCGCAGGCACCAGCGAGATAACGGTCTACCTGCAGCAGGCCGGGGACGCGAGATCGGTCCTCGTCGCCCTCCGGGAAGCCGCCGTCGACGTCGTCTCGATCAAGGTGGCCGAACCCAGCCTCGACGTTGTCTTTCTCACCATCACCGGCGAGACCACCACCGATGCTTCCACGCAGCCCCAGCCCACCGAAAGAATCCCCGCCTGAGAGCCGCCCCTGCCGACCGGACCGCTGCTGGTCCGACCACGACCGTCGACCGCGTCCACGAAGACGCTGCCGGCCTGCCCCGCCGACTCGAGGGCACGGTCGGTCGCACCGCGGGCCAGAGCCTCCTCGGCGTCTGAGAGAGCAGAGGCGAGAGCCCAGGCATCGACGTCCTCGACCGGCAGATCGAGACGGTAACCGGTCTCAGTGCGGGCGATCGCTGCAGACGTGGTGTGAACACGGGCGCGGAAGACGAGGACCTGCAGAGCCTTGGCTGGATGTGTCGGTGGTGAGTCCGGCCAGATCGCGGTGACCAGTCCTGACGCAGACAGGCCCCGGAATCCTGCATCAACGAGGCGGCGCAGCAGTGACCTGATGCGCTCGCAGGTGATCGGCGTGCCGTTCCAGGCGACGTTGTCGATGAGCCTGAGCCGGGGCTTCACCCGACCAGCTTAAGACCGACGCAGGCCAGTCTGAGACGGACGAAGCCGTCACCTGCTGAGATCTGCGATTCCCCGGAGAAGAACACCGAAGGAAACGGCCGTCTGCATCGCAGCTCACGGTTCTCAGTCGACGAGGTTTTCAAGCGGTTTCGTCAGATCGGCGATGATGGTCGGGTCATGATGAGAACGTTTGCCGGGCACATAGGTCACCGAATCGAGAATGCCGCCTGTGAACCAGTTCGCACCATATTCCTCGAACAGGTCCCAATCCACCGGGGAACCATAGTCGTATCCGACGCTGATTCCTGTGAACGGAGCCATGCCGAACAGCATCGGCACGGCGTCGATGCGCGCGAGTTCAACTCCGTCCTCGGCGAGGGTGATCGTCCACTGCAGATCCTTCACCTCGGTGAAATTCAGACACAGCCGATGCGATCCGGTGGAGATCGCCGTTGCTTGAACGCGTGAGAGGTGACCATAGGCGTTGTAGCTGATGAGCGGGCGGCCCGACTCGAAGCTGAGGAGATATCCTCCGCCTTGGTCCCCGTGGGCGACGACAGCTCCTTGGACATCGTCCGTTGTCTCCAGGGAGATGTCGATGTCGAAAGATCTCAGGACTGTCAGCTTCGATGACCGGAACCGTTCGAGAGCTGTGCCGAAGGGCCGGAGAGTCAGCGGGCGCGACAGTGAGTTCTCCGAACTCGGACGAGTCGACAGCAGCGAGCCGTTGTCGTCGAGGGGGAAGACTTTGTTCTCCCATGCCTCGGCACGCCACTGCTCGGCCAAGCCTCTGACTTCGGATTCCCGCTCGTCGGCCAGGTCGTGCGTCTCCGTCGGGTCGCTGTCGAGATTGTAGAGCTCCCAGTCGCCTCCCGCAGCTCCTTGCCATTTGAACGGTGGTCGAGGGGAGACCAGTTTGAGGCTGTCGTGGATGAGACCTCGCCTGCCCATACACTCGAAATACTGAGTGTGCCGGCCGCTGTGCGGCCGGTTTCTCATCACATCAGTTCTGCTGCGCCCGTCCATCGCTTCGGCCGTCTTGCCCTGCCGCTGGGCCAGCGGCTCGACACCAGTGAGTTCGAGGAGCGTCGGAGCCAGGTCGGAGACGAAGACGAAATCGTGGCGCAGACCCGGCTGCAGGTCCTCCGGCGCTTTCGGCCAGGAGACGATGAGCGGAGAGTGGACACCGCCCTCATACGTACTCGATTTGAAGGAACGATAGGGAGTGTTCGACACACGTGCCCACCCTGTCGGATACTGGCTGAAGACCCGAGCTGAGCCGATGAGGTCGGGATCGCGGGGAACATCGGTGATCCAGTCCTCGGGGAGAGTGCCCAGGGAACCGAACTGGGAGAAGTAGCTTCGGGTTCCCTGTGGGCCGGCTTCGGCGCTCCCGCCGTTGTCGCTGGCGAGGACGATGATGGTGTTCTCGGCCTCTCCGAGCTCCTCCAGATGGTTGAGGAGCCGTCCGACCGATTGATCAACTTCGTTCACCGAGGCGGCGTACACCTCCATGTGTTTGGCGAACAGTGCTCGGTCTTCGTCGCTGAGGGAATCCCAGGAAGGGATCTGATTCGAGTCATCCAGTGCCTTGCCGGGAAGCCTGGCATGGTCAGGGATGATCCCGAGTTCCTTCTGCCGGTCGAATCGCTTCTGCCGCAGCACGTTCCACCCTGCCGCGTATCTGCCTTCGAACTTCGCAATGTCGTCGGCCTTGGCCTGGATGGGACCGTGGACGGCGGTGTGAGCGTAGTAGAGGAAGAATGGTTTGTCCGAATCGTTCGCACGCAGACGGTCGATCATCGCCACGGCCTCATCGGTGAGTTCATCGGTGAGGAAGTACCCGGCCGGGAACTCTCGCCGATCCATGACCGAATTGTCTCGGACGAGTCGGTGCGGGTGATGGACGGATGTGAATCCGTCCATCGAACCGAAATAGCTCTCGAAGCCGCGCTGCAGCGGCCAGGACGACTTCTCGGCCGCATCATGGAGACGCGATTCGAGAGTGAGGTGCCATTTGCCGACCATGAATGTGGCGTACCCACCGGCCCGCAGAGATTCCGCGAGTGTCGGCGCGTTGTCCGGGATCTCGCATGTGAAGCCGGGGTAGCCGGGGTCGGCATGAGCGACGAAGCCGAACCCTGCACGGTGAGGGTTGAGTCCGGTCATCAGCGACGCTCGTGCCGGAGAGCACATCGGTGCAGTCCGATAGTTCGTGAATGTCCACCCGGAGTGGGCCAATCGGTCGATGTTCGGAGTGTCGATCTCGCTACCGTAGGGGCCGAGGTCGCTGAATCCGAGATCGTCGACGAGCATGACGATGACATTCGGCGCATCTGGGTCGGCCTGAGGCTTTTCGGGCCAGGAGGGGGTCGAGTCTGAAGCGAACTCGCTGATATGGCCGTGGAAGTCAGTGGTGCTCATCAACCCGCCTTCCGAATGAGTTCGAAGATCTCGCTTCTCAGCTGAGCGAACCTCGGCAGAGCGCGGGTGGTGAGCTGATCCCGTGGCCCGTCGAAGTCGATGGGGATGACGTCTGTCACCTTTGCCGGACGCTGGCCGAGGACGATGACACGATTGGACAGATAGACGGATTCGTCGATGTCGTGGGTGACGACGAGGATCGTCATATCGAACTGTTCGCGGATGCGCAGGCACAGGTCCTCGAGCTCGAAACGGGTCTGTGCGTCAACGGAGGCGAAGGGTTCGTCCATTATGAGCACGCCCGGGCGGTAAGCGACTGCCCGGGCGATGGCGACCCGCTGCTGCATCCCACCTGACAGCTGCCACGGATATTTCGAGGCGGCCTCCGCCATGCCGACGGCCTCGAGCGATGATGCTGCGCGCTGGCGTCGCTCCTCCGCCGAAAGACTCAGATGTCTGAGAGGCAGCTCGACATTCCGCTCGACCGAAAGCCACGGCATGAGTGAGCGTGTGTACTCCTGGAAGACGAGAGCGAGCTCCTCCGGCGGACCGTCGATGACATGCCCATCGATGGTCGCCTGTCCTGACGTGATCGGCTGCAGCCCGGCGAGGCATTTGAGCAGGGTCGTCTTTCCGGTGCCGGAAGGGCCGACGATGCAGGCGATCTCTCCTTGGCGCAGGTCGAAGGTGAGGTCGTCGATGACGGGCACGTCCCCCTTCTTCGTGGTGTACGTCTTCTTCAGCCCCGAGACGTCGAGGCGGACCGGACGCTCGTCGCTGTGGCCGGCAGTGGATGGGGTTGATGTCATAGCTGTCGCTCCTGTTGCTGGGCGGCGATGTACCAACGCAGGACACGTCGCCGGAAGAGTTCGAAGAGAAAGGTTGCGAGGTAGCCGAAGATGCCGAGCAGGAGGATCCCCGCCCACATATCGGCGATGGTGAAGGTCTGCTGCGCCAAAAGGGTTTTGGCTCCCAAGCCGGTCGACGAACCCAGCATCTCGCTGGCGATCATGACGACGAAGGCGGCGATGAGGCCCACCTGCATCCCGGAGAGGATGCGTGGTGCCGCGGCGGGCAGCACGACCTCGAAGAGGCGTTCGGACCACGTCAGTCGGTAGACTCTGCTGACCATGTCGAGGGTTTCATCATTGGCGCGGACCCCGTCGATGGTCGAGATGAGAACCGGAAAGAGCGCCGCGACTGTGATCGACAGGATCCGGGTCTCATTCTCGAACCCCAGCAGAGAGACGAAGATCGGCACGAGCGCCACGGGTGGGATGGCGCGGAAGAAGTGGATCACTGGCTCGAGCAGCCACGACAGGAACCTCGACGTGCCCAATGCCAGACCGAGCAGGACTCCGAGGAGGCACGCGATGACGAATGACGCAACGAGGTTGCCCAGCGAGCTGCCGATGTCGATGAGGAATTCGGACGTCTGAGTCAGCTGCCACAGGCGGGCGAGGATTGTCTGCAGCGGTGGGAAGAAGATGTTCGTCGACCCCGCCGAGGCGAACCACCAGGCGGCGATGAGGATGACGGGCAGACCCACCTCGGCGCCGATGAGCAGCCAACGGGGGCTGCGGGCGGCCCTTTGGCGGCGGGCCTGCCGAGTCCGCGATCGAAGCGGTTTCTGGATGGTGGTCATCAGGGGTTCTCCTTCCGGAACTGCGGGTGCCAATGGAGGACCCGACGCTCGACGAGTGAGCTCACACCCTGGAACACCAGTCCCAGCAGCCCGAGGATGAGGACGTACGCGAAGAGTTCGGGCTGATTGCCGGCCAGCTGTGCCTGTAGCAGGCTCTGTCCCAGGCCCGGACCGCCGCCGAGCAACCCGGCCACGACGGCGACGATGAGCGACGTCGGTGCGGCCACTCGCACAGCGGTGCCGATATAGGGAAGTGCGCTGGGGAGCACGATCCGCCGGAGCACCTCCGCGCGGGAGAGACCGAAAGTCTCACCGGTCGCCTTGCGCACCGGATCGGTGTCGAAGACCCCGGCAGAGGTCTGGATCGCTATGGCGATCGTGCAGCCGATGATGACGAGGAAGATGCCCATGAACGGAGTGGGCCCCAGGACGAGGACGACGATGGGCAGAACGACAATGGGCGGAATCGGTTTGAAGAATTCGACGATCACTCGCGTGGCATGCATGACCAGCGGCGACGAACCGATGGCGATGCCCAGAGCCACGCCGACGACGATGGCCGCGAGCAGCCCGACGACGGCGATGACGAGCGTGTCGAGAGTCGACAGCCACAGGTCGACGGTGGTGAGCAGCTGAAGCATTGTGGTGATGGCCTCTCCCGCCGAGGGCATCGGCGATTCGGCCAGCGGGCCGATCATCGAGGCCAGCTGCCAGACGGCGATAGCCAGCAGTACGCCGAAGCAGCCGACGAGAAAGCGTCGAACGGTTGTGCTCATTGTTCCTCTCCTCCCTTGATCACCGAAGTCAGATCCACTGGCTCCGAGAGGAGATTCAGGCCGACGAGCTTCTCATTGACCGATGACAGATCCCGCTTGCCGATGGTCTCCGGCCAATACGGAATCGTGACCTCGTCGAGCGACAGGCCCGATTTCGTGTAGTCGATTCCTGCCTGAGTGGCCTCTTCGGGATGGTCATTGGCATAGGCGTTGGAGCGTTCGATGGCGCGTTTGAAACCCCGGATGAGTTCGGGCTTCTCGTCGAAAGTCGAGGTCCCGACCGTCCACATGCCGACCGCTGCTGCGCCGAAGAAGTTGTACGAGGGTGCGAGGAGGAAGTGTGCCCCGGCTGATTTCGCCTTCGACGTGAAGGGATTGACGAGGGCGGCGGCATCGACTTGGCCCTGACTGAGAGCGGCCGTCGCCGAGGTGAAGTCGAGAACGACCCAGTTGATGCTCTCAGGGTCGACGCCGGCCTGTCGCAGCGCCTCGACGATGGTGACTTCGAGCTGAGCTTTGCGGGCGGGAACGGAGATCGTTCTGCCCGCGAGGTCCTTCAGGGAATCGATTCCGCTGTCGGCGGCCGAGAACAGGGCTGTGTCGTCGAACTCCTCGGGATCCTCAGACTCCGCCTGCTTCTTGCTGAAGCCGTCGGCGCCGGCCACGACGCCGATGGGCATGTGACGGCTGAGAGCCGTGAGGATGGACACGCTGGGCGAATAGGCGATGTCGACCTGACCGCTCTGCGCGGCCGCGAGTCCGGCCGGGGGATCTTTGACCAGTGAGGTGCGGACTTCGATTCCTTCATCGGCGAAGAAGCCCTTCTTCATTCCGGTGATGAGCGAACCGTCGCTGGTCAGGCCGATGGTCGAGACCTTGAGGACGTCGAGGCCGGCAGCAGAACCTCTCGCGTCTTCGAAGGAGCAGGCGCTCGTCGTCGCCACAGCGGCTGCTGCAGCGAGTGCGGTGAGCGCCCGCCGTCGGGATATGGGTTCAGGCATGTACGACTCCTTCGTCGACTAGGGTCTGTATCGAGAACAGGAGTTTAAATCTCCACCTGGTGATTAAAACATATATGATTATTGTCGGACGCCGCCGACAATTCAAGGCTTCTGCGCAGAAAGGTTCAGCTATTGCCGAAGATCGTCGATCATGAGAAGCGAAAGGAGCTGATCGCGGACGCGGTGGTCAAGGTCATCGCCCGCGTGGGCTTCGAGCGGCTGACGATGCGTGAGCTCGCGGCCGAATTGGGGTACGCCCACGGCACGGTCGTGCGCTACTTCCCGAGCAAACGGGCGCTGCTGACGGCGTCGTTCCTCAACCTCTACAACCAGGCCGATGCCAGGATCGGCCGTGTTGTCGAGGGCAAGCGCGGATTCGATGCGCTCGATGCGATGTGCCGGGAAATCCTCCCGCTGGGTGAGAGCGGTCGCAAGGCCGCACGGGTCGTGCTCGCGTTCTGGGCCCGGGCCTCGCAGGATGATGAGATCATGGCCATTCACGACGAGAACAACAGTCGGTGGCGGCAGCAGATGCGCTCGTTCCTCGTGCAGGCCCGGGAGGACGGCGCTATGTGTCCGGACGTCGATATCGATATCGCGGCCTCGGAGCTGGCCGCCCGGAATGCGGGCTGGCAGATGCAGGCCTGCCTCATGGCCGAGGTCACGCCGGATGAAGTTATCGAGGAGTCGCTCAGGCGCCACATCGACTCTCTTCGCCGACGCTGACCTTCTCGCGTTGTTCGCCAATAGGCCTGCGCTGTTGTGCAAGCTCTGCGGCCGCGGAATGGTGGACAATGAGGATCGAATCACCGCCCGCCACAAGGAGTGCATCGAGCATGTCGAAGAAGATACTCATCATCGGAGCCGGATTCTCCGGACTCGTCGCGGCCCGCGAACTGCAGGCAGCAGGCGCGGAGGTCGAGGTGTTCGAGGCACGTGACCGAATCGGGGGCAGAGCCTGGACAGAGGAGCGGATGGGCTATCCGCTCGAACTCGGGGCCACCTGGGTGCACTGGATGCAGCCCTTCGTCTGGTCGGAGATCGCTCGCTACGGGCAGGAGATCTACCCCAGCCCGGATTACGACGGCGCCTATTGGATCACCGAGGGTCGCTGCGTCGCCGATGCGAAGGACCGGATGAATGAGCTGCTCGAACGCCCGCAGGCGAAGATCTTCGAGGGCTCGGAGGAGTTCTTCCCGTATCCGCATGATCCGCTCTATGTGCTCGGCGACCGGTACGACGGTCCTGAAGACGTGGTCGAACGGTTCAAGGCGGCTGATTCCGGAGGGGTCCTTGACGCGCTGCAGAACGGGGAGTTCTCCCAGGAGGAGATCGACCTCTGCGATGCCTATTGGTCGGCGGCCTATCAGGGTGATCTGGAGACGGCCTCGCCGCTTATGGCCAAGCATTGGGCGGCGCTGTCCGACCATCGGCTGTCGCTGCTCGACGAGCAGACCCTCGAATACAAGCTCACTCGGGGAATGCGCGGCCTCTACGAATCGATCGCTGCCGACCTCAGGTGTCCCATCCACCTCTCCACTCCGGTAGAGAGGATCGAACACGAAGGCGGCGCGCGGATCACGCTCGCCGACGGGGCGACCGTGGACGGGGACGCCGTCATCGTCACCGCCCCGGTGGGCGCGGTCAATACGATCGACTTTCAGCCGGCTCTGCCTGACTCGATCCAGCGTGTTGCCGCGGAGAAGACGAACAGCAAGGGCTGCAAGATCTGGATCAAGATCGACGGTCATCACTCGTTCCTCGCCTCGGCCCCCACGGGAAGCCCGCTGTCGATGATCAAGAGCGAATACTTCCTCGATGACGGCACCACCATCATGGTCGGCTTCGGGACGGATGCGACCGAGATCGATCTGCACGACAGGGAGCAGGTGCAGACGATCATGGATCAGTGGCGTGACGACATCACCGTCCTCGACTGTGATGGGCACGATTGGACGAACGACAGATGGAGTGGCCAGACCTGGGCGACCGTGAAGTCGGGACAGTTCATCGACGGTTGGTCGAACTTCCACAGCACTGACACCCGCATGTATTTCGCTGGTGCCGACTATGCCAAGGGTTGGAACGGAGTCTGCGTCGACGGCGCCATCGAAACCGGAATCACCACGGCGCGAAGAGTGCTGCGCGAACTCGCCTGACATGAGGTGAGTCGCAGGGGCCTCGGACCGACAAGGCGGTCAAAGGCCCACTTTCATCGACTGGGAGGCAGATGTCGAGCCGATGCTCTACCGTGCGTACACCTGTTTCCCGCCAAACCACGTCTGCTCGACGCGGGTATCGGCGAGGTCGGAGGGATCGGCGTTGAAGGGATCGCGGTCGAGGGCGATGAAGTCGGCGGACTTGCCGACGGTCAGGGAACCGCATTCGTCTTCGATGCCCATCGACTCCGCCCCGGAGAGCGTGAAGACTCTGATCGCTTCGGACAGCGTGATGGCCTGCTCGACCCACAGAGCGCCGGGATAGCGACCGCTGGGGTCTCGCCGTGTGACCAGGCCTTCGATTCCCTCCCAGGGATTCGGAGACGGTGAGACCGGCCAATCGGATCCGCCTGCCACTGTGACGCCGGCATCGATCTGGGCACGCACTGGCTGCATGCGCGAGGCACGTTCGGCCGGCAGCACCAGCTTGGCCGCCTCGGAGATCGGTCCCGGAGTCCAGATGAACGGTGAGATGTCGGCGTCGACGCCCAGAGCCGCCATCCGCACGATGTCGGAGTCGAGGACGAACTGGCCGTGCGCGACCTGAAAGCGGGTGTCGGTGAAGCCCTCGGCACGCAGGACTTCGACCGCGTTGATCACTGCGTTGACCGAGGCGTCGCCGGTGCAGTGGACCTTCGCAGACAGCCCGGCCTTCGCAGCCCTCCGCAGCCAGTCGAGCAGTTCGTCCGGGGCCAGGAGCGTCTGCCCGCAGTGATGATCGGCGTGCAGGCCATCGGGCAGATAGGGTTCGATGAACGCCCCGGTCTGAGTCGGAGGCACACCGTCGAGGAAGATCTTGACGAAATCGGGGCGGTGGTGGCGAGTGCGGTACTGCTCTCCGTCGAAGATGAGATCGTCGCCGATGGCGTCGAAGCCGAAGATCTCGTCATTGATGAGCATCGAGGATACAACCCACGCGTCGAGCTGCCCATCCTCGTCGAGGGAGGACAGAGCACGGAGGATCTGCGTCGAGACCCCAGCATCCTGGAAAGCGGTGATCCCGAAGGCATGGAGTTCTTCGATGGCCCGGCTCGAGGCCGCGCGTTCCTGAGAGGCAGTGAGCGCATTGGCTTCCGTCTGGAGAGCGGCCACAGGCAGTCCCGCGGATTCGAAGAGCACCCCGGTCGGGCAGTCGGCGATTCCGGCCAAGCGCAGAGCAGCGGTGTTCGCCCACCGGTTGTGGTGAGCGTCATCGGTGAGCACCACCGGGTGATCGCCGGAGGCCGCGTCGAGCTTCGCCAGCGCTTCGGTGGTGTTGATGGCATCGAGCGCATCGGAGGCCCAGGCGGAGCCGGCGATCCAGGCGCCCGGCTCTGCCGCACCCGAAGTGACGTGTGCGGCCACGGCCGCGACGATGTCGTCCACGCCGGCGCCGAGAGGCAGCTTCAGCTCGAAGAGCTCTTCTCTGCCGGAGACGAAGTGATGATTGTGGACATCGACGAATCCCGGCATGATGAAGGCTCCGCCCACATCGATGACTTCTGTGTCGGTATCGGCGTGGGTGAGCACTTCCTCGTCGGTGCCGAGCGCGACGATCCGGCCGTCGCATACGACGAAGCCGCCGGCGGTCGGCCGATCCGGATCGACTGTGTGGACTCGAGCATTGTGGAAGATCTGATGCATGCGGTGTTCTCCTTGAACTGGGGACTGGGATTCAGGTCTCGGTCACCGGAGAAGGTGCCTCCGGTGCGCGACGGGGATCGAACTGTTCGAGGTCGTCGGCGAGGCCGGCATAGATGTTCGGCCGGTTGGCCTTGAGCCAGGCTCCGTAGATCAGGCCGCCGACGGCAGTGATCGCCAGCAGCCATGGCAGCAGTCGGATGGTCTGCGCGTCGGAACCGGCGACGATGTCGAAGTTGGCGATCGCCATAACGACGATGGTGCCCAGGAGGAGGAAGCTGATCAGGGGTGCGACGAAGGTGGTGAGGATCTTCGGCGACTTGGCTCGCCGGAAGTGGACGAGGATCGACAGCGCGGCCAAGGTCTGCAGGTCGATGATCGAAAGGGTGCCGAAGCCGAGCATCGGCGGCACGATGGCTTCCATCGGATTGGCTCCGGCCAGCATGAAGACGAATGCCACGAGCGCGGCGAATCCGGCCTGGACGAGGCCCGCGGTGACCGGGGTGCCGTTCGACCCGGTGCGAGCCAGCACGGGAGGAAGGATCCGTGCCCGCCCCAGGGAATAGAGATAGCGTGTGGCCGAGTTGTGGAAGGCGAGCATGGCGGCGAAGAGGCTGACGAGCAGGAGGATGAGCATGATCGTCAGGTAGGTCGGGCCCACGTACTGTTCCGCAAGGCCGAACAGCAGGTCGCCGTCGGCCAGGTGCTCCGCGGCGACGCCCTGGGTCTCGGCGACGCCGATCGCGGACACTACCGCCCAAGTCGTCAGCCCGAGGATGAGGCCGATGGCGATGATCGCGGAATAGGTGGCACGGGGGATCGTCTTCAGCGGCTGCTTGGCCTCTTCGCCGAAGAGTGCGGTCGCCTCGAAGCCGAGGAAGCCGGTGGCGGCGATGAGGAGCCCGATGGGGAAAGAACCGGAGAAGACTGCGGCAGGGCTGAACGCCTCGAAGCTGTAACCTGTCTGGATCAGGACGGCGATGTCGAAGACGACGAGGAGGCCGACCTCGAGGATGAGCGCGATGCCCAGGATCTTCGATGAGAAGTCGACCCCGCGCCGGGCCATGAAGAAGGACGCGATGATCGAGGCCAGCCCCCAGACGTACCAGTGGACGTCGAGGCCGGTGAGGTCGGCGATGATCGTCTGCATGAAGAAGCCGCTGGTGCCGATGGTGCCGACGACGAAGAAATTGTATCCGATGGCGGCGATGAGTCCGGCGATGAGTCCGCCGGTACGTCCGAGTCCCTTGACGACGAAAGCGTAGAAGCCTCCGGCATTGACGAGTTCGCGGCTCATCTGCGCATAGCCGACCGAGAAGATGAGCAGAATGATCGCTACCGTGAAGAAAGATGCGGCGGATCCGCCGCCGTTGCCCAGGGCCATCGCCAGTCCCGCGACGACGACGATTCCGGTCAGGGGCGCGACTGCCGCCAGGACGAGGAAGACGATACCGGCCGTTCCCAGTGCGTTCTTCTTCAGCGTGCTCGAGGTGTGGTGGCTCAGATCTGTCATGATTGATTCCTTTCCGCTGATGCGGCCGACGACGGCGATGCGGGGTCCCCTGCCGCAGTCTCATGCAGCTCACGCCCGGGCCGACGGGTCAGCCATGCCGCACCGGCCATGGCGATGACGAGTGCGGCGAATGAAGCGACGATGAGGGACGTGAATCCGCCTGGGCCGGAGATGAGAGTTCCGGCGATGATCGGGCCGAGGGCGAAGCCGCCACCGATCATCAGATTGACGGTGTTCATCGTCTGCGGCCCTCCGCCGAGTGCCGAGACCGAGCCGATGAGATAAGGCAGGACGAAGGTCCAGCCGAACTTGAATAGGATCGCGGCCAGGGCGAAACGGATGAGCGCAGGGCCGCCGAGGAGCACGAGGACCGAAGCGGCGAGGACGACGAATCCTGCCAGCAGGAACACCCTGCGCTTGGGGCTCGATCCCAGGACGGTAGCCAACATCGCTGAGGCGATACCGGCGATGGTCGCGATCATGAGAACGATTGACACCGCATTCTCAGAATTGCCGGCCGCTGTCGCCAGCTGGCCCATGAACGTCCAGACGCCCGACAGTGCGATGTAGAAGAACAGAATGGAGACGAGTCCGGCGACGAAGTTCGGGATCTTCGCCGTGTCCAGCCGAGTCCGAATTGCGTTTCGGTCGGCCGCCTCGTCGGTTCCTCCGGCGGTCTTCTCCTTGCGGGAGGTATCAGGAGAACGCAGGGAGATGCCGCGCAGCATCGGCACGAAGAACAGACACAGAACCGACAGCCCGGCGAGGGTCCAGTACATCGCGGAGACATCAGAATCGGCGTAGAGGGCGGGAAAGACCGCGAGAATGAGCGCTCCCATGATCAGCTGACAGGTGACGAAGAGGCCGAAAGCTCGCCCTGGGTTCGCCGCCTTCGGACCCAGAGCCAGGAGGACGACGGTGATCGATCCAGCAGCCAGTGAAGTGATGATCCGGACGATCAGCAGAACTTCGAAGCTGGTGACGAATCCGGACAGGAGGTTGCCGAGGATGACTACTGCTGTGCAGAAGCCGACCGAGTGCACCAGCGGCACACGGTTGAGCCAGAGGTAGGCCGGCAGCGTTGCGAGGCTGAACGCTCCCAGTTCACAGGAGAACAGCAGTCCCGTCTGGCTCGAGTCAAGGCCGAATTTTGCGGTCAGTGGGAAGGCGATGACCGGAGCCACGAGCAGAATGGTGTAGAGAACGGCTGAGAACACTGCGGTGAGGATGTAGATTCTGCGTGAGAGAACAGCTCCGGACAGCACGGGCGAGGCCGGGGTGTCGCGCATGATTCGTGACCTTTCAACGATGAATGGTGCTGGGAGCAGGCGAAGGGCTCTGCGGGGCCGGTCGACGACTGTGCCGCAGCTCCGGGGGAACCCTGCGAATGTGACTTCGAGCGTAATTCTTCGCTGCCCGGCTCGGGTTGTCTCTGCGCGCACGGTTATGGGCTGAGAGTGTGAGAAGCCTCGAAGCGCTGGTGAACCGCCCCGCTGGGGATCGACAATGAGGGAAAGCACTTCAGCGCCGGCGGCCAGTCCACCCGGCCCCCGCTCATTGTTGAGAGGAAGAGGATGTCGGAAGCAGATACCGGACCCCAACGTGGCCGAGTCATAGTCATCACAGGAGGTGGCACGGGGATCGGTGCCGCCACCGCCGCCCGATATGCGGCCGAGGGCCATGTGGTCGTGATCCTCGGGCGCCGGTCCGCGCCTCTGGAGGAGGTCGCCGAGACGACCGGTGCCCACCCTATCGTCGCCGATGTTTCTGACCGCATTTCCTGTGAGGCAGCGATCGCCGAAATCTGCGATCGGTTCGGACGGGTCGATGTACTCATCGCCAACGCCGGCGGGCACGGGTTCGCCGCAGCGACAGAGACTGACGACGAAGCGTGGGCGCAGTCCTTCGACGGCAACGTCACCACAGCTTTCACCATCGCGCGAGCGGCATTGCCGCGAATGGAGGACAACGGCGGGCAGATCGTCATCGTCTCGTCACTGGCGGGACTGTTCGCCGGTCCATCAGTGGTCGGCTATACGGTGGGCAAGCATGCGCTCATCGGGCTGACGAAGTCCTTGGCTCGCGACTACTCGCAGCACGGAGTCCGCGTGAACGCTGTCTGCCCCGGCTGGGTCCGGACACCGATGGCCGACAGAGAGATGGACGAATTCGCCTCGCATGCCGAACATATCGACGATCGCGAAGCGGCATATGCCGAGATCACGAAAGATGTGCCCATGCGGCGAGCTGCCGTACCGGAGGAGATCGCCTCGGTGATCCGCTTCCTCGGCTCACCGGAGTCGTCCTATATCACCGGTGCGACGATCGTCGCCGACGGTGGTGCCCACATCGTTGATCTGCCCACACTGGGGTTCGAACACGCAGGAATGTGATCGCTCAGCCGCTCACCGACTGTCGGAGCTCACTGGGTGAGGTGCCGAAGCGAGCTCTGAACACCCGAGAGAAATGAGCCGGGTCCGGGAAGCCGTTCGCCGCTGCCAGAGATGCGATGGTGCGTGAGAAAAGTGCAGGGTCGAGGATGTCTGATCGGCATCGCTCCAGTCGCTTGTCCCTGATTAGCGCCGAGACCGTGGTGTCGGTGTCGGTGAAGAGATCGTGGAGGTGCCTGGTCGACATGAAGTGAGCAGCCGCGATCGAACTGGGCGTGAGGTCGTCGGCGAGGTTCGCGTCGATGAACCGATAGACCGTCTCCAGCTGGCTCTGCCGCGGGTCCGGGGTCCCGGAGTCGGTGCCCAAGGTCGTCGAAAGCAGAGCCTCGAGCAGTTCGAGCCCGCTCTGGGCGACTTGTCGCCGCGTGTGCAGCGGCAGCGCGGTGATCGTCGAAGGGATCTGTTCGAGCAGCTTCGTCACTATCGAACCGAGCGCGCTGTCGCCGCCGAGGCTGACCGCCGTCAGCTGCTCGACAACCGTTGCCGGCAGGCTCAGCTGATCCTTGGGAAACATCATGACGAGGTTGGACACGACATCGTCGAACATCAGTGAATACGGCCGAGACGTGTCGTAGAGCGCGAGGTCACCTGGGCGGATGAGGACTTCCCTGCCGTCCTGGACGAGGACCCCGCTGCCGGAGAGCAGCATATTGAGTTTGAAGTACCCGCTTCCGCCGGCGGCGATGGTCGTCGGCGTCCGCTCGACCAGATGCGGCTGGGTCTTCAGCGTGGTAAACACTGCTCTGTCGGCGCTGGAGGTGCTCACCTGTGCCGCGAAGGGCCTGTCGCTCGCTCCGGAGACGGTGAGCGGAACGAAGGAACGCGAGACGATGTCACGGAACTCCGGGATCGAGTTCGCGCGCGTCTTCGAGTCCCTCGATGGACCCGACTGCGGATCCGTCGTTGTGGTTGTCGTCATCGTCGACATCATGCCTCCTTGCACACGTGCCATTCTCAGTGTAAGCGCTCAGATGCTGACTTCGCCCAAGGACTCTTCGAGGGCATCGAGCATCAACGGCAGCTCTGCGGGGCCGAACGCCAGCGGCGGACGGACTTTGAGCACGCTGTCATTTCGTCCGATCCGGGAGATGATGACGTGCTTGGCCTTCATCGCCTCGACCACCTGCTTGGTCAGTGCGGGGGCGGGTTCATCGTCGACGGCGAAGTCGAGTCCGAGGAACATGCCGGCGCCTTTCGCCGTACGCACGAAGTCGTGACGGGCGGCGAAGTCCTCGAAGCGCTCCAGCGCCCGAATGCCCAGCTGACGTGCCTGGGCCATGAGGTCTTTGTCTGCCATCTCGTCGAGGACCGCCTGACCGACGGCGGCGGAGACCGGGTTCCCGGCGAAGGTGTTGAAGTATTCGTTGTACGGACCGAACTCGTCCATCATCGCCGCCGAGGTGATCACCGCCGACATCGGGTGTCCGTTGCCCATCGGCTTGCCCAGGGTGACGAGGTCGGGGGAGAGCCCCGCACGCTGATAGCCCCACATATGTGTGCCGGTGCGCCCGAATCCCGACTGCACCTCGTCGGCGATGACGAGACCACCGGCGGCGCGGATCCGCTCCACGATTCCCGCGGCCAGGCCTTCGGGCAGACGCGGCATCCCCTCGGTGGAGAACAGCCAGTCGAATAGGCAGGCCGCGACTCCGTACCCGGCCTCCTGAAGGGAGGCGATCGCTGAGTCGAGTTCGGCTAGGGTGGCCGCCAGGACTTCCGACTCCGGCCTGGGGTCGACGTCGAGGTCGGGGATGCGCAGGGTCCGCACGTGCGGTCCAAGTCCTTCTCGGGTCTTGAGGCCAGTCGTCATCTGGGCCAGAGAGATCGTCGTGCCGTGGTAGCTGAAGTCGGAGACGATGAGTCCGGTTGCGTCGGTGAGCTGGCGGGAGATGCGCAGCGCCAATTCGTTGGCTTCGGATCCGGAATTGCCGAAGAAGACCCTGTCGAGTCGTTCCTCGAAGGTCGACAGCAGCGCTTCGGAGTAGTCGACGATCCGGGAATTGAGATAGCGGGTGTGGACGTTGAGGGTGGCTGCCTGTTCACACATGGCTGTGACGACGCGGTCATTGCAGTGCCCGACATGCGGAACATTGTTATAGCCGTCGAGGTATTTCTCTCCTTCGGCGTCGGTGAACCAGACGCCCTTGGCGGAGACGAACTCGAGCGGTTCGTCGTAGAACAGGGGTGAGTAGGGGCCGATGGTGTGATTGCGGCGAGTGATGAGGCTGCTCATAGGGTGACTCCTTCGGGCTCGGACGATTCGACGAGGGCGGAGGCCAGGCCGACGAGGTGGGGCAGGACGTCGTGGACGTGGAATTCTGCGGCGGGCTCGCCTCGGCGGTCGGCCGCCCAGCCAAGGTAGGTCAGGCCGCGGGCGACGAGGATGGCGGGGAAGACGGCAAAGTCTTCGGCATCGAGCCGGCGGTGTCGCTGATAGCCGCTGAACAACGCTGCCTGGTATTCGTCTCGTCGGGGATGGTGTGTGAAGAAGTACAGAGCGGTGGCGAGATCGAACAGATGCCATCCGGCGGCGAAATCGTCGAAGTCGATGAGGACCAGGCCGTTCTCAGTGCGCAGCACATTCTCCGGTGTGAGGTCAGCATGGATCGGACCGTAACGATCGGCGCGATGACCGTAGTTGCCGAGGCGGTCGCGAATGACGGAGATCGCGGCCTCGAGCGTACGGCGGTCAGCGGAACGGTCTGCGTCGTTGAGCTCGACGACGCGCAAGGGGAACCCCCAGAGAGCATCGGTGCCGATGAGGCCGTCGGCGTCCCAGCTCGGATGGGATTCGGAGACGGAGAATCCTGAATCCACTGTCGCCAGGTGAGCCTGCGCGATGAGCTCGCCGAGCTCATGGAAGTCCTCACGGGCAAGCGCCGCGGTTCCGTCGAAAGCAGTATTTTCGTCGCCGAAGTTGCCGAGATTGGGAATGTAGTGCTGGAGATCGATCTGATGCTCGCCGCTCGGGTGATCGTGACCGACGCGGACGAAGCTGCGGTCTCCGGAGGCAGGGATGAACTGCGGCACACGTACCCCGCGTCCTGCGAGGGCGCGGACGAATCCGATTTCCCTCCCCAGCTCCTCATCGGAGTGATAGCCCTGCCGATGGACGCGGACGACGTAGTCGGAGCTTTCATGGTTGAGAGCGAAGACACTGTTCTCTCGACGTTTGAGCAGCTTCAGCTCGATGCCGGAGGGAAGACCGAACTCTGGAAGTGCGGTGCGAACGAGTTCTTCAGCGGCTCGAACCGCCGCAGATTCGGATTCCTGGTGGTGCTCGCCCATCGACTTCATCGTCCCTTCTGCGAAGTGGCTTCTCCGGATTTCTATACTCGCAGTATAGAGTCTGTACTGAGAATATACACCACTGCGAAGAGGCAGAATCGTCTCTGGAGGGAGTGACACGTGGCCACGAAGGTGCAGACGGCAGTAACGGGCGGGACTCTGCGAGAGCGGCGCAGAGAGCAGACGCGGGCCGATACGGTGGCTGGAGTCCTCGCGGTGATCGATTCACAGGGATTCGAGAAATTGACCATCGAGCGGATCGCGACTGCCGCCGGCGTATCGCGGGGTACGGTATATGCGCACTTTCCCGGCGGTTTGTCGGAGATGGTTGCGGCCGCGTATGCCGAGATCGGCCATCGGATCGTCGCCGAGACCGCTGCGGAAGCGAGCACAGCGGAGGACTGGCGCGAAGAGCTTCTGGCTCATGCCCGAGCCATGTTCGAATTCGCTGCGAATACGCAGAGCGGCTACTTCTACAATGTCTCGGGACCCGCTTTCATCGGCTCCGGCGAGGCTCGGGGAATTGGATCCGGAGCCGGTCGGAAGGCGATCGCCGAAGCTCTCGAACGTGCACAGAGGAATGGCGAACTGAGCAGTGATTTGGTCCCCGGCGCCGTGGCGACGCTGCTGATCGGCG
The DNA here is from genome assembly GCF_025506275.1 of Brevibacterium permense. Lineage (GTDB taxonomy): Bacteria > Actinomycetota > Actinomycetes > Actinomycetales > Brevibacteriaceae > Brevibacterium > Brevibacterium permense_A. Next base: position 183,300 of record NZ_QYCP01000096.1, read on the forward strand.
CAATTCGAGAGGCGTCGGCGGCGATCGCCTCCGACGCGGCAGAGCCGACGGAGCAGCTCACTGCCTTCATTGCGCTGGTGGACGGACTGGACTAGAGCCTGACGGCCCCCGCTGTCCGAAAGCTGCCTCGACCTCTGAATGCGGAAGGGCGAAGCTCGTGTGCCCACCACGACCGGTCATGTCCTCCGCAGCCACAAGGGCGTTGACCACGGATTCCTCCGTCGCCTGCACGACTGCCTCGAAGAGCGGGTCGATCCGTCCCCAGGCGAGATGCTCAAGAGACTGGACGAGCGGGCCACGTTCGGACATCGAGGATCGGAGTCCGCCCTCGTTGGCCGTCGAGAGGCCGAGGAAGATGTCGCCGGAGAAGTGGCTGCCGGTGGTTCCGGTCCTGGCCAGGCCCAGAGGCACTCGCCTGGCCAGAGCCTCGCACTGGCGGGGCAGGAGCGGGGCATCGGTGGCGATGATGACGATGACGCTCCCGGCTCCCGGCGTCGGCTCGGTGCCTGAGATCTCCTGATCAAACCAGCCGGTGGTCTCCATAGAGTTCGGCGCGGCAGAATCGCGGCCCAGGTGCCGACCGGAGAGCGTGAGTTCACGACGTGCGCCGAAGTTTGCCTGGACCAACGCTCCGAGCGTGAACGTCTTTCCTCCGCAGTCGACACGTCTCGACGAGGTTCCCGTTCCGCCCTTGAACCCGTAGCAATTCATCCCGGTTCCGCCGCCCACATTGCCTTCTGCCACGGGTCCCGAATGTGCGGCATCGATTGCCGACACTGCGTGATGAGGCCGGACTGTCTCGGCATTGATGGAGTTGAGGTATCCGTCCCAGGTCTCTCCGACCGTCGGCAGCATCCAGGCTGAGGCGGCAGTGGGATGATGTTCGGTCATCCATCGTTCGACCCCCGAATGCACGGCACCGACAGCGTGGGAATTCGTGATTGCGATGGGGGTCTGCAACTGACCTGACTCTTCGATCCATGATCTGCCGGTCAGCTCGCCGTTGCCGTTGAGCACGGCCACTCCGGCGGCGCAGGGAAGATGAGCCTTGGCTGTTCCGCGGGGCAGAATCGCAGTCACACCTGTTCTGGTCACCACCGGCTCGTCGCGGATGATCGTCTCGAATCCGACCTCGAGCCCCGGAACATCCGTGATCGCATTCCATGGTCCCGGCATTCCGTCGAACGGCACACCGAAGTCGCGTGCACGAAGAGGGGTGCGGCTCGCTTCAGCTTCTGAATTCAGTTTAAACATTGTTTAATAGCTCCTTTGCGTCATACACTATTAAATCAGATGCCCAGGGTGGATGAACTGAACAAAGTTCAATATGAACAGTTGATCGCAAACCCTGAGACATCGGCGTCGCGCGGACGGTGCGGCGTGACTGAGAATGCAGACAAAGGAGTCGCAATGCACTCACAGACCTCTCACCCCTACTCAGAGGGGTCAGCGCTGGCGTCCGGCCGACTCGGCACTTGGGACATCGTCTTCTTCGTCGTCTCTGCCGCAGCGCCGTTGACGGTCATCGTCAGCGGCGCGATCACATCGTTTCGGATGGGCGGTGTCGGCGCACCGGGCGCGATCGCCTTCTGCGCCGTGATTCTCATCCTGTTCGCTCTCGGATTCACTGCGATGTCGAAGAGCGTGAGGAATGCCGGTGCTTTCTACGCCTATGTCTCACATGGACTCGGCAAACCGTGGGGACTCGGCGTTTCGTCAGTCACGGTCTTCGCCTATGTCGCACTCGTCATTTCGTTCTACGGCTTCATCGGCTTCTTCGCACAGTTCACAGCATTGGAGCTGTTTGGGATCGATCTTCCGTGGGGCGTCTGGTCGCTGCTGGCCGTGGCGATCGTCGCCTTCCTCGGATATCGCAAGATCGACGTCGGCGCGAAGGTGCTGGCGGTCCTGTTGACCGCAGAGGTGGCCATCCTTCTCGTACTGGCGGTCAGCGCCCTCGCCGATGGCGGGCCGGAGCCGTGGAGCCTGGCCTCGTTCGACCCGGCGAATGTCTTCTTCGCACCGGCGGCCGGAACCCTGTTCGTCATGGGCTTCGGAGCCTATCTCGGCTTCGAGAGCACAGCAATCTATGCCGAAGAGGCCAAGGACTCCGATAAGACTGTGCCGCGTGCGACGATCATCGCCGTGGCATTCCTCGGGATCTTCTATGGCTTTACCTTCTGGATCCTCACTGTCGCGTTCGGTGCCGAGGGCGTCGTGGAGATGGCTCGGAGCGACTCTTTCGAGACCATGGTCATTACCGGCACCGGCGACCTCGCCGGCGCCTGGGCGGCATTCGTCATGAAGATCCTCATCGTCACGAGCTTCTTCGCCTGTGTCCTGTCGTTTCACAATGCGTGCAGCCGCTACCTGTTCTCGTTGGGCCGTGAAAGGCTCCTTCCTCGCGTGCTCGGCCGCGCCAGCTCGAGACATGGCGCTCCTGCCGTGGCGAGCCTGACCGTTAGCGGCGCCTCCGCCATCGGAGTTTTCGTGGCAGTGATCGTCAAGGCGGACCCCTTCCTCGGACTGGCGCTGTGGACCTATGCCACGGGCGTCCAGGGACTGGTGTTCGCTCAGGCCGTCACCTCGGTGGCCGTCGTCATGTACTTCCTGCGAAATCGGCGAGGACACAGCCTGTTCCGAGTGACGATCGCTCCGATCCTCGGAGCGATCGGCCTGATAATCGGCTATATTCTCATCGCCACGAACTTCGAAGTCGTGACTGGGCTCAACGGTGTCATCAATGTGCTTCTCCTGTTGCCCACCCCGTTGCTGTTCATCGGCGGAATCATCATTTCCCTGACCATCAGGGCCAAGAAGCCCGAATACTATGAAGGTCTCAACCAGAATGCGAACAGCGACTGAAAGCAGGGATGATCGCAAGTGGCGGAGGTCGCATACAATTGCGGCTATGAGTTCTGCCGATCAGCGTCGCCTCGAACGCCAGGATGAGATTGTTCGAGCATATTGGCGTGCGGCGAGAGCGAAGCCCGGGCGCAGTGTCAACATCCGCACAGTTGCCGGCGAAGCCGATATGAGTCCGGGGAACGTTCTCCATTACTTCGATACTCTCAAGGACCTCCAGTTCGCTGCGATCAATGGAGCGATGGAGGAATTCTGGGGTCACCGACAGGAGATTCTGGACCGGCGGGTAAGCGCTTCCGAACGACTCTGGGCCATGATCGATGCCGGTGTTCCGGACGTCATCAGTGCGGAGCTGAGGCACGTCTACGAAAGTGTGTCGGTCCTGGCTGAGCATCCGGAATTCCTCCACGCGCATCGGAATCTGACGGAGCGTCAGATCATGCTCTACCGGACATTGATCGAGATCGGCGCAGGCACAGGAGAGTTCACTCCAGCGTCGCCGATGCGAATGATTGCTCGCAACTTGGTAGCACTGGAAGACGCCTACGACCTCTATCCGCTTGTCGGAGACAAAACGCCGCGGGACGAATGCCGCGCCGCGGTCCGCAGTTACGCGGTGGTAGCACTGCGCATCTCAGAACCAGAAGAATCGAGCAGTTCGGCCCGAAAATGCTGAACGTCCTCCAGTTAGCTTCGATGTCACGATATGTACATCGACGAACGGATATTGGGCTTTAAAGAGTCCAGGCGCCGTCGGTGAAGTAGCCGTCGATGAATCCGGGCAGGCGCTGTCCGTCCTTCGCGGTCTCGAGCGTGTACGGGGCGACGTGGAAGCCGGCCTTGTCGACCTCGCCGCCCATTTCGTCGAGGAGTTCGTCGAAGGTGACGGTGGCGGCTTCTTCTCCGCCGGCCGGGTGTTTGATCGTGGCCGCGTCCCATTCCTCGCGGCTGAGGTCCCGGATGGGTCCGGTTGCGCCGTTGAGTGTGCGGTCGGCAGTGTCGTCGTGGATGAGGACGGGGGTGCCGTCTGCGAGGAATTGGTGGGGCAGTGCCTCAGTTTCCGAATGCCTGCTTCGTATGCGAGCGGCCGACGAAGGCCATGATGATGAGGAAGATGCCGAAGATGATCGTGTAGATCGCGATAATCCAAACCAGCGCGAGCAATGCGGCTCCCGGGTTGGAGAAGACGACGATGAACATGATGACGGCGAAGATGATGTCGAGGACTCCGAGGGCCTTCGACCATCCCTTGAATGATTTCGAGGCGACGCTGAGGATGCCACGGATGAGCATGCCCGAAGCCATCATCAGCAGGATGACGGTGCCGCCCATGACGGCGAAGGACAGCGGCACGATCATGATGATGACGCCGGAGACGACGTAGGCGATGCCGGCGCCGAGTTCCCAGCCCCATGAAAGGTTCTGTCTGCGAGCGTGCAGAGCATGAGTGATTTCGAGGATGCCGTCGACGATGAGCCAAGCACCCACCCAGATTCCCAGGGCCACTGCCATTGCGGCGGGTGCGGCGACGAGGAGTATGCCGAAGAGGACGGCCAGGACGCCGCGGATCAGCACCGCCCAGAAGGCGCCCTTGCCGAGTTCTGTCATGAGCGAACGGACCGCGTCTGAAGCATCAGTGGGGTTCTGGGGTGTGGCCATGGTTCCTCCTGGTGACTGCGCCTATGATTGCCACCAGTCTAGGCCTGCGCTGACGGTTCTGTCGTCGTGCGACACGTGGCGAGGTCTCGGGGAGGGATAGCGCCAGTACGAACACGATGAGGGACGATGAAGAGGTTCTGCACAAATACGATCGACCGGTCGTGTTCTATGTGCGGGCGACCGTGCTGCCGTGGGTGTTCTGGTTCGCGGCGGCTCATCTCAGCCATCTGCCGGAGCCGAATCGGGTCGTGCCCGTCGCGACGATGGTGCGGTCCTTGGCGGGACTGTTTGCCCTGCTCGGTTGCCGTTCCTTGTCGCGGCGGTGTTCCTGGTGCCCCTGACGCTGATGGCGGCGCAGGGGCTGTCACTGTTTTTCGGCTACGATCCAGGGCAGTTCGGACTGCAGGGCGGGTTCACGTTCTCCACCGGGCTCATGCCGGTGTGGGTGACGCTCACCGGGGCCGCTGTCGTTCATCGACGGCTACTACCAGAACGAATTCGTCGAGCCAGAGGGGCTGCCGACCTTGAACTTCCCGGACTCGATGGTGGCGTTCGTGCTCGTGATGAACTGGCTGTATTTTCGGTGCGGACGCAGCATCCTCATCCCGGTGGTCTCCCGCGCCTCGGCGAATATGTCCGCGGAGATCTTCATGACCGACCCGGACTCGAAGATCATTCAGACGGGACTCATGCTCGTTCTCTCGGTGATCATCATCGTCAGGGAACGCCGCCTGTTCTTCGCCCGGCCGGAGACACAGTGAACGGTCTCATGCCCCGGAATCCGCCAAGGCTCGTCGTGAAATGCACATCACCTTTTGGTTGTGGTGTGTCGGCGGCCGGCCGCGCCGCGGTCGGCCTATATTTCTGTAGTGAACAGCATCCCCGAAACATCCCTAAGACAGTCCCATCCCCACCGATTCCCTCATCGCGGCCTCCTTCCCGAAGGCAGCCACTTCACTCTGACGTGGACCATCGGCTACGACTACGGCGGCATGACCACGGTCGCGCTGGAACGGAGCTCCGCCTTCGCTCGGCTCGACAATCGGCGCGTTGAGATTCTGACTCTGAGCCCGGAGATGAAGGGCCGGGATCGGGAACGCGAGCTTCGGGCCGCGGGGTCAATCGATCGTAAGGTGAAAGTCCGCAATCTGTGGCAGGACCTCACCTCCTGGTCTGACCGAAAGCTGCGCAGGATGGTCGGCACGGTCGACCCCGATCCGACAGCAGCCGATGATGTCATCACGCGGACCGGTCAGGAATGGACTGAACAGAGGAACGATTCCGAGGACAGTCTGCTCCAGGCCGACAGATACCACGATCGAGGGCATCTGCTTGTCATCGATCGCCAGGATATGAAGAAGCCCGGTCGCCGAGGCGGTCGTCGGATCACACTGTTCGACCGCGAACAGACGGTCATCGCGCAATGGTCAACGGCGCGAGAGTTCTATCAGGCGTGGCTCGACGTCGTCATCGGAGACAAGCCCTCCTACCTCATCTGCGACTCTGCCTTTGTCGGCAATTTCATTCATGAGTACCGGCGCGACAACGTCATTCTCTGCATGGTCAACCACAATCACTTTCTTGCTGATGCCAATGATGAGCCCACCGGTGCGTTGGCTGACGACAAGTTCGGCTACCTCCGTCAACTGGACGGGTTCGATCTGGCGACGACGCTCACCGATTCGCAGCGAGTCGCCATGGAAGGACTGGACCTGTCGGCCGGAAAGCTTGCGACGGTGTCGAATCTGACGGACGATCTGCACGGAGATCCGGACCGACCACGGCCTCGCAGCAGAGGTTCCATGGTTGCTCGTCTGTCACCGCAGAAACGCGTGGAGGACGCAATCGGCGCCGTTGCAAGCGTTGTGGCCGATGGTCAGCAGGTGACGCTTGACGTGTATGGGGACGGCGACGACCGGCCGATGCTCAGCGAGCTCATCGAGAGCGGGAAGGCAGCCGGCCGAGTCACGCTCCACGGCCACGTGGATGGAGCGAAGTCGAACTTCCTCTCCAGCTCATTCAGCCTCCTGACGAGCCGCTTCGAAGGTCAAGGGCTCGTGGTGCTGGAAAGCATGTCGGCGGGGTGCATCCCCATCTGCTATGCGGTGGACTACGGACCCGCAGACATCATCGAGCACGGGACCGATGGATTCCTCGTCGCACCCGGCGACGTCGACGGACTGGCCGCCGCGATCTCGACATTCCTGTCTCTGCCCGAGGACGAGGTCTCGAGGATGCGCCGAAACGCCGTCGCCCGGGCAGCAGACTTCTTCCACGATCCCATCGTCCGACGGTGGGGAGAGGTGCTGGCGGCTCAGTCGTTTGTTCCGATCATCCGTGCCGAGAACGCGCGGGCAGAAGTTCGAACTGCCGAAGTGACTGCCGATGGAGTCTCCATCACTCTGAGCCTCTCTGATCTCGGAGGAAGCACGCCCAAGCAGATGTTCATCTCGTGGAAGTCGCGAACTGGGACCTTCTATGGGCGAGTCGAAGCCCACGCCAGCAAGGAGCTGGTCACGGCCGATATTCCGTTCTCTCGGATTGAACCCATCACAGACGAGTATGTCGACTTCTCCCTCGACCTCGTTTTCGGGCGAGGATTCGAAAGAGTGCGCTTAGCCTGCAGCGAGGACTCAGCCCTCTCGTCGTCGGCTGCGCTGCATCTCTATTCGACCAAGCACGGAAATCTCAGCGGTCGCTTCATCCGAACCGGCCTCACATCCACTTCTTGACCCGGAAGACGATGTAGAGAACGACTCCCAGCCCGAGCATGAGCCCCAGCGCCATCGGATAGCCGAAGGCCCAATGGAGTTCGGGCATATCGTCGAAGTTCATTCCGTAGATCGCTCCGACGAGGGTGGGGGCGAAGAGGATCGCCGCCCATCCGGAGATCTTCTTCATGTCCTCGTTCTGTCTTTGGGCGACCAGCGTGGAATTGACGTTGAGGATCTGCGACAGGGCCTCGCGCAGTTCTCCGGCTTCGGCAAGGACTCTGGTGAGGTGATCTGTTACGTCATCGAGGTAGGCGCGAAGGTCGTCAGGAATCGCGTACTTGGCGGCGCCGTTGCCGAGCGCCTGCGTCAGCCGATTGAGGTGGGTGGAGTTGTGAAGGACATCGATGACTTCTTGACTGAGGAGATAGATGCGCTCGGCAGCGGCAGTGTCCCCGCTGAAGACCTGTCTCTCGATCCCGTCCTTGTCGTCCTGCAGTCCATCGAGAACAGGGAAGTACCCGTCGACCACGGTGTCGAGCAGGCGGTACATGAGCGCTTCCGGCCCGAGCGTGAGAAGTTCGCGGTCTTTCGCCCAGCTGCGCTTCTCGTTCGTGAAGTACTCCTGGACTCCGCTGGTGTCCGCCGGAATCGGTGTTCCGTCGATGAAGCGGTCTCCCTGACAGATGATGACGAGCACATCATCCTTCATGAGAAGGTGGAACTCGTTGAACTCGACTTCCTCTTTCGCGTCGATGTAGACCGCTGATTTCAGAACGACGAAGAGGACATCGTCGTAGCGTTCGACCTTCGCCCGTTGATTCGCATGAAATAGGTCGTCGATGAGAACCGGATGGAGATCCCACGCAGAGGCGATCTCGTTGAGGAGCTCGGGAGTCGATCGCGGAATAACCACCTGAGTGATCGACCCGGTCGTTTCTGTCGGTCTGCCCTCCGAAGTATGCGCGGCCAATGCGTCGCTGAAGGTCGACGCAGTTGTCAGCTCCTGGGGTTCGCTGTTGATGATCTGCCGGCTGAACAGCGTGGTCTCCCGAGCGACGTTGTCGTGGGGCGTGGTCGAAGGACGCTTCCGCAGAGACGACCGTTCGAACCGCTGCCGACTTTCAGGTGACATGTACTCCCTTTCGCAGAATCTCACCCAAAAATAGCCGATTGTCGATGAAAGAGTCGATTGTCGATCGGACATCCGTTCACCTGGAACGGAGGCGTATTCAGGGGGAGCACAGATAGGCATGCACAATAGTCTCCATGACCTTCCTACCGGCAGAATTGCCGCACACCGCAGTTCGTGGTGCCTCGTTCGCGCAGTCAGTGGCCAAGCTCGCCGCGCAGAGACTGCGTGAGCGTGTTCGTGAATCTCGGCTATCTGATGACTTCCATCCTCAGGACGACGACGCATTCGTTGCGGCAGCGTACTTTGCCGGGGACCTCAGCTCTGTCTACCAGCTCGAACAGTGGCTGTGGCCGTTCGAACAGCTCGAGTCCCGACTGAAAGACCTCGGCTTCGGGGACCGTCCCTTCGGCATCATCGTCCGGAATTCACTCGTCGCCAGACATCTCAAGGGCGTCACCTCGTTTCCTGTCCGCTTCTCACGCCTGACGAAGGGACTGGACGAGTTCATGCAGGCACCGAGTCTGCGGGCAGTGTTCTATGTCAACCAGGGGACAAGCAACTTTCAGGCCCTCCGCTATCCCGAACCGGCTCATGTGCACCTCAGCCACGGTGAGAGCGAGAAGATCTCAATGATCTCCAACCAGCTCAAGGGCTACGACTACGTATTCACCGCAGGTCAGGCGGCCCGAGAGCGAATCGAGCAGACTCTGTACGGCATGAGCGACGATCGCATGTTCGATGTGGGGCGGCCCCAGCTGGATCGTCCGCGATCGATCCCGCCCGAATGGAAAGAGTTCGAAGCCGAACACCCTGACGGCAAGGCGGTCTTCTACGCCCCGACGTGGGAGGGTGATTCCCCGTCAATGGCGTACGGCACCATCGCCTACAACGGAACACAGATCGTCACTTCGCTGCTGGAAGCCGGATACCGAGTGATCTTCCGCCCGCACCCGCGCACCGGTGTGATGTGCCACGAATTCGAGAAGGCTGTCGAAGACGTGGCGGAGATCGTCGAATCCGATCCGCGGGGATTCCTCGACAAGAGTCCAGACGTATCGTGGCAATTGGACGAGGCCGACCTCGCCGTGGTCGAGATGACGTCGGTCGCCTTCGACTGGCTTGCCTCCGGAAAACCCCTCGTGATGGTCAAGCCGCACGGACCAGACGCCGAAGTGCTCGAAGGAGGACTCCTCGATCGCTGCCCTGCCGTCGACTCGATGAGCGGGGAAAGTGTCGTCGACCTCATCGACGAAGCCATCTCGCGATGCGGCTTGGTCTCTGAACTGGCGCAGTTCTACTTAGGTGATACCGCGGCTGGTGAGCAGACCGCTCGCTTCATTCAGTCGAGCGAACGTGTGATCAGGATTCGGACGGACGAACGTCGCGTAAAGCGTGCTGAGTGACCCGTGTGACGTTTTCTAAACTTTAAGTAACAGAATGATAAACTAACGCGGAACTAAATCTGCGGCTCACGAGGTGAGCTTCGACCTCTGAACGGAATCAGCCATGAAACGAGTCATCACTTACGGAACATTCGACCTGCTCCATTACGGGCACATTCGACTGCTCCAACGGTGCAAAGAGCAGGGAGACTACCTGGTCGTCGCTCTGTCGAGCGATGAATTCAACGCTGGCAAGGGAAAGAAGTCGTACTTCTCCTACGAAGAGCGCAAGCACATGCTCGAAGCCATCCGCTATGTCGACCTCGTCATTCCTGAAGACAATTGGGAGCAGAAGTCGACCGACGTCGAGAAATACCATATCGACACCTTTGTCATGGGCGACGATTGGGAAGGGGAGTTCGACTTCCTCAAGGACAAGTGCGAGGTCGTCTATCTGCCGCGCACTCCTGAGATCTCGACGACGCGGATCAAGAGCGAGCTGGGCAAGTCCTGACCGTGACGGCGCGGGCTTCGCGCTATCGTGACTGGACACCATCATGGATCTGAGAGGAACGGACGTGCCCGAAAAGTCTTCGGCGAACCATCCGACGCTGTCGGAGCTTCGGGCCAAGGCACAGCCTCCGGAAGTCCGCAGTCGGAAGAACGCCGAGCACTGGACGGCGCAGCTCTACCTACGGCATATCTCGATCTATTTCACGATGCTTCTCGTGCGTACGAAGATCACCGCCAACGGAGTCACCGGCCTGATGATCCTGGCCGGTTGGTGCATCGCATTCAGCCTGCTGATTCCGGGCATCTGGGGTGCGGTACTTGCCGTCCTCTTCTCCCAGGTGCAGATGTACATCGACTGCTGTGACGGTGAGGTCGCGCGGTGGCGGGGAACCAGCGGAGCAAAAGGCGTGTTCCTCGACAAGGTCGGCCACTACACGACCGAAGGTCTGGTCGCGGTCGCGCTCGGAGTGCGAGCCGTGGGCGAATGGAACAGCCTGATCGAAGACCCGGCCGGCACATATCCGTTCCTGCTGGCAGGAACCGTCCTCGCCGGATTGGTGCTTCTCAACAAAGCGCTCAACGATATGGTTCATGTTTCCCGCGCGTTCAACGGACTCGACAAGCTCGCGGACTCGAAAGAAGCCACAGCACTGAACCCGGGAGTCATCTCCACCCTCAAGCGAATCGCTCGGTTCGTGCCTTTCCACCGCATCTTCCACTCCGTTGAGATGTCTCTGATGGCATTGGCCTCGAGCATCGTCACCGCGATAGCCGTATCGGCGGGCGCCGAACCACTGTTCGGCGAACGGTGGCTCGTCATCATCATGGCTCCGCTGTGCCTGCTTTCAGTCATCGGACACTTCATGTCGATCATGGCATCAAGGAGGCTGTCATGAGCGAATCATCACGGATTCTTTCCCAGCGCTTCGAAGACAGCAAACGCTACACCTTCGGCGTTGTCGTTCTCAGCCAAGGCAAGCGACTGGACGATCTCAACCGCGGATTCGAGTCACTGCTGGCGCAGAAGGGCGTCGATCTCGACATCGTCTGCGTGGGAAACGGTTGGGAGCCAGAAGGCATACCGGACCAAGTCAAGAAGTTGGGGCTGCCGGAGAACCTCGGAATCCCTGCCGGTCGCAATGCAGGCGTTCCTCACGTCGATGGCGAATTTCTGTTCTTCCTCGACGATGACGCGTGGCTGCCGGATGACACTTCGCTGATGCGGATGGCCCAACTGATGCGCACAAAGCCGCAGATCGGACTGATCCAGCCGAGGGTCGAGGAGCCAGGTGGGCCGGATGCGCCGAAACGGTGGATTCCCAGACTCAAGAAGGGAAGCGCCGACCACTCATCGAACGTGTTCTCAGTGTGGGAAGGCGCAGTCTGCATGCAGCGTCGCGCCTTCGACGAATGCGGCGGATGGCCGGCACCATTCTGGTATGCACACGAGGGCATCGAACTCGCTTGGAGGGTTTGGGACGCCGGCTACATCGTCTGGTATATGGGCGACCTCGCCGTCGCCCACCCGGTGATCGACCCGAGACGCCACGACGAATACTTCTACATGAACGCGAGGAATCGAGTCTGGTTGGCGCGGCGCAATCTGCCGTGGCCGTTCAGCTGGGCATACGTGGGCTCCTGGACGTTGATGCAATTCATCAAGTGGGCCAACAAGCCGCATCAGCTCAAAGCCTGGATGGAAGGGTGGCGCGCCGGATGGCGCCTCGACCCATGGGGTCAAGATGAAGACCGGCAGAAGCTGTCAAGAAGAGGTGTGCTTCGAATGTCTCGGCATGGCAGGCCGCCGATCGTGTAACTTCACGCCGCCAAGGCGAACGGTGCGCGTCATAGCAGCAGGAACCAGACCGGGGGAGTCCCCCGGAGAGCATACTGTCTGCCGCGTACGACCGGAACGAGTAATGACAGGGACCGCAGTCGGGTCCGAACCAACCGACTGAGAAACTGAGTGGAGCCGATTGATGCAGTCGACAGCCCCCGTCGCTGAAAACTCCCCACAGAGGTCGAGCGCGCCCAAACCCTCGGGATTCCGTTCCGATATCCAAGGGCTGCGCGCTCTGGCCGTGGGAATCGTTCTGCTCTATCACCTGTGGCCCGATCGATTCGTCGGCGGGTTCGTCGGTGTCGACGTATTCTTCGTCATCTCCGGGTTCCTGATCACCAGCCACCTCATCAAGTCCCCTCCACAGAGTTGGGGCGATGTGGCAAAGTTCTGGGCACGACGGGTCCGGCGGCTGCTTCCAGCATCGCTGCTCGTCCTCTTCCTCGTCGGCATCGCAACCTTCTTGGTTGCTCCACAATCGATCTGGGCCGATACCGGACGCCAGATCCTCTCCGCAGGGCTCTACGTCGTCAACTGGGACTTCGCCGTATCCAGCGTCGACTATCTGGCTGCGGACAATGCTCCGTCGCCGGTCCAACATTTCTGGTCGCTGTCCGTCGAAGAACAGTTCTATTTCGTCTGGCCGATGATCATCGGTTTGGCGTTCCTCGTAGGGACCAAGTTCGGCCAGTCCAAGAAGATCGTCGGTTTCACCGTCCTCGGAATCTTTCTCGCTTCGCTCGTCTTCTCTATCTGGTACACGGCTGCCGAACCCGCGATGGCCTACTTCATCACCCCGACCAGGATGTGGGAACTGGCCGCGGGCGGGCTGGTTGCCGTCTTCGTTCTCTACGTTCGACCAAAGCGCCTCCCGTTCAGCTCTCTGCTCGGCTGGATAGGCCTCGCCGGAATTGTGGCAGCCACCTTCCTCATCCGCGCAGACATGCCGTTCCCCGGCTCCATCGCGCTGGTTCCGGTAGTGTCAACGGCGCTCGTCATCCTTGCCGATTCCCGGGGCCGGGCATCAGTGCTTCCGCTGCTGTCGCTGCGGCCGATCCGGTTCCTCGGAGATATCTCGTATTCCGTCTATCTCTGGCATTGGCCCCTCATTGTTCTCGTGCCATACCTCTCAGCCAAGCTCGGACGCTCGGAGAGCCTCGGCGTCCTGGACAATATCGCCATCATCTTGGCCTCGATCATTGCCGCATGGGCTTCGACGACCTGGGTAGAGAACCGATTCCGCAGATCTTCGTTCTTCAGCAGTTCAAAGAAGACCTTCGCGTTTGCGGCACTTGCCATGGCGTTGGTCGCTGCACTCGGGTTCAGCCAGATGGTCGTCGCCAACACTATTGTCGAAGAGAATGAAGACAAGCTGCAGGCCCAACTGGACGACCCCGATTCCTGCCTTGGTGCAGGGATCCTCCTTCCCAGCGCCAAGGACAATCCCAACTGCGAAGACAAAGACTCGCTGCAGATGGAACCCGCTGCGGCGAAAAAGGACAAGTCCAAGGCCTATGCTGATGGCTGTTGGGCCAGCGCACCGTATGCGAGCAAACCGGAATGCACCTATGGAGACGGGTCGAAGCATGTCGCACTCGTCGGAAATTCGCATGCCGGTCATTGGCTGCCGACGCTCGAGCGCTTGGCCGACGAGCATGATCTGACGATCACGACGTTCCTCGCCTCGAACTGCAGCATTTCGACCCTTCCTCAGGACCTGTCGACGCCGGACGAAACCAAGGGGTGCCAGGACTACGCCGACTGGGTCTCGAAGAGAACGACCGAAGGCGGCTTCGACGCAGTGATCACGTCGGAGCGGCAATCCACTCCGCTGGAAGGCATGGATTGGGAAGAAACCGAGAAGAAGGCACCTGAAGGGCATCGTGAGATCCTGCAGCGCTGGGTCGATGCAGATTTGGACGTCGTGGTCATTCGGGACACCCCATACCCGGGCGGGGCCGATGTCACCGTGCCGGATTGTGTTGCCAAGCATGAAGACGACCTCGAGCAGTGCTCCGGAACACCGGAGTCATGGCACTGGATGGATCCCCTTGCCGCCTCGGCGAGGACAATTGATTCGAAGAATCTGTCGGTCATCTACCCCCAGGACTGGTTCTGTCCGGACGGACGATGCGAGCCGGTCATCGGCGGAGTCATCACCTACTTCGATACCGCTCATATCACCGCGACCTACGCCCAGACGCTTGCGCCGCAATTCTCGAAGGCTCTGCGGAAGACCGAACTGACGACATTCGGCTAGGCTCCGTCTGCGAGAACTCTATCCAGCGGTGTTCAGGATCCGACCGTTCACCACCACAACGTCATGGTCGCCGCTGTCGGGTGGATCATACGAAGTGATGTCCTTTGATTGACAATGGGGTCCAGCTCAGTTCCACCTGAGATGGACCCCATTGATCATTGTCCGACGTGACTGTTGCTCGCCTCAGCTGCGAGCTGTAGCGTCAGCCAGCGGGGCATACTGACGGCCGCCGGGCTTCGGCTGTCCCCGCCAGTTGAGCAGAGCTGCTTCGTCAACAGCTTCGAACTGAGGTCGAGCGTTCCACTGCCTCGACAACGGCGTCCGCGCGTGGGCGACGACGATCTGCATCGCGTCCTCATAGTTATAACCGTATTCGTCCATGACTCCAAGCGTTGCCGCAGGCAATTCGTCCCTGCGTGCCTTCTCCCCATCAAGAACCATGACGTCAGCGCTGAACGGCCGGAACTGCCGCTTCTGAGAGGCGAACAGGAACTGCAACGACTTGCTGTGTTCGTCCCTGAGCCGTCGTGCGAACGTCCGGAGAAGCGTCAGCCCATTCGTTCGGGCGCCTCGATCATCATCTTTGGCCGCGAGAAAATCGCTAGCTGCGATCTCAATAGATGCAAGCTTTGTAAGATCATCATCGACGCGGGCCGCAGCCGGCACAACAATGAGACGGTCCACTGTCTCAAGAAGTGCAGGCAGGAGTGCTTTCACCTCATCAGCGTGGGGCTTCGTCCGAGAGACGGGCCGGATGAGCTGAATCGAGCCGTTCTTCAGATCCTTGAAAACACCGTTGGACATATGGCCCTCGAATGCCGGTGCCCAGCCGAAGATCGTGAACCGGTTGCCGGCATTCCTGTCAATCGACTCGACGAGTTGGGGGAGGAGGTCGAACTCGCCCTGTTTGGCATCGATGAAGATTGCGACCGAGTCGGAATCTGTGGGCACATCGACTTTGACCTGAGAGAGAGCCGTGTTGATGCGAGAGCTGCTCGCCACCGGGAGCGCAGCTTGAGAGAGGTACTCGTCTGCTCGTGCCATGTCGTCGGCAGTGATTTCACGCCAAGTGCGGTAGATGGTTTCTTCATCTGCACCATCGGCGATCAGCGGAATTATGACGCCCAGCTTGTCGAGGATGCCCTGACGGATTGCTTCATAAGCCGTGTCGTCGATATCGATCAGTCCGCCGAATCTCCAGTCCGACTTGTTCCCCGGGACGAACTTCACCTTGGCGCCGACCGAGCGAGCGGGCAGATAGGCGTGCAGTCGTGACGTATACACTTCCGAGTAGTCGTAGGCGTAGCTGTCGACCCATTCCTTCGCCAGCTTCAGATTGTCCACAAGGGACAGGTCGCGAACTTCGTTGAAAGCCTGAGTTCGAGACGGTCCCGATCCTCCGCCCTTCCAATCGATGCGTATTGTTCCGCGACGTGTGTCAGGTTGAGGTTCAGGGAAGAGAGTATCGACAGTCGTCGTCATGCAGCCTGAGAAGAACGCGGGTACTCCGACAGATCGAAGCAGTGCCACGCTCTGCCAATCGCGGCAACCGACCGGGGCATACTTCTTGAGGTAGTCGATCGCCTCCGGAGTAAGCATCTCAGGATGCCGGATGTAGACGGAAATGAGAATCGGTCGAAGATTCTCGTGGAACGGAATGTTGAACTTCTTGCCGAATGTTTCGTGCATGAACCATCCGAACACGACAGCCCACGATTCATCCGGGAGGTCTTGGTAGACGTTGGCGTCTCGTTCCAATTCGAAGAGCTCGAGCTTGCCCCGATTACCGCCGATCACGCGTTCGGGTTTGACGTGCTTGCGCACGTCATCGAAGAACTTCACGATGTCCGAGTCGCCCGTGACTTCGATATCGGTCTGTCGGGCAAGATGCCCGATGGACGCCAGAGTCTGGATGTAGTCACCGACGTTTCGCGAACGAGCGCTGGGCTGGTCGTACCCGATGATGCCGAACGGACGAGTCTTTCCGCTCATGGATGGCAGCGAACGCTTGGGGCCTTTCGGCAGCCACAACGAAAGACGTCGCAACTCGGCGGCAACGTCATTGCTCATCCGGTCCGACGGTCTGCCCAGGCCATGTTCGATCAACTGGCGGACTTCGTCATTGAGCCCAGCGGTGAAGGCAAACTGTGCCACCTTGAGAATCGACTTGTCGGTCCACGATTGAACGTGTCCGTTCTCAATATCGCTCATCAGCGTCGGCTGCATCTGTGCGCCGATCTCACTGACTGCAGCTGAGTAGTACTCGGTCGCAGCCGCGGCACGAAGCACAGGGTCGCTGGTCTTCGAAAATTCAGCCCAAGCGTTTTCGGTTGATGATGTGCTGAGAAGCAGCATTCCCAGAACGAACTGATCCAACTGACTGTCAGCGTGCTCGGCCTTCAGTCGGTAGGCCATGGAAGTCACTCTTGAAGTCTCACCGGCGGCGAGCATTTCGCGCACTGAATCGATGACAGATTCGCTCAGCCCTCTGCCGGCCACCAGTCCATCGAAGATCTGAGACTCGGATTGGAGACGGCGGACGTTCTTGAGATTTCGATTCTGCTCTTGACGGCTGGGGGCAGTAGTGAGACCGTTCGGCTTCTCAGAGTAAGAAGGAGAGACCTTTTTGGCGATCTGAATGTATGCTGCGGCAGTTGCCTTGGCCGTTGCCGTCGAAGCGGACTTGGAGGATTTGGGCCCTGCTGAGGAACCTTGGGGCTTCCCCGCCGCCTTGTCGACCAGCGGCTGAACTCGCTGCGCCATGGGTCGAAGCACAGGCTTCAACGACTGTTTGCCCTGATTAATGACTTTTCTCGTCACGGAGCCAAACGATGACAAGATGCCTCCTCGTGTTTCGATGTTGCGGATACGTACGGTGGTGAACTTTGTAGGTCACAGTCTACGGGGCATCGCGGTCGGCCTACCTGCTCCAGCGTGTTGCCTATTCAGAATACGCGCAGGGAAACGGGATGTAACATCGGTCGGAAGCGCTGATGCCGAATGCGTGTCTCGAATGAACAAGGGAGTGGCCATGACCGAATCCTCTGAGCTGTTGCCTGATGTTCCTATCTATGGCTTCATCGGGGGCATTCCGGAGTCATTCGGTGGACGAACCGGAGTCTGTCTTCAACGAGCTAACACTTTTGCCGAGCTCGATGATCGAGATGTCGAGATACTCACCTTGTCTCCTGCTCACAGCCACGACCCAGAAGCTGTCACGCAACGACTTCGGGACGAAGGCCGCATCGGCGATCGAGTGACGATCAGAAACTTCTGGGCCGATCTCCGTCGTGCGAGCGACGAGGATCTGCGGCTCATGTCGAAATACAGCGTCAAATCGCGGTTCGACGATCCTGGGAGGTTGCTGCCGTACTCGTCGGAATCGGTTGAGGAACTCAAGGACTCCGAGGGCAATCTTCTGCAATCTGATCGCTTCCGTGACGACGGGTCACGCGTCTCCAGTCATCGGACCGATGTGCTGAACTCACATGGTCAGACCAGCAAGATGACGACGATATTCTCACATGAAGGTGAGCCGATCGGTCAGTGGAAGGCCCTTCACGAACTCTATTTCTCGTGGATGGACTGGATTTTCGCCGGCCGCAAGACGGTGCTCATCAACGATGGACCCCCGTTGGCACGCTACCTGCACAAGTATCAACGGGACAATGTCATCTTCTTGCAGACGATTCACAGTCGCCATTCAAGCGACCCGAAATCGGCCGCGGGCCGACTTTCAGTCGTCTATCGTCCGACATTGATGCACATGGACAGTTTTGACAGAGTTGTTGTGCTTACCGAATCGCAACATGACGATCTGGTCGCAAGGAACCTCGGGTCAGACAAACTGGTCGTCGTTCCGAATATCGCGGACCTGACGCCGGAGGATTCAGCCGCATCGCGACCTGTCGCCCGAGGCGTGATGTTGGCAAAGATCACCAAGCTCAAGAGAATCGACCGGGCGATTCGTGCCGTCGACCTGGCGAGGCGACAGGGGACGCCCGCTGAGCTCGACATCTTCGGTGCCGCCGGTGACGCCAGTGAGCAGGTCGAGGGACTCCTGCGTACTCTGGAATCTCGAGACTCCATCCGGCTGAGAGGTTTTGATACCAACGCCAAATCACGGTTTGCCCAAGCATCATTCACGTTGCTGACGAGCAAATACGAAGGAATGCCAATGGTTCTGCTCGAGGCCATGGCCGCAGGCTGCATTCCGATTGCCTACGACATCGACTACGGGCCGTCTGACATCATCAGTGACGGCGTTAATGGATTTCTTGTGCCCAACGGTGACATTGAGGCTATGGCTGACCGAATTTCGCATCTTGCCAGCCTCGATGCGACGACTGTCGCAGAGATGCGTGAAGCTGCTCAGCGACGCACCAAGGACTTCGCGCCGGAGATCATCACCCAACGGTGGGGCCAGGTGATGCGGGAAGCAATAGCATCGAAGGCGCCGGCAACTGAACTGAAGGGACAAGCTCTTCTGAAATCTCTGTCATCGGCCGATGACACTTTCCGGCTCGAACTCAGCCTGAGAACGAGGCCCGGGAGAAAGATACACAGAGCAGTGTTGGTATGGGAAGAGAGAGAAGGCCTTGGCTTCGGCAGAGTACCCGGGACTGTGAAGCGGCGACTCACTGGAACATCGGCGGAATTTGTGCTCCCCGCCAGCGAGTTCGACTCGGTGGCAACCGGCATCGTCGATATTTGGGTTGACCTGTACGCCACGGATGGACACAGCCGCCTTCGAGTCAAAGGCGTAGACCCGAAGGCAGCTCTGCCGGCTAGCGGACGAATTCGGCCGTATGGAACGAAATATCAAAGCCTCAGCGCGCGAGTGAAATAGCACTGTGGATCTGATGGTCCGATCAGCTCAATAGACGGTCGATAACGCGGCCGGAGGCGTTCCCATCATCATTTGGTGCGAACCGTTCAGCGAATTCACGCAGCTGTCGCCTCTGATCGTCGTCCATCGTCATCATGTTCCGGATTGCGTTGAACAACTCTTGCGGGGTTCTGGTGATCGGACCCGGCAGATCGGTGTTGTAGTCAAGGTAGAAGCCGCGCAGCTGGTCACGGTACTTCTCCAAGTCATAC
This sequence comes from Brevibacterium permense, assembly GCF_025506275.1. Classification (GTDB taxonomy): domain Bacteria; phylum Actinomycetota; class Actinomycetes; order Actinomycetales; family Brevibacteriaceae; genus Brevibacterium; species Brevibacterium permense_A. The sequence goes on from NZ_QYCP01000096.1 coordinate 202,765, forward strand.
GCGAAGAACACAATAGGTCTTTGCAACACTGAGAAGTCAAAGAACGACGAGGAATAGTCGGTCACTAGCATGTCACTGGCGAGAAACAGCTGCTGGATATCCGGGTAATTGCTGGCGTCCTTGACCGAGTCCTGCAGATGCGCGGGTATTTCGAGCTTCGTGCTGTTCAGAACGTGAGTTCGCACGATCAACACGACATCAGGCCCCAACTCTCTGGTGAACTCTTCGAGACTGAATGGCCATTCGAAAGCAAATCTGCCTTTGGACGTCGGCTGGTCGTCCCTGAAAGTCGGCGCATAGAGCACAACGGTCTTGCTGCTGGGAATCCCCAGCTGCTGACGAACCGATACTCCGATCTGCTCTCGGTCCTCGGCACGCAGAATATCGTTGCGAGGGTATCCGATCTCGTAGACGGGCCCCGTGTATCCGTACGATGACTGCATCGCTCGCGTCGCGTAAGGCGAAGGCGAGACGAGGGCATTCCACTGAGCCGATGCTTCCTTCACCCGATCGATGTATCCGGCATCGCGGCCGAAGAAGTTCTCTTGATCGAGGAACATTCTCTTCAGCGGTGTTCCGTGCCAAGTCTGGATGTACAGGCCGCCCTTACGCCTGTGGATGTAATTGGGAAAATTGTGATTGTTGATCCAGTACTTGGCGGTGGCCAAGTACCAGAAGAATGCCGGAGAGTGCCGTTTGACGACTACTGTGTGCTCGTCTGCGAAGGGCAACGGCTTGTTGTAGACCCAGACTTTTCTTCTTGTGTCGCCACGTCTGATGAGCTCTTCGTAGATCGCCCGCGGGCTGTCACCGAACTGCTTGCCCTGACCGGACTCGAAGACTATCGTATTGCTGTCCAACGGCGCCTTGCGCATAGCCTTATACGCCTGTTTCATCGTGGGCAGGTACTGTTTTCGTCTGCGGACTACTCGATACACCGTCTGGGCCAGTTCCTTGTCCAACACGTCTGACACGTGGGGCCTGCTCTTCTTCATCGAAGAGATCGCTTGAAAGATCCTCTCTCGACTCTGGGTATCGCGGTGCAGCAGAAAGCGGTCGGCACGGAGGCGGTAGGTTTCTTCCACCTCCGCGTTCGATTGGTAGGCGCTCTCAATTGAGTCGAGCAGTTCATTCTCTTCAGCCACCACCGGACCGGGAAACTCCTTGATCGGATCTGCGTGCGGAGGTGCGAACATGTGGCTGTCGAACTGGTAGTAAGCGACCGGCTTATGCAGGAACGAGAAGTCGAACGCAACACTTGAGTAGTCGGTGATGAGCATCCCGCTCTGCTTGAGCAGGAACTGAACATCGATTTCACCCTGGACAACGACCCGCGCCCCATTGCCTTCGAAATGGGAGCTGAACTGCTGCATATTCGGGTGCAGACAGAAAATCGGTTCGAGGCGGTAGTCGTCGACAAGCTTGCGGAATCGGTCGGACCTGAGCAGAGATTTCCACCGATCGAAATACTCGGACTCCGTGAAGAACTCCGGATCCTGCAGCCAGGGGCGCCATGTCGGCATGATCATCAATTGCTGCCGATTCAGCGCGACGCTGTCGTCCAAGAGCGAGTCGAATCGTGCGAATCCAGTTACTGCAATCTCATCTGGCCTGTAGCCGAAATCCTGGACGAAGAATTCTTTCTCACGTTCTGAACAGACTGTGATGAGATCTGTGTCGAAGCCTGCTGTCGCTTTGCCGTAGTTGGGGACCATCCATTTGGCGGCGGTGACTCCATGCTGCAGAAAGATCTGATCTGCTTGCAACGCTCGTTGAAATTGCGGCGCTCGAGTGGGATAGAGGAAGTTCGGATGATGGGTACCGATGATCTTGTCAGCGCTGAGCGTCAAGCGGATATGCTCGGGCGACCGGAAATCGATGACATGGTCGTAGCCATCCAAGTTGCGTCGCTCTGGCGAATCTGCTCGAATGATATAATAGGCATCGATTTCAGGATGCGAGTCTCGCATATATTTGAAGAACTGCAGACCATTGTCCTGAGCTTTGTAGGGCAATTCTCCGATAATCCAAATCGGCTTCGACTTGCGTTTGCGATTCGCCTTCAATTTCGCAAGTGAGAGTTCGGACTTCAGATAGTCGTATGTAGAGGTCTCAAACGTTTCAAGCGTCAAAGACGGATTCTTCGCCTTGAAGGTGTAGTACGGCGCAATCGAGACCGTCTTGCCACCAGATGTCACCGCTCCGCCTTCGGTCGCCATCCTTACCAGGTATCGGCTCTTCCCGATACGTGCGCGGCGGGGTTCGGACCCGAGTCTGTGGTCGAGATCGAGGTAGAGATCGACATTGTCATCGGAGATCTGCTCCACCAGCCCGGAGAAATCGATCTCACCACTGAAAGTGTATTGCCGGAGACCGAACCGGCGAGCCGTTCGGTCCTCATCGAGCTCCAAACGGGCTCGAGAGGTGGCCTTGAAGCCAGTTGTGCGTCCGATGGCGACGAACTCAGCGCCCAGATACTCGGTTCCGCGGGCAAAGACTCGCCCGCGAACTTGCAGCAGCCCATCGTGGACTGTGACGCCGTCGTTGCGAATATGGGCATAGGGCTTGTGCTCTCGGTCAACTTCAATGACCAGATGACCGCGCTTGGTGACGAGAGGGTAGTAGAAATGGTCTCCTGCCCGTCGATAGCCGAATTGGCCTGTTGCAGTTTGGTGGGCGCGTCCCAGCCGGACCAAGCCGACGGCGCTGTCCTCGTTGGTGACCTCTAAGTCCGACCAGGTAAGTGCCTCGTCATCAAGGTTTTCGTACCCCAGATAGAACCGAAGTACGTGGCCGTCGTTGCCGATTGAAGCACTCGCAGGTTCGCTGTGGTGCGAGGCCGCTGATGGAAGCTGGCTGACGATCGAATCGAGATCCACCTCACATTCTAGAGTTGTCAGTGCCTCACTTCCATCTACCTCGAATTGTGTGGACTGTAGATTGCACAACTGCTCTAAGCTGTTATCAATTTCAACCCAAAGAGAATCCGGTACGTAGTTTCCAGCAACCTTCATACGCAGATGCATGGAGGTCGAGTTCGGATCTTGACAGACCTCGAGCGCGCTGAGCTTCAGCGCAGTGCGATCCGTTGAGGGCGACTGCTTCGACTTGATGCGCCGGGAAGCTTGAGATGCCCTTTGCACTGTTGACTGTGCGAACAGGGCAGCATGCGCAGCGACTTTGCGAATGTTCATCTAGCGAGGTTCTCCATTTGATGCTGTCGATTCGAAGGCTCGATCGTTCCACGGGGCAAGCTGTACCTCACCGAGTTGAAGCAACTTGTGCTGTGCCGTTTCGAGGCCCTCCCATAAGTACAGGGTACGCGGACGTTGTCGGTACTTCTCCGACCGGGTTCGGGGCCGATGTGGGCAACGAAACCGCTACGGACTGATATCAGTCTAATGGGCCGTATCCCCGCGAAACGCCCGATGTGTTCATCGACGGGAGACGATTCGTCGAATGGTGGAAGGTGCCTCGGGCAAGCTGTCGGCCACAACTGGCCCTGTCCAACGGGCCGCCCGCAGCGACGACGGAATGCGTTATCGCAGGGGCCATTGCCGTCGTGCGGGGCGGTTCAGACAACAGAAGGGACTGTCATTGAGAATGCAGAGAAGTGTCGGGTCTCTTCGGCAGGAGTGAGAAAAGGAGTGAAAATTGCAGGGCCGTTCGGGATGGTGCTTAGTGATCGAGCCTGATTCATGAAAGTATCGTCTGGCGTCGATCAAAGTAGGAGAATTCTCGGCTCTTAGTCGAGAGAGCGAGGTAATTCCGATGGGCACGAATACTCTGCCCGCAGCAGCAGGCCTCCGGCCGAGCGGCGGCATCGCAAGTCGCGATCACCGCAAAGACATCCAAGGGCTGAGGGCATTGGCCGTGGGAATTGTCCTGCTTTATCATCTTTGGCCGAACCGATTCACCGGCGGTTTCATCGGCGTCGATGTATTCTTCGTCATTTCAGGTTTTCTGATCACCAGCCATCTACTCAAGACTCCCCCAAAGAATTGGAAAGATGTTGTCGCCTTCTGGGGCAGGCGGATCAGAAGACTCCTTCCCGCGTCGTTGCTGGTGCTCTTCGTTGCAGGAATCGCCACCTACCTATTCGCACCTCAGTCTGTGTGGGCCGATACCGGACGTCAGATTCTGTCTGCTGCGTTCTACGTAGTGAATTGGGACTTTGCCAGTTCCAGTGTTGACTACCTCGCCGCCGATAATGCGCCCTCGCCCGTCCAGCACTTCTGGTCATTGTCCGTCGAAGAGCAGTTCTACTTCATCTGGCCCTTGGTCGTCGGTCTCGCATGCTACGCAGGCGCGAGGTTCAAGCGGTCGAATACCGCTGTGGCCGTTGCCGTCGCAAGCGTGTTTGTGCTGTCGCTCGTTTTCTCCCTGTACTACACGGCCATGGAGCCGGCTATGGCGTACTTCGTGACTCCGACTCGAATGTGGGAGCTGGCTGCCGGAGGACTCGTCGCTGTCGTGATGAGCCGCGTTCGGCCTCAGAAGCTTCCCCTGCGGTCGCTGATGAGCTGGGTCGGTTTGGCCGGGGTTGTTGCAGGGACGTTCCTGATCCGTCCAGATATGCCGTTCCCCGGTTACCTTGCGTTGGTGCCAGTGCTTTCGACTGCGCTTGTCATCCTCGTTGCGTCCGAATCGCGACGGTCCCCGTATGTGCTGCTTTCCCTGCGTCCCGCACAGTTCCTGGGAGATATCTCGTACTCCGTCTACCTGTGGCATTGGCCGATGATCGTTCTGGTGCCGTATCTCTCCGAGCAGATCGGGTTCTCGGCAAATCTGGGGCGATTGGATAAGGCGCTGATCATCGTCGCATCGCTTGCGGTTGCGTGGATCTCGACGGAATTCGTTGAGAATCGGTTCCGCCGGCAAGCCTTCCGAGGGAAGGAATGGAAGACTTTCGGATTCGCCGCTGTTGCAATGATCGTTGTCGGAATTCTGGGACTGAGCCAAATGTGGGTGGCGACCAGAATCGTCGAGAAGAACCAGGACGAGATTCAAGCAGAACTGTCTGATCCCAAATCATGCTTGGGTGGCAACTCACTCCCTTCAGGGTCGCCCGGCGCGACGAAGTGTCCCGATCGGCAGCCGCTCAAGATGGAGCCGGCGGCCGCGAAGAACGACAAATCTCGAGCCTACGCAGATGGGTGCTGGGCAAGGCCGCCCTACTCGAACCGCCCCGAATGCACCTACGGGAGGGGCGAAAAGAAGATTGCGCTGGTAGGGAACTCACATGCCGGTCACTGGCTGCCTGCGCTGGAGGTTCTCGCCGAACGGAACGACTGGACGATCACCACCTTTTTGGCCTCCACCTGCAGCATCTCCACATTGCCGCAAGATCTCTCGAACGAGGAAACCGTCAAAGGCTGTCAGGACTATGGTCGATGGGTGACTGAGCGAACAACTTCCGGTGAGTTCGACGCAGTAATCACCTCGGAGCGGCAATCGACTCCTCTGCAAGAGATGAGTTGGGCTGAGACCGAGAAGAACGCTTCTGACGGTCACACGAGAACCCTCGAAGAGTGGAACAAGGCTGAGCTGGACGTCGTGGTGATCAGGGACACCCCATACCCAGGAGCAGAAGACGTCCATGTACCCGACTGCGTCGCCTCTCACGAAGACCGCCTCGAAGAGTGTGCGGGGACACCCACCTCCTGGTACTGGATGGATCCGTTGGCGGAGGAAGCTCGATCGATGGATCTGCCGAGCACGAAGGTGGTCTACCCAGAAGATTGGTTCTGCCCCGAAGGTCGATGTGAGCCTGTCATCGGTGGAGTGATCACCTACTTCGATACTGCCCACATCACCGCCACCTATGCGAGGACGCTGGCCCCACAGTTGGATTCTCAGCTTCGGCAAACAGGGCTGGCCACATTTGACCGATCTGAATGACTACCCCCGTCCCCAGGGATTCAGCCGAATTCTCAGGCCATGACTCGTCGGCGGAGGGCGCTGTACCCGCTGCTTGTTCGCAAGCGATTGGACATCGGCCGGTATCGCCCGGTGTGGATCCGACACTGCTGTTGTATCCGTGAGGTTGGGTGCTAGGTTTGTTCAGGTCATCCATTGAACGACCAGTGGGCGCACATGAACGTCGGTGGCGGAAGACGGCCAGGTTGCAGTTCACCCGACCTGATCTGCCGGCAGCTTATTGCCGCGACTGCGAATTGTCGGAGTCGGCGAACGAAGCAACTGAAATTCGTCGTCTTGCCAGCGAGCGGTTCGGTGAAGCAACTGGGCGAAGTGGAACGTGGGAGTCGCATCGTTGACCTCGACATTTCTGGTGGAACTGAGAAAGGGCAATCTTGAGCTTGATCACTAGGCTGTTCGGCAAATCAGCGGGCGCTGCCGAGGAACGTTCTCGCAGCCGATACCTGGTCGGAACAGATGAGGTTCACGTCTACAACGCCACGTGGTCGATCCCTGAATCGATCGGCGGCATGACGACTGCAGCTTTGCGGCGGATTCGAAGCTTCCAGAAGTTCGGGCGGCCACTTTCTCAGACTCTGCTGACTTTCAGCCCGCGTATGGATGTCGATGAAGTGCGTGAGAGGCTGCTCGCCGAAGGGCGAGTGACTGAGGACCTTCGGCTACTGAACGTATGGAGCGACCTGCGCAATCGGGGCGATGCGGAGCTCGCCGAGATCCGTGGAGAACCTTCGACCGACCCAGTTCCGAATGAGGATGGCGAGGTCGAACGCATCAATGAGTTCTACGACCTGTTTCGCGATCAGAAAACCGGAGCAGTCATTCGGCGCAACTATCTGCGCGTCAATGGCCGGCCGTTGCTTGTTGACGTGCGCGATCCGAAGGTCGGGAGGCGATTCATCCTCTACTCATCGAGCGGTGATCCGATCGCAGAATGGCGGCGCCCACGCGACTTCTACAATGCATGGGTTTCATCAGTTGTCTCTGAAGATCCAGCGGTAGTCATCGTTGATGACAAGAAGGTCAGTGAGTTCATCCACGAGATCTCCGATAGGAGATTTGGGCTGATCCTCTTCCTACACGGAACTCACCTTCGCCTTCCATGGAATGGAGCTCTCGGGGAGTTCCTTCCGCGGCGTCTCGAGACAATGCGCAATTTCGACCGTTTCGACGTTGTGGGAGTTCAGACTCGGCAGCAGGCGGCCGCGATCGAGGCACGAGGCATCTCCTGGGACAATGTGCGTCTGCTCACCGGTGAGCTTCCATCAACGGCAGTCAACTCCGATGTGCCGACCGATCGATCGATGAACAGTGCAGTAATGGTGGCAAACCTGATTGCGCTCAAGCGCATCGATCATGCAATCCGTACTGTGTCAGTGCTCAAGGAACGAGGAGTAGACGTCCGGCTGACCGTTCTCGGAGAGGGTCCTGAGCGCCCGGCCCTTGAACGGCTTATCGAGGAGCTCGGAGTTGCCGATCGAGTCGAACTGCCGGGTTACGTGCATGATGTAGGTGCACGTCTGGAGACTGCGTCCTTCTCACTGCTCACGAGCACCAGTGAGGGGCTTCCATTGGCCATGATGGAATCGATGGGGGCCGGCTGTGTTCCGATCGTCTACGACATCACATACGGACCGGGGGACCTGGTGGTTCAGGGCGACAACGGGTACGTCACTCCATTCGGCGACGTCGATGCCCTTGCTGACCAGATCGAAGAGTTCTTGGAGCTTGACCAGGACCATGTAGCTTCTATGCGGTCGAAGGCCATCGAGACTGCGGCCGAATACCTCCCTGCAGTCGGTTACTCGCGGTGGAAGACGGTTCTGTGTGAGCTGGAACGTCCGTGGCTTCCAGATATCGACAGTCGCAGAACCGGCGAAAGCATTGCGCCCAGATCACTGACCGTCTCGGGAACCGAACGTGGCGTCGAGCTGGAGATGGACCTGACCGTAATCGACGGGTCCATTGCGCCGTTGCTGCAATTGGTTCTTTCCGGCAGGAAGGTGAACTCGTATTTCCTCTGCTCCGAACCGAAGATTCGATCGCACGCCCGTGGGCGTGGGGCAACAGTCACGTTTGCCGTTCCGCACGAGCTCTTCTCTGAATCGGACGGCGAAATCTTTGATGTCTTCCTGCGGCGCCCGCGCGACCCGTGGAATGCGAAACGGAGAGTTCGAACTCCGAGTACCTTCAGCCCAACGGTGTCGGACTCAAGAGAGTGGTATGCGACGAAGTACGGCAATCTGTCCGTTCGGCCTGAGCGATGATCGGAGGAAGCCGCGATCGACTACTCGTCGCTGGCTTCAGCATTGGACTCGTCCGCAAGTGAGCGGTCCTGCAACGATCTACTTCTTTCACTGATCAGTGAACTGACGGCATTGGTGAAACTGACTGTTGACTGCCCCTTATCGCCGTCGCCGAAATAGTACCTGCGCATGTCCTGACGGGCTGCAGACCATGGGTCCTGTGCAAGAGTCCGCTGCAACATCTCGCCGATGCTTCGAACTGTGGAGGTGTCGATGATAGGTGTCACTCTGCTCACCGGCGCCTCGAGGTTGAGTGTTTGACTATCGTCGCGACGGTCAGTGAGGATGAGCGGCTTATCAGGTCGGAGATAGAGAAAGTCGAGGCCGACACTGGAAATATCGGTGACGAGCAGATCAACTGCGTCGAACATTGCGAGTATGTCACCATCCAGGAACACCTGGTGGTGCTGGTCAGCGTCGTCAATCAACTCGTTTGCCTCGTTGATGAGATCGACTATCTGCTGATGGGCACTGACCATGCTCGGGTCCGACGAAGTGCAGACGCGAGGGTGTGGTTTGTAGATCACGCGTGTCCCCGGAAGCGCGATAGCGGCTGCGACTATCTGAGGGCCGAACATATCTACTGAAGTGTAGTTGTTCGCTGCGTTCTCTCCCTCCCAGGTAGGCGCATACATCACTGTCTGTCCTTGGGCAACATTCAGTTCCGGTTGCCGCTCAATGTCCAATTGGGGTCGTCCGACTTTGACCAGTGACGATTCATCAAAGTCGACCAATGCTTTTCGGTGTCGATCTATCGCTGCGTCGCCAGCGACGAAGACTTTGTCGTATGACTTCGCCTGGTTTGAAACCATACTCAACTTGTCAGATTCCCCGTGATTGACATGAACGTGGACCATAGGCGCGAAACTGAGCGACTGGAAGTTGGTCATACCGTTGTTCACGTAGAGAGCAAGCCTGAAGCTGTTTGCATGGTAGAAGGTCTGCAATGGATCGAATCTGCGCTTGAGGACCATCGGCAAGTCGGTGATCTCACGCGCTGCGAGCAACGCCGACGGCTTTCGAAATACCAGCACCACACGATGAATACGATTGAGCTGCTCGAGGACCGGGATCCACTGGCTCAACTGATAGAACTTGGGCTTTCGGTCGCCGAAGTAGACCACGACTTCGGCGTTGACATAGCTTCCGTCATATTCCAGCTCCAGCTGGTTCCATCGATCCGTCCCCCTGATCCATCGGCTGGTCTTCTTCCAGGCGGATGAACGTACAGCCTGCAGGGCTGCTTCCCGGGCCAGATTCTTCACAGCGTGCCTTTCATAGGTGGAACGGGCGGTTCACAGCACCCGCGTAGCCGATGCCAATCCAATCTTACGGACATCGTCGAATGATGCCTCCCGACGTTCTGTGAGGTTCGTCGGATGCTGTTGGATGACGGGCCCTCGTTCTGTGTGTATCGGCTCGCGGTCGGCATCCTGAAACTCAGTCACTCACATGACCGATTTTCTCGTCTCTGGTGCGTTCGAGATCGACTCATTCAGCGTCGCGAGAATTGACGCTGATCGTGACCGTGCTCTGTGGCCCTGGCCGTCCAGTTCTTGATCTTCTATCACAGTCAGAGCAGTAGTGGAGGGCAGGTTGATGAGTGTGGAAGCGATGGTATCCACACTGGTCGGGCCGTTGAAGAGAACGGTGTCAAAAGCCCGCAGCCGATTATTGATCCAGTCGCAGTGTTCGTCTGAACCGACGTACACGTGTCGAAGGTTTCGATGAGTCAGCTCTCTGAGGTTGAGATTCGCCTGCTCGAACTGCAGGTGAAGCCTCGGGGCCAGCTCGACGAACATCTCTTCGGTTTCCGAGGCATTCCGCCCGATGTGAACTCGCAGTCGAGTTGCCCTGACCAGCCGATCATATGTTCGCTGATTGCCGGTGAGGATTGCAACGGAATGAGTTCGATTGACCAATTCGAGAGCTGGCAACCAATCGAGAAGCAAACCGATATCCTGCGGCCCCGCCATGGTCGACACAAGAATCTCAGATCTCCGTCGCTTCATTGCGGAGTCTCGGCTGTCGATCAGCTTCGATTCTCCCTGATACTGTGCGACGAGGTTGGCCATTCCATTCCCCGCGAATCTGATGCTTCGAGCCGCGAAAGTGACTCCGCGCATGGCGGCCCGTGCGGCCGGTTTCGGCGGTCGACCAACCTCCGGTGCAGCATTGGCTGAAACTGGGCATCCTGAGTTCGAGGGATTCTGCCGCATCTCTACAGCCTGATCGCGTTCGCTGATGACCTGCTCGATTGCAGACGCGAATCTCGAAAGGGATGCTCCCTTTGTGCGGTCCCCGTAGTAGTAGTCTGCCCATCGAGCGAGTTTCTCTCGTTCCATCGCATCGTCGAGCAGGTTGCTTACTATTTGGTTGCAACGATCAGCGTCACTGGCAGTCAGGAGGCGGGTCTTGGCTATGAATCCTTCGGTGGGCATGACCGCTTCGGGCTCGGTGGGCTGAGTGACGAGGAGGGGTTTTGCGGTGGTGAGCCAATCGTATGCAACGGCTGAGATGTCAGTGATCATAAGGTCGGCAAATTCGAGTTGCCAGCCGAACGCCGAGGTGTCGATCAGGTGGGCGTCCTCGTTGGCTTCGTTGGCATCGTGGAGCAGATCCCTGATCTTTTCGTCTGCTTCCGCGAAGTCTGTATCCAGTACTCCGGTTCGAGGATGAGGCCGGTAGATTACACGGAACCGACTGTCAGACAGCAACCGTGAAACGATGGTCACTCCGTGCGACGCGACCGATCCGTACCGCATCGTCCGCCTTCCGCCTTCCCACGTGGGTGCATAGAGCACAGTGATCCGGTCCGATTGCGCTTTCAACGGCGATTCGTGCCGAATGTCGATCTGCGGTCGTCCGATCGCCAGAGTTCTCGCGTCGACATCATAGTTGCGTACATGCTTTCGAAGTCTGTCTCGGGAGGCTTCCCCTGCAACGAAGAAATAGTTGAAGACCTTTACCCAATTCGACGCCATATAGATCTTGTCGGACTCGCCGTGACTGATGAAGACATGTTCTGCCGAGGTGATTCCCAAGATTCGGTAGTTGGCGTAGTTCTGATTCGGGTAGAGGATGATCTTCGGTCGGAGATCCTGTTCGACCTCTCGCAGATCGGTATAACTCGGCGTGAGTACGACTTTGAGGTCGGTTTCCCGGGCTACGAGCTCTGCGGTCGAAGGCTGGTAGCAGAGAATAGCCACTCTGTGGGTTCGTGCAAGGTACTCCAATGGGCCGTACCACTGTCTGATCTGGTAGATGTTGACAGGTTCGCCGGGAAAGTTGACCAGTACATCGACAGATGCCCCCGGGGCGGGTCTGAATTCCGGCATGGCCCGCAGCCGTGTTCGGTGACGAACAGTATTTGCGGACGTGCGCATCTTCCGCGCGATTCTGCTGGCAAGCGCAAGTGTCTCAGAGACGTGCATCATCAATGTTTACCGAAATTTCCCTTGCAATTCAGACAGCCCAAACGTCAAGTGTAGCGACTGTGAAGGTGAGTGGGCGGGTGCTGTCGGAAATTCGCAGACGATCTGGCCGATTCTGTTCGCGGGTTGCCTGAGGCGAGGCGCGCGAATCAACACTGCAAACTACCTAAAACCCCAGTAAGTCTTGCCAAAATCGCAACTTGTGTGCAGACTGTATGGGTGGTCACGACGAGCGAAGGCGCCCAGAGCGCACCGGAATCACTGGTCAGCCGTGTCCGCATCGCTATCAAAGACGCGAGGATCAACCACAGCGAGGTTGCCCGACGCATCGGCCTCGACGCGAGCAAACTGTCAAAATCCCTCGCCGGAGTGCGGAAATTCCGGGTCGAGGAGATCTCTCACATCGCCGAACTCACCGGGGTCACCACGGATTGGCTGACGACCGGGCGAACGGCACGGCCGCCTCGGCGAACAATGGTCGCCGACGTTCCTCCCGCACTCAGCGAATCACCCGCCGACGATTCCGCAGATGACCTCGCGGGTGATGCACGAATGGAGCAGGCCGACGGAGGAGCGGCCCTCGGGCCGGACTCCGAACAGGACTGGATGTCGAAAGGCACCCGCAATCGGCTGAAGATCATCGCCGCTGCCTGGCGACTCTACGCCGACCTCGGCATCGACAAGGTCCGCACCGAGGATGTCGCGGACTCGGCCGGAGTGTCCTCCTCGACGGTGAACTACCATTTCCGGACGAAAGACCAGCTGCTGCAGTCAGCCCTGCGCTATTCGCTCGACGTCATCGCCGAGACCCGCCACCTCAACGACTCCGCCGATCCCGTCGGCGTGCTCCGTCACTTCGCCCGCATCCATGCCGGAGTCGACCGGAAGATTCGGAGAGTGTGGTCGATCTGGCTCCAGTGCTGGGCCCGTGCCGCCACCGACGAAAGCGCCCGAGAGAACCTCACCGCCGTCTACGGCGAATGGATGGACATGATCACCACGGTCATCGACGGCGGTCAGAGAGCCGGAATGATCAGGACCGGCGACACCGCGCTCATGGTCAAATCCCTGTCGATCTTCATCGACGGCCTGGGCGTGGCCCGCACCACCGAACACATGCCCATCACGGACGACGAGGCGCTGGCCATGCTCGAAAACTATCTGAACGCTCACATCCTCAACAGTGACGCGTTCACCGACGACACCCGAACCCCGAAGTCAGACCGGGCCGCCGCAGTCGGTCGGCCCGAACCGACGTCTTAGGAAGAAGGCACATGAGAACACCGAACCGAAGACAAGCGCTGGGCGCAGGCCTTGCCGTGGCCGGCGTCGCGGGGTTGAGCGCCTGCGGCGGCGCGGAAGTCAGCGCCGCCGACGCCGGAGACCCTGTCAAGGGCGGAACCCTGCGCGTCGGTGTCACCGGAGGCAACTCCGCGGACACCGTCGACGCCCACATCCCCGTCAACAACGGCGATGTCTGCCGTGCCGTCAATCTCTACAACGCCCTCTACGGTTGGGACGACGACTCCCAAGTTGTACCGCTGCTGGCCGAATCGATCGAAGCCAACTCCGACTCCACCGTGTGGACATGCACGCTGAAGGAGGGCATCAAGTTCTCCGATGGCAAACCGATCACCTCCGAAGACGTCGTCTTCACCTTCGAGCGGATCAACGACCCCGACGACCCGAAGACCGCGGCAGCGAACTTCTCCATGCTCGAGAAAGTCGTCGCCAAGGACGATCGCACCGTCGAATTCCGCCTGAACGAACCCAACGGCCTGTTCAAGGACGCCGTCGCCGAATACACCGCCGCCATCGTCCCCGTCGGCTACGACCCGGAGAACCCGGTGTGCTCGGGACCATTCAAACTCAAATCCTTCACCGCCGCCCAGTCGACCGTGCTCGTGCCCAACGAGCACTACTTCGACTTCGACAAGATGTACCTCGACGAGGTGGAGGTGCTGAACTTCAACGACGACGACGCCCTCATCAACGCCCTCCTGTCCACCCAGGTCGATGCGATCGCCGGCATCCCGCTGGCCCTCGTCGAAGTCATCGCCGCCGATGAGCGCATGTCCATCCTCAACTCGAAGACCGGCATGTGGCTGCCCTTCACCATGCGAGTGGACAAGAAGCCCTTCGACGACGTCAAGGTTCGACAGGCCTTCCGGCTCGTCGTCGACCGCGAACAGATGATCGAACAGGTGCTCTCCGGCTACGGAACCCTGGGCAACGACATGTTCGGACCCTTAAGCGAGAACTACCCGAAGTTCCCGCAGCGTAAGCAGGACCTGGACAAAGCGAAGAAGCTCCTCGCCGAGGCGGGTTATCCCGACGGACTCGACGTCGAACTCGTCACCGCTCCCATCCAATCCGGAGCCGTTGAGGCCGCCCAAGTCTTCGCCCAGCAAGCCGCCGATGCCGGGATCCGGGTCAAGATCCGCAAAGTCGATGCCACCACGTTCTTCGGCGACGGCTACCTCAAATGGGATTTCGCCCAGGACTTCTGGTACACCCGCGACTTCATGCCGCAGGTCATCTCCTGCGCCCTGTCCGAATCGCCCTTCAACGAAACCCATTGGGACGAACCGAAGTTCAACAAGGTCTTCGACAAGGCCCGTGCCATTCCGGAGGCTGAGAAGCGACGGGACCTTGAACACGAGCTGCAGAAGATGCTCTACGACGACGGCGGATACATCGTGTGGGGTTTCGCCAACCAGGTCGACGCCTTCCAGAAATACGTCGGAGGGCTCGTCCCCAACTCCACGGGACGTCCGCTGAGCGGTTGGAGATTCGACCGCGTATGGATCGGAGAGGTCTGACATGTTCGGAAAAGTCATCGGTAAGCGGCTGCTCTTCTCCGCGTTCATCCTCATCGCAGTCTCACTGCTCGTCTTCGGCGCTACCCTGCTGCTGCCCGGCGATGCCGCCCGGGCGATCCTCGGCCAACAGGCCACCCCGGAACGCATTGCGGCCCTGAACGAACAGCTGGGACTCGATCAACCCGCCTGGCAGCGGTACTTCACCTGGCTGGGAGGACTCTTCGTCGGAGACTTCGGAACCTCCTCGGCGACAGGAGGATCGGTCGGCGCGCTCCTCGGCGATCGGATCGGGGCCTCGTTCATCCTCATGGGACTGGCCGCGCTCATCTCCGTGCCGCTGGGCATAGGACTCGGCGTCTACCAGGCGCTGCACCGCGGGAAGCGCCGTGACCAGGCGATGACCGGCTTAAGCCTCGTGCTGGCGGCCATGCCCGAGTTCGTCATCGGCATCGGCCTCATCGCCATCTTCGCCACTTCGGTGTTCCAGATCCTGCCGGCCGTCACCCTGGCCCCGCCGGGAGAGCCCGTGTGGAACCGCCCCGAACAGCTCATCCTGCCGACCCTGACACTCATCCTCGTCGTCACTCCGTACATCGTGCGGATGATGCGGGCGACGATGATCGAAGTCCTCGACTCCGGGTTCGTCGAGATGGCCAGGCTCAAGGGTGTCCCGGAGAAGCGCGTGATCATGCGTCATGCTGTGCCTCACGCACTCGGACCGGTCGCTCAGGTCGTCGCGATCCAGTTGGCCTGGTTGGCCGGCGGCGTGGTCGTCGTCGAGTTCCTGTTCCGCTACCCGGGACTCGGCCAAGCCCTCATCGACGCGGTGACCTACCGTGACGTGCAGGTCGTCCAGGCGATCTCCATGCTCGTCGCCGCTGTCTACGTCGTGGTGAATCTGGCGGCTGACGTCGTCGGCATCCTCACCAACCCGAAACTCAGGAGCGCAGCATGAGCACTGACGCCAACAGCCTTGATGACCTCAAGTCCGCGGCCACGGACGCCGCCGAGGTGCCCAAGGAATCCGCCACCACCTATGTTCCCTTCTACAAGCGGGTCCTGGCCCAGAAGCAGGGCAAGATCGGCCTGATCATCACCGTGGTCGTCGTCGCGCTTGCCCTGTGCGGACCGCTGCTGCTGCCCTGGGCGACCGGCAACACTGCCACCGAATTCGTCACAAAACCGTTCAGCCCCTACGGTCTGTTCGGTTCGGACAACCTCGGCCGCGATGTGCTCTCCCGGTTCCTCGCCGGCGGTGTGACGCTCATCGTCTACGGCGTGCTCGCCACGGCGCTCGGCATGATCGTCGGTGCGATCATCGGCATGCTCGCCGCCTACGTCGGCGGAACCTTCGACGCAGTGATCATGCGGCTCAACGACGTCATCCTCGCCATCCCGCAGCTCGTGTTCGCCCTCCTGGCGATCACCGTGCTCGGACCGCAAGGGTGGGTGCTCGTGACCGTCATCGGCCTCACCCATGCCCCACGCATCGCCCGCGTCGCGAGGTCCGCGACCCTGGGCGTCATCACCGAGGACTACATCAAGGCCGCTGAGATGTATGCGATGCCCAGGTGGAAGGTACTCATCCGTGAGCTGCTGCCCAATATCACCGGGCCGCTGAGCGTGGAGGCGGGCCTGCGCCTGACCTACTCGATCGGCTACATCGCGTCGCTGTCGTTCCTCGGACTCGGTCTCCAGCCGCCCGCGGCTGACTGGGGCCTGATGATCAACGAGAACCGCATCGCCTTGTCCATCCAGCCCTGGGGTGTCCTGCTGCCGGTCGTCGCGATCGCACTGCTGACCATCGGCACAAACCTGCTCGCGGACTCCTTTGCCCGAGCCACCGCATCAACATCCGTGGAGGCATGATGAGCCCGAAGACACAGACCGTTCGCCATGATGATGCGAACGAACCGAACGAGAAGATCGTCCTGCGCGTAAGCGACCTGCGTGTGCTGACGAACGCCGGGGACGAGATCCTCCACGGAGTCGACTTCGCCCTGGCCCGAGGAGAGATCCTCGGGCTCGTCGGCGAATCCGGATCCGGTAAGACGACGGCAGGATTGGCCTGCATGGGGCACTTCCGGGAGGGCCTGAAGTTCGGGTCCGGATCCGTGAGCATCTGGCCGCGCGGGGATGCCACCCACCTTGAAGTCGGCGACCTCGACGAGGTGGCCCTGCGCGATCTGCGCGGATCCCGGATCGCGTACATCCCCCAGGACCCCGCGCTCTCGCTCAACCCGGCTATGCGTGTGGGCGAGCAGATCCGGGAGGTCCTCGACATCCACGGTTTCGGCTCCTCGGAGAAGGAACGGGCCGATCGCGTCGCCGAGGTGCTCGTCGACGTCGGCTTACCCGGGGATAAAACGTATCAGAAACGCTGGCCGCACCAGCTGTCCGGTGGTCAGCAGCAGCGCATCGGCATTGCCATGGCCTTCGCCATGTACCCCGATGTGCTCATCCTCGATGAACCGACGACCGGCCTGGACGTGTCCACGCAGTCGGTCGTGCTCGACACTATCCGGCAGATGACGGTGGCGAACAACGTCGCCGGTCTCTACATCACCCACGACCTTGCGGTGATCAAAGACATCTCCGATCGGGTGGCCGTGATGCTGCGCGGCGACCTCGTCGAAGAGGGGCCGGTGTCGGCAGTGCTCGAACGTCCGCAGCATGAGTACACGAAGATGCTCATGGCCGCCGTGCCCGATCTTGCCGGACGGAAGACGATCGGTGACGGGGCCGCGGAGGCGAAAGCCGTTGCCGAGGCCGATGAGAAGACACATATCCTCGTGTCGGCGGGGGAGAAGCCCGGCGACTCGAAATCGGATCGGTCCGATGCTGACGGGGCGGCCGCCTCGGCGGTTGATTCTGATGTCTCCGCTGTGGAGGGGAAGGGCAAGTCTGCCTCGGAGAATGCGCCTCTGCTCGAGGTCAAGGACGTGGAGCTCGCCTACGGGAAGGCGCAGATCCTCGATGGGATCAACCTGACCCTGGAGCCGGGGGAGTGCACCATGCTGCTCGGCGAATCCGGGTCGGGCAAGACGACGCTGTCACAGTGCGTGGCCGGGCTCAACGACGACTACAAGGGCTCGGTGAAGCTGCGTGGAACGGAGCTGGCACGGTCGACGCGCAAACGCACGAACGAACAGCGCGTGGGCATCCAGTACGTGTTCCAATCGCCGTTCTCATCGCTCAACCCGCGGCGGTCCATCGGCCAGTCGCTGACGGTGCCGCTGGAGATGAGCGGTCAGGGAACGGCCGCAAGCCGGAAAGCCACCGTCGAGGAGGCGCTGGATTCCGTGCGGCTGGGCCGGACGTTCTACCACCGTCGCCCGGGTGACCTCTCCGGCGGTGAGCGGCAGAGGGCTGCGATCGCGCGTGCGCTGGTCAACGCGCCGTCCGTGATGGTCTGTGATGAGATCACCTCGGCGCTCGACGTCAGCGTGCAGGCATCGATCGTCGCCCTGCTGCGCACCCTGCGAGAGGAGCGGCAGCTGGCGATGCTCTTCGTCACGCACAATATCGCGCTCTCCAGGCACATCGCGGACAATCTTGCCGTGCTCAACAAGGGCAAGATCGTCGACTACGGTCTGACCGCGCAGGTGCTCGAGAACCCGTCGCACGAGTACACGCGGGCGCTCATCGCCGACGTGCCGAAGTTCTGAGGTCGGCTATCCGGTAGGGTAACGGTCACTTCGAGCAGGGATCGCCGAAGTGTGGGTCACCTTGAGCGGGAGTTCTTGACCGCACCCGCCAGGTCGGCGGAGAGCTCTTCGCGGGTGAGGTGGGTGAGCCGGCTGACCGCCCTGATGAGCCCGTCGGATCCGAGGTATCCGACGGATCGGGCAGCGGAGGCAATTGTGGATCCCGCGCGGATTCTGCAAAGGGCCAGGTTGAGTCGCTTCCGCGTCCTCCATTGCACGAAAGACATGCCCAGGTCGTCTTTGACGATTCGTTCGACGTGCCGTTTGCTCATCGAATGGCGCTCGGCGACAGCGGTCAGCGGCACTATCAGGCTCATGGGATCGTCCACGATCGCTTGCACTGCGCGGTGCTGCGGAACCGGTAAGGGGAAGTCATCGACGGTGAACGCGCTCAGCTTTGCGTCGAGGGCTTCCCTGAGTGGTCGGCGCTCGGCCTCGCTGTTCGGAGACGAGGCGAGGATGAGCAGTGCGGTTTCGCGGAGGGCCATCGACCGGCGGATATGGAGGAACCCCTCGGGCGGTTCCGTCCTCGGTGACAGTCGCGGGCCGAGCATGATGGAATCCGCTTTGGCCTTGACCGAATGGTCGACGCGCGAACCCAACCACAGGCTGGACTCCGAGGCGAGGCTGAGATGCGTCGGCACGAACCCGCGCCCGCGCAGATGGACGTCTACGCAGCCGCTGATGACATGAATGAGCAACGGATACGAATGGCTGTGCCAATCATGCCCGGTGAGGAGCACCGGTCGTTCTGTCTCGCTGTCGCCTGGTCGCAGACGGGTGTGTCGTGTTGGTCGGGTGATGATGTCGCCTTTGTCGTGGTTGAGCCGAGAAGTTTGGTTAGGCAGGGCTATGTTCTCAGATTCTAATACCGTATCCGTCAGCCGAGGTGGTCAATGTCCATGCTCCGTCGAATCAGTGCGCTCTTCGCAGGTGTAAGTCTTCTGCTCGTCGCCGCCTGTGCGGGTCCCGCGAGTACGTCGAGCGATGGTCCCTCAGCGAATGGATCCGAGTCCCGTCTGGTCGCGACCGAGCAGGGGGAGGTCGAGGTTCCGGCCGATCCGCAGCGGGTGGTTGTGCTCAACTACGCTCTCGCCGGTTATCTTTTCGACCTCGATGTGCCGGTGGTGGCCACGACCCCCGAGGTCACGGAAACCGACGGGGAATTCTCTCAGTTCTGGTCTGAGAAAGCTGAGGCACAGGGAACCGAGTTCATTCCGTGGAGCAACGACGGATTCGACCTCGAAGCCATCATCGAAGCCGATCCCGACCTCATCATCGCTGGAGGGATCGGATTCCCGCTCAAGCATGCGACCGACTCCTACGACAGATTGCAGGACGTGGCGCCCACGGTACTCGTATCAGGAGACAAGCAGACCTGGCAGGACCAGTTCTCCTTCATCGCCTCCGAGGTGCTGGGCAGGCAGGATGACTATGAGAAGTTCGAATCCGCATATGAGGATCGAGTCGCCGAGGTGAAGGACACCATCTCGATCCCCGAGGGAGAGATCTCCATCCTCACGCTCGACAGCAAGGACACTCCATATATCCTCATCGAGGACAAGAGCCTGTCGGCGGAGCTGGAACCGCTCGGCTTCACGACTGCTCCGCTGTTCGAAGAGAACGACATCGAACCCTACACTGCGGGCGGAGACATGTTCGGACCCTCGCTCGAGGTGCTGCCGGAGGTCCTCCGCTCCGAGACGGTCTTCGTGGTCGGCTTCAACAATGCGAGCATCGGCGTCGACGACCTCAAAGACGAAACGCCGTATAATCGCGTCCCGGCTTTCGAATCCGGTCAGGTCCACGATCTCCCGTACTGGTCGATGCGCGGCGACTATGACGAGGCGATGGCTCTGCTCGACATCGTAGAAGAGATGTTCCCCGCGACGCAGTGACGATGAAGGCGGTCAGCGATCTGTCGACGGAGAATCAGCCGGCCCATCCTCCTCGTCCTCGCGATTCTCATCCTCGGCGGTCTCGTCTGAGCGGCCGAAATCATCGGTGTCGACCTTGTCGAGATACTCCGACGACGGTGCGCCTCCGGCCTCGTGGTCGAGATTCTCCGTAGCCTTGCGCATGCTGTCGGCGGTGCTGTTGCCGTCAGCTGACATTCTGATCACCTTTCGCTGGAGAGCGCGGATAGGTGATCAGTCTATGTTGTACCCACTGCCGAGCGGTACCCCCTGCAGTGGTCGTGGAGGGCATCTCGGTGCGTGAGGATCCGTCGTCTGACCGAGGACGAATTCGAGCTACTCGGTCCGTATCCGCGGCCAGAACCTGCTCTCTCGTGGTCGCCCGTGCCGGGTCTAATTCCGTTCGGTGGTATAGAGCTTGCCTTGATCGAACAGCGCTCCGATTACGACCAACAGGCCAGCGGCCACGAGCACCCAGCCGACTCCGACAGTGGAGTTCGTCGGCGATGACACAACCAGCGACAGGGCACCGAGCGGTGCCAGCCCGCCTGCGACGGCCGTACCGATCTCACGCGCTGTGCCGACTCCGGCCGACCGCGATTCCGGTGGGAACTGCCGTGAGAGGAACGAACCCTGGGCGGAGAACATCATCGGTGCCAGCACGCCGGTTCCGATCGCGATGGCCACATAGACCAGGAGCGTGCTCGAATCCTGCAACAGAGCGAGGAAGACGAAAGCGAACACCATCGACAGCGCGCCGCCGGCCATGATCACAAACTTCGAGCCGAACCGATCGCAGGCCTCACCGAACAGCGGGACGGTGACGATGGCCACGAGACCTGCGACCATCACGGCCCCGGAAGTGACATTGGCGGACACGTCCTGAAATTCGTCGAGGTAGGCCAGTGAGAACGTCTTGAAGATGTAACTGAGTGCGTTGTATCCGATGGCGATGACGAACACCACGAGCAGCGGCCGCCAATGATGGACGAATACATCGGAGAACTTGGGCTTCGCCTTCTCCTCGTTCTCGACCTTCTGCTTGAACTCCGGGGACTCAGGCAATGAGGAGCGGATCCACATGCCGACGCCGACGAGGACGATGGAGACGATGAACGGAATCCGCCAACCCCCGCTCATGAGGAACTCGTCCCCATTGAGCGTGAGTAGGAAGATCGTGGCCGAGGACAGGACGAGACCGATGTTGAGTCCCAGTGCCGGCCAGGACCCCTGACGTCCTCGACGACCGGCCTGAGCGTGCTCATAGGAATTGACGGCGGCTGAGGCGTATTCCGCGCCGGCGCCCATGCCCTGGAACACCCGCAGTGTAACAAGGAGGATCGGCGCCCACGTGCCGATGGCTGCGTAGGTGGGGAGTAGACCGATGCAGAAGGTGGAGATACCCATGAGGGCGAAGGTGATGACAAGCACCTTCTTCCGGCCGAGGCGGTCACCGAGGTGGCCGAAGACGATGCCCCCGATGGGGCGAGCGATGAATCCGACCGCGAAGGTGGCGAAAGCCGACAGAGTGGCTACCTGGCTGTCTCCTTCAGGGAAGAAGATCGTGCCGAATACGATCGATGCCATCGTGGCGTAAAGGTAGAAGTCGAACCATTCGACAGTGGTGCCGACGATCGTGGCGACGGCGACTTTGCGCAGACGCTTCTTCTCATCCTGAGGGCTTTCGTTGAGGAAGCGGCGCGGATTGCTGTTCGCCTCGTTGCGAAGAGTGGTCATGAGAGTCAGTAGTCCTTCTGCTGTGAGTTCTGGGAGGAGGGATCGAACCCGTGGGTCTCGGCGACGACGTCGAGGATGTGCTCGGCGATGGCCATCGACGAGGTTGCCCCGGGTGATGGTGCGTTGCGGATGAGAGTGGCGCGGCCCTGCTGTTCGATGACGAAGTCATCGATGAGCTCCCCGTCGGCATCCATGGCTTGGGCGCGGATGCCTCGGGTGATGGGGCTCGAAACAGCGCCCCGCAGAGAAGGCACGTATTCGGCAGCCCCAGAGAGGAACTTCTTCCGTGAGAGCACAGCGGCGAACTCCTGCACGGCCGCTTTCACGTTTCCAGCGGCGAACTTCCAGAAGGCAGGGGTGGCGGCCACTCGGAGGCTGTCTTTCACCCCGATCTTCCAACCCGCGTAGTTCTCCCGTCCGAAGGAGAGGAATGCGTTAGGGCCGACGAGCATCTCACCATCGACGCGTTTGGTCAGGTGCACGCCCAAGAAGGGGTAGGCCGGATCGGGCACGGGGTACACGAGTCCGTTGAGAATGGTGCGGTGCTCAGGAGCTAACTGTGAGTACTGCCCGAAGAACGGCACGATCGTCGGGTGGGAGGCGCCTCCGGCCATCTTCGCGACCCGATCGGACTGCAGTCCAGCGCAGGCTATGACGAAATCGAACGATTCCTCGCGTTCCGAGGTGCCGCCTCGGCGGGCCGAGCTGTCGGTCGAGATGATAGTGCACCCGTCGGGCCGGACGTTGATGTCGACCACCTCGGTGTTGAGGCGGACCGTGCCACCGCTGCTGCGGACATCCTCGACGAACGAGCGGGCGATCGCTGCATAATCGGTGATCGCCGTGTGCGGTGAATACAGGGCGAGGCGACCGACGGAATTGGGTTCGATCTCCCGGATCCGCTCGGGTCCGATGAGCTCGACGTCCGGCACCCCGTTGGCGACTGCTCGTTCGAAGATGGCGCGCAGCCGCTCTTCCTCGTCCTGTTGAAGTGCGACGACGATCTTGCCGCATTCGTCAAAGGGGAGGCCATTGGCGTCGGCGTAGTCACGCAGAAGTGTGACTCCGCGGCGACACAGTCGTGCTTTGAGGCTGCCGGGTTCATAGTAGAGGCCGGCGTGGACGACGCCGGAATTGTGGCCGGACTGGTGAGCGGCTACCCGATCGGCTTTCTCGAAGATGGTCACCGCAGCGTCGGGGTGGCGCCGGGTGATCTCGCGGGCGACCGCGGCCCCGTTGATCCCCGCGCCGATGACTGCGAACGACCGACCAGGGTGCTGATTGTGTTGAGACATTGCCAATCCGTTCTCAGTGTGGGGCAGTGCGGTGAGAGCCGCACCACATGAGCATCACGTGTAGCTTAACAGCTTGCATGTAGCATGCAACTCGATGGACGGCCATGCCCCGATGTCCTTCTGCCGGAGGTGGCTGAGGTGAAGTGCCCGCGAATCTGAAGCCGCCTGCGGGCGCGAGGCATTCAGCCGATGATCCAGGCCAGCCTGGTGTGCAGATCGCGGGCACCGAATTCGGGCCGCCGGCGGGTCTCCTGGCTGATGAGGATCTCGGCGGTGTTGAAGATGTGGCGACGCATGGCCGCTGCGGCCGCGTCGGGTTCTCGCTGCATGATCGCCTCGAAGATGTCGACGTGATCGGCGAAGCATTCCTGGCACGAGCGGGACGACGGGACAGTGCCCACCCCGGTCTGGAGGACGATGTTGCGCTGCTCGTGGAGAACCTCGGCGGCGCGGGCGTTGCCTGCCATCTGAATCACTGCGGAATGGAAGTCGCGGTCGGCTCTGAGCGTCGCCTCGGTGTCATCGGTGTCGGCGGCATTTCTGAACCGGCCGAATTGGTCGTCGAGGTTATTACGCGCAGCGGAGTCGTCGCTCAGTGCGGCTTTGCGGGCAAGCGGGACTTCGATGATGATTCGCAGCTCGAAACCGTCTATGAGGGAGTCGATGTCGGTCTCGAGAATGCGGATGCCGCGGTTGGGTTCAATGCTCACCAGCCCCAGGCGGGCGAGCTCTGCGGTGGCTTCACGGACAGGGGTGCGCGAGACGCCGAGCCAAGTTCCGAGTGCGGTGGCCGAGTGGAGGCTTCCGGGAGGCAATTCGCCGTCGATTATGGCCTGACGCAGCCGTTCCGTGGTCTGTTGGGTCAGGGTCGGCCCCCGGTTGACAATCGACATGCTTCGATTCTGCCACGTCGGCCCCGCGGGGTTGACCGGTCGGGGGCGAAAGGAATTTCGCAGCAGTCGGGTGGACTGGAGCGCGCGTCAGGGTACCCGTTTGGTTCGTCGAGCGATTATCTCAAAGTAGATAATATCTAATTGGTTAATAAAATGTGTAGGGTTGGTTCGTGACAGCCGATCTCGGCAGGCCGGAAGGATCCTCTGATGAACCGCCCGATGAAATGCTCGACCCCGCCCGACTCGAAGTCGCCCGACGACGAAGTCATCCGACAGACCCGGACCCCGCGCCGCGTCCTCGTGCTCGGGGCGACCGGCTACATCGGTGGTCGCCTTGTGCCGCGACTGCTGCAGGCCGGCCACGAGGTCCGTGTCGGGGTGCGCCGACCGGAGAAGCTCAAACAGGTTCCGTGGGCGGCCGACGTCGACGTGAGAACCCTCGACCTCGACACCGGTCACGGCCTCGAGGGCAGCCTCAGCGGCATCGATACGGTCTACTACCTGGTGCATTCCATGGGGAGTGATGGAGACTTCGAGGCGGCCGAGGCCCGCGCCGCCAAGCGCTTCGTTCGCGCGGCGGCAACTGCGGGCATTCGCCGCATCGTCTACCTCGGGGGGCTCCATCCGGAGGGACGCGAGCTGTCGAAGCACATGCGTTCACGGGCGAACGTCGGACGGATTCTGCTCGACTCCGAGGTCGACGCGATCGTCTTCAACGCCGGCATCATCATCGGCTCCGGCTCGGCTTCGTTCGAGATGATTCGCCATCTCGCCCTGACGTTGAGGTGGATGCCGGCACCGGACTGGGTGGCCAACAGAGTTGAGCCGCTGTCGGTTCGCGACGCTCTCTACTATCTTCTCTCCGCGGTCGATGTGGAGGAAGCGGTCAATTGCTCGTTCGACATCGGTTCGCGTCAGATCCTCACCTATGCCGATGTGATGCGCACCTTCGCTGCCGTCGCTGGGCTCAAGCCCCGCCACGTCATCGCGTTACCTCTTCCCGCCCCGACCCTGTCCGGCATCTGGGTCGGACTGGTCACTCCGCTGCCGTTCAGTCTCACTCTCCCGCTCGTCCAGTCTCTGCAGGAAGACGCGGTGGCCTCATCGCATGAGGTCGATGAGGTCATTCAGCCGCCCGAATCCGGGCTCATCGGGTTCGCCGACGCTGTCCGACTCGCCCTGCGACGCGAAGTAGAAGGCGCTGTGGATACGAATTGGGATGCGGATGCAGGTGGACTCGACGAGGCTGCCCAGCCGTTGCCCACCGATCCACAGTGGTCGGGCAGACGCATCTTCACCGATGAGCAGTCGGCGACGATCGGCGGCCTCTCGCCCGCGGACGTGTGGCCTGTGCTCGAGGGCATCGGTGGAACCAACGGGTGGTACTCCTGGCCGCTGGCGTGGAAGGCGCGGGGGATCTGGGACAAGGCCGTCGGAGGTGCCGGCCTCAACCGGGGTCGCCGCCTGCCGGATACGCTGCGCATCGGCGATCCCGTCGACTGGTGGAGGGTCGAACAACTCAAACGCAACTCCCGCCTCATGCTCCACGCCGAGATGAAGGTCTCCGGCCACGCGTGGCTCGAGTTCACACTGGCCGACTCAGACGAGGGCTGCGAGTACCAGCAGACAGCGACCTTCATCCCCACCGGCCTGCGCGGTCGCGTCTACTGGGCCCTCGTCGCACCCTTCCACCGTTTCATCTTCCCCGCCATGGCGAAGAACATCGCCGCCGAGGCGCGCCGCCGGGTGCGATCGTGACCGCTCCCCGGTCTCTTTCATGATCAGGAGCGGTCTGTCAGCATCGCTGCGAAGCCGTCCCGGTAGGTGGGGAACGTCAAGTCACCCACGAGCGAGCCGAAGCGAGCCCCATCGATCCGTTTGCCGCCCGGCATCTCGCCGTCGATATGGCCGGGAACGGACACGCCGAGGCGGTCGGCGATGAAGGCGGCGACGACGCCCATCTGAGCAGGCAGGGAATCGACAGCGTGGACGAGGTCCGGCGGTTCCGGGTCAAGGGCCAAACGTTCGAGGCCGTGAACGAGGTCGTCTCGGTGAACGCGGTTCGTCCACCGCTGATGATTGAGCGGCCGTCCCCGCCTGACAGCATTGATCAGCCGGTTTCGGCCGGGACCGTAGATCCCTGCCGGGCGTACGATCGTGAGACAGTCGAAGAGCTCGGCCGCCTCGGACTCGGCGGCAGCGAGGACCTCACCCGGCCCGGACTCCGGGGCGATCGGAGAATCTTCGGCGATCACTCGCGTCGGGTCCTCAGCAAGGACACGCGTGGAGGACACAAGGACGACTCGGCCAGGCTGCGACTCGAGAACACTGGCAAGCCCCCGCAGTCCGTCGAGGTAGGACCGTTCGTATCCGGCCCGACTCGGCTCGTCAGGAGTGAGGGTGATGATGACGGCGTCGAGATCGGCCAATCGCGAATCGCTGCGGGCGGGATGGTCCGCACGACTGCGGGCGGGAGCACCGAAACGGGTGAGATCCATGCCGATGGTCTCGAAGGCATCGGGCAGTTCGGCGACGCGGCGGCGCAGTCCGATCACCTCGTGCCCCTGGTCGACCAGCCGCAGGCCCAGCCGCGTGCCCAGGTCGCCGCACCCGGCCAGGAGAACCCTTCGTGCCGTCATCGTGCTCATTCCGCCTCGCTCTTCATCCGGTCATAGGCCGCCAATGCCGCCTGGCGCGATGCCTTGAGGTCGACGATCGGCTCGCGATCGCCGTGCGAACGCTCCGCCTTGGTGAGAACGCCCGGTCCGTGGCCCAGCCACTTGCCGACGTACTCGTTGTTCGGGTCGAAGCGCTCGCGTTGGCGTTCGGGATTGAAGATCCGAAAATACGGCGCCGCATCGGCTCCGCATCCGGCCACCCATTGCCACGACACCGGGTTGTTGGCTTCATCGGCGTCGACGAGCGTGTCCCAGAACCACTGTTCGCCGTGCCACCAGTGAATGAGCAGATTCTTCGTGAGAAGGCTCGCCGTGGCCATCCGGACCCGGTTATGCATCCACCCGGTCTGCCACAGTTGGGCCATGCCGGCGTCGACAAGGGGGATCCCGGTCGTCCCGTTCTGCCAATGGTCGAGCGCCTCGGGGTCGTCCTCGTATGGAAAGCGCGCGAACTCCGGCCGCATCGGCTCGGACTCGACGTTCGGCAGATGGTAGGTCAGGTGCCAGGAGAACTCGCGCCAGTAGAGCTGGCGGATCCATGCGTGCCGATCATCGTCGCTGACCTCCGGCAGATCCAGGGCCGCAGCCAGCAGCTGCCGCGGGGAGAGTTCGCCGAAGCGCAGTCGCGGTGACAGGCCTGACGTGCTGTCGGGGTCAGCCGGGACATCATGCGAATCAGTGTAGTCCTCGACTCCGTCGCTGAGGTCCGCCAGCTGTCGGGCTGCCTCTCGGCATCCGGGGCTCCAGTGCTCGGCCACAGTCGTCTTCCACCATCGAGGGGTCCTCGCCGAGGCGAAGGCGCCCGAACCCGTGCCGGTTCCGTCGAGGAGACCGAGGCCGTCAAGATCGCGCACCCAGGAGTGCCCGTCGACGGTCTGTCGGTCGACCTTGCTCAGAGAGTTCTGTTTCTGCGGTGCCGGGAGGACGTCGCCGACGGTGCGATCGCGTACGGCGTTGAAGTACGGAGTGAACACCTTGTAGAAGTCTCCGCTCTGCGGGCTGACCGTCCAGGGTTCGACGAGCAGCGCGCCGGTGTGGGAGTGCACTGCACGCCCGGCATCAGCCAGGTCCGTCTTGATCTGCTCGTCGAGGCGACGTGCGGCCGGGGCATAGCGGCGCGACCAGCGAACGGCATCGACCTTCAGGTCGGCCGCCGCCTGCGGGACGATGTCGGCAGCGGAGCCTGCTGCGAAGAGCAGCGGGATACCGAGCCGTGCGAGTTCGGTCTCCAGGACGCGCAGCGACTCGTGCGCCCACCAGCGGGCCGCCCCGCCCAGCGGGCGTGGGCCGCGACCATCATCGTCTCGGCACTCCCTGATCCAGAGGCCGATCACCTGACCGTCGGCGCGGGCCGCAGCCAGGGCCTCGTGGTCATCGACGCGCAGGTCGTCACGGAACCAGACGAGGGTGAGATGCTCGTTGCTCATCAGTTCGTCCCCTTCTTCGCTTGGCGCAGCCGACCGAGTAGGCCGCGCCGCAGCAGCCCCTGTGGCGGCGGAGACCAGATCGGGGTGCCTGCGACCCGCCAGGTGCCCAACAGTTCATTGGCGGCGAGATACCCGGTGGTCGCCGCACGCTCCATCAGAGCCACCGGCAGCTCGCACCGAACATGGTCGCCTGCTAAGACCAGGCCGGGCAGCGGAGTGGAGACGCCCGGCCGACCGGCCCACGCTCGGGTGTCGGTCAGTCCGCAATCGGATTCGGTGAGGAGTTCGCGGTGGAGGATCTCGATGTTTCTGGTCTCCGGATACACCTCGTGCAGATCTGCCAGGAGTCTCTCCTCCACGTCGTTCTCGGCGAGGTGGTCGGCAAGGGCATAGGCGTGGAGTTCGACGACGGATCCTGAGTGCGCCTCGGCCCACCGGGTGGCGCCTGCTTCGAAGCGTTCGAGCACGGAGATGTTGTCGAGCAGCTCAAAACCGCTGGTGCCCAGGAACGCGGGCCGGTCCGGCGAGACCGCCTCGGCGAACCAGAGCCGGAGCACCGCAAACGGCGGAGCATTGCGTTGTGCGGCGATTCGGGCGAACCAGTCATGCAGCTCCTGCCGACCGGTCGATGCTCCTCGGTCGGGCCGATGGGCCTCCGAAGACCCGGTTACGGTGTGCTTTTCGACGGAGGCGATCAGCTGTCGAGTGCTCTCCGGATCGGCAGCGATGACGAGGGAATCCGAGCCGAATGTTCCGGCCGTGGTCTCGACGCTCCAGCCACCAGGGGTTCGGTTGATCGTGTGGGCTGCAGTGATGGTCTCGATGCGCACTCCGAGGTCCTCCAAGTACCGTCCCAGCGGTGACCACAGGGCGGTGTCGTAGTCGTCATCGGGGACGTCGAAGAGCAGCCCCTCAGCCGAACCTGCGAAGTAGGTGTGGAACATGGCGACGAGTTCCCCGGCGGAGAAGTCACTCGGGTGCGCGAAGAATGAGCGGGCGAAGACCTCGAGGGCGAGGTGACGTGCCTCGGTGGGGAAGCGGAGGCGATCGAGAAACGCTGCCGCCGACTCCCCGTCATAGTGGGAGAACGAGTCCGGGAAGTCGACATCGATGAGTTCCAGAGCGGTGCGGAGGTCGACACGCGTCAGGCCCAGCAGCGGGAAGGTCGGGCTGCTCAGCACGAAACCGAGGAGATTGAAAGGGGGAGTCCGCGGGATCGAGGCGAAGGAATCGGTGGGACCGCCTCGGCGGGTGAGCGGATAATCGGGAATCGGTCGGAGACGATCGAGATCGGGGTCGGTGCGGCTGAGCAGATCGCGCAGATTGTAGTACTGCCGGAAGAATGCGTGGAATCCCCGGCTCATCGTCCGTCCGTCTGCTACCGGCCAGGAGCTGACCCGCCCACCGAGGCGGGGACTCGATTCGACGATGGTGACGTCGACTCCCCGTTCGGCCAGAATCGTCGCGGCCGATAGGCCCGCGATTCCGGCGCCGATGACCGTGACGGTCTTCGGGCGCAGCAGGCTGCGTCGCCCGGGGGCGGCCGGCAGTCGTCGAGCATGTGGATCGTGCGGGGTCATTCCGCCTCCTCGGGGTTTCGATTGAGGTTCCACTGCCAGAGCATGAGCACTGCGGTGATCATGGCGAAGCCGAACCCGAAGTCCTCAATGGGGATGTCGAACGGGAAGCGGATGCCGAGGAACATGTCCGGGTTATAGATGACGATCGGGTCGGACAGTTTCGTCAGCCAGCCGTCGACGAGGCATTGGAATCCCAGGCAGATGGCCAGCGCCGCCCAGTACTTCGCGCGGCGGAAGATGCCGCTGCGGAAGACGAGGAGTTCGAGTCCCACGACCACGATCATGCCGAGGGCGGTCATCACGGAGTACTCGGGGATCATCGGATCTCGCCGTCGATCGGTGGGCGGCGATCGGGCTCTCTGGGGTGGGCGACGTTCGTCCGGCTGCCTGTGCGTCGTCGGGTCCACCCGATCACGGTGCCGACCGCCTCATAGCTCAGCAGCGCGCAGACGGGGATGACGAGGAAGAACACGAGTTCTTCGAGCGGGAGGATCCCGAGGTCGATGCCCGTGACGAAACGCGGATCGTAGGACCAGTGGTCGCGGGCGATGGCGATGATGTCCCAGACGGCGAAGACGACGACCACCGGGACCAGGGCCTTAAGCAGAACCTGCCAGCGACGGTAGACGCGGGCGGCGAACACGAGCTCGAGCGGCAGAGTGATGAGCAGGCAGGCGGCCATGAGGCCGAGGTAGTCCCAGTGTCCGATCATGGATGACTCCGCCGTGCGGGATCGCTGCTGCCAGGTATGCGCGCGGGGCGGGCGGGTACGTGGAGGCCGAGATCGAGGTTGCGGATCCGATAGCCCTCGATGAGGTCGTCCCAGCCGACGGTGGGCTCCGTGAGCAGCCGCGGACCGCAGGAGAGAAGCCGGTGGACGAGCGCATCGGTTTCGTACAGGGCCAGGAACTGTCCCGGGCAGCTGTGGGCGCCGTCGCTGAAACTCAGCCCCGCGGCCGGAGCGGCACCCTGCCGAGCTGGGCAGAGAGCCTCGGCGTCGTGACCGTAGTGATCGGTGTCGATGTTGGTCTCACGGACGCAGACATCGATGAGGTCGCCGGTGGCAATGGTCGTCGTTGTGTGATCGTCGCTGATGTCGATAGGGGAGGTGGCGCGACGGTAGAGGTGGCCGACGACGGGTTCGAGACGGATGATCTCCTCGAGGATGGACAGCCGCCGAGGCTGCTCGGCTGCGAGGTATTCACCTCGCAGCTCCTCGTGATCGAGCAGATGCCAGCAGGCCATCGAGATGAACTCGCGGGTCGTGACCATCCCTGCGGTGCCGTAGGTGAGGCACTCGACGAGGATGTCACCGGTGCTGTGCCCGGAATCGAGGAGGTGGGAGATGACGTCGCCGCGGTGTCGACGCCGGTGGGCGCGGACGGCGGGGAGGACATCGTGGATGAAGAAGGTGATGAGCGGCATGATGCCGTTGACCGCCGCCTGCGCCCATTGGCGGTTCGTGCGTCCCCAATCCTCTGCAGCGAGGTCGACCGGGGGCTGACGGAAGAACGCGGTCAGCCGCGTGGCCATGCTGTCGGTGTCGGATTCGGTGAGCCCAACCACCCGCGACGTCACGTCGACCGTGAAGTGCAGCGCCGCCTCGTCGAGTCGACAGCGGCCCGAGACGGCCGCCTCGTCGACGATCGCCTGCGCGGAGGCGGCGATGTGCTCACCGTAGCGGTCGGCGATGACCGCCGGTGCGAAGAATCGGGCGACCTCGCGGCGCTGTCGGTCGTGTGCCGGTCCGTCGGAGATGAGGATCGGATGGGAGCGGAAGAGGCCGCGGGGGATCTTCTCCGCAGTGAAGCCTGCTTGAGCCGTCGACGAGCGGGCGCGCAGCACCTGCCGGGCCGCGGTGATCGAGCGGATCCTCCACATCCCCCGGTGCGTCTCGACGGCGGGGGAGGTGGTCTCATCCGCGCGACGGGCCTTACGCAAACCTGCCCCGGAGAGTCGGCCCATCGGGGCGGTCGCGGTCACGGCTGTTGCGTCCAGTCGGCATTGTTCAGGGACAATTCTTCGGTCATCCCGTTGAGAAAGCGGATGACGGCATCGCGTTCGCGGCTGGAGAGGTCGGCTGCGGCGTGGATTCGTCGGGCCTGCGTGCGCCCGACGGTCTCGCGGGCCGAGCGGGTTGTCTCTGCCGTGACTTCAAGGGCGTATGCCCGGCGATCACTGGGATGGAGCTTCCTGATCACGTGCCCTTCGCGTTCCAGGCGATTGATGAGCTTAGTCACCGAGGCCGCCGACATGGACATATGGACTGACAGCATCTTCGGGGTCACGACCGCGTTCTGCCGCTTCGCGGCGATGAGGTAGTGCAGCGCACGCATGTCCTGCTCGCTGAGCTTCATGAACCTGCGTGAGGCTTCGGAGAGGGCGCGTTCGGCCTCGCGCAGTCGGGCGAGCGCGTTCATGACGGCTGCGATCTGCTCGCGGTCGGCAGCGGAGAAGTCGGAGGAGTCGATGAGGTCACCAGGAAAGCCGGACTGCGATCCGGTGTACATGTTCTCTGTGATCGGGTCGTGAACGCCCGCGGCCTCCGATGACTCCATAGCGGCATCTTACTGACTTTCGACCCTTGAACGCATAAGAATAACTCCATGCATATAGTAACCTGAAGTGTAGTATATCGTTCAGGTTACTACAGATCGACCGAAGGACTCAGCTATGACCACTGCCGAGGGTGTCGGGTTCGGGTCCCCCGTCACAGCCGACATCGAGTCAGAGGTTCGGCGTGTGCTTGATGCCCGGGCAGACCGAGTAGCGGCCCTGGGGCCCTCGATCGTCGAGGTGTGGGACCGTCTCTCCAGCTGTCTGCTCGGGGGAAAGCTGCTGCGCCCGCGACTGCTCGTAGGAGCCTTCGACGCGCTCGCCCCCGATCCCTTCTCGGATTTCGTCACCGAGGCGGGCCCGCTTCGATCGGGCACGGCCGTCGACGGCTCGCCTGCGGGGAGAGGGCGGGCCCTGCGCATTGCGGCGGCTGTAGAGCTGCTGCACTTCGCTTTTCTTCTTCACGACGACGTCATCGACGGTGACCTCATGCGCCGTGGGCGCCCGAACTTCATCGGCCTCCTGCTCGAGGAGTGGCAGGCTGCCGATGGTCCCGCCGCCGAGTCGACGTCGGGCCCCTCGCAGCTGCAGGCTGCACGCAGCACGGCGATGCTGGTCGGAGACCTGCTGCTCTCTTCTGCCCAACAGATCGTCTTCAGCCAGGTGCCTCCCGGGGACGTGGGTGCGCGACTTCTCGAACAGTTCGACCGAGCCGTGATCGAATCGGTGGCCGGTGAGCTGACCGATGTGGCGCTCAGCGCCGGACTCATCGGCGCGGACCTCGCCGGCGTGGTGGAGATGAGTCGTCAGAAGACCGCGACCTACTCCTTCGAACTGCCGCTGCGTTCGGCTGCGATCCTCGCCGGTCACAGCCCGGAAGTCGAGGACGTCCTCGGCCGGGTCGGTGCCATGATCGGGTTGTCCTACCAGCTCCAGGATGATCTGCTCTCGACCTTCGGACACCCTGCCGACCACGGCAAGGACGCCTATTCCGATCTGCGGGAGGGCAAGGAGACAGCTCTCATCGCCGTCGCCAGGCGGACGGCCGACTGGCCGCTCATCGAACCGCACTTCGGCACCGGGGATCTCAGTGAAGGCGACGGAGCGAAGGTGAGGTCGCTGCTGTCCGAGTGCGGGGCCGAACGTGAGATTCGCGTGCTCATCGACGAGCTCGCCGATAATGCGCGGGAACTCATGGCGACCGCACCGTCCGGCTTGGGGCCGGACATGATCGTGCTCATCGACGACCTCATCGCGACGCTTGACGGGAGACGATCATGAAACGCAACGTGGACCGCTTAGGCCCCCTCGGGCGCTATTCCTTCGTGTCGACCCGGATCTCGCGGTCGGTCATCGGCGCCTACTCGACGTCCTTCGGCCTGGCGGCACGACTGCTCGGGCACCGCCACCGCGATCACGTGCGCAATATCTACGCCCTGGTCAGGGTCGCAGACGAACTCGTCGACGGGGTCGCTGCCGAAGCGGGCATCGACATCGACGAACAGCATCGGATGCTCGACCGGCTCGAGGCCGAGACCGAAAGCGGGATGAGCCTCGGCTACAGCAGCAACCCCATCATTCATGCCTTCTCCCGCACCGCCCGTACGGCCGGATTCGGAGACGAGCTGACCCGGCCGTTCTTCGCCTCCATGCGGACAGACCTGCAGACAACGTCATCGGGCGATTCGACCGCTGCCGCCCAGGGGCGGGTCGGCTTCGGTCGGAGGGAGCATGCCGATTATGTCTACGGGTCTGCCGAGGTCGTGGGGCTGATGTGCCTGAGGGTCTTCGCCCGCGACGAGGCGTACTCGAACGAGGAAGAACGACTTCTGGACCACGGTGCCCGCAGCTTGGGTGCGGCCTTCCAGAACGTCAACTTCCTTCGCGACCTCGGCGATGACACGCAGCGCCTGGGGCGAAGCTACCTCACCGAAGAAGCCACGGTCGATGGCCGAACGCAGGAGCGATGGATCATTGCCATCCGCGAACAGATCGCTGCCGCCGCGCAGACGATTCCGCTTCTGCCCGGTGACGCCCGCCTGGCAGTCCTGTCCGCATTGCGTCTGTTCTCCGCGCTGACCGACCGATTGGCCGAAGTGCCGGCCGCAGAGCTTCCACGTCGACGGGTCCGAGTGACGGGCCCGGACAAGGCGGCGCTCGTCCTCCGGGCGATGTACGAGGTGCGGACGGGGGCGAAGCGATGAGTCGGGTGATCGTCATCGGTGGGGGAATCGCCGGACTCGCCACCTCGGCGCTTCTGGCCCGCGACGGACACGAGGTCACCCTTCTCGAACGCAACAGCCGCCTCGGCGGGCGTGCGGGCAGCGTTGAGGATCAGGGCTTCAGGTTTGACACCGGGCCCTCGTGGTTCCTCATGCGGGAGGTCTACGACCACTTCTTCGAACTGCTGGGCACGAGCACGGATGAGCAGCTGGATCTGCGGCTCCTCGACCCCGGGTATCGGGTCTTCTCGGAGCCTGATGACGTCACCGGTCTGCGCGGCGTGGAAGTGCCGCACGGTATCGAAGCGGTGGCCGACCTGTTCGAGTGCATCGAACCGGGAGGGGGTGCCGCGGTGCGGAAGTACGTGAGGTCCGCGGGGCTGACGGCCGAAGTCGCCCGCAATCGGTTCCTCTACAACCCCTTCACGAAGCTGAGACCAGCCATCGGCCGAGATGTTCTCAGGTCCTTGCCGCAGCTGACCCGACTGCTGCTGCGGCCGCTCGCGACATTCGTGGAGCGGCGGTTCGAGGCATCGATCCTGCGCCGGATTCTGACGTATCCGGCAGTATTCCTCGGCACCGACCCCAATCGTGCTCCCGCGATCTATCACCTATTGAGCGCATTCGACCTGGATCAGGGTGTCTTCTATCCGATGGGTGGGTTCTGGGCTGTCGTCGAACGTCTGGAAGCGCTGGCTCGCCGAGCCGGGGTCACGGTGACCACCTCGGCGGAGGCGACGGAAGTGATGACGCAGGACAGAGGTGGTCGAACAGTCGTCAGCGGAGTCCGCTGGACCGATTCCGACGGTCGATCGCATGTCGAACCGGCCGAACTCATCGTGTCTGCCGCCGACCTGCACCATACGGAGACCGAGCTGCTTCCGCCACGGCTGCGCAGCTACCCCGAGTCGGTCTGGTCAAAGGTGGAGAGTGGTCCGGGAGCGATCATCGCAATGCTCGGCGTCGACGGAACCCTGCCCGAACTCGATCATCACTCGCTGTTCTTCACCGATGAGTGGGAGGAGAACCTGCAGGCGATCTTCGGTGCCGAGCAGAAGATACCCGAGCCGGCATCGCTCTATGTGTGCAGACCCAGTGCTACGGATCCCACGGTGGCACCGGCTGGGTATGAGAATCTCTTCGTTCTCATTCCGATTCCGGCGGACGTGGAGATCGGCAGTGGGGGTTCGGACGGGAAAGGAAGTCCCGTCCTCGAAGCGGCAGTCGATGCCGCGCTCGAGCGCATCGGACTGTGGGCAGGAATCGAGGACCTGCGCAGTCGGATCAGACTGCGCAGGACCCTCGGCCCGGCCGATTTCGCCCGGGACTTCCACTCGTGGAAGGGAGGAATGCTCGGGCCATCGCACATCCTCCGACAGAGCGCATTCCTGCGGATGCAGAATCAGTCACGACGCGTGGACGGACTCTTCTACGCCGGAGCAACGACCGCGCCGGGGATCGGTGTGCCGATGTGCCTCATCAGCGCCGAAGTCGTCGCCAAACGCATCCGCGGAGATCACTCGGCAGGGCCGACTCCCGTGTGACGTGCGCCGGTGCTCTGCTGGACTCAGCTGGTGGTCGAATAGACCTGCTCGGAGCCTCCGGTGCGCACCCGATTGCGGCGGCGGGTCTCCGGGCTCGTGCCGCGCGAACCCGATGATCGGCGGTTGGTCGGCTGACCGGATCGCGATGCCGAACCCTGACCGCCGGAACGGCTACCACGAGCCGACACGCGACGGCCGCTGCCTTCGCCGCTGCGACCGGAACCATCGTTTCGACCGGCCTGGCCGGACCCGGTGCCACGGTTGTTCTGGCGGGAGGCGTTGCCGTTGCGCTCTCCGCCGTTGCCACGTGAGTTCTCACGGTTGCGACCCGACTCATTGGCGGTGCCATCGCGACCCACGCTTCCACCGCGTCCGCCACGGCCGCCTCGGCGACGGGACGACCGGCCACCGGACTTCGCCGGTTCGGTCTTCTTGCGCGGCTGGACGGGTTCCTTCGGCTGCGGGGCGACGAACTCGGCGATCTCGCCGACGAGCTCGGTCACCTCGGGGGACTCTGCGGTGACCTTCTGCGGGGTCGCCTTGATGGCGGCCTTGCGCAGGAGGATCTGGGTGTCCTTGCGCTCTTCGGCGGTCATCACCGTGACGACGTCACCGGCGCTGCCGGCACGTGCGGTGCGGCCGGAACGGTGCAGGTATGCCTTGTGCTCGGTTGGAGGATCGACATGGACGACGAGCTCGACGGAGTCGACGTGGACGCCGCGGGCGGCGATGTCTGTGGCCACGAGTACCTTCGCCTCACCACTGGTGAACGCGGCGAGGTTGCGATCGCGGGCACCCTGAGACAGGTTTCCGTGCAGGTCGACGGCGGGGACGCCCGCTGCCGTGAGCTGGCGGGCGAAGCGCTTGGCCCGGTGCTTCGTTCGGGTGAAGAGGATGCGGCGGCCCGTGCCGGAGGCGAGCTTGTGTACGAGTTCGTTCTTGTCGTCGACTGACACCTCGAACACGTGGTGGGTCATGGCCGACACGTGGGAGGTCGCCTCGTCGACGGAGTGGAGGACCTCGTTGTGGAGGAAGCGACGGACGAGTTTGTTGACGTCGTTGTCCAAGGTGGCGGAGAAGAACATCCGCTGTCCCTCGGTCGGGGTCTGGTTGAGGATGCGGGTAACTCCGGGCAGGAACCCGAGGTCAGCCATGTGGTCGGCTTCGTCGAGGATGGTGACCTCGATGTTCTCGAGCGTGAGGATGTCCTGCTGGAGCAGGTCCTTGAGGCGGCCCGGGCAGGCCACGACGATGTCGACGCCGGCCTTCAGCGCGACCTCCTGTCGACGCTGCTTGACGCCGCCGAAGATCGTCGTCGTCCGCAAGCCCACGGCCTTAGCCAACGGGTCGATGACCTCGGTGATCTGCGTGGCGAGCTCACGGGTGGGAGCAAGGACGAGCCCGCGTGGATGGCGGAACTTCTGCGAACCCTTGCCGGATTCGGCCAGGCGCGCGACGAGGGGAATGGAGAATGCCAGGGTCTTGCCGGACCCGGTCTTTCCGCGGCCGAGCACATCGCGGCCGGCCAGCGTGTCGGGCAGAGTGTCCTGCTGGATCGGGAAGGCCTGGGTCTTGCCCTCACGGTCGAGGGAGTCGACAAGTTTGGCGGGAACACCGAGTTCGGCGAACGAGGTGGGCGCTGGGGAGGCCTTCTTCGTGCGATTGCTGGTGGTGCTTGTGGTGGTTGTGGTGGTGTTTCTGTTGCTGCCTCCGCGGGTGCGGGTGCTGCGGGGATTGGTGTGAGTCTGTGACGTAGTGATGGGGTGGCCCTTCGACGTGCCGGAGGGCGTGCCGGTGCCGTGCATAGGTGGCAGGCAGCCGCTTCCGGTCATGGAATGAGCGCTGTCGGCGCTCTCGATCGCCGAGAGAAAACGGCTTCGGAAATGCGCGGGTGCTTTCACCCAGCTGCAGAGACGAGGCGTCCTGACGACGCAGGGAACCCGAAATCGGGTTCGCAAGTACCTTCAGTATACCGCCGGCAGAGCTGAGAGCAGAATCCGCCGGCGCGCAGCCTGGCTCCGACCGGTCTAAGCCGGGCGCCCGAGGCGCTCAGTTTCAGGCGACAGGTTGGGATCACTATCGGGCGCGACGCTGAGGGCCGGGGCCGGTTCGGGTTCGGCGGCCGATGCGGGCTCGGCGACAGGTTCGGGCCTCACGGTGGGTTCCGGACCGGCGACGTGGAGAGCGGAATCCATCTGTTCCAGGGCGGGCGCGACCGGCCGCGAGCGGTTTCCGCGATGTCCGGTCACACGTGCGGCGAGCACCACCGAAGCCCAGCCGATGCCGATTCCCGCGATGTCGTCGAGGATGTAATGCCATCCGAAGTAGAGAGTGGCCACGACCGTCACACCGAAGAAGATCCAGGTGAACACCTGGACGGCGCGATGTTGTTTGGTCAGCGTCATGAACAGAGCGGCTGCGAAGGTGACGGAGACGTGCAGAGATGCGAACGCGGCGACCCCCTGGATGGAGTCACTGCCGATCGGGTTGCTGAGGTAGTCGAGGCGAGTGTCGATGAGGGATTCCTGGAGCTCACTGACTCCGGTGTCGGGCAGCGCCCGGAAGACCTCCGGGTGGCTGAACACACGGCCGACCGCTGGCAGGAGATAGTAGCTGACGGTGCCGAGTACCCAATTGAGGCTCAACATCGTCGTATACCAAGCGCCGACGGCGAGTCTTCGATTGAGCACGAGGACCGCGCCGAGGCTGATCGGAATGAGCGGCAGGTAAGCGAGGTAGGCGATAGACAGCAGGTTCGCCGCGATGCCGGTGCCCAGGACTTCGTGCAGGAGCACGGCCGGAGTGTTTCCGCCCATGAGCCAATGGTCGAGGCGGAACAGCTGCTGATCGAAGAGGGTGCCCTCGCGGAACACCGGCAGCACGCTCTTGAGATTGCGGTAGGCGACGTAGCAGACGTAGAAACTCAGCAGCCCTGCACCGATGCACAGCAGACGGTGTGTGTTCCACTCCTTCTTCGCGACGTCCACGACAGACGCCGGCAGATTTCGCCACCCGCTTCGCCTCACCGTTTCCACGATCAGCCCGCCGCCGATGAATCCGAGAACCAGCAGTGGCAGCCGGATGTATGAGGGGCCGAGGAATCCGTCGGGGTCCCGCAGCGGGAGATCGAGGAAGAGGGAGGAGAACACGGCGGCCGCTCCGACGAGGAGAGCGAGCACCATGGCAAAGGTGTAGGGCCAACGTCGCAATCTGGTCATCGGGACACCGTAGTAATTCACTTTTAGTACATCTTCGGATTTCCCTCGGAGGCGGCTGACCGGAACCCCGTTCTCGCCCGCGCCGGCGGGGCAGAACAGAATGGTCCACCCACTGTGCGGCTCGCGGCATTAGTGTTGGTTCATGACAGAAGGTCCAATGAACGCGCCTCCGAATCGCGATGACCCGATACCCGAGGGGCTCAGACTCGGTGCCCGCTTCACCGGATACCTGCTGGTGATCATCGCGGGAATCACAGTCGCGATCTTCGTAGCACTGCAGGTCGCACAGATCGTCGTTCCATTCCTGGCCGGGCTCGTCCTCTCTGCCCTCCTGGTCCCCATGTCGACGTTCCTGCAGCGGCATCGGTGGCCGAAGTGGTTGGCAGTAGTCACAGTCTGGGTCGTCGTCCTCGGCCTGTTGGCCGGACTCGTCCTTCTCATCACCTTTCAGATCAGAAGTGAGATACCTGAGATCCAGAAGCAGGTGGCGACGACCCTGGACGAGGCGAAGCAGCTCTTGGCCACGCAGCCGTTCGGAATCACCGAAGCCAAACTCAACGACCTCGTCGATTCCTCGGGGAAGTGGCTGCAGGACAACGCCGCCGGTCTCGGCTCCGGTGCCGCCGAGGTGGGCACGACGGCGGCTCATGTCATCGAAGGCGTCATCATCATCCTGTTCGTCACCCTCTTCGCGCTCATCGACGGACGCGGCATCTGGACCTGGGTCGTCAACATCTGGCCGAAGAAGGCGCATGCGCGGATCTCCGCGGCCGGTGAGGCCGGTTGGAAGACGCTGACGAATTTCATTCGGATCCAGCTCGTCGTCGCGGCCAGCGATGCGATCGGAATCGGAGTGGGTGCACTGATCCTCGGCGTCCCCTTGGCGGTGCCGATCGCCATGGTGGTCTTCCTCGGTGCCTTCGTGCCGTTCGTCGGAGCGATCGTGGGCGGAGCGGCCGCGGTGGGCTTGGCGCTGCTCTTCAACGGCTGGGTGCACGGCCTGATCATGCTCGGGATCGTCATCGTCGTCCAGCAGCTCGAAAGCCACGTTCTGCAGCCGTGGCTGACAGGACCCACAGTGAAGATCCACCCCTTGGCGGTGATCCTCGGAGTGACAGCGGGAGCAGCGGTGGCGGGCATCGCCGGTGCCTTCTTCTCCGTGCCGGTCATCGCGACTCTCAATGCGATGATCCACGCGGCCAAAGACTACAGAGTGGGACAGCGTTGAGACGGGCCGGTTCACGGTTGAACCGAGTGCGGATCGTCAAGGGCGCTCTTCGGCGTCTGCTCGACGACGAGTTCCTCGACAGAGCAGCCGGGCTGAGCTTCTACGCTCTGCTCTCTGCTGCCCCGGCGATCCTCGCCATGGTGTCGCTGCTCGGTGTGGTCGGGGAAGCCGAGTCGACCACGACGGCGGTGCTCTCCCTGGTCCACGGAGTCTCGGCCTAGGCGGCCACGGTGATCCGTCCGTTCATCGTCGAACTCACCGAGTCGTCCTCGGCCGGAGCCACCCTCATTGGCAGCCTGCTGCTGGCGATCTGGTCGTCGTCGAAATACATCGGCGCATTCGGCCGTGCCCTGAACGCTGTCTACCGGGTCGAGGAGACTCGGCCGTACTGGAAGCTCAAGCCGCTCATGCTCCTGATGACCGTGGTCACATGGCCGGTCTTCGTCTTCTTCGTCATGCTGCTCATCGCCCTGCTCTACTACGTGATCCCGAACGTCAGGCAGCCGAAGTTCCGGTGGGTCAGCCTCGGTGCGTTCGTCGCGCTGCTCGTGCTGCTTGCCGTGTCGGCCTGCTTCGTTCTCTACATCAACAACTTCAGCAGCTACAACGTCACCTATGGGTCGATCGGGGGAGTGACCGTCGGGCTCGCCTGGGTGTGGATGGTCAACCTCTCGCTGCTCCTCGGTGCCGAGTTCGACGCTGAGATCGAACGCCGCGAACCCTGCAGCATTGTGCAGCACCGTCGCCCTGGCGTCGAGGAAGCGCCACCCGTCGTGCCGATGAAGTCAGTGTGGAAGTGCGACAGACAACGATGTACCCGCCATTTCGGTGATGACACATTGCTCCAGCTGGTGTGGTTTGAGCTTGCTTCCAGTCGCGTATTGAGGATCAAGACTGATAGCGACGAGGTCGCCATTTGCAAGGAGGATCGCGTTTTCATTGAGCTCTTCGAGAATCGATTCGACTGATCGCTCGAGGCTCTGGACGGTCATGTCGATACCAGCAACTCCGAAGAACTCTCCCGATACCACCAGGGGAGACGTGAAAGTGAACGCGAACTGATCGGTGCACATGTAGTCGACGAATGGTCCTGTCATGTGGCTGCGTCCTGTTGCGGACGGAACGCGGTACCACTCGATCTCTTCGAGTCCAGACTGATAGGTGCCGAGTTCTGTGAGATCGGCATCCAGCGGGGTGGGTTCGGAACGACCGTCATTCTCCCGGGACACCCACCACAATAGGGAGCGAGACCGCGCAACTACGCTGGGATGGACGCTTACGATCCCGGCACCCGCAAATCTGTCTGCCAAAGTCAGCACTTCGGTTGCTACGACCTCGATGCGTCGTTCAAGTGTTCGTGGCTCTGACGTGATTGCTTCGATCGCCGAGGCGGCCAGCCGATCAATGGTTTCGGGGACATCCTTCTGCCAAGCGGAGATGGACGCCGCCAACCTCGTCAGTGCAGAATTCTCATCAATTGTTCTCACGTTCTTGCCTCTGTGCTTCATTGCGTCGGGACAGCAACCACCTCAGAGAGATGTTAACAGCAGCCTCGCGGGCTTCAATCGCGGAGCGTGTGCCGCCGGAAATCATCTCGTCCAGCATAGTTTCGTGATGATCGAAGACCGATCTGCGCAGATCAGGATCATCGAGGCCCATCCATAGCAGTGCACCGAACTCATTCTGTATTCGGATCTGCTCATGGACCAGGCGGACGGATTGGGCTTCACCTGCCAGGCGTAAGTCCAACCCGCCCTGGACCGAACGGGCCGCCGCTCCGTCTTCGGGAACAGCACGCATAAATGCGTCCCGGATGCCTGTGAGGTTTTGTTCGAGGCCCATCTGGGCGATGGTGTTGAGAACTGCGTCCGTGATGGCGCGGTAGTACACGGCGAAGTCATTGATCTCTGAACGGGAGAGTGATCGAATCCTGTTGTCGAGCAATGACTGAATGTGGCGACTGTCGGCAGCGACGAAGCTTCCTCCGCCTCGACCTTGACGGGTGTGGAGCAGGTCAGTCGCACGGAGCTGTTGGAGCGCCTCTCTGACCGTGACCAGGGATACTCGAAACCGTGAAGCGAGTATCGATTCGCCAGGGAGGCGGTCGCCGGGGGCCAAGACACCGGTGGCGATGGCGTCTTCAAGTCTTTGCCGTATCCGCGGAACAAGGGCCTTGTCGCCGATCGGGGCATAGATGGCTGCGGTGACTGACGAATCCGTGCGGCGGTCATCCATATTGTCCATTGTCCGAAAGCAGGCTGAGAAAACATTGAAACATATGGTTTCATGTGTTTATATGATCTGCAACACATTCATCAACAAGGAGTGCGTGATGTCAGAGTCATCTGGAGCCGCAATTTCGCTCCGTGGAGTCGAGCGGATGTTCGGCGAAGTCGCAGCGGTCGCCGGCGTCGATCTGGAAATTGCTGAAGGGGAGTTCTTTTCCATGCTCGGTCCTTCAGGGTCGGGAAAGACGACAGTGCTTCGACTGATCGCCGGATTCGACGAGCCGACTGCGGGCGCCATTGAACTGGCCGGCAAACCGGTTCAACACCTGGCGTCGTACGACCGTGACGTCAACACTGTGTTTCAGGACTACGCATTGTTCCCCCATCTCAATGTGATTGAGAACGTCGAGTTCGGGTTGCGGGTTCGTCGTATACCCAAGGCTCGTCGTCGCCAGTTGGCGCGTGAGGCATTGGAGCGAATGCGTCTGGCTTCATTTGAGAATCGGCGGCCTGGTGAGCTTTCGGGCGGCCAGCGTCAGCGGGTGGCATTGGCCCGTGCGATTGTTGTCGACCCTAAAGTTCTGCTGCTCGATGAGCCTCTGGGTGCATTGGACAAGAAGCTGCGAGAACAGATGCAGATTGAACTGAAGGACCTGCAGAGGAATCTGGGAATCACATTTGTCTTCGTCACGCACGACCAGGAAGAAGCACTGACGCTCTCGGACCGAATTGCGGTATTCAGCGACGGACAGATTCAGCAGGTCGATACACCTGAGAATCTCTACAGTGCCCCGGCAACGGAGTTTGTTGCTTCATTTGTGGGTACTTCCAACCTCTTCGATGAACAAGCGGCTCTACGGCACCTTGGCCTAACTGGCAGATATACCATCCGGCCTGAAAATCTGCGTTTCGTTGCTACAGATTCTGCTGAACCCGGACGGCTGTCTGGCACTGTCCGGAACCGAATGTTCATCGGGGCGAGCCACCGAACGATCGTCGAGGTTGA
The DNA here is from genome assembly GCF_025506275.1 of Brevibacterium permense. Lineage (GTDB taxonomy): Bacteria > Actinomycetota > Actinomycetes > Actinomycetales > Brevibacteriaceae > Brevibacterium > Brevibacterium permense_A. The sequence continues at coordinate 246,499 of NZ_QYCP01000096.1, forward strand.
TGATCTCGAGATTTCTGTGCTCGAACCGGCAGGATCGCCCAACCGCGAAATCGGTGAGGCGGTTGCGATCGATTTCAATGACTCGGATGTTCGGAAGCTTCGGACAACCGAATCGATTGCGGCTTGAGCCGCAGGCAAAAAGGAGAACGGTGAAAATGAAACTGAGAACACGGCCCAGGGTGGGCGCTGCCGTTGCTGCGGCCTTGGCATTGGCGCTGGGGCTGAGCGCATGTGGGACGGCCTCGGGAGGAGGCTCGGACGCGGAGACCGAAGAACTCAAGGAGCTAGGGGACCCAGAAGGTGAAGTCTCACTGCTGGCGTGGCCGGGATATGTCGAAGACGGCTCAAACGACCCTGAAGCAGACTGGGTGACACCCTTCGAAAAGGAGACGGGCTGTAAGGTCAACGCGCAGACCTACGGCACCAGCGATGAGGCCTTCAACCTGATGAAGCAGGGCGGCATTGACGTCGTTGCGGCTTCTGGTGATCTTTCACTGCGCCTTATCGCTGCCGGCGATGTCCAGCCGATCAACAATGATCTCGTTCCGAACTACGAAAACGTCTATGACTTCCTTAAGAACAGGGATTGGAACTCCAAGGACGGCAAGAACTACGGCGTACCTCACGGCTATGGCGCAAACCTGTTGATGTACAACAAGAAGGAGTTCGACAAAGCTCCGACCTCATGGGACGTCGTCTTCGACAAATCTGATGAGCACAAAGGTAAGATCACGGCCTACGACTCGCCGATCTATATCGCAGATGCAGCGGTCTACCTTATGAAGCACCAACCCGACCTTGGCATCAAGAATCCCTACTCTCTTGACGAGAAGCAGCTGGATGCCGCGGTTGAACTTCTCAAGAAGCAGAAGCCGAACGTCGCGGAGTACTGGTCAGATTACCTGAAGTCCTTGCAGGGATTTGAAAACGGTTCGGTCGTCGCTGGCACCGGTTGGCAAGTGACGATGAATGAGCTCGATCCGAAGAAGTTCGGCGCGGTTGTCCCTGATGAGGGTACGACTGGATGGAGCGACACGTGGATGGTGTCATCGGATTCAGAACACCCGACCTGTTCGTACAAGTGGCTTGACTACATGGCCAGTCCCAAGGGTTCGGCTGCCGCCACGGAGTACTTCGGTGAGGCTCCGAACAACCCGGGTGCGTGCGAAGAGGCAAAGGACCCCAAGTTCTGCGACACCTACCATGCGGGAGACGAGAAGTACGCCGAGGGCATCTGGTATTGGACCACACCGGTGACTGAATGCCTGGACGGTCGATCCGACGTCAAATGCACCGACTATTCCGCCTGGACTAAAGCCTGGCAGCAGATCAAGGGATGACTGAAGATGAGTCATGCCAGCAGAACTAAAGTTCGCCTGCCAGCTCCGCCTGTGACAGCTTCGCGTCGTCTGTCGAGTTTCTTCGGAAAACATCGGCGACTGTCGCTGACCGCTCTATTGGCAGCACCGCTGGCTTGGCTCGTCCTCATCTACATCATTTCGCTCCTGCTGTTGCTCGTGACCGCGTTCTGGTCGACAGACAGCTTCACAGGGCAAGTGGTTCAGGAATGGACGCTGGGCAATTTCGGCGCGGTGTTCACCGAAGCGCTGTATCGAGCGGTGACTGTGAGGACACTCATCATCGCAGTCTCTGTGACTGTCATCGACGTGGTCATAGCACTGCCAGTCGGCTATTTCATGTCAAAGGTAGCCGGTCCACGGCTGCGCGGGGCTCTTGTCGTGGCGTTCCTGATGCCGTTGTGGGCCGCCTATCTGGTCAAGGCCTATGCATGGCGGACCATCGTATCTCCCCACGGACTCCTTGACTCCCTGGGAATCTCGCCGGGGTTGGGGCTGGTCGCGACGATCATTACGATGTCGTACATTTGGCTGCCATACGTTGTGATGCCCGTCTACACGGGTTTTGAGCGGATCCCCGACAACCTCATTGAGGCCGCAGGAGATCTCGGTGCAAAAGGTTGGAAAACCTTCACCGCCGTAATCATCCCGCTGGTTTGGCCCTCGGTCATCGCCGGCTCGATCTTTTCCTTCTCTCTGACCTTGGGCGACTATATTGCCGTGCAGATCGTCGGTGGATCTCAGCAGCTTCTCGGCACTCTGATCTATGCCAATGTCGGCACGGGAGGAAATATGCCGTTGGCAGCCGCTACGGCATTCATACCGATTGCTGTCATCGTCATCTACCTCACTGCAGTCCGCCGAACAGGCGCGCTGAAGAACCTTTAGGACTACTCATGCGAATCCCTACTCCGGTCAAGGCCGTGCTCAGTGTGATCGTCTGTGCCGTCCTGGCGTTCGTATATATTCCATTGATCATCGTCGTGATCAGTTCGTTCAATGCCAGTCAGTCGCTCGGGTGGCCGCCTCAATCCTTTACCTTCGAATGGTGGGTCAGAGCTTTCAGTGACAAAGGGGCGTTATCCGCGCTCGGGACCAGTTTGATAGTGGCGGCATGTGCGACGCTCATCGCTTTGGTGCTCGGCACGCTTGCTTCGCTTGCTTTGGATCGGTTCGAGTTCTTTGGCAAAGAGGCAGTCAACCTCCTGATCGTCCTGCCGATCGCCTTGCCTGGAATCATCACCGGTATTGCTTTGAACAATGCGTTCACGACGATGCTTGGTTGGCGGCTGGGCCTGCTGACTGTAATCACCGCGCACGCCACGTTCTGCATCGTCACGATCTACAACAATGTGTTTGCTCGCATGCGTCGAATGTCGGGCAATCTCAGGGATGCAGCAATGGATTTGGGGGCAGACTCCTTCACCACCTTCAGGCTGGTGACGTTCCCTCAGTTGCGGAGCGCCCTGCTGGCGGGTGGCCTTCTCGCCTTCGGGCTGTCTTTCGACGAAATCATCGTTACGCAGTTCACCGCTGGCACCGGGGTCCAAACTCTGCCGATTTGGATCTTTGACAATATGTTCAGACCGAATCAAGCTCCGATCGTCAACGTCATTGCGACATTCCTCGTAATCGTCTCGATCATTCCGATAACTTTGGCAAACCGTATTGGCGGCAAAGCAGCGACCGGTGTGGCGTAGAAACCGTGCCGTGACTCCTCAGTTCAGCCGGGCTGCCGCGAACTCCGCGGCGTTGTGCAGCACCGTCTTCGTGTCGTCGAGGATGCGCCCGAAGTGGAGGAACGAATGGAGCACATGCGGATACTCCTCGAAGCGGACGTCATTGCCTGCCCGCTGCAGGGTACTGGCCAGCGCTCGGCTGTCATCGCGCAGCGGGTCGAGGCCGGCGGCCGCGACGAACACGGGTGGCAGACCGGAGAGGTCGGCGGTCAGATGCGCGACCAGAGGTGAGCGTTCGTCCTCTGGGTTCGGCAGATAGTCGCCGAGGAGGTTGCTGAGGTCGTGTATTCCCATGCCGTCCCAGTCACCGCCGTAGAGTCTGCGACTGGCCGAGTCGACGAGACCATGGCTGCCGTAGATCGGCAGGAGGGCACGCAGAACCGAGAAGCTTGAGGCGTTCGCACCGATGGACTCGGGCTCATCGCGCAGCAGCAGACCGGCACCGACGGTCAGGACCGCCCCGGCGGAATCTCCGGCAATGGCCAGGCGTGCTCCGTCGATGCCGACCTCGTCACCGTGACTGGCGAGGTGGTCGACGATTCCGGCGCATTCGTGCAGTGCCTGCGGGAACTTCACTTCCGGAGACAGCGAATAGTCGACGCCGATCACGGCGAAGCCGCCGGCAGCGGCGAGCACGCGCATGATCCGGTCGTGTGTATCGAGGTCGCCGAGGCTGAACCCACCGCCGTGGAGGAACACGAGGCCGGGCAGGACCGCCTCGGTGGTGGGGCGATGGATGCGGATCGGAACGTCGACCCCGGCGGTGCGGATGTGGTGATCATCCGTGCGGGCCATGGTCGGGCCGCCTTCGTTCCACAGCGCGCGTTCGGCGCGATATTCGGCGCGTTTCGCGGCCCAGGATCGAGCGGCAGGGGAGAGGCCGTGGACAGAAGCGGCGAGATCCTCGCCGGCTTGGCGGCACTCGTCGGCACGGGTGGCCTGAATGGCCATGACCTCGCGCATCTGGGGCGACATCGACGCCACGATGTCGGCAGGAATGGTGGCCAAAAGCGCATCGGTGAGCGCGGGATCGACGGTCACGCCGGAAATCATTGTCCTCATTCTCAGTCGGCGGCAATGCTTCCAAGCTTAGCGAGGCGACCTGGTCAGCGTGCTTGGGGACCGGATCTGTTTTCGGGCACAACTATGAGAATGCACGGTATTCGTCGCCTGTGTCGCGGAATATCCGTCGGTCACGACTGTTATGTCTGTGGGGTGGCCATCGACGCCCCGCACTCCGAGGGATGACCCCTCACAGACACTGACATCGCAGGAGCGAAACCTTGACCGACAGCACGGAACCCGGGCCGTCGCAGCCCGACGATGCGCCGACTGAGAATCCGCGCACCGAACACATGCGCCGACACGAGACTGATCACGATATTCCGTGGTCGCTGCCGATCGTCGTGCGTCGGTCCAAGACCGCCATCGCCCGCCATATCGACGTCCTCGAGGCTACTGCTCGCGCCGTTGTGACCTTCCTCGACGATCCGCGCTCGAAGCCGGGCGGGGAATGGAACGAGGCCGTCGAGTACTGGCGTGACGGAGCCATCCGCAAGGTCGTGCGCCGCGGTGACGGAAAGAAGCTCGAGGACGCACGCGCCCTCGGGAGCGTGAGCGTGACCTTCGGTGGCACGGATGATTTCGCCCCTGCAGAGGCGCTGGTGTTCGAGCCTGGTCCGGTCGAGCCCCTCCCGTCTGAGCTGAAGAAGCTCCAGGTCGGAGGCACCGAGTTCCCGGATGAGGGGGAGAGTTCGGTCCCCGCTGCCGAGGCGGTCGTGACGATCGAACTCTCACCTGAACTCACGCTCACGACTGGGAAGGCCGCCGCACAATGCGGTCATGCCGCGCAGCTGGCGTTCGAGCAGGTGCCCGATGACGTGCGGGACCGTTGGCGGGAATCCGGTTTCAGCTTGCGCGTGACTACCGCGAGCCGGGAATCCTGGGCCGCGAACAACCAGCAGATCAGCGTCGTCGACGCGGGTTTCACCGAAGTCGACGGGCCCACCGAAACCGTCCGAGCCCGTTGGTGACCGGGGCGCTCAGGCCTCGTCGAGGTCTTTGAGTTCTTCTTCGGTCAGCGGCCGCGTCTTCGTGCCGTTGCCGAACTCATCGAGGTAGATCATGTGCTTGACCATCTCACCGGTCTCTTCGTCCTCGACTTCGATGATGTCACCAGGTTGGGTCGCTGGCTGGTAGAAATCCTCATTGACTCCGGTCATCGTGACCACCTCCTACAGGTATCTTCACCATACGATGCTGTGATCTGAGTCTCAAGGGATCCCCTTACTACCTGACGGGGGCCCAGCAACCTGGCGCCAGGTTGCTGGGCCCCCGTCAGGTAGCAATTGGGGATCTGCGGGGTTCGGTATCGGTAGTCTGAGTTCATGGAACGACAGAGATTTCACACCACCGGAGGTCGCGATCGCAATGTCGCCGAGGAGGCCCGCCCCGGAGAGGACGAGTTCCGCGTCGATATCGAACGGATCCGGTTCTCCCCGTTCTTCTCCCGCCTGGCCTCGGTCACCCAGGTCATTCCGCAAGCCGGGTCCGGCACCGTCATCCACAACCGGCTGACGCATTCGCTCAAGGTCTCCGCGGTGGCCCGGTCGATCGCGATCACGTTGAACAACGCGGACTATGGGACCCGGGAAACGGTCAACCGTCTCGGGGGATGTGATCCTGTCGTTGTGCAGGCGGCCGCCGCCGCGCACGATCTGGGGCACCCGCCGTTCGGCCACCTCGGCGAGAAGGAACTCGACCGGGTGTCGCGGCAGGCGCTGCGCCTCGACGACGGGTTCGAGGGGAATGCGCAGACCTTTCGGATTCTCACCGCCCTCGACAGCTGCGAGGCCACGGCGCGGGGTCTCAACCTCACCCGGGCGATTCGGGCCGCGGTGCTCAAGTATCCGTGGGAGCGCGGGGAGTGGACGGGCGATCGGGCGTCGTCGGCGGCGCGGATGCCGCGTGGGGTCGGTGATGATGTCAGCGAGGGAGCGATGAAGTTCTCCGCCTACGCCACCGAGGTCGAAGAGATGGCGGACGTCCTCTCGGCGTTCCCGGCGATTGGAAAATACCAGCAGACGCTTGAGTGCGCGGTCATGGACGTCGCCGACGATATTGCGTACGCGGTGCACGACCTGGACGATTTCTACCGGTCGAACGTGCTGCAGTACACGGCAGTGTCCGCCGAGCTCGGGCGGTGGCTGCGCGATCATCGGGAGTTGGCAGCGCTCGATTCGTCCGAGCTGGATCGGCGGCGGCCGGGCCATGCGCTCGAGGCGATCCGGCGGCACACGCGGGAGAAAGATCCGTGGATCGCCTCGGAGGACGCGTTCCGGGAGTCGGTGGAGCGGGTCAACCGGGATCTCGTCGAGGGACTGCTCGGGGTTCCCTACGACGGGGGACTGGAAGCCGACCGGGCGGTCACGGGGTTCACCCGGCGGTGGATCGACCGGTTGCAGGCCTCGATCGTCGTCGACCCGGACCCCCATATCCGCAGCGGTCATGTGCGACTGAGCCAGGAGGCGTGGCACGACGTCGTGGTGCTCAAATTCGTGCATTCGCGTTTCGTGCTCGAACGCTCTGACCTGGCCGTGTATCAGCGTGGGCAGACGCGGATCATCGCGTCTCTCGTCGAAGGGTTCCACGAGTGGCTGCTCGATCCGGATGAGGCGACGCGGATTCCCCGGCGTCTGGTCGATTCCGTCGAGGCGGCCACGCAGGAGTATTCGGACCTGTACGCGCGTAACCCCGCAGCTTTGGGGGAGGAAGGCGCGGCCGGGATCGTAAGGCGTGGTCGGGCACGTGCAGTGGTCGATTACGTCGCCTCGTTCACCGATGCGCAGGCCATGTCGGTCAACGCCCTGATCACCGGAGCCTCCGACGAACCGTGGGAGGCCGGGCGCGGGTTGTAGGGCGCGAACGTCTTTGGCCACCTTCGACGCGAAGTCGACGGTAATGCCAACGGCAGGCATGCAAACGGCGGGGCCGGAGTTCTCACTCCGACCCCGCCGTTTCGGCGTTCACACGGTCAGGTCTCAGAGACCTGCACGGTGACGTCGCGTCAGGTAGATCGCAACTGCGCCACCGGCGATGAGGAGCGCGGCAAGCCCTCCGATCGCCAAGGTGCCGTTGGCACCGGTGCGAGGCAGGTCGCCGCCCGCGTCAGCGGCAGCTCCGGCATCGGCTGTGCTGTCAGCCTGTGCATTGTTGCTGGCATTCGCGCTCGTGCTGGCATTCGCCGAGGCGGATGCCTCGTCGTTGCTGGCAGCGGAGGCGTCGGCGTCGTTCGTCGCAGATGCCGAGTCGTCGGCATCAGCGGTCACCGAAGCGGAATCGTCGGCGTCGGCGGTCGCGTTGGCCGCGTCGTTGGCCGAAGCCGAGTCATCAGCATCGGCCGTTGCGGACGCGGCATCTTCGGCATCGGCGGTTGCGGACGCCGCGTCGTTGGCATCAGCCGTCGTCGAGGCGGAATCGTTCGCGTCTGCGGTGGCTGATGCCGAATCGTCGGCATCGGCGGTAGCCGTGGCCGAGTCGTCAGCGTCGGCCGTTGCGGAAGCGGAGTCGTCAGCATCAGCGGACGCTGAGTCGTCGCCGGGAGCTTCGTCCGCGGCAGTCGCCCGGACGGAGGAAGAGGCCAGGTTGATATCGGCAACGCCATTCGAGGCCTGTGCCTGCGCACCACCGGCATTCGGGAGGAGCTCGAGGCTGACCGCGTTGACGGTGAAGCCGTCGGCGTCGGTTCCCTTGACATTGCCGTCCTCAGCGGGGTCCTTCTTCGTCGGCTGCTCATTGATTGTCAGATCGACAACCTGGTTGAGTCCGGCGAAGACCGGGTCAAGGTTGGACAGCAGGGGATCGACGATCTTGGTGACGCTGCCGGAGACCTCGTCCGCCGTGGCGTCGAGGATCGGGCCGATCAGGGGCTTGGTCACTCCTGTGAGCTGCTCGAGCAGGGGCCCGGTGATGGAGTTCAGGAGATCTCCGACGTCGATTCCAGCGAGTTTGAGGTCGGTGCTGACCTTCGGGTCGCCCTCGCCGGTGCCGGCGAGCTGACCCAGGGTGGCGTCGATGTTGACCTTGCCGTCAGCTGCGGGAACTCCGACCGCGGTGGCCTTGGCCGGCAGCGAGACCTCGACGCGGACATCGTTCAGCGCATCCTTTAGCGTCTCGTTGAGCTTGCCGGAGAGGCTGCCGAGAGCGTCGGCAACTGCGTCAGTGATCTTTCCGATGGTCTCGGAGGTCAGTACCTGGGTGTTGGGATCGAGGCTGTTGAGGTCTTCGCCGTTCTCGCCCTTGACGACCTTGGCGAGATCAATCTTGATGTCACCGTTCTTGAGGTCGATCGAGACGAGGCCCGACTCGTCTTCGAGCTTCTCATTGACGATATTCTCGACAACGCTGTTGAGAGCGTCCTGACCTTCGACATTGACGGTGGTGTTCTCGCCGCCGAGTTCGATGTCGGCGAGGCCGGTCTTGACGTTGATGCCGGCCTTACCCAACTTGTCGGCCAGGCCTTCCTTGGCGATGACGTCTTCGAGCGTTCCGCCGGTGCCGTCGACAACTTCGTTGAGGGAGTCGGAGAGGTCACCAACTGCAGGACTGGAAACGGTCAGAATGCCGTCAGCCACGGCGTATTCGGACGTCGGTTCGTCGGAGCCCTTGGCTTCTGCGGTTGAGGCGACAGCGCCGAGCTCGAGCGAGAGCTCGTCTACGATCTTATCGGTGGCGCCGTCGATTCCGGCCTGCGAGAGGACCTGAGTGAGGTCGACGTTGGCATTGCCGTAAGCACCGTTGTTGATGTCATCGAGGTTGAGAGCGCCATCCTCTCCGACGGCACCCGCGCTGGCCTTTGCGCTGTCCGCGGATGGGGCATAGCCGTACGAGTTGAGGGCGCCTGCTTCGCCGAGCTCCAAGAGACCTTCGCCGCCTGGCTGGCTGACGACAGGCAGCGATACGCCATTGCCGAGGTCGAGGTCGATAGCGTTGAGGGCCTCGGCGTTGAGCGGAGTCTTCGCCTCTTCAGGATTGCTGGGGAAGCTGCTGTATGCTCCCGCTGCATCGACCAGCTGTTCGTCGAGGAGATCAGACTGGACGAGCTGGCCCAATGCCTCGGCATCTTCATTCGGGTCGGGGTTGACTGCTGCGGCACCGGGCGCTGTTGCCATGACGGTCAGTCCCAGCGCGGTTACTGCTGCGGCGGTGCCGGCAGCGGCTCTGCGCACGGGAACGTGCCCTTTGCGGAGCTTATTCATACTTCTCAACTTTCGTTCGTGAATGTCGACTGTTCGATTCGCACAGCAAGTACCCATGCTGTTTTGGCCGAACGTCACACACCCTACAAAGTCATGAACGAATAATGCGAGAGTAATCAGAAAGATAACGGAAAGGTAACGACGTCTCTTTTGCTGGTGGAGGGTGAACTGTGAGTGAACTGCGGTTCATGCGAACGACGGGAAGCGGATCGCTAGTTTCCGCTTGCCGTAGCGGAAGTTCCGTGATCTGGGAGTTCGTGTCGAATGGCCGTGGTCTCAGCATGCGGAAGACTGTGCGTGGCCGTTCCGGAGGCTTCAGCAAAATGTGAGACTCGTCACATCGATAAATATGACAAAAATGTAACAAGGTAGCTTTGATTCATTACCGATAGGTAACGAATGTCTGAGGAGCACATTCGATAGCGGGCAGTGCTGTCGGTAGCGAGAGCGTCCGATGGCCTTCAGCGCACTGTCGTAGGCTGAGTGAATGACGAATGGCGGGGCCGGAGTTCTCACTCCGACCCCGCCATTCGTGGTTTCAGCTCACTGACTGAGCTGGGTCACCTTCAGTGCTTGCCGGCGCGGTAGCGGCGGGTTGCCCACACCGCTGCGGCACCTCCGGCGAGGAGCAGCGCGGCGAATCCGACCATGGCCGGGAGGCCATCGGTACCCGTCCGCGGCAGGTCTCCACCGGCATTGCCCGAGGCATTCGTGTTCGAACCGGCCGAGGCGTTGGCCGTGGATCCGGCGTTGGCTGATGCGGCCTGATCCGAATCAGCTGATGCCTCGTTCGCATCGTCTGCCGACGAAGCGTCAGCCTCAGCGCCGTCGGCTGCTGCTGCAGCGGAAGCCTCGGAGGAGGAGTCCGCCGTCGACGCTGCAGAAGCGGCGGCACCGGCGTTGGCGTTGGCTGCGGCAGATGCCTGTGCATTGCTGTCATCCGAGTTGTCGGCGTTCGCGGCTGCGTTGGCTGCCTTTTGTGCCGAGGCGTTCGGATCCGATGTAGCGTCAGCCGAGGTCTCCGAGGAGGCCTCTTCGTTGGCTGCCGATTCGGCGGCTGCTTCGGCGTTCTCGTCAGCTGCTGCCGATGCCGTGTTGTTGGCATCGTTGTCGGCTGCTGCTACTGCTGCTGCCTCGGCGACTGCGTTGCTGTTGTCATCGGCGTTGGCCGAAGCCGAGGCCGATGCGGCAGCGTTCACATTGGCATTCGCATCGGAATCGTCCGAAGCGGTGGCCGCGGCTCCGTCATCAGCACCGTCGGCGTCAGCAGCTGCGTTGGCAGAAGCCTCCGAGGAGGAATCAGCGGTAGAAGCTGCGGACGCAGCAGCTGCCGGATTCGCATCAGCGGCGGCTGAAGCATCGGCGTTCGTCGAGTCCGAGTTGTCGGCGTTCGCGGCTGCGTTGGCTGCCTGCTGTGCCGAAGCATTCGGATCCGATGTAGCGTCAGCCGAGGTCTCCGAGGAGGCCTCTTCGTTGGCTGCCGATTCGGCGGCTGCTTCGGCGTTCTCGTCAGCTGCTGCCGATGCCGTGTTGTTGGCATCGTTGTCGGCTGCTGCTACTGCTGCTGCCTCGGCTGCCGCGTTGTTGTCGTCATCGGCGTTGGCCGAGGCCGACGCCGAAGCGGCTGCGTTGACGTTGGCGTTCGCGTCTGCCTCATTGGCGGCATCAGGATCTGCTGCTGCGCTGGCGTCAGACTCGGCTGCTGCCTCTGCGGATGCCTCGTTCGAGGAGTCAGCGGTGGAAGCAGCCTCAGAAGCGGCTGCGGAGTTGGCATCCGAAGCAGTCGATGCTTCGGCGTTCGTGTCATCGGAGTTGTCAGCCTGTGCGGCGGCCTGCGAAGCTGCCGTCGAAGAAGCGTTCTCATCCGTCGTCGAATCGGCTGAAGCCTCGGACGAAGCGTCCTCGGTCGCTGCCGATTCCGCGGCTGCTTCGGCGTTCTCGTCAGCTGCTGCCGATGCCGTGTTGTTGGCATCGTTGTCAGCGGCGGCTTCCGAGGCTGCCTGGGCGGCGGGGTTGTTATCGCCGTCGGCGTCGGCCGAAGCCGATGCCGAGGCCGCTGCGTTCGCGTTTGCGTCCGGATCCGCTTCGTCTGGCTCGGCGATTGCACGGACCGAAGACGAGGCCAGGTTGATGTCGATGGCATCGGCGGCCGGGAGCAGTTCCAGGCTCACCGCGCTGACGGTGAAGCCGGGTCCGTTGTTGCCCTTGACCTGGCTCTCCTCTGCCGGATCCTTCGCGGTCGGCTGCTCATTGATCGTGAGATCGACGACCTGGTTGAGCGCTTCGAAGACGGGATCCAGAGTATCGAGTACCGGATCGACGATACCGGTCACAGCGCCAGCGACTTCATCGGCCGTGGAATCAAGGATTCCGCCGATGAGAGGTTCGGTGATGCCAAGCAGTTCGCTGACCAGCGGATTAGTGAGGTCGGAGATGAGATCCCCGACTGGGAGCCCAGCGATATCTAGATCAGTGGTGATTGTCGGATCGGAGGAGTCCGTGCCGGCGAGCTGGCCCAGCGTTGCGTCGACGTTCACCGACCCACGGGCGACGGTTACTGGGCCCAAGGTTGCCACTGCAGGCAGGTCAATGACGAGGTGCACGTCGTTGAGCGCATCGGACAAAGTCTCGTTGACCTTGCCGGAGAGTGCGCCGAGGGCATCGGCCACGGCATCGGTGATCTTCGAGATCGTGTCCGAGGTGAGTACCTGGGTGTTCGGGTCGAGACCGTTGAGGTCAGAGGCGTCCCCGCCCTTGACGATCTTCGCGAGGTCGATCTTGATGTCGCCATTGGCGAGATCGATCGAGACAATCCCAGCTTCATCTTCGAGCGCCTCATTGACGACGTTTTCGACGACGCTGTTCAGCGCATCTCGGACTTCCACCGACACGGTGGCATCGTCACCTGCGACGGCTACGCGTGCGATTCCGGGAATGTTGACATCGACGCCGAGGCCGGCAAGTTCATTGACCAGGCCCTCTTTGCCGATGACCTCTTCGAGAGTGCCACCGGCACCATCTACGACTTCGTTGAGGTCGTCGGACAGGCCGCCGACAGCAGGGCTGGAGACCGTGAGGATGCCATCGGCGACGGCGTACTCGGAGTCATCGGCTTCGCCGTTGCTGTTGGCAGTCGAGGCGATCGCGCCGAGTTCGAGGCTGAGCTCATCGACGATCTGATCGGTGACGCCGTCGAGGTCGAGCTGGCCGAGCACCGAGGTCAGGTCGACCTTGGCGTTGCCGTACTCACCATTGTTGATGTCATCGAGGTTGAGACCGCCGTCCGTCCCGACTGCGCCGGCACTGGCCGTGGCATCATTGTAGGCAGGAGCGTGCCCATAGGCATTGAGCGCTCCTGCTTCGCCGAGTTCGAGCAGACCGTCGCCGCCCTCGTTGCTGATGAGCGGGATGCCGATTCCGGGGAGTTCGACTCCGATGGCTTGGAGCACCTCAGCGTTGATCGGAGTGCTGTCCGCGTCCGTACTGGACGGAGAACTGCTGTACGCCGAGAGAGCGTCGACAGCGTCTGCGGTCAAAATGTCGGCATCGATCAGTTGCCCGAAGGCTTCTGAGTCTTCGTTCGGATTCTGTTCATCGGCGGCACCGGGCGAGGTCGTCAGCAGGGTCAGACCCACTGCTGTCGCCGCGGCGACAGACCCCACCGCGATTTTCCGACCGGCTCCGGGCCGGCCTCTCAGTATTCTCATGGTTCTCCACATCGTTCAGACCCTGATCAGGTCCAGGCGACGCCTGGACGGAAACAGGCAGTTTCCTGACAGGACGCTCACAACGTTACGGAGTAATCAAAAAGTAATCAGCAAATCACAGGAAAAGTTACCTCGTCGTTATAGTTACGCCAAGGTAGGCCCTGATGGCTGCTGCTGATGTCTGCGGCGGCAAGTCCCGTTTCTGCGCGATTCTATGAATCTGCAGGTGAAACGCTTGCTACGAAGAGTGCAGTCTGACGAACTGAAATTTGCCACAGTCATAGTCAAGTCACTGGGTACTACCTTTTATGTCATGGTTTGAGACACGGACGGTCGGCTGCGAAATCCGTCTGTGACCGTATGGTGACCGACAAGGTCACGACTCCCGCGGTGTGGACGGGACGCGCAAGACACCCCGCCGTCGCCTAACGTCGGCTCAACCGCCACGACTCCGCCGATGTCACTCTCTTCGAAAAAGAAGACCACCCTGCCGCCCACCAGACCGGTCACAACTCCGGAGTCGTCCTCGCCGGCCTCTACTACGAACCCGGCAGCCTCAAAGCCACCCTCTGCCGCAGAGGCGTCTCCCTCCTGACCGACTTCGCCGCCGAACACAACGTCCCCTTCGACGAATGCGGCAAGGTCGTCGTCGCCACCGACGAAATCGAAGTGGAACGCCTCCACGCCATCCACGATCGTGCCCTCGCCAACGGAGTCCCCGACATCGCCTTGGTCGACTGCGACGGCCTGCGCGAGATCGAACAGAACGCCGAGGGCCTCGCAGCCCTCCACTCACCCCACACCGCGATCATCGACTACCCCGGCCTCACCGACGCTCTCGTCGCCGACTTCCGCGCCCACGGCGGCCGCGTCCGCTTCTCGACCCCGATCAAAAGCATCGATCACCGAGGCGGCCCCACCTCCCGCGGTTCCGCCATCGTCCACACCCCGGTCGACGCTCAGGAAATCGACCACGTCATCGTCTGTGCCGGCCTCCAGCCCGACCGCCTCGCCGCCCGCTCCGGACAGAAGCGCACCCCCACCGTGGTGCCCTTCTTCGGGCAGTACTTCATCCTCGACGAGGTGCACAGCAATACGGTCAACGGACTCATCTATCCCGTCCCGGACCCGAAGTATCCCTCCCTCGGCGTCCACGTCACCCGACGCATCGACGGCGGACTGATGATCGGGCCCAACGCCGTCCTCTCCTTCTCCCGCGAAGGCTACCGAGGGCTAGGCCTCAACATCCCCGATTCCCTGGCCGTGGCCGCCGACCCTGGATTCTGGCGCTTCGCCGCAGGCAATATGGCCACCGCTGCGCGTGAGCTGCCCGGGGTGCTCTCGATCGAGAGATTCGTCGCCGAGGCGGCCCGCTATGTCCCCTCCCTTGCGGGACCCGGCGGCCACCGCGCCACCCGCGGAATCCGCGCCCAGGCCATGAAACGGGACGGAACACTCGTCGATGATTTCGTCATCGATCGGGCGGGAGCCACGATGTTCGTCAGGAATGCGCCGTCCCCGGGAGCCACCTCGGCGCTGGCCATTGCCGAACACCTCATCGGCATCATCGACGGGCGATGATGCCGGTGCCCGGCGTCGACGACGAAGGGCCGCCTGCCCGACCGTGAGGACGGGGAGGCGGCCCGACGATCAGAGTGGCTGCTCAGTCGCACCGACTCACTTGGGTGTGCGGGTCTCTGCGCTGATGAACCAGGCCTGCTGCTCGAGTTGGGCGATGTAGCCGTGGAAGATATCGGCGGTCGTCGGATCCGCCGAGTCGACCTCGTCATGGGTGCTGCGCATCGACGCCACGGTTGCCTCGATCGACGCGACCATGTGGTCGATGGCGTCGTGGGTGCTGATCTCTCCGTTCGGGAACTCCGGCAACCCTGTCTGTTCGGCGATCACCGCGGGGCGACCGTCCGGGGAGGCGTGGAGGGCACGCATGCGTTCAGCGATCTCATCGCTGCCTGCACGAGCGATGTCCGTGACTTCGTCGAGATTGAGGTGGAGGTCGCGGAAGTTCGTGCCCACGATATTCCAATGCGCTTGCTTGGCAGTCAGGCTCAGAGCGATGAAGTCGACCAGAACCGTTTGGAGGTTCTTGGTCAGGGCGTCGGAGGCGACGAAGCCGCGTTCGGCGTTCTCGCGAGTGGTCTTCTCTGAGCCATGGGGGTCGGGAACTGTCACTGACTGTGTCATGATTCTTGCTCCTATTCTCTCCGGTTTCGCGTTGACCCGGAGTCTGTGGCCACCATAACGCTGCCGCAGACGGCACGTAACCCCCGTCAGGATCTGCCGGTCTCGTCGTCCTGGGCGACGTAGACGCGGGAACGCAGCCGCTGGGCGTGAGTGAGATTCTTCAGGTCGATGTCGCTGTCGAAACTTGAGCCGAGTGCGCCGGCGACGACGCCCATCGCTGCGCTCAACCACGCGATGTCGAGGTAGTTCGTCAGCCGGACTTCGGGCCGGTGGATCGTCTGGGCCATGAACTCGGGGTCGATGACGAGGAGCCCTCCGGCGAGGATGCCGATGACCAGCAAAGCGTAGAGGCCCGTCACGCAGATGATGAGTGTGAGTACAGTGGACAGGTTGTAGTAGAAGACGACCTGAGCCAGGCGTTCATTGACCGGGCGATCCCAGAGGCGATTGATCGTGATCAGCCAGCCGACCATGACTGCGATGGCGATGGCGCCGATCGAGATGAGGCGGGCGGTAGACAGATGTTGGGACATCTGCCAGATGGAGCTGTAGAAGATGCCGTATGCTCCTGTGGCAGCGGCTGCGGCCATGGCTCGTGAGAGCCTGCGGACCATCCGCAGCGGCTCATTGGCCATGGTCATGCCCAGGACGAGGCGGGGCCCGCCGGTGAACGTATGAGCGTGAAGGGTGCGGCGGCCCGACTTGGAGCGGCTCGACCATCGGCCCCAGCGCGGCAGGCGATGCGTCTTCGCCGGCAGATGACCGTCGGGCAGGAGCTGATTGACGCAGCTCATATAGATCTTCAGCAGACGACGCTTCGTCGTCAGTGCGCCGAGGGTAGGGCAGGAGATCACGGCGATGTTGCGTGCCGGCAGCACCTCGGCGATCAGTGGTTTGCCCTGGGTGTGGCGCGGAATGTCCGTGAGCATGATGACGAGGTCCGCTGCGGCATAGCGGTCGACGATCGCGTCGAGAGTCGACAGCTCCAGTCGGTGGTCGGCCTGGACCCGGAGCGCCTCTGTGCACACATCGACAGTCACATCCGACTCGAAATCCTGCCGGGGGAGTTCGACAAACTCGTCCTTGAACGAGGCCAAACGGCGGCTCGGAGGCCCGGGATCGCAGATAAGGAGGATGTGCATTTTCCCACTGTGGCAGGGCCGTCTGCTCCCGGCCAGGGCGACGGCGAATTCCGAAGCTTTCCTCACGGGGCTTTCAGACCGAATCTGAACTCGGACACCTGAACGCGTATTCTGATACCGACGTGTCGAAGAGACGAAGGAGGACGCGGTCAATGGCAGTTCTGGTGACCGGAGGGGCAGGCTACATCGGTTCGCACGTGGTGCGACTGCTCACCGAGCGCGGCGACGACGTGCTCGTCGTCGATGACTTCTCCACCGGCATCGACGCTCGCGTCGAAGGCCTGCCCGTGGTCAACCTCGACCTCGCCGCCGCCGACGCCGAGGAACGCCTGGTGTCCGCGATCAGGGAACACGGTGTGGACTCGATTATCCACTTCGCTGCGAAGAAGCAGGTCGGAGAGTCCGTCGAAGAACCGGTCATGTACTACCGGCAGAATATCGGCGCACTGACGAACATCCTCGCTGCCGTCGAAGCGACCGGTATCGAGTCGCTCGTCTTCTCCTCCTCAGCGGCGACCTACGGTATGCCCGATGTCGACATGGTGCCCGAGGATCTCGACTGCCGTCCCATCAATCCCTACGGTCAGACCAAGCTCATCGGCGAGTGGATGATCGACAACCAGATCACCGCCTCGCAGATGCGGGGAACGACGTTCAACGCCGTGAAGCTGCGCTACTTCAACGTCGCCGGTGCCGGCTGGAACGAACTCGCCGACACTGCCGTCATGAACCTCATCCCGATCGTGCTCGGACGGCTGAGGGACGGCAAGGCGCCGATCATCTTCGGCGACGACTACGACACCCCCGACGGCACGTGCATCCGCGACTACGTCCACGTCAAGGACCTCGCAGAGGCACATATCGCCGCCCTCGACTACATGAAGGCCGGTGGCACCACGGAGACCGTGTTCAACGTCGGGACAGGAACCGGCGCCTCGGTGAAGGAGGTCATCGACACCATCGCCGAGGTGACCGGCCGTGACATCGTCCCCGAAATGGGAGAGCGTCGTGCCGGTGACCCGCCGGCGCTGGTCGCCGACGTCACCCGGATCTCGGCCCTGCTGAGCTGGAAGGCCGAGTTCGGTCTCGAAGAGATCGTCCGCAGCGCCGTCGAAGCCGCGGGGATGCTGCCCGAGCAGAACTAGGGCGCGTCACTCCGCAGCCTTCAACTCGCTTTCGGTCATCCACTTGTGGTTCTTCATCTTCATGTCGCCGGATTCGACGTCGACCATGTAGACGGTCTCGTCCGTCGATGAGTCGATAGTCGCCTCGGCGCCCTTCATCCCGGGCATGTGCTCGGCTTCGACGGTCGCCTCGGCGCCGTTCTTCAACGGGGCCTTGCCAGGGTCCTTGAGTTCTTCATGGACGACCCACTTGTGATTCGTCACGGGGTCGCCGCCGTCGGTGGGGGTGTAGCTGATTGCATAGGCGGTGGTGTCGAAGGCGCCGACCACCGTGGCCTCGGCATTCTTCATTCCCGGCATGTGCCCGGCGGTGAGCACGACGTCGTCGCCGACGGCGAACTTCGGGTCAGCGGCCCTCTCGATGCCCGCAGGCGGGGCGCCACCATCCATCGAGTGGCCTTCATGACCGCCGGACTCCATTCCCGAACCGCTGTCGCTGTGCTCCATATCGTTGTGGCCGCCGTCTTCATGAGATGACGACTCGAGGCTGCTGTGAGTGTCTCCGCCGTCGGACCCCTGGGCGTCATTCGTGGTCGAACAGCCTGCCAGCGCCAGTCCGAGTGCCGCAGTGACCGCAACGAGGCGGGCGGATGGATTGAGCTTCTTCATGAGTGGTCTCCTGACTCTGTGAGACGGTCGCGTCGGATTCGTTGGGCGGCTGATGGGCGCATCTCAGGGCACCCCATCCCTTGGGTCCGCCACGCACACCCTATACCCCTCATGGGTATGAATGCCAAGACGTCATACGTGCTCTGCACCCGTAGTGACGTGGGGATATAGTGAAATCGGCGCGTTTCGACCGACGTCGCGCCGAAGAGCGACGAACCTACCTGCGTGATCGACCTCCATAGGCGATAGATACGCGCGAGAATGGGAGGCGGGCCCTCGTCGCCATCTCTTGAGGAGAACAGCAGTGACTCACCACATCGTCATCGGAGCAGGGTTGGCCGGTGCCGCGGCCGCGTATTCGCTGACCGCGCGCGGCGAGGACGTCACCGTGCTCGAACGGCATACCCCGGCCAACGACCGTGGCAGCTCCCATGGTTCGGCCCGTATCTTCCGCTACGCCTACCCCGACCGTCTCTACACCGAACTCGTTGTGCGGGCTCGTGAGCTGTGGGATGACCTCGAGTCGAAGTCGGGGATCGAGCTGATCACTCGCACCGGGGCCGTCGACTTCGGCGACGCTCGGCATACTGATCTGCTCGCGGAGATCTTCGATGAGGTCGGCGTTGAGTACGAGGTCCTCGATCCCGAGAGTGCTGCGGAACGGTGGCCGCAGTTCGTCTTCGACACCGACGTCCTGTGGCACCCGGACGCCGGCGTCATCGACGCCGAGACGACGGTGACCACCATGCTTGAGCGTGCGGTGGACACAGGGCGGGCTCGGGTCCTCAATGATTGGACGGTCGCCGAGGTGGCCCGACGATCCGCGGGCGGCTTCAGTGTCACCTCGGCGAAGGGGGACGTTGTCGAAGGTAGCCGCGTCATCGTCGCGGCGGGCGGGTGGCTGCCCGACCTCCTCAGCGATCTAGGTCTTCCGAAGGCGTTCCTCGAGGCGCTGCCGACATTCGAAGTGCGGCAGGAGCAGGCGTTCCACATGCCCTACCGCGATGCCGGTGCGGACGGTCGGCCGAGCACCCCCTGGCCGACGTTCATCCACAAATCCGGGGAGATGTTCACCTACGGACTGCCCGGCGGGCGGGATGCCGATTTCGCAGGGCAGAAGTTCGCGCAGTTCAACGGCGGGAAGGTGATCGGTTCGGCTCTTGACCAGGACGGACAGATCACCGAGGAGATGCGGGCTCGGATGATCGACTATGCGAAGCGGAACCTGCCGGGACTCATTCCGGAACCGTATGCGGAGACGACGTGTCTGTTCACGAACACACCGAACGAGGATTTCGTCATCGACGAGGTCGACGGTCTCGTCATCGTCTCGGCCTGTTCGGGGCACGGGGCGAAATTCGCGCCGCTGCTCGGCGAGTTCGCGGCCGACCTCGCCACGGGTGCCGGCGACGTTCCGGAACGGTTCCGAGTGTCACAGACGAGTTCGTGAGGGGCGACGAGGACGCTCAGCGCTTGGAGTCGATGATGAGGTGCCGCGTCGAATGGGCGACGAACGGTTCGCCATTGCGCATTGCAGCGTCGAGCTCACGCAGCTGCGGAAGGTAGTCGGCGACCGCGAAATCGGGCACCCACCACGGGCATTTGCGCAGGATCCACACGATCGCGCCGATATCGAAGAACTCCATGCGGCAGCGCGCGGTGCGCAGCGTCTCGACCGTGAGTCCGGCCGCCTCGGCGGAGTCCGATTCGGTTCGCGGGTGCCGTGAGCGGCGATTTTCCGGCAGCGGTCCGAGGAAGAACTCGATGAGTTCGAATGCCGAGGCCGGTCCGACGTGCTGGGCGAGATAGGTGCCGCCCGGGACAAGCACGCGGCTGATCTCCGACCAGGCGGGGCTCACGGGATGCCGCGAGGTGACGAGATCGAAGCTGCCGTTGGCGAAGGGCAGTCGGCGCGGGTCGGCTTCGACGACGTCGACGCCTCGCGGACCGAGCCGGTGCCGAGCCACGGCGACGTTGGGGCGGTGCGATTCGGTCACCGCCATGCGCGGCGGCAGCACCGGCGCCTCATCGACGATCTCACCGCCGCCGGTGTCGATGTCGAGTGCCGCGGTCGCCGTCGACAGCCGCCCGGCGAGGAGTTTTGCGTAACCCCAGGGTGGTCGCTCTTCGGTGGCGCGTCCATCGAGCCAGTCGAATCCCCAACCGGTGACATCGGCGGATTGTGCTTCGGTGACGAGCTCGTCGAATGCGCGCATGTTCCCATCCTCGCGCACACGTCTCTCACCCGTCGAGCCACGCAGTCACATCGGTGAGGAGATCGTGCGGTGCTTCGACGGGGACAAGGTGCCCCGAGCGCGGGAACCGGGTCACGTGCGGACGACGGGGGAGCGCCTCGGCGAAGGGAATGTCCGTCGGCTGTGCCGACGTGTCGGAGAGGTCGGGGAAGGACTCGCCGTAGCCGGGCATGTCCCACAGGCGGATGCGAATATGCCGGGCGAGCTGACGGGCGAGCGGCAGCCACATCCGCGACGACCACGGGGTCCCGTGGCAGATGATGACCTCGCCGAGGCGGCCCTGGTCGTTGTCGTGGCAGGTCGTTTCGATGGTCGTGGTGGCCACCTCGGCACCGTCGCTCATGGTGATGCGGTCGGTGATGGTGCGGATGGCAGGATTACGGTCGGTTGGAGTCGTCATGGATGGACGGTAGAACTTCAGGTCGACCTGAAGTCAAGGTGTCATGATGGACGCATGAAGACCGGGGCAGCGGCTGCGCAACTGGGAGTGGCCGCGCATGTGCTCAGGCATTGGGAGGACGAAGGCGTCGTCGTGCCTGACCGGACGATAAGCGGGCATCGCGACTACTCGTCAGAACACCTGAGTCGGTGTCGGATCGTGTTGTCGTGTCAGAGCGTGGGTATGAGCCTCGCCGAGATCCGAGCGATCCTGCATCGCGGTGAGACCGGGCGTGCGGAGGTGATCGCTGCTCGGCTCTCGGCAATTCGGGCACAGCGGACGTCGCTCGACTCAGCGGAGAAGTTCCTCCTCCACGTTCGCAGCTGCCGGCACGACCTCATGACCCGGTGTCCGGAGTGCTCGGAATACGCGGGGTGAGGTGAGAGCGGTGAGATAGGACAGGATCGCGAAACGCTCAGCGGAGATATCGCGAACTGCTCAACTGAAATACCGCGAATTGCTCAATAGGAATATCGCGATCTGCTCAATAGGGTGGTAGATTCGGTCCGGGGCCGCGAAATGCACAGTGGGAATACTGCGATTTGCCCAATTGGTGGTAGTTTCGCGGCGGGAGAGTCCGCGATGAGACCTGGCGGATGGCAACTTCTACGATCGAAAGTAGGACGATCGAATCGTTCTGATTGTGTGAAATCAACGTCTTTACAGTCCAGGGTGAGGCAGGTTTGAGCTCTCTTGGATGTCAGCCATAGAGGGTTGAGAAACCTAGGCGCTGAGGATAGTAACCGCGATGACGACACTGTGGGCGTACTATCGGATTCGGTGCGAAGGTGACTGGCCAGTCACTCGAAACCGAGTGGAATTGGCTAGAGGAATTTTTCGGTAGGCTGAGTACGGCACTGAAAACTACCATTTCCGGGGGAGGCCGGTTGGGAAACCAACAAAATGGTCGCAGGATTGACGCTAGACGGAATCGAGCTCGGTTGCTTCGAGCCGCCGGCGAGGCCTTTCGTGATTCGAGAGAAGCGACCATGCCGGAAATTGCCGAGAAAGCAGAACTCTCGGTGGCCACTGCTTACCGATTCTTTCCCAGCCTGGACGACCTGCGCAGTGAGTATCTGAGATCAGTGATCGAACAGCTCGCTGATTACAGTGAACGTTCGCAAGAGCAGGGGCGCCCGCTCTTCGACCAGGTGCTCGCCGAGTGGCTCAGATTGCAGGCGAAGTTCGGAGATGCGATCATCTCACTGCGGTCCAGTGAGGGCTACCTTACGAGGCTTCGAAGAGGGGAAGCCGTCATTGCCACGACTCGCCGGGCGTGGGAAGAGCCCATTCGGCAGTTGCTTCGTGAGCTTGGAATTCAGCACATTCCGATTGACGAAGCACTCTATCTGCATAACCTGCTGTTTGACCCCCGCGATGTCAAAGATCTCCGAACTCAGCTTGGCTGGACTGAGCATGAGATTCGACGGCGACTTACCAATAACTATTGCGAACTGCTTCGGTCGTGGACAAACGAAGCGGATGGCTGAGATGGGAATTTTTATTGCTGTGACGGACCCATCCTGAACCCGTCACAGCAATCTCTTGCACAGTTTTCGGCTTCGAAGCGAGCCGAAGTAGATCATACTGTCATTCAGAGTCCATGGTCAGAGATTTGGATCGCTTCGAGAACACCTTGCGATCCATATTCTTAGTTTGTGCCGCTACGGTGGCTGTGCCTGTGAGGTCGCCAGTGATGTTCAAGCCGGTATGAGCGACGTCGATGAGCGGCCATATGGCGGCAAGTAGAGGAATCAGGTCAAGAGGCATCCCCAGCGCTTGAAACAGCACGGCAGACATTACGATGCCTGCGCCGCGTACTCCGGCAGCCCCAATTGACAAGGCCAAGCCCAGCAAGACGATTTGCGCTATGAGTCCGGCCGTGATTTCGATTCCAAACGCGTCCGCGGCGAAGATGGAGATGACTCCGAGCGCAACCGCGAAGCCATCCATATTCGCAGTGGCGCCGAATGGAATTGTGAAGCCATATATCTTGCGTGG
Source organism: Brevibacterium permense (assembly GCF_025506275.1). Lineage (GTDB taxonomy): Bacteria > Actinomycetota > Actinomycetes > Actinomycetales > Brevibacteriaceae > Brevibacterium > Brevibacterium permense_A. The sequence goes on from NZ_QYCP01000096.1 coordinate 269,392, forward strand.
TACGCCCATGTTTTCCTGGGCGACTTTCATTGACACGGGAATAGTGGCCGCACTACTCGATGTCGTCATGGCGAATACGGTCGACGGCCAAGCGTTGCGATAGAACCTCACTGGGTTCAGGCGAGCAGTAAAGAATAGGATCGTGGGATAGACCACCAGAGCGACTAGGACGATCCCGGCGAAGTCGGCAATTACGAATTTTGCCGCAGCGCCGAGCATTTCTGTTCCCGTTGTGCCAACGAGGACTGCTAGGAGGGCGAAAACACCGTATGGTGATGTCCATATGATCATGTTCGTCAGTCGAAGCATGATCTCGGTTCCTTCGCGTACAAGGGCGAAAGCCCTCGGCAGTTTCGTTTCTCCAATGAGCAGCATCGCGACTCCGAAGAGTACTGTCCCGATGATGATGGGGATCATATCCATGTTCGCCATCGCATTGAATAAGTTATCGGGAACCCAGCCCAGCAGTTGCTCGGCGACGTCATAGTCCTCCGGCGCAACATCTTCTTTCTGGATCTCATCGAGGCTCAGACCAACACCAGGTCTGATCAGCAGTGCCATTCCGACTCCCGCCGCCGAAGCGAGAATCGAAGTTCCTGTGAGGTATCCGAAGAATCGTGCTCCAACGCTTCCGAGCTCCTTGACCGAAGTCATCTGAAGCACTCCAGAAAGCAGAGTTGCGATAACCAACGGAACGACGAGGAACTTGAGCAGGCGAAGAAATATTTGTCCGATGGGATCGAGGTACGCCGCATAGTCTTGAAGTAGAATTCCGGCGACTATTCCGAGCGCGGCCCCGATCAATACCTGAACGTGCAACTTTCGGCTGAACCACCACTTCATTGGCTTCTCCTATTCTGTGAAGTCTTCATTGACTCTGACCGAATCAGTGCAGGCCCAGTAAGTCGGCAGTTGTAGCCCCGTCGGCTATCTGACGCACCCAGCCATCTTCGGTCTCTTCCTTCGTTTTAGCCGCTTCGAGCACACTGTCGACTGTCGATTGTGGAACCGCTACGACTCCATCGCGGTCGCCGACGATCATGTCGCCGGTTGCGATTTGGACTCCATCGATGGTGACTTCCGTTCCGATGACTCCTTTGTCAGCTTTCGCGGTTCCTTTGATCGATAGCGCTTTGGCGAACACAGGGAATCCGAGTCCGACGACCGTGTTGGAATCTCGGACCGCTCCGTTGATGACGACTCCTGCAAGCTCCCGATGCATCGCTGCCGCGGTGAGCACGTCTCCCCAGACTCCGGCCTCTTTCCAGCCGAATGCGTCAACCACAAGCACATCGCCTGGATTGGCTTCAAGCAGTGCGAGGTGAAGGGCTCGGTTGTCTCCCGGCCGTGTGAGAACGGTAAGAGCGCGTCCAGCTAGACGAGACGAAGCGTCGAGAGGTTTTACCTCGTGAGATAGTGCGCCAACCTTGCCCTGCGCTTCGTGCACTGTTGCGGCTCCCAGCCGCTTCAGGGTTTCAGCAATGGCTTCCTGCGAAGAATGTTGGCTGGTCTCGTGTTTTGTCGCGGTCATTGGTCCTCCAGCGAATAAGTCATCTGTTGTGCCCACACTTGATAAGTGAGAGTTGTGTCGCAAATGAGATGATACTCTACTTTACGTAATGCACAACACATTTTCGAGGAGTGACGTGAACTTCAGTTGTTCTACTGGCCTGGACCGTGTTCGGCGAACGTCGAAGCGGCCGGCCGGAACCGTACCCAGTGGCGATGCAGTCGACTTATCTATGGGTGAGCCTGACTTTTCAGCCCCCGTGGCTGTGGTTGACGCGATGCGCTCAGCAGTGCAGGACGGCTACAGCCACTATGGGGACCTAAATGGAGATCCGGAGTTGCGAAAGGAAATAGCTCGACAGTCCACATTGCGTTCGAACCAAAAAGTGGTGCCGGCGCAGGTATCGATCGGGCATGGGGCGACTGGAGTGCTCGCATCATTGGTGCTGGCTCTTGTCAGCCCCGGTGATCGCGTCGTCATACCGGAACCGACCTATTCGCTATACAGCGATCTAGTTGAGATGGTGGGCGGCCAAGTGATTTGGGTCCCCCTGCAAAGCGACCTCCAGCTCGATGTGCCTGCAATATTGTCTGCTGCGCGTGGGGCCAAGTTGCTCATTCTTTGTAACCCTGGGAACCCGACCGGCGCTGTATTTCCCCAGGAAGACCTAAGGGCTATAGGCAAGGGGTTGCAAGGATCGGAGACTGTCGTTGTCAGTGACGAGGCGTACTCTGCCTTTACTTATGGAGCAGATCTCACCTCGGCGATTTCCGTTCCTGAACTGACCGAACGTGTTGTAGTCGTTGACACTCTTTCGAAGTCCTTTGCTCTCACCGGGTTTCGGCTGGGATGGTCGATAGCGCCTCCTGCTATAGCCGCAGCGATATCTCAGGTCAGCCGGATGATCGCGGGCGCTCCTAACGCCGCTGTGCAGCGAGCTGCAATTGTCGCGCTCAGGCAAGGTCATAGCCTCTATTCAAATATGCAGGATGAGTACTCCCGACGACGCGAGTTTGTCGTTACACACCTGTCGAAGGTCCAGGGAGTGTCGTTCGAGGCTCCGCAGGGCGCGTTCTACGCGTTTTTCAAACACGGAGTTGGCGCGACCTCCGATGAAGTTCGTCTTCACTTGGCGAATGCAGGAGTTCTACTGCGTTCGGGCAGTGAGTATGGAGCGTCTGGAGAAGGCTACCTGCGTATGTCTTTTGCTGCTTCTTTGGGCGAAATTGCCAAGGGGATCGACCGGATCGCACTGGGCCTTGGTCAGATGGGTGTCGACGATCGCCCTCATTCGATCTAAGGCGTGATTTGCAGTGCTCGTGCAGGAAACCGGTCGACCGCCTCGGCGGGGTCGATGTTGCGGTGGGCGGAACTCAGTGCACATTGCGCGAATTCTCGGGTCGGTGATGGTCACAAAATCGCGCAGAACGGGCATGATGGCCTTATGACCACAGATATGGATATTGCGCTCAGCGCCGAGCTCGATCCCATCGTCGACATCGCCGCTGGGCTGGGTCTCGACGCGCAGGACATCATTCCCCACGGATGGACGAAGGCGAAGGTGCCCATCGACGTCCTCGATCGGGCGGCCGAGTCCGCCACCGACGGTCGACTCATCCTCGTCACTGCCATGAGCCCGACTCCTGCCGGCGAAGGGAAGACCACGACGAGCATCGGCTTGGTCGACGGACTCAACGAGCTCGCACGGGCGAAGCCCGAGGTCGGCAAGGCCGTGCTGGCGCTGCGGGAGCCGAGCATGGGCCCGGTCTTCGGAATGAAGGGCGGGGCGGCCGGAGGCGGATACGCGCAGGTCGTGCCGATGGAGGACATCAACCTCCACTTCACCGGCGACTTCGCGGCCATCGCGGCGGCGAACAACCTCGCCGCGACGATGCTCGACAACCACATCCACTTCGGCAACAGCCTCGATGTCGATCCGCGGCGCATCCACCTCCGCCGCGTCGTTGACCTCAACGACCGGGCGCTGCGCGGAGTCGTCGTCGGACTCGGCGGACTCAACGGGGGCGTGCCCCGCGAGGATGCCTTCGACATCGTCGTGGCCAGCGAGGTCATGGCGGTGTTCTGCCTGGCCACCTCGTTGGCCGACCTCAAGGACCGGCTGGGACGGATCGTGCTCGCCCACAGCCGATCGCGCGAACCCATCACCGTGGCCGACATCGGGGCAGCGGGCGCGATGACCGCGCTGCTGCGCAATGCTTTGGCGCCGAACCTCGTGCAGACCCTGGAGCATTCGCCGGCGTTCATCCACGGCGGGCCGTTCGCGAACATCGCCCACGGATGCAATAGCCTCCTTGCGACGAAGGCCGGGCTGGCGCTGGGCGACTGGGTCGTCACGGAGGCCGGCTTCGGTGCCGACCTCGGGGCCGAGAAGTTTCTCGACATCAAGTGCCGCACCGCCGGGATCTGGCCCTCTGCCGTGGTCGTCGTCGCGACGCTGCGAGCACTGAAGTACCACGGGGGAGTCGACGTTGCCGATGTGAACTCAACGAATGTGTCTGCCGTGATCGGCGGAATGAGCAACCTCGAGCTGCACTGTCGGAACCTGCGTGAGATCTACGGACTGACACCGGTCGTGTGCTTCAACCGGTTCCCCACGGACACTGACGAGGAGATGTCCGCGGCGATCTCGCATTTGGACGGGATCGGGGTTGCGGCCGTCGAGTCGAGGCACTGGGCCGATGGTGGCAAGGGTGCGCTTGCCCTGGCCGAGGCGGTCGTCGAGGCCGCGGGCGGACGCGCCGGCGACGGCGGTGGCGATGGCACGGCCGGACCTGCCGTCGACGACGGTTCGGTCTTCGTCGCCGGCACCGCCTCCGGGGATGCCGAGGCTCCTGTTGTCGATCCTGCGTCGCGGGCGCGTTACAGCTACGACCTCGACCTGCCGCTCGAAGACAAGATCCGAACCATCGCGCAGCGGATCTATCAGGCGAAAGATGTCGATCTGCCGGCGAAGGTCAAGCGGAAGCTGCGTCAGTTCACCGAAGAGGGCTACGGCGATGCTCCCGTGTGCATCGCGAAGACGCAGTATTCGCTGTCGACGGATGCGAGCCTGCGCGGGGCGCCTACCGACCACATCATCGAGGTCAGGGATGTGCGGCTCTCGGCCGGCGCCGGGTTCATCGTCGTCATCGCCGGCGACATCATGACGATGCCGGGCCTGCCGCGCGAACCCTCAGCGCTGAAGATCGACGTCACCGAGGACGGCAACATCACCGGCCTCTTCTGAGACCTTCCTTACTACCTGACGGCGGCCCAGCAACCTCGCGCGAGGTTGCTGGGCCGCCGTCAGGTAGTAATTGGGGCATTGGTGACGTGTCAGCGAGGTCTGTGCAACCAGGGGCGCAGCAGTCGAGTGCTCACCGGCAGGAAGATGTAGGTCATCAGCGGCGTGAGAATGCAGATGTTGAGGAGCACGGCGAGGACCTTCGGCCAGCTCTCCAGGTGAGGCATGAGGAGGAACGTCGAGAGCAGACTGAGCGGGAAGAACGGCAGGAAGATGCTCACTGCCTGCTTCCACCTCGGCGGGACGACCGTCTCCGGGATAGTGACGGACTCCTCCCCGTGCGGTTCGAACCAGCCCTCGATGCCGGTTCTGTGCTCGACCCGAGTGGTCTCGACGATTTCGGCTGCGCTTTCGATCCACCACCGACGGTCTTCGGATTCGTCCCATGCCCGCAGCGATTTCGCATCGGAGAACCGGTACAGCACGTGCCATTCGTTGGAGTCCGGTGAGGTTCGCACCCATCCCGATCCCAGGTAGCCGTCGCGTTCACGGGCCAGCTCCTGGCCAGCCTGCACCCAGGCGTTGAAACGCCGGTGGTTGTCTGGGCGGACCGTGCGGGCGATCGAGACGGTGACGGCAGAATGTTGAGGCATGGTGGAAATCTTATGTGACCGTCTGCCGCAGCAGATTCCGCGGATGCCCTAGCGCGCTTCGATGACCTGCTTGATCGCAGCGAGGGTCTGGGGAATGCCGGTGTGCGCAGAGGCCGTTCGTGCGGCAATCTCCTCGGACGCTCGTTCACCGTACTTCTCTGCGAAGAACTCCTGCCCCTCCGGCAGGAACTCCCACGATTCGGTGAGCAGCGTGCCTCCGTCTGCGTCCTGCACACTGTAGGTCCAGTTGACTCGGCCGGGTCCCACGCTCCATCCGAACCTCCGTCCTTCGTCGGCGAGGACGACGCGGCTGCGGGTCTGCCATTCTCGGTCAGGGGTGACGTTGCGCCCGGTGAACCAGGCACCTGCCCGTGGGCCGTCGCCGTCGTCCCACCAGCACTCTCGGCAGACCGGCGACCATTCTCCGGTTCTGGTCACGTCCGCAACGGTCCGGTAGACCGTCATCGGGTCGGCGTCGATGTGGATGGAATCTGCGAAGGTGAGAGACTCAGTCATGCCGGTCATCATAGTGATCATCGGGCCAGCGCGAGAGACCTCTCAAGCTGCGGTCGGGCCGGCATATGACCGGTCAGGGCCAGTCTCCGGTGGGACCGGTGACGCGGGCGAACACGTGGTCGAGGGACTCGGTCAGTGAGTTGCGGTTAGCCTCGTCCATCCACTCGTGATTGAGCATCTCGTTGAGACCGCCCGGGGTTTCATGGGCGGCGACGAGGTCGTGGATGGGATCATCCGTCTGGGCGAGTGTGGTGCCGAGGCCGACGAACTGGCCGCGGATGAAGTGATCGGCGTCCTCCTGATTCCAGCCACGGTCGACGAGCCACGCGGTGATCGTCTGCAGGAACGCGAAGTGCGCCGACATCGTCGCCGTCACCGCCGAGAGCGTGGAGAACATCGTCTCATCCTCAGCGGTCACCGATCCGCCGAGGTGGCTCAGCAGCTCTTCGACCGCGTCATCGGCTGGGAATACGGCGGTGACGCCCTTGCGCTCGCGGACGGCGGGCAGAGGAATGATCCGCACGATCGTCGGGGAGCGCGGAAGGTGATCGGCGAGTCGGTCCGTTGCGACGCCGGCGACCGCGCTGACCAGGGCTTTCTCGACGGGAATGTCGAGATCGTCCAGGACTGAATCCGTCTGCTGCGGCAGCACCGCGAGAACGATGAGGTCACTGCGGTCGACGACGTCCTGATTGCTCTGGCAGATCGTGGCGGACTCGAGGGAACCGGCGAGTCTCGATGCGCGTGCGGCATTGCGCGGGGAGAGGAAGATCTCGAGGTCGGTTTTCGCTTCGCTGGCGGCAAGGCCCTCGACCATCGCCGAGGCGATCTCTCCGACTCCGATGAAACCGATGCGTGTCATGTGCTCCTCCTCGAGCGGTGTGTATCTGTTCGTATTCTGTCATCGGCTGAGGAGTCCATCGGTGATGATGGTGAAAACAGACGACCGTGATGTCGCCTAATGCGGGCGCCAGCTGCCCTCGTCTCTGATCGCCGAGGTGATTCGGCCGCCTCGGCGAGGGGAATCGCGGCGGACTTCGGCGACGTCGGGCAGGTCGACGGACTGCTCGACTGCCTCGGCGAGGTGGACGTCCTCATCAACAATGTCGGCCTCTTCGATGTGGCGGAGTTCACCGAGATCGGCGACGCGGAGTGGACGCGATACTTGGAGATCAACCTCATGGGCACGGTTCGCTCGTCCCGGAGGCTGCTCCCGCCGATGCTCGAGAACGGGTGAGGGGCGAATCGTCTTCATCGGTACGGAGTCAGCCGTCGATGTGCCAGAGCGCACGATCCACTACGGCGTGACGAAGGCTGCGGCTCTGGCGTTGAGCAATGGCCTGGCGAAACTCACCCGCGGCACCGAGGTGACGGTGAATGCCGTGCTCGGTGGGCCGACCTACTCGGACGGCGTCGCGGCTGCCGTCGAGCAGATCGCCGCCGCGGAATCGATGCCCGCCGCGGACCTGCGGGACTCCCTCGTCCGCGATACCTCACTGCTGCAGCGTTTCATCGAGCCTGACGAGATTGCCAACCTCGTGGCCTATCTGGCCAGCCCGCTGTCCTCGGCGACGAACGGTGCAGCCTTGCGCGCGGATGGGGGAGTGCTGCCGACTGTCGTGTGAGGGAGGCGGGGTCGTTCGTCGTCATTGGAATCTGTCGAGCACAATCTCGGCGGCGGCGGCGACCAAGGCAGGTCCGTCCTCCGATTCGGGGTCATCGGTTTCTGTCATGACGGAGATGACGATGGGTTGGCGATCGGGAGGCGTGACCACGGCGATGTCGTTCTGAATCGCATCCGAATGCCCTGATTTGTCTCTGACTACCCAGCCTTCAGGCGCACCTGCGCGGATGAGCGGATCGCCGGTCTCGTTCGCCGACATCCAGTTGAGGAGCAGTTCGCGATCTTCGTCCGAGAGCTGCTGCGGGTCGAGGAGGCCCTGGAGCCCTGCAGTGAAAGCGGCCGGGGTGGTGGTGTTGTCCGTGCTGCCATCTTCGACGTCGTTGAGCGCCGGCTCTTCGTCTGTGACTTCGGTGGTCGTGTCTCCTGCCTCCTCCAGGGCATCGTCGAGGGCTTCGGGTCCGCCGAGCTCATTGAGCACGATGTTCATCGCCAGGTTGTCGCTGACCCTCAGTGCGCTTTCGGCGACGTCGTCGAGCGGCAGTCCGTCGTCGACGTGCTTCTCCGTCACGGGTGTCCAGCCGGCCTCGTCGACATCGGCCTGTGTCCACGTCACGTTCTTCTCGAGATCGTCCGGCTTCGTGCGGCCCAGGAGCTCGGCGACGGCGAACACTTTGAGCGTGGAGGCGAAGCCGAAGCGCTCGTCGGCACGATGGTCGACCGCTTCATCGGTCTCGGTATCGAGTGCGCTGACTCCGACCCGCGCGTCGTAGCGATCTTCGAGGTTCGTCAGCTGTTCGTCGAGTCGCTGGTGGTCGTTGTCGCCAGCCGGGCTGTTTGAGGTTTCGGTCTGTGTGTTGGACTGGTCCGGCGACTGAGCCTCACTCTGAGTGCAGCCGACCAATGCCATGGCTGCCAGTGTCGATGCAGCGACACGCTCCAGGATACGAGCGTTCATCGATTCGTTCCGTTCTCTCCCCGACGGGAGTCGATTTGAGGTGGACCTGCGGGCCGAGCACTGTCTCGAAATCGATGTGCTTGCGATGCTCGCTGCTGAACATCTTTCCCCACTTCTGCCATGCGGTCGAAGACTGAAACACTCATTCTCATATCGATAACGCATACCATGAGGTCATGGACCTGGTAGACGCCTGTCGGACATTCACCGCTGTCAGCGAACTCGGCAGCATGACGCTCGGTGCTGCCGCAGACGGAATCCCGCAGCCGGTGGCCAGTCGGCGTATCGCCGGGCTTGAAAAGCAGCTCGGTGCGCGGCTCCTCGAACGGACCGGACGCGGAGTGAGTCTCACACCGTTCGGTCGCGACATGCTGGTCCCGGCAACGCGCCTGGTCGAACTGGCAGACGAGCTTCTGACCGGTGCCGACCGGGCAAAGTTGCGGCCAATCACTCTGGCAGTCCCGACTTCCTGCTCGACACGAAATCTTGCCGTGCTGGCGGCATCGATGAAGGACCGGGGGCTTCGGGTCGACTTCCACTCGAGTCCGCCGGGCAAGCGGTCCGACGATCTCGATGGGAGACGAGTGCGCGCTTCGGTGCAGACCGTTCCCGCAGACGAAGGCACATGGGCTGTCGCGTTGGGTTGTGCTCATCGCTCTCCGCTGACGGTTCCGGTGCGGATCGCCGACCTGCGGAGATCTCGGGCGCGGGTCCCCGGCGATGATCTCGAACTTGCAGGTCGACGCCTGCGAGTGACGAGCGAGGACAACGTTCCGCACATTCGCGACCGGGTCCGACGATCCGCCGAGACCGCGGGCCTGCTTCCCTACCAAGTCATTGTGGACACCTCAGATCCTGACGCGGTCGCGGCGGTGCTCAGTGACGGTGATCTGCTGCTGTGCAGCGAGGCCGAAGCCGCGGAATTGGATCTTTCCTGGGCGCCGCTCATCGACCCGACGATTTCTCGGGGCTATGAATTGGCGGCCGCCGCGGACGAGGACATAATGCTGCTTGCCGACTTCGCCGAGGAGGTCGCTGATTGCCTCGGCGGATCGGTCGCCTCCGAGGCGAACAGGCGGACTTCGAGGTCGGGAAGGCGACGATCGCCGTCCAGCGGTGCCGCCTCGGCGCCCGTTCCGCGGACCACGCGGTCGAGGGGTGAAGCGCCATGATCGAACGGAAGAGAGTCATCAGGGCGGCCGAAGCAGAGCTTGAACAGGCGGGTCTGAGCGCCCGAATCATCGCCCGTGATCTCGATACGAACGCCGAGGTTGTGCTCGCACCCGACGGAGCGGTGCCGCTGGCGTCGCTGGTCAAAGTGCCGATTGCACTGGCAGTGCTCAATCGAATTGTGGCGGGGGACCTTGCCGCCGACGAGCAGGTCCGAGTCGAACCGGCCGCTGCCGGATCTGCGAGTCCGACCAGTGCTGCACGCTTTCGGCACCCGGCGCGGATCGCGGTCGAGGACCTGCTCACCTTGGCCGTGTGCTTCAGCGACAACACCGCCGCCGATGCACTGCTTGACCTTGTTCCTGCAGCCGAGGTGCAGAGGGACCTCGATGCTCTCGGGCTGCGGACCATCGATATCCGTCACCGGCTCGATGCGCTGACGATGACACCGATGGAGAGCCTCGACAGAGCCGATGCGCACCTGGCCTACGACCTCGCACAGACTCGATCGCCCCAGGGCGACGGGCATCGGATCTGGCAGCTCGACGTCTCCCGCGCCAACTCCGCCACTGCTCGCGGACTGATGGGCCTCCTCGCCGAGGTCTGGCGCCCCGCGAGGCTCGACCACGGCGTCGCCGCCCGGCTGCGGGAGCTGATGTCCGGGAACGTCGTTCGCCACCGACTTGCGCCCGACCTGATGTCCGATTCGGCTCGGTGGTCATCGAAGACGGGCACCTTGCTCCATCTCAGACACGAGATCGGTGTCGTCGACCACGCCGACGGTCAGTCGATCGCCATCGTCGTGCTCAGCGAATCGAGCAATCCCGTTTCGGTTCAGCCCGCCGCGGAGGCTGCTCTCGGTGCTGCTGCCCGTGCCCTTCACGATCTGCTGAGGTGAGGGGAACGTCGGTCCGCAGACACTCTTTCCCTCCCGAACTACCCGACGGCGGCTCAGCAACCTCGCGCGAGGTTGCTGAGCCGCCGTCAGGTAGCAATTGGGGTCAGAAGCTGGGGAGGACGGAGCCGTCGGCCCACTTCTCCTCGATGAACTTCTTCACCTCGGGGGAGTGGAGCAGCTCGTCGAGCTTCTTGATGTTCTCGTCGTCCTTGTTCTCCGTGCGCACGGCGAGGAAGTTGCCGTACGGGTTGTCCTCGGCCTTCTCCAGCAGGATGCCGTCCTTGGCCGGGCTCAGACCGGCTTCCAGGGCGTTGTTGCCGTTGATGACCGAAGCATCCACGTCTTCGAGGGTGCGAGCCAGCTGTGCGGCGTCGGCCTCGACGAACTTCACGTTCTTCGGGTTGTCCTCGACATCGGAGAGCTTCGCATCGACCGCGTCCACGCCGTCCTTGAGGGTGATGAGCTTCGCTTCTTCGAGCATCTTCAGCGCGCGACCCTGGTTCGACGGATCGTTGTTGATGCCGATCTTGGCGTTCTTCGGGATGTCCTTGACGTCCTTGATGTCCTTCGAGAACAGCGCGAAGGGCTCGAGGTTGATCGGCTCGAAGCCGGTGATCTCGTAGCCCTGGCCTTCGACCTCGGAGTCGAGGTATGGCTTGTGCTGGAAGTAGTTCGCGTCGATGTCGCCGTCGTTGAGCGCCTTGTTCGGCAGCGTGTAGTCCGTGTACTCGGTGACCTCGATGTCGAGGCCGGCATCCTCGGCGAGGTTCTCATCCACATAGCGCAGGATGTCGCCCTGCGGCACCGGGGTCGCACCCACGGTGAGCTTCGTGATGTCGCCGTCCTTCTCACCGACGGAATCCGTGCCGCCGCCGACGAGTCCGCAGCCCGAGAGCAGCAGAGTCGCGCTGGCCGCGATCGCAATGAGCTTGGTCTTCATGGTTCTCCTTGATGTGTTCTGTGTGTTGTGAAGAGCGCAGATGAGGTGGTTGCCGCCGAGGCGGCTCACCGGTGGTCGACCGCGCGGGCCAGCCGATCGCCGATGAACTGGATGATCGTGACGATGAGGACGAGGACGATGATGCAGGCGATCATCGTGTCCGCCTGGTAGCGCTGATAGCCGTAGGAGATCGCCAGAGCACCCAGACCGCCGCCGCCCACGGCACCGGCCATCGCGGTATAGGACACCAACGTCACCGAGGTGACCGTGGCGGCTCCGATGAGACCGGGCAGAGCCTCGGGAACGTAGACCTGACGGATCACCTGGCCGTTCGAGGCGCCCATCATCAGTGCGGCTTCGATCTTGCCTTCGGAGACCTCGCGCAGCGAGTTCTCGACCAGGCGGGCATAGAAGGGGATCGCGCCGATTGTCAGTGACACCACGGTCGCCTGCCAGCCCAGCGCCGAGCCGACGACGAATCGGGCGAAGGGGATGAGGGCGATGATGAGGATGATGAAGGGGATCGAGCGCGTGATGTCGACGATGAAGGACAGCACCCGATAGACGACCGGGTTCGAGTTCAGCCCGCCCTTCGACGCGGTGAACAGCCAGATGCCCAAGGGCAGTCCGAAGAGGACGGCGAGCCCGGTCGACCAGGCCGTCATGAGCAGAGTCTCGATGGCGGCCGGCCACATCTGATCGGTGATCGCCGGGTTGTCGAACCATGTGGGATCGTTCATCAGGCTGCCTCCTCCGCATAGATTCCATCGGCTTTCAGGGCGCTGATCAGCTCTTTCGCCTGTTCGGCCGAGTCGACGGAGAAGCGCAGCCGACCGACCTGGCGGCCTTCGATCGTCTCCACGGCTCCGGCGAGGATCGCCTCGGCGCTCGCTCCGGCATTCCGTGCGGCGGTGAGTACGGTGGGCAGATCGGTGCCGGCCAGGGACACCTCGACGAGGCGGCTGGCCCCGTCGTCGAGGCTGACCGGAGGCAGGGGGACGAGATCCTTGGCCAGGATCGATCCGGGCTCGGCGATGACCTCGGCGAGTTTCCCGGTCTTAGCCACGCGGCCGTCGGCGAGCAGCGTCACGGAGTCGCAGATCTCGCGGATGACTGACATCTCGTGGGTGATGATGAGGACGGTGATGCCCAGACGGTCGCGCAGGGAGCGGATGAGGCCGAGGATCTGATCCGTCGTCGTCGAATCCAATGCCGAGGTGGGCTCATCGCACAGCAGCACCTTCGGCTCTGCTGCCAGTGCTCGGGCGATGCCGACGCGCTGCTTCTGCCCGCCCGAGAGCTGAGCTGGATAGTTGTCGACTCGGTCGCCGAGGCCGACGAATTCGAGGAGCTCACGGGCCTTGGCCAGGCGTTCGGCCTTCGGCACTCCTGCGATCTTGAGCGGGTGGGCCACGTTCTTCAGCGCGGTGCTCGAGTCGAGGAGGTTGACGTGCTGGAAGACCATGCCGATGCTGCGACGGGCCTCGCGCAGTCCGGCACCGGACTGGTTGGTGAGGTCGACGCCGTTGATCGACACCGTCCCGGAGGTGGGGGACTCGAGCCCCGTCAGGCAGCGGATGAGCGTGGACTTGCCGGCGCCGGAGCGGCCGACGATGCCGTGGATCTCTCCGGCGGGGACCGAGAGGTCGATCTCCTCCAGGGCGACGGTCTCTCCGAACACCTTCCGCAGTGCGCGCAGTTCGATCACAGGCGCCTCCTCGTGTGGTTGACGAATGCCGCGCACGGTGGTGGACGGCAGAGATTTGGAGATGGGTCGGTCTACGGTCCAGTAAGGCCGACGATTCAGGATGACAAGGAATCGCCTCGGCGTCGGCATGGGATGTCATAAAAGGACGCATTGGCGGTCCATCGTGACGAAGAACTCACTGCGGCGGAGATGACGAGACGGTGAACGGCGGTCGAAGTCGGGACAGAATCCAGCAGCATTTTCCTCCGACGTAACCCAATGTCCATGTCCGGGGCGTAACTGTGGATGATCGACAGGTTTGCCTGCCCGGGTACCCGGCGGGCGGATGAACTCCACGACGGGACCGGTGAATGTACGAAGAAACGGCCAGGATCGCGGCGATCGTGCCCTGCCACAACGAGGAGATCACCGTCGCCAAGGTCGTCGGCGACCTCAAGGCCGCCGTTCCCGGGATCACGGTCTACGTCTACGACAACTGCTCGAGCGATCGCACCTCGCAGCGCGCCGTCGAAGCCGGTGCCATCGTGCGCAAAGAGAACGTGCCCGGCAAGGGCAACGTCGTCCGCCGCGCCTTCGCCGACATCGACGCCGACATCTACGTGATGATCGACGGCGACGACACCTACGAGGCGGCCCACCTGCCCGAGATGATCGACACCCTGCTCTCCGGTCCGTACGACCACGTGCTCGGCGTTCGCCAGGACAACCAGGAGACCACGTCCTACCGGCCGGGCCACGAGGCCGGGAACAAGATGTTCAACCGGCTGACCGGGTGGCTCTTCGGTTCGCACGTGTCCGACATGCTTTCGGGCTACCGCGTCTTCTCCCGCCGCTTCGTCAAGTCGTTCCCCGCCATCAGCCGCCGGTTCGAGATCGAAACCGAGCTGACCGTGCACACGATGTCCCTGCGCCTTCCCACCACCGAGGTGGCCGTGGACTTCCGTGACCGACCCGCCGGAAGCGAGTCGAAGCTCTCGACCTTCAAGGATGGGTTCCGCATCCTCGGGCTGATCTCCGCCCTCGTCCGGCACGAACGACCCCGCCTGTTCTACGGCGCACTCACCACCGTGCTCGCTGCCCTGTCGCTGGCCCTCGGCCTTCCCGTGGTGTGGGAGTTCTGGCAGACCGGGCTCGTGCCCAGGTTCCCCACCGCGATCCTCGCCGCCGCGCTCATGGGCCTGGCGTTCCTGCTCGGCAGCGTCGGCCTGACCTTGGACGGTCTGCGCAGGGCCCGTCGCGAGACCTCCCGCCTGGTCTACCTCAGCCTGCCCGCCGTCAGCGGTCGACCCCTCACGCAGCGCCGGGACCTTACGCAGGGCCGGGACCCGCGACAGACTGGTCCCGCGGACGACGAGTTCTCAGCTCCGGAGGCAGGGCTCTTCGCCGAGGCCCCACAGTTGGAGCCGAGTCGGCAGGCGCGGGCACGCTTCGCTTCATGAGTCGTTCTGCTATCCGCAGGTGGCTGACGTCCCCGTTGGCATGGGATCTGCTGCTCGGAGTACTCGTCGCGGCCTGGTCGGCGATCTTCCTGCGTCTGTTCTGGCCCGGTCGAGTCAACGTCGATATCGCCAACCAGTACCTGCAGGCCGCAGGGAAGATCCCGTACTCCGATTGGCATCCGCCGGTGATGAGTGCGGTGTGGCGAATCCTCATCGACATCACCGGAGACCCGGGCAGTCTGCTCCTGCTGCAGGTCGGCCTGCTGGCCGCGGCTGCGTGGGGGATCGGGGTGTTCGTCCACCGATCCGGAGCGCCGAGGTGGGTGTCGCTCTTGGGTCCGACAATCATGGTCACACCTTGGGTCGTGTCCCAGATGACGACGCTGTGGAAGGACACCCAGATGGCCGTGGCCATCCTGCTCGCCATCGTCCTCATCATGATCACCCGCTTCGTCCCGAAGACCTGGCTGCTATGGCTTCCGGCCCTGGCTCTCCTCGTCTACGCGGTGGGGGTGCGCAAGAACGCGGTGTTCGCGGTCGTGCCGATCGCCGTGTACGGCGGATGGAGCCTGATGCAGCTGTGGCGCAATCGTCGAAGACGACCTGGAGACGCAGCCACGACGGTCTCCGAGTCACCTGAGACTTCAGAGCCGACAGCATCTTCCGCGAAGAAGGGACGCCCGCTTCTGATGACGGCGGCCTCGTCGCTGATCGTCCTCGTGCTCATCGGCGGAGGCGTCAAAGTCACCGACGCGGTCATCGACGCGCAGATGGGAGTGACGAAGACCGGTCAGATCTCACAGATTCTGCTCGACGACGTGATGTTCTCCGTCCCCGACGCCGAACTCAAGAAGTCCGGGGCCCCGAAGGAACTCACCGACCACATCAGTTCGGCTCGAGAGAAGTGCCTGGAGAAGGGCGAGATCTGGGATGCGTACTGGAACTGCTTCGGCAAGGGTGAGAGCGGAGAGGACTTCTCCCCGATCGCTCATCAGGACGCGCTCAAGGAGCTGTGGCTCGACCATGTCATCACTCACCCCCTGCGCTACGCCGAGTACCGGGCCGCGGTGTTCTCCTACTACTTCTTCACCTCCGGTGTCGAGTACTGGCCGGCTGAATGGCATCGCGAGGCGACGAAAGCGGGCATCGAGCAGGGGGACTCCAAGGCCGACTACATCGTCCGTCCCTACGTCGAGGACTTCGCGCTCGGCACTTTCCCGATGCTGTTCGCCCCCTGGTTCTGGACCCTGGTGGCCGTCGTGATGCTCGGTCTCGGCTATCGGGCGCACCGACAGCAGCGCGAGGCAACTATCCACAAGCGATCCTTCTGGCCCGAGATCACGACTTTGGCCGCCTCGGCGCTGTGCTATGTCTTCGGATACTTCCCGATCGTGCCGGCCAACCATTTCCGCTACACGTTCTGGCCCGCATTGGCGCTGACCACGGCAGTCGTGCTCGCGATCGCAACGTGGCGGCGCCGCCCGGATCGAAACCGGACGAGCCGATCCGCACACTGCGGCAACGATCCAGAACGGGACGCGGCCACTCCGCCGAGCGCGGCATCCAGCGAGTCCGAAACATAGAGCCATAGACTGGCACCAGTTATGAAAGAGTCATTCTCGGACCGTCTCCGGCGCCTGGCGGTGGAAGCCTTCAAGTTCCTCACCGTCGGCGGGCTCGGCTATATCGTCGACGTCGGACTGTCGAACCTGTTGGCCTATGGTTTCGGTCCGATCCCGGCGCTTCTCGATGGCAGCCCGATCAAGTCGAAGATCGTCTCGACGATCCTGTCGATGGTCGTCGTGTGGATGGGCAACAAGCTCTGGACCTACGGCGACCGGACCACGAACTCGAACATGCGCGGCATCGTCTTGTTCATCGCGGTCAACCTTGCCGGCATGATCATCACCGTCATCCCCCTCGGCGTGACCTGGTACCTGCTCGATATGCGCGACCAGCTCACCTACAACATCTCGACGAACGTCATCGGCATCGGGCTGGCGATGATCTTCCGCTTCTACGCCTACCGCACGTGGGTGTTCAAAGACGAGTCACCCCACGCCGAGGTGGTCGTGCCCATGGAGGAATCGAGCCGAGTCCCCGACGACCGCGGCTGAGCCGCCTTCTCCCGCCGCTTCCCACACCTCCGCTTAGGTGCTCGCCCGCCTTCTCGCACCTCCGCTTGGGTGGGGTAAATGGTCACTCCCGTCTGAGTTTTCTGTGACCGGTTAGACCACTTAAGGACCCCGATGCGCAACTGCTCGCCGCGGGTCAAAAATCTAGGTCAGCATCGGATAGTTTTCGGCGCAAGAATTGTCCGATGGTGACCCAAGTTTGAGTTCGGGTGTCCGCTAGCGACCTATTCTCCGCTGAGACGTGGGCGCTGAGGCGCCTGGGCGCTCAGCCGGTGCGGCGCAGCTTGCGGTAGGCCCTGACGACGGGTGCCGGGGTGACGGTGCGCAGTTCGGCCCGCAGCAGCATCCGCTTCTGCCTCAGCAGTGCGGCTCGACGGTTCGGCAACTGTCCGGCCCGAGCCCGGGTGGCCAACAGCCCAAGGTCGCGGCGCAGCTGTCCGTCGATGGGGTGGAAGTAGTTCTCGGCCATCCATTCCGGTTCAGGGAATCCGATGGACCCGGCAGCCACATCGGCCAATGCGCCGGTCGCTCCGGAGTCTTCGAAGACCTCGTTGAGCAGCTCGGCGTCGAAGCCGAAGTCCGAGATGAGGAGGGTCGGCACACCTCGGTCGATGGATTCGAGTGCCGCAGTCGAGGACACGGTGACCAGTGCTGAGTCGTCGGTGAGGAATTCGCTGAGGGGACCATAGCCGAGTTCGATGCGTTCCGCGCCAGGGACTCTGCGGGTGCGGAAGTCCTCCAGGATCTCGAAGTAGGAATGCTGCTCGTGATGGGTCTCGAACTCACCGGGACGCGACCGCATCTTGATGACCGCTCTCGATTCCTGGTGCCGGTCGGCGAATTCGGCCAGGGCCGCGATGATCGACTCACGGTCGACGCGTTCGGCCGGGACCTTCGCCTGCGGGGCGAAGACGAGGGTGCGCGGATCCGCGGGGGCATGGGATCGTGCAGCCCCGGCCGACGATGGTGCGGTGCGGACGGTCGGCTGGGCCGCCTCGGTGCCGGAGTTCTTCAGGTGCGGAATGCCTTCCGAACGCAGCATCGGCAATCGCGCCAACATCACCTCGCACGGCACCTGCGACCGGGTGCTCGCCTCGGTGTAAGCGGCCACCTCGGCGGAGGAATGGGCGATGAACGCATCCATCAGCCGGCGATAGTTCATCCCCTTGCCGCTGGCCGGCAGACCCATTCCGGGCAGCCCCGAGACCAACGCGGGCCGGTCGGTGCGGGTGTGCGCAGTGAGGAAGACCTGGGCGACGATCGGACCAGTGGCGGCGCCGAGGACGATGTCGGGGGAGTGGTCGGCGATGACCTGGGCGAGATCGGACCGGGCGATGACGGGAACCTCACGGTGCTCCCAATCGGTGCCGGCGACCGCACTGGCGATCTGCTCGTCCGTCGGCAGGATCGGATTGTCGACGAGGAACACACGTCCTTCGACATCCGGCAGCGACGACAGCATCTGCGTCGCCCATTTGAGGTACGACTCGCTGTCGGAGACCGAGAGGATGCGAATGGGGGCAAACCCGGCCGATCGCCGAGGCGGGGCGGCGGAGAGCGATGGAGGCAGGATCGGCCCGCTGTAGTGGGAATCGCCAGGTTCAGGAATCGTCATCTGCCTTGACCGACTGGGCGTTGAGGGACTTTCGCAGACTATCGGGTGAGGCACCGGTCCACCACTTCGCGGGGATCTCGGTGACGTCGATGGTCACGTCCGGATTGAGCACGGCCAGCGACACCGCCGCGGTCGACGGCAGGCTGCGGATCGTCGAATCCGGCGGCAGGTTGATCAGACGCAATTCGATCGGCAAGCCGAGATTCTTGATCCGCACCCGCTCATCACGGCCGAGGTCGGTGAGGAACTCCTCGGTCTCACGCCGATGCGGGTAATACGTGATCGATCCGTGAGTGTCGATGATGTCGTCGACCCAGGCCCGGTAGGCGAAGGCGTCGATGAGTCCGTCGGCGGCCAGGGACGAACCGATGACCGGGTTGTCCCGCGGGTGGCTGCCACCGGTGGGCAGGGTCTGGAGGTGCTCGAAGCGGTGGCGGGTGATCTCGCCTCCGGATTTGAGGAAGGCCTTGCGCAGCGGCTTCGCCACGGGCAGGGCAGTGTGCCAGCGGAGCTTGCCGACAGTCGCCAGGTGGCGAAGCCGGTCGGCGACGTGTGCGGCCATGACCGTGCGCGAGGCCTTGAGCTTCTGCCGGGGGCGAACGAGGGGACCGCGCTTGGCGGTGAGGATCTCGATCGCCGAGTACGTGGCCAGGCCGTCATCGAGGATGACGACCTCGGGCAGGCGACGTTCCAGATAGGCCAAGGCCAGGGCCTTGTGCACCTGACCGGAGCAGGTATCGCCGAGGTAGATCCGATCGAATGCCGTCTTGCGCAGCAGTCCGGGTTTCGCCCCGTCCCGTTCGAGACGGACGTTCGTCGGCAGCCAGGCCGGATCGAAGGCGTCGAGGAAGGACGTCATGCCCTTCGCGCTCGCCCGAGCTCGAATGAGCAGATCCTCCGTGGGCTCATGGGATTCGAGCGCGGAGAGGAACTGCAGCGGGGATTCGACGAAGGCCACCGAGGTCATTCGGGTGCTCTTCTTCCCCGCGCCGTTCTCAGCGCCACCTCTCTCGGTCGCTTCGTTCTTGACGGCCTTGTCACCCGACTTCTTGGTCTTCTTCGGGTTCGCCTTGGTCTTCTCAGCCATCAGCAATTCAGCCATTCTTTCTCAGCTTCGATGGATCGACGGTGATGCCGTAGTCCTTGAGCACATGTTGGGTGCGCTTCGCCTTCGAGACCAGTCGCTGCTTGGCAGCACTGAGAGTCTTCCTGTGCCGGGGGATGTGCTGCTGTCCGGGCAGATCGAGCTTGGTCAGCCTTTTGCGCTTGAAGTACCTCATATCGGGACCGCCGACCGCACCCGAAAGGAACTCGCTGGCGTTCTGCCGCAGGTACGAGGCGGAGTCCGACTGCATGCAGTACGTGACCGCGTCGATGAGCGGATTGAGGTCTTTCGCCGCCCCCGCCTCGGTGAGGTCGCCCGGCAGGACATACCGACCCGAGTGGAGGGCATCGATGATGGTCAGCGGGATGCGATTGCTGTTCTGGTACGGAGCCAGCGCGGACAGCAGCGTCGTGGTCCCGACAGCCGCGGTCTCACACCCGTAGAGCCCCTTCGCGGTCGCCAGGCCCGTCGAGAAGCAGGAGACGACGAGCTCCGGTCGGGTGGCGGAGACGACGATCTCGGCCAGCAGGGGCACATCGGCGAGGACGAAGTCGAGCCCGAGTTCCTCGCAGCGTTGCCGCAGCGGACCGGTCGTCGTCCGCGCCGAGGTGGGATGCGGTTTGAAGATCACAGTGGTCAGACCCGCGGCCTTGACCACATCGAGCATCTGCAGGTGCAGATCGAGTTCTTCCTCGGCCGTGATGAGGTCGAGCTGAGCGAGGTACTGACCGAGCACGATCGCACTGCCCTCGATCGGGGCATCGAGGTGGGCGCTCGCCAGTTCATCGGCTACCTCGGCGGTCATCTCATCGATGACCACAGCGAGGTCGGCGGTCGGCAGGACCACCCGGTTCGGGTTGTGTTCGGCCAGCTGACGTGGAGTCATGCCGGGCAGCAGATCCGTGTAGTAGATCGTTGTCAAGCGCTGCCACTGCGGCAGGGTGAGCGGATTGCGGATCGGCCCGTAGCTCATCAGTCCATCGGAATGGACGCTGATATCGGCCGTGGCGAAGATCTGCGTGAGCGCTCCGGCGGGGTGGCTGGGCAGGGATTCGACGATGAGCTCGAGGTCCTCGTCATCTGCCAGGTCCCACTCTCGGCGCAGGGCGCGTTCCATGATCGGGGCGCGCTCGCCGGAGATGCCGAAGGCCTTCGGATGGTTGGGCCAGATCGTGGCATTCCAATCCACGACCGCATCGAAGTCGGCCAGCAGCCCGGTCGACCCGGGCATGTCATCGGCGGCCGGAGTGAGTTCGGGGGCGAAGGAATTGTTCGCCACGACGAGGATGCGACGCTCACTCGGTTCGCCGAGGCGGCCCGCGCGGATGAGGGCGGAGATGTTCGCAAGCTGGTACTGGGTGGAGATCTCGATGATCTGCGTCATCAGCGGGCCCTCCTGACGATCGGTTCGATCACGGGAAGGCGGCGTTCGCCGTAGTTCGTCAGCGCACGATCGATGACGTCGTTGCCGATGTCCTTCAAGGTGTTGACCGCGCCGAGGTTGAGCTGTTCGCGCACGGTCCGCGACATCGACGAGCCCCGGTTGAAGATCTGGAAGTAGAGGATGGAGAGGAAGTTGCGCACGGCCTTCTGTTCGAAGTTGCGGTTGTCCGGGTTCGCCTCGAGCATTGCGAAGACCGAACGGAAGGCGGGAATGAAATCGAGTTGGCGTTCGTCGAAGATCGCCGTCAACGAGGTGGTGCTGCCCTTCCGGTAGCACAGACCCGCCGTGTCGACGACGGCGAAGGAATCGGCTTCGAGGTGGTGGCGCCATGTCCACGGACGGTCCTCGCAGGTACGCAGCGCCGGGTTGAAGTCGAGCAGTCCGCGATCGGCCATGGTCCGGGAGTAGATGCCCGTCCAGCATTCCGGGAAGTCGACCATCGTCGAGGCGTCGTGGGGCAGGATGTGGTCCCGCGGGTTGAGCGCCGTGTTGTGCTTCGCGCAGGGTGCGCGGCGCAGCTTCCGGTTGAAGCCGTTGACGATGAGGTAGTTCGTCTTCACGAAGTCGACGCCGAGCCCGGTGATGGCGTCGGTGAGTGAGCGCAGATGGCCCGGCGCATACCAGTCGTCGGCGTCGAGAAAGGTGACATTCGCGCCGGTCGAGGCTTCGAGCGCCGCATTGCGGGCGGTGGAGACCCCACGTGATTCGGCGTTGTGGATCTCGACGAGATTGAGCCGATCGGCATAGTCGGCGACCACCCCGGCCGTGTCATCGGTCGAGCCGTCGTTGACGACGATGACCTCGAGCTCGTTGGCGGCGAAGTTCTGGTTGACCAGACTCGTGAGAGTTCCGCCGATCGTCTCCTCGGCGTTCTTCGCCGCGATGACGACGCTGACGACTGGTTGGGGCATGTGGTCCTTCCGCGGGATCTCGGTTGCTGTGCGCGTCCGATCGATCGTATGGGTGGGAGGAGAACAGAAAGTTGCGTAGAGGTGTCCGGAAATGTTCACCGTCGTTCATCCGGAGTTCGTCCGCTGCATCTAGGCTTGGCCGATGCAGAGCCTGAGACTCTTCCACTTCGACATCCCGACCTGGGGCAACTTCGGCGACAAAGTCCTGTTCCCGGTCGTCAGGGACGCCTTCCGGGTCCTGGGCGGTACGGACGCCGTGAGAGGGAAGCCGAACTTCACGTTCGCCTCGGCGGCGGCACTGCGTCGCGAAGTCGACGAAGCGGCCGTGTCCCGGATCAACGCCACCGCCGATGCCGTCGTCATCGGCGGGGGAGGGTTGTTCCTGCAGGACACGAATCCGAATCGTCTGTCCGGGTGGCAGTGGAAGATCTCGGCCGAGGCGCTCGGTGCCCTCGAGGTTCCCCTCATCGTCTATGCGCTCGGGGACAACAGGTTCCCCGGTCAGCCGGAGTTCGATGACCTCATGCGCTCCCATGTGAGCCAAGTGCTCGACCAGTCGGCGTTCTTCGGGCTGCGCAACACCGGGAGCATGGCGACGATCGGAGCACTGTTGGGCAGGCAGGATCGCATCGCCTTCCAACCCTGTCCGACGACGATCCTCGACCACCTGTATGCGCCGTTGGCCGGCAGGCGACCGGACCCGAAGCAGAAGACTGTGGCCATCCAGATGCTCGTTCACCCGCGGCAGATCGCCGCCGGATTCGATGCGGACGCCATCCACGAGGCGACCGTGCGGGCCGCTCGAATCCTCGTGGCCAAGGGGTGGAGGGTGCTGAGCACCCCATTCCATCCCGATGATGCGCAGGTCTCCCGCCGCCTTGTCGCCGAGGTGGCCGGAGTCGAAGAGGTGCGACTGCACGGTCATCATGTCGGGTTCTTCTCCGGCGTCGAGTTCTTCGCGTCCGTGCCGTATGTGCTCGGCGGGCGTGGGCATGCGCAGATGATCCCGTTCGGGGTCGGGTCGATTCCGATCTCCGTCGATCTGCATGCGAAGCTCGGCTACTTCGCCGCCGATATCGGTCACCCGGAGTTCGTGGTGCCCGTCGGTGCGGACGGGATGAGTGCGGACGCTGCCGACGCTGTCCATTCGGACGGCGACTGCGGCGAAGCAGCCGTCGCCCTGGCGGACAGGATGGTCGCGGCACTCGAGGGCGCGTATTCTCGCGGTGCCGATCTGCAAGTCGACCTGGCCGAGACCCGTGCCCGATTCGCCGACATCACCGCGGACAACCTCGAGAGGATCAGAGACTTGGTGTGCTCGCGGGCAGGGGCGGGCTCAGCCGGATCGACGATGGCCGGTTCGGGTGAGCTCCCGAACACGGACTCATCGGATCCTCTGTCCGATGACGGGCCGCATCGCGGCACCGCCATCGAGCACCGGAGAAGGGAGTCGCGCCTGCGCTCGGCCGAAGACATCCGGGCCGAAGAGTTCCATGTCGCGGCCATCGCCGAATCCGAGGAGGTCGCGGCTCAGCAGACTCGTGCCCTGGCTCGAGCCGATCGGGAGCTCATCCAGTCCCGCCGCGACCACGATCGAACCATAAGCGAGATCCAGGCACGAACGGAGACGAGGCTGAACGCCCTCGAAACAGAACGTGACGACGCACTGGCCGAGGCCGAACGTCAGCGCCGCGAAGCAGCAGAACGGGACGACCGGATCACACGGCTGTCCGACGAAGCGGCACGCAGCTCTCGAGCGCTTGACGCCGTGAACAACCGCACTGCGAGCGAGGAGACACGTGTGCTCGCCGACAAGGTTCGGCACGGAATCCGGTGGAGACTCCGCCGACTGAAACGTCGCGGCTGACGACGGTCCGACCACCTCGGTGCGGGGCGGGGTTCGCGGCATCGCCTCGGCGGGGATGCAGCGAAGCGGCGCCATCACCTCGGTGAGGTGATGGCGCCGCTTCAGTGCTCAGGTCCGGGCTCGGGCCCGGTGTCTGCTGCAGGTCAGGCCGTGACCTTGCGCAGGGAATCGATCTTCGACTCCTCGCCCGGCATGACGCGCTTCTGCCCGTCGCCGAACGCCGTTTCGAGGACGCGGACGCCCTTGACGAGGGAGGCGAATTCGCGCGGTTCCATCGACGCGGACTGGTCGGATCCCCACATGGAGGAATCCAGGGTGATGTGACGTTCGATGGTCACGGCACCCAGAGCGGCTGCGGCGAACGAGATTTCGAGGCCGAGTTCGTGTCCGGAGTAGCCGACGGGAACTCCGTAGCGCTCGCGCATGGCCGGGATGGCCTTGAGGTTGACCTCCTCGGGCGGCAGCGGGTAGGTCGAGGTGGCGTGCATGAGCACGAGCTTGTCCCGGTCGAAGACCTCGACGGCCCTATCCAGGGTCTCCCAGTCGGACATGCCCGACGAACACAGGACGGGCTTGCCGGTGGCAGCGATCGCGCGCAACAGTTCGAAGTCCGTCAGCGAGGCCGAAGCCACCTTGTAGGTCAGAGCATCGAATTCGTTCTCGAGGAAGTCGACGGAGTCGGTGTCCCACGGGGACGCGAACCACTGGAGTCCGACTTCCTTGGCGTAGCGGTCGATCTCGGTGTACTCGTCGATGCCGAACTCGACGCGGTGCTTGTAGTCGATGTAGGTCATCTCGCCCCACGGGGTCGAGCGCATCTTCGACTTCTGGTGTTCGGGGACGGCCACCTCGGGGTTGCGCTTCTGGAACTTCACTGCCTGTGCACCTGCGGTGACGGCGACATCCATGAGCTGCTTGGCGATGTCGACGTCGCCGTTGTGGTTGATGCCGATCTCACCGATCATGTACACGGGCTGGTTCGGGCCGACGAGGTGCTCTCCGATGGCCACGGGGGCGAGTTGATCAGTCATGAAACCTGCTTTCGGTTGGCACGCGGCGAGGCTGCGTGGTTGGTGAGCAGCGGCTGCTGCTCAATGGAGGGTTGACGTTCAGAGAAAGTGGACGGGTGCCCGGTCGCGTGTCGCAGCGAAGTCGCTCCGGCGGCGGTGGTTGACGCGTCCGCCGGAGCGGCAGCGGCGTGGGCTTCCGCATGGGCCGGTGACTGTGTCGTCGCACCTGTGCTGTGGACGGCACCGGGGGTGAAGGCGGCGGATACGGGTGTCAGAGTGGGGCCATGAATGGTTGCGGCCGCCTCGGCGGGGATCGGGATGAGGTCGCAGACCTCACGTACCGCACCCCGGCCGCCGGGCCGGTCGAGGATGACGCGGGCGGCGGCGAGGACTCGCGGGTGGGCGTCGGCGACGGCGATGGGCCAGCCGACGACGTCGAAGGCTTCGAGGTCGTTGATGTCGTTGCCGACGTAGGCGACGCGGGCCGGGTCGAGGTCGTTGGCGGTGATCCACGCGTCGAGGATGCTGGCCTTGTTGTCGATTCCCTGGGCGACGTCGACGCCCAGCTTCTCCGCGCGGCGGGTGACGACCGGGTTGCGTTCCTTCGACAGGATCATCATGGGAACGCCGGACTTCACGAGGCGGGAGACGCCCATGCCGTCGCCGCGGTGGACGCGGACCTGCTCGTTTCCGTCCTCATCGACGTAGGCGCCGTCATCCGTGTGGACGCCGTCGAAGTCAGTGACCAGGGCGTCGACGTCGATGACCTGTGCGGTCTCCTGGGTAGAGGCGATGGCGCGGACGAGAGTGAGATCGGACATGTCGTCGATCTCGCGGGCGTGCTCCGGCGGGACCTCTTCGATGCCGATGCGGCCGAAGAAGCGGTGCTCGTGTTCGATGAGGCCGGAGGTGCGCATGACGTAGAAGGCGCCGGTTTCATTGAAGTGCTTGGCGCGGTCCTGGCGGCGAGGGCGGAAGCTGGCTTCATGCCCGACGGCCACCGCCTGGGTGTCGTCGTCGAGGCGCCACAGGAAGGAGTGGTCTTCGACGGCGGAGAAGACGACATCGGCGTCATCGTCGCGGACGGTGCGCACCGCGTTCTCGATGGAGGCCGAGTCGATGAAAGGGGAGGTGCACTGCATAAACACGGTGATGTCGAAGTCCTCGTCGAGGGTCGACAGCGTGTGGATGAGTGCGGATTCGCTGGTGGCGGTGTCGCCGGCGATCTCAGCGGGGCGGTGGGCCACCTCGGCGCCGGCGCGCACGGCTTCGGCCGCAATTCCGTCGTGGTCGGTCGAGACGATCACACGATCGATGCTGGGGCTGGCCTGGGCGGCGTTGATGGCGCGGGCCAACAGTGAGACTCCGGCAACCTTCTGCAGGTTCTTCAGCGGAATGCCCTTGGATCCGCCGCGGGCGGGGATGATCGCGACGGTGCGGTGGGGAGTGGGGGAGGTGGTGCTGGTTGGTGCGGTGGTGCTTTCTGCCGCCTGGTCCGCGGCCATGGTGGTGCGCGCATCCGGCTTCATTCCTGGCTGAAGCTCGGCTACGTTGGGCTCGTAGGTCGTCGATTGGTCATTCACAATGATTCGACGCTAACGACGGGGTGTTACCTCGAGGTGAACACGCCATGTCGCCGAGGCGACCCTTCGATGGCGAACCTGTGACGGAGGTGCCGGTGGGCCGCGGGCGGTGGGTGCTGAGTGGGCAGAGCATGTGGGAGCCTCATCGACTTTTGGACAGATAATCCGGTTCGAACATGAGTATCTGATCAAAAGGAGATGACGGGCGGGAAAAAAGTCGATGACGCCCAGCGCGAAGGCGCCAGCGGCATGATGTGGCCGTGCCAGCGCGGCACGCAGGTGCACGCCAACGTCAGTCGGTCAGCGCCAGGTGATGTTCCACATGCGGTTGTTCCAGGCAGAGAACGGGATGACTTCGCCGGTGTAGATGGGCCAGAAGTAGGCGAAGGCGAGGATCGCTGCGACGAGGATGAGCCCGACGCTGATGCGGCGCGCGAACAGGGCGGCGGAGATGCGAGCGAACCACTGCTTAGTCGACGGCCCCGACGGCGTCTGCCCGGCCGCAGGCGTATCGGCTCGGTGCTCGGCCGCTGGCAAGCCCGCGGCGGCTTGCCCACTTACGGCCGCTCGCGCACCCAGGGCCGCTGGCCCGCCCCCGGCCGCTGGCTCACCTAGGGCCGCTGGCCCTGT
>NZ_QYCP01000068.1 GCF_025506275.1 Brevibacterium permense
CCTCAGCCCCTCACCACCGCCCACCCCGTGCCGGAAACAGACCGCACGACTAGACTTGGACCAGTGACGACCAATGACTCCGCGGGAGGGACTCCGCCCGCCGCGCCCGACCGGCGGACCATTCGCCGCTGGCAGCGCTACCTCGCCAACGAACGGCTCGAGGAACGGGTGTATCGCAACCTCGCCGAACGCCGCAAGGGCGAGGACCGCGAGATCCTGCTCAGCCTCGCCACAGCGGAATCCCGGCATCAGGAGCATTGGATCTCCCTCCTCGGTGAACACGCCCAGAAGCGCCGCTCCGCCGATCTCGTCACCCGCTGCCTGGCGTTCCTCGGCCGCATGTTCGGCTCCGTGTTCGTCCTCGCTCTGGCTCAGCAGTCCGAAACGAGCTCGCCGTACGACGAAGACGAAGCCGCCTCGGCCGAGATGGCCGCCGATGAACGCATCCACGCCGAGGTGGTCCGTGCCCTGGCCGCCCGTTCCCGCGCCCGCCTGTCGGGGAACTTCCGCGCCGCCGTCTTCGGCGCCAACGACGGCTTGGTCTCGAACCTCGCCCTCGTCCTCGGTGTCGGCGCGGCTGGAGTCTCGAACACCGTCATCCTGCTCACCGGCGTGTCCGGACTGCTCGCCGGAGCCCTGTCGATGGGAGCCGGCGAATACATCTCGGTGCGCTCCCAGCGCGAACTCCTCGACGCCTCCACTCCGGATCCCGAGTCCCGGCACGCTCTGGCCGACCTCAACATCGACGCCAACGAGCTCGCTCTCGTCTTCCGCGCCCGCGGAATGGAAGCCCGCGAAGCCGAGGCCCGCGCCAACCGCACAATCGCAGCGGCGAAGAACAAACAGGCACCGAGGCTGCCGAACCTCGACTCCGAAGTCGACCGCGACGAACTGGGCACCGGCCTCGGCGCCGCCCTCTCAAGCTTCTGCTTCTTCTCCTCCGGCGCGCTCATCCCGATCCTGCCCTACATCTTCGGCATGTCCGGACTGCCCGCCGTGTTCCTGTCCGCCGGCCTTGTCGGCATCGCGCTGCTGTTCACCGGCGGCATCGTCGGCCTGCTCTCCGGCAAATCGCCCGGCCCCCGCGCCCTGCGCCAACTCGGCATCGGCTTCGGTGCCGCCGCCGTGACCTACGCCCTCGGCCTGCTCTTCGGAGGTACCGCATGACCGATCCGCTCATCCTCGTCGACCCCGCCACCGGCACGTTCGAACTCACCGACCTGCGTGCCGCCCAACTGCCCGTCACGGACCTCTCCGCTCATCGCGGGGACGGGATCTTCGAAACCGTGCTGGTGAGCGTGGGTGCGCACGGTGCCACCGTGGTGTCGCGGGAACGGCACTTCACCCGGTTCCGCACGTCCGCCTCGACGCTGGATCTGCCCGATCCCGACCAAGGACTGTGGGATCGGGTCATCGATTCCCTCATCGCCGAGGTGGCCGCCGCCGATCCCAAGAATGTCGAGTTCGGGATCCGCTACGCCCTCTCCCGCGGGGAGCAGGGCGCGAACGGCGCATTCCGGGGCCGCGGGTGGGCCTTTCCCGTGCCCGTCGACGACCACATCCGTACAGCTCGGGCACAAGGTGTCACCGCCGTCAGCCTCGACCGCGGCTTCGACGCCTATATCGGCAGCAAGGCCCCGTGGCTGCTCATCGGCGCGAAGACTCTGTCCTATGCGGTCAATCAGGCCGCCGGCCGCTATGCCGCAGCCAACGACGCCGATGAGGCGCTTTTCGTCTCCCATGACGGAATCGTGCTCGAAGGACCGACCGCGAATCTCATTATCCGCCGAGGCGACCACCTGCTCACTCCGAATCCAGAGGCGGGTCTGCTGTCAGGAACGACGCAGCGCCTCATCTTCGATCATGCGGAGGAACTGGGACTGAGCGCCGAATATGCCGACCTGAGCCTCGACGACGTCAAGGCGGCGGATGGGGCTTGGTACGTCTCGTCGATGCGCACCGCAGTCGCGCTGCGCGAACTCGACGGGAATGCGATCTCAGTTGATCAGACTCTGACTGATAAGTTCCAGGAGATCATCCGCGGACGGTGAGGCCCTGGGAGCCGCCGGCGCCGAACGGCGGCAGGCGCCTTCGGGGATGCGCTGCTCCGGGGTGGCCGGACTCTGGGCGCCTTCGGGGATGCGCTGCCCCGAGCCCTCAGGCTCGGGGCAGAGCGTCGGCGGGTTTCGCCGAGGGGAGAGTGAAGGCGAGAACGAGCCCGAGGATGCAGGCGGCGCAGCTGATCAGCCACACCGGCCAGAAGACGCCGGACATTCCCGGCAGCAGCGCAAGCAGGAATCCGAGGGCACCACAGACGAACAGTCCGGTGACGACGCGCGTCTTCCACTTCCTCAGCATCGTGTGCCCTTCTCTTCACGTTTCGACCCAGACCTTCCCTTGCCCGATCGAAGCGTGCTCTCACGCTATCTCCCCCGGTCTGCCCGGCACATCCCCCAAAAGTATGAAATGAGCGAACTTTCTCGACCTCGTCCAATCTCGGGTGGCCTCGCGAGCATCGTCCTGCGTTAGTGTTGACTTCGACGGAATACGTTCCCGCGGCTCGTGAGAGTCGTGGGACTCAATGTTCAAAGGAAAGGACACGAGCATGGGAAAGCTCGCTTGGCAGATCATCGGCGTGGGAGCGCCCATCGCAGCTGCATTCGTCGCTCGCAAGACCCTGACCTTCGCGTGGGAGAAGTCGACGAAGCGACCGGCGCCGTCGAACCCCGTCGATGACGAGATCTCGATGTCCGAGGCCCTGGCCTGGACGATCGTCTCCGGTGTCGGTGTGGCCGTGGCTCAGCTCGTGGTTCAGCGCATCGCCGCGCACACCGTGCGCAACAACTTCGGCGATGAGGCCCTGCCGAAGAAGTTCCGCAAGCAGATCGAAGAGGTCACTGACTGATCTTCCGCTGACCTACTGCTGCTTCTGCAGCAGCGAAGCGGCCCGCGAAGCTCATGCTTCGCGGGCCGCTTCTTCTCTGGCGTTCAGCCGGTGATGCGGTCGAGGATCTCGGCGAGGACCGATGCCTCGATCTGCCCCGGCGCCGAAGCCTGTCCGACCTGCGCGAATGTAGCGCAGCTGCCGAAGTCGGCGCCCATGATCCGGCTCGTCCGCCCCAAAGAACCCATCGAAATTCCGAGCACGGGAACCAGCAGCGAGGCATCCGCCGCGGCAGTCGCCTCCAGGAGACGCAGAACATCGGCCGGTGCCTGCGGCATCATCGCCACCTTGGCCACATCAGCTCCGGCCTCGCTCATCGCAGTGAACGTCTTCAGCAGGCGCTCGGAAGAGTCCGTGGAATCGAAATTGTGGTGCGAAGCAACGACGGGCACGCCCGCTCCCTGCGCCGAGGCGATAAGGGAGCCCGACTCGGCCCGATCGATCTCGATGTCGATGGCCACGGGAACGCCCCATGATGCGCTGCCGGGAACTCCCGAGGAGGCGGTGCCGGTGGGACCGGTGCCGGCAGCGGTTCCGGCGTCCGCCTCTACGTCGGAGACCCCGGCGATGAGTTCCCGCACCACCTCGGCGTAGTCGTCCTCCGTGATCTCCGCCCGCCCGCCCTCGAAACCGGTGCGGACGGTCAGGAGGATCGGCAGCCCCGCTGTGAGTGCACGCGGAAGCAGACGAAGGACCGCCTCGGCGAGGCTGTGCACACTCCCGTGCACCCCACCCTTCGCAGGACCGGAGCCGACGACGAGCAGCGGATCGATGCGCCATTCGACGGCGTCGACGATTCCGGTCGCGGCGGCTGCAGCGCATTCGGCAGTGAGCTCATCTGCATCGATCGCCTGTGTCGGCACGATGACGGCAGGTCGCCCAGGATTGCGCACCGCGGGCGATCCTGCGGCAGGATTGAGGAACGGCAATGATTTCATTTCTCAAGCGTAGGCGGTGACCAGGCGCAGGAGGGCAGGAGGACACGGGTGGAGACGATGCAGGTGGACAGGATCAGCGCACGCGATGGCTTCCCCCTCGAGGTCCAGGTCAACGGTCCGGAGCACGCTCCTGCACTGCTCCTCCTGCAGGGTCAGTCGAACTCGCACGAGTGGTGGGATGACCTGCGCGGGGACTTCGTACCGG
This sequence comes from Brevibacterium permense, assembly GCF_025506275.1. GTDB lineage: Bacteria > Actinomycetota > Actinomycetes > Actinomycetales > Brevibacteriaceae > Brevibacterium > Brevibacterium permense_A. Next base: position 4,088 of record NZ_QYCP01000068.1, read on the forward strand.
ACTTCCGCACGATCACGTTCGACTATCGCGGAACGGGCAGCAGCCGGGGCGAGCTCGGGGAACTGTCGACAGCGAGCTTCGCCGATGATGCCGTGGACGTGCTCGACCACCTCGGCGTGGATCAGGCCGCGGTCTACGGCACATCCATGGGCGGGCGGATCTCGCAGATGCTGGCACTCAACCATCCGGAGCGGGTAAGCGCTCTGGTCCTCGGGTGCACCTCGCCCGGCGGACAGCATGCCGTCAAGCGTCCGCGTGAGGTCGGCCAGGCTCTGGCGAGGCTGCGTGGTGACGAGCACACGCAGTACCTCTTCGACCTCTTCTACACCCCCGAATGGACGGTATCGGCGGAGTACAGCAAGATGCTCGGCGACGACACGATGACGGCGGCCGAGTCATCCGCCCATCTGCGCGTGAGCGCCAATCACAATGCCTGGGACCGGCTGCCCGAGATCTCCGCTCCGACGCTGATCATGCACGGCGATGCCGATCGGATGAACCCAGTGGAGAATGCCCGGATCCTCCACGAGCGCATCCCCGGATCTCAGCTGCTGATTCTGCCGGAAGGCCGACACGGATTCTTCGAAGAATTCGCCGAGGTGGTCACTCCGGCCGTGGTCCGCTTCCTCACAGAATCACTGCAGAAATTCTGCAGGCAAGAATCCTGAAGGCAAGGCCGCCTACTGCATCAAAATCCCATATCCGGTAGCAAATCCATTAACGGCATACCTACATGCTCCAATCGATGATTATAACAATCAAGTAACGCACGACGATCCGTTTGCCCAGGTCAGAGCGGTAGTCAAGGGTGACGCGCCGCATAATCCCAACAAGATCTCTACCGAAAACCCTGAACAAAACTACAATGGTGGATCAGATATCCGTGTGCGGTGAGGCGCGTGCGCAATTGAGCTATTCGGATCTGATCTGCGAGCACCGAACCGTGCAAACGGGGGTGAAGCCTCTCGTTCTTGCGGACTGCCAAGAATGCAAGGAGGAAGCGCGTGAGCGTTGTCAAAGCGTCACACGTCTACAAAGTTTTCGGAAAGCGCGAAAACGAAGTCGTCAAACGGCTCGAAGAGGGCGCCGACCGTGAAGATCTGACGAAACTCGGAACCGCCGCCGTCATCGATGCGAGCTTCGAAGTCGAGGCCGGCGAGATATTCGTCGTCATGGGCCTGTCAGGCTCGGGCAAGTCGACCCTGATCCGCACTCTCAACGGACTCTGGGCACCCACCGCCGGATCCGTCGAGGTGCTGGGCACCGACATCGCGAAGATCGATTCGGCCGCACTGCGCAAGGTCCGCAGCGAACACATCTCGATGGTGTTCCAGCACTTCGCACTGCTCCCGCACCGCACCGTCCGCGACAACGCCGCCTATGCGCTCGAGATCCGCGGAGTCGCGAAGGCGGAGCGGGACAAGGCCGCCGACCGCTGGCTCAAGGCCGTCGGCCTCGAAGGCTGGGGCGACAAGTTCCCCGAGCAGCTCTCCGGCGGTATGCAGCAGCGCGTCGGCCTGGCCCGCGCGCTGGCGGCTGAGACCGACATCCTCCTCATGGACGAAGCCTTCTCCGCCCTCGACCCGCTGATCCGGCGCGAGATGCAGGAACAGCTCGTCGAACTGCAGCGGGAGCTGAAGAAGACGATCATCTTCATCACCCACGACCTCAATGAGGCGATGTTCCTCGGTGACCGGATCGCGGTGATGCGCAACGGGCGCATCGTCCAGGTCGGCACCCCGGAGGACATCCTCACCGACCCGGCCAACGACTACGTGGCACAGTTCGTCCACGACGTCGACCGGGCCCGCGTGCTGACGGCCAACAACGTCATGGAGAAGGCACGGCAGACCGTGAGCAATCAGAACGGTCCCCGAGTTGCACTGCGCACCATGCGCGACAACGGCGCCTCAGGGGTGTACGTCACGGACAGGGACCGGAAGTTCCTCGGCCTCGTCAGCGACCGCGACTGCATCGAACACATCCGGACAGGTGCCACGACTCTCGACGAGATCATCAAACCGGTCGCCCACCCCGCATCTCCGGACGACCTGCTCATCGACCTCTTCCTGCCGACCGCGGAGATGCCTCTGCCGGTGCCCGTCACCGACGCCGACGGCGAGCTCGTCGGCGTTGTACCCAGGGCCACTCTGCTCGCCGCGCTCGGCACGCAGAACGGCAATGACGAGGCCTCGACGGACGCCTCTGTCGAAGACTGGCCCGAGCCGGTCGACACCGGAATCATCGACCAGGTACTCGCCGAAGGTGATGATGCCGTCGCACCGCAGGCCGCCGGTGAAAGGAGTGAACGCTGATGGAGAACATCAGAATTCCGATCGGAGCCTGGGTCGACACCGTATTCGACTGGCTCAAAGACAACGTCGCGTGGTTCTTCGACGCCGTCACTTGGCTGTTCAACTTCCTCATCGAGGTCCTCACCGACGTGCTCGTCGACCTCCACCCGCTCGTCATCATCATTCTGCTGGCGCTCATCGGCTGGATCTTCCGCTCGTGGCAGATGGCCGTGGGCACACTCATCACTCTGTTCTTCATCATGACGATGGGCCAATGGGTGGCCGCGATGCAGACCCTGGCGCTGATCATCATCGCCGCTGTCATCGCCATCATCATCGCCGTCCCGGTCGGCATTCTGGCCGCACGCAGCAACAGAGCCTCGGCGGTCATCAAACCGATCCTCGACTTCATGCAGACGATGCCGGCATTCGTCTACCTCATTCCGGCGGTCACCTTCTTCGGCATCGGCGTCGTCCCCGGCCTCGTGGCCACGGTGATCTTCGCTCTGCCCCCGGGTGTGCGGTTCACCGAGCTCGGCATCCGCGGGGTCGATTCGGAGACGGTCGAAGCCGGACAGTCCTTCGGTGCGACTCCCGGCCAGATCCTCCGCGGAGTCCAGCTGCCCTTGGCCACCCCGACGATCATGGCCGGCATCAACCAGGTCATCATGCTCGCACTGGCGATGGCCGTCATCGCCGGCATGGTCGGCGCCGACGGACTCGGAAAGAACGTCGTCGAAGCGATCGCCACCCAGAACCTGCCGCTCGGCGTCGAAGCCGGACTCGGTGTCGTGATCATCGCGGTCTACCTCGATCGCGTCACCGCAGCTCTGGGCACCGCGAAGGACTACCCGCACTCGCTCGTGGCGGGAATGCGTCGTCGCAACGCGAAGAACAAGGCGGCTGCGGCAGCCGCTGAGTCGGCAGCCACCGCGGCCTGAAGTAATGGTTCACCCAATCCGAATCAACGATCACTAGAGAAAAGGAACACACAATGAAGAGAAGATTCCTCACCACGATCGTCGCTGCAGTCGCAGCCCTCGGCCTTGCCCTGACCGGTTGCTCACAGGAAGCATCGAAGGACGGTGGCGAAGGCGGCGACAAGGGCGACATCAAACTCGGCTACGTCACCGGTTGGACCGACGGCCAGAGCATCTCGCTCCTGCTCGAAGACCAATTGGGCAAGATGGGCTACAACGTCGAGACCGAGACCTTCAACGACGCCGCCGTCCTCTACGCCGGTGTCGCCAACGGCGATATCGACATGTATCCGTCCTCGTGGCCCGAGGTCACGCACAAGCAGTACATCGACGAATACGGTGACGACCTCGAAGACCTCGGCGCCTACTACGACAACGCCGTCCTCACGATCGCCGTCCCGAAGTACATGAAGGACATCAACTCGATCGAAGACCTCAAGGGCAAGGGCAAGGACTTCGGCGGCGAGATCATCGGAATCGAGCCCGGTGCCGGTCTGACGAAGGCCACCAAGGCGATGATTCCCAAATACGGTCTCGACGGCGAATACGAGCTGGTCACTTCGTCGACCGCTGCCATGCTCACCGAGCTCGGCAATGCGACCGATGCGAAGAAGGACATCGTCGTCACCCTGTGGCGTCCGTTCTGGGCCAACAACGAGTACCCGGTCAAGGACCTCGAGGACCCGAAGGGTGCGATGGGTGACCCCGAGAAGCTCCACTTCACCGCAACCAAGGGCTTCGGCGAAGAGTTCTCCGATGCCGCCGACTACATCGAGAAGATCAAGCTCGACGACAAGCAGTACGGAGACCTCGAGGACCTGGTCGTCAACAAGCACAAGGATGATGGCAAGAAGGCCATCGCCGAGTGGCTGAAGGCCAACCCCGACGCCTACGAAGGCGAGCTGCCGGACGAGAAGTGATCCTGCCGCCGCGGCAGCAGCCGCACTGAGGAGGACATCCTCGGCTCAGCTGCGGGCTTCCCCATTGCCCGGCGTGCGGTCATGAATATGCTGTGCCCTCCCGACTCGGACGAGTCGGGAGGGCACAGCTGTATGAGTAGACTCGGCTGAGAATCGCCGTTGACACCGTTTTCGGTGTGCCGGCTCGAACGAAGGACATCCCATGACGACCGATTCGGCAACCGTCGACACCTTCGTCGGACCCCTCACTGTGATAAGCGACGGCCGGTCCGTCGTCCGACTCGAATGGCACATTTCCGCCGAGGCGACCGATGTCACCGGTCCGATCCTCACCGAGGCGTCCGACCGGTCCGACCCGATCCCCACCGCGGCAGCCGCCGCCTCGGATCCGATCCTCGTCGAGGCGGTCGCCCAGTTGCGGGCGTACTTCGACGGCCGCCTCGGCGATTTCGACCTGCCCGTGGACTTCGGTCAGATTTCTGACGTCGCTAGGACCGTTTTGACGACCTTGGCCGAAGAGGTCCCAGCAGGGACCACGGTCACCTACGGACAGCTCGCCGAAGCCAGCGGAACCGGGATTCCGGCGCGTGCTGTCGGTGGGATCATGGGACTCAATCCGATCCCGATCATCGTCCCCTGCCATCGTGTTGTCGCCGGTGACGGACTCGGCGGGTATTCGGGCGGGCTGCCCGGGCACGAGCTCGAGACCAAGCGGCGTCTCCTCGAGTTCGAAGACGCCCTGCCGCAGCCGCTGTTCTGACATTCTCCAGGTCGCGCTGACAATCCGCAGTTCGCGCGTACATTCTCCAGGTCGCGCTGGCCTGTAGTTGTGCGGATTCGGGATTCAGTCCTCGCTCGAATTCGGTCGCTGAACCACTGGAGGTCGGGCGAATCGTGTGATTACATTGCCAGACCAGATTTTGTGATCACAAAAGATTCCGCGTTCACAAGCTCCTGCTCGGACGACCGAGGCTGCCAGCGTCGGCAACACCTCCTCGTTCGGGCAGCCACCACGAAGGGGAAACTGATGATGTCACGCACAATCACCACCGTCGTCGCCTGGCCGAAGAAGACCCACAAGCAGTACATGGATGAGTACGGCGACAAGATCGAGGACATCAGCACCTACTACGACAAGGCGCAGAACACGATCGTCGTGCCCGACTATGTCGACATCGATTCGATGGATGAGCTCAAAGACAATGCCGACAAGTTCGACGGCAAGATCGTCGGCATCGAGCCCGGAGCCGGTCTTACCAAGGTGACGAAGGATTCGATGATGCCGGCCTACGACCTGGAGAAGGACTTCGAACTCGTCACCTCCTCGACCCCGGCCATGCTCACCGAGCTGGGCAATGCCATCGATGCGCAGGACGACATCGTCGTCACCCTGTGGCGTCCGTTCTGGGCGAACAACGCCTACGACGTCAAGGAGCTCAAGGATCCGAAGAACGCCATGGGCGATCCGGAGAAGATGCACTTCCTCGGCACCGAGGGCTTCAGCGAGGAGTTCCCCGAGGCGTCGGAGCTCATCAAGGGGATCAAGCTCGACGACAAGACGTACGGAGAGCTCGAGGACCTCATCGTCAACGAGTACGAAGAAGGTCAGGAAGGCGACGTCGTCGACCAGTGGATCAAGGACAATCCGAAGGCCTTCGACTCCGAGATCACCGACTGAGTCACTGCGCGACCATACGACGCGGCCGCCGCTCCCGCTTCTGCGGGTCCGGCGGCCGCTCTTTTTTCAGTGAAGACGCGGCAGTGGCGGTTGGTCAGGCGGCCGCGCCGTTCTCTCACCCGTCGAACAGCTCCTGCCCGATGTACCCGTCCTTACTCGCTCCGGGCGGGATCGCCCACACGGTCGACCCGATCGGGGTCGTCCATTCGTTGAGCAGGTCCACCTCGGCGAGGCGGCGCTGGATCGGCAGGAACTGCCGTTCGATATCGGCCTGGAAGGACGCGAACAGGAGCCCCGAATCCCCACCCGCACCGGTCTCGTAGTTGAACGTGCGCCGGTGGATCTGCACCTCCGGACCCAGTCCGTCGCGGGCCCGGGCGATATGTGCGACCTGCGAGATCTTCGTCAGTCCGCGCTTGTCGACAGCGGTGAAGTCCGGAACGTCGAACTCGTCCTCACCCGTCAGCGGTGCCCCGGAATCCATGGTCCGCCCGACCGAGAACTCCCGTGCGGGTCGATCGGCCTGATCCCAGGTGTCGAGGTTCATCGCGATATCGCGATGAACCAGCGTCGTTCCCCCACGCATCCACACCGGCAGATGCGCGCCGAGGTCGGCCGGCGGCTCCCCGCGGGCGGAGAACACCGGGTTCGCAGTCTCGGTGCCCTGTCCCCAGATGATCCGCGCGAAGTCCTCGGACCCGGGGCCCGGATTCGCCGTGCCGTCGAGCTGACCGAAGAGGTTCCGTTGGGTCTTCCCCTCCCCCGCGCTGCCGTAGGCACGTCGGAATCCGTCCCGCTGCCAGGCCACCTCGGCGAACGATCGCGAATCCTTGAACAGCATGCGCCTGGCATGCGCCAAGGTCAGCGGGTCGTCGCCGCAGATCTGCAGGAGCAGGTCGCCCTTGCAGCGGTCCTGATCGAGGCGATCGATCGAGAACGCCTCCAAGGGCTTCAGCCAGTCCGGGACATGCTTCTTTCCGGCCAGGGCAACCAGCTCGGCTCCGAACCCGAAGGTCACAGTCAGCCGGGCAGGGTCGACGGCGAGCTCGGATTCGGAGTCGGCCAACGGAGCCTGCCCCTGCGTCAGTGCGGCCGCATCCGCGGTGAGCAGGCGCAGCCAGCGCACCGCCTCGGCGGCCTTGATCCCGGGTTTGAGCGTGAACGCGATGAAGTGCGCATAGGCCTGCGGCGGGGTCTCGACCCCGGATTGATGAGTGCCGTAGAACGGCTCGGTCTGCGGCCCGTTCGCCCCGTCCAGATCTCGCCGAGGCGGCCTGCCGTCACCGGCGCTCGTGCCCTGTGATCCGGGACCGCGGCCGAGCGCAAATCCGGCCGTGGCACCGACGACACCTGCACCGCCGGCCGCGGCCGCCGAGGTCAGGAGACCTCGGCGGCTGAAGCCGGTGCGAACGGGTTCAGTGGTCACCGTGGTCTCCATGGCCGGAGTCCTCGTGCTCTTCACTGTCGGCGTCGGTGCGTTTGCCGTCGTCGCCGTGCTCACCATGGTCGCCGTGGTCGTCGCTGGAGCCTTCGGCCTCACCGGGCGCGTAGTCTTCCTGGGCTCCGGAGTACTCCTTGGCCACGGCCGTGACCTCGACGGTCTCGTCATCGGCGGTGACGAGATCGAGCTTGATCTGCTCGCCCGGATTGATCGCCTTCTTCAGTCCCATGATCATGATGTGATCGCCTCCGGGCTCGAAGCGGAGGCTCTCCCCTGCCGGAACGGTGAAGCCGCCCTTTTTCTCCTGCATGGACATTCCGCCGGAGCCGTCGCCTTCGGTTTCGTGGAGTTGGACCATCTCCGCGTCCGCGTATTTCGCCTCGACGAGGTTGATGTCGGCATCGGTGTTGTTCTTCAGCTCCCCGAAGACTCCGGTCATTCCGTCGTCGGCGGCCTTGACCCAAGCACCGTCGAAGCTGAGGGCTTCGGCGTCGACCGCGTTTTCCGAGGATTCCGCCGAGGTCGAGCTGCTGCCGTCGGTCTGTGTCGAACCGGCGGCCTTGCTGTCGTCTTGGCCGCAGCCTGCCAGGCCGATGGCGACGGCGATGGGCAGGGCAAGGGCCAGGGTGATGTTCTTTCGCATGATGTCTGCACTTTCGTCATTCAGGTGCAGTCGAGCACATGTCGGCGCGCGCCGCGGTCGCCTGTTGGCGCAGGCAGTCCCGCGTGTTCCCCGTCGTCAGACGACGAGGATCTTCGGTCGCAGAGTCTCTGCCGCCCGAAGCTGCGGGCGCTCAGCCGCATCGCGTTAGTACGCCTGTGTGCAGGGAACGCTGCTGACCGGCAGCGCTTTCGTGAGCCTTTGCGCCGGTCGCGGTTGCCTGCGCGCAGCTCGTGCGAGTGCAAGTGCGCAGGGCACGTGCTGGCCAGGGTGCGGGGCACGTGTCCTCTGCGCGCAGCGGTGTGCGCGGACGTGTTCGACTGTCACCGAGGGGCGGCCCGCCGCTGTCCAGGCGGTCGCCCGAAGATGGATGGTCACCCGGGGAAACCAGGTGTGGGTCGGCGCTGCAAACGCCGATTGGGATGTCAGCCGAGCGCGGGCGGGCCGCGGCGGTAGTTCGGGCCGACTACCGCCGAGGTGACCGGCTGCGGCATCCGGAACGAAGCGCAGAGCTTGCGGAACGGTTCATCGGCCAGGACACCGGCAGTCTCGGCGAGGGCTCGCAGTGCGCCGATCACCGGGCCCAGGGCCAGCTGCAGAATACTGAGGACGATATCCTCACCGCGTTTGAGGATCACGGCGGTGACGAGGACGGCGACGACGTGGGCGATGATCATCCCCACCGAGGCAGCACCGTGGCTCGCATGTCCGAGCGCGGTTGCGGCAGGACCGAGGTCAAGGGAGCCGGAGGCTGGGACGATGTGTCCGGCGTGGGCGTGGAGGGCCGCCTCGGCGGAGGTGGATCCGGTACCGGCAGCTCCGGCCTGCCCGCTTCCGGATTGAGCGGTTCCCGCGTGGGCCCCCGCATGGGCGAAGGTGTGTGCGGACCAGCTCATCGTCAGGTGCATGAGCACCTGCCCGAGGCCGAGCAGGCCCGCCAGCGTGAGGTAGCCCAGGCGCCTGCCGGCGACGATCATCGCCGCCCAGAGGACGAGAACGAAGACGACCGCAGTGCCCGGAATCGAGACGCCGCCACCGGCACCGAGGTGCATGAGCAGGGCGAGGAGAGTCGTGAAGAGGGCAGCGAAGAGCGCACGTACGGATTTCGTCCATCCGGTCATGGGCCCTCCTCTCAGCTCGCTCCCACATTCTACTCAATGCAGAACTATTTCGGGAAGGCGACTGACCCTACATCCGCAGCCAGGTATCGGCGGTCTTCTTGACCATGGCACCGGCATCAGCGGCAGCATCGCCCCAGGCGACGAGGTTGCCATCAGGGTCAGTGGTGGAGTCGGAAAGGACGACGACGTCGAAGTTGCACACAAGACCCGCCATCGCCGAGGCGTAGACGGCTCCGGGGGTGCCCGCCGAGGAGGCGCCGGCGTCAGCATCGCCCTCTGCCTGAGCGGCGGGGTCAGTGGTGACTTCGCCAGCTCCAGTGCCTGGCTCGCCCGTCTCGGCGTCGGCGCCGGGCGTGGCCGCGGTGGCGTCGGGCATGGCCGCGGTGGCGTCGGCGCCGGCCATGATGATCCGGTCGACGGAGAGGTCATGCAGACCTGCGGCCAGATCGTCAACGCCCTCGAACACATCCGGGCTCTCGGAGCGGAGCACGAGATCCTCCTCATCAGGGACGAAGATGCTCAGCTCCTCATCGGGAGTGTCGACGAGGTCGGCCTTCGTCGACGCGAAGATGAGCACACCGCCCACAGCGCGGGTGCGGGTGACGATATCGCCGAGGGTCTCCATGGCGTCATCGCTGGGGTAGCTGGCGTCGTCGGTGTCAATGAGGAGCAGGGCATCCATACTCCAATCGTGCCACGACCGACTGACACATTCGAAGCCGGTTCACCTCGGCCGCAGCCGACACCACCCCTGACCTGCACGGACCCAAAGAGGCTTGCCAGTATGCTCGAACTGAGACGAACATTTCGTCTGTATTCGAAACTTTTTTCGATCACCTATGGCGTTACACACATTATGAGCATACACTGGATTCCAACAACAACGATGTTGGTGAACGGAATTCATCCCCATGACCCTCACTCCCGAACGCAACTCCGATCATTCCGATCGGAACGCCGACAACTCCCCGCATACCAGTGGTCACCCGCTGCTGGCCGACGAGGAGTGGGCAGATCTCAGCCGCTTTGCACCCGAGGTCACCTCTTCGATCACTCAGCTGATGAGCCTCAAAGACGAGCTGCGCTCGTTCGATCGCCCCATGGGACCGGATCAGGCCATCATGCTCGCCGATGGGGTCGAGGCGATCACACGCATCAACGATGCATTGTCGACGCTCGCACTCTCCGTCTGCGAACGCGTCGGAACACCCAGCGATTTCGGTGCCAAATCGACGAAGTCGCTCATCGAGAACCGATTCAGCCTCACCGGTGCAGAGGCGAATCGCCGCACCGATATGGCCAAGAACCTCGGCGGACGCGTCGACATGGCCGGACAGGCTCTGCCGCCTCTCTACCCTGTCGTCGCAGATGCGCTCCATGCCGGCACGATCTCCGCCGCCCAGGCGTCTGTCATCGAAGACTGCATGCGCAAACTGCCCTCGTGGGTCAGTCAGACGGTGCGCACCGACGTCGAGACGCGCTTGGTCGACAGTGCGCCCAAGGTCCGCCTCAAGGATCTGCGCGAGATCTTCGGCAAGCTCATGGGCTATATCGACCCGGACGGCGCAGAGCCGAACGACTCGGCCGACCGCTCTGCTTACAACATGTCCATGCGTGCCAAGACCAACGGCGACTGGGAGCTGCGTGGACTGCTCGACCCCGTCACCGGCGGCACTCTCAACGGGCTGCTGACCTCACGAATCCAGTCTGCGGGAGAAGACGACAAGGCCGGTGCCGACTCGGCGACCGGCGCCTCTGGAATCGCGGCCGCAGGCAATCCCGCCACCGTAACCGCTGCTTCTGAGGAAACGAGCTCGCCGCTTCCTGACAAAGAGCTGCTTGAGATCGTCGATGCGGTGCTCTCCGGTGACCGATATGACGCGAAGCGAGTTCCGGAACCCGATCTCAACGCAGCTCGCAGGAGCGGAAATTCGGCAGCCGTCCCCGGCGTCGGCGTTCGTGAGGACGGCGGTTTCGTCGACGTCAGCGCCGAACAGCCTTCGGCGCGCGAATGGATCTACGAACGATTCGCCGGCCTCGTCACGACGATCGACAAGCAGCGGACGGCTGCAGGAGCGCCTTATGCTCTCGTCATCAACGCCACCGCCGAAGATCTGGCCAAAGGAACAGGACACGGCACCACGGGCGCCGACAATCCCATTCCCATCAAGGAACTGATGAGAAACGGCCTCAACGGCTCGCTGTTCTTCCACCTCATGAGCGACAGGGCCAAGACGATGCAGGTGGCCACAGAGCAGCGCTTCGCCAATCGCAAACAGTTGGCAGTGATCACCGCCCGTGATCGAGGTTGCACCTTCCCCGGCTGTGACGCCCCTCCCGGTTGGTGCGATGCCAACCACGTGTTTCCATGGTCGCTCGGCGGCAAGACGGAGATCAACAATCTCGCGCTGCTCTGCAGTTATCATCACCACCTGCTCGACCGCACCGACTGGGACACGGTGATGCTCTTCGACGGGCGACCCGCCTACATTCCGCCCGCCGCAAAGGACCCGGCTCGTAAGCCGATCCTCCACGCCCGCTTCATCGCGGACGACGTCGTCGACTCCCTGTTCGACAAATAGCCGCCCCAACTTTCAGGGGACAGCTGTGCCCACTTTCCAAGTTCAGCCGGATTCACCTCGGTTCAGCCCGGTTCAGCCCGGTTCAGTCCGGTTCGGCCAAGTTCAGTCCGGTTCGGCCAAGTTCAGTCCGGTTCGGCCAAGTTCAGTCCGGTTCGGCCAAGTTCAGCTGCGTGACGGGCGCAGTCGCGTCGGTCAGCCCTTCGAAATCAACGAGGCTCAGACGGATTCAGCCATGTTCGGCCAGCTTCAGCCGCCGAACCGCGAGCCCGGATGTTCATGTCCTCATCGAGGATCAGGAGGTCAGCCGGCATTCCGGGAGCCAACAGGCTGCCGGCACCGACGGCACTGCCCGCCGCCTGCAGAGAATCACCCGACTCCGGCACTCCGCCCACCGCACGCAATGGAACGAGTCCTGCGGACTGCACAGCATCTAGCGGGCTGAGTCCCACCTCGGCGACTGCCCGCTTCACAGCGTCGTCCATCGTCAATGTGGACCCCGCGATGGCGCCCTGAGTGCCGTCTGCGGTGACCAGACGAGCCACCGAATCCTTGACCACGACCGGGAGCGAACCGAGGTGATAACTCCCATCGTGCAGGCCGGTCGCCGCCATGGCATCGGTGATGAGCGCGAGGCGTCCGGGCACGAGTTCGTGGAGCATGCGCGCCACCGGGGCGACGACGTGGACGCCGTCATTGATGAGTTCGACGGTGACATGCTCGGCTTCGGCCGCGGCGAGAACCGGCCCCGGAGCTCGGTGATGGATTCCGGGCATCGCATTGAACGCGTGGGTGAGGATGCTCGCGCCCGCTTCGAAGGCCTGCGCGGTCAGCGCAAAATCGGCAGCCGTGTGACCGATGGCTACACGCACCCCAGCCGCAGAGAACCGGCCGATCGCCTCGAGAGCTCCGGGCAGTTCGGGCGCGATGGTGATCTGCACAAGAGTTCCATCGGCCGCTTCGAGGATCGCTTCGACTGCCTCCGGAGTCGGCGATGTGAGCACTTCGGGCGCATGCGCACCTTTGAAGTCTGGGGAGAGGAACGGGCCTTCGGCGTGCAGGCCCATGACCATGGTCCGATTTCGGACGAGCCCGGCGCCCGCACTCAGGGACTCACACAGCCCCTCGATCGTGTCCGAAACGTAGGACAGCGCGAGCCTGCCGGTACCGTGGGCTCGATGCACGTCGAGGATCGTATCGATCGCCTCGACCCCGCCCTCGGCGCTCGCACCGCCCGCACCGTGACAGTGGATATCGACGAACGCGGGAGCCACGTATCCGCCTGCCGCGTCGATGACCTCGCCTCTCGCCGAGGCGGCCCTTTCCTTCCAGCCGTCCCCGCGGCCCCGTGCCGTGACCGCTCCCTCGGCGACCGCGACCCAGGTGTCCGCGCCGTCCTCGGTGAACGTCGCCCGATCGCCGTCGAGGATGCGCGCATTGTGGATGACCGCCTCGGCGGGGATCTGTTCGGTCTGTGTCATCAGGGTCCTTCCATCGCTCTGCGAACGCCTCATTCAGGGTACGGAATCTGTTGGTGAATTTACTCCGCAGCAGGGTCTCGGCGAGTAGGGCGTCGACGGGCGGGTGCCGACAAATCTGCTGTCGGCTCGCCCGAGGGGCGGACGAACCGGTAGCCGCCCCAGCACGGGTCGCGGACGAGCGAGCTACCGCCCCAGCCCGGGGTGCGGACGAACCGGCTGACGTCTCCACCTCAGGAAACCGACGAACCGGCTGCCGGCTCACCCCAGGGTACGGACTCGGTTCGCGTCGATGCCGAGCACATGCGTATCGAGGAACGCCAGCACGGTGCGATACCAGACCTCGGCGTTCCCGCGGCCGAGGATCCAATGCCCCTCGTCGGGGAAGTAGAGGAACCGATGCTGAGTGTCGCCATCGGCATCGAGCGGAGTCTTCGCCCGAGTGAGCAGGTCCAACCACAGCTCCTGACCCTGACCGATCGGCACCCGGTAGTCCTTGTCGCCGTGGATGACGAGCATCGGCACTTCGATGTCACCGGCGAACAGGTGCGGCGAATACTGCGCCGACTGATCCCGCATCGCCTGATCCCACGACGAATTGTCCGTCGTCCGCCCCATCGACGTGGTGTTCCACAGCGAGGCGTGGGTGACGATGCACTTGAACGCGCTGCCGGTGTGCCCGGCCACCCAGTTGGCCATGTACCCGCCGTAGGACCCGCCGGCCAGTGCGACACGTTCGGAATCGATGTCCGCTCTCTCCCCTGCGGCTTCGGTCAGCGCCATGATGTCGGTGAAGGGAGTGCCGCCGAGCTGCTGCTGACCGCGGTCGATCATCGCCTGCCCGTAGCCGGTGGAGATCGCCGGATCCGGCAGCAGCACCGCATAGCCGGCAGCAGCGAAGGGACCCGGGTTCCACCGGTAGGTCCACGCATTCCACGATCCCCACGGTCCGCCGTGGGCGAAGACGACGAGCGGATGCGGCCCCTCCCCCTCCGGGAGCACCAGCCACGCACGGATCGGCGTGCCGTCTTCGGCACGGACCTCCACCTCGGTGGGGGTGCCTTCCTCGTCGAGCACCGTCGCCGGGTTCGCGAGCTCGCTGATGACCCCGGTTCCGAGGTCGACGGAGATCGGCAGCGGTGCGACATCGATCGCCGAGGCGGTCGCCACGACCGTGTCCTCGCGCAGGGCCAGCCCCGAGAACGAATACTTCTGATCGACTCCCCCGACCAGCCGCCGAGGCTGCGCATCGTTGATGTCACCGATGAAGATGCTGCCGCGACCATGATCATCCGCGGTGGCCACGATGGTCGAATCGTCCGCCCAGATCGGGGAGAACCAGAAATCAGCATCCGGCCACACAGGATTCAGTTCCGCGGTCTCGAGATCGAGGACCATGAGTTCGGCCGCGAGGTTGGTCTGCGGAGTCCAGTTCTGTATGCGAGTGACCAGTGCTTTCGTCCCGTCCGGGCTGATGGCCTCGATGTCGAAGCTGTGATCGGCAGCCGGTTTCGTCAGACGGTGCAGTTCGGGCTCCCCGTCGAGGTCCACGCGCCAGATCTCACTGGCCTCGAGCTGACCGGGGATCGGCTTCTCGAGCTGGACGAGGGCGAAGCGGGCCCCATCGTCGACGGCCCAATCGACCAAACGGCCAGACGGCAGGGACAGGTACCGGAAGTCCAAGCCCGCCGGGGCGCTCAGCTCGTCACTGACTTCCGGAAAGTCGGCCGCCGCCTCATCGAGGGTGGCCACGGCCAGGGTCTGCCGCCCCGGCCCCAGATCATGGTCCCAGCGACGGACGGGGAAACCGGTGTGGAGGATTCCGCTGACCTTCGCGTCGCTGCGTTCGGAGCTGAATTCCTGATGGTCGTTCTCGTCGGCGGCCCACGTATGGACGGGGAACTCGACGATGATGGTCTCGCCCTTGACCTCGATGCGGGAGAAGCCGCCCTCATGATCGGCCAGCTTGCGGGCCTCACCGTTGTCCGGTAGAGCCCACAGGCTCGGAGACTCGGCATCCTTGCCGTCCTCGCCCTTGCGTTTGGAGGCGAAGACGATCGTGCCGTTCTCGCTCAGCGCAGCTGGCCCCACGGACTGGTCACCGCGAGTGATGCGTCGGGGCGTCTCCCCGCTGATATCGGCGAGGTGGCTGAGGGAGGCATTCCCCTCGGAGTTGAGAAACGAGTACTGGGCGATGACGCGGCCGCTCTGATTCGTCAAGAGGCCTTGCAGGCGGCGGGCGTCGAGGAGTCGGGTCACTGCGTCGTGGGTCGTCATCTTCCCATCCTAGATCCCCGCGCAGATTCCGGGGCGAAATCCAGAGAAACCCCAGATCGCAGAGGCGGTAGGCCGCTGTGATGACCGACCGGGGTCACCGAGGCGGTCGACCGGATCGCGGGCGCACTATCCTCGCGGGCGCATCAACTTCGCGAACGCCTGATCGCCACGTCGTTCGGTGCTCACTGGCACGTCAGTGGAAGCTCGGTGACGGGACCTTCTCACCATCGATCGTCACCGTCGGCAGCATCTTCTTGAAGTCCTCCGCCACTTCGGTGTTCGTCTTCGGTGTGCGCATCTCGATGGACAGATTCACCAGGCGCCCGTTGATCTTGTACCCCGTCTGCACCCCGAAGGCATAAGTCGGTTCGTTGTTGATAGCGAGGATCTCGGTCGGACCGAGTTCACCCTGATAGCTCCAGAACTCGCCCGCGGCCAGAGACCCTGTCTGCTCGGCCAACACCTGTGAGTCCTGTTCGGAGAAGTTGTAACGCCTCTTCTGATCGACGACTTCCTGAGCACTGTCACCGTATTCGTCGGTGCAGTTGACGAGGATGGTATCGCCGCGAGTGGGGTCTTCGCCATGGTTGAAGACATGGAACTGCTCGGTGCTCCCGGTGCTGTCTCGCCAGTCATCGCCGATTGCGAAGGTGATTTCGACCGGACAGCTGCTGCCGAACGTCACTGAGGTCTTCGTCATCCCCTCGGGGATGCCGGCTTCGGTGGGCTTGCCCGTGGGCTCGGGACCGGCGGTCTCCTGCACGCCGATCCGCACCGGCCCTGCGGACTTGTCTTCCGTGCGGATCTGGAAGACCGAGCATCCGCTGAGGACGACTGTCAGTGCGAGTGTGCCGGCGGCCGCGGCTCGTCGCGCCGAGGCGGGTCTGCCCGAGACAGGACTCCCCGATGCGCTTCTTTTCGCCGCGAGGATCCCCACTGATGAGGTATCCGATGCCGTGCGCCCAGTCACTGGTGTCACTGCTGGTCACCTCGGCGGCGACGGTCTGGGTACCCCGCTTCCGGGCCGTTCTGATTCGGCTGAGCCGGCCCGTACCCGTGCTGAGGCGCCTTCGGACCAGGACTGGGCTGGCTTCCGACAGGTGGTTGGGCGGTGGGCTGGGGGCGGCTGGCAGGCTGGCTGCCTGCAGGCGGCTGACCGTTGTACGGAGCACCGGGCTGGCTGCCGACGGGCGGCTGCCCGAAGTTCTGGGGTCCCGAATTGGGCTGACCTCCCGCGTAGGGCTGGCCGAAGTTCTGCGGACCGGAATTGGGCTGACTGCCCACAGGTGGCTGGCCGAAGTTCTGCTGACCCGAGTGCGGCTGACTTCCGACCGGAGGCTGTCCGGGCTGTTGCAGGCCGGAACTATGAGGACCCGAGTTCGGCTGGCTGCCGACCGGCGGCTGCCCATAGCCTGGGTTCTGTCCTCCGCCGTTCGGGGCCCGCCGTGGCGGTTTGAACTGCGAATGCTGACCGGAATCCGGCGGGAACCCACCGGAGACGGATTCTCCCGTCCGTCGATTGACCAGGTTCCCGTCGACCCGCTCGAGACGACGCTTCGACGTCCGACGCGGAGTGCCGAGGATCCGTCCCTGCAGTTCGGCTTCATTGGGCTGACGCGGAGGCAGGAATCCGGGCGCCTGCCGCGGATCAGCCTGCTGCACCGGCTGCACCGCATGCGAACCGGCAGCGACCCGATCCATATGATCCGACATCTGCGGAACGGTCACGGGCGCGGCATCGGCAAGGACAGGGAGAACCATGCGCACCGAGGTGCCCACACCCTCCTGGCTGAAGAGCTGCACGGATCCGCCGTGCCGTGTGACGATGGCGCGCACGAGCGAGAGACCCATGCCCGAACCGGCGACCGCGCGTACACGTGAACCGCGAGAGAGCTCGTCCCAGACGTTCTCCTGTTCGGCCAGCGGGATGCCGCTGCCCGTATCCGCGACCTCGACGACGACCCAGCGGTGTCCGTCGATGATCTGCTCATTGGCGCGCAGCTCGACGACTTCGGCCTGCGACGAGTATTTGAGAGCATTGCCCAACAGGTTGAGGATCGCAGTGAGCAGCAGATCCTCCTCACCAGCGACATCGGGCAGCCGCCACGGAGCACGGGCGACAGTCGCCACAATCATCCGGTCCTCGGCTCCCGGCGCCGTCGATGCATCTTCGACGGCCTGATGGATGAGCGCATCCAGATCGACGCGGGCGTATTCGATGATGCGTGTCTCGACGTCGGCGAGCTTGCGCAGATCGGCCAGCAGTCGGGCGACCCGGCGCGAGGACACGTCGACCTGCTTGGCGGCCGGCTCAACCTCGCTCAGCGTGCCGCCGTCGCGGACGACCTCCCGGATGCTCGCCGCCGAGGTGCGCAGCGCCGTCAGCGGATTCTTCAGCTCATGGTCGAGTCGGATGAGCATCCGGTTGCGCTTCGTCATCGAGTCCTCGGCCGCGGCCGTCTCGATGGATTCCCGCTGCGCGGCCTCACGTCTCTGCAGATACCGCCAGCCGAACCAGGCACCGACGGCGAGACCACCGAGCACGATGACGAGCAGCAGCAGGAACAGCCAGACCTGGATCTCGAAGACAAGGAAGTTCGTCATAGACGGCTCTGTCCGTCTTCGCCGCGGACCTCACCGACGAAACGATAGCCGCGCCCCTGCACGGTGGCGATCCACCGCGGTTCTGCGGCGTCCTCGCCGAGCACACGACGCAGCTCGGCGACCCGGGAGTCCACGGCGCGGGTGCCCACGGCCTCTTCGAATCCCCACAGCACTTCGAGCAGGCGGGAGCGTTCGATGAGTTCGTCCTTGTGCACCATGAGGTACTCGAGCAGGGTGAAGCCCTTCGGGGTGATGACGAGTTCACGCTGCCCCAACCACGCCCGGCGTCCGACACGGTCGACGCGCAGGCCGAAGCTGGACACGAGCACCGGCGCCGTGGCCAAGGGCGGGCCGTCATTGCGGGTCCTGCGCAGCACGGCACGGATGCGCGCGACGAGCTCGTGCGGATCGAAGGGTTTGTTGAGGTAGTCGTCGGCGCCCTCTTCGAGCGCCATCGCCCGCTCGACGCCCTCGCCGACCTGGGTCAGCAGCAGCACCGGAACCCAGTTCTCCTCTTGGCGCAGGCGGCGCAGCACCTGCCGGCCGTCGGCTCCGGGCATGAGCACGTCGAGGACGCACACATCGGGTCTGTGACGATGGATCTCGTCGAGAGCGAGCAGTCCGTCGCTGGCAGGCAGCACCCTGAAACCGGAGCGCTCGAGGAACGGTACGACCGCTCCGAGGACGTCGGGCTCATCATCGGCGACTAAGACGAGTGGTTGGGGCTCGGAGTGATTGTCAGCCGTCATGGTGGTCTGTTCCGGTTCCTCTCTGGCGTTCCCAGGCGATCTCTCGGGCCTCGGCACGGTCGACCGCCTCGGCGAGTTCATCTCGGTACAGCATAGAACGACGCAGGTGCTTGGTGCGATAGCCGGCGCGGCCGACCATATGGGTGGCGACGGGAATCGTCACGAGCTGGAAGGAGATGATGATCGCCAGAGTCGTCACCGTCGCCCAAGTCGGGAACTGGATCGCGATCGCCACGGCGACGAGCACCAGGCCCAGCACCTGGGGTTTCGCGCTCGCGTGCATTCGCGAGAGAAGGTCGCCGAAGCGGACGAGACCGACCGCGGCGGCCAGGGACAGGACCGCGCCGAGGAAGACGAGCACGGCCGAGATGATGTCAAGAACCACGATTGCTCTCCTGCCCGTCGCCATCCGACACGTGCTCGGCGTCATCGGGCCCCGGGTCGGGTCCGGTGCCCTCGCCCTCTCCGCCGCTGTCGGCGTGGGCGTCGTAGGTGGGATCCGCGATCTCGGTGACGTCATCGCTGGGTCGAGCCTGGGGCACAGAGGTCGATCCGGGACTCGACTCCTCCGCATCACGGGGCATGTGCCAGTCGGAGGCACTGAACTCGGACAGGGCCCCCGCCTCGGCGCCGGGAGTCATCGAATCGGACTTCGACACATACCGCGACACGCTCACCGAACCGACGAAGCCGAGCATCGCGAGCACGATGAGCACGGGCAGCAGATCCGTCCGGTCGGACAGCGCCATATACCCGCCGAGGCCGCACATGATCGCCGCCAGCACGACGTCGGTGCCGATCATGCGGTCGAGGATCGACGGACCGCGGACGATCCGGAAGAGCGCAATGACCACCGAGGCGGCCAACAGCACCGAACCGGCGATGACGAGGGAGTGGAGGACGATCTCACTCATGAGCGGCCTCCTTCGGTCTCGGCCAGCGGATCCGGTCTGGCCCGCAGGGCGGCGAGGTCACGGTGCGAACCGAGAGTGCGGATGAGCAGCTCTTCGATGTAGTAGACCTGCGCTTTCGCCTTGCGCACCTTCTCCTCGGAATCGCAGTCGAGGAAGTGCAGGTAGAGCATGCCCATGGCGCGATCGCTGTCGATGATGATCGACCCGGGGATGAGGCTGGCGGTATCGGCGATGAGGGTGAGCACGAGGTCCGAGCTCGTGCGCAGATCGCAGGCGACGACGGACCCGGCGCCGACCGCTTTGCGACGGAACGCATACCAGGCGACTTCGATGGAGGCGTGGAGAACCGAATAGAGGAACCACAGACCGAACACCAACGCATGCCAGACGTTGAACCGTCCGGAGAGCACAACGGGCGGGAGGTAGAAAACGCGCGTGATGACGAAGGCCAGCAAGATTCCGGTGACCACGGTGACCACAGTGATCGAATCCCACAGCATCAGCCACAGCAGAACCAGCGAGACCAGCAGCACGAGCTGCTGGATGAATCCGCGGCCCCGGCTCATCCGCGCCCGGTTCGCCGGCACCCGGTCCTGACCCATCGCCCGGTCCTGTGCCGCTGCCCGGTCCTGGCCGTGGACTCGGTCCTGGCCGTCAGCTCGGGTCTGTCCCTGGTCTCGGTCGGGGCTCATCACTCATCACCTCCGAGCACGTTCGTGACGTAGTCGATCGGTGTCGAGAGGTTCTCGGCCGCTCGGTTCGACATGTCCCACAGAGGTTCGGCGGCGACGGTGAGAACGATGGAGGCGATCACCACCACCGAGGTGGCCGCCACCATGGCAGGGGGAACGCCGATCTGAGATTTCCACTTCTTTCCCGCCAGCAGCGTCTTCTTCCGCTCCCTGAACTCCTCGACGAGGTCCTCGTTCGGCTCCTCCGCATCGGCCGGATCACGCCAGAATGCGAGGTTGAAGGTACGTCCGATGACATAGAGAGTGAGCAGACTCGTCACGGTGCCGGCGACGATGAGAACGGTCGGCAGCCACGCGTGGTCCTCGAAGCCGGCGAGGAAGAGTGCGACCTTGCCGATGAAACCGGAGAACGGCGGAATGCCGGAGAGGTTGAGAGCCGGGATGAAGAAGATGATCGTGATCACCGGCGAGAGCGCCATGAGACCGCCGAGCGACCTCGTGGAGGTGGACCCGCCGCGCATTTCGACGAGGCCGATGGCCAGGAACAGCGCGGTCTGGACGATGATGTGGTGAACCGTGTAGTAGATCGCCGCAGACAGGCCGACATTCGTGCCCAGCGCCACGCCGAAGAGCATATAGCCGATATGGGAGACCAGGGTGAAGGACACGATCCTCTTGATCTCCGACTGTGCGATGGCGCCGAAGATGCCCACGAGCATCGTCAGGCCGGCCGCGATGAGCAGCGGCACCCGCAGGGAGGAATCGGCGAACAGCAGGGTCTCCGTGCGGATGATCGCATAGATGCCGACCTTCGTCAGCAGTCCAGCGAAGACCGCTGTGACCGGTGCCGGTGCCGTCGGATAGGAGTCGGGCAGCCAGAAGGACAGCGGGAAGATCGCGGCCTTGATGCCGAAGCCCAGCAGCAGGAGGACGTGGAGGATCATCTGCACATCGGCCGGCAGGTCCGAGATCCTCTCGGACAGCTGCGCCATATTCACTGTGCCGCACGCGGCGTAGATGACACCTATGGCGGCGAGGAAGATCACCGAGGACACAAGCGAGATGATCACATAGGTGACTCCCGCCCGGATCCGCTCCGCCGTGGCACCGAGGGTGAGCAGCACATAGGAGGCGACGAGGAACATCTCGAAGCCGACATAGAGATTGAACAGGTCTCCGGCGAGGAACGAGTTCGCAATGCCCGCGCACAGCACCAGATAGCTGGGGTTGAACACCGAGATCGGAGTCTCGTTCGAATCGTCGTTGGCGTCCTGACTCAGGGCGTAGACGAGCACGCACAGTGTGACCAGTGCAGACACGATGAGCATGAGAGCCGACAGCCGGTCGGCGACGAGCACGATGCCCGCAGGAGGCTGCCACCCGCCGATCGCCACGACCTGCGGCCCATGCGCATCGACTCCGAAGAGGAGCATCGTGGCGATGGCCATGACCGCGACCAGGATCGCGATCGACACGACGTTCTGCGCCCGCGTGTGCTTCGACAGGATGAGCGCGATTCCGGCGCCGATGAGCGGCAGCAGAACCGGCAGCGGAACGAGCACGGGCAGAAGATCGATCATGTGTCGTCTCCCTGCTGTTTCGCGTCCTTGGCCTCTTCGGTGACCTCGGCCTCCTCGGCGCTGTGCGCTTCCGTCTGCGAGTCCACGGCCTCCTCGGCGATGGCATCGGCTTCGGCCGGGGTCGACGCGTCCTCGATGTACTCGGCGAGGTCCTCGCGCTCTGCGGGCGTGCCGTCGTCGTCGAGGTCGATGGCACCGGTGATCGGGGACTCCGCTTCGTCACCGAACTCCGTGTCGTCGTAGTCGGTGCTCGCCTCCGCCTCGGAGTCGATGAGCTTCGTGATCGCCACCTGGAGGTCGGTGTCGTCATCCTGCAGCGAATCGGCGCGCATCAGCCTCCAAGAGCGGTAGATCATCGCCAGCAGGAACGCCGTCACGGAGAAGGTGATGACGATGGCCGTGAGGACGAGGGCGTGCGGCAGCGGATCGGACATGCCTTCGGTCGACAGGTTCTCTCCGTCGGTCAGGGGTGGGGAACCGCGGCCGGCAGTCAGGATGATGAGCAGGTTCGCTCCGTTGCCGAGCAGGATGAAGCCGAGCAGAACGCGGGTCAGGGAGCGTTCGAGCATGAGGTAGATGCCGGCGGCGAAGAGGACGCCCATGGCCAGGACCATGATGAAGGGGACGCTCATAGGCGGCCTCCTTCCGCACCGTTGTCGACGTCGAGTTCGTTGACGCGGTCGATGATCTCGGACACGGCCCGGTGTTCGGCTGTGGCGCCCATGTCCTCGGAGAAGTTCACATTGTCGTGGATGCGGTTGGTCAGCATCGCCTCGTCGCGCTCCTGGTGCAGATCGACCTCGGCTCCCAGCGAGCGGAGGATGTCGAGCATGAGGCCGACGACGATGAGATAGACGCCGATATCGAAGAACGTCGACGTACCGAAGGACAGGTGGCCCAACACCGGCAGATCACCCTCGATGTAGACGGACTCGAAGACCGTCCCACCCCAGATCCACCCGCCGATGACGGTGAGGATCGCGGTCACAAGACCGGTGCCCAGCATTCCCGAGGGAGTGAAGGGGGCCGCCTCGGCGAGTTCGTACTTGCCTCCGGCGAGGTAGCGGACGACGAGCGCGAGCCCGGCGACGAGGCCGCCGGCGAATCCGCCGCCCGGATCGTTGTGGCCGGCGAAGAGAAGGTAGACGGAGAAGACGATGACGGCGTGGAAGATCAGGCGGGCAGTGACCTCGAGGATGATCGACCGATTGCGCGGAGCCAGGGTCCGTCCGGCGATGAGCCAGGACGCACGCTTCTGCGACAGCCCCTCCCCACGGCCGGCATGGTGGAGGTCGACGACGTCCTCGGCCACGGGTTGGAAGCGGATGCGACCGGCCGTCTCGGTGCCGTCTTTCTTCCGTTCGAACCGGTGCAGGTGGCCTTCGCGACCACGGACGAAGATGAGGCCTGCGATACCGGTTCCGGCGGCCACGAGCACCGAGATCTCGCCCATCGTGTCCCACGCGCGGATATCGACGAGGGTGACATTGACGATGTTCTTGCCGTGACCGAGCTCGTAGGCGAGCTGACCGAAGTCGATGGAGATCGGATCGGCCATGCGCACACCGGAGGCGATGAGGACCACGAGCATCATGGTGATGCCCACGGCACCGCCGATGATCGCCCGCCAGGCGGGGGTGAGTCGACCGGTCGACTCGCCGATGCGCGCCGGCAGCCGGCGGAGGACGAGGACGAAGACGACGATCGTGATGGTCTCGACGAGCACTTGGGTCAGGGCCAGGTCGGGAGCGCCGACGAAGGCGAAGTAGGCGACCATGGCGTAGCCGGAGATGCCGGTGACGACGACGGCGGTGAACCGCTTCTTGGCTCGGGTGGCACCGATCGCGACGATGACGAGCACGGCCGCGACGATGAGGTCCAGCGGGGTGTCCCAGAGCCGGAATGAGATGTTCCACGTGTCGTTGGAGATGATCGCCAGTCCCAGTCCGGCGACGAGGACGAGGTAGACCACGCCTTGGTAGAACGGCAGTGAACCGCGCTGGGTGCGGGCGGTGACCCACAGCGCCAGGGCCTCCATCCAGCCGATGAGCATTCGGTAGAGCTCGTGGAAGTCCAGTCCCGACGGCAGCGTCGCCTGCACCTTCGCGAAGGGACGGCGGTAGATGAACAGAGCGAGGCCTGCGGCGACGGTGACGGCGGTGAAGGCGAGCGCCGGTTCGAATCCGTGCCACAGCGCGAGGTGGTAGTGCCCATCGCCTTCGGCCACGGCCGGCAGCTCGGAGGTCCACGCGGAGAAGTAGCCGTCGAGCAGTCCGACTCCCGGGCCGAGCGCCAGAGTCAGTGCGGTGAGGATGAGCGGGGAGACGACGAGGGTGAGCTTCTCGTCGCGGCGGGCGATGTCGTCGACTCCGGGCTTCGAGGAGAACGCACCCCAGACGAAACGGGCCGAGTAGGCGACGGTGAGGATCGAGCCGATCATGATGCCGATGAAGGCGATGACCGAGGCCTTGTCCGGCGAGGACAGAAGGGTCGAGTACGCGGCTTCCTTCGCCGCGAAGCCGAGCAGAGGGGGCAGTCCGGCCATCGAGGCGGCAGCGATCGTTGCGCACACGGCGACGACGGGGAAGGCCTTCCAGCCGCCGGAGAGCTTCGTCAGGTCACGGGTGCCGGCACGGTGGTCGATGATTCCGACGCACAGGAACAGACACGACTTGAAAAGGGCGTGGGCGATGAGCAGACCCAAGGCTGCCTTCGTGATGTCCGGAGTGCCGAACGAGGCCATGGTGGTGAGGAATCCGAGCTGCGAGACCGTACCGAAGGCCAGCAGCAGTTTGAGGTCGGTCTGCTTCAGCGCCTGCCAACCGCCGATGAACATCGTCAGCAGACCCAGGGTGAGCAGCACCTCGGACCAGCCGGGGATGTTGTTGTAGCCCGGCGCCAGGCGCAGGACGAGGTAGATTCCCGCCTTGACCATGGCCGCGGCGTGCAGATAGGCGCTCACCGGAGTGGGTGCGGCCATGGCGCCGGGCAGCCAGAAGTGGAACGGCATGAGCGCGGACTTCGAGATCGCTCCGACGAGGATGAGGATGACGGCGGAGACGATGATTCCGCCGGTGTCCATGCCCGACTGGGCCCGGTCGATCAGGGTCGAGATCTGCCCGGTGCCGGTGGCGGTGATGAGCAGGATCATGCCCACGAGCATGGCCAGCCCGCCTGCGGTGGTGACGATGAGGGCCTGCAGTGCCGCTTGCCTGGAGCGGCGGCGGGACTGGCTGTGCCCGATGAGCAGGTAGGAGAAGACGGTGGTGCCTTCCCAGAACAGGTAGAGCATGAGCAGTTCGTCGGCGATGACGAGCCCGTACATCATTCCGGCGAAGGCCATGAAGATTCCCGCGAACCGGGCCAGTCCCGGCTCGTCGGGCGGGAAGTAGCGTGCACAGTAGACGAAGACGAGGGCTCCGACCCCGGTCACCAGCAGCGTCATGATCCAGGAGAGCACGTCGAGGCGGAAGATACCGGCGAGACCGAGCTCGGGCAGCCAGTCGAGATTCTCCACGACCGGCGGGGCGGCGGGGCCGAAGATCTCTGGGATCGTCGATAGGCTCCACAGCAGTCCCGCGAAGGGGACGAGAGCGAGGAAGAAGAAAGCGTTGCGGCCGAGCAGGCGAACCAGAGGGTAGGCGATGACAGATGCCCCGAAGAGGGCCCCTGTCATGACTATCACCGGCGGCCACCTCCGTCATATGCCTGTTTGTGAGAAAAGCTCGTCATGTCATTTTCGCACGAACAGGTGTCGTTTCCCCAATTGCTGAGTGTGAGCTGAGACAGGCTCTGCCCCGACACGACACCGATCACGCCCGTATCCGACGGCTGGTCACGCGCGTATCCGACGGCTGGTCACGCGCGCAGCTGTCTGCTGGTCACGAGGAAGCCGTTCTCGTCGAGACCGATGCCGTCCGAGCCGACGAGCAGCTCGGCTCCGATCGCATCTGTCAGTTCGGCCACCCGACCGCGCATCCGTCGGAAGCGACGACCCTGGTTCGGCTGATAGCGCTTCGACTCGGTGTCCATCCAGTGCACGTGGTATTCGATCTGCGGGGCGTCGGTGTGGGCGGCGACGATCGGCGGAACCCACTCGGCTTCCATCACGCGGATCTCGAGGCTGCCGGCGGATTCATCGATCTCGCCGAGCGGGACGAGCAGGGCATAGCCGTCGAGGATGACCGGGGCGGAAGGGTCGAAGAGCGGATCGTCGATGCTCGCTTGGGCCAGCACACCCTCGTCGGGTGTGGGCAGAGCCTGCTGGAAGGCGTGCGGGGCATGGCGGCGCACGAGGTCGAGCGCGACCGGCGGCGCCATCCAGTAGGAGGAGTAGATGTAGAGGTCGACCTTCGCCTCCGGGTCGGGGATGATCACCCGTGTCGGCAGTCCGGGTTCGTCGGCCAGGCGCACACCGGTGTGTAGGCGGGAGGCGACGGACAGCATGAGGCTGAGCATCCGCTCCTCCTCCCGGTCCGGCATTCCGTTGGGGAAGGCCTCGTGGAGTCCGTCGGCGTCGGCGAACCAGTCCGGCGGCGGGGCCGGCTGACGGTCCCTGGGACAGTCAATGACGATGGCATGCCGAGCCCAGTCAGGGACTTCGAGCGCGGCGGCATCTGCTGGGTCGAGGGAAGCCCCGGAGCTCAGTCGGGAGTGCCGGCTCAGTCGCAGCTGCCCGTGCTCGTCGAGCACGGGGCGCAGATCGGGCAGCTTGTTGTGGATGAGCGCGAGCACGTCGGAGACCTCGACCGCATCATCGAGGAGGATGAGGTGGAAACCGCGCAGATCCGCCGAGGTAGCTGTGTCCTCGGGCGCGGACGTGTCACCGCCGTATCCGGGCCGTCCCGTCGACGGCATCCCGGTCCGCCGACGGCTCGCGGCCTGAGCGTCGGAGGCAGGGGGCACGGGGGCGGAGGCATCTGT
>NZ_QYCP01000067.1 GCF_025506275.1 Brevibacterium permense
CCAGAAAAATAAATGTTCTGGCATCACAACTTGTTCAAACAAACACGCTATTGGATTCTCAAACCACAAACACACACCCATCACCACACCACACAAAACGCGTGTGTTCACTGGGGGTATCAGTTTCTGTTTGCACTTTTCGTCTTGCGACTCGCTGTGCCAGCGGGTGTCTACTCTACATGGTTGTTCTGATCCGCGCAACTCGAAGTTCATCTTCGGTTTGCCCGCATCGTTCCCGATCAGAGCGACTGTTGCCGTTCCTTGCGGCCTGGCAACCTGGACAACAATACACACATCTTCGGCCACCTGCAAAACCGCTCCGCACATGCCCACTCCCCCGCTCCGAAGAACCCCGAGATCTCGGGCGAAAGCCTCAGCCGCAAAGCGTTAAGAGAGACCTACGCCACGGGTTCGGCGAGTTCCGGAGAATCGTTGCGGACGTTTCCGACCGCGTTGCCGACCTTGTGTCGAGTGACGCTGGCGGGATCAACCTGATCGAGTGTCGCCGCCAACAGGTCCGGCACATCATTCGTCAGGACTCCAGGGGCGATCCAGTCACTGATCTGGTCGCGCCCGAGGAACACGGGCATCCGATGGTGGACATCGCTGAGGTGCCCCGCGGACTCCATCGTCAGGATCGCGGTTGAGACCAACCAGGTCTCATCCGGCTGTTTCCAGAACTCGAAGAGTCCCGCCATGAAGAGGGGATCCTCGCCCGCGGCGGTCATCATCCATGGCTGCTTGCCGTCTTCTGTGTTCTCCCATTCGTAGTAGCCCGGAATCGGCAGAGCACAGCGACGACGTCGGATGGCCTGCCGGAACATCGGCTTTTCGAGCACTGTCTCGGAACGGGCATTGAATGCCTTGAAGCCGATTTTGGGATCTTTCGCCCACGCCGGCACCAGCCCCCAGGAAGCGGTTTCGAGACGGCGATGCAGCTGACCATCCTCATCGAGTCGTTCGACGACGATCGGCACGAATGACCCCGGGGGCACATTGAAGCGCGGCGCGTAGTCATAGGAGACGACATCCAACCGCAGCTCATCAGCGAGATCCGCCGGATCGAGAGACATATTGAGTCGACCGCACATGCGCCCATCTTCTCACTTCACTACACTGTCGACAATGGCGGCAGAAGAGAATACAAGTACGGGGTTCGACCCGATCGAAGAGTCCCGTCGGCAATGGCTGGCCCATGGATGGGACGACGCAGCCGATGGAATGACGACAGTTATCTCAGTGATGAGGATCCACCAGCTGTTCCTGGCCCGAGTCGATGCCGCCCTCAAGCCCTTCGCGCTGACTTTCTCGCGCTATGAGGTCCTCACTCTCCTATCCTTCACACGAGCCGGGACCCTGCCGATGTCGAAGATCTCCGCTCGACTGCAGGTGCATGCGACCTCGACTACGAACTCTGTCGACCGCCTCGAGAAAGCCGGCCTCGTCGCCAGACGCAGCCACCCCGATGATCGCCGGACGACGCTCGTCGACCTCACTGATGCCGGTCGCGAGCTCGCCGCTCAAGCGACGAAGGCGCTCAACGCCGAGGTCTTCTCCTCCCCCGATTTCTCCGGTATCGACCTCGACTCTCTGCTCCCCCATCTCGAAACACTGCGCTCGGGACTCGAAGCCGGCGCCTGAGCCGACCGAAGCCGGCCGCCGAACGGACCATCGGCCAACGGGGCCACCTCGGGGAGAAATTAGTTGGATGTCCAAGTAAAATGGACGTATCGTGGTGTCGATCACCGAATACGCGTCCGATTCTTGGAGGAATCATGTCCCGCAGTACAGCCGCTGCCCTACCTTTCGGTCTCACCGACGAACAGCAGACCGTCGCCGGGATGGTGCGTGAGTTCGCCGATACCGAAGTCGCCCCACACGCCCTCGAATGGGACGCCGAACACTTCTTCCCCGTCGACGTCATCAGGAAGTCTGCCGAACTCGGAATGGGCGGCATCTACGTCAGTGAAGAGTCCGGCGGAACCGGAATGGGCCGGATGGATGCAGCGCTGATCTTCGAAGCGATGTCGACCGGATGCCCCTCCGTCGCCGCCTATATCTCCATCCACAACATGGTCGCGTGGATGATCGACAAGTTCGGCAACGACGAGCAGAAGTCGACGTACCTCGAGAAGCTCGTCTCCATGGAGCACCTCGGCAGCTACTGCCTGACCGAGCCCAATGCCGGCTCCGATGCGGCCGCCCTGCGCACCTCCGCCCGTGAGGACGGCGACCACTATGTGCTCAACGGAGTCAAGCAGTTCATCTCCGGCGCCGGCACCTCGGATACCTATCTCGTCATGGCCCGCACAGGCCAAGACGGAGCGCGTGGAATCTCCGCCTTCATCCTCGAGAAGGGTATGGAGGGTCTGAGCTTCGGCCCCAATGAGCAGAAGATGGGCTGGCGCGCCCAGCCGACCCGACAGGTGATCATGGAGAACGTGCGGGTTCCGAAAGAGAACATGCTCGGCGCGCCCGGCCAAGGCTTCAAGATCGCGATGTCCGGGCTCGACGGCGGACGTCTCAACATCGGCGCCTGCTCGCTCGGCGGCGGTCAGGCTGCGCTCGAGAAGGCCATCACCTATATGGGTGAGCGCCAGGCCTTCGGCACCGAGCTCTCCGGCTTCCAGGCTCTGCGCTTCGAGGTCGCGCAGATGCAGGCCGACCTCGAAGGTGCTCGCTCCCTGCTGTGGCGCGCCGCAGGAGCCTACGACGCAGGCGATCCGAACACCTCTCTGCTCTCGGCCATGGCCAAGCTCAAGGCCACCGACACCGGTTTCGATGTCGCGAACAGGGCCCTCCAGTTGCACGGCGGCTACGGCTATCTGACAGAGTATGGAATTGAGAAGCTGGTGCGTGACCTGCGAGTCCACCAGATTCTGGAAGGCACCAACGAAATCATGCGCGTGATCATCTCGCGCAAGAGCACAGGAGTGGGCTGATATGACAGAACCTTCGGCAGAGCAGGCGGACGCCTCCGTCATCACCTCGGTATCCAACGGGGTCGGCCGAATCGAACTCAACCGACCGAAGCTGATCAATGCGCTCAGCCAGGACATGGTGGGTGCCATCGACGACGCCCTCAATGCTTGGCGCGACGACGAGGCGGTCAACCTCGTCCTCGTCACCGGCCGAGGCGAGCGCGGTCTGTGTGCGGGCGGCGACATCAAGGCCGTGTACAACGACATCGTGGCCGGCAGCGACGAGAACGCGAGATTCTGGAACCGCGAATACAAGATGAATTTCGCGATCTCTGAATTCCCCAAGCCCTACGTCGTCATCATGAACGGCATCACGATGGGCGGCGGCGTCGGCATCTCCGGACACGCATCGCACCGCATCGTCACCGATTCGACGAAGGTCGGAATGCCGGAGACCGGAATCGGGCTCTTCCCCGATGTCGGCGGCACCCACCTGTTGGCCAACGCCCCCGGAGAGTTCGGCACCCACCTTGCGCTGACCGGGCAGCCCGTCGGGGCCGGCGCTGCGATCGCACTGGGCCTCGCCGACTACTTCGTCCCCGACGCGCAGATCCCCGATCTCATCGCCGAGCTCACCGATGGTGAGGACCTCGACGCGGTCATCGGCCGTTATTCGTCCGATGTTCCGGACAACGAACTCGCCGAGGCGGCCGACTGGATCAACGCCTGCTACGCCGGCGACGACGCCGAAGCCATCGTCGCGGCTCTCGCCGCGCACGAGAACCCCGATGCCCAGGCCACCGCTGAGCTCATCGGCACGAAGGCCCCCACCTCGGTGAAGGTGACCCTGGCTGCGGTCCGGAACGCCGCATCGATGACCCTGGCCGACGTCCTCGAACAGGACTACCGGGTCGCCGTCACGCTCACCGGCCTGCCGGACCTGAAGGAGGGTATCCGCGCGCAGGTCATCGACAAGGACCGCAACCCGCAATGGAATCCCGCCTCGCTGGCCGAGGTCACCGACGAACAGGTCCAGTCCATCCTCACCACCGACCACGAAGACAAGGTGTTCTCATGAGCGAATTCGAAACCATCCTGACCGACGTCGCCGACGGCGTCGCCACCATCACGATCAACCGACCGAATGCGCTCAACGCGCTCAACCTGCAGGTGCTCACCGACATCACCGATGCCGCGACCGCCTACGACGCAGATGATTCGATCAAGGCGATCATCATCACCGGCAGCGAGAAGGCCTTCGCCGCCGGCGCCGATATCAAGGAGATGTCGAGCCTCGACTTCTCGACCGCATACAAAGCTGACTGGTTCGCCGGGTGGACCCGGCTGACCGATGTGCGCAAGCCGGTCATCACCGCCGTCGGCGGCTACGCCCTGGGCGGCGGCTGCGAACTGGCGATGATGGGCGACATCCTCATCGCGTCGACGAAGGCGAAGTTCGGACAGCCCGAGATCAACCTCGGCGTGCTCCCGGGCATGGGCGGATCGCAGCGACTGACCCGCGCCATCGGCAAGGCAAAGGCCATGGACATGTGCCTGACAGGCCGGATGATGGGCGCTGAGGAGGCCGAACGTTCCGGACTCGTCGCTCGCATCGTCGAACCCGAAGCGCTCCTGGACACGGCGAACGAGATCGCGCAGACGATCGCGTCGAAGTCCCGCATCGCCTCGGCGATGGTCAAGGAAGCGGTGAACACCGCATTCGAGACGACCCTGGAGCAGGGACTGCGCTACGAGCGCCGACTCTTCCATTCGTCCCTGGCCACGAATGATCAGTCCGAGGGTATGGCCGCCTTCGTCGAGAAGCGGGACCCGAACTTCACGGATTCCTGATCCAGCTTCTTATCACTGCCGAAGGCGCAGACTCCTCAGAGAGTCTGCGCCTTCGTCGTCTGACCAGCCGAAATGCGGACCAGGAGACGAAAGAGAATGTGTTCCGTATCGCATTTAACAATCGTTCAGTTAGAGTGAGTGTATGCATTCATCTTCGCAAGGAGGCACCGTGACAAGCTTCACCGATCTGCGCTCCCAACTCCGTCTGCCCGTCGTCGGTTCCCCCATGTTCATCGCCTCGGGGCCCGAATTGGTCAAGGCCCAGTGCCAGGCCGGAATCGTCGGATCCTTCCCTTCCCTCAACGCCCGTCCCGCCTCGCAGCTGACCGACTGGCTCGATGAGATCTCCGAGTCGAACGCCGCCCACACTGCGGCGAATCCGCAGCAGCCCGCCGCTCCGTTCGCAGTCAACCTCATCGTCCACCGGTCGAACAATCGCCTCGAGGAGGACCTCGCCGAGGTGGTCCGCCACCAGGTGCCGATCGTCATCACCTCCCTCGGCGCCCGTGAGGAGGTCAACGAGGCCGTTCACTCCTACGGCGGCGTCGCCCTCCACGACGTCATCAACAACCGCTTCGCCAACAAGGCCGTCGAGAAGGGCGCCGACGGCGTCATCGCCGTGGCCGCCGGTGCCGGCGGGCACGCCGGTGCGCAGTCGCCGTTCGCCCTGGTGCAGGAGATCCGGTCCTGGTTCGATGGTCCCCTGCTCCTGTCGGGCGCCATCGCCCACGGCCGTTCGATCCTTGCGGCTCTGGCCGCCGGCGCCGACTTCGCCTACATCGGCTCGGCCTTCCTGTCCACGCCCGAGGCGAATGTCGTCGACGACTATCGGTCGATGATCGTCGAGTCCGGTGCCGACGACGTCGTGTACTCGAACTACTTCACCGGGGTGAAGGGCAACTACCTGCGCGGATCCATCGTCGCCTCTGGCCTCGACCCGGACAATCTGCCCGACGCCGATCCCACGAAGATGGACTTCAGCTCGTCTTCGGGTTCGGATTCGAAGGCCTGGAAGGACATCTGGGGCTCGGGACAGGGCATCGGTGCGCTCGGCCAGCAGCGGACGGCCGCCGAGCTCGTCGAGACCTTCGCTGCTCAGTTCGACGAGGCGAAGCAGCAGCTGCAGGCGCAGCTGGACTGATCCGACCGGGCGCCTCAAAGACCACCTCAGCCCCAATTGCTACCTGACGGCGGCCCAGCAACCTCGCGCGAGGTTGCTGGGCCGCCGTCAGGTAGCGGTGAGGTTCCGTTCAGATCGTCGATATGATTCCTCGTTCCGTCAGGCGAGAGGCCAGACCGGCGCCGTCGGGGGCGTAGATCCACGGCACGCCTTGGCCGCGACCGTGGCGCTTCGACCGTCCGCCGGCCCACACAGCCTCACCGACGGTGAGCTGTCGGATCGCGACAGCGGCGACGTTCTTCGGATGATTCTCGACGAACTCCCCGTATATCTCCTCATCGTTCTGCCCGTCGTCACCGATGAGCAGCCACTTCATCCACGGGAACTCTCGGGCCAGACGTTCCAGCGAATTGCGTTTGTGCTCCTTGCCCGACCGGAAAACCCGAGTCGTCGTCGGGCCCCAGTCGGTGAGCAGCAGCGGGCCCATCGGATAGAGGTTACGGGAAAGGAAGCGCTTGAGCGTCAATGCAGAGTTCCACGCCCCCGTCGACAGATAGACCATCGGAGTGTCCGGGCGCATGAAGGTGATCCGGTCATAGAGCACGGCCATTCCCGCCACCGGGGACCTCGCGTGCTCGCTGAGGACGAAGGTGTTCCACGCGGCGAGGAAGGGACGCGGCAGCGAAGTGACCATGACCGTGTCGTCGATATCGGAGATGATGCCGAAGGTCGAGTCCTCACCGACGATGCGCACGGCGGCAGAGTCGACGAGCGAGCCGTCGGTCCACAGTTCGATCTCCGTCTCTCCCGGCTCGAAGTCTCCGGGGATCACGGTGTCGATGATGCCTCCGCGATCGGAAGTGACCATATGCTCTTCGTCGTTCACGCGCACCCATGCGGTGTCATTGGGCAGAGGCACACTGACGAATGACTTCCACCCGCGGATGCTCGCGTGGACATCGGCGGCCGGCTGACCGTTCGGGGTGAGCACCAGGCGTCCGAGCACCCGCACCCAACCGGTCCCGCCGTAGGTGTCGTAGGCGATGACGGTGCGATGGTAGGCGTGGTCGGTGGCCCGATTCTGGATCCAGCCGTTGAACCGGTCCTCCACCCGCGCGGCGGTGTGGAGCATATCCGGTGTGAGATTGAGCGGCCCTTCTTCGGGTTTCTTCTTCGCCACGATCAGATGAAGCCGATCTTGTCATAGACCTCGCGCAGTGTCGCCTCGGCGATGGCGCTGGCCTTCTCCGCCCCGCGGTCGAGGATCGCCTGCAGTTGGGCCCGGTCCTCGAGGAGCTCCAGCGTCCGCTCCCGCACCGGTGTCAGGGTCTCCACAGCCACCTCGGCGAGGTCGACCTTGAGGTGACCGTACATCTTCCCTTCGTACTCGGCGACGATATCGTCGACCGAACGTGAGGTCAGGGAGGAATAGATCGTCAGCAGATTCGACACTCCCGGCTTGTTCTCCGGGTCGAAGGCGATCTCGGTTCCGTCGTCGGTCACGGCAGACTTGATCTTCTTCGTCAGGGCCTTCGCATCGTCGAGGATGTCGATGCGTCCCTGCGGGCTGGGCTGGGACTTCGACATCTTCGCGCCCGGATTCTGCAGGTCATAGATCTTCGCGGTCGCCTTGAGGATCTGCGCCTCGGGGACGGTGAAGGTCTTGCCGAACCGGTAGTTGAAGCGGTCGGCGAGGTTGCGGGTCAGCTCGAGGTGCTGGCGCTGGTCCTCACCGACGGGAACGAGCTGCGGGTTGTACAGGAGGATGTCGGCGGCCATCAGCGCCGGGTAGGTGAGCAGTCCCAGGGACACATGTTCCTGCTTCGCGGACTTGTCCTTGAACTGGGTCATCCGGCTGGCCTCACCCATCGAGGTGGTGCATTCGAGGACCCAGGACAGCTGCGGATGGGCGGGCACCTGGGACTGGACGAAGATCGTCGACTTCTCCGGATCGAGACCGGCAGCGATGAACTGCGCGGCCGTGCGCAGGGTGCGTTCCCGCAGTTCGGCCGGGTCCTGCTCGACGGTGATCGCGTGCATGTTGGCGATGAAGTAGAAGGCATCATGCGACTCCTGGTGAGTCACGAACTGTTGCAGGGCTCCGATGTAGTTGCCGAGATGAAGGGAATCGGAGGTGGCTTGGATACCTGAGACAGTGCGTGGCTGTGAAGAGTTCGTCATAGTCCTATGATGCCATCTCCCCTGTCGGGTCTATTCAGGCGTCCGGTCTGGTGTCGGGGATCACGCTCGGCCGCGGACCAGCGGTATAGTTCGTACCAGATCACATGATTCGCCAAGGTGTCTCCCAGTTCTCGAACATCTGTCGAGCAGCGGCCAGCGAAGGTCTGATCATGCGGAGAACTCAACAATCCCGACGCGTCATCTCTTACGGATCTGATGCGTCGTCTCTCAAGGAGGAGGACTATGTCGGTCGAATACATCAAGACCGAAGGCGACCTTCCGCCGGTCGCCGTGGTCGAGAAGCCACGCTGGACACCGGCGAAGATCGTGCTGTGGGTGGCCATCGCCCTCATCGCCGGCGCGGGCTGGTCGATGATCGCGTTCGTGCGCGGTGAAGAGCTGTCGGCCAGCTGGTTCGTCGCCGCAGCCGTCGGCAGCTACCTCATCGGATTCCGCTTCTACGCGAAGCTCATCGAATGGAAGATCTGCCGCCCGAACCCGAAGCGAGCCACCCCGGCAGAACTCAACGACAACGGCCGCGATTTCGCGCCGACCGACCGCCGGGTCCTGTTCGGCCACCACTTCGCTGCGATCTCCGGTGCCGGCCCCCTCGTGGGACCGATCCTTGCAGCCCAGATGGGCTACCTGCCCGGAACCCTGTGGATCGTCTTCGGCGTCGTCCTCGCCGGCGGTGTCCAGGACTATATGGTGCTGTTCTTCTCCATGCGCCGCAACGGCCGATCGCTGGGACAGATGACCCGCGATGAACTCGGTCGAACGGGCGGAATCATCGCCTCCATCGGCATCATCCTCATCATGGTCATCCTCATCGCGGTCCTCGGCGTCGTCATCATCAACGCACTGGCCGAAAGCCCCTGGGGCGTCTTCTCCATTGCGATGACCATCCCGATCGCCGTGTTCATGGGCATCTACATGCGCTACCTGCGCCCCGGCAAGGTCGTCGAGACCTCGGTCATCGGCATCGTGCTGCTCGTCATCGCGATCATCGCCGGCGGCTGGGTCCACAACTCGCCGTTCTGGTCCGAGATCTTCCACCTCGACAAGGTGACTCTGGCCTGGTGCCTGATGATCTACGGATTCCTCGCCGCCGTGCTTCCGGTGTGGGTGCTGCTGGCACCGCGTGACTACCTGTCGACATTCATGAAGATCGGCACCATCGTGCTGCTGGCCGTGGGCATCCTCATCGTCAACCCGACCGTGCAGATGCCTGCGCTGACCGAATTCGCGTTCAACTCGGCCGGTCCGGCGTTCGCCGGTGCCCTGTTCCCGTTCCTGTTCATCACCATCGCCTGTGGAGCTT
Source organism: Brevibacterium permense (assembly GCF_025506275.1). GTDB lineage: Bacteria > Actinomycetota > Actinomycetes > Actinomycetales > Brevibacteriaceae > Brevibacterium > Brevibacterium permense_A. The sequence continues at coordinate 9,395 of NZ_QYCP01000067.1, forward strand.
TGTCGGGCTTCCACGCTCTCATCTCCTCAGGCACGACTCCGAAGCTCATCGAGAAGGAGACGCAGGCTCGCCTCATCGGCTACGGCGGCATGCTCATGGAGTCCTTCGTCGCGATCATGGCGCTGGTCGCCGCGATCTGCCTCGATAAGGGCCTCTACTTCGCGATGAATGCCGCCGAACCGCTCACCGGCGGAACGGTGCAGGGCGCAGCGGACTTCATCAACAACTCCTTGGGCATGTCCGGAGTGGAGACGAGTCCGGAGATCCTCGATCAGGCGGCCAAGGACGTCGGTGAGGAGAGCATCGTCTCTCGCACCGGCGGCGCCCCGACGCTGGCGATGGGAATGGCCCACATCCTCCACAACGTCTTCGGCGGGCCGGCCTGGATGTCGTTCTGGTACCACTTCGCCGTGATGTTCGAGGCCCTGTTCATCCTCACCACGATCGATGCGGGTACCCGCGTGGCCCGGTTCATGCTCTCGGATGCGCTCGGCAACTTCTCGAAGAAGTTCCGGGACCCCTCGTGGACTCCGGGTGCGTGGCTGACGACGGCGATCATGGTCGCCGCCTGGGGATCGATCCTGCTCATGGGAGTCACCGATCCCCTCGGCGGAATCAATACGCTGTTCCCGCTCTTCGGCATCTCGAACCAGCTGTTGGCCGCGATTGCCCTGGCCGTCGTCTTCGCCATCGTATGCAAGATGGGTCTGGCCAAGTGGGCGTGGATCCCCGGCATCCCGCTGGTCTGGGATCTGGTGGTCACGATGGTCGCCTCGTGGCAGAAGATCTTCTCCTCCGACCCGAAGCTCGGCTACTGGGCTCAGCACTTCGCCTACAAGGACGCGTTGGCGGCCGGAGAGACCTCGATGGGCAATACCGAGGGAGTCGCGGCGATGAGCGCAGTCGTGCGCAACACATTCGTCCAGGGCACCCTGTCGATCGTCTTCGCACTTCTTGTCGCGATGGTCGTCGTCATGGCAGTCTGGAAGTCCATCGAGGCCATCAGGAAGGGGTCCCTGCCGACGACGGAGGAGCCTTTCGTCGAGACGAAGATGTTCGCTCCGGCCGGTATCATCGCTCGCAAACCCGAGCGTGAGCTGCAGGCGCAGTGGGACGAGCACGCAGCAGGAAGGCAGAAGGAATGAGCACCGCACATCCGCTCAGCCGCATCGCCAGCGATCCGTGGGGGTCCCTGCGCCGAGGCGGGGCCTGGCTCCACTGGTACCTCAAGGAGATCATGGGCGAGAACGCCTATATCCACTACCTCGAATCCTACGAGCGCCGCCACGGCACCCGTGAGGGTGCGATGGAGGAGAAGGCCTTCTGGCGAGATCTCACCGATGAGCAGGACCGCAATCCCAAGGCCCGCTGCTGTTGAGACTCTGAAGCCACCTGCGTCTCTGAACGCAGAGAGGACAGCGAAGAGCCCGGGGCTCAGGACGAAATGTCCTGAGCCCCGGGCTCTTCGTCTGTCGTTCGGACTGCGGTCAGGCCTGGACGGACGGGAGGTCGTAGTCGATGACCAGCGGAGCGTGGTCCGACCAGCGCTCGGCCCAGCTGTCGGCTTTGTCCACGGTGGCCTTGACCGCGGTTTCGGCCAGGGCCGGAGTGGCCATCTGATAGTCGATGCGCCATCCTGTGTCATTGTCGAAGGCCTGACCGCGCATCGACCACCAGGTATAAGGTCCGTCGATGTCGCCGCTGAGTTCGCGGTGGACGTCGACATAGCCGATCTCACCGAAGAACTTGTCGAAGTAGGCTCGTTCTTCCGGGAGGAATCCGGACTTCTTCCGGTTGGCCTTCCAATTCTTCAGGTCGCGTTCGGTGTGGCAGACGTTGAGGTCGCCGGTGACGAGGACATGGTCGGCGGTCTTCGCCAGCTGCGGCATCCGTTCGATCATGCGGTCGAGGAACCGGTACTTGTCGTCCTGTTTGGGGGTGTCGGCCTCGCCGGAATGGACGTACGCGGACACAAGGGTCAGAAGCGATCCGTCGCCGAGGCGGAAGTCTGTCTCCACCCAGCGTCCGGCCCGGTCGAAGTAGCCGTCGTCGCCGAGTCCTTCACGCACCGCCTCGGGTTCTGTGCGGGCCATCACGGCGACGCCGGCGCGGCCCTTCGCCTCGGCATCATGGCTGATCGTGGTGTATCCGGTGTCGGCGAGGACACCGTGCGCGATTTCGTTCGCGGCGCGCACTTCTTGGAGGGTGATGAAGTCCGGTTTCGCTGCATCGACCCAGGTGGGCATCCCCTTTCGCCATGCTGCGCGGACTCCGTTGACGTTGACTGAAGCAATCCGAATCATGTGATCTATGATGACATGGAGCGCACTATTCTTCCGGGACGGGGCGTTATAGAGTGAGAGTAAGTACGAACACATCAGGAGGCGCAATGGCCGTTGACGAAACTATCGACACCGAGCAGCTGAGCATCAGTCCGCTCGATGAGGTCGACGCCCGCGAGATGCGCGAATTCCTGCTCGACGCTCAGGCCAACTTCTGGGGAGACCGCGATCTCAGCGGTGACCATGATGCCTACTGGTTCCGTCAGTTCGTCACCTCGGGACTCGTCGCCCGCTACCGTTCGGAGATCGTCGGATACCTGCTCGGCGTCATTCCCCATGATGGTCCTGCCTACATCCACCTGGTGGCAGCGCGGTCGGATTTCCGTCACCAGGGAATCGGGCGTCATCTCTACCAGCACTTCATCGACCATTCCCGTCAGCTCGGAGTCTCCTCAGTGCAGGCGACGACGATGCCGGAGTCCTCGGGTGCGATCTCGTTCCACTCCTCCATGGGCTTCAGCGGAGAGCTCATCGAGGACTATGCAGGCCCGGGCAACCCGCGCGTCTTCTTCGAACTCAAGTTCCCCGAGGACTGATCACCCGGCACCGCCCACCCTCCCAGAACTACCTGACGGCGGCTCAGCAACCTCGCGCGAGGTTGCTGAGCCGCCGTCAGGTAGTAATAGGGGTCAGTTGGCTGAGCGTTGGGCGGTGTCGACGACGTTCTTGAGCAGCAGGGCTCGAGTCATCGGTCCGACGCCTCCCGGGTTCGGTGAGACCCAGGACGCCACCTCGGCGACCGCCGGATCCACGTCTCCGACGATCTTCGACTTCCCCGTCTCCGGGTCCGTCTCGCGCGAGACTCCCACGTCGAGGACGATCGCTCCGGGTTTGACCGCCTCTGCTTTCACGATGCGAGCCGCACCGGCGGCAGCGACGATGACATCGGCCTGAGCCAACAGCTCATCGAGGTTGCGCGTACCGGTGTGCGTCAGAGTCACGGTCGCATTGTGCTCACGCCGAGTCAGCAGTGCACCGATGGACCGGCCAACGGTGACCCCGCGACCGATGACCACGACATGCTTGCCAGCCAGATCGATGCCGTTGCGAGTGATCAGCTCGATGACACCGCGCGGAGTGCACGGCAGCGGAGTGGTGATCTCCGAGTTCACGTTGAGCACGAGTCGGCCGAGGTTCGTCGGATGCAGTCCGTCGGCGTCCTTGGCCGGATCGATGGCTTCGAGGATCGTGTCCGTGTCGATATGGTCCGGCAGCGGAAGCTGCACGATGTAGCCGGTGCAGGCGTCATCGTTGTTGAGCTCGTCGATGACCGCCAGCAGCTCTTCCTGACTCACCGACTCGGGCAGGTCGCGGCGGATCGAACTGATCCCGACCTCGGCGCAGTCACGGTGCTTGCCCGCGACGTACCACTTCGAACCGGGGTCCTCCCCCACAAGCACTGTGCCGAGGCCCGGAACGATTCCGGATTCTGCCAGGGTCGCCACCGCCTCGGAGAGTTCGGCCTTGATCTGCTTCGCGCAGGCTCTGCCGTCGAGGATCTGTGCACTCATCAGTACTGCTCCAGTCCTTCGTAGAGGGGGAAGTCGTCGCTGAGCTTCTTCACGCGTGCGGCGAGTGCCTCGACGTCGGCACCGGGCTTGAGCGCCTCGGCGATGACGTCAGCGACCTCGGTGAATTCGTTGTCGCCGAATCCGCGGGTGGCCAGTGCCGGGGTGCCGATGCGCAGCCCCGAGGTGACCATCGGCGGACGCGGGTCGAAGGGCACGGCGTTGCGGTTGACGGTGATGCCGACCGAGTGCAGAAGATCTTCGGCCTGCTGTCCGTCGAGGGCGGAGTTGCGCAGGTCGACGAGCACGAGGTGGACATCGGTGCCGCCGGTGAGCACGGTGGCTCCGGCGTCGGCGACATCGGAGGCCAACAGGCGCTCAGCCAGGATCTGAGCACCGCGCACGGTGCGTTCCTGACGTTCCTTGAACTCGGCGGAGGCCGCGAGCTTGAAGGCCACGGCTTTCGCGGCGATGACATGCATGAGCGGTCCACCCTGCTGTCCCGGGAACACGGCGGAGTTGAGCTTCTTCGCGTACTCCTCCTTGCCGAGGATGAAACCGGACCGGGGGCCGCCGATGGTCTTGTGCACCGTCGAGGACACGACATCGGCGAACGGCACCGGGTTCGGATGCAGACTGGCGGCGACGAGTCCGGCGAAGTGGGCCATATCGACCCACAGCTTCGCACCGACTTCGTCGGCGATATCTCGGAAGGCCTGGAAGTCCAGCTGACGCGGGTAGGCCGACCACCCGGCGACGATGACCTCGGGGCGGTGTTCGAGAGCCTTCTCGCGCACCTTGTCCATATCGATGCGGTAGGTATCGGGGTCGACCTCATAGGAGGCGACATCGTAGAGGCGCCCGGAGAAGTTGATCTTCATACCGTGGGTGAGGTGACCGCCGTGGGCCAGGGACAGCCCGAGCATCTTGTCACCCTGACGGGCCAGAGCGTGCATGACAGCGGCGTTGGCCGAGGCACCCGAATGGGGCTGGACGTTCGCGTAGTCGGCGCCGAAGAGGCTCTTGGCGCGGTCGATGGCGAGGTTCTCCGCGACGTCGACGTATTCGCAGCCGCCGTAGTAGCGCTTGCCGGGATACCCCTCGGCGTACTTGTTCGTCAGCACCGACCCCTGTGCTTCCAGCACGGCGCGCGGGACGAAATTCTCCGAGGCGATCATCTCGAGCGTCGACCGCTGGCGGCCCAGCTCGAGGTCGAGGACTTCGGCAATCTGCGGGTCGATGTCGGCAAGCGAAGCCTGCATCGAGTTTTCGGTCATGAGTACTCTCCTGTGGCATCCGATGATGGGAGCGAGGCAGCGCGCAAACCGCGGCCGTCACCCGGCACCATGCTAACAGCGACGCCGCCTGCTTCCGGGGCCGCGACCGACATCCGGATGCCGACACCGGATGGGTGAAATCCGCAGCCACCGATTAGGATCGAGTCCATGAGCTGCGAATGGATCCTGAGAGTCACCTGCCCCGATTCGACCGGCATCGTCCACGCCGTGACCGGGGTGCTCGCGGGCCTGGGCGGCAACATCACCGAATCCCAGCAGTTCTCCTCCCCCGATTCCCGTCAGTTCTTCCTGCGCCTGCAGTTCTCGACGCCTGCAGAGACCACGGCCCAGACCGTGGAAGAGGCACTCGCCGAGGTGGCTCCCCGGTTCGCGATGACTGTCAGCCTGCAACCGGTGGAGAAGAAGACCCGCACCCTGATCATGGTGTCCAAGGCCGCGCACTGCCTCAACACTCTGCTGTTCCGGCATTCGGCCGGTCAGCTGCCCATCGACATCGTCGGCGTCGCCGGCAACCATGCCGATCTGCGTCCGCTCGCCGAATTCCACGGCCACGATTTCCACCATATTCCGATCACCCGGGAGACGAAGGCCGACGCCGAGGCGAGTCTCTCGACTCTCGTCGATGACCTCGATGTCGAACTCATCGTCTTGGCCCGATACATGCAGATCCTCTCCCCCGACCTCTGCGCCCGCCTCGAGGGCAGGGTCATCAATATCCACCATTCGTTCCTGCCGAGCTTCAAGGGCGCGAAGCCCTACCATCAGGCGCATGCCCGAGGCGTGAAGATCATCGGCGCGACTGCCCACTACGTCACCAGCGACCTCGACGAGGGGCCGATCATCGAACAGGATGTGGCCCGCGTCGATCACAATCAGGCGATCGCCGATTTCGTCCGGCACGGTCAGGACGTCGAAGCGGCCGTGCTCGCTCGGGCCGTCGCTTGGCATGCCGAAGGCCGCGTGCTCATGGACGGCCATCGCACCGTCGTCTTCGACTGAGCCTGCCGCTCCGGGAGTGTCGCGGTGTATTCTCGCAACAGAAAGGTGCAGAGGAAATTCACACCTGCGACCTCTTGTCCTGTAAGGTCGGCTCGGCCTACCGAAGGAGCTGAGCTCAAATGTCGGAAACCACTTTCCGCACGATCGCGATCGTCCTCTACTTCATCGGCATGCTGGCCATCGGCTGGTTTGCCTATCGCAAGACGAAGAACAGCCTCGACGACTATATGCTCGCGGGACGTGGACTGCGACCCAGCGTTGCCGCGCTGAGCGCCGGCGCCTCCGATATGTCGGGGTGGCTGCTCATGGGCCTGCCCGGCGCCATCTACGTCTCCGGGCTCATCGAAGCCTGGATCGCCATCGGCCTGACCGTCGGAGCTTGGATCAACTGGAAGATCGTCGCCCCTCGACTGCGTGCGTTCACGGAGAGGGCCGGCGACTCGATCACGATCCCCAGCTTCTTCGAACAGCGGCTGAAGGACCGGACACGACTGCTGCGCATCGTCTGCGGCATCATCATTCTGGTCTTCTTCACCTTCTACGTCTCGTCAGGCATGGTGGCGGCCGGCAAATTCTTCGAGTCGAGCTTCGGACTCAACTACCTCGGCGGAATGCTCCTCGTCGCCGCGATCACGATGATCTACACTCTCTTCGGCGGATTCCTCGGCGCGACTCTCACGGATGTCGCCCAGGGTCTGCTGATGTTCGCTGCTCTGGTGGCTGTGCCGATCGTCGCCGTCATCAACGCCGGTGGGCCGATGACGGTTATCAACAACGTCACCGAAATCGATCCCGGTCTGCTCAGCCTCTTCGGCTCAGACCAGTTCTGGACCTTCGCGACGATCGCGTCGATCGTGTCCTCCCTGGCCTGGGGACTGGGCTACTTCGGCCAGCCACACATCATCGTGCGCTTCATGGCCCTGCGCACTCCCGCCGATGCCACCGTCGCCCGGCGCATCGGCGTCGGCTGGATGGCGATCTCGGCGCTCGGTGCCGTCGCCACCGCCATCGTCGGCATCTCCTACTTCTCTCAGCACGCGGATATGGAACCAGCCGACGCCGAAACCGTCTTCCTCGACCTCGCGCAGATCCTCTTCCACCCGTTCATCGCCGGCCTCGTCTTGGCTGCGGTGCTGGCAGCCATCATGTCGACGATCTCCTCGCAGCTCGTCGTCACGTCGTCAGCGCTCATCGAGGACCTGTTCAAGATCGTCGCCCTGCGCACCGGATCCACGCGGACGCTGCAGGACAAGACCTACGTGCTGCTCGGCCGCCTCGGCGTGCTCGTCGTCGCCGTCATCGCAGTGGTCCTAGCGATCTCGCCGTCGAACAGCATCCTCGACCTCGTCGCCTTCGCTTGGGCAGGCTTCGGCGCCTCCTTCGGGCCGATCGTCCTGCTCACTCTGTTCTGGAAGCGTCTGAGCAACTGGGGCGCCCTGTTCGGTCTGCTCTCCGGCGCGGTCGTGGCCTTCGTCTGGGGCCAGGTGAGCACTCCGATGACGGATGCGATCTACGAGATCATTCCCGGCTTCATCGTCAACCTCATCGTCGCCGTCGTCGTCAGTCGATTCACTTACAAGCACGACGAGGCCTCTGACATCGAGTTCGACGAATCCGTGGAACTCTCCCGAGTGAAGTGAGAACCGACTCGTGAAGTGAGAGTCGGCTCGATAAGACGAAGGCCGGGGCACGATCGTGCCCCGGCCTTCGTCTTATCGAGCCGTCAGTATGACCCATGGCTTACCCACCGTCTGTGCACTGAACGGATCCCGGTGCGTCTGCAGACGTCAGCCCGATCAGAAGGGGCGCCGGTCACTCATGCGGTGACATCACATTACGATGAGAGCCTCAGGTTGCGTACCGGAATATTCGCTTTTCGTTCCAATCATCTGAATCGAAACCGATGATTGGAACGAAGAGCAATCATTCACGCCGAGGCGGTCGGACAGGTGCGTGGAAACTGACCCCGCCGAGGCGACCTGCACGTCCTAGTCGATCCCCGCGCCAGCGGTGAATACACTTCAGGCGGGCACCTGTGTCGGTGCCCGCCTGAAGTGTGCGGCTCACGGCTGCGGAGATCCGAGCCGTCAGTCAGTCGAGGAGATTACTTCTCCTCAGCAGCCTCGGAGGACTCTTCAGCGGTCTCGGCGTCAGCCTCGACTGCCTCTGCCTCGACTGCGGCGTCTTCGGCCGGAGCCTCGTCGACGACCTCAGCCTCAGCCGGAGCCTCTTCCGCCGGCGCGGCAGCGGCGGTGGCCTGTTCGGCTTCCTTCACGGTTGCCTGCTTCGGCGAGTAGGGCTCGAGGACCAGTTCGATGACGGCCATCGGGGCGTTGTCGCCGGGACGGGGTCCGATCTTGGTGATACGGGTGTATCCACCGGGACGCTCGGCCATCGTGTCGGCGATCGAGGTGAAGAGCTCGTGCACGATCGACTTGTCGGAGATCTGGCCGAGCACGCGACGACGTGCGGCCAGGTCACCCTTCTTGGCGTTCGTGATCATGCGCTCGGCAACCGGGCGCAGACGCTTGGCCTTCGTCACGGTCGTCTTGATCTGCTTGTGCTCGAACAGCTGGGCTGCCAGGTTGTTGAGCATCATGCGCTCGTGTGTGGGCGAACCGCCGAGGCGGGGACCCTTGGTTGGGGTTGGCATTGTCAGTTACTCCTAGGTCTTAATCAGTACTGTTCGTCTTCGACGTAGGACTGGTCCTCATCAACGAGACCGGCTTCGAACCCGGCAGGACTGTCCTTGAGGCTCAGGCCGAGCTCGTTGAGCTTCGCCTTGACCTCGTCGATCGACTTCGAACCAAAGTTGCGGATATCCATCAGGTCGGCTTCGCTGCGAGCAACGAGTTCGCCGACGGTGTGGATGCCTTCGCGCTTGAGGCAGTTGTAGGAGCGCACGGTCAGGTCGAGATCTTCGATCGCCAGCGCCAGGTCAGCGGCGAGTGCCGCGTCCACAGGCGAGGGTCCGATCTCGATGCCTTCAGCTTCAACGTTGAGCTCTCGAGCCAGGCCGAAGAGTTCGACCAGGGTCTTGCCCGCAGATGCGATGGCATCGCGCGGGGTCATCGAGGGCTTGGTTTCGACGTCGAGGACCAGACGATCGAAGTCGGTGCGCTGTTCGACACGCGTGGCTTCGACCTTGTAGGTGACCTTGAGAACCGGGGAGTAGATCGAATCGACCGGAATCCGGCCGATCTCTGCATCCGCGTTCTTGTTCTGAGCGCTCGAAACGTATCCGCGTCCACGTTCGATGGTCAGTTCCATGTCCAGACGGCCCTCACCATTCAGGGTGGCGATGTGCAGGTCCGGATTGTGGATCTCGACCCCGGCAGGAGCAGAGACATCGGCAGCGGTCACGGTGCCAGGTCCCTGCTTGCGCAGGTAGGCGACAACCGGTTCGTCGAATTCGGACGATACGACCAGGGACTTCAGGTTGAGGATGAACTCGGTGACATCCTCTTTGACTCCCGGCACGGTGCTGAACTCGTGGAGCACTCCGTCGATCCGGATGGACGTGACGGCGGCACCAGGGATCGAGGACAGCAGGGTCCGGCGAAGCGAGTTGCCGAGGGTGTAGCCGAATCCGGGCTCGAGCGGTTCGATGGCGAACCGTGAGCGGTTATCGGAGACGACTTCTTCCGTGAGCGTTGGGCGCTGTGCAATGAGCACGTGGGCTTCCTTTCAGCGAACATCCGCTATATGACGTTCGCACTGCACGTCATGGCGTCGAGGCCATGAAGAACGGTTCGGGTTATCTGGGAATCCGTTCTGCGACCGATGTCGGGCTCTCACCCGTCATCCGTTGCAGTTCCACGGAAGGATCAGCCGCGGCGGCGCTTGGGGGGACGGCAGCCGTTGAACGGAACGGGGGTGACATCCTGGATGGTTCCCAGTTCCAGGCCGGCGGCCTGCAGCGAACGGATGGCGGTCTCGCGGCCCGAGCCCGGTCCCTTGACGAACACGTCGACCTTCTTCAGGCCGTGTTCCTGCGCCCGGCGAGCAGCCGATTCAGCAGCCATCTGAGCGGCGTACGGGGTCGACTTGCGCGAACCCTTGAAGCCGATCTCACCTGAGGAGGCCCAGGAGATGACAGCACCGGTCGGATCGGTGATCGACACGATGGTGTTGTTGAAGGTTGATTTGATGTGAGCCTGGCCGGCAACGATATTCTTCTTCAGCTTGCGGCGAGGCTTGCGCACTGTAGCGGCGCGTGACTTGGGAGGCATATGTCCTACTCCTGATCGAGGTGGTTGGCCTCAGCCAACCGAGTGAGCGTGTTACTTCTTCTTACCGGCCACGGTGCGCTTCGGTCCCTTGCGGGTACGCGCATTCGTCTTGGTCCGCTGACCGCGAACCGGCAGACCGCGGCGGTGACGCAGGCCTTCATAGCTTCCGATTTCGACCTTGCGGCGGATATCGGCGGCCACCTCACGACGGAGGTCACCCTCAACCTGGAATGTGCCCTCGATGTAGTCACGCAGCTGGACGAGCTCTGCGTCGCTCAAGTCCTTCACACGGGTATCAGGGCTGATTCCCGTTTCGGTCAGGGTCTGGCGCGCACGGGTGCGGCCCACACCATAGATGTAAGTCAAGGCGACTTCCACGCGCTTTTCACGCGGGATGTCGACTCCGGCAAGTCGTGCCATGGGTACTGTCTCCTGTTGTTGTTTCGGAGGTGCTGATGCAAACCTGTCCTTGGTCTCCCAAGGTCTCCGGCCCCCGACCGGAGGTATCGTCCTGCGTCCGTTCCCCGGAAGCTCTCACTTCTCATGGGTCCGAACGAAGATGGCGAGGTTTGCGCGGGTGTGGTGCTGCTGAGGCTCCGATGTGGAGCCTCGATCTGCTCGAAACGAGCTGCTCAGCCCTGGCGCTGCTTGTGGCGCGGGTTGGAGCAGATGACGATGACCCGACCGTGACGGCGGGTAATCTGGCAGTTCTCGCAGATCTTCTTGACGCTGGGCTTAACCTTCATCGTTTTTCCTTCTTTCGGTCCCTGCCCGCCCGGACAGGACGCGAATGATCGAAGATCCTTACTTGTAGCGGTAAACGATTCGTCCGCGCGAGAGATCGTATGGAGACAGCTCCACAATGACCCGGTCCTCGGGAAGGATGCGGATATAGTGCTGACGCATCTTTCCGGAGATATGTGCGAGCACCTTGTGCCCATTGCTCAGCTCAACCCGAAACGATGCGTTCGGCAGAGCCTCGACAACGGTGCCTTCGATCTCAATGACCCCTTCTTTTTTGGCCATATCGTTCGCTAACCTCGTATTCCCGCGAAACCTTCGCGTTCGACGTAATCGTGTATCACCGACTCAATGCCGGTGACCCCTCGGTCTGCAGTCCTCGTCACCACATAAAAGAAGTGGATGGCAGAAGCCGCCCACATCTGAAAAGGATGAGTTGAATGAGAACAGACCAATCATCAACCCTACACTACGAAGAAAGAATCTTCCACACGGTGCTCGCTTCTGAGCGTGAAGTCCCTTACAATCCCATCTTCGCCGAGGCGGCGCACCGTTCCCATGTCCCCTGACGACGAATGGAGCGCACCTCGGCCGCCCCGACTGCTAGCGTGAGAACCGCACCCGACGCAGTCCCCGAAGAGGAGTACAGAGATGTCCGATTTCGATTCCATCACCGAGGAGTCCCTTGTCGCGAAGGGCGGCCGCAAGTGGTCGTCCTTCCCCGGCTCCATCGGCGCCTTCATCGCCGAGATGGACTTCGGGGTGGCTCCCGCGGTGCGGCAGTCGCTGCAGACCATCGACGATCGTGACCTCTACGGCTACGCTCCCGCCGAACTGACCGCCGACCTGAGAACAGCGACCTCGAGTTTCTGCTCCGAGCACTTCGGCTGGCGGATCCCCGTCGGTCACATCGAACCGGCCAGTGATGTGCTGGCTGCGTTCCTCGGCGTCCTCACCCACCTCACCCCACCCGACACTCCGATCGTGCTGCCGACACCGGCTTATATGCCGTTCTTCGATGTCGCGCGAGTGACCGGCCGCGAGCTCATCGAAGTCCCGATGCTGCGGTCGGAGTCCGGCTGGTCATTCGACCTCGATGCCATCGCCTCTGCCCTGACTCCCGGAGCCACGTTCGTCCTGTGCAATCCGCATAATCCGATCGGCAAGGTCTGCACCGAGGCCGAGCTGCTGGCCCTCGCCGACGTCGTAGAGAAGGCCGGTGCCCGGGTGTTCTCCGATGAGATCCATGCACCCGTCGTCTATGCCCCCGCGCGGCACATTCCCTATGCCACTCTCACCGAGACGACCGCCGCCCATACCGCCACCGCGACAGCCGCGTCGAAGGCCTTCAACATCCCCGGCCTCAAATGCGCCCAGCTCATCCTCACCTCCCCCAGCGACCGTGAGGTTTGGGCAAAGAAGGGACAGTTCGTCTCCGGGGCGGCGTCGAACCCGGGGGTACTCGCCACCACCGCCGCGTACACGCGTGGGAATGACTGGCTGAGCGAAGTCAACGGCTACCTCAAAGGCAACCGCGACCACTTCACCGATCTCGTCGGGTCACTGCTGCCGGGTGCCGCCTATATCGAACCGGAAGGCACCTATCTGGCCTGGTTGGATCTGCGCGGCTATGGACTGGAGTCGAAACTGTCCGATCACATCCGATCCCGCGCAGAGGTGGCCGTGACCGAGGGTCGACTCTGCGGTGAGGTCGGGGCCGGACATATCCGCTTCAACTTCGCACTCCCCCGACCTCTGCTCACCGAGGCGGTCAAGAGGATCGCCCGGATCCTCTGACCATCATGCCCTGGGCTCTCTGACCGACATGTCCGAAGGCCTCCACACCCGACGCTGATCAGTCCTCGGGCAGCCATTCGATGAGTTCGAAGGATGGGCTTGCTCCCGCGCACTCGCGGATCAGCTGATCGAAGCGCAGATAGTATTCGAGATTGCACTGCCGCATCAGCGCACGGAACCGCACGGCCGGCTGAGTCCCGTCGACGAGAGCTTCCGGCAGCAGCGGGTGGGTCATCACCGCACGGGCGACGTCGTAGTACAGATCGAAGAAGCTTCCCAGGCTCAGCCCTCTGCATCCCGTGCCGGGTGCCGAACCTCCCGAACTCAAAGCGTTCATGCGCTCTTCCAGCGGCGGCAGCTGGGCGAGAGCGGCGTCGAGTTCGAATGCCCGAGTCGTCATCCGGCGTGCCGCCGGGAGAGAGTCGGGTGTCAGCACTCCTGCCTCAGACCAGCCGGGAACAGAGACGTGGGGCAACCGCGCCGAGAGCAGAGTGGACTGGTCTGCGAAACCGATCAGGATTCCCGGTCTCAGTTGCCTGTATCCCAGGCTCCGCGCAATGTACTGCAGCCGGTCGCGCAGCCCGCGCTCAGCCTCCGGCACCGAATATACGATGGTGTGGAAGCGCCCCTCATAGTCGGGGAAGATGTGATCACCTGCGATGTCACCGAAGTCTGAGCGGATGTGTTCGCTCAGACGGTAGATGGAGACCCTCCCGATCCGTTCACTGCTGATGATGCCTCGTTGGACCATCCGCACGAGCTGGTTGTGAACACTCGAGGAGGAATACCCGTGTTCACGCAGCACGTTGACGATGACGGGGCCCGGCAGTCCACTGGCCTGCAGGCATCCGAAAACGGAGACCACGTCGAAGGCGATCCGCGTCATCCGATACCGATCACCCACATCTGTCCGACGTTTCGGGACATTGTGGACACTCGTCATGGCCAGATCCTACCGTGAAGACACAAGGATCGGTGCCGACAGGACAGAGATCGCAGCCAAGCGACGAGGGAGCCACGACATGGATGAAGAGAAGCACACACTGGATCAGCGCGCATACCAGACGGCCCGCACCTCCGGACTGCTGGCGGGAGCCATCACGGCTTTCATCGCCTTCTGCGCATTCCAGATATTCGGATTCACCATCGCCGAGACGGCCACGTGGATGTTCGCACTAGCACTGATGGCGGCGTCCGGAACCTTCGTCGCAGTCTACTTCGTCGGCAGGTCTGCCCTGAGAAGGCAGATGCCGGCCGCCTGAGTTCTCCCCTCAGGCATCTTTCGGAGCCACGGGAGTGATTCCGAACGGCGCCAGCCCGGCCGCTCCCCCGTCGACGGCTGTGAGTACCCAGACTCCCCCGTCATGGCGGGCCACGCTGTGTTCCCAGTGGCTCGCCCGTGACCCATCCGCCGTCACGACAGTCCAGTCGTCGGCGAGAGTGCGCGTGTCCGCACCTCCCGTGGTGAGCATCGGCTCGATCGCCAGGCACATTCCGGGCTTGATCTTCGGACCGTTCGAGCGTGCCCGGTAGTTGAGGACCTCAGGCGCCATATGCATGGAGGTGCCGATGCCGTGTCCTGTGAATTCCTCGACAAGGCCCAGATGGGGGAATGTTTCGGAGACGAAGTCATCGATCGAGTCGCCGATATCGCTGACCTTCGCACCGGTCGCGAATGCCGCGATGCCTGCCCACATAGCCGCCTCGGTGGCAGAGGACAGCTCACGGTCGGCTGCAGTGCCCGCTTCTTCGCCGCCGACGATCATCGTCAGGGCCGAGTCCCCGTGGAAGCCGTCGACGACGGCACCGCCGTCGATCGACACGATGTCTCCGGCTTCGAGGACGCGGGATCCCGGGATGCCGTGGACGATCTCCTCGTTCACGGATACGCAGACGACCGCAGGGAATCCCTGATAGCCCTTGAAGTTCGAGCGGGCGCCGGCGGCGTCGATGACGGCCTCCGCAGCGGCGTCCACCTCGGCGGTGGTGGCTCCGGGGACGGCCGCGGACCGGGCCGCTGAGAGCACGTCTGCTGTCAGCTGCCCGGCCCGATGCATGAGCTCAAGCTCTGCGGGAGTCTTCAGCTCGATACGTGGTCCGAAGATCATCGAATGGTCGAGAGGATGCGTTCGGTGATGTCGTCGACTTCGCCGAGTCCGTCGACCTGCCGAAGCAGTCCGCGGCTGCGATAGATATCGGTCAGCGGCTGAGTCTGCTCTTCGTAGACGTCGAGGCGATGACGGATGACGTCTTCGCTGTCGTCGCTGCGGCCCTCGGTCTGAGCACGAGCGAGGAGACGAGCGACGACCTCGTCGGTGTCGGCCGTGAGTTCGACCACGTGCTCGATCGCCTTGTCCTCTGCAGCGAGGATCCTGTCGAGTTCGTCGACCTGGGCGCTGGTGCGAGGATATCCATCGAGGAGGAAGCCTTCGGCTGCGTCATCCTGTGCCAGACGATCTGCGACCATCGAGTTCGTGACCTCGTCGGGCACGTACTCGCCGGCATCCATGTAGCGCTTGGCCAGCTTGCCCAGTTCGGTCTCACCCTTCACATTCGCCCGGAAGATGTCTCCGGTCGAGATGGCCGGGACGCCGAGCGCCTCGGACAGGCGTGCGGCCTGGGTGCCCTTGCCGGCGCCGGGAGGGCCGATCAGGATGATGCGTGAACTCATAAGGTGTCCTTCCAATGGAATGTCCGCTGAACGTCAGCGTCCGGTCGAATCAGCGCAGCAGACCCTCGTAGTGGCGCTGCTGCATCTGCGCGTCGATCTGCTTGACCGTTTCGAGGCCGACGCCGACGACGATCAGCAGTGAGGTGCCGCCGAACGGGAAGTTCTGGTTGGCGTTGATGAGAACCAGAGCGATCAGCGGAATGAGGGCGACGAAAGCCAGGTAGAGCGAGCCGGGGAAGTTGATGCGGCTGAGTACATAGCTGAGGTACTCGGCGGTCGGGCGACCGGCACGGATACCCGGGATGAAGCCGCCGTACTTCTTCATATTGTCCGCGACCTCTTCAGGGTTGAAGGTGATCGCGACGTAGAAGTAGGCGAAGAAGATCGTCAGCAGCGCATACACGGTGATGTAGAGAGGATGGTCACCGCGGGTGAAGTAGGTGTTGATCCATTCGACTGCCTTGGATTCCGGGTCGAAGAACTGCGAGATCAGACTCGGCAGGTAGAGCACCGAGGAGGCGAAGATGACGGGGATGACACCGGCCATATTCACCTTGATCGGGATGTAGGTCGACGTTCCGCCGAACATCCGACGGCCCACCATGCGCTTGGCGTACTGGACGGGGATCCTGCGCTGCGACTGCTCGACGAAGACGACGAGGGCGATGAGGACGAGTCCGACGGCCATGACGATGATGAAGATGTCGACACCCTGCTCGCGGAAGATCGCACCGAGCGAGGACGGGAAGGCAGAAGCGACGGACGTGAAGATGAGCAGCGACATTCCGTTGCCCACACCGTGTTCGGTGATCTGCTCGCCCAGCCACATGATCAGGCCGGTTCCCGCGGTCAGAGTGAGGACGAGGACGGCAATGCCCCACCAGGTGTCGTTGGCGATGAGGTCCTGGCAGTTCTGGACGTCGCCGAACAGTGCACCCGAGCGCACGGTCGCCACGAGGGTCGTCGAATTGAGGATCGCGAGACCGATGGTGAGGTAGCGAGTGTACTGTGTCAGCTTCGCCTGACCAGAGGCGCCTTCCTTATGGAGGGCTTCGAAGCGAGGAATGACCACTCTCAGCAGCTGGACGATGATGCTCGCGGTGATATACGGCATGATGCCCAGGGCGAAGATCGACAGCTGCAGCAGCGCGCCGCCGCTGAAGAGGTTGATCATGGCGAATCCGCCCTCATTGAGCTGAGGCGAAGCCACGCATTCCTGCACCTTGGTGTAGTCGATTCCAGGCGAAGGAATGAACGAGCCGAGTCGGAAGATGACAAGAATGCCCAGAGTGAAGAGGAGTTTCTTCCTCAAGTCGGGCGTTCTGAAGGCCCTCCGGATTGCGCCGATCAAGCGTCCTCCTCGTTGGGGGATGAAAAGTCAGAGTCGTGGTCGCGACCTGGCGATTGAGACAAATACCTGCAAAAGACTACCAGGGTATGCCCTCCAGGCCGAAACCGGCGAAGCCCCACGGCGACTTGGCACAACCTGTGTTCGAGGCAGTCACAGAGCGGTTTCAGACAGGGGTTGAGATGGCATCGGAGCGGTTTCACGCAGTGTTCTAGAGGGCGTCTGGGCGGTCTCGACCTGGTATGGGGCGCACCGCCGCCGGAGTTCAGGGTTGCAAAAGGGGGCGGCCACCGAAGTGACCGCCCCCTTGACCAGCGTTGAAGCCGGGAAACCGTTCCGAGTGGAACGGATCAGGCCTCGTTGGTGCTTCCGCCTGCAGCCTTGATCTTCTCGGCTGCGGAGCCGGAGAACTTGTCTGCAGTGATGTTCAGGGCAACGGTGATCTCACCGGTGCCGAGAACCTTGACGGGCTGCTTTGCGCGCACAGCGCCCTTCTCCACGAGATCGGCGACGGTGACGTCTCCGCCCTCGGGGAACAGGCTGGACAGCTTGTCGAGGTTGACAACCTGGAACTCCACCTTGGCGGGGTTCTTGAATCCACGCAGCTTGGGCAGACGCATGTGCATCGGGGTCTGGCCGCCCTCGAAGCCGTGCGGAACCTGGTAGCGGGCCTTCGTGCCCTTGGTTCCGCGTCCGGCAGTCTTACCCTTCGAAGCCTCACCACGACCGACGCGGGTCTTGGCGGTCTTGGCTCCGGGAGCAGGGCGCAGATCGTGCAGCTTCAGCGAGTCGTTGTTCGACATATCAATCGACCTCTTCCACAGTCACGATGTGGCGGACAGCGTTGATCATTCCCCGGATCTCGGGGCGATCTTCCTGGACCACAACGTCGTTGGTCCGCTTGAGACCGAGCGAACGCAGCGTGTCACGCTGGCTCTGACGGTATCCGATTGCGGACTTGCGCTGAGTAATCTTGAGCTTTGCCATCAGGACTTCGCCCCACTTTCAGCAGCTGCTCGCAGCAGTGCGTGCGGAGCAACTTCGTCGACGGGCAGGCCACGGCGAGCCGCAACCTCTTCCGGACGCTCAAGGCCCTTCAGCGCGGCGATCGCAGCATGCACGATGTTGATCGCGTTCGCCGAGCCCAGCGACTTGGACAGGACGTCCTGGACGCCTGCTGCATCGAGGACCGCACGAACGGGTCCACCGGCGATGACACCGGTACCTGGAGCAGCCGGACGCAGCAGGACGACGCCTGCGGCTTCCTCGCCCTGGATGGGGTGCGGAATGGTCTTCTGGATGCGGGGAACGCGGAAGAAGTTCTTCTTCGCTTCCTCGACACCCTTGGCGATGGCGGCAGGAACTTCCTTCGCCTTGCCGTAGCCCATGCCGACCATGCCGTCGCCGTCTCCGACCACGACGAGAGCCGTGAAGGAGAACCGACGTCCACCCTTGACGACCTTCGACACGCGGTTGATCGTGATGACGTGTTCGATGAACTGGTTCTTGTCTTCACGGTCGTTGCGACCGCCGCGTCCACGGCCTTCGCCGCGTCCGCGACCCTGACCGCCCTGTCCACCCTGGCCACGGCCACGGGAGGAACGGTCACCGCTGTTGTCGGTGCGGGTCTCAGCAGTTGCCTGCTGTTCCTTGTTCTCTTCAGTGCTCATAGGGCCAATCCTCCTTCACGGGCACCTTCGGCGATTGCCTGCACACGGCCGTGGTAGGCATTGCCTCCACGGTCGAAGACGACGGAATCGATTCCGGCGTCCTTGGCGCGCTGAGCAACCAGCTCGCCCACCTTGCGGGCTTTGCCGGTCTTATCGCCTTCGAATGTCCGCAGGTCGGCTTCCATGGTGGAGGCCGAGACCAGGGTCTTGCCGACGGTGTCGTCGATGACCTGGACGAAGACGTGGCGCGTGGAGCGAGTCACTGAGAGGCGAGGGCGCTCGGTCGTGCCGCTGACATGCTTGCGCAGTCGAGCGTGACGACGCTTGCGAGCAGCTGCCCTGCCTTTGCCGTAGCTTTCCTTCTTGCCAAAGGCCATCTTTACTTACCAGCCTTTCCGACCTTGCGACGGACGATTTCGCCGGCGTAGCGCACACCCTTGCCCTTATAAGGCTCGGGCTTGCGCAGCTTCCGGATGTTGGCAGCGGTCTCACCGACGAGCTGCTTGTCGATTCCGTGGACAGCGACCTTGGTCTGACCGTCGACGCTGAAGGAGATTCCCTCCGGCGGTTCGACGACGATCGGGTGGCTGTAGCCGAGGGCGAACTCGAGGTTCGATCCCTTGGCCAGGACACGGTAACCGGTTCCGACGATCTCGAGGGCCTTGGAGTAGCCATCGGTCACACCGACGATCATGTTGTTGATGAGCGTGCGGGACAGTCCGTGCAGAGAACGCGATTCGCGCTCTTCGTCCGGACGGGCAACCGTGATGACACCTTCTTCGAGCAATACGGTGATCGGCTCGGCGATGGTGACGGACAGCTCGCCCTTAGGTCCCTTGACGGCGACATCCTGGCCGTCGACCTTGACCTCGACGCCGCTGGGAACGGAGATCGGGTTCTTGCCAATACGTGACATGTTCTTCTCTCCTTCCTTTACCAGACGTAGGCGAGGACTTCCCCACCCACACCCTTCTTGGCGGCCTGACGGTCCGTCAGGAGGCCTGACGAGGTCGACAGGATGGCGATGCCGAGGCCGCCGAGAACCTTGGGCAGGTTCGTGGACTTCGCGTAGACGCGCAGTCCCGGCTTCGACACACGGCGCAGGCCGGCGATCGAACGTTCCCGGTTGGGTCCGAACTTCAGGTCCAGGAGCAGAGTCTTGCCGACTTCGGCGTCTTCGACGCTCCAGCCGGTGATGTAGCCCTCGGTCTTGAGGATCTCGGCGATGTTCGACTTGAGCTTCGAGAACGGCATGCTGACGTCCTCGTGATAAGCCGAGTTGGCGTTGCGCAGACGCGTAAGCATGTCTGCGACTGGATCAGTCATTGTCATTTG
Source organism: Brevibacterium permense (assembly GCF_025506275.1). Lineage (GTDB taxonomy): Bacteria > Actinomycetota > Actinomycetes > Actinomycetales > Brevibacteriaceae > Brevibacterium > Brevibacterium permense_A. Next base: position 29,336 of record NZ_QYCP01000067.1, read on the forward strand.
GGCACTTGCCCTTCCTCGTTACGGTTTCCGCCCACGTACTGTGCTTGGACCTGCAACGTAGCGATTATTTTTGTTTGAACGGGAACCCGAGGTGACGCAGCAGAGCACGTCCCTCGTCGTCGGTTGCCGCGGTGGTGACGACGGTGATATCCATACCGCGGACGCGGTCGATCCGGTCCTGATCGATCTCGTGGAACATGGACTGTTCGGTGAGGCCGAAGGTGTAGTTACCGTTTCCGTCGAACTGACGATCCGAGAGTCCGCGGAAGTCGCGGATACGCGGCAGTGCCAGAGTGATCACGCGGTCGATGAACTCCCACATCCGGGCTCCACGCATGGTGACGTGGGCGCCGATGGGCTGACCTTCGCGCAGCTTGAACTGTGCGATGGACTTGCGGGCACGGGTCACGACAGGCTTCTGACCGGTGATCAGAGTCAGGTCGTTGATCGCGCCTTCGATCATCTTGGAATCGCGTGCTGCGTCACCCACACCCATGTTCACGACGACCTTGGTCAGTCCGGGAACCTGCATGGGGTTGGCGTAGTTGAACTCTTCCTGCAGCTTCGCAACGATCTCTTCGCGGTAAATCTGCTTGAGACGCGGTGCGGGACGGCTGGTGGTTGTTTCCGTCATCAGATCTCCTCCCCGGTGCGACGCGAGATGCGAACCCGAACGGTCTTGGTACGACCGTCGCGCTCGACGCTCTCTTCGCGGTATCCGACGCGGGTGGGCTTGTTGTCCTTGGGATCAACGAGCGCCACGTTGGACACGTGGATGGGGGCTTCGTGGGTCTCACGGCCACCAGCGGTGCCGCCGGCCTGAGTCTGCGTAGCCTTCTTGTGCTTGATCACGCGGTTGACGCCCTCAACGAGGACACGGTTGCGTTCGGGGAAGACGGCAAGAACCTTGCCCTGCTTGCCACGATCGCCACCACGGGACTGCCGAGCGCCGGCGATGACCTGGACGAGGTCGCCCTTCTTGATCTTGAGCTTGTTCGCCATGCTCACAACACCTCCGGTGCCAGGGAGACGATCTTCATGAACTTCTTGTCGCGGAGTTCGCGTCCCACGGGCCCGAAGATACGGGTTCCGCGCGGTTCCTCATCGTTCTTGAGGATGACAGCTGCATTCTCATCGAACTTGATGTACGAACCGTCGGGACGACGACGTTCCTTGGCAGTGCGAACGATGACGGCCTTGACGACATCACCCTTCTTCACATTGCCGCCAGGGATTGCATCCTTGACGGTTGCCACGATGGTGTCACCGATCGAGGCGTAGCGCCGACCGGAGCCACCCAGGATCCTGATTGCCAGGATCTGCTTGGCGCCAGTGTTGTCGGCGACTTTGAGTCGCGACTCTTGCTGAATCACTATTTTCTCCTGTCGTCGCGCTGGTTCTCACGCCTGGGCGCGAGCCTTGCGGAACGGATTCATTGACATTTCACCCCGTTCCCGGTAGCCGCCCACGGCCTGCAGGAGGCCGTGGGCGGGACCGGGT
>NZ_QYCP01000066.1 GCF_025506275.1 Brevibacterium permense
GCCGATGGGGTGGGGGCGGCGTTCGCGATGGGGCGGTCGGTCGCCTCGGCGTCCTTCAGCTCCCGGCGCAGGCGAAGCGCCTGCCGACCGGCGAGGGCGCCGAGGAGGCACAGATAGAGGCCGCCGCCGATCTTGAGCACCTGCACGGCAGCCGGGTAGACGGTCAGCAGAGCGGAGACGCCGGTGAGCGCGAGGACCATCCAGATCACGGTGCCCGTGGCTGTTCCGAGCGCATAGACGAGTCCGGCTTTGCGACGCAGCGAGGACAGGCGGATCGTCAGGATCGTTTCGGGTCCGGGGGTAACGGCAAGCGCGGCCGCAGCTCCGGTGATGGTGAGGATCTCGGGTCCGGTCACGGCACTCCTTCGGGGGTGATGGGAATGGTCAGCGGGGATGGTGCACGGGTGTCTCGGGGCATCGTTCGATATCGACGGAGACGAACACCATTCTGCCGGAACCGATCAATCGGGAAAAGCAATTGATTGCGAATGAGCATCAGGCAGCGCCTAATGATTTGTCGGGTGGCCAGCGGCTAGTCTTGAGGGCATGTGGGATCTCAATCGTCTGCGCGTCTGGCGGGCCGTCGCGGCCACCGGTTCCGTGGTCGCCGCGGCGAAGAACCTCAACTACACACCGGCGACCGTCAGTCAGCACATCACCACCCTGCAGAAGTCCGTCGGGGCGCCGCTCTACCGGCGGTCGGGGCGCGGCATCGAGATCACCGAGCTCGGCCGGCGTCTGGCCGATGATTCGGCGGAGGTCTTCACTGCGGTCGGCCGCCTCGACGATTTGGTCGAAGGCTTCCGCAGCGTCAGCAGGCCCCGGCTGCGGATCGCTGCGTTCACTTCGTTCAATGCGCGCCTGCTGCCGGGCATCATCGATGCTGTGGCCCTGGATCATCCGGATCTGCGTTTCGACATCCAGCTCAATGAGCCGGCGAAGAACCGGCGCGGGCACTGCCTCATCGAGATCCGCGCCGAGGCTCCGCAGGACGGTGAGAACCATCTGCCGGAGATGACGCGCATCCCGCTCTTCGACGACGACTATCGGGTCGTCGTCCCCGAGGGGCACCGGTTCGCAGGCCGTGAGTCCGTGCCGTTCATCGACCTCGAGGATGAGCACTGGGTCGACTACGACATGTGGGCCGGACCTTCGAGCAAGGTCGTCGACCATGCGTGTGCCGCGGCGGGATTCGAACGCAGGAGCTTCGCCGCCTGCGAGGACGACTTCGCGGCATTGGCTCTCATCGCCTCGAACATGGGCATCACGGTCCTCCCGCGGCTCTCGACTCTGCAGCTGCCGCCCGGCCTCGTCGCCGTCGATCTCACCGACCCCGTCCCGATGCGCCGGGTCGTCATGCACATCCGCGACAAAGACGCGCACTTACCCCACGTCCGCGCCTTCGCCACCGCAACTGAGGAGGCAGTAGCAACCCACCTCACCACCCCCTAATTGCTACCTGACGGCGGCTCAGCAACCTGGCGCCAGGTTGCTGAGCCGCCGTCAGGTAGTCCTGGGAGGGGAGATGCGCTGTTCCTCATAGTGAGCTGAGACGTTGCGCCAAGGGTGGTGGGATAGGCTGTCGGGGTGAGTTCTGAAATCGAAATCGGCAGAGGCAAGCGCGGCCGTCGCGCCTATTCGCTCGACGACATCGCCATCGTCCCCGCTCGGCGCACCCGTGATCCCGAAGACGTGTCCCTGAACTGGCAGATCGACGCCTACCAGTTCGAGCTGCCCTTCATCGGCGCTCCTATGGACTCGGCCATGTCCCCGGAGACCGTCATCGCGCTCGGCCGATTCGGCGGACTCGGCGTTCTCGACCTCGAAGGTCTGTGGACCCGGTACGAGGACCCCACCCCGCAGCTGGCTGAAATCGCCCAGCTGCCGGCCGAGATGGCGACCTCACGGATGCAGGAGCTCTACTCCGCACCCATCCAAGCCGAACTCATCACCGCTCGCCTCGAGCAGATCCGCGAAGCCGGAGTCACGGTCGCCGGCGCCCTGACCCCGCAGCGGACCCAGGAGTTCTACAAGACGGTCGTCGACGCCGGAGTCGACATCTTCGTCATCCGCGGCACCACGGTCTCGGCCGAGCACGTCTCGACCCACACCGAACCGCTCAACCTCAAGCAGTTCATCTACGAACTCGATGTGCCCGTCATCGTCGGCGGAGCCGCCACCTACACCGCGGCACTGCACCTCATGCGCACCGGTGCCGCCGGCGTCCTCGTCGGCTTCGGCGGGGGAGCGGCGGCCACGACCCGCAAGACCCTGGGCATCCACGCCCCGATGGCCACGGCCGTCGCCGACGTCCACGCGGCCCGGCGGGACTATATGGACGAATCCGGCGGCCGCTACGTCCATGTCATCGCCGATGGCGGACTCGGCACCAGCGGCGACATCGTCAAGGCCTTCGGGGTCGGCGCCGACGCTGTCATGCTCGGCACCGCCCTGGCCCGGTCGACCGAAGCACCCGGCCGCGGAATGCACTGGGGCGCCGAAGCTCATCACCCGGATCTGCCACGCGGGCACCGTGTGGAACTCGGCACCGTCGGCAGCCTCGAGCAGGTGCTCTTCGGCCCCGGCCGCACCGCGATCGGCGAACTCAACCTCGCCGGCGCCCTGCGTCGGGCACTGGCCACCACGGGCTACCTCGACCTCAAGGAATTCCAACGCGTCGACGTCACCGTCTCGCCCTACCAGACTGGTTCGGTGGTCTGAACTGTTCCGCCTGGCACTGACTCCCAAATGGCTGGGATCCCTGCTCCTCGTCCTGGTGCTCGTCACCTGCTTCGTCGGACTCTCCGCGTGGCAGGTCGACCGGGCCCAGCACAAGAACGACGTCGCCGCGTCCTCCGGAGTCGATGAACTCAAGGACTTCAACGACGTCATGGATGCCCAGGCCCCGATGCCCGGCATCCTCGCCGACCAGCGGGTCAGCCTGTCAGGACACTGGATCCCCGATGCTCAGATCGTCGTCCCCGGACGCGTCCAGGACGGCGATACCGGGTATTGGGTCGTGACGATGTTCGCCCCGGACGGCGGTCACCTCGGTGAAGGCGTCGAGGCCGCGAACGCCGACGAGAAGACGATCGCGATCCCCGTCGTCCGCGGTTTCACCCCCGACGAGGACGCGGCGATGACGTCTGAGGCCCGGGACGGCCAGGTCGAGCTGACCGCGCGCATCGGACCCATCGAGGGCCCCGTCGAGGGCAATGATCTGCCCGAAGGGCAGGTGCACACGGTCTCGACCTCGCAGATCATCAACCTGTTCCCCGACCTGCTCACCTACTCCGGATTCCTCATCCCGGAGAAGGCCACCGGTGCCGCAGCCTCGGTGGGGACCGACGGTCTCGAACAGGTTCCGACCACGACGACCCGCGACGAGGGTGGATTCGATCTGCAGTCGGCCGTCTACGCCCTTGAATGGATCATCTTCGCGGCCATGGCCCTCTACATGTGGTTCCAGCTGCTGCGCGATGATTACCTCCGGCGCCGCCTCGGCGAGGATTCCCATGATTCGGAGAAGAGCGTCGAGTATGTTGTCGTCAAGCCCGCGGGCGACGCGACCATCGACCCCGAGGTGATGTCCGGACTCACCGGACTGCCGGCCCACCGCCACGGAGGTGCCAGGCCCGGCAGGAAACGAAGCAGGAACGCCGATGCCCGAAACACTGACACTTCCACGACCGGAGGAAACTGAGCGTGAGCGAAGAACACGAGTCCTTGGACTCTCGCCCCGACTTCGACGAGAACAACGTGTGGAGCGTCAAACGCTTCACCTCGGCCCGCAATGCGCTGAAATTCTACCGCGTGATGGCGCTCATCACCGGCACGATGCTGCTCATCCTCACGGTTGAGATGATCTACAAGTACCTCATCGCCGCGGACGCCGAGACGGCCCTGAACTTCGGCGGCTTCAACCTCGCCGCGGCCATCGCGATCTGCCACGGCTGGTGCTACGTCGTCTACCTCATCGGCTGCTTCTGGCTCAACCAGCAGATGCGCTGGACGCTCGGCCGCTACCTCATCCTCGCCCTGGCCGGCGTCGTGCCCGTGATGTCGTTCATCCTCGAGCGCCGCATCCACCGTCAGGTCGACGCCGAGCTCGAAGCCGCCGTCGTCGTCGCCCCCAAGTCCTAAGAGGGGCCCCGCCCCCGCCGAGGCGGCCCGCCTATCCGCGGTCATCCGCGGCGGCGAAATCGGCCCGGTCCACCCCTGCCGAGGCGGCCCGCCGACACGTGCGCATCCGCCCTGCGAGGGGAGCGCGACCCGAATTCGGGAGTCTGGTCGCCGACGCTTAGAATTGGATCATGACGCAATCCCAGAGCACGCAGGTGCCCCCCGTCCTCGTCGTCGATTTCGGCGCCCAGTACGCCCAGCTCATCGCGCGCCGCATCCGCGAAGCCGGCCTGTACTCGGAGATCATCGCCCACGACGCCCCGGCGTCCGAGTTCGCCGCGAAGAAACCGGTGGCCATCGTGCTCTCCGGCGGACCCTCGAGCGTCAATGACGCCGGCGCCCCGAGCTTCGACACGTCCGTGTTCGACCTCGGAGTGCCCACGATGGGCATCTGCTACGGCTTCCAGCTCATGTCGACCGCACTCGGCGGGCGCGTGGCCAAGACCGATAAGCGCGAATACGGATCGACTCCGGTCTCCGTGTCCCAGGCCGGTGCGCTGCTCGCCGAGACCCCTCAGAACTACAAGGTCTGGATGTCCCACGGGGACTCCGTCGCCGAGGCGCCCGACGGCTTCGATGTCCTCGCCTCCACCCCGGACACTCCCGTGGCGGCCTTCGAATGCCCGGCGAAGAAGTTCGCCGGCGTGCAGTGGCACCCCGAGGTCCTCCATTCGGAGAACGGGCAGAAGATCCTTGAGAACTTCCTCTTCAACGTCGCCGGGCTCGAAGCCGACTGGACGAACGAATCCGTCATCGAGGAACAGGTCGAACTCATCCGCGCCCGCGTCGGGAACAAGAAGGTCATCTGCGCACTCTCCGGAGGCGTCGACTCCTCCGTCGCTGCGGCCCTCGTTCAGAAAGCCATCGGAGACCAGCTCACCTGCGTCTTCGTCGATCACGGTCTGCTGCGTCAGGACGAACGCGTCCAGGTTGAGAAGGACTACGTCGATTCGATCGGCGTCCGCCTGGTCACCGTCGATGCGCGCGAGCAGTTCCTCTCCCAGCTCGCCGGGGTCACCGACCCGGAGGAGAAGCGCAAGATCATCGGCCGCGAGTTCATCCGCACCTTCGAGACCGCTGCCGCCGACCTAGTACTCGAGGCCCAGGAGGGTGAGGGCGAGGAGATCGCGTTCCTCGTCCAGGGCACCCTCTACCCCGATGTGGTCGAATCCGGTGGGGGATCGGGCACCGCGAACATCAAGAGCCACCACAATGTCGGCGGACTGCCTGATGACATCCAGTTCCAGCTCATCGAACCCCTGCGCGCCCTGTTCAAGGACGAGGTCCGTGCCATCGGCCGCGAACTCGGCGTGCCCGAGGTCATCGTCTCCCGCCAGCCATTCCCCGGCCCGGGACTGGGGATCCGCATCATCGGCGAGGTCACCGAAGAGCGCCTGAACATCCTGCGCAAGGCCGATGCGATCGCCCGCGCAGAGCTGACGAAGGCCGGCCTCGACGGAGAGATCTGGCAGTGCCCGGTCGTGCTTCTGGCCGATGTCCGCTCCGTCGGTGTCCAGGGCGACGGCCGCACCTACGGCCACCCCGTCGTGCTGCGTCCGGTCTCGAGCGAGGACGCGATGACCGCTGACTGGACGCGCATTCCCTACGATGTGCTCTCCGTGATCTCCAACCGCATCACCAACGAGGTCGACGACATCAACCGCGTCGTCCTCGACGTCACCTCGAAGCCTCCGGGCACCATCGAATGGGAGTGATCCTCCGCGACCGTTGAAGGGTCCCTGCGCACGTTACCGTGCGGACACCCTCGCCGAGGCGGCCTCGATCGAGACCCCGAATACTGCTCCTGAACACCGTTCAGTTACAGTGGGAGGGTGCTCGAGGCCGCCTCGGGCGTCCCCGATCCCGGTCGGGGAGGATCACGACCAATGGAGTACTCATGACACCGACCCACAGCACCACCTCGGCGGGGATCACCCGTCCTCGCTCGGCCGGCAGCGATATCGCCCTCGTCGCGGTCTTCGCGGCGATGCTCGCGGCCTTTGCGATGATGCCTCCTGTCCCGGTGGGTCCCCTCGGTGTGCCGATTACTCTGCAGACCTTCGCGATCGCACTGTGCGGGATGGTGCTCGGACCCTGGCGCGGATTCTCAGCTACCCTGCTCTATGTCGTCCTCGGACTCGTCGGACTCCCGATCTTCTCGGGAATGCGGGGCGGAATCGGCGTCCTCGCGGGCCCGAGCGCCGGCTACATCCTCTCCTTCGCGCTCTACGCTCTCCTCGCCGGGCTCATCGCCCGCTGGGCTGTGCGTCGCTTCAGCGGAATGAAGCTCGGTGTGGTGCTCTTCCTTGGCGGCTTCGGCGGCAGCGTCCTGCTCAACCATCCGCTTGGCATCCTTGGCATGTCGATCAACGGCGATCTGCCGCTCGGCGTGGCTGCGGTCGCGGACCTCGCCTACTGGCCCGGTGACATTGTGAAGAACATTCTGGCCGCCTCGGTGGCGGTGCTCATCCACCGCGCATTCCCCGATGTGCTGCGTCGTCGCGGCGTCAGCGTCGAATCGGTGTCGGCCGGGCAGGCACAGGCCGCGAAGTGACACGCGAGATCCGGTTGAGCGACGTCGGCGTCGGAGTCCTCGATGACGGACCCGACGGCGATGTCGTGCGCCCGATCCTCCAAGACGTCAATCTCACCCTCACCGAGGATGTCGTCGCCGTCATCGGTGCCAACGGCTCGGGGAAGTCGACCCTGCTGCAGCTGTTCAACGGCCTGGTCACGGCGAATGCCGGCGAAGTCCTCGTCGATGGTCTCGACCCGCGGCGGCAGGCGGTGAAGGTGCGTTCGCGCGTCGGTTTCGTCTTCACCGATCCGGCCGCGCAGCTGGTCATGCCCACCCCTCTCGAGGACATCGAACTGTCCCTGCGCAAGTCCGTGCCCAAGCGTAAGCGGCGGGCAGAGGCACTGGCGGTGCTCGACGAACTCGGCATCGCCGACCTCGCCGAACGCAGCGTCTACGAACTCTCCGGCGGCCAGCGTCAGCTCGTGGCACTGGCCGCGGTGCTTGCGGTGGATCCGCAGATCCTCGTCCTCGACGAGCCGACGACCCTGCTCGACCTGCGCAACAAGGAGCGGCTGCGCGTGCATCTCCAGGAGCTCGTGGCCAGGCGCGGGGTGCGCATCGTCCTCACCACTCATGACCTCGAATTCGCGCAGATCGCCCAGAGGGCGATCGTCCTCGACGATGGTCGGATCGTGGCCGATGCCGCCCCCGCCGAGGCGGTCGAAACCTACCGAAACCTCATCATGAGCGATACGCCATGACCCAGGCGGTGACGTGGCGGAAGCACGCCGGCATCAAGGCCCGACCGCAGCTCTTCGGGAAGGTGGCGCATCCTCGGGGATGGCTGCATGCAGTGCCGACGGGGGTGAAGCTGGCGGTGATCGCCGTCATCGGCATCGTGGCGCTCATCTTCCGCGATGCGGCGATCAACTGGTCGATGTTCGCCGCTCTCGTCGTCATCGGATTCACGGCCCGGCTGCGGGTGAAGCACTTCCTGCGCACATGGATCTACGTGGCGGTGCTTGTGGCGATCGTCATGGGGCTGCAGTACTTCTTCGGGTCCATGGAGTCGGGGCTGGCTGTCGGCGGGACCGTGTTCGCCTGTGTGCAGGCGGCCCTGCTCCTCACCCTGACGACGTCTGTGGCGCAGCTGCTCGACACGTTCACGGTGCTGGTCTCGCCCTTGCGGTTCTTCGGCGCGAACGCCGAGGCGATCGCATTGACGGCGAGCCTCATGGTCAGGGCGATCTCCCATATCTCCGGTCTGCTCGGCGAGGCCGAACGCGCAGCCCGGGCGAGGGGACTGGACTCGAGCATCAAGGCCCGAGTGGTGCCGGCGATCCTGCGGTCGGTGAAATACGCACAGGACACGGGACGGGCGCTCGACGCCCGTGGCATCGTGGAGTGATCGTCTCCACCGACCGCTCGAGTTGCCGTCGATCGCTCATCGCATAGCTTGATACAACGACTCTGACTTGAGCGGTCGACGATTCGCCTCCGAGAGTCTGAGCCGGTTGTGAGCCGGGACTCAGCAGAACACCTCGTGGGAGGAGTAGCCTCGGCGACAGAGGGGACGAACCCCACCCGAACCGAAGGAGACATGATGACCGGCACCGAGAACACAGTCCTGTTGGCCATGGACTTCCAGAACGGCATCGCCGGGGACGACGCCTTCGCCTCGACCGGTGTGCTCGAACGCGCACGTGACGCCGTCGCCGCAGCCCGCAGCCACGACATCCCCGTCGTCTGGGTGCGAGTGGCGCTGCGCGAGGGGCATCCGGAGCTGGCGGCAACGGCATCGTTCGCGCAGATCGCCGCCCACGGCGACGTCGACGAGACCCATGCCTCGACGAGCATCCACGAAACGCTCGACCGGCATCAGGGCGAGCCGATTGTGACCAAGCGACGCATCAGCGCCTTCACCGGCAGCGATCTCGAGGTGCTGCTGCGCGGCTATGGGGCGTCGTCTCTTGTGCTCGCCGGAGTCGCTACGAGCGGAGTCGTGCTCTCGACCGTACGTCAGGCCGCCGATCTCGACTTCGAGCTCACTGTGCTCTCCGACGCCTGCGCCGACCGTGACCCCGAGGTTCATCAGGTGCTCACTGAGAAGGTGTTCCCCAAACAGGCAACTGTGACGACTGTCCAGGACTGGACCGCCGGCCTCGCCTGAGCTCGGCAGCTGAAGGCTCGCCCGCGTACACCGACCGCTCATCTCAGCGTCCAGCGCTCGGCGTATAACTTGATACAGCGGCGGCAATTCGAGCGGTCGGCGAAAGGGCCGGATGCTGACCTGCGCGATCGCCTCAGTAGGGCAGCGGATTCTCCAGTCCGGAGTTGACCATCGAGCTGAATCCGCGGCCGAGCACCTGCGGGGCTGGATTCTCGATCGCCCGCGAATAGTGGCCGACGAGCTGTGAGCACACGCTCTTCCAACTCCTGGCCTGCACCTGCTCACGACCGGCGACCCCGAAGGCTCGCCTTTTCGCCTCGTCGCCGAGGAGGTCCGCCGCATGCGCTCGCATGGCACCGAGATCCTTCGGGGTGTAGAGCCACCCGGTGCGCGAGGAGTCGACCAGGTCGAGCGGGCCGCCTCGGGCGGGAGCGATGACCGGCACCTCGGAGGCCATGGCCTCTTGAATCGTCTGGCAGAAGGTCTCAAGCTCACCAGGGGCCACCATGAGGTCGAAGCTCGCCACTGCTTGAGCCAGGGCGTCCCCGCCGAGGAACCCGGTGAAATGTGCCTCCGGCAGCAGTCGCTGCAGACGCGTCCGCCAGGGACCGTCACCGACGATGACGACCTTCGCCCCGGGCAGATCGGTGAGCGCGGCAAGGTCTTCGACCTGCTTCTCCGCGGCCAACCTGCCGACGAAGCCGATGATCTTCTCCCCATTCGGGGCAACGCTTCGACGCCAGGCCTCGGACCGGTGGCTCGGGTCGAAACGGGAGGAATCGACCCCACGGGCCCATAGTGCCACCTCGGCGACCCCGAGCCCGTGCAGCTGATCGATCGTGTACGACGATGGGGCCAGCGTCAGGGAGGAATGCTGGTGGATATTGCGGACGTGGTTCCACAGCATGGCCTCGATGCCGTGCATTCCGTACCGGGCGGCATAGGCGGGAACCTCGGTCTGGTAGATCGCCACGGTCGGCAGATTCAGTGCCTGGGCGGCGAGGACGCCGCGCCAACCGAGGACGAACGGACTGGCCAGATGGACGACGTCCGGGGCGAAACGCTGCAGCAGCCGGCGGATGCGGGTGACGCCGCCGGGAGCCACACGGATGCGCCGATACTTCGGCAAGGCGATCGAGGGAACCCGGACGATGCGGGCACCGGCGACCTCCTTCGGACCGTCCCTGCGTGTGCCCGGAGCGATGACGAGGACCTCGTCACCGCGGTCGGCCAGATGGTCGAGGACCCGCAGGAGTGAGTGGGTGACCCCATTCATATTGGGGAGGAAGGATTCCGCAATGATCGCTACTCTCACGGCTTCCAGCTAAGGCCCGCAGAGTGACGAACGCATGACCCGAAGGCGACAGGTCGGCGACATCTGGCCGAAATCGGTCCGCACTCTCTGCGGTGACTGCAGAATGCCAGGGTCGGCGTCCGGGCGCGGCCCTTCTCGGTGACTCCTCTCAGTCGCCTCGGTGTCCGGATGATGACCTGTTCGCGACGAGTCTGAACCCCGCGTAAACTGAGGTGTCGGAAATGCTCGTGCAGCACATGGAACGAGGGGAATGGCCGTGGTCTGGTTCATAGTCGGCGGTTGCGTACTCGCCGCTCTCATCGTCCTCTTCGTCATCCTCACCGTCCTGCGCTTCAACCAGCTGTCCATGGCCCGGTCGTTGTGCGACGAAGCCAAGCGCCAGCTCATCGGCGAGATCCGCGCTCGCCACGCTCTCGTGCCGGCCTATATCGGCACCCTCCAGCAGATCGCCGGACAGGACCTGTCCCGGCTGGAACTCGCGCTCGCCTCTGCCGAACGCGCCCCCTTCGACCACCGCGGCGCCGCAGCCGAAAACGCCCTGACCGACGCCGTCGATGACGCCGCTCTCATCCCCGCGGCGCTGACGGAGAGGTCCCTGACTTCGGACTCTGCCCGTCCCAATCGGGCTGCGGTCAATGAGGAGATCGACACGACGATCCAGCTTCTGCACGGTCAGCTGCAAGTGCTCACCGAACGGATCCTCGCCGGCGCGCGTTTCTACAACACGAACGTCGAGCGCTATCACCGGCAGCGGGCGCGACTGGTCTCCCGCCTCTTCGGCGGGGTCTTCAAGCCCCGCGCCCCATTCACCGAGGCGATCGATGACGATGGTGGACCCGGAACGGCGGGCCCCGCCTCGGCGAGGATGACCCGATGACCCGCTTCCGTCTCGACCTGGGCTATCGCGGCACGGATTTCCATGGCTGGGCCAAGCAGCCGGGGCTGCGCACGGTCCAGGCCGCCGTCGAGTCCGGACTCGAACGGATCACCGGCACCGAGGTGGCCACCGTCGTCGCCGGCCGCACCGACTCCGGCGTCCACGCTCGCCGTCAGGTCGTGCACATCGATCTGGGCGATGAGGCGATCGGCAAGCTCATCGGCCAGTCGAATCGATCCGCCGAGGCGGCTCTCCTGTCACGTCTGCGCGGAGTCCTCATCGCCGGTGAGTTCCACGACATCGTCGTCCACGCGGTGGCCGAGGTGCCAGAGGACTTCGACGCCCGGTTCTCCGCGCTGTGGCGGTCGTATCAGTACCGGTTGGCCGATCACCGGTCATTCATCGACCCGCTGCTGACCCAGGTGACGCCGCGGCACAAGGGCGAACTCGACGCCGAAGCCATGGCCGAGGCCGCGAGCGAGGTCCAAGGGCTCCACGACTTCCTGCCGTTCTGCAAACCCCGGGAGGGCGCGACGACGATCCGCACCCTCCACGAACTGCGAGTCTCGCGCGATCAGGATGCTGTGATCACCATCGATCTGCGCGCCGACGCCTTCTGCCATCACATGGTCCGTGCACTCGTCGGCGGACTGATCAAGGTCGGATCCGGCAATTGGGCGGTGACCCGCCCGGCCGAACTCATCGCCGAGGCGGACGCCGGGCTGACCCCGGATGTGCCCATGTTCGTCACGCCTGCCGAAGGACTCGTCCTCACCGAGGTCGGTTATCCGGCACCCGAGGACTATGCGGCTCGCAACGCCCAGACGATGGCCCGCCGCGACCAGGAATAGGCCGACGGTTCGGCAAGACGTCGGCAGAAGCATCAAGCCGCAGCATCATGCCACCTTATATCGCGCGAGTCGGGATCATGTGAGAATTCCTCTTTCCAGTTGTGAGAATCCTGTGTAGATTCACACTTAAGCAACTTTCAGTTCGCATTGGCACTGCAGGATGGAATCCGTCTTCATCCCCACCGGCACGGTTGATGTGCGCCTCACTGAACGATCGAAGGAACCGAATACATGTCGAAACTTGTGACCAAAGTGCTGGCCACGGGCGCCGCAGTGTCGATGCTGACTCTGCCCGGTCTCGCGCCTGCCATCGGGGCACCCTCTCTGGGCAACGGAAACTCCACCGACGACAGCGCCACGGCACCGAGTGAAGCGGCTCCCGCGGACCCCGACGAATCGTCGAACGATTCGACCGACGGTGACAAATCCGCGCCGTCGGACGACACCGGCGACGAACAGGACTCCGGCAGCGATGTGCAGTCGGCGCCCGAAGGCACCAAGGTTCAGCTGCTCAATATCACCGACTTCCACGGACGCATCTCCGAGGCAGGCACTCAGGTCGCCTCGGTCGTCGAGGAGGAACGAGCGAAGTTCGGCACCGGCGGCGACAATATGGGCACTGCTCTGCTCTCGACCGGTGACAACATCGGTGCTTCGACCTACACCTCCTCATCGCAGAACGACACCCCCACGCTCGATGTCCTGAATGCCATGGGCGTCGAGGCCTCTGCTGTCGGCAACCACGAATTCGACAAAGGCATCGATGACCTCACGGGACGCGTGAGCGACGAAGCCGACTTCCCGTACTCGGCGGCCAATGTCTACGACAAGGGAACTCAGAACGTCGTCGACGGCCTCGACGAGTACTCCATCGTCGACGTGTCGGGAGTCAAGATCGCCGTCATCGGCGTCGTCACCAAGGACACTGCCTCACTCGTCTCACCGGACGGCATCGCCGACCTGGACTTCGGTGACCCCACGGACGCAGTCAACCGCGTCGCCGACGATCTCGAGAACCTGCCCGAGGACGAACGACCGGATATGACCGTCGTCGAGGCCCACCTCGGCGCGTCGTCGACCGAGAGCCTCGAGGACGCGAAGGCGTCGAACGCGGAGTTCAAGAAGCTCGTCACCGAGGCCGACGCCTCGGTCGACGCCATGTTCACCGGCCACACCCATATGCCGTATGCCTTCGAAGCACCGGTGCCCGGAGAACCCGCTCGCACTCGTCCCGTCATCGAGGCCGGCAGCTACGGCGAATACGTCGGGCAGGTGACCATGAGAGTCGACGGCAACAGCGATTGGCAGGCAAGCGGCATCGACCTCATTAAGACCGAGGACAAGAGCTACGACTCCGAGGTCGTCGACAAGGTCGCCGGCATCATCAGCGACGCAGAGGAGAAGGCCAAGGAGCTCGGCTCCGAGGTCACCGGCACGATCAGCGAGGACATCACCCGAGCGAAGAAGGACGGCGAGGAGGACCGCGGTGCCGAGTCCACGCTCGGCAACCTCGTCGCCGATGCGCTCAAGGAAGGCGTCGAAGAGACCCAGCTGGAAGAAGCCGACTTCGGCATCACGAACCCGGGCGGTCTGCGCACCGATCTGCTCTGCGATGACATATACAACTCCGAGGAGAAGTGCGAAGTCACCGTTGCCGAGCTCAACAGCGTGCTTCCCTTCGCCAACGACCATGGTGTCGTGACGATGAAGGGTTCGGACGTCATCGGCCTCTTCGAAGAGCAGTGGCAGCCCGACGGTGCCTCCCGGTCGTTCCTCCACCTGGGCATCTCGGATGACCTCGACGTCGTCTATGACACTGATGCCGACAAGGGCGAGCACGTGAAATCCGTCAAGGTCGATGGCAAGGACATCGACCCGAACGAGGACTACCGGGTTGCGACGCTGAGCTTCCTCGCCACCGGTGGTGACAACTTCTCCTCCTTCGCCAAGGGCGATTTCGAACAGTCGGGACTCACCGACTTCGAGACCTGGGAGAACTACTTCAACAAGCACCAGGCCGAAGGCAAAGACGTCACCCCGGATAAGAACGAGCGTCAGGCAGACGCAGCCAAGGACGTCATCGACAAGGGTGATCTGAGCGCCGAGCTGACCGGGCCGAAGGCCATCAAGCCCGGTGAGAGCGCTGAGTTCTCGCTCAAGACGAACGCGAAGTCCGAGGTTGCGGGTCCCATCGACGTCACCGTCGACCTGCCTGAGGGCTATACCGCCGAGGCGGCCGCGCAGTCCGAGACCCGGTCTGCTTCCAGCAGCGCCACCAAGGGCAGGGCCCCTGAGGTCAGCGCCGAGGCGGCCAAGACGATCACCCTCGATTCGATTCCGGCAGGGGAGACCGAGACTCCTGTGACGGTGACCGCGCCGAAGGACGCCTCCGGTGAGGTGACCGTCAAGGCCAGCGTCCAGGCGAATGCCGATGGTCCATGGTGGGACGACAACCCGCTGCCGCTGGCGCATGAATTCGAGGCCACCGCGGCAGTCGGTGACGATGCGAATGCCTCGGCCGGCGATGACGGTTCGGCCGACGGCGGCAATGCCGATGGTGGTTCCGCCGATGGCGGGGCTGCTGACGGCGGAGACAGCACGGCAAGCGGAACCGCCGACGGCGGGGACGACGCTGCCGGTGGCTCGGACGGTTCGTCGAACGCCGGCGGTGGAGCCGATGGTGCGGACGCCTCGGCCGATGGCGGTTCGGCCGATGGCTCCGGAAGCGACGCGAACGGTTCGAAAGATGGAGGCGACCTGCCGCGCACCGGCTTCGAGACCTTCAACATCGTCGCCGCGGCTCTCGCGCTCATCGTCGCGGGCACCACTGCGGTCACGATCGTCCGTCGCCGCAAGCTCAGCCTCCAGAACTGAGCCAGGCTGCTCAGAAGCTCCTGACACTCAGGCGAGATCATCGCCGAGACGAGCGGGGCCGGAGAGTTCTTCTCTCCGGCCTGCCGTCGTTTCCAGGCACGGTCCGTACGAATAATCCCTCACCGTTTGTTCTATCTCCACCACGTAGTTGCATAGTGCACCGGTGCACGAGTGCGAATTGCTGTGGCGGGGGTGTTTTGCGAGGAAGCGGCGGGGATGCCACTAACGGTGAGGGATGCCTCGGCGAAGGTCGTTTACTGCGCAGCACCGTGCGCCGTCAGTGCCATCTCCTTTAGGTAGCTGCAATGCGCACCGGTGCATAGGTGCCTTTTGTCGCCACGGAGGTGTTCTGCGGCAAGCGGTGGATGTTGAGACTACCGGTGCGTGGTGCCGTCGACAGACCCGGACCCGGACTCAGACTCGGACTGGGCGTCGGCGCCGTCCTCGGCATCGGAGTCGGCAGGGGCCGCATCAGCATCGGCGGGGGCGTCACCGGCGGGCGTCGCCGTTGGGACCGGCGGGCGGCCGGCGCGGAAGGTCTCGAGGTGAGTGAGCACGGGGACGAGGAAGAGGATGCCGACGGCCGGTACGACGATGCCCGAGTCGTTGATGAGAGTGCCGACTCCCAGCAGGATCGCGAGGCTGATCATCGCCGACCTCAGCAGCGGGATCCGCAGGTAGGTGTCCTGGAGTCCGTGCAGTCGGAAGCGCGCAGGGTCGAGCGCCAGCCAGAACACACCGATGATGACCAGCGGCAGCACCAGAGTCATCCACGACTGGGTGAGGATGTCGATGTTCATCCCGATCTTTCGAGCCAGAACGCTGAGCGCCTGACCGCTGATGATCGAGTCGAAGAACCGTCCGAAGTGCGTGCGCTGATCGGCCGGGCGCAGCCAGTCGAGGAACAGCACGGTGAGCATGACGATTCCGGCGATGCCCACCGTCAGCCCCAGCCGTTTGAGCGAGAACCGGATGCTCGCCGCGGCCAGCACGAGGTAGGCGACTCCGATGATGAGGGTCGGTACGGACCCGAACTTCGTGCCCAGACCTGGTGCTGCCAGGATGACGCAGGAGGCGAGCACGGGAACAGTGACGATGAGGACGCGATGCAGCGGCTTGGCCACCAGAGACGCGAACCCTGCGACCGCCAACAGCAGCGCACAGCAGTACAGCGCCAGCGCCGAGTTCCCGATTCCGTAGAACCGGGAGGCGATAAGCAGGGGCTCACCCAACAGCGTCGACATCTGCAGCTGGGATCCGGTGACGACGTCGTAGGCGAGGACGGCGACCGTCACGGTGGACACGAAGAGCACCGGCCCGAACTTATGCCGCCGCCAGGGGCCGAGCAGCGCCAGCACCCCGAGCAGCAGCGCCCACCCGGCCAAGGCTCCGAGCATCGCGATGTCCGGATTCGTCGCCCGCTCCCACGGCACGGTATTGACCAGATACGTCGAGATCGGCATCGCCGCGAATACGACACCGAGGCGGTACGCCCCGGAATGGACGAGCTCCCGGTGGTTCTTCCGCATGAACCATGCCAACGCCAACAGTCCGACCATGAGCACGGCGACGACGGGGAAGAACCACGTCGACAGATCGTTCTGCGTCTTCACCGCAACCTGCCGGTCGAGCACCGCCTGATAGCGCGAATGCCAATCGGACCCGTGCGCCCCCGAGGTCATCGGCGCCCCGGCCGCATTGTCCATCTCCTCGGCACCGGACAGTGCCACGAGCGTCGGTGCCAGGTCGGGCACCTGCACCAGTCCCGGCTGCCGCGTCGACGAGGAGGTGAGCAGTCCCGCCTGCTCGCCCGGGGCGACCATCATCGTCGCCTGCATCGACGAACCTTCATGCGTTCCGTCGGCGATCGATGAGAACACCACGGGAACGCGTCCCTCGCCGAGGCGGTTCGGCTGATCCGCGCTCATCCATCCCGTCGATTCGAGGACGTCCCCGACCTGAGCGTCGAGATTCTTCAGCGAATAGCCGTCGGCGGCGGTATTGCCGAGATCGACGAGCGTAAGCTCGCCGTCTGCGGTCGATTTCGCGACATCCGCGCCCAGGTCGGGTCCGACGGGCGACCAGTTCTCGACACGGCCGGTTGGGGTGGCCGCGGCGATGGCGGCACCGTTGCCGAAGGCGCGGATATCGGGCACTGCCTCGGCCAGTGCTCCGAGGGAGGCATCGTAGTTGTCACCGCGGGCCACCTGCGCGTACACGTCCCAATCGGCGACCCAGCCGTCGAGCGGAGATGCCGATTCGCGGCACTGATCGCGTGGTTCGTCGGCGGCCCGCCGCCCTGATCCGAGTCCCAGCCAGCCGTCGACCGGACAGCTCGTCGAGCGCACGCTGCGCGGTGTGATCGTCCCGATCTGCCCGCCCTTCATCATCATCCACAGGTGCGGTGTGGTGCGCGGATCGAGATCCTCGAAGCTGAATCCGGAGACGTTGATCGACACGACCCCGGGATGCGCCGAGGCGGCCCCACCGTCGTCGTCGTCCGAGGCCGGAGCCGTGCCCCCGCTCCCGCCCGCTGCCTGGGCGTCGGCTCGAGCCGGCGCACCTGCGGCCGCATTCGAGCCCGCAGCAGCATCCGCGTTCGAGCCCTCGCCCGGGACCGCCTGCCCGACCTGAGGCAGGCCGAGGACGAACAGCGCGATGGCCAGGATCCCGAGCAGAACCCGAGCGGCGGGGGAGGTCACGCGGGCTCTCATCGGTGAGCCTCCTCGGCGTGCTCAGCACTGAGCGCCAGCAGGAAGGGCAGCAGAACCATGGCTCCGGTCGAAGGCACGGCGACCCCGGAATCGGTGAGCACGAGCCCGACGCCGAGGCCCGTGGCCGCAGCCAGGAAACCGAAGTGCAGGTCGGAATCGGTGAAGAGCTGGGGGAGCCGTCCGCGCCATTTGTTGACCAGGCGCCCGGTCCGGCTGCCGGCGTGGACGCGGGGGAAGTGGAGGAGGTAGCGGAGGAAGATGAGGACCGCGATGGCCGCAAGCGGGGTGACGATGGCCAGGGCCGGGTTGACCTGGATGATGTGGAGGTTCGCGCCGAGCTTGCGGCCGACGACCTGCAGGGCCTCACCGGTGACGATCTGGTCGAAGAACGTGCCGAAATGTGAGCGTGCCCCGGCCGGGCGCAGCCAGTCGAGGAAGGCGATGCCGATGAGCACGGCCAGCGATGCCACTCCGATGAGGGCGAGGCGCAGCAGAGTCAGTCGGATCTTCGACAGCAGCGCCAGCAGGACCATGAGACCGGCGAGGATGGCGATCGTGCCGCCGAACTTCGCACCCCAGGAGGGATTGCCGGAGACGAACACGGCGGCCAGTCCGATGACGACCGGCACGATGATCACAGCTTTTCGGTGACCGCGCGCCCGCAGCCAGGACACCACAAGCCCTAAGAAGATGAAGAGGCTGACGATGAAGATCGCCGCACCCTGATTGCCGAGTCCGTAGTAGCGGCCGCCGACGATCGGGTTGTAGCCGAGCAGCGAGTTCGCCTGCAGACGGGACCCGGTGGCCAGGTCGGCGGCGAGGATGAGCAGGTTCGCCCCGGCCAGGGCGCCGACCCGTCCTCGCCAGGTCCGACCCCATGGCGGGATGAGGGCGAGGACGAACAGAACGGCGGCCGTGCCGATGACCGAGAGGAACAGGCCGAGCCCGGGATCGGCCATTCTCGACCAGGGGAGGAGCCCGGCGAGGAACGCTCCCATCGGCAGGGAGGCCACGCCCAGGGACACCCAGCCGAGGAAGCGGTGGACGTGGGAGGCTCGGGTGGCACCGCCTCGGCGGCCGAGGATGGAGCGGTTGAGCAGGACCGCGCACGCGATGAAGAGGACGTAGAAGATGACGTCGAGGGTGATGGAGAACGTCGAGAGATTCTGATGGATCGTCGTCGACTTCTGCGCCTCGGCGACGAGATCGTCGATGCGCTGCTGCGGATCATCATCGGTCGGGGTGGAGTCGAAGCCGACGGCGCGCGGGGAATCGACATCGAGGACATCGAGGATGCCCGGCGCCAGATCGGTGATCTGCAGCAGCCCCGGGGTGCGTGTCGTCGCCGAGGACAGGGACCCGGGTTCGAAGCCGGGCCCGGACGCGATGAACGCGCGCAGCTGCGGCAGACCGGAACTGTCACCGAGGCCGGCGACGATGATCGTCGGATCCGCGGCCCCGTCCTTCGCGTTCTCCCGCACCTCCTGCAGACGCACGCCGAGGCGGCGGTCGGCTTCGGCGACGCGGGTCTCCCGGTCGTAGTTCGGCGGAACGGTATAGGAGTAGTTCGGGATCGGATCGAACAGCCAGGAGCGGATGCCGATCGCGCCGAGGTCGACGACACCGAGGCGGCAGTCCGCGGAGGTCGCATCGTCCGTGAAGTTCGTCACCACCCCGTCTTCGTCCGCGGCCGCATAGGCTGCGCCGGGGCCTTCGGCTGCGACGCACGGTTCGAGCAGCGAGCCCGCGACGGCGCCGCCGGTGCTGGCGGGCGCGGCCTTGCCGGCTACGGCGACTTCACGCGCGAGCATGCCGTAGTCGACGGAGTAACCGGAGCCGATATTGGGCTCCTTGACCGCATCGAAGCCCTCGATCCGAGCCGTCGTCGTTCCGGCCGCGGATTCGCCGCCATGAGCTTCATCACTGTTCGCCGCCTCCTTCGCCGAGGCGGCCCTGCCCTCGGCATCCACGGAACCGTCCGTGGTGGGGGCGATCATCGTCGGGCAGCGGACAGAGTCATCGGGGTCGGCATCCTCGGCGACGGGGGAGGGACCGGCCTGCGCGCGGGCGCCCGCGCCGAAGGACAGCCAGCCGGAGGCGGGGCAGGTAGCCGAGCCGATCGTGCGCACGTTGAGGTTCGCTGCGGCGCCCTCGGAGAGCAGATGAAAGAGGTTCGGAGTGCGCTCGGGGTCGATATCATCGATGGTCAGACCCGGAATGCCGAAGACGACCGTCTGCCCGGCCGGGGGCCTGCCGGTGTCAGTGGACTGCGCCGAGGACGCATTCGCATTCGCGGCCGAACCGTCGGCCGATGCCATGCTGTCCGTTGGTGCCGACGCGGAGGCGGGGTCGAGTCCGAGGCCTGCCGTCAGGAGCCCGACCAGGAGACCCAGCATCAGGATTCTCAATGCGGGAAGTCGGAAGGGCAGGCTGGAGTGAGTCGGCACAGATCAATACTATCGGCTCGGGTTTCAGCTGGCCCTGAGACCGCTCTGGGCGTTTGCTCCCCGGGCCTGAGGGCATGTATATTTGATTGTCGTTGTGTGTGCTTGTCGCACTCCCTTACATAGCCTCATGCGTTGCAGGCCCGTAGGTGAGGGGAATGCGTCGATAGGTTCACCCGATTGAAGACAACCAGCGCTTGAGACCCATTGGACTCACGACCCGATGAGGATCCGGCGCTGCACTGAACACAGATACGAAAAGAAGGCTACTTTTGCGTACGTATACAGCTAAGTCCGGTGACGTTGAGCACCAGTGGCACGTCATCGACGCCACTGACCAGGTGCTCGGTCGCCTTGCTTCGCAGGTTGCACGCCTCCTGCGCGGCAAGCACAAGACCACGTTCACTCCGAACACCGACACCGGTGACTTCGTCATCATCATCAACGCCGACAAGGTCGCGCTGACAGGTGCGAAGCTCGAGAAGAAGCGCGCTTACCGCCACTCCGGATACCCCGGTGGCCTCAAGAGCGTGAACTATGCCGAGCTCCTCGCCACCCACCCCGAGCGTGCAGTCGAAAAGGCTGTCGCCGGTATGGTCCCGAAGACTCGTCTCGGACGTGCCCAGATGCAGAAGCTGAAGGTCTATGCAGGTGCCGAGCACCCGCACGCCGCTCAGAATCCGCAGCCGTACGAACTCAGCCAGGTCGCGCAGTAAGCGCCTGAGCTCTAGACATACCGAGGAGAACCGTGGCTGATACCACCAACGCGACAGAAACTGTCGAAGAAGAGATCACCGAATACACTTCCGAGACTCCCGCATCCGCTGGCCTGGGCGAAAGCACCGCCGGCGGACGTGGACAGTCCCTGACCGCTCCCGGCAACGGAGTCGGCCGCCGCAAGCAGGCAATTGCTCGTGTGCGCCTCGTCCCCGGCACCGGTGAGTGGACCATCAACGGACGTACTCTCGAAGAGTACTTCCCGAACAAGCTGCACCAGCAGCTCGTCAACGAGCCCTTCACCCTGCTGGACCTGGGCGGACGTTTCGACGTCATCGTCCGGATCTCCGGCGGTGGACCCTCCGGCCAGGCCGGCGCCGTCCGCCTGGGCGTGGCTCGTTCGCTCAACCAGATCGACGCGGAGTCCAACCGCGCCGAGCTGAAGAAGGCCGGATACCTCAGCCGCGATGCTCGCGTTCCTGAGCGCAAGAAGGCCGGTCTCAAGAAGGCCCGTAAGGCACCTCAGTTCTCGAAGCGCTGATCTCGCTGGCGAACCGACTGCGGCTGGTCTGCCACTGAGTCGCAGTCATCGACAGTTCAGCATCATGAACATGAGAATGCGGTCCCGAACCAGGTTCGGGGCCGCATTTCTCATATCCGGACTCATCTCACACGGTCACTGACGTGGCCCCGCGGTCGAGTGTGCCGCCTCGGCGCATAGTCCGTCGTTCAAGCCTGAGCGCGAATATCGCATTGTGCACCGCACGATAAGCGCGCTCCGCCTTGAGCGGACACTCGCGACGCCGCGACTACCGCGGCCACGGATGCGGTCGGTCGCCTCGGCGAGGGTGCCGACATCACGAGCGACACCCAGCGGATCGACTAAGATCGACTCCGACATTGACGAAAGGATCTCCACTATGTCTCGACTCTTCGGCACCGATGGAGTGCGCGGACTGGCCAATCGCGATATCTCGGCCAAACTCGCCCTCCAGCTCTCGGTCGCAGGTTCACGCGTGCTCAGCCGCGGCTGGACGGGTGAGAAGCGCCCCTTCGCCGTGGTCGGACGTGATACGCGCGTGTCCGGCGAATTCCTCTCCGCCGCACTGAGCGCCGGAATCGCCTCGACCGGAGTCGACGTCCTCGACGCAGGCATGCTGCCGACACCGGGCATCGCCCAGGTCGTCAAGGACACCGGCGCCGCCTTCGGCGTCGTCATCTCCGCCTCCCACAACCCCATGCCCGACAACGGCATCAAGTTCTTCGCCGCAGGAGGCACGAAGCTCGACGACGCGGTCGAAGACGAGATCCTCGCGATCTTCGATGAGGACTGGGATCGTCCGACCGGCGCGGACGTCGGCCGCATCTCGCGCTACCCGGCCGCTGCAGACGAGTACACCGAGCACCTAGTGCGCTGTGTCGACGCCGACAATGTACGCCCGCTGTCGGGACTCAAGGTCGTCGTCGACTGCGCTCACGGTGCGGCGTCCATCGTCGGACCCGCCGCCCTGCGCCAGGCCGGCGCCGAAGTCATCGTCTCCGCCGCCGAACCCGACGGCTTCAACATCAACGACGGTGTGGGATCGACCCACCTCGGACCGCTGCAGCGCCTCGTCGTCGAGACCCAGTCCGATCTGGGCGTGGCTTTCGACGGTGACGCCGACCGCTGCCTGGCCGTGGACTCCTTGGGGCGGGTCGTCAACGGCGACCAGGTCATGGGCATCCTGGCGATCGGGCTCAAGGAGCTCGGTGAGTTGCGCGGCAACACCCTCGTCACGACCGTCATGTCGAATCTGGGTCTGAAGCAGGCGATGGACAAATACGGAATCGAGACCGTGCAGACCGCTGTCGGCGACCGGTATGTGCTCGAGCGGATGCTCGCCGACGGGTATGCGCTCGGCGGGGAGCAGTCCGGACACGTGCTCATGCTCGATCACGGCACCACCGGCGACGGAGTGCAGACCGCCCTGCATCTGATGAAGCGGATAGCCGATGCCAAGCGCACCCTGGCCGACCTCGCCGCGGAGATCCCGCAGCTGCCGCAGGCGCTCGTCAACGTCAAGGGCGTGGACAAGAACAACGTCGATCACCCGCAGGTCGCCGCAGAGGTGGCCGCTGTCGAGGCCGAACTCGCCGACACCGGTCGCGTGCTGCTGCGCGCCTCGGGCACGGAGCCGCTCATCCGGGTCATGGTCGAAGCCGCCACCGAAGATGCCGCCTCCGCCCAGGCCGAGCGCCTGGCCGCGTCGGTCAAGGAGCACCTCGCGCTGTAGGGTTTGCCGAGTGTGCAGTGCCGCGACGATCGCCAGTTTTAGAGGGTTCCTGCCGTGGTGGCCGCGGGTTGAACGGCCTTCTGCCGCGGCGTTGGCCAGTTAGTTGGCCAGCTAACTGTGCGCAGATTGCACAATTTCGGCTCGAAACCGGCAATCTGCGCACACTTAACTCGAGGAAGTCTCTGACCCTGCGGAGTCGGTGCAGGGCTCGCACCTAAAGTGGTTCAGCGTCACGGACTCAGCTCGAGGCGAACTGGGTGGCGTAGAGCTCGGCATAGCGGCCGCCGCGGCCGACCAGCTCCTCGTGAGTGCCCTTCTCGATGATGCGACCGGCCTCGACGACGAGGATCGTGTCGGCCTGCCGGATCGTCGACAGACGGTGGGCGATGACCAGAGCCGTCCGCCCGTGCATCGCCTGGGACAGGGCCCGCTGGATCGCGGCCTCGTTCGTCGAATCCAACGCCGAGGTGGCTTCATCGAGCACGACGATCTCCGGAGACGCCAGCAGCATCCGGGCGATGGTCAGGCGCTGACGCTCGCCTCCGGAGAGACGGTACCCGCGTTCGCCGACGACGGTGTCCAATCCATCGGGAAGCGCATCGACGACGCCTCTCAGCTGTGCCCGGTCGATGGCATCGAGCATCTGCTCCTCGGTGGCATCAGGGTCGACGAGCTGGAGGTTGGCGCGGATCGACTCGTGGAAGACATGACCGTCCTGGGTGACGACGCCGACGGCCTCGCGCAGATCGGCAAACGACAGTTCGCGAACATCGACCCCGCCGATGGTGATCGTGCCGCCTGTGACGTCGTAGAGTCGCGGCAGCAGCGACGCGATCGTCGACTTTCCCGCACCCGAGGATCCGACGAGGGCAACGGTGTGCCCGGCGGGGATCGTGAAGCTCAGGTCGTGGAGAACCTGATCGCCGCCACGGGTGTCGAGTACGGAGACGTCTTCGAGGCTGGCCAGGCTGACCTGCGAGGCGCTCGGGTAGGCGAAGTCGACGTGATCGAATTGCACATCCAGCCCACCGGCAGGCAGGGCCTTCGGCTGCGACGGTTCCTTGAAGTAGGGCACGAGATCGAGGATCTCGAACACCCGCTGGAATGACACCACTGCGCTCTGGATGTCCAGGCGCGCGTTGGCGAGCATCGTCAGTGGCGTATAGAGCCTGGTCAGCAGCAGTGCCAGGGTCACAACCTGACCAGCGTTGAGGTTGCCGACGACGGCCTGTGCACCGCCGACGCCGTAGACCAGAGCCAGCGCCAGGGCGGAGACCAGAGTCAGTGAGGACACGAACGTCGACTGCAGCATCGCGACCTTGACCCCGATATCGCGGACCTGGCCGGCGCGGTCGGCGAACTCCTCGTTCTCCTGGCGGGGATTGCCGAAGAGTTTGACCAGGGTGGCGCCGGCGGCGGAGAAGCGTTCGGTCATGCGGGTCGACATGTCTGCGGAATTGTTGGCCGCTTCGAACTGCAGGGATGCGAGCTTTCCGCTGAGCATTCGGGTGGGGATGATGAACAGCGGCAGCAGCAGGATCGACAACACGGTCACCTGCCATGAGATCGTGACCATGACGCCGACGGTCAGGGCCAGGGAGACGAAGTTCGACACGATGCCGGACAGGGTGTTCGAAAACGCCCGCTGCGCACCGATGACATCCGTATTGAGCCGGGAGACCAGGGCACCGGTGCGGGTGCGATTGAAGAATGCGATCGGCATCGACTGGACGTGATCATAGACGGCCGTGCGCAGATCGAAGATGAGCCCCTCACCGATCCGTGAGGACAGGTACCGGTTCGTGATCGAGATGGCCGCATCGGCGATGGCCAACCCGCCGATGGCCACGGCCAGCCATACGACCGTAGACACGGGCCCGCCGCCGGTGATCGCGTTGACGACGTCGCCGGCGAGGACCGGGTTGAGGACACCGATGCCCGCGGTGAGCACGGACAGCAGCAGGAAGATGATGAGTTTGCGCTTGTGCCGGGTCGCATACCCGGCGATCCGCTTGTAGATGCCCGGTTGGATGCGCGTCTCGGGGGTCTTCTTACTCTTGACCGAGGAGTACATGAGGTGATGTGCGGATGGCACGCTCATACTGGGTCCCTTTCTGCTGCCGAAACGACCGAGCATGCACGGGGGATCCCGTGACGGCGCGAGGATCGCTCGCATCCGGCCGCCGCCGCAGGCGGGTGACCTGCCGGCGGTGAGTAGTTCAGTGCACACTGTGCAACCGTCAGAGCGGTGAAACTATTTCCTCACCGCCCGGCGACTCCCGTTACGGGTCCGCTGACAAGCTCGCCGAGGCGGCTCGCCCCGTCCGAGGTGTTAGACCCCCGACGACTCCCGTCACAGCTTCCGCAGCTGCACCTTCCGAATCGTGTGATCGGAGGATTTGTGGAGCACGAGGTCGGCTCGGCCGCGGCTGGGCTGGACGTTCTCGCGCAGGTTCGGGAAGTTGATGGAGTCCCAGATCTCCGTGGCCAGAGTGATCGCTTCGTCGTCGTCGAGCTGCGAGTAGCGGTGGAAGTAGGAGTCCTCGTCCTGGAACGCACCGTGCTTGAGTTTGAGAAACCGCGAGATGTACCACTGGCGGATATCACGGGAGCGCGCATCGACGTAGACGGAGAAGTCGAAGTAGTCACTGATGGCCAAGCCCACGGTCCCATCCTGACGGGGGCGGGCGGGCTGGAGGACGTTGAGGCCCTCGACGATGAGGACATCGGGGGAGCGCACGACCACCTCGGCGCCGGGAACGATGTCATAGGTGTGGTGCGAGTACACAGGTGCACGGACCTCGGGAGCCCCGGATTTCACGGCGGAGATGAACTTGAGCAGCTTGCGCCGGTCGTAGGATTCCGGGAATCCCTTCCGCCCGTTGAGGCGGCGACGGTCGAGTTCGGCGTTGGGGTAGAGGAATCCGTCGGTGGTGATGAGTTCGACGCGCGGAGTGTCGGGCCAGCGGGCGAGCAGTTCGCGCAGCACACGTGCCGTCGTCGACTTGCCCACGGCCACCGATCCGGCGACGCCGATGACGAAGGGCGTGCGCTTGGCATCCTGCGGTTCCAACCCGCGTTCGTGCAGTGGAGAGAAGAACTCCCTGGTCAGGTCGTGCTTCGCTCGCCGTGCTGAGACGTAGAGGTTGAGCAGTCGTGACAGGGGCAAATAGACCTGGGCCACTTCGTCGAGGTTGATCCGATCGCCGAGCCCGCGCAGCCGTTCGATGTCGCGCTGCTTCAGCGGCAGCGGCGTGGCCTGGGCGAGCGTACCCCACACCTCCCGATCGAACTCCCAGAACGGAGACGTCGTGTCCGGCTCGCTGCGCCGGGCGGTATTGAGGCCGGCGAGCTTGCGCGCACGGTCCAACTGAGGGTCGACATGGCTCATCCCACTATTGTGTCATGCGTCATGTTCGCCACC
>NZ_QYCP01000065.1 GCF_025506275.1 Brevibacterium permense
CGACTCCCCCGACGGGCCCGTGACCGAGATCGCCCACGTCATGGAGTCGACCTCGTGGGGCCACTTGCGCTCGTTCGTGTCGTATCGCCGCGGCATCTTCTCGTCGCTGTCCAACCCGAAGGTCGGCCTGTTCTTCCTCGCGATCCTGCCGACCCTCGTCCCCGCCTCCCCGACCGGCATCGACTACACCGTGCTCGTCGCACTGATCCTCGGCGTGCTCCTGTCCTACCAGCTCGTCCTCGCATGCCTGGCAAGCCTCGCCGCGTCGGCGATGGCCCACCGCAGCGCCGACTTCTTCATCGAAGCCGCCTCCACGCTCATCCTGCTCATCATCGGCATCGCCGTCATCGCGATCCCCATCTGAAGCGCGATTGCCCGGAGCATAGGAGAGGGGCAGGGCACCGAGGTCGATCCTCGGTGCCCCGCCCCTTTCGGTTCGGTGGGCAGACCCTCATTCAGCTCTCATTCGCCGAGGAGGCTCCCCCGTTCCCGCTGCCACCTCCGTCAGTGCGCGTTCCGGTACCCGGTGTACCGCTGTCCACGGCGTCCGGGTTCGTCTTTTCGGCCGCCTCGGCGAGGTCGACTTTGTCGAGCATCCTCGCGGCTGCCTCACGTCCGCCGAGGCCGAAGGCCAGAGCGGCCGCTGCGGCACCGCCGATGACGACAGCTCCGAAGGCGAGGTTGATGATCGAATCGGCCAGGCCCATGTAGCGCAGGCCCATGGCGATGAACAGGGCGATCGCCGAGTAGCGCAGCACCTTGCTGGCGAGGTTGTTCGTGATGAACTTGCCGATGATCGCGGCAATGAGGAATCCTGCGGCGATGATCGCAGCGCCGAAGAGCACGCTGCCGCCGAGGTCGAGGATCTCGTTGAGGATGTTCGTGATCTCGGGGAATCCGAGCATCCGGGCGGCCATGATCGCGAAGAAGATCATGATCGCCACCTGCACGAGGCGGGTGATCACGTTGGAGGCGCTGGTGCCTTCAGGCACGATCCCGATCTCGTTGATGGCTTTGTCGGTGCCGATGCCCTGGAGGATCTGTTCGAGCAGATTGCCGAGGAACTTGGCGATGACGAAGCCGATGGCCAGCAGGATGCCGGCGGCGATGATGAGCGGGATCGCGTTGAGGAAGATCTGGAGCATCTGCTGGGCAGGCTCCGAGATCGCCTTGATGCCGAGGACCTGCAGCGCCGAGATCGCAACGACGATGATGATGATTCCGAACACCAGGTTGCCGATGAGGTTCGACATCTTCGCGTTCGCCTCCGCGTTCGGGTTCGGTGCATGGCCGGGGTATCCGTCCTGCGGCGGCATGCCCTGCTGACCCTGTGCGGCGTACTGCTGAGTGACGTCGGGATTCGGTTGAGCATTTCCAGCACCCTCGGCCACTCCGGTGGCTTTGTCGCCGAGCGAACGGAACTTCGACGTCAGCTTCGTCAGATCCACAGCGTTGAGAGCGGTCTGGACGAGCTGTTTGGCGATCTTCGCGAAGACATAGCCGATGAAGAAGATGAATCCCGCGCCGATGATATTGGGCAGGAATCCGAAGATTCCATCGAGCAGACCCTGCAGCGGAGACAGCACCTGATCGAGGTTGAACAGCTGGAGTACGGCGATGAGTCCGAGCAGCCAGATGATGAGACCGGCGATCTGCCCGACCGACTTTCCGATCTGCTGACCATTGCTTCCATCGCGTTGAAGAGCTGGAACCTTGGTGACGAGTTTGCCGATCGCCCATTTGACGATGGCGGCGAGAATCCAGGTGACAATGAGAATGACGATTGCCAGTCCGACTTTCGTCAGGACCGACCAGATATCCAGATCTTGCATGTCGCTTATCTCCTTCGAACTCGGCGAATCGGCAAGCTTCATTTTCTCTTGCTGATTTTGAGTCTATTCTCAGCGAACACTGTGAACAAGGGTCC
Source organism: Brevibacterium permense (assembly GCF_025506275.1). Lineage (GTDB taxonomy): Bacteria > Actinomycetota > Actinomycetes > Actinomycetales > Brevibacteriaceae > Brevibacterium > Brevibacterium permense_A. Next base: position 1,928 of record NZ_QYCP01000065.1, read on the forward strand.
AGCGACTGATAGCCGTCAATTGAAACCATTGTTGTCGATGGATCTCGGTCGGTTACATATGCAGATCTCGATCGCTCAACAGAATCTTCACAAACTCATCACAATTGCATATCGCGTCAGAATTCCAGCGGCAGATTGTCGATGAGATGGGTCCCACCGACCGTCGCGGAGACGAGCAGCAGAGCCGGTCCCGTGAAGTCCGGTGGGCACGGTCGAAGAGTCGCGGCCTCGACGAGGCTGCAGTAGACGATCTCGAGATCCCCACGTTCAGCGGCCGGCTCCAGCTCGGCGAGCGCGGCCGCCTCGACGGCAGCGGGCAAGCCAGCAGAAACACCACTGGTGCCGGCCCCAGAGCCAGAACCGCCACCGGCGCCGGACTCCGCCGTCCCACGGCCTCGCTCGGCCATCTCGGAGGCGGCGGTGAGAGCCCGCGGAATCGCCAGAGCACGGGCGCGGTCGTCCGGCACCAAGTAGGAGTTGCGGCTCGACATGGCCAGGCCGTCGGCGTCCCGGACGACGGGTAGGCCGATGAGTTCGATATCGAAGTTGAGGTCGGCGATCATGCGTTTGACCAGGACGAACTGCTGGATGTCCTTGAGCCCGAATACCGTGACGTCGGGGGCGATGAGGGTGAAGAGCTTCGCCACGACGGTGAGCACGCCGTCGAAGTGTCCGGGCCTGGCCGCGCCTTCGAACACGGCCCCCATGCGCCCGGCGACGACCCGCACTTCGGGTGCGGACGGGTACATCTCGGCCAGCGCCGGGGCGAAGACGAAGTCGACTCCGGCCTCTTCGCACTTTCTCAGATCCTCTTCGATCGGCCGCGGGTACTGGACGAAGTCCTCGTCGGCACCGAACTGAAGCGGATTGACGAAGATCGAGGCCACGACGAGATCGGACTCTGCGCGGGCACGCGTCATGAGCGCCTGATGCCCGGAGTGCAGGGCGCCCATCGTCGGGACGAGACCGACGCGGCCCGACTGCTCGGCCCGCCACCGGCGCAGTGCCTGGATGCCTCCGACCTCCATCAGTCGAAGCTCCTCTCGGGCTCGGGGAAGACCCCGGACTTCACTTCGTCGACATAGGTGCCGACCGCCTCGGTGAGCACGGAATGCAGATCGGCGTAGCGTTTGACGAAGCGCGGGGCCTTCCCCGTGCGCAGACCGGCCATGTCCTGCCATACGAGGACCTGGGCGTCGCAGTCCGCACCGGCGCCGATCCCGACGGTGGGGATCGTCAGTTCGGATGTGACCTGGCCGGCCAGCCCGGAGGGCACCATCTCCATGACCACGGAGAAGGCTCCGGCTTCGGCCACGGCGCGGGCATCGTCGAGCAGGGCGCTGCCTGCGTCGCCGCGGCCCTGGACCTTGTAACCGCCGAGGTTGTGCTCGGCCTGCGGGGTGAAGCCGATGTGCGCCATGACCGGGATGCCCGCCGTCGTGATCGCCTTGATCCGCGAGGCTATCCGCGCCCCGCCTTCGAGTTTGACCGCGTGGACTCCGGCTTCCTTCATGAACCGCACGGCCGTGGCCACGGCCTGTTCATCGGAGATCTCGTAGCTGCCGAATGGAAGGTCGGCGACGATGAGGGCCCGGCTCGTCGCCGAGGCGACGGCACGGGCCAGCGGGATGAGTTCGTCGACGGTGACCGGCAGGGTGGTCGCGTGGCCATAGACATTGTTCGCCGCCGAATCGCCGATGAGCAGGGCCTCGACACCGGCCTGTTCGAACAGGGCCGCCGTGTACTGGTCGTAGCTGGTCAGCATCGCCCACCGCCGGCCTTCGGCCTTGGCCTTGATGAGGTCGAGGGTGCGGATTCGCCGAGGCGGCGCTGCCGGTGCGGACACCGGACCGCCGTACGGGGCGGGCTGTTCCGCCGAGGCGGCCCCCGCCGTCGCGTCGGGGGCGGTCGTCGCGCCGGGGCCGGCCGGGGCATTGTCACCGGCAGCAGCGTTGCCCGAGACGCCGGTGGTGGAGGGGGACGTGGTGGAGGGGGACGTGAATTGGTTCGAGTGTGCCGCTTCGGGCATGAGAATCCTTCAGATATGCGATGTCGTCGGTGCCGGCGCGGGCGGGGCGAGACCGTCGCTTCGGTCCGAAGCCTCGGTGACTCTCACGGGGGCGCCCACCGCAATGCGCATCGACTCGGATTGCGAGCCAGACCACAGCATATTGCATCCCCCGGCGCAGAGCCATCGCCCGCGAGTTGTACATTGCCCGCCCACAGGATTAAGCTCAAATCTGCGCAAAGAAATAAACGCACAATTGCGCAAAAGATTTCGGGCGGCTCTCACCACGTGCGAAGCACTTCAGGCATGGGTCCCGCCCACCGAGCGAAGGACGATGATGACCACAACAGCTTCGATCGAACTCACCCTCAAGGACATCTCTGCCTCGGGAGCGAACGACGAAATGTGCTCGACGGACCTGCTCGATGCCCCGTGGGATGTCGACGAACGTCCCGGCTACGGTCCCGGTTCCTCGATGGCCGACCCGATTCCGGTCGCCGCCCCACGTCAGGGCGATATCCCCGAGGAGTACAAGCAGGCCACGCCTGAGGAACTCGATGCCCGCATCAGAGCTGCCAAGGCCACCCTCGGCGATCGTGTCGTCATGCTCGGCCACCACTACCAGCGGGTCGAGGTCGTCGAACACGCCGACTACATCGGCGACTCGTTCATGCTCGCGCAGGCCGCCCAGAACCATCCGGAGGCCGAAGCCATCGTCTTCTGCGGCGTCCACTTCATGGCCGAGACCGCCGACCTGCTGTCGATGCCGGAGCAGTCCGTCATTCTGCCCAACCTCGCCGCAGGCTGTTCGATGGCCGATATGGCCAGCATCGACCAGGTCGAGGACTGCTGGGAGCAGCTCGCCGAGGTCTTCGGCACCGAAGCCGATGCCGACGGTCGCGTCCCGGTCATCCCCGTCACCTACATGAACTCCTCGGCCGCGATCAAGGGCTTCTGCGGCCGCAACGGCGGAATCGTATGCACCTCGTCGAACGCCGAGGTGGTTCTGGAATGGGCGTTCGAACGCGGGCAGCGGGTCCTGTTCTTCCCCGACCAGCACCTGGGCCGCAACACCGCAGTCAACATGGGCATCGGTCTGGACGAGATGCCGCTGTGGAACCCAGCCAGGCCAATGGGCAACAACGACGAGCAGACTCTGCGTAAGGCCCGGGTCATCCTGTGGCAGGGATTCTGCTCCGTGCACAAGCGCTTCACCCCGGCGCAGATCGACAAAGCCCGCGCGGATCATCCGGACGTACGCGTAATCGTTCACCCCGAATGCCCGCGTGAGACCGTCGAGGCCGCCGATGAGGCCGGATCGACCGCGTACATCACGAAGGCCATCGAACAGGCGACCGAACCGACGACGTTCGCCATCGGCACCGAGATCAACCTGGTCCAGCGGCTGGCCGCCGAACACCCTCAGCACGAGATCTTCTGCCTCGACCCCGTCATCTGCCCGTGCTCGACGATGTACCGCATCCATCCCGGCTATATCGCCTGGGTCCTCGAATCACTCATCGACGGACAGGTCGTCAATCAGATCTCCGTCGACGCCATGGTGGCCGAACCTGCCCGTGTGTCCCTGGAGCGGATGCTCGCCGCGAAACCGCGGATCTGATGAGCCGCGTCATCGTCGCAGGCTCCGGGATCGCGGGGCTGACCGCCGCACTGCGCCTGTCCGGCCGTCACTCGGTGACCCTCGTAACGAAGGGCCGCCTCAGCGAATCGAACACCGAGTGGGCGCAGGGCGGCATCGCCGGTGTCATCGGCCCCGACGACACGGTCGACTCCCATATCGCCGATACGCTCACGGCCGGCGCCGGGCACTGTGATCCGGAGGCCGTGCGCTCCCTGTGCGAAGCCGGTGAGGACGCGATCGTCTCCCTCGCCGAGGCGGGGGTGGACTTCGACACTGATCCGACCGGAGCCTGGGCAAGGGGTATAGAAGGGGCGCATTCCTATCCGCGCATCTTCCATTCCGGAGGCGATGCGACCGGTCGGGCGATCAGCACCGCCCTGGCGCAGAAGCTGCGCACCGAGGTCGCCGCAGGGCGAGTCACCCTCCTCGAGGACACGATGCTCGTCGACATCCTCACCAGCGACGACGATCGCCGCCCCACTCGAGCCACCGGAGTCGCCACAGCCACCGGAGTCACTGTGCTCCGCGAAGGCCGTGTCGAGGCCCTGGCTGCTGATGCGATCGTGCTGGCCACCGGCGGTGCCGGGCAGCTCTTCGCACACACGACGAACCCGGCTGCTGCCACCGGAGACGGTTTGGCAGCTGCCATTCGCGCCGGTGCAGAGGTCTCCGATCTCGAGTTCTTCCAGTTCCACCCCACCGCCCTTCCAGGTCCAGGCTTCCTCATCTCCGAGGCCGTCCGCGGGGCCGGCGCTCTCATCCTCGACGAGCACCGCCACCGGTTCATGACTGACATCGATGATCGCGCCGAGCTCGCCTCTCGTGATGTGGTCGCACTCGCTCTGCACCGTCGCCAGGCGGCTCAGGACGGACGCCCGTGCTTCCTCGATGCGCGGGCCGTCCCGGATGTGAAGACGACGTTCCCGAGCATCACCGCCGGTCTGGCCGCTCACGATCTCGACCTGTCCCGGGACCTCATCCCCGTCACTCCCGCCGCCCACTACTTCATGGGCGGGGTGGCCACGGATCGCGATGGTCGCACGAGCATCGACGGAGTCTTCGCGGTCGGCGAGGTCGCGTGCACAGGAGTGCACGGAGCCAATCGGCTGGCCTCGAACTCTCTGCTCGAAGGCGCGGTCTTCGCCGCCCGCGCCGCCGCGGCGATCGACGCTCTGCCGGTCAACAGAGACCATGAACTCCCACTCCCCCAGTCCCGTTCATTCCACCAGACGGCACTGACACGAACCGAGTTGCAGGACCTGACCTCGGCTCATCTGGGTGTGGAGCGCACTGCCGCGGGCCTATGGACCCTGCTCGATCGCCTCGGTGACGGTGCCCTCGACGACGGTTCCCGCAACGACGGTGACCGCAATGCCTGCACCTCCGCCAACCGCGCCCACAACGCCGATGATCACCCCACCACCCCGGCGGCGGCCCTCGCCGACGCACTCGAGACCGCGAATCTCGCCCTCATCGCCTGGCACATGGCTCGGCATGCGCTGGCCAGGGAGCACAGCCTCGGCGCGCATACCCGCACGGATACGACACTCACGTCGTCTATGACCGCGCCGTCCACCTCCACTTCGCCCACCGCTCTGCTTCAGGAGGCCTCCGCATGCTGACCGCTTCAACCATCGATTCCGCACTGCGCACAGCCCTTGACGAAGACGCTCCCTGGGGCGATATCACCGGCGAAGTCTTCATCCCCGCCACCGCCTCGGCGACGGCTGATCTGCGTGCCCGCGAAGACGGGGTGCTCGCCGGAATCGAGGTCTTCGCCCGAGCCTTCGCACTCGTCGACCAGAGCGTCACGGTCGACCTCGCTGCCGCCGATGGAGACGCTTTCACTGCAGGTCAGGTGCTTGCCACGGCCGCCGGTCCCGCTCGGGCGGTGCTGCAGGCCGAACGGATCGCGTTGAACTTCTGCCAGCGCATGAGCGGAATCGCCACCCAGACCCGTGCCTATGTCGATGCCGCCGCCGGGCGGGCGCGCATCGTCGACACCCGCAAGACGACTCCGGGGCTGCGCGCGTTCGAGAAGCACGCCGTGGTCTGCGGCGGCGGGCACAACCACCGTTTCGGCCTCTCCGACGCGGTCATGGCCAAGGACAATCACCTCGCCGTGCTCACCGGTGCCGGGCTCGGCGTCGCCGAGGCGATCCGCACCGCCCGTGCCCGTCTGCCGCATACGACGATGATCGAGGTCGAAGTCGACCGGCTCGACCAGGTGCCCGCGGTGCTTGACGGCGGCGCCGATATCATCCTGCTCGACAACTTCACCCCGGCTCAGCTGCGCGAAGGCGTCGAACTCGTGGGCGGCCGCGCCGTCGTCGAAGCCAGCGGCAACGTCGCCCTGGAGACGATTCCGGAGATCGCCGCCACCGGCGTCGACGTCATCTCCTCGGGCGCGCTGACCCACAGCGTCCGCGCGATCGACCTCGGTCTCGACCTCTCCCTCGAGGCCTGAGATGACCGGACTCCTCTACCTCGACACCGCGGCCGCGGCCCCCGTGCGCAGGGAGGCCCTCGAAGCCGCTTGGCCGTATCTGGCAGGGGCGTTCGGCAACCCCTCGAGCCACCACGAATTCGGACGCGGACCCGCCGAAGCCCTCGCCGATGCCCGTGCTCGCGTGGCGAAGGTGCTTGGCATGCGCGCCACGGATATCACGTTCACCAGCGGCGGCACCGAGGCGGACAACCTCGCGATCATCGGCATGGCCCTCGGCGCTCTGACTCAGGATCGGACTCAGAGTCGAGCTCAGACCCAGGGTCGGGCCGAGACCGCGGCGCCGCCTCGGCGACATATCGTCACCTCCCCCATCGAACACGAAGCCGTACTCGCCTCGGTGGAGTTCCTGACCCGCGTCCACGGATTCACCGTCACCGAGGTGGCCCCGACCTCGGATGGGACCGTGACCCCCGAAGCCCTCACGGCGGCGATCCGGGCCGACACCGTGCTCGTGAGCTTGGGATACGCGAACAATGAGATCGGCACCATTGCCGACATTCCGACCCTGGCCGGAATCGCCCATGAGGCCGGTGCTCGCTTCCACACTGACGCTGTGCAGGCGGCAGGATGGCTGCCGCTGACCGGATTGGGCGTCGATGCGCTCAGCCTGGCCGGGCACAAGGTCGGAGCGCCGAAGGGCGTCGGTGTGGCCGCGATCCGCGCCCGCGTCCCCGTCGAACCACTCATCCACGGCGGCGGGCAGGAGTCGGGCCGACGATCGGGCACGGAGAACGTGGCGTTGGCCATTGCGTTCGCCACGGCCCTCGAACTCGCCGAGGCGGAGCTGCATGAGGCCGCCGATCGTGTCCGAGCCATCCGTGATGAGTTCATCGCCACGGTGCTGGGTCATGTGCCCGGGGCGTTTCTGACGGGCGCGGCAGGCACGGTCGGCCCTGACGGCCGGGCGACCCGGACTCCGAATCATGCGTCGTTCTGCTTCTCGAACACCTCCGGCGAAGCAGTGCTGCTCGAGCTCGAACGCCTCGGGGTGACGGCCTCGAGCGGTTCGGCCTGTGCGGTCGGCTCCGATGGGCCCTCCCATGTGCTCACGGCCTTAGGGGTCGAGGCCGAGGTCGCGCAGACGAGTGTGCGCTTCACCTTCCCGTCCTCGATCACCCCCGACCGGGGACGAGCGGCCGCCCGAGCCGTCGTCAGCGCTGCCGAGAGCCTCGCCTCGTCCTTTGCATGAACGGCGTCTCACACCCGAGTTGATTTTGATCACCTTCACGCTCACCAGGTGGGATAGACCTATCTTTCTCTGTATTTTGGGACGAAACTGAAAGAGAGGCATTCGTATCAGGATGTGAGGGGGCCGCCATGGATCTTTTGATTCTGTTCATGATCGCAGTGATGTTTGCGACTGTTGTGTTCTTCATCGGTCGGTTCGCTTGCCCGAAACACGACCGAGTGCCCCTCATCGAGGTCGATCACGTGCTTCTGTGGACGACTCTGCGCCGCGGCTGGCATGCGCTCGGATCGTTCGGTCCGCTCACTCATTACCCGGATGACCCTGATGGAGCCTCCCGCGCCTGAGGCTCCGTCGCCTCGATCGGTCCGAACCTCCGTCGTCTCCGTCGGACCGATCCTGCCGGACGATCGCCACGGTCGGGCTGCTCACCGGTGTGGTTAGAGTGGCACCATGCCTTCCTCTGCACAACCGCATCGGAACCCATCGAGCGAAACCGCCGCGCTCGTCTTCGTGGTCGCCTCGATCCTCGTCTTCCTCGGGGTCTGCGTCTGGTTCTGGGTGCAGGCGCCCGATAACGTGGCCACTCATTTCGACTCCGGTGGCCGGCCCGATGACTGGACGTCGAAAGCCGGTCTCCTCGGGATCTTCCTGCCCATAGGCATCGGTCTGCCCGCTCTCATGTCGATCAGGCCGCTGGTCGAGAAGCTGCCGGTCTCGCTCATCAATGCCCCGTATAAGGAGTATTGGATCGAACGCGGCGAGAAGTCCTACCTCGTCGACTGCCTCATGGAGCTGCTGCGCATCACCGCGGGACTCACCGCGCTGCTCATCGCAGCCATATTCGTCATCATCGCGGAGGCAGCGCGTTCGGCAACGATGTCGGAATGGCTGACGTTCGTGCCGACGGCCATCTTCCTCGCCGCCACGGGACTCGCCGTCTGGCGTTTCTACCGCAGGCTCACCCCACCGAGGTGACCGACTCAAGATCAGGGCCACCTCGGCGAAGGGATCCGATGCTCCTTGGAATCAGACGGTGACTTCCTGGGGCAGGAAAACGGAGGCGTCCCAGTTCTGCATGGCGTGTGCCGAGGCCCAGAAGTGGAGTTCGAAGACGCAGGCCTGTTCGAAGGCGGCGCGCATGCGGGCGGCTTCCTCGCTCGGAGCCTTTGTCAGTTCCTGTTCGAGGATCTGCACGGCGTGGCGGGTCGATTCGTCGAAATCTGGTGAGTCGTAAGTCTGCACCCAGGTGCGGTAGGGGTGATCGTCGGCCATCTGCCCGGCCCGGTCGACAAGCACCTTGCCCATATGCGCGTACACCCAGAAGCAGGGCAGGACAGAGGCGACGCCTTCGCCGTAGGAACGGCTGGCGGCCGTGGCGACGAGGAATGACACGTAGCCCAGCGTCGTCGGGGAGGCCTTGAAACGGGAGCCTTCCGCGGTGAGCTCCTCCAGCGCCGAGGCGAGTCGGGCGTCGGCGAGCAGCTCTCCGTGCATCTCCTCTTCGACGGTGATCGCCTCGGCCGCGGATCCGGCCCAGAACCGGGATTCGTCACGGTCGACGGTCTTCGCGGCCAGGAACGACATGGCCTTGGCGTATCCGTTGAGGTAGAGGCTGTCCTGCGAGATGTAGTTGACGAACGCCTTCGGATCGAGGCTGCCGTCGGCGAGCTGGGCGAGGAACGGCAGAGCTTCGATCTGCTTGACGATGGGACCGACGCGGTCCCACAGCTGGGTGGTCAATGGGCCGGCGGTAAAGGCGACGGTCATGGGAACTCCTTTGTGCTCGTGTGACGTGGTGGATCGAGTGGGGTGGCGTTTCGGGTGAGGTGGCGGTCAGGCGGGATGGATATGTCAGGCGGGTCGACCGCGGACGATGTCGACCTGGTGGTCGACCGGTCCGTGGGCGCCCTCCGGATTCAGGCTCAGCTGCCAGTCCGTGGCCGAGGTGAGAGCGCGAGCAAGGTAATCGAGGGCATTGTCGACGGCCTCGCCGAGGATGTCCGACCCGATCACTGTGTGTTCGCGGCCGAGGACGGCCACCTCGGCGGTGATCGCGGCTGACAGAGTGCACCCGGTTCCGTGCGTGTTCATCGTCGTCACACGGGGGTGGGTGAACTCGCGGACCAGGCCATCGGCGGTAGCGAGGATGTCGATGACCTCGTCCTCGCTGCCGTGTCCGCCCTTGAGCAGGACAGCTCCGGGGCCGCGTTCGAGCAGACGCCGTGCCTGGTCATGCATGGCTTCACTCGTCTGCGCTTCGGGTTCGTCGTCGGAGATCAGCAGGGCCGCCTCGGGGAGGTTGGGGGTGATGAGGTCGGCGACGGGCAGCAGGTGGGTTCGCACGGCGTCGATGGCATCGGCCTCGAGGAGGCGGTGGCCGGAGGTCGCGATCATCACCGGGTCGACGGTATAGAAGCCGAGCCGGCCTTCGGCGGCGCGATCGACGACGAGTTCGACAAGGTCACGGCTGCCGAGCATCCCCGATTTCGTCGCATCGACGGGCAGGTCGCCGAGCACGGAGTCGAACTGATCGGCGACGAAATCGACGTCGATCGGATAGACGCGGGAGACACCGTGCGTGTTCTGCGCGACGAGGGCGGTGATGACGGTCGTGCCCATGGTCTTCCGCGCGGTGAAGGTTTTGAGGTCGGCGTGGATTCCGGCGCCGCCGGAGGGATCGGTGCCGGCGATCGACAGGGTGACCGGCGGGCGGGTCGTCACTGTGCGCTCCTGGTGAATGCGGTGAGCAGCTCCTCGGCCGCGGCTTTCGGTTCGTCGGCCATGCAGATCGCCGAGACCACGCAGATCCCGATCAGCCCACGTCCCTGCAGGTCAGGGGTACGATCGGCGTTGATGCCGCCGATCGCGACCGCGGGGATGCCGGCTTCTGCCACCAGTTCGCCGAGACGGTCCGGGCCGATGCCGTCGGGGGCGTCGGCTTTTGTGGAGGTGTCGTAGACCGGTCCGATGCCGACGAGGTCGACGACTTCGGAGTCACGGGCGGCGGCGAATTCGTCGCTGTTCGCGGCCGAGAGACCGATGAGCGGTGCCGCACCCACGGCGGCGCGCACCTCGGCGACGGCGGTGTCAGTCTGGCCGACGTGGATGTGCACGTTCTCGCCTTCGTCGATGAGACGGCGGGCCACCTCGACACGGTCGTTGAGGACGACGGGGACCGTGCGGTCGGTGTCGCGGGTGGCGGCGTCGACGGCGGCGATGACCTGGCGGGTGAGCGAGTAGAAGCCTGCGTCGTCGATGTCCTTGTCACGGACCTGGACGATGCCCACTCCCCCGGCGACGGCGGCCTGCACGGTCTCGGCGACGCTGCGACCGGCGGCCTCGCATTGCGCGGAGTCGGTGACGAGGTAGAGGCGGGTGTCGATTCCGGCGAAGCGGTCGGTCGCGTCTGCTCGGTCGTTCACGGTCGCGCTGTCGTCAGCCGGGCTGTCAGCGATGTGGGCGGATCCGGCGGTCATGCCTGGACGCCTTCGCTGGCGGTTTCATTCGCAGAAGTGAGCGTGTCGAGGCCGATTCTCGCCTGTGAGAGTCGGTCGCCGTCGACGGCGTGGAGCGCGTCGAGGAAGTTCACCGAGTAGCTGCCCGGACCCTTCGCACCGTCGGCGGCGAGTTCCCCGGCGACCGCGAAGTGTGCGTGGGCGGCGACGACAGCTTCGAACTTCGCCGAGGCGGCCCCACCGTTCGCGGACCGCTCAGTGGCGCTGACGGCTGAGACATCGGCGTCGGGATCGGCGAGTCCGGCACTGGCGGCGGCCAGGTATGCGACGGTGACGGCGCCGAGTGAGCAGCCGGTGCCGATGACCAGCGGCATGAATTCGTGTCCGCCTGAGATGCGGGCGACGTGGTCGGCGCCGTCGATGTGGGCGACGACGGCATCGGTGGGCCCGGACACGGCGACGATGGCACCGGTTTCTCGGGCCAGCTCCGCCGCGGCGGGAAGGACAGCGTCGACTTCATCGGTGGAGTCGACGCCGCGTCCGCCGAGTCCGACTCCGGCGAGGGCTGCGATCTCGGAGGCATTGCCGCGGATGGCGGTCGGGTGATCGGCGGCGGCACGGCGGATGCGGGAGGTGCGGAAGTCGACGGCGCCGACGCTCACGGGGTCGAGGACCCAGGGTTTTCCGGCGGCATTGGCGACGTCGATGGCGGCATCGGCGGCGAGCAGCTGGTGGTTTGAGGCGGTTCCGAAATTGACGAGGACCCCGCTGGCGATTCCGGCGAACTGTCCGGCATCGGCCTCATGGTCGAGCATCGCCGGGGAGGCGCCGATGGCCAGGAGCACGTTGGCGCTGAACTGCTGCACGACGGTGTTCGTGATGCACTGGATGAGTGGATTGCTTGCGCGCAGACGCGCATTCGCAGAACGCAGGTCGAAGTCAACCATGACGATCCCTTCGCTAGTATGGCCCAGATCAGGTTCGATGGGTGTTCTCTCAGCCTCGGTGTCCTCCGTGCGCAGCGTCTTAATGCGAACGGATCCTCATGAGGCACCCCATGTCATTAGCTCCGACTGTATCAGCCCGGTCGGACACGGGCGACTCCATTCTCTGCTTGGATGCTCAGCACCGACCGCTCGGCTTAACGTCGCTGTATCAAGCTTTGCATTGCGCGCTCGACGCCAAAGCGAGCGGTCGGCAGAGGGAGCTCTTGCGGAACCGAGCGGTCGACGACAACTTGAGCGCTCAGCGCCGAGCGGACGCCCCTGTGCCGCCGACCCGCCCCACTACCCGCGCCCGACGTACCTCTGACCGCGGCGGCTGAGCGCATCGATGACAACTGCGGTGAGCAGCACGAGTGCGGTGATGATCTGCTGTGCATCGGAGTTGAAGCCGATGAGGTAGAGACCGTTGTTGATCGCACCGACGACCAGCGCACCGAGCACGGCTGCCCACGCGGTTCCGCGACCGCCGAACAGCGAGGTGCCGCCGATGACGGCTGCAGCGATCGCATTGAGCAGGTCCTGCGTGCTCACCAGCGTCGATCCCGCATTCGTCGTCACCCCGGTCTTGATGAAGCCGAACAGTGCGGCCAGCACTCCGGCTGCCATGAATACGCTGATGCGCACCCAGGTCACGCGGATGCCGGCGCGCCGTGCGGCTTCGACTTTGCCGCCGACGGCGTAGATGGAACGACCGTAGCGGGTCTTGCGCAGTACGAGGTCGATGATGATCGCAATGACGATCATGAGGAAGAACGGCATCGCCAGGCCGAAGTCCTGGTTGACGAGGATGAGGAACCCGAAAACTATCGCGGCCAGCAGCACGATCCGTACGATCACGGAGGTCCAGCTCGGAGCGCTGAGTCCTTCCCGGTGGCGTCGCAGTTTCGAATAGATGATGCCGGTGCCGAAGCCGATGATCGCGACCGCTCCGAAGATATAGGCCCAGATCGCAGGGAAGTAGAAGCTGGCGAAGTCGAACGCGAAGGTGTCCGACATCGACAGGTTCTTCTGGGTGCCCAATGTCGTCAGGGTCAGACCGGTGAATGCGAGCAGACCGGCCAAGGTGACGACGAACGCCGGGATGCCGACGACGGCGAAGAACCAACCTTGAATCGCGCCGACGACCAGGCCGAGCAGCAACATGATGATCAGTGCCAAGGCCGGCGGCACACCTTGCCTTACTACCAGGACACCGAGCAGCGAGGCGGCCAAACCGCCCAATTGCGCCAGAGACAGATCGATCTCGCCCAGGAGCAGGATGAGGTTGATGCCGAGAGCCAGGATCGCGAGGAACGCGACCTGAGTGGAGAGGTTGACGAGGTTGGCCGGAGAGATGAAGTTCGAGTCAGCCGACTGGAACACGATGACGATGACGATGAGGGCGAGGATGACCGGGAACGACCCCAGCTGCCCCTCTTTGACCCGGCGGACGAAGGTGCCGATCACGCCTTCGGACGAGATTCGCTCATCGGTGATGAAGGAACTGCGGGTCATCGGCGCTCACCCCTCCGTGCGGCGCGTTTGGTCACGACATTGTCGCTGGCTCCGGTGATCGCGGCGACCAGCACATCGGTGCGCTCGTCACCAGGGAAATCACCGGCGTCCTTGCCCAGCCGCAGCACGTGCACCCGGTCGCACACCGCCTGCACATCGGCCATATTGTGGCTGACGAGCAGCACGCCGAGGTCGCGTTCCTTGAGCCGTTCGATGAGGTTGAGCACCTCGGCCGTCTGGGCGACGCCGAGTGCCGCGGTCGGTTCGTCGAGCATGACCAAGGATGGTTCGCCGAGGAGAGACCGGGCGATCGCGACCGTCTGACGTTGACCGCCGGACAGGGCCGCGATCGGTACGCGCACGCTCGGGATCTTTGCCGAGAGGCTGCGCAGCAGCTCCCAGGATTTGGCTTCCATCGTCACTTCGTCGAGGACGCCGCCGCGGGTCTTCTCATGTCCGAGGAACAGGTTGGCCACCACGTCGAGGTTCTCGCACAGGGACAGATCCTGGAACACTGTGGCCACTCCGGCTTTCTGCGCATCCTTCGGGGAGGAGAATCTCTGCGCCGTCCCGTTCATGATGAGCTCGCCGTCATCGGCGGCGTGGACTCCGGCGATGACCTTGATCAGGGTCGATTTGCCGGCGCCGTTGTCGCCGACGAGGCCGACGACTTCGCCGCGACCGACGTTGAGATGGATGTCGGTCAGGGCTTGGACTGCACCGAACCGTTTGTTGATTCCGCGCAGTTCGAGCACCGGCTCGCTGTCGCTGCCCGGCGTCCGCGTCGCTGCGGATGCCGGGTCGGGTGTCTCTGGTGTCATCTGTTCCTACTTGTCGCAGTCGTTGACCCCGGCAGCCGGCGACCGGTGGCGGTCGCCGGCTCGAGGTCGGTCACGTCAGATTGTGAACGCGCACGCGCTCACTTCACCCCGGCATCGGCACAGAGCTTCTCCACACTTCCGGAGCAGATGTCCTCGGCTTTGATCTGGTCGCCGACGATGTCCTTGATGTTGTCCTTGGTCACGACCTTGGCCTCGACGAAGTCCGTCGGAGTGTCCTTATAGGTCGTTCCCGCATCGACGTCCTCACCAGCGGCCAGGGCCACTGCGGCCTTCGCAGCGAATTCGGCCTGCGGTGGGATCGACTTGTAGATCGTGGCGAACTGGTCGCCCTTGAGGATGTTCTGCAGTCCGTCGACCTCGGCGTCCTGACCGGTGACGACGGGTTCGACCTTGGCCTTCTTCGTCGCGGCGATGACACCGCCGGCCGTGCCGTCGTTGGCTGCGTAGATCGCGATCGGCTTCTCATCGCCGCCCTGCAGCTGGCCTTCGACCCACTGGCGGGCGTCGTCCGGGTTCCAGTCGAGAGTGTCGTGGCTGGCGGCGATGTCGACGCCTGCGCCCTTGAGGGTCTCTTCGGCACCGGCCTTGAAGTCAGCAGCGTTCGGGTCCTTCGGGTCGCCGTTGACCATCCAGACCGGTCCCGACTTCGGGTCGACCCCGGCGTCCTTGAGTCCGTCGAGGACGGCCTGGCCCTGCAGGTTGCCGATCTTCTTGTTGTCGAATGAGGTGTAGTAGTCCGCGCCTTCGAAGAAGCGGTCGTAGGAGATGACCGGGATCTTCTTCGCTTCGGCCTTCGACAGCGCGGATGAGACTGCGGAAGCGTCGACGGGGTCGAGGACGATGGCGTCGACGCCTTCGGTCACGGCCGCCTCAACCTGCTGCTGCTGCTGAGTCGCGTCCTGATTGGCATTGCGGTATTCGACCTTCGCGTCTGGGTTGGCTTCCTTGACGTATTTCTCGAAGTTCGGCTTGTCGAGCGACTCGTACCGGGTGGTCTTCGACTCGGGAAGCAGCAGCGCGATGGTGACATCCCCGTCGCCGCCGGATCCGCTGTCGGCCTCGTCGTTTCCCTGGCCCTTCTGATTGCCGCAGCCACTGAGTGCAAGAGCACCGATCGCGACGGAGGCACCGAGGAGCGCCAGCTTCTTGTGGGACTTGAGGTTGTGCCTCATTGTGAACCTTTCAATCTTTCTGACAACGTTGTCAGGCTGTTGAATATGATTCGCTGAACGCCGCCTGCTGTCAACTGTTTCGACAAAAATCTTCAGCGGATGTCCGGTGGCTCTTCACCGCTGCCACGAGCGATGACGCACAGCGCATTGTCGAAATCGGACGCACCGTCATCGGCTCTGCTGTCCCCCGTCGTCCCCGACGGGTTCGGACCCTCACCATCGCCGAGGCGGCCCCCGTCCTCCCCGGCAACGCTGGGTTCGACACCGGACCGGAGTCGTCGGACCGCCTCGGCGGCAAGGGATTCGACGTTGCGATCGACGACGGTGACGTCGAGGAGTTCGGCCGTGGGGAAATCGTCGATGCCGACCAGTGCCGGCCATTCGCCGAGGCGGCGGCAGGCGTCGATGGCACCTTGGGTCACTGTGGCGGACAGGGTGATGAGTGCTCCGGGTGCGCTGCGCGAGCCGAGCCAGGCGGCGACGACGTTCTTCGCGCTGGCTTCGTCGTGGGCGTCTTCGCGCATATAGGCGCGCCATCCGATGCCGCGACGGCCGGCGATGGCGTCCTGGATTCCCTGCAGTCGGCGGGTGGTGATGAGGCTGGGCGAATGGTCGCCGATGACGCCGAGTGCCCTGTGCCCGTGAGCGAGCAGCTGTTCGGCGGCGAGGCGACCCGCTTCACGGTCATCACCTGCGACGATGCTGATTCCTGAGCCCTCGACAGCTGGATCGAGCGAGACGATTCGAGTGCCCGGCGCCGAGGCGGCTCGCGCGTAGGTCTCGGCCGCCTCGGGGTGGGCGCGGATGACGATGATCCCGGTCAGGTCGTTGGCGAGGCATTCGTCGAGGAAAGTTTCCTCTCGGTCCGGGTCGTCGCCGACCACGGTCACCACCGGGCGCAGGTCGAGGGCGGCGAGCTCGGCTTCTACTGCGGCGAAGGCACGGGCTTGGAAGGCATCACCGGCGTCGGAGAGGACAACACCGATATAGGGTGAGCGGCCCCCGGCGCGCAGGCGTCGGGCCGTCGAGTTGAGGCGGAATCCGAGTACTTCGGCGGCAGCTTCGACCTTCTCCGCCGTCGAGGCGGCAACGTGCTTTTCGCCGTTGAGGACGCGGGAGGCGGTTTTGATGCTCACGCCGGCACGCGCAGCGACCGTGGCCAGGGTCGGCCGATCGTTCTGCTTCGCCATGCGCACACCTTTGAGTCTGGGAACCGGTTCGTGAATCTGCGCACCGACGCACAGGCAACCGTTGGAATGATACTAACTGCTCGCGCGGCGGACTCAGTTGTGCTGGCCTGTCACCGTCCGGTTGAAGTCCAAAGCGGTCTCGACCCAGAATGCCAGCTGTTCGTCATCACGGACGGCTTCTGCGCTCACGTTGATCCACCCCGGTCCCATGTCCCGACCGGTTCCCATCTCAGCTTGGGCAGCTTCGGGTCGTTGGAGGAGCTCATCGTGACGGTCGGGATCGATGTGCGCCAGCAAATCGCCCGTCTTACCAGCACTGACGATCATCTTCTCGTTGACCATGACCGCGCGGCCGCCGAACATCGAGACCTCTCGAACCACGGGCTCTTTCGCAATGAGCGCACGGATCCGTTCGAGGAGTGAGGTCTGCTCGGGAGTCATGCCTGTTGGGTCGCCTCCGCAGCAGCAGTTCTTGATGCGATGAGTTCCGCGATGATCATCCCCAAAGCCACCAGGACGGAGGCCGTCGACAGTAGTCCCAACAGCGGCAGTCCGAACATCAGAGTGATGATCCCAAGGTATTCCTCTGCCCCGGAACTCGGAATCGACCAGGACGCCACAGCTGTCGCCAGCCCAACGATGAGGGCGAGGCCGCCGAATGTCTTCACAGCAACGTTTGCTGTCTGGGGTCGAGGCAGTGCCGCGATGATGAGCGTGCTGGCGATAAGCACGAAAGCCGCGCACATCGAATGGTAGGAGTTGACGGTGCCGGCCTCGAAATCGGCGCTGTCGAACAGAACATAGGCGGCATAGACGGCACCGCATGAGGCGAGGGCCGCACTCAGTCTGAGCATCATCGTCACCTTTCTGATTGCGCACGAAATATCGCACGAATGGACCGCCTGAAAAGACTGTCCGGCTCTGCTAGTGGCCGTCAGAATCGGGCTGTTCCTCTGGTTACTCTATGCGCGTTCTCCCTGCTTCCGGGGATGCTATTTGCAACGATCAGGTCTCAATACGCATCGCCGAGGCGGGGCCCCTTTCCGGAGTCCCGCCTCGGCGAGTGGCGTGTTCTGCTGCGTCGATTCACCGACCGCACAGCGCAGCGGCGAGCGCACGCACTGGCTCGGTCATCCTTCGCTGAGCGCTCGAATTACCGGCGCTGTATCAAGTTATGCGGCGAGCGGTCGACGCTCAGGCGAGCGGTCGGCGTGGCGCCCTATGGCTCAGCGGGCCACGGGATTGGGCATGGTGCCTGCGTAGAGCAGTGATTCGGCTTGGTTGCCGATGTCGACCATCTGCTTCGTGTTCTTCAGCTGCAGCCGGTTGAGGCACGAATGGGCGAAGCGGTCGGCACGCAGGTCGACGTCGCCGCTGACACCGCGCGCATCATCCGGGTGCTCTGATTCGTAGTCGTCGAGGGTTTCGGCGACGATCGCCCAGAATCTCTCGGCAGGCAGCAGTCCGTCGGCGTCGAGGATGCCGCACAGGTGCCGCAGAACCCCGTCGAACATATCGGTGAACACGGACAGCGCTTTCTCGTCCCCCGACACCACGGCGCGGATGCGTTCGACATCGGCGGGAAGTTCTCGGTGGCCGAGCACGGCGACCTCCTCGCCGATGTCCTTCATGAACGCCCCTGTCACCACATGCTCATCGAGGACGAGGATGAGGTTCTCCCCGTGCGGCATGAACACGAGATCGTGGGCCAGCAGCGCATGGACAAGTGGCTTCAAGTACGCCCGCAGGTAGCTGCGCAGCCACGCCGCGGCACTCAGGCCCGATGCGCTGATGAGCTCGCCGGCCAGCGACACCCCCTGGTGATCCCGGTGCAGCAGGGCGGCCATCGTGATGAGCTTCTGACCTGGTTCGATGCGCGAATCCGGGTTCTCCCGCCACAGGGCAGCCAGCATCTTCCGGTGCGGGTTCGTCTCCTTCGTCCGGTGGTAGACGTCCCCCGTGTAGCCGAGCGCGGCCCGCTCCCGCAGCACTCGGAATCCCGCCTCGGCGAAGGTGGGGTCGGATCCCACCAAGCCAGCGACCCAGTCGTTGATGGCCGGGGTGTCGCGCATGTACTTCGGCGACAGGCCGCGCAGGAATCCCATGTTCTGCACGGCGAGCGCGACCTTCACATACGGAGCTCCGGTCCGCGAATGGTTGAAGAACGTCCGTAGGGACTGCTGCGCCTGGTGCTTATCGAGCCCTTCTCCGAGCGGCAGCAGATCACCGCGAGCGATGTCCGCGGCGAAGGTGATCGCCAGACGGTGGTCGGCCTGCCAGGGATGAATCGGCATGAGGTGGAAGTCCGCAGGATCCTGTCCCGCCGCCCGGATCCGGGACCCGAAGAGATCCCGTTCGGCTTCGCTGAGAGCATCACCGAGGTGGCCCTCCTCATCGACTCCGATGCCCAAGGACAGATGGCTGAGTTCACGCTTCACCGCCACCCATTCGATGCGGTTGAGCTGTCCGTTCTCCGGTGCCCACTTGCGGAAGTCACTGAGACCGAAGCCGATGCGACCATTGTTCGCGAGGAACCCCGGGTGACCTTCGGTCATGGCCGCCTCGGTGGTCTGGAAATCCGCTTCGACGAGTGCACGTGCATCAGGCCTGCGCCCGGTTCGAGCGTCCTCGAGTTTGAACGCGGCCCCGGCCAGGGTCGAGGCGAGTTCCTCGAGGTAGGTGGAGATGAGGTCCTCGGGGATGGAGAGTTCGTCTTGGAGTTCGACGACGAGTTCCTGCGCGTCGAGCGGCATCTCGGATCCGTCGCGCCACCGGGTGATGCTCGCTTCGTCGATCACCCAGTGTTCGAGCGGCAGCACACGCGCGGTGAATGTGTACCGATTGGCGCCGTCGATGCTCAGTTCCCAGGTCTGGCCTTCGCCATTCGCCGAGGCGGCTCCCCCGACCGGATGTACACTGCCGTTCGCGGCGGCTCGCTCGCCTTCTCCCACGTTCACCGGTGCGATGAGTCGTTCGTGGGCGAATTCGGACAGGGCTTTGGCGACGAGGTGGCGCTGCACGACGGCGAACGCATCCCCGTTGAGGTGGGCGTACGGTGCCGGTGGGGTTGCGAACGTCCGAACCGGACGTGATTCGGTGGACCTCCGATCACTGTCCGGTTCGCCGGTCTCAGCCACGCGCGACGTCCGTGAAGCGGTGACGAACGGAGCCAGCGCGCTGGCCTCGAAATCCGCGCGGGTGCACACACTGACGAGCGCCAGTTTCTCGATCTCGCCCATCATGATCGTCGCCTCGGTGATGGGGGTGAAACCTGCAGCTCGGTTCTTCTCGATGATCGCGTCGTTCCTGGCATCGGGTTCGACGACGACGCGCTCGGCTCCGCGTCCTTCCTGGTCGGCCGGCTTCAGGCAGAAGTCGATGACCTCAGCCATGATGCGGTCAGTGAGGCCGTGCACGGCCGGTCCTGCCGGCGGTGCGACGAGCAGGTGCATCCCGATGTCCGCAGACCCGGTGGCCAGGACGTTCTGCGGAATGAGGCTGTCGGGAGTGTAGGTCTCGACGTAGAAGCAGTCGATGTCGTCGACGGAGCCGACCCAACCGGCGTCGTCCGGGGAGTCGCGAATGCCTTCCAAGTAGGCCCGGACCTCGTCCTCGTCGAGGTCGGTCATCATCCAGTAGTGGGCGCGTGGGTGAGTCAGCCACTCGTGGATCCGGGCGGTATCCCGGTCGACGTCGAGCGGACGGATGGTCACTGTCGCCGAGGCGGCCGTGAGCTTCACGTCCGAACTGCGGTCCGTGCGCGTACGGGTGGCGTTCGCACCAACCGCAGGATCGGTCGGGTCGGTTTCGTCCGCCTCGGTGGTGGTCAGGCTGGTGATGAGTTCGGTGGTCATACGTGTGACATCTCCTTGGAGTCGTCGAGTGCGAAGGCGGCATCGGGGACGGCATCGGATTCGTCGGCCGGGATCCCGAAGGTCTGGAAGGCGATGGTCCGTTCGATCGGATAGGGTTCCCGGCCGGTGACTGCGGCCAGCACCACCGAGGCCCGCCACGGGCCGAAGCCGAGGTCGGGGGCAGTCACGCCGTGGGTGTGCTCTTCGCCGTTGAGGACGTGGATGGTTCCTTCGTCGTTGATCGTGTAGTGGCGGCTGACGTCGAGGCGGCCGCGCGAGTCCAAGCGCACCTCGTCGCCGAGAGGGCTGAGGAAGTCCGGCACCCGTGATTTGTATCCGGTGGCGGCAATCACGGATCCCGACCGCCGAGTAAACGTCTTGTCCAGTGCCGTGTTGCGGAAGCCGAGCAGGTATTCGCCGCTGATCGGGTCGATCTCGGCTGTCTCGAGTTCGGCTTCGGAGACGAGGTTCGTCAGCAGTTCTCGCCCGCCGCGGCTGAGTCGGTAGAGAGTGTCGTGGATGTCGTCGACGAGGTCGGCGGAGATGCCCTTGTACAGCGTGCGCTGTTCCCGGCCGACACGTTCGCGCAGCTCATCGGGCAGCGCCCGGAAGTGGTCGGTGTATTCCGGGGAGGTCATCTCAAGGGTGAGCTTCGTATACTCCATCGGGAAGAAGCGCGGAGACCGGGTCGCCCAGTCCAGGCGCACTCCGCGGTCTTCTGCGTCATCGATGAGGTCACGGTAGATCTCAGCGGCGGACTGGCCGCTGCCGATGATCGTGATCGCCCCGGAGTCGAGCAGCGCTTCCCGGTTCTCGAGGTAGTCGGCGGTGTGGATGAGCGGGCCGGCAGCGGGCAAGCCTGCGGCACCGTCCGGGCCGGCAGCGGGCGAGCCGGCGGCGGGCGAGCCTGCGGCACCGTCCGGGCCGGCAGCGGACGAGCCGGCGGCTCCTCCCCCGAGCCCCTGCAGCGCAGGTGGCAGCACCGGCTGCGTTCCCACCCCGAGGATGAGATGCCGAGCCCGGTAAGTCTCGGTCGTCAGGATCGAACCGGAGTCATCGACCACCTCGGCGAGGGCGGTGTACACATCGTCGTCCCTGGTCACGGACACGACGCGACGGTTCCATCGCAGCGTATCCAGCTGAGCGGCGACCCACCGGCAATATTCGTCGAATTCAGCACGCAGGGGGTAGAACGATTCGCGGATGTAGAACGGGTAGAGCCGCTTGCGCTCCTTGAGGAAGTTGAGGAATGAGTACAGCGAGGTGGGGTCGGCCATGGTGACGAGGTCGGCCAGGAACGGCACCTGGATGGTCGAGCCTTCGATCATCATGCCCGGGTGCCAGCGGAATTCGGGGCGCTGGTCGAGGAAGATCGCGTCGACGTCGTCGAGCGGTTCCGACAGTGCGGCCAGTCCGAGTCCGAAAGGTCCGATGCCGACGCCGAGGATGTCATGGATGTGCGTGGAATCTGCGCTCATGCTGCGCCTCCTTCTGTCGCTGCGTCCTCGAGGTCCCGACCGGCGAGGATGCCGTGCCCGGTGGCTCGGACGAGGTCGAGCACGGCGGTGACGTCATCGAGGCGGGTGTCGGGGTTGAGCAGGGTGAGTTTGAGCCACGGCGTTCCGTCGATGACGGTGCGGGCGATGGCGGCGCGGCCGGAGCGGAAGAGGACTCGACGGATGAGCGGGACGAGTTCGTCGCAGGTGTCCTGGTCCGCGGTCGCCGGGGTGAATCGGAAGAGCACCGTGGACAGGTCCGAGGCGCCGAGCACTTCGAAGTCCACCTGGTCCTCGAGCAGCGCCCGGACGTCGGTCGCGAGGTCGCAGACGGTGTCGAGCATCGATCCGATCTCGCCTGCCCCGCGGGCGCGCAGCGTCGTCCAGAGCTTGAGCGCGTCGAAGCGGCGGGTGGTCTGCAGGGACTTGTCGACCTGGTTCGGTTCGGCATCCGCAGTCTGCGCTTCGGCTTCGGGGTTGAGGTAGTCGTGGTGGTGGATCGTCGGCGCGAACAGACTCGCGTCCCTGATGAGCAGGGCCGATGAGGATACGGGCTGGAAGAACGTCTTATGGAAGTCGATGGTCACCGAGGTGGCCCTGGAGATCCCATCGAGCAGGTGGGCACGAGCCGGGGCCCAGAGCAGTCCGCCGCCGTATGCGGCGTCGACGTGCAGCCACACGTTCGCCGATTCGCAGACCTCGGCGATGGTCTCGAGCGGGTCGATGACACCGAGGTCGGTGGTTCCGGCGGTGGCGACGACGGCCATGGGGATCTGGTCGTTCGCCTCGATCGCGAGCAGGCTGGCATTGAGCGCCTCGGCATCCATGCGACCGGACTGGTCGGTCGGGACGGCCACGACCGCCTCGGCGTCGAGGCCGAGGAGGAACGCAGCGCGGGACACGGAGAAGTGAGCCTGGTCGGTGGCGAGGATCCGCAGCCGCGACAGCAGGTCGCGGCGGTTGGGCGCGCCCAGGTCAGCGCCGCCTCGGCGAGATTCGGTGTCATCGGTGTCAACGTGCCCCGCCGCCTCGGCGAGGACGTTTTCGCGGGCGAGGAATAGTGCCTGGAGATTCGACTGGGTGCCTCCGGAGGTGAAGATTCCATCGCCGCCGGCGAAGCCGAGGTGGCCGCAGGTCCAGTCGATGAGGCGGCGTTCCATGAGGGTGGCGACCTCGGATTGGTCGTAGGTGTCGACCGAGGTGTTGATGGCGGCGAGCATCGCTTCGGCGGCGACGGCGGGCACGGCGACGGGGCAGTTGAGGTGGGCGACGTAGCTGGGGTGGTGGAACCACACTGCATTGTCGGCGTAAAGGGCGTCGACTTCGCGCAGGGCCTCGGAATTGCCGACGCCTGCGGTGTCGAGGTCGACAGCGTCGACGGCGGCCTGCAGTCCGGAGCGATCCTTCGCCGAGGCGGCCCGCTCAGTTGTGCGGAACCGTTCGCCGAGGATGTCGACGACGTCGTGCATGAGCGATGTGTATTCGTCAGCGCTGTGGGCGCCGAGGAGGGCATCGGTGTGGACGTCACGATCGCTGACGGTGCCGGCGGCGTCCGGGTGGGGGATCTCGGGGGTCTGAAGGGGTGCTGAGGTGGGTGTCGCTTCGGTGTCGTAGAGCAGAGAAGTCGTCACTGTGAGGTTTCCTCCTTCGATGATGCGCACCGCGAAGCGCGGCTCGCATTAGGGAAACCTACCCTAAGTTCTTTTGTTTCCGAAGAGCCTCCGGGCGGATTCGATGACTACGGAAGTAGACGCCTCGCCAACGACGATGCCGCCACTTCCCAGCATTCACACGGCAAGGCGACCGTTCACACTACGGGTGCATCGGACGGAAAATGAGTGAGTGGCATTCGTCACATCGGGGTGTGTCATCCAGCATCGTGAGACATTCGAGGCGGATGCGGCTCCTGAGTTCCGGACGCCTCGCGGGGAGTCTCAGCACAGTATCCCGCCCGGATCGTCCGAGATTCGAATCGCGACCCGCTGCCCACCAAACATAGGTCGCTAACGGACACTTCTGTCGCCGAAAAGTATCCGATAGTGACCTATTCTCGACCCCGAAGTATCCGATATTGACCTATTCACAGC
>NZ_QYCP01000064.1 GCF_025506275.1 Brevibacterium permense
CGTTCGAGTCCCGCCCCTGGTCATCGCACACCGAGGTGCGTCCGCCGAATGGCCGGAGAACACGATCCCCGCGTTCATCGCCGGCATCGACCAGGGTGCCGACATGATCGAAACCGACGTCCACATGAGCGCCGACGGTGAGCTTGTGATCATGCACGACACCACCGTCGATCGCACCACCGACGCCGGCACCCTGTACCCGAATCGGCAAGACCGTCGCATCGCCGGCATGAATGCCGCCCAGATCGCCACCCTCGATGCAGGAAGCTGGAAAGGTGAGGAATTCGCCGGTGTTCGTGTGCCCCGCCTCGCCGAGGTGCTCACCCTCGCCCACGACACCCGCACCGGTCTGCTGCTCGAGGTCAAGCATCCCGAGCTCTACCCCGGAATCGCCGAGGCGGTCCTGTCCGCCCTGCGCACCGTGCCGAATTATCTCGACCGGGCTTTGGCCGCCGGCATGCTCGTCGTCCAGTCCGCCAACTGGGCATTCGTCGAAGAGTTCCACGCGCTCGCCCCGGAGATCCCGGTCGGCGTGCTCGGCCGCCCGTGCCCGGACGAGCTCCAGGACTTCGCCGACTGGGTCGACCAGGTCAACCCCGAATTCTGCGCGGCCGACGCGGACTTCCTCACCGCCATCCATGAGCTCGGAATGACGAGTCTGGTGTGGACCGTCGATGACCTCGGCGAGATGGAACGGGCTATCGACGTCGGCGCCGATGGCATCATCACCAATGCCCCTGACCGCCTCGTCGAGGTCGTCGAGGCTCTCTAGTCGAAAGCGCTCCAGAGCCGGTGGTAGTGGCCCGGCGGCGGCTCAGTCGTGGGCGGGCCGGCGGATCGCGAGGTCGTGGGACTTGTCGCTCTCCTCGTCGCCGGATTGGGCAGACTCTTCGTCGCTGGTCTGGCCGTCGTAAGTCGGAGCGCAGTTGAGAGTGCGGACCGCAAGCACGAGGCTGCCGAGGACGAGGCCGAACATGCTGATGACCCAGCCCGGGTATCCCATGGCGACGGCCGGAGGATACCCGAATGCCAGTATGGTCGACTCCCAACACAGGTGCAGTCCGCAGGCGATGACGACGAACGCCAGAGTGCGAGCAGATCGCGGTGTGGTGCCGGACGAAGACGAGCCGAGGGCCGGCTCATCGGCCGGCAGCGACCGAGCCTCGGCGATGACCCGCAGGGCGGCGATGGCGGAGACGAACCCGACCGCCGCGCCCAGAGCGTTGAACGCATCACCGTCCTCGAACAGGAACATGGCGTCGACGAACATGGTTCGCAGCAACCAGACGAGGAGCACGATCCCGGTCGCAGCGAACAACCCGATGGCGGCAGCACGGGAACGGCGGCGGAGGACTGCGGGGGCGGCCGTCTCGGCGACAGGGACGAGGCGGGCCGTGACTGCGGCCAGGGCGAGGGCCACGACGCTCGGGAAAGCCACCGCGACGATGAGGCTCACGGCGCCCAGGGCCGTGGTGAGCGCGGGATTGTCGGCCAGAACGCCGGTGTCGGCGCCGAACGTGTCGATGGTGAAGATCGACTTGAGCGCTTCGACGGCGCAGAGGAACACTGTGACGACGATGAAAACGCCGCGGGGGATCGGGCGAAGTCCGCGGGCGATCGTGATCGCGGCGGCGCCGGAGACCGCGATGAGCGCGAGGCGCAGGAAGCTCGGACCGGGTGACGACACGTAGGAGTCTTGAGCCTTGACCTCGAGGAGCCCGGTGCCGATCCACGTGACGAGGAAGACGACGGCGGCAACGATGGTGATGGCCATTCTGCGGCTGTCGAGGCCGATTCTCGGGTCATGGGCGTCGGTGTTCGGTGAGGTGGTCATGGCCTCATGCTCCCATAAGAACCAGCCTCCTTGTCGACTGTTGCGAGAAGATGTTGCACGTGACCTCGCACGTGATCGTCCGAAGTGAGACGCTGGGGGCATGCCGAACGAACTCGCCGACTCGACCAGCCCCTACCTGCGCGCGCACGCCGACAATCCCGTGGACTGGCGGATGTGGACGAAGGAAACCCTCGCCGAGGCGGCCCGCCGTGACGTCCCCCTCCTCATCTCGATCGGCTACTCCACCTGCCACTGGTGCCACGTCATGGCCCACGAATCCTTCGAGGACGAAGCTATCGCCGAGCTGATGAACGACCGGTTCGTGCCCGTGAAGATCGACCGGGAGGAACTGCCGGACATCGACGCCTACTACATGAACGCACTGCAGGCGATGACCGGCCAAGGCGGATGGCCGATGACGATCTTCGCAACACCTGCCGGCAGTCCCTTCTATGCCGGCACCTACTTCCCGCCCGCGCCGCGGGGCAATCTGCCTGCGTTCACGCAGGTGCTCTCGGCCGTATCGGCGACGTGGACGGACCGCCGTGACGAGGTCAACCAGATGACGGCCCGGATGGACCGCGGGCTGGCCGAGATGGCCGATGCCGTGACCAGCGCCCTCCCTGCCGAGGCGGCCGCGGAGTCGCTGACCCCCGACGAGCTCGATTCCGCCGCCGCAGCGCTGCTCGATTCCTACGATCCGGCCTGGGGTGGGTTCGGCGGTGCCCCGAAGTTCCCGCCGATGATGAACGTCCTCCAGCTCTTGGCCGCGTTCGTGCGGTTGGGCGGGACCACCTCGGCGAACCAGGAAACCGGCGGGGCCGCCTCGGTGGACTCTGGACCGGGATCGGGCGCCTCGGCGAACGGGGGAGGGACCGGGGAGCACCCGATGGATCGGGTCCGGGCCGAGGATCGGCTCGGCTGGCTCGGCGCCGACGGACATCTGACCGGTGAACTCGTCCTCGACTGCCTCATCGCCGTGCGCTCGACCCTGGCCCGGATCGCCAGCGGCGGCATGCGCGACCAGGTGCGCGGAGGGATCGCCCGCTACAGCGTCGACCGGCAGTGGTTCGTGCCGCACTTCGAGAAGATGCTCTACGACAACGCCCTCTACCTGCGCGCCGTCGTCGCCTGGGCGAAGGTCGAACGCGCCCTGGACCCAGGGTCGAAATGGCTTGCCCTGGCCGAACGCGAGATCGCCGATACCGCGAACTTCCTGATCAGCGACCTGTCGACCGACGACGGGTTCATCGCCGCCCTCGATGCGGATTCACTCAACTCGTCAGGCACCTCCGAAGAGGGCGCGGCCTACGTCTTCACCCCTGAGGAGTTCGCGGAAGCAGGGCAGGCGGGTCTGCTCGGGCTCGTGGACTCGCCGGCCGGGGGCGAGCTCTCCGGCCAGGTGGTCGCGGCCGTGCGCATCATCGACTGGCTCGGTATGGAGGACGTTCCCTTCGACGCCGACCACCCCGCGCCCTGGGACATCGAGGCGTCGAAGCGCCAGCGCGAAGTGCTCGACTGTGCGCGCGCTCGCCGGTCCCAGCCGGCCCGTGACGAGAAGATCATCACCGAATGGAATTCCCTGGCTGTCACCGCCCTCGCCGAGGCGGCCCTGTACTCCGGTGCGGGAGCTGAGCCTGTCGGTGGTGCCGATTCGACAGGGAGTGCGGAGCCGAATGGTGGTGCGAGCACGGGGGACCCCGAATCTGCGGATTCGGCGCGGTGGGCAGAAACTGCCGTGCGATTCTGGACGGCGATGCATGACCGACTCAAGCCGGGCGGTGCACCCGGTTCGAGGGACTCGTCCGACTCGGCTGCGTTCGATGTGCGGCGCTCTTTCACCGGCGGAGTCGCCGGCCCCGGGCGGGGCGGGATCGCCGATTGGGCACAGCTCATCACCGCTGGGACCACGGTCCGGCAGTTGCCGAACGGGGCCGCCTCGGTGAAGGTGGAGGACCTGGCCGACCTCGGTGCGACCATGCTTGACCTCTTCACCTCCGAACGTGGCGACGGGGTCCTCGAAGCGGTCGATTCACTCGGTGACGGGATCATCGACGTGAAGTCGGCGGACCCCGTCGACAACACCGTGCCGTCGGGACGATCCGCAGCCGCTGAGGCGGTGCTGCTGCTGGCCGAAATCGGTGTCGAGGCTGCGACGTCTGGTGGTTCGGAATCGAGCGCGACAGAGGTATCGGGTGAGGCAGCCGCGCCGGATACCGGACGGCTGTTAGAAGTCCGGGATCGGCTGCTCGGTGTCTATCGGGCACTTGCCGGTCAGGCTCCACGCGGGTGCGGACACGCGCTGTGGCAGGCCGAGCGGGCCCTGTCACCCGTGCGAGTCGCCACGACTGACGACGCTTTGAGAGGGATCGCTGCCAGGCATCCGTCGCTCACTCTGCTCACAACCTCGACCGGTGTGCCGGGACCGGACGGTCGGGAGGTCGCCGTCCCCGCGGGAACGGCGATCGTGTGCCGCGGGACCTCGTGCTCGCTGCCGGTGGGCTCGGCCTCGGAGCTGATTGAGCTGTTGGGCCGGTAGGCGCGAGGGTCCGCTCAGCGTTCGAGGCTGAGACCCCGGTAGCGGTTGAGCGCGGCGGCGATCTCCTGCCGTCGCGGTCGGGTCAGGTGGCCCGGGTGGTCGCGGTGGCCGGTGATTCCGTCGAGGCCCTCAGCGTCGAGCATGTCCACGACCTCGGCCAGCGCCTCGGTCAGGGAGGTGCGTCCGTCGAAGATCTCCGCGAGGTATTCGAGGGCTTCGGCCACGCCCGACGCCTGCTGCGTGTCGACGAGCTGAGCGATGGCGATGAGGTCGACGAAGTCGCGGCCGAACTGGATCCGGTCGGATCCCTTCGCACGAGCGGTCCTCGTCTTCGACGTTGGACGCAGCGCCTTCGCCGTCGGCACACGCGGTGCGGCGGCGAAGGCGGGGGCGGCGGGGGAGTCTGAACCGGTGTCCGGGTCGCTGCTGGTCGGAGCCGTTTCGAGTTCGCCGGCGGTGACGCCGACGAGGTCATGCGCCCGGTCCGTGACTTCCTTGGGCACATAGGCGTCGAGCGCGATGACGTGGTCGGCGACTTCGAAGAACGCACTCGACCCACCGGCGACGAGCACCGTGGAGACGCCCTGCTCGGTCAGCAGCGGACGCACGCGATCGACGAACGGGGTGATCGGTTCCCGCTCGGCGGGGATGAGCGCACGCATGCGTTCGTCGCGGATCATGAAGTTCGTCGCCGAAGTGTCCTCGTCGATGAGCAGAGCTTTCGCGCCCGCCTCGATCGCTTCGACGAGATTGGCCGCCTGCGAGGTCGACCCGCTGGCGTTCGTCGTGGAGAAGAATCTCGTGTCAGAACCCGAAGGTAGGTTGTTGATGAACGCCGAGATGTCGTCGCCGGTCACGGCGCGGCCGTCCTCGGCTCGAATGGAGGTGGCAGTCGGGTCGCTGATGACCCATTCGCGCCCGTCGCCGGCGATATGCGGGTAGACGCCGCGTTCGAGCGCGCGCAGAATCGTCGACTTCCCGTGATAGCCGCCGCCGACGATGACAGTGACCCCGCGAGGGATGCCCATACCGGTGACGGTGCGGCCGCTCGAGAGTTCGACCGTGTGCTCGAGTTCGGGAGGGGAGGTGAAGGCAACCGCATCGGAGGAAGTCATCGGCAGGTCCGAATCCCCGGACGTCCGCGGGAGAATCGCACCATTTCCGACGAATCCGATGAGTCCTGCTTCGTCGAGGTGGCTGCGCAGTTGCAGCTGATCCCGGTGCAGTTGGACGTGGTCGGCGAGCCCCTTGGCCGATGGAGCGTGAGTGTTTCCTCCTCTGCCTGCTGGGGCATCTGACCAACGGCCGAAGAGGAAGAGCCGCTCGGCGAATTCCGGCAGATCCCGGGTGAGGATGTCTGCTGCCTGATGGCCGAGGATGCGGCGGCCGCGCGCAGGCAGATTGACGAGCAGTCGTGCCTCGAACCCGGCGTCATCGATGAGGATGTTCGTTCGCTCGAGGACCTCTTGTCCGGGGTGGCCGAGGATGAGTGCGCGCTGATCGAGTTTTGCTAGCACCTCGTTGCCGGCTCGGAGCAGGTAGTCGGATGAGGCGATGCGGTCGGAGCGATCAGTGGTGAGGTCGAGCGGGAACTTCGCATCGGCACGGTCGACGCGGACCCGGACCTTCGACGGGGAAGCGAACGGGTCGGCTTGTACCCGGTCGATGAACACGGTGACCGGTCCGTAGGTGTAGCGCCCGCGGATCTGTTTGAGATTGCCGTAGCTGCGACCGTCGAGATTGTGCAGAGTGGAGGCGAGATTCGACTGACGTGAACTCATTTCACTCATGCTACTGGGTGGAGATGACCGTCTACTCAGCGATTTTGGACTCGACTCCGTAGAACCGGGCCGCGTTCGACCAGAACACGGCGTCCTCCTCGGCGGGGGTGAGAACCTGACGAATGAGCGTGAAATCGGCATCGGCGAAGGGGCGATGTGCCCGCGTCGACGGCAGGTCCGTCCCCACCATCAGAGCGGTCGGGTCGGTGTCGACGATACGACGGACCGCCTCGGCGGGATCGAGCTCCACGCGGCCGAAACCGGTGGCCTTGACCTTGACTCCTGCCTCGACGAGGCGCAGCAGGGCGGACAGTCCCTCCTCGTGCATGCCCAGATGATCGATGCTCACCGCCGGCAGCGAGGCGATGCGTGCAGCGAGATCCTCATCGATGGTGCGAGCGTCGATATAGAGCTCGGCATGCCATCCGACGAGGTCATGGACCCGCCGGGCAAAGCTGTCTAGAGCATCGAGGGTGGCCGAACCGCCGCGAGCGATATTGAATCGCAGAGCCTTGACTCCGGCCTCGTCGAGGAGCCGGATCTGATCATCGGTGGTCTCATTCGGCAGCTGAGTGACGCCGACATAGCTGCCGCCGAGCTCACGCAGGGCCTCGATGAGGTAGCCCTGGTCGAAGCCTTGGAACGAACCGGACACGACAGCTCCTCCGGCGATCTCGACTCCCACATCGGGGAGGCTCTGCAGTCGAGCGCGGTAGTCGGCCACAGTGAACGGGTCGGGCAGGTAGCCGTTGTTCTCGATCAGCGGGTGGGTCCGATCGATGATGTGCAGGTGCGCGTCGAAGGCACGCTGGAGTTCGCTCATACCGTCAACCTACATCGTCTCCGAACTGCTCATTCAAGGCGTGGCGCGTCTGTCGGTCTGTGCACCGTTCGATGGGCGCGCCACGCCTTTAACGTTGCTGAAGAGGAGTGCGGAGGAGCGGCTCGCGGATTCTCATTCTTCGGCACTGTGGATAACGATCCCATCAAGGGTCTCGAACGCGCGGTCGACAGACCTGGCCATGTCAGTGCCTCGGTATATTGTGAGGGAGTTCACATTGAAGTGATCGGGCGGCGCTATCGACGGTGATGGTGGCTGCCCTCTACGAGCATTTGGAAGGATGAGGATGTCCGGACGCACTGCCGAGGCCGCTTCGACAGACCCGGTGCAGCAGACCGACGTCGACGAGCTCATCGCTCAATACGATGAAGAGCTGCCGCAGCGGACGCTGTCGCGCCGACTCGACCTCGGTGTCGGCATCGTCTGCTTCGTCGTCTCGCTGTTCGTCCTCAACCAGGTGTTCTTCCCCCTGCGGCAGGGCAACCAGTTCTACCTCATGTGGTTCCTCGCTTTCGTGCTGCCGTTGGTCTTCATCTGCTACCGGCCCGGCTTCGGTCGCAAAGCCGAAGCCGCCGACAAAGCCGCCGAGGCAGCGGGAACGGTTTCGACGGCCAGTATGGGGACCGCGGGCAGGGCCGACGCCGAGGTGGGGGCCGCCTCGGCGAAATCGTCGAAATCGACGCATCGACGGACGAAGAACGACAACCCTTCGATCATCGATTGGGTTCTCGTCGTCGTCACCTTCCTCACCTGCGCTTATCCGGTGCTGCCGTTCTTCTCCGGCGGATTCAACGAATTCCTCAACCGGCAGGGATCGCTGACCGGCCTCGACGTCATTATGGGCGGGATCCTGCTTCTGCTCATCCTCGAAGCGACCCGCCGAACCACCGGCCTCATCCTGCCGATCTTCTGCATCGTCTTCTTCCTCTACAGCTACTACGGCTCGTACATCCCCGTGAGCTGGCCGGGCTCGCATGCCGGGCAGAACTTCGACCAGATCGTCAACGCTCTCTACAACGACGCTTCCGGTTTCTACGGAATCCCACTCGACGTGGCCGCGACCTACATCGTGCTGTTCACCATCTACGGAGCCGTTCTCGACAAGACCGGCGCCGCCAGCTTCTTCATCGACCTCAGCTTCTCCCTGTTCAAGAAGTCCAAGGCAGCCCCCGGGCGCACCGTGGCGCTCTCCGGTTTCCTCCTCGGCACGGTCTCCGGTTCGGGCACGGCCACGGCGGTCTCCCTCGGTGCGGTCACCTGGCCGGTGCTCAAAAGGGCCGGCTATCCGAAGGAGAACGCCGGCGGCATGCTGGCCGCCTCCGGCATCGGCGCCATCCTGTCCCCGCCGACACTGGGCGCCGCGGCCTTCATCATCGCCGAGCTGCTCAACGTCTCCTATGGGCTCGTCCTTCTGTGGGCAGTCGTGCCCACCCTCCTGTACTACCTCGGCATCTTCCTCGCCATCGAAATCGATTCCCGCAAGATCGAGGTCGACTACACCCCGCCTCCGGGGCTGCGCTCATGGCCGATCTTCAAGAAGGGCTTCTACCACTTCATCTCACTGGGCATCATCGTCGTCTTCCTCGCACTCGGCATGGCACCGTTCAAAGCCGTCGTGTACGCGACGCTCGTCGGCATCGGATTCGGCATCATCGAGATCATCCTCGCCCGCCGGGGCGAACCCGCCACGATCCTCCGTGCCGTGTGGGATGTGCTCTACGGTGCCCTGTCGACCGGCATCCGCTCGGTTCTGCCGGTGACGAGCGTGTGTGCCGCCGCCGGAATCATCGTCTCGACGATCACGAAGACCGGACTCGGCCAGGTCATCTCCGACATCCTCATCAAGGGAGCACAGGCGTTCTCGAACGACCCGACGGTCATCCTGATCCTCACCTGCATCTTCGCCGCCGTTGCCGTGACGGTGCTCGGTCTGGCAGTGCCGGTGACCGCTTCATTCATCATCAGCTGGGTCATCGTCGGCCCCGCCCTCATCACCCTCGGAGTCCCCGAGGCGGCCGCCGCGATGTTCATCTTCTACTACGCGGTCCTCTCCGAGGTCTCACCGCCGACCGCGTTGGCGGCGGTCGCCTCATCAGCGATCACCGGCGGCCGCGTCATCGCCACCATGTGGCAGGCCTGCAAGTATGCGATCCCTGCCTTCCTCGTCCCCTTGGCCTTCACCTTCACTCCCGAAGGTGCCGCACTGGTCGCCCAGGGAGGGTTCCTCGGCGCGGTCTGGACCTTCCTCGTCTCGGCTTTCGCAGTCGCTGCCTTGGCTGCGGGTGCAGGCGGATGGATCATCCGCCGCGCCGGATGGCCCGAACGGATCCTGTGCTTCCTCGCCGCCGGTGCGCTCCTCTACCTGCAGCCGCTGTCGATGATGGTCGGCTTCGCGGCCCTCGCTCTCGCCGTCGTCATCCACCTCATCCTTCGACGCAAGCCGGCAGCCTCCTCGCCGAGGGGGACTTCGTCCGGAACAGTCGACTCGGCGAAGGACGAGGCAGCGGCGAACGCAGCCGGCACCGGTACAACCGGCACGGGCACAACCGGCACACACGGACCCTATGGCGGACCAGCCGACGAACCACCCTCGTCCGGAACACCGGCCGGGACCAACTGAGAAAGGGACGAAGTCCATGAAGCGAACAAAGACGTTCACGATCGCCGCGGCGGCCCTGGCCGCAGTGCTGACGATGAGTTCATGCGGCGGCAAGCGCGAAGCTGAACCCGCCGCGGAAGGCGGAGACGGTTGCACGGCCGCCTCGGGGCAGATCACCATCGCCACAGGCAACTCGACCGGCGTGTACTACGTGCTCGGCGGCGGTCTGGCACAGGTGATCTCCGACAATTCGGACCTCAAGGCCACAGCTTCGGAGACCGGCGCCTCCGTGCAGAACCTCCAACAGCTGTCCAGCGGCGACTTCGACATCGCGTTCTCCCTGGCCGACACCGCCGCCGACGCAGTGTCGGGCAATTCGGACTTCAAGGAGGCCGAGGACATCTCCGCGCTCTCGCGCATCTACGACAACTACACTCACGTCGTCGTGCGCAAGGACGCGAAGATCGACTCTGTCGAGGACTTCAAGGGCAAGACGATCTCGACCGGTTCGCCGAAGTCCGGCACCGAGGTCATCGCCAACCGGCTCATCGAATCCGCCGGTCTCAAGGACGGCGACGTCACCAAACAGCGCCTCGACCTGCCGAAGACCGTCGACGGGATGAAGGACGGAACGATCGACGGCATGGTGTGGTCCGGCGGACTGCCCACGGCCGGCGTCACCGACCTCTTCACCTCGAGCGGCAAGGACGTCGAGATCCTCGACATCTCCAACCTCGAAGGGAAGATGAAGGAGATCAATCCCGTCTACGAGGTGGCCGAGATCCCCGGTGACACGTACAAGGGCGTCGACACGGTGAAGACGATCGTCACGCCGAACGTGCTCATGGTCCGCAACGACATGGACGAAGGCACGGCCTGCGCTCTGACGAAGCTCCTTTTCGACAAGAAGGACGATCTGGTCAAGGTGCATGCCGCGGCGAAGGAGATCAGCCTCGACACCTCCGAACCGCCGGAGCCGATCAAGCTGCACCCGGGATCGCAGAAAGCGCTGGACGAGCTGAATAAGTAAGAGCGAACTGCCCAACCGCTCGTTCACGGCGTGGCGCGTCTGTCGATCTGCGTACAGTCCGATGGGCGCGCTCCGCCTTGAACGACGCTGTCGAGAAGCGGAGCACACCGCCTCGCATGGCTGGCCATGCGACCCGCGGCCAGAATTCTCCGGGACCCTCGATCAGTCTGCCTTAAGTCCGACGGTCGGATCGGGCAGGTAGACCTCTCCGCCCGAGGCGAGGAACTCGCGGCTCTTCTGCTGCATTCCCGCCAAGGCCTCCTGCGCCTCGGCGCTGCCATAGGTGTCGCGGATGTCCTGGGAGATGCGCATCGAGCAGAACTTCGGACCGCACATCGAACAGAAGTGCGCGGTCTTCGCCGGTTCCGCCGGCAGCGTCTCGTCGTGGTACGCCTCGGCGGTCTCCGGATCGAGGCCGAGGGCGAACTGGTCCCGCCACCGGAATTCGAATCGAGCCTTCGACAGCGCATCATCGCGGGCCGTCGCACCCGGGTGGCCCTTCGCGATATCGGCGGCATGCGCGGCGATCTTGTACGTGATCACCCCGGTCTTGACGTCGTCACGGTCGGGCAGCCCGAGATGCTCCTTCGGGGTGACGTAGCAGAGCATCGCCGTGCCGTAGCGGGCGATCTCCGTCGCCCCGATCGCCGAGGTGATGTGGTCGTATCCGGGAGCGATATCCGTGACCAGCGGACCCAAGGTGTAGAACGGCGCACCGTGACAGAGCTCCTGCTGACGTTCGACGTTCTCGGCCACGAGGTGGAGCGGAATGTGCCCGGGCCCTTCGACCATCACCTGGACGTCGTGGGCCCAAGCGCGTTCGGTGAGTTCGGCGAGTGTGTCGAGCTCGGCGAACTGGGCGGCATCGTTGGCATCGGCGATGGACCCCGGCCGCAGTCCGTCGCCGAGAGAGAAGGCGACATCGTAGCGGGCGAAGATCTCACAGAGTTCATCGAAGTGGGTGTAGAGGAAGTTCTCCTCGTGGTGGGCCAGGCACCATCCGGCCATGATGGACCCACCGCGTGAGACCATCCCGGTGACCCGGTCGGCCGTGAGAGGAACATAGCGCAGCAGCACACCGGCGTGCACGGTCATATAGTCGACACCCTGCTCGCACTGCTCGATGACAGTGTCGCGATAGATCTCCCAGGTCAGCGCGTTCGCATCGCCGTCGACCTTCTCCAGCGCCTGATAGATCGGGACGGTGCCGATGGGGATCGGCGAATTGCGGATGATCCACTCTCTGGTGGTGTGGATGTCATTGCCGGTCGACAGATCCATGAGGGTGTCGGCACCCCACTTCGCGGCCCACCGCAGCTTCTGCACCTCCTCGGCGATGGAGCTGGTGACCGCGGAATTGCCGATGTTCGCATTGATCTTGACGAGGAACGCCTTGCCGATGATCATCGGCTCGGATTCGGGGTGATTGATGTTGTTCGGAATGATCGCGCGACCGGCGGCGAGCTCGGCGCGCACGAGTTCGACATCGCACTGTTCGCGGAGCGCCACGAACCGCATCTCCGGGGTGATGATGCCCTGCTTTGCGTAGTGCATCTGGGTCACCGTGCGGCCGGACTTGGCCCGACGGGGGACCGGTTTGCGTCCCTTCCACTGCTGTGACGGAGCACCTCGGCGGACGGCAGCACGACCGTCATCGGCGATGCGATGGCCGCGGGCGTCATACGTCTCAGTGTCGAGGCGGTTCTCGATCCACGGGAATCGCAGAGCGGACAGTCCCTCTTCCGGAATGCTGCCCGGTCCGACGGTGCGGTACACGTCGACAGGTTCGTTGGCCCGGCCGTTCGAGTCCTCGAGCTCGATGCGGGTCACGGGAACGCGGATGCCGTGTTCCTCGTCATCGACCCACGCCGGCGAATGCGTCGGATACTGCTCGAGGGTGAACTGGTCGAGCGAATCTGCGTCAGACGAAGTCGTGGCAGGTGTTTCAGGGGTGAATGCAGTCATCTGCAGTCCTCACTTCCTACGCCGGTATCAACCGGATCAGGTTCTACGGTCTCGGACGATCCAGTCCGATCTCAGCCCTTGCAGCGGGCTCCCGTGGGGTCGTGCCATTCGTATCACGACTGACGCAGCGAAGACAACTGCATCCCTCGAAGCATCAGTCAGATCGGTGTGATGACCATTCCTCGGCGAGAATGGCGTAGGAACAGCCGTCGAGCCAGCCTCGATCGGCATGCCATGACGCCTGAACTGAGTACTCCTCGAGCCGCATTCCCAGTTTCTCCAGGATCCGACGGGACGCACGATTGTCGGCAAAGCATCCGGCGCTCACACGTCGCAGACCGAGCTCGTCGAATGCCAGGTGCAACATCACCTGGGCGACCTGACCGCCGAAACCGCGACCCTGATGACGCGGGTCGACGAGGTAGTCGATTCCCGCCTCACAGTTCCGATAGGCGTTCGGGTCTCCATGGATCTGTCCTTGGCCGTCGTAGATCCACAGCGTTCCGGTCGCAACGACATCCTCGCCGTGGCGGGCGACGAGTACATGATGAAGCGGGTTGTCGAGGCTGTCCAACCACTCCCGCTTCAGCGAAGCAGGATCAACAATGGTCTGGACGAGCCATTCGGTCACTGCCGGGTCATTGCGCCAGCGCAGCACAGAGTCGATGCTCTCAGGGTCGGGTGCGGTGAGCGTGAGCGGTCCGGCGCGCCACGACCGTTTTCGGAAGTGATCCTCCTCGTGCATTCGGCCTCCTTGCCGATCAATGGTGAGAAAATCCGACCGCCACGGCAGGGTCGCGGAACCAGTTTCGCAGAGTTATGGGACAGGTTGAGGGTCAGCTGCCCTGGAGGAACGCCTTCGCGGCCGCACTGAGGGCGACGACGTCGGAGACCGCGACCATTTCGCGGGCCGAATGCATCGAGTACAGGGCCGGGCCCACATCGACGGTCGTCATGCCCAGCCGGGTTGCGGTCAGCGGTCCGATCGTCGACCCGCAGGGCATCGCATTGTTCGACACGAAATCCTGGTACTCGACTCCGGCGGTCGCGCACGCCTGTGACCACACGGCGGTGCCCACTGCATCCGTGGCGTAGCGCTGCTGAGCGTTGAGCTTGAGCAGGGGACCGCTGCCGAGGCGGGGGCGGACATGCGGATCGTGCCGTTCCGGATAGTTCGGATGGGCAGCATGCCCGGCATCGGAGGAGACACACACCGAGGTGGCCATCGACGCGAGATAATCGCTGCGAGTCGACTGCGGCAGCAAGGAGGCGACGATGCGCTCGGTGACGTCGGCGAGGAACGGACCGCACGCGCCCGAGCGCGAATTCGACCCGATCTCCTCATGATCGAACGCCGCGAACAGGGGGATGCCGTCGAGCCCGTCGGCATCGAGCTGGGTGAGCGCGGTGACGCCGGCGTGGACGGAAAGAAGGTTGTCCAGCCTCGGCGAGGCGAAGAACTCCTCGGCGGCACCGAAGAGAGCCGGCTCCTGAACGGGAATGGTGTAGACATCGTGGCCGACGACGGACTCGGCATCGACCCCGGCCGACTGTGCGAGCAGTTCGATGATGTCCGCCTCGGCGAGGTCGGCCAGGCCGATGACGGGAGTGGTGTGACGCTGCTTGTCCAGGGCCAGACCCTCATTGACCTGCCGATCGAGGTGGATCGCGAGCTGCGGGATGCGGGCGATCGGCCCGGTGCGGGCGAGCACGATGCGGCCGTCGGCGAGGCTGAGTCGACCCGCGAAGGCGAGCTCACGATCGAGCCACGAATTCAGCAGCGGCCCGCCGTAGATCTCCACCCCGACCTGCCGGGTGCCTTCGGCGGTGAACTCGCCGCCGGGTTTGAGTTTGAACGCCGGGGAATCGGTGTGGGAACCGAACACACGGAACCGGGGAGCCACCTCGGTGACGGTGGGATTCATCCACGCGATGAGCGCGCCGTCGCGGATGACGCAATGGCCGGTTCCGGGCGTCAGCACCCAGGGAACGGACTCGTCGAGGCGGGAGAAACCGGCCTCTTCCAGGCGTTTCGCTGCCGTGTCCACCGCGTGATACGAGCTGGGAGATGCGCTGACGAAGTCGCCGAGGTCGGCCGCTGTCGTCACGGCCACATCCGGTCCCGGGAGTGATTCATTCATTTCCCCAGCCTATCGTTTGCGGTAGTTTGGAGGTGAAGAAGATCAGGCCTCAGACGCCGGGTTGCCACCGGGTCCGAGAATCAGGCGGGGGCAGCGACCCTGCGACCGCACCAGCGACGGCAAGGAGTGTTCGACGTGAACCAGTTCGTGACGGAGTGGAACACCTGGCGCGACTCACGGAACTCAGCCCTTGCGAAACCGTTCGGCTGGCTCAGCGTCGTCGGACTCCACTGGCTCGACGCCGAATCGACCTGGACCGACGCCCCCGGCACGTTCACCGTCGATGACGGATGGGTGACCGTATCCCTGAAGACCGGGATCAAGGCCGGCCCCGCAGCCGAGACATTCGATCTGCTCAGCAAGGTCGACAATGGTGAGTCGGCTGGTGCCGCTGCTGCTTCTGGCATGAACGGCGGAGGGCCGAGGCGTGCGACCAGCCCGGCCGTGCCCAGCGACACCTCGACTCTGCCGAGGGTGATGGACCAGTCCGGTGCGGGCGCGGCTGCGGCAGACTCTGCGGGCGGCGACTCTTCTGCTGGAACGGGCGCCGGATCCGATGCGGGGTCCGAGGGACACACAGCAGTGCCCGCCAAGCCACAGGTCCGCGTGGAAGAGAACGGGTTCAGCGCGAAGCTTCCGAACGGCGGCTCGCTCAACTGGTTCACCGTCGGCAACGTCCTCTACGAACTCATCGATCGGGGCGGCCGCCTCGGCGTGCGTGTGCGCAATTCGAAGTCCCCGCTGCTCGGGAAGTTCTTCGAGGTTCCGGTCTTCGACCCGGACCCGGACTTCGTCTTCCTCGCCCGATTCACCAGGTTCGACCCGTTCAAGACCTATACGATCGAAACTGCCCAAGAGGACCTGCAGCTGCAGACGCAGGCGGCGGGAACCGTCACCTTCGAGACCCCGCGCGGTGAGGTGAGCCTGCTCGCCACCGGGTGCCCGAAAACCGGGCTCCAATTGGACTTCCACGATTCGACGAACGGGTGCACCACCGCGGCGTGGCGGACCATCGACCTCGGAGTGCCGAATCAGGACGGGTCGCTCGTCATCGATTTCAACCGTGCGGTGAACTACCCGTTCGCGTTCACCTCATTCGCCACCTGCCCGGCCCCGATCGAGGGAAACGTCGTTCCCTTCGACGTCACAGCAGGTGAGCGGCGTCCCCCGTTCTTCTACTCGGAGGCCGGGATCAACGTGCCGTTCCTCTTCTACGTGTGGTGGGACGAAGAGAGCGCCGAGGTGACTCGCCCCTGGTATTCGCGTTTCGGCCTCGACATCACCATTCTCAACCCCAACCACGACGACGGGCGGATCTCGCTCGTCGGCTTCGACGGGGTTGCGATGTCCGGCGGGGATCTGTCGCCGCTGGGGCGCAAGGCCCGGTCGCGACTCATCGATGTCGCCACCGAAGCGCTGACTTCACGGATTCCGGTCATCGGCATCGGTGCATATTCGGCGTTCGTCATCCAGGCCCAACGTGAGCTGCGTTCGCAGCAGGGCTATGTCGACGGCATCGAAACCGAATACGAGGCGCCAGCGGACCGTCTGCTCATCGTGATGAACAACGAACTTGACCCGAAGAAGGCCGGTTTCGACATCGTCCACACCGACGCCAGCGGGCTGATCTACGTGGAGATGCCCTTCGACATTCCGCTCGAATCCGATCGCACCGAGGTCGAGGATTTCCAGGCGGCGATGGAATCCGGTGCCTCGATCACGAGCTGGCAGGAATTCGACTACCGCATGGTCGCCCTCATCCGCCACCACCGCTGAGGGCCGCCCCGCTTCAGCCCCAGCGCCTGCGCCCTCCCCGAACTATCCGACGGCGGCCCAGCAACCTCGCGCGAGGTTGCTGGGCCGCCGTCAGGTAGCAATTACCAGATGGTGACTCGCTGGTCGGGGGCTAAGTACATGCCGTCGTCTTCTGCCACGCCGTAGGTGTCGTGGAAAGCGGTCATGTTCTTCACGACCTGGTTGCAGCGGAACTCCTCCGGCGAATGCGGGTCGATCGACAGCCTGCGCACACGCTCCTCGGTGCGCATCTTCGACCGCCATGCCTTCGCCCATGCCTCGAAGAACGCCTTCGCCTGATCGGCCGACGGCGTCACCGGCACGCCCGGAGTGCCCGCGCGTTCGCCGAGCTCGAGTTCAAGCGCCTTCCACCCGATCGACAGACCACCGAGGTCACCGATGTTCTCACCGACCGTCAGCGCCCCGTTGACGTGCTGGTTGGCCTCGAGACCGGTGGGAACCAGTTCTTCGTACTGGGTGATCAGCGCATTCGTGCGCTCCTCGAACAGGGTCCGATCCGATTCGGTCCACCAGTCGACGAGGTTGCCGTCACCGTCATAACGCGATCCCTGATCGTCGAAGCCGTGACCGATCTCGTGGCCGATGACCGCGCCGATCGCTCCGAAGTTCGCGGCCACGTCGCCGTCGGCGTCGAAGAACGGCGGCTGGAGGATCGCTGCTGGGAAGACAATCTCGTTCATCACCGGGTGGTAGTAGGCGTTGACCGTCTGCGGGGTCATCAGCCATTCCGTGCGGTCGATGGGTCCGCCGATTCGCTTCACCTGTCGCACATGCTCGGCCTGCGAGCAGCGACGCACGTTCCCGACCAGGTCGGAGGCGTCGATCGCGGCCGGGTACTCCCGCCACACGTCCGGGTAGCCGACCTTCGGAGTGAACTTCGAAAGCTTGACCAGCGCCCGTTCCTTCGTCTCCTCACTCATCCAGTCGAGTTCGCGGATCGACTTGTCATAGGCCTTGATGAGCATGCCCACGAGATGGTCGATCGCGTCCTTGGACGACGGCGGGAACTCCGCTGAGACGTAGAGTTTGCCCACGGCCTCACCGAGGTAGCCCTCGACGAGGCTGACCCCGCGCTTCCAGCGCTTCCGCAGGGCAGGAGTGCCCGAGAGAGTGCGGGAGTTGAAGTCGAAGTTCTCCTCGACGAACTCATCGGAGAGCAGCGAGGCGGTGTCGGAGACGACGACGAAGCGCAGCCACGTCTTGATGGTCTCGATGTCGGTCTCCGCCCACACCTTCGCCATGCCCGTGACGAACGAGGGCTGGGAGACCACGAGGTATTTGAGATCGGACGCATCGGCGGTGAGGATCCCCAGGTAGGAGTCGAAGTCGAACTCGGGTCCGAGGTCGCGCAGCTCGGAGATCGAATACTTGTTGTACGTCTTCTCCGCATCACGGCAGGCCACGCGGTCCCAGTGGTGGCGGGCGAGCTCGGTCTCGAACGTCATCACCTTGGCGGCCACCTCGGCGTCGGAGATTCCGGACTTCTCACCGAGGCCGGCCAGGGCCGCGATCTTCTGCACGTGGGCGAGGAATTTCGCGCGAACCTCGGCGTGGTCGTCGTTGAAGTAGTAGTCCTCGTCGGGCAGGGAGATCCCGGCCTGGACGAGGTAGAGGGCGTAGACGTCGGAGTCCTTTGCATCGGCGGTGACGTATCCGCCGAGGAGACCGCCGATGCCTTCGGTCTCCAACCGGGCGAGCAGGGCGGCGAGCTCTGACTTGTCCTCGGCGGCGTCGATGGCTGCGAACGTCGAGGTCAGCGGGGCGACACCGAGTTCGTTGATGCGATCGACATCCATGAACGAGGTGAACAGGTCGGCGACCTTCTGTCCCTCGGAGCCGGGTTCCTGCGGGCTGTCGGTCACGGAGGTGATGATGTCGCGGACCTTGGTCTCGGCGGTGTCGAAGAGCTCACGCATGGCTCCGTCGCCGGCACGGTCGTCGGGGATCGTGAACGAGTCGATCCACTCGCCGTTGATGTGCTGGTACAGGTCATCCTGAGGCCTGATCGAGGTCTGTGAGGTTTCAGAAGTCATGGCCCCACAGTATCGTGATCAGAGCCCCGCACGCCCCGCCCGAGGAGGAGATATGAGTCCGGCATCCGTCGTTTTCGTGTGCACCGGCAACATCTGCCGATCCGTCACCGCCGAACGTGTGCTCTTACATCACCTGGCCGATACCGGCGCCGAGGCGGTCATCGACTCCGCCGGGATCAGCGACGAAGAGGCCGGCAACCCCATCGACCCACGTCAGGCGCGTGTGCTCGCTGCCGCCGGCTACCGCACCGACGATCACGTCGCCCGGCAGATCACCCCCGAATGGTTGGCCGAACGCGACCTGGCGGTGGCGATGACCGCCCGCCATTATCGTGCCCTGCAGCGGATGATCGCAGACCTTCCTGCCGAGGCGGCCCCGGAGCTGCGGATGCTTCGCGAGTTCGATCCGCGGGTGGCCGGGGTCGAGGGCGACGGTGTTCCGGCGCCGGATGTCGAGGATCCCTGGTACGGGGAATTCAAGGATTTCGAAGAAACACTTGAGACAATTGAAGTGTCCGTGCCGGGAATCACGGATCGTCTGCGCGCGCTGGCCGCGAAAACTCAGTGATACTAGTAGGCACAAGCTTGCTGACACGACCGACATCGCAGGTACGCCTCGAAGGAGAAACTCTCATGACTCGTCTCATGACACGACAGAACTGGTCCGCTCTCAGGCTGGGCTTCGCCGCCCTGCTGGTGGCCGCGATGAGCGTGTTCGCTTTCGCCCCCGCCGCCAGTGCCCATGATCAGCTGGTGTCGTCGAATCCCGAGGACGGTGCCGAACTCGATCAGCAGCCCAAATGGCTCGAGATGAACTTCTCCGGCGACATCCAGGAAGTCGGCTCCGAGGTCAAGGTCGTCGTCGACGGCAAGGATGTCTCCGCAGGTGAGCTGACCGTTGAGGGCAAGAAACTCAGCGTCGCTCTGCCCGATGACCTCAAACCCGGCGACTACAAGGTCACCTGGCGCGTGGTGTCGCAGGACGGTCACCCGATCTCCGGCGACTACTCGTTCGCGATCAAGGATGCCGAAGGTGCCGGCGGCGACGTCAAGGAATCGTCCGGAGAGTCGACGAAGGCTGGACTCGGCGGCGGAGTGGTCGATGAACCGGGCAAGGACACAGAGGATCGTGGCGAGATCGGCGAGTCCACCGGCAGTGATTCCGGAATGTCGACGCCGATGATCGTGCTGCTCTCCGTCGGCGGCCTGGCCATCATCGTCATCGTCGTCCTGCTCATGCGTCGGAAGTCCCAGGGCCTGCCCGGCACCAAGGACAACTGAGCGAGCACGCCGACACAG
Source organism: Brevibacterium permense (assembly GCF_025506275.1). GTDB lineage: Bacteria > Actinomycetota > Actinomycetes > Actinomycetales > Brevibacteriaceae > Brevibacterium > Brevibacterium permense_A. The sequence goes on from NZ_QYCP01000064.1 coordinate 19,878, forward strand.
CACGACTGTCACGAGGCCCCGAACGCGAAGAGCGTTCGGGGCCTCGGCGTCGTCGGATCGTGGCGGGGTCGGTGGCGATCCCGTTCAAGCGCCAGCGCAGTGATGGCGAGGTACACCGGCTGATCAGTGTGCTTCGCCTTGAGGAGAGGCAAGTGAAGAGGTCGGGTCGGCACCTCAGGGCGTGAAGCGCAGGAGACGGTCGTCGTCCGGGCCGGGCTCTCCGCGGCCGTCGGTGTTGTTCGTCAGTACGAGCAGCGACCCGTCGGGCGCTTCGATCACATCGCGCAGTCGCCCATGCTCGCCGGTCCACAGCTCTGACGACGACTTCAGGTCGTCGAGCGGAACCTGGTGCAGGCGCTCACCACGCAGCTCGGCGATGAGGATGCTGTCGTCGGTGACGGCCAGTCCGCTGGGGCTCGCTTCGTCGGGGGACCACTGCTGCACCGGGTCGATGAAATCACCGTCCCCGTCACCTGCACCGCCGTCACCCGCACCGTTGCCCTCGGGGATACCCTCGACCTCGGGCCATCCGTAATTCCCGCCGGCTTCGATGACGTTGAGTTCGTCCCACGTGTCCTGCCCGAATTCCGAGGCGTACATCGTGCCCTCATCGTCCCACCCGATGCCCTGCGGATTCCGGTGCCCCATGCTGAAGACGAGCGAATCGCCGAACGGATTGTCCGCAGGTTTGTCGCCGTCGGGCGTCATGCGCAGAATCTTCCCCGACAGCGCCTTCTCGTCCTGCGCACTGTCGCGATCGCCCGTGTCGCCGAGCGTGGCATAGAGCATCCCGTCGGGTCCGAACGCCAGCCTTCCGCCGTTATGGAAGTTCGCGGTCGGCAGCCCGTCGAGGATCGTCTCCTCCTCACCCAGGGACAGATTCCCGACCTCGCCGAGGAGGTCGAATCGTACGATCCGATTCTCCGTCCCAGCGGCGAAGAAGGCATAGAGACGGTCCTCGTCGACGGCGAGACCGTGGAGGCCCGCCTCACCCGAGGCCGAGGCATCATCGATCCGGCCGACCTCGCGAACGTCTCCACCTGCGGAGACTTCGAGGATGCGACCCGAATCGCGTTCACTGACCAGCATCGTCTGCCCCTGGAAGGCGATCGACCACGGAGATTCGAGTCCGGTGGCGACGACCTCGGGAGAGTCCGCGCCCGGTGCCGACGATGTGGACCCGGTGTCGGACGATCCTGAACCACTGCTCGCCGAGGCGGTCCCCGACTCCGCCCCGTCCCGACCGTCGGCCCCGCCGAAGTTCGAATCGGAGGAACAAGCGCTGAGAACGACGGCCAGGGACACCGCGGCTCCGGTGAGGAGCCGTCCGGTGCGGGAGTGTGCTGGGGTGCTCATGATCTCTCCTTCATCGGGGAGTCCGGTGGCACAAGACTATCCGCCGGTCGCCTGTGAACTGAACCACTTGCCGGCGACTGGGACCGACTGCCCAGGAATAGAACCGTCTGCTCGGACTGTTGCCCCAAGTGACTGAAATTCTGCGACCGCGTCCCGCAACCGCACCGCACGCCCACCGAAGGAGCCCTCCGCCTTGTCCGTTCCGTTGAACATCCTCGATCTCGTCTCCATCCGGGAAGGAGCTGCCGCTCGCGAGGGCATCGCCGAATCGATGACGAACGCGAAGCTCGCTGACGAACTGGGATACAAGCGCCTGTGGTTCGCCGAGCACCACAACACGATGGGCCTGGCCGCCAGCGCCACGGCCCTGCTCATCTCACAGGCCGCCTCGGTGACGGAGCAGATCCGGGTCGGATCCGGCGGCGTCATGCTGCCCAACCATGCCCCACTCATGGTGGCCGAACAGTACGGAACGCTCGCGAACATCCACGGTGATCGCATCGACTTAGGGCTCGGACGTGCCCCCGGCACGGACGGGATGACCGCGCAGGCGCTCGCCCGATCCTCGGCCGAACCACAGGACTTCGCACAGAACATCTATGACATGCAGGGCTGGTTCTCCGAGACGGGGCAGGCACACACCATGCCGATCAAGTCCGCGGTCTCGGCGGGGATGAACGTGCCCATCTGGGTGCTCGGATCGACGATGAACGGCGCCTCGATCGCCGGTCAGCTGGGTCTGCCGTTCTCCCTGGCCTCGCACTTCGCGCCCGATCAGATCGACATCGCGATCAAGACCTACCGCGATTCGTTCACCACCGATGCGCCGACCGCGCAGATCGACGAACCCTACGTCATGGCCGGGATCAACGTCATGGTCGCCGATACCGACGCCGAGGCGGCCCGCCAGTTCACCTCGGTGCAGCAGATGTTCAACGACATGCGCACCGGCCGCCGCCGCAATCTGCAGCCCCCGGTCGACCCGGCCGAGATCTATGCGCAGGGCGGAACCAGCCCGATGCTGTCCATCAGCGCCGTCGGCTCACCCGATACCGCGACCGCGCAGATGGCCGAATTCGTCGAACGCACCGGCGCCGACGAACTCATCACCGTCACCTACGCCTACGATCCAGAGGTGCAGCGCCGGTCGCTGAAACTGCTCGCCGACGCCTGGTTCTGAGGTTCGGCGGTCAGTCGAGGACCCGCACGTAGTCGGAGAGACCGGGTTCGGTGTCGGTGAGAGTGCGGGCGGTGGACAGGATCGTCGACTCCATCGCCGAGGCGGCCCTGGTCGCCCGCACGTCCGCGCGCGTCGCGAGGCTGACCGTGCGCGGCAGACGCGGATCGACCAGTGGGACCGAATCCAGCAAGGGGCGGTCGACGAGGACCATTGCCGGGACGATCGCGACCCCGAGGCCGCGCTCGACGAACCGCAGAGCCGCATCCATCTCCACGCCCTCGACGACGACCCGGGGAGTCAGGCCGGCCGTCTCGAACGCCGCCGACGTCGCCTCCCTGAGGTCGTAGCCGTGATGGAACAGGACCTGGGGACGGTCGGCCACCTCGGCGAGGGTGATCCGATCGGTCATCGCACGGCCTGAGGTGAGCAGATCGGAACCGGCGGCGGCGATGACGACGAGATCCTCGGCGAGGACCCCGCGCAAGCTCAGCCTCGGCATCTGCGGGGCGAGGTCGAAGGTTCGAGTGATGAGCGCGAGGTCGAGCTCGCCGCCGGCCAGTGACTCGATGAGCTCACGGGAGCCTTTCTCGACGAGCTCGAGTTCGACGCCGGGATGGGCCGTGTGGAACCGGCTGATCGCCTCGGCCACGAGGCTCACGCACAGGGTCGGAGTCGCGCCGAGCCGGACGCGACCCCGCCGCAGACCGGCGAGCTCGTCCATGTCACGGCGGACCGCCTCGGCGTCGGCGAGCATTCGTTTCGCCGTCGGCAGCAGGGTCTGGCCAGCGTCAGTGAGTGTGATGTGTCCATGCGTGCGGTGGAAGAGCTCGGCCCCGAGTTCCTTCTCCAGCGTCGAGATCTGTCGGGACAGCGAGGGCTGGGCCAAGTGGAGCGTCGCGGCGGCTTTCGTGAAATGGCCGGTGGCGGCCACCTCGGCGAAGCTTCTCAGTTGTTCGAGGTTCATTGTGGGTCTCCGTGCAGGTCAGACATGGCAATAGTCTATCGCTATCGACTTGACTCAAACAATGCATTGGACGTATGGACTGTGCGGTTTCATAGTGGAATCCATGAACACCACACAGGGCGGACCCCGCCGAAAAGAACACTCCATCTCCACCTCGGTGCTGGTCATCGGAACCGGCGGGTCGGGCCTGCGGGCCGCGATCGAGGTCGCCGAAGCCGGCGCCGATGTCCTTGCCGTCGGCAAACGGCCGAAGGAAGACGCGCACACCTCGCTGGCCGCCGGCGGCATCAACGCGGCCCTGGCGACGATGGACCCGGACGACACGTGGCAGCAGCACGCGGCCGACACGATCAAGGAATCCTATGACCTCGCCAACCCCCGCACCGTCGAAATCGTTACCCAGGGAGCAGCCGAAGGCATCGCTGACCTGGAGCGATATGGAATGGACTTCGCGAAGGAGGACGACGGTCGGATCTCTCAGCGCTTCTTCGGCGCCCACACCTGGCGTCGCACCGCTTTCGCCGGCGACTACACGGGGCTGGAAATCCAGCGCACCCTCATTCGTCGCGCCGAAGCCTTAGACATCCCGATCCTCGACCACGTCTACATCACGAAGCTGCTCGTCGCCGACGGCCGCATCTTCGGCGCCTACGGCTTCGACGTCATCGACGGAACCGGCTACCGGATCTACGCCGACGCCGTCATCCTCGCCGCCGGCGGACACAACCGGATCTGGCGACGCACCTCCTCGCGTCGGGATGAGAATACCGGTGACTCCTTCCGCCTGGCCGTCGAAGCCGGCGCCCGACTGCGCGATGCCGAGCTCGTCCAGTTCCATCCCTCGGGCATCATCGAACCCGAGAACGCGGCTGGCACGCTCGTCTCCGAGGCCGCCCGCGGCGAGGGCGGCATCCTGCGGAACGGACTGGGGGAGCGGTTCATGGAACGCTACGACCCGCAGCGAATGGAACTCTCGACTCGCGACCGAGTGGCGCTCGCCGCCTATAGGGAGATCGCCGAGGGGCGCGGCACCGAGAACGGCGGTGTCTGGCTCGACGTGTCCCACCTGCCGCGCGAGACCATCATGAACCGGCTGCCCAGGGTGTTCCAGACGCTCATGGAGACGCAGATGCTCGACATCACGGCCTCGCCGATCGAGATCGCCCCGACCGCGCACTACTCGATGGGCGGAGTGTGGGTCGACCCGGTCGATCACAGCACCGAGGTCGAAGGTCTGTGGGCCATCGGCGAGGCCTCGTCTGGTCTGCACGGGGCAAACCGATTGGGCGGGAACTCGCTCATCGAGCTCCTCGTCTTCGGCCGGATCGTCGGTCGGTCGGCAGTCGCGTACTCCGATTCGCTGGAGGCCCAGGTGCGGTCGCATGCTGCGGTCGACGAGGCGAAGTCCGAGATCTCCGAGCTGCTGGAGGCTGAGGGCACGGAGAACGTGCGAGCCCTGCAGCGCGAGGTCCGCAACCTCATGACCGAGCACGCCGGAGTCGTCCGCGACGAGGCCGGACTGCTTGCCGGTCTGGAGAAGCTCGCGGGCATCGAGGCGCGGATGGCCGACGTCGGCATCCACCCGGATATCGCCGGATTCGCCGATCTCTCCCATGCCTTCGACCTGCGGTCCTCGGTGCTCGCGGCCCGCGCGACGCTCGAATGTGCGCTGGAGCGGCGAGAGACCCGCGGCTGCCACAACCGCAGCGACTACCCGGAGCAGGACCCGAACCTGCAGGTCAATTTGGTCTGGTCGCCGTCGACCGGAGTCGTCCGCGAATCGATCCCTGCGGTTTCGGCAGACGTCGCGGCCCTCATGCAAACCGGCGAAATCAGCCAAGAAGGCAAACTAGTCGAATAATTACTACCCGACGGCGGCCCAGCAACCTCGCGCGAGGTTGCTGGGC
>NZ_QYCP01000063.1 GCF_025506275.1 Brevibacterium permense
CGCCAGAAACCCCCACTCCCCAGCCCCCTCATGAAGTAAGCCGCAGCCTCCGCGCAAACGCGGAAGCTGCGGCTTCCCATCGACCAGAGACCCCTCTGTCAGAGAGGTGCCTGCCTACGTCACTTCACGACGTAGTTCGGGGCCTCGACGGTCATCTGGATATCGTGCGGGTGGCTCTCCTTCAGCCCTGCCGTGGTCAGGCGGACGAACTTGCCCTTGGCCTTGAGCTCGCCGACGGTGCGTGCGCCGACGTAGAACATCGTCTGGCGCAGGCCTCCGGTGAGCTGGTGGGCGACCTGCTTGAGGTGACCGCGGTAGGCGACTCGGCCTTCGATGCCCTCGGGGATGAGGTCGGTGTCGGTGGCGATATCGGCCTGGAAGTAACGGTCCTTCGAATACGACTTGCCCTTGCGCGGGGCCATCGCGCCCAGCGAACCCATGCCGCGGTAGGCCTTGTACTGCTTGCCGTTGACGAAGATGAGTTCGCCCGGAGACTCGTTGCAGCCGGCCAGCAGGGAGCCGAGCATGACGGTGTCGGCACCGGCGACCAGAGCCTTGCCGATGTCACCGGAGTACTGGAGTCCGCCATCTGCGATGACCGGCACCCCGGCGGCCTGAGCGGCCTGAGCCGCAAGGTGGACGGCGGTGACCTGCGGGACGCCGACACCGGCGACGACGCGGGTGGTGCAGATCGATCCGGGTCCCACGCCGACCTTGACGGCGTCGACTCCGGCCTCGACGAGCGCCTGCGCGCCTTCCTTCGTGGCGACGTTTCCGCCGATGATCTGCACGGCGGAGAACGCCGGGTCGGACTTGATCTTCTTGATCATGTCGGTGACTCCGCGGGCGTGGCCGTTGGCGGTGTCGACGACGAGGACGTCGGCTCCCGCCTCGGCGAGCATTCCTGCACGTTCGTAGGCGTCTCCGTAGAATCCGACGGCGGCACCGACGCGCAGGCGACCTTCGTCGTCCTTGGTGGCCAACGGGTATTCCTCGGTCTTGACGAAGTCCTTGACGGTGATGAGGCCCTGGATGACGTTGTTGTCATCGACGAGGGGCAGCTTCTCGACCTTGTGTTCGGCGAGCAGCTCGAACGCCTTCTCAGCAGCCACGCCGACGGGCGCGGTGACCAGCGGCATCTTCGTCATCGTCTCGGCAACGGTGCGTGTGGGGAATTCGCTGCGGGTGACGAAGCGCAGGTCGCGATTGGTCACGATGCCGACGAGCACATTGTTCTCATCGACGACGGGCAGTCCGGAGATGCGGTACTTGCCGCAGATCTCGTCGAGTTCTTCCAGAGTCTTGTCCGGAGTGATCGTCAGCGGGTCGTTGATCATGCCCGATTCGGAGCGCTTGACGTAGTCGACCTGGTTCGCCTGGTCCTCGGCGGAGAGGTTGCGGTGGATGATGCCCAGGCCGCCGATGCGGGCCATGGCGATCGCCATCCGGGATTCGGTCACGGTGTCCATCGCCGCGGAGACGAGCGGAATGTTGAGCTCGATCTCCTTTGTCAGCCGGGAGGCGGTGGAGGCTTCGGAAGGGATGACATCGGTGTCGCCTGGCAGGAGGAGGACATCGTCATACGTGAGTCCCGTCAGCGAGAACGGATCGTTTGCGGTCTGTGATTCCTGCTCAGGGTTTCCCATGAAGACAGCCTTTCGACGCGAAGATACGGTGGCTCAATGCTATCGGAGCGAGAGAGTCGACCGCTATGGGTTCAAGCACCGGGCACTGTGAGACTGACTACACAGGAATGGCTGTCGGATTCGCCTCTAGCGCCCCTCCCCCACTGACCGTGCGAGGTCGAGCGTCGAGGCTTCGGAGTCGTCGAGGTGGATGCGCAGCAGTCCTTCGGCTCCCTGCCGATCGCCGGATTTCATCTTCTCGAGGATGTCTCGGTGCGGATTCGCCCAGTGCGAGTGGTATTTGCCTGGTTCGGGCGAGCGCGAGAATGTCGTCGACAGCCGCGCCATGAGGTTGAGGTAGAACTCGTCGAGCAGCGGTGAGCCGAGGAGTCCGACGATCGCCCGGTGGAACGATACCGAGTGTTCCTGAGCGTCGGCCCAGGTTTCGTTCTTCGGTGCGGTTTCGGCCCGGACCACGGAGGCTTCGACGGCGGCCATCGCCTCGTCGGTGGCGTCCTGCGATTCCTGGACGGCGCGGATCTCGAAGACCCGGCGGGCACGGTAGAGGTCCTTGAGCTCGTCGATGCCGAAGGTGGAGACGAAGAAGCCCCGGTTGGGTTCCTGAGTGAGCAGCCCGGCGTGGCGCAGCAGGCTCAGCGATTCGCGGGCGGTGTTGCGCGAAACGTTGAACTCCTTGGCCAGGGCACCATCGCGAACCGGACTTCCGGCCGGGTACTCGCCGTCGGTGATGCGGGCGCGGACAAGGGCGACGATGGCCTCTGAAGTGCATCCGGGGGCGTGTGGACTCATAACACCAGGCTACCGGGTTTCGCCCGGATCGGAGTCGACCGCGGTCGGATCGAGTTCGAGTCCGGTCTCGAATCGTCGGCTCAGACCCGTCAGCGGATCGTCGAAGGCGATCTCCGCGGCCAACAGCTGCAGCGGTGACGTGAAGTCGTAGGGGTCCGGGGCGAGGTCGACCGGATAGACCGGATCACCGAGGATGGGCAGACCGAGCGCGTTCATGTGCACCCGCAGCTGGTGGGTCTTTCCCGTGACCGGCTGCAGTTCGTACTCGGCAGCCCCTCGCCGAGGCGATGCTCCGTTTCCGTCCCCCGCCCGTTCGTACGGGGCGCTCCGAGGCGATCCCGCAGTATCGGTGTCACCGCGCAGCGGCTCGGCGTGCGGTGGGTCGATGGTCCGGAACAGGCGGATCCGACTGATCGCGTTCGGTTCCCCTTCGACTTCGAGGACCTGACGGCCGCCGACGGGCTTGACCAAGCGCGATTCCCGAACGAGCGGGAAAGCGAGCTCCGGCGGCGGCACCGGAGCCAGCGCACGGTAGGTCTTGCTGACTCGGCGGTCTTGGAACAGCCGTTGGTAGCGGCCGCGCGTCTCGGGCCGTTTCGACAGGACCAGCAGGCCGGCAGTGATCCGGTCGAGTCGGTGGATGGCAACGAGATCGGGCTGGCCGAGATGGACGCGCAGACGAGTGACGACGCATTCTCGGACGAATCGTCCGTTCGGGGTGCTGGCGAGGAAATGGGGTTTGTCGACGACGAGGAGGTCGTCATCCTCGAACACGATGCCGACCTCGAAGGGGATCCGCACTTCGGGTGGGACCGGGCGGTGGAAGAAGTAGAACCCGCCGGGAATGACCGGATCGTCCCAGGCCACCGGGTGCCCCGCCTCGTCGCGCATATCCCCATCAGTCAACAGCGCACGACGGGACTCGGGGGCCGCCTCGGGGAATTCGGATTCGAGCCACTCCCCGATCGAGGCGGGAACGGGCAGGTGGTTCTTCGCATGGGTGGCCTTGCCACCGGGTGCACGCAGCGCGGTCGCCGAGATTCCCTCTCGGGGCGGGAGCGGACTGCGGGGCATTCGACCAGTCTATGCGGCAGGTTCCCACAGCCGTGCAGCCGATCCCGCAATTCCGGAGGCAGGGTTTGGAACCGCCGTCGCTGGCGCGATGCAGTCGTCGCGGGCGCGATGCACCGGTGCCGAACCGCACGACGTCTGCCGGATACCGCAGATCGGCAGCGGTTTCCGCAAAACTCCGAGACGCCTTCGAATTCCCGACCGACGAGGACCTATGGTGGGACACATGGACCGCATCGAACTTACGCAGGATGTGCTCTGCGAGAAGGTCGTCACTCCGATCGTTCTCGGAATGTTCGCCAACTACGAGTGGGACAGCATAGCGATGCTTCGCGATACCGAGGATGAGCGTCGACTTCTCGCGCGGATCGTCGTCGCCGGGGAGGCCATAGAAGTCCTCCTCGATTTCCCTGGGAATGATGAGAGCCTCTATGACATGCAGGAACGGCTTGTCGAGGAGTTCCGGGCGTTCATCGAAACGTCCGAGTTCGGGGCGCGCCGCACCCCGGAGTGGGAGGCCGACCCATTCGGTCTCGAGCACAGACCGGCCGTGGTCACCCGTATCCCGCGACCGGACTTCGACAGTCGGCCGGACTGCGTTCAGCGTCGCCTGCGCAACCGCGGCCGGGTCATGCGCATCGACCGCCGCCGGTGCGTCTCCGCCCACCGCCGCGGCTGAAGCCACAGGTATTCCGAGGACTGCCCCGCTTCCCATCCCGCCCCAGCCGCCGGCAGGCTGACATTGGTATCGTCCTCTCTGAAATGCCCACCTTCCTCGCTGTGAAATTCAGAGCAACCTATACCGAAACCTGGAACGAATGCGCTACGGTCAATGCGCTTCGCCGCGGCGTTGCCGATCACGCCCGGTTGATGAGGAAGTCGATGTCGACTCCGTCGGGCAGGGCGCCGTATTCGCGGCCCCGGTCGGCACCGAGTCGGGCCGCGGCAAAGCTGGCCGCCACCTCGTCCGGGGCGGATTCGAAGAGGATCGCCGCCTGCATGAGCAGCGCCATCTTCTCCACGAGAACTCGGCCTCTGGCCTGCAGCGCCGCCTGTGCCGCCGCATCCCCGGAGCCCAGATCCTGCGCCGCCTCCTGCAATGACCGGGCCAGCGACTCGTAAGCCGCGTCGAAATCAGCGTGCTTGCCCAAACCGGTCTCGAGGAAGCCGAGGAACGTCTTCGCACTCCGCGGCTCGCGAGCCAAGGCGCGCAGCACGTCGAGGACGATGACGTTGCCGGAGCCTTCCCACACCGCCATCACCGGCTGCTCCCGGTAGCGGCGAGCCAACGGGAAGGACTCTGTGTAGCCGTTGCCGCCGAGGCATTCGAGCGCCTCGTAGGCATGTTCGGGGCCGCGTTTGCAGATCCAGTACTTGCCGACGGCCGTCGCCAGGCGGCGGAAGTCGGCCGCCTCGGCGCTGTCGTCATCATAGGCCGCAGCCAGGTGCAGCGCCGTGAGGGTGGCTGCCTCCGCCTCCAGTTGGAGGTCGGCGATGACGGCGCGCATGAGCGGCTGGTCGATGAGCTTGGCGCCGAAGGCCGCGCGCCCACGGGCGTGCCAGACCGCCTCAGCGACGCACTGGCGCATCCCCGCCGTCGAACCGAGGACGCAGTCGAGTCGAGTCTGAGCCACCATTTCGATGATCGTGCGCACTCCTTTGCCCGCCTGCCCGAGCAGCCACCCCTCGGTGGCGTCGAACTCGACTTCAGAGGAGGCGTTGGATCTGTTCCCCAACTTGTCCTTGAGCCGCTGGATGCGCACCGAGTTGAGGCCACCGCCGGGCAGCACACGGGGCACGACGAAGCAGCTCGGCCCCTCATCGAGTTGGGCGATGACGAGGAATGCGTCCGACTGCGGAGCCGAACAGAACCACTTATGTCCGGTGATGAGGTAGTGGCCGCCGGACGGGACCGCAGTGGTGGTATTCGCGCGGATGTCCGATCCGCCCTGTTTCTCCGTCATGGCCATACCGAACGTCACTGCGGACTTCGTCGCCGGGTCGACCCTCTGCGGATCGTAGCCGGCCGCGGTGGCACGCGGCACCCAGAAATCGGCGAGAGCGGAGTCGACGCGCAGGGACGGCACGACCGCATGCGTCATCGATACCGGGCAGGCATGGCCGGGTTCGATCTGGGAGAAGAGCATGAACCGCACGGCACGCTCGACGTTGGCTCCCGGCCCGGGATGAGTCCAGGCGTACGAGTGCGCTTCCGCGTTGAGTGCATCACCGATGATCCGGTGGTAAGCCGGGTGGAATTCGATCTCGTCGACGCGATTGCCCCAGTCGTCGTGGGTCCGCAGCACCGGCCCGTGGACGTTGACCAAGCGTGCGTCGTTGATGAAATCGGCGCTGCCGACGAGCGCCCCGATGCGTTCGAGCTCATCGTGCGAGGCACCCGGCGCATAGTGGGCGAGCGCGCCTTTCAGGGCCGTATTCAGCGTGAATTCGTTGATATCTCGCCGAGGCGGCGCTTGGTTGAACACCGTATGCGTAGTCCGTGGGATGGAGGGTTCCGACGCGGGTTCTGCGGAGCGTGTGACTGCGGAGTTCGCGGTGGTGTCGGGCGTGGTGGTCATGGTTCTCCTAAAGCGGATCGGGTGAACGTGGTCAGTGCCCTGATGAGAGTCTCGATCTCCGTAGGGCTCGGATTCGGAGCGGCCGGGTCGAGGATGTCGACGAGGTTCTCTCCGACGCTTCCGATGATCGAACGGGCGATCACCTCGGTGGGGATCTGCGTGCCGCCCACCCGGTCCAGGGCTGCCCCGATGGCGGCGACATATCCGCGGCGCAGCCGCAGCCGTTCGCTCTGCACCGGCTCGGGAACCTCTTCGAGCAGCAGCGCGTGGGCGAGCCTGCGGCCGGCCGCGGCGCGGCGGACGAAGACCTCGACAGTCGATTCGGCGATCTGCGAGGCAGTGGCCGCCTCGGCGACGGTACCGGCGATGACCTCCAGCTCGTGGCCGGCCGCTTGCGCGAAGACCAGCCGCAGCAGCTCGTCTCGGCTGCTGAAGTACGTGTAGATCGACCCGGCACTGCAATCGGCCTCGACGGCGACCGCGGCCACACTCGCCGAGGCGAATCCTCCGCGGGCGATGACATGTCGAGCGGCGCGTTCGATGCCGGCCCGACGCGCCTCGGCATTGGCCCGAGTACGCTGGGTTGCGCGATACGCCATCCTCACCTCGGATCGTCAGAAGGTCTGTCACCAGCAGATGACCACCGAAGAAACACCAGCGACGGACGGTCCCGGAGATCATCGGCTTCTTCCACGTTTCATCACTGTGGTGACGTCGCTTCCGCAAAGAAATGAATCGTGGTTCAATTGTTCTCAGTATGACACTCGTCACAAGGAGAAGCAATGAAGCTCGGAACCATGCTCGACACCACCGTCCTGCGGAACCCGGACAAGGAAGCCGTGGTCTATGAGGATCAGCGCTTCACCTACGCCGAGCTGCGGCACCGGGCGCTCAAGGCGGCGCAGGTGCTCAGCGACAACGGAATCCGGCCCGGCGACGCCGTGGGCATCATGACGGTGAATGTCCCGGGGTTCGTCTTCGCAGCTTTCGGCGCGTGGTACCTCGGCGCGACCGTCGTACCGGTCAACCACAAGTTCCAAGCCCCAGAGGTCAAGTACACGATCGAGCATTCGGGAGCGAAGCTCGGCATCGTCAGCACCGAGCTCGCCGAAGTCGCGCGGTCCGGGGCACCGGACATCACCTGGCTGGAGACAGAACCCAGCGCCCCGGGCAGCTTCGATGTCCAGCTCGATGCCGCAGCCGAGGCCGACCCTGGGGACTTCACCGATGAACAGGTCGCGCAGATCCTCTACACCTCCGGCACGACGAGCTCACCGAAGGGCTGCGTGCACACGCACCGCAATATCTTCCAAGTCGGCACCCTCATCAACCTCAACATGGGTTACCGCGACGACGACCGGTACCTCATCTGCATGCCGATCTGGCATTCGGCGCCGCTGAACATTGCACTCATCCCCACCATCCAGATGGGTGGCACCGTCGTCCTCCAGCGGACGTATCACCCGGTGGACTCGATGCAGATCATCGCCGCGGAGCAGATCACGACGTTCTTCGGACCCACCGTCGCGTATGTCGCACCGATCATGACCGCAAAGAAGCTCGGCCTCGACTTCTCCGATTTCGACTTCTCGTCCATCCGCCGCTGGAACTACGGGGGTGCCCCGATCGACCGCTCGACGGCCACCATGCTCATCGACGCCTACGGGACGAATCAGTTCTACAACCTCTTCGGCATGTCCGAGATGGGTCCGACCGGGTGCCTGCTCGGGCCCGAGGATCAGTTGCGCAAGGCCGGATCCGTCGGCCGACACGCCATGGTCGGCAACGCCATGCGCGTGGTCACAGCCGACGGCGCCGAGGCAGGTCCCGGTGAGACCGGCGAGATCTGGTTTGCCGGTGACACCAGGATGCGCGAATACCTCGGCAATCCCCAAGCCACCGAGGCGGCCTTCGAGGGCGAGTGGTACAAGACCGGCGATCTCGCCCGACTCGACGAGGACGGATACCTCTATATCGTCGACCGCTCGAAGGACGTCATCATCGTCGGCGGGGAGAACGTGTTCTCGCTCGAGGTCGAGGAGGCTATCATCACCCACGAACGGGTCGCCGATGTCGCGGTCGTGGCGAAGCCGGATCCGCAGTGGGGCGAGCAGGTCGTCGCCTTCATCACGACCACCGATGGGGAGGATTTCGACGTCGAAGAGCTGCGTGACCACCTGGCCGACAAGCTCGCCCGCTATAAGCTGCCGCGCGAAGTACTCACCGTCGATGAGCTGCCGCGCAACCCCTCAGGCAAGCTGCTCAAGCACAAGCTGCGCAGCGAGGTGGCTGCCGGCTGAGCGGCACTCCTCCGGTCCCGCCTCGGCGAGGGCCGTCCTCCGGTCCCGCACCTCACACGGTTTCGAGGGCTTCGACGGGGGTGATCGATGTGGCCGCGCGAGCGGGTTCGCGGCTGGCGACGAACACGGCGATGAGGGTGCCGGCGACGACTGCGATGACGACCGCCCAGGGCACGCTCGGCGCGAAGAGGCCGAGCAGGGGTGAGAGCAGCGTCAGCGCTCCGACCCAGCCGAAGCCGATGCCCAGCGGCACGGCGACGACGCAGGCGGTCAGGCTCAGCTGCAGGCCTTCGGCTGTGATCATGCGGCGCACACGCTTCGGGGTCTGGCCGAGCGCCATGAGCAGCCCGATCTCCTGAGTGCGCTGGCGCACGGAGAGCATGAGCGTGTTCGCGACGCCGATGACGGCGATGATCACGGAGAAGAGGATGAGGGTCAGCGCGAACAGCATCGACTTGTCGATGACGGTGGCCAGCGCGTCCTCGAGGCCGCCCCAACCTTCCTCTCCGAGGGAGCGCGCATACCGCAGAAGCTGATCGCGGAATGTGGTCATGGCGGTGGCGAACATGACGATGAGCGTGATGCCGATGACGAGACCGATGACCGTGCGTGCGTTGCGGGTGGGGTGGCGGGCGATCGTCGAGGCGGCCAAGCGGGACACCGCGGTGCGCCCGCACAGCCAGCCGATCGCCGCCTGCAGCGGCGGCAGGATCCACGGGTGACCGATGATGACGCCGAGGAAGGTCAGACTCGACCCCAGTGCGGTGAGCACCACGCTGATCAGGCTGATCCGATGATCGGCGGCCCCGATCACGGCGTTGACGAGGAACGTCAGCCCCATGGACAGCAGAATAAGCGAGGCGGTGAGGCCGCCGAGCGACGCGCGGGCATCCTCCGGGCGGGCCTCCACCGTCTGCGAGGTCGCCTCGATCGGGGAGATCCCCGTGATACGGCGCGCACCCAGGTACGCCGACAGCCAGGTCACGATGATGGTGGCGAGCGCGGGAACGGCCATGGTCGGGGTGAGGAGGGCGACCTCCTCGGTGATGGCGTTGCCGAGGTAGTTCTGTGCCACACGCGCCAGTCCGGTCGACGCCGCGAAGGCGAGCACCGCGGCGGGGACGGAGATGATCAGGCCCTCCACCGAGGCGACCCTGCGCAGCCGTTTCGACGACGCCCCGATGAGGCGCAGCAGAGCCAGCTGGCGGCTGCGCCCGGCGATGATGATCGAGAACGTGTTCGCGATGACGATCGCGGAGACGAAGAGGGCGATGAGGAAGAAGGTGAAGCCGACCATCGACAGCAGGTTCTGTGCGGTCTCGGATTCGGCGATCATCTTCTCCGACGACAGCCACGCCGTCAGGATCGCGATTCCCTGCATGATCGCGGTGCCGAAGAGTGCGGCGATGAAGACGACGAGGACGCTGGGGAAGAACTGCCGCGGGTTGGTCCTGATTTCGCGCAGCGGGTTCATCGGCTCGCCGCGGTTTCGGCGCGTTCGTCGATGTCGAGCATAGTCGCGGCGATCGCCTCGGCGCTGATGGCGTCGTTCAGTTCCGTCACCGGGGTGCCGTCGGCGATGAATACGACGCGGTCGGCGTGGGCGGCGACGATCGGGTCGTGGGTGACGAGCACGATCGATTGGCCGAAGTCGCGGACGGCCTCGACCATGATCGCCATGACCTCCCGGCCGGACTTCGCATCGAGGTTGCCGGTCGGTTCGTCGGCGAAGAGGATGTCGGGGCGGGTCGCGAGGGCTCGGGCGATGGCGGTGCGCTGCTGCTGGCCGCCGGAGAGTTCGTTGGGGCGGTGTTTCAGTCGGTCTTCCAACCCCAGGCGGTGGACGACCGTGGTGATCCAGGCACGTTCGTCGGCATTGGGCCGACGGTCGTCGAGCTCGAGGGGCAGGCGGATGTTCTCTTTGACGGTGAGCGTGGGGACGAGGTTGAACGCCTGGAAGACGAATCCGATCCGGCGACGGCGCAGTGCGGTGAGATCGTCGTCGCGAAGCTTCGTGATCTCCTCTTCGCCGAGGTGGACCGTGCCTGAGGTGGGCCGGTCGAGTCCGGCGAGGACGTGCATGAGTGTCGACTTCCCCGAACCCGAGGGGCCCATCACCGCTGTCAGCTTGGCCGGTGCGATGTCGAGACTGACTCCGCTGAGAGCCGTGACCGCGGCCCCTTTCGGATCGAAGACCTTCGAAACGTCGCGAAGACGGGCGATGGGCATCGTTGGGCCGGTGGTCATAGAGTCCCTCATGCGTCGGTGCAAGCTGTCATTTCCAGACTAACGAGAATCCGCGCTCAGAAACATGAAAAGCGACTGGCCAGTAGGTGAGAGCCAGCTGTGTGCGGCGGGTGCTCTGGCCGCTTTCGCCCGGTTGTGATCCACTGGGGAGATGACCTATGACGCGCTCCACCTCTCGACGTCCATCGACGCCTCCCCCGCCGAGGTGGCCGCCTTCGCCGGCAATCCCGCGAACCTTCCGGCCTGGGCCGCGGGGCTGAGCAACGGAATCCGCGAGGCGGCCGGCCGTTGGATCACGGACTCCCCGATGGGTGAGGTCGAGGTCCGCTTCGGCCCGTACACGGAGCTGGGCATCCTCGATCACGACGTGATCTTCCCCGACGGCACGATCGTGCACAATCCCCTGCGGGTGCTCGCCAACGGCACCGGCGCCGAGGTGGTCTTCACCCTCTATCGTCTGCCGGGTGTCGATGATGCCGAGTTCGACCGCGACGCAGACATGGTCCGCGGCGACCTCGCCCGCCTGCGCAGCCAGCTCGAGAGTGCTCACGGCCATGGCACATCCTCAGACGAAGCAGGCTCTTTGGCACACCCCTCTCCGGAATGACCAGGTTCTTCGCTGTGCATTTCAGAGTGGGGTGTACCCAACTGGGCAGTCACCTGCGTCGACGACACCCCGTGGCGACGCTGTGCCGCCTCACTGACTGCCAGGCGAGGGTGAATACAGCAGTGGCCCGGAACGTGATGTTCCGGGCCACTGTCGCAGTCAGAGGTGACTGACGTCCGAGCGGGTCGCTCAGGCCTCGTCTTCCTCTTCCTTCTTCTCGACGACCAGGGTCTCGGTGGTGAGAACCAGGGCGGCGATCGAAGCGGCGTTGCGCAGTGCCGAACGGGTGACCTTGACGGGGTCGATGATTCCGGCGCCGATGAGGTCGCCGTACTCGTCAATGGCGGCGTTGTAGCCCTGGCCGGACTCGAGGTCCTGGACCTTGGCGACGACGACGTAGCCGTCCTGGCCCGCGTTGGCGGCGATCCAGCGCAGCGGCTGGACGACTCCGCGCTTGACGATCTCGGCACCGGTGAGTGCGTCACCGGACAGTCCGAGGTCGTTGCCGTCGAGGACCTTCGCAGCGTGGATCAGAGCCGATCCGCCGCCGGCGACGACGCCCTCTTCGATGGCGGCACGAGTAGCGGACACAGCGTCTTCGACGCGGTGCTTGCGCTCCTTGAGCTCCACCTCGGTGGCGGCGCCGACCTTGATGACGGCGACACCGCCGGAGAGCTTGGCCAAGCGCTCCTGCAGCTTCTCACGGTCCCAGTCGGAATCGGTGTTCTCGACCTCGGCGCGGATCTGAGCGACACGACCGGCAACAGCATCGTCGGCACCGGCACCATCGATGATGGTGGTGTTGTCCTTGGTGACGGTGATGGTGCGGGCGTTGCCGAGCTCCTCCAGGGTGACCTGGTCGAGCTTCATGCCCATGTCCGGAGTGACGACCTGGCCACCGGTGAGGACGGCGAGATCCTCGAGGATGGCCTTGCGACGGTCGCCGAAGCCGGGAGCCTTGACGGCGGCGACGTTGATGATTCCGCGCAGCTTGTTGACGACCAGGGTCGACAGAGCTTCACCCTCGATGTCCTCGGCGATGATGAACAGCGGCTTGCCGGCCTGCTGCACCTTCTCGAGGACGGGCAGGAGCTCCTGGATGTTGGAGATCTTGCCCTGGTTGATGAGGATGAGAGCGTCGGAGAGCACAGCCTCCTGACGATCGGCGTCGGTCACGAAGTGCGGCGACAGGAAGCCCTTGTCGAACTGCATTCCTTCGGTGATCTCGAGTTCGACGGACGCGGCCTGCGACTCGTCGATCGTGATGACGCCGTCCTTGCCCACCTTGTCGAAGGCATCGGCGATGAGCTTGCCGATCTCAGGCGACTGAGCCGACAGACCGGCGACGTGTGCGATCTCCGAGGAGTCGGCGACTTCGCGGGCGATCGTGCCCAGCTGCTGCGAAACGGCCTCGACGGCGGTCTCGATGCCGCGCTTGAGCTGTCCGGGTGCGGCACCAGCGGCAACGTTGCGCAGTCCTTCGTTGACGAAGGCCTGAGCGAGAACGGTCGCGGTGGTGGTTCCGTCACCGGCGATGTCGTTGGTCTTGGTGGCGACTTCCTTGGCCAGCTGTGCGCCGAGGTTCTCGTAGGGATCGTCGACCTCGACCTCACGAGCGATGGTCACACCATCGTTCGTGATGGTGGGAGCGCCCCACTTCTTGTCGAGCACGACGTTGCGGCCCTTGGGTCCCAGCGTCACCTTGACGGTGTCGGCCAGGGTGTTGACGCCCTTTTCGAGTGCACGACGGGCTTCGTCGTTGAATTCCAATGATTTAGGCATTCGTCCTCCTGTCAGTGAAGTAGTTGTTCAGGGGATTCAGCCGATGACGGCGAGCACGTCGCGAGCCGAGAGCACGAGGAACTCTTCGCCTGCGTACTTGACTTCGGTGCCTCCGTACTTGGAGTAGATGACCTTGTCGCCGACGGCGACGTCGACCGGCACGCGGTTTCCGTTGTCAGCAACGCGGCCCGGGCCCACTGCGACAACTTCGCCTTCCTGAGGCTTTTCCTTGGCGGTTTCGGGAATGACCAGACCACTGGCGGTAGTCTGTTCTGCTTCGACCTGACGGATGACAATCCGATCTTCGAGTGGCTTGATGGAGACCGACATATCGGGCCCTCTCCCTTCGCTGGGTTCTATTTCATCGAGTCAGACGGCGGCTTATGCCATGAACCTCTCGTCGTCGCGGGTGCCGAGCGATTCGACCGTCTCATAAAACTGGCACTCAATGAGTGCTAGTGCTAATTCTGACTCTAGAACGCTCTTAGCACTCGGTCAACTCGAGTGCCAACAATTCGTCATGCTCTGGGCGAAAGTTCAGATTGGGTGCTCTGCGGGTGTGGTGCCGGTGCCGAAAAGCGTGGGCCCCGAGGATCTCTCCTCGGGGCCCACGCTCCGTGCTGACCGCCTCAGCTCAGTTGTCGATATCTGTTGTCAATGGCGGCCAGAGTTCATGGCTTATACAGGCGCTCAGTCGGCTACTGCGAACCTGATCTCAGATCAGGCGCAGGCCCACTGTCCCCAGCCGGCTTCGGCCTGGAGCTTCTTGGCACGCTGGAACTGCTCCTGCGGGCTGGCATCCGACGGATTGCCGCTGCCGCCCATGGCTTCCCAGGTCGAAGGCAGGAACTGGAAGAGGCCGAAGTGAGTGCCGTTCGACGCCTTGGGGTCGAAGTTCGACTCGCACTCGACGACCGAGTACCACTTGGTGCCGGGCCCACCGAGCATGGCCTTGATCTCTGCCGTGCTCATCGAGCCGCCACCGCCGGAGCCGCCGCCGGTGCTCGAGTCACCGGAGTCGCCCGAACCGGAATCGCCGGAATCGCCGGAATCACCCGAGTCGGAACCGCCGGTGTCGGCCGGTTCTTCCTTCTTCTTGGTGCCCTGGATGACGACCTTGGTCTTGGGTTCGGAGAGGACCTTCTCGTCCTTCTTCTCCTTCTTGACCTCTTCGCCGTTGATCGTCTTGACCTTGTAGGTGACCTGCTTCTCGCCGTCCTTGCCTTCGGTCTCGACCTTGGTCTCGCCCTCATAGAGGGAATCGGACTTCTTGGTCTCGACCTTGGCCTTGATGGCCTGCTTGTCATTGACGGTGTCGTTCTTCACACGGTTGACGGTCAGCACCTGGCCGTCTGAGACCTCGGCGGACATCGGCACGGAGAGGAAGTCGTCCTTGTCGAGCTTGACTCCCGTGTCCTTGAGCGCT
The DNA here is from genome assembly GCF_025506275.1 of Brevibacterium permense. GTDB lineage: Bacteria > Actinomycetota > Actinomycetes > Actinomycetales > Brevibacteriaceae > Brevibacterium > Brevibacterium permense_A. The sequence continues at coordinate 14,448 of NZ_QYCP01000063.1, forward strand.
TCCTTCGCGGTGCCCACGGCGGCAGAGACCTTGTGGTCCTTGCCATCGGCGACGACGGTGAGGTCCTTCGACGTGGTCACCTCGATGTCATTGCCCTTGTCCTTCAGGCGCTGGCCGGCTTTCGCGTTGAGGTCGGCACCTTTCGCGTCCACCCCGAGGTCGGCCAGAGCCTGACCCACAGTGTTCGCGTTGGTCCATTCGTTCGTCTTCTTGCCATCGACGGACAGCGCAACCTTCTTCGCCGTGTTGACGGTGATCGTCATGTCACGGTCGACCTTGGTGCCCACTCCGGGCTTGACCTGGTCGCGCTTATCGACATCGATTTCATGGCTGTCGAGGATGTCCCCGACTGTTCCACCGAAGGTTCGGATCTCTTCGGCCTGTCCGTTGACCTCCAAGGTCACGGGCTTGTTCATGGTCACGACTGCGCCCGTGCCACCGACGAGTCCGGTGATCACGACCGCCTGTGCAGCGATCTGAACCTTGCGGTTCTTCAGAAAATCAATCACAAATATATCCCTGAGCAGAGTTTATCGACCTGATCACTGTAACCGATTCGTTACACGGTTCGCAAAATATCACGGAAATGTAACGGTGTGAGTTTCCTGAGGGCCCTCCTGACCTGGAGTTCCCCGTGTTTCCGGGGCATTCCCGATCGTGATATTTCCCCGCCGAGGCGGCCCCACGTCCCGTAGCCTCGCTCACTGACCGTCAGGCGTGGTCCGGTCCAGTGTCGGTTCCAGCCTGCCGTCGGTTGGAACGTCAGTCCCAGCTGCCGAGGGCTCGCTCCGCGTTGGTCCACACGGCCGCGCACAGGTCCTCTTCGCTCATCCCGCGCACTTCGGCGAGTTTCCGCGCCGTGATCGCGGTGAGGAAGGGACCTCCCGGCTTCCCGCGATGCGGGTGCGGTGTGAGGAAGGGTGCGTCGGTCTCCGTCAGCAGCAGCTCCAGCGGAGCGGCCGCCGCGGCCCGCCGCAGCTCGTCGGCGTTCTTGAACGTGAGGTTGCCGGCGAAGGACATGAAATAGCCTTCGGCCGCGCATTCGCGGGCCATCGCTTCATCACCGGAGTAGCAGTGGAAGATCGTGACCTCGGGAGCGCCTTCCTCCTTGAGGATGCGCAGCACATCCGCGTGCGCCTCCCGATCGTGGATCTGCAGGGCGCGTCCGGTGCGCTTGGCGATCTCGATATGGGCGCGGAAGGAGCGCTGCTGTTCGGCAACGCCCTCCTCTGCCGTGCGGAAGTAGTCGAGACCGGTCTCCCCCACCACACGCATACGATCGTGCGCACTCACGAGCGATTCGATCTCGGTCAGCGCGTCGTCGAGCAGGCCGCGCTCGGCCAGTCGCGGAGCTTCGTTCGGGTGCAGGGCCGCTCCGCCGATCATCCACGTCCGCCCTCCGGAAGGAGGAGTCGGCACGGTGCGGGGGTCGGCCGCCTCGGCGGGGGTGCCTGAATATTGGGAAGCCACGAGCGCGGCCGTCCATCGGGCTGCCGGAAGGTCGCAGCCGATTTGAACGATGCGACGGACCCCCGCCTCGGCGGCGGTGTCATGGAAGAAATCCAGCGAAGGGAACTCTTCGTCCGCGTCCGGGGTCACCTCGGGTGCGGGTTCGCCGGTGCCGAGCGGCAGCCGCACACCCGTGCAGATGTCGAGGTGGGTGTGGGTGTCGACGATGGGGTGAGTCAGCGGTTCGGGCACCGGTGGATAGGTTCCGGCGGCGCGCGAGGCCATTATTCGGTCTCCTCCACGAACTTCGGGAACACGGGTTCGGGCTTCGGCAGGGGTGTGCCCGGCTCGAGCGGGAACTCGACGGCCGCGAACGATCGGGGGTCGGCCTCGGCGGCGGCGATGCCACCGGCAGCGGCCTCGGCGACATTGGGCGCCAGGGCGGCCGAAGCGTAGGCGGCACCGGCGGCGACGCCGATGGCCGCACTCGCGGATACGGATCCCATCGCCTCGGCGCCGGACCCGGAGTCGACAGCGGTCGGCAGGACCTTCGCCCCAGCCTCACCGACGCCGGCGGGAACGCCGAGGAGGTCGAGGATCTTGCCTGCGGATTCGGGCATGACCGGCTGGATGAGGATGGAGATGATGCGCACGACCTCGATCGTCACCCACAGCACGGTGGCCATGCGATCGGGATCGGTCTTCTTCAGCTTCCACGGCTCCTGCGCGGAGAAGTAGCGGTTGGCCTCCGAGAGCACCTTCCAGCAGGCCTCGACGTAGAGGTGGAGAGCCTGTGTGTCGACGTGGCGCCGAGCGGTGTCGGGTACGGCTCGGGCGAGGGCGAGGAGCTTCTCGTCCGCCTCAGTGAGCTCACCCGGCTGCGGAACCTGGGCGTCGCAGTTCTTCTGGATCATCGACAGCGAACGCTGGGCGAGATTGCCGTATTCGTTGGCGAGGTCCGAGTTCTTGCGGGTGATGATCGAGTCCTTCGTGTACGAGCCGTCGTGGCCGTAGGAGAACTCACGGAAGAGGAAGAAGCGCAAGGTGTCCAGGCCGAAGGCGTCGACGAGGTCGAGGGGGTCGACGACGTTGCCGACGGACTTCGACATCTTCTCGCCGGCGTTGAAGAGGAAGCCGTGGGCGTGGACGCGCTTGGGCAGCTCGATGCCGGCGCTCATGAGGAATGCTGGCCAGTAGACGCTGTGGAAGCGGATGATGTCCTTGCCGATGATGTGGACGTCGGCGGGCCACCACTTGGACAGGCGCTCCTGGTCATCGGGGTAGCCGGCGGCGGTGAGGTAGTTCGTCAGGGCGTCGATCCACACGTACATCACGTGCTTGTCGTTGCCGGGCACCGGTACACCCCAGTCGAAGGTGGTGCGGGAGACCGAGAGGTCCTTGAGCCCGGAAGCGACGAAGGAGGCGATCTCGTTGCGGCGGGAGTCAGGGCCGATGAACTCGGGGTGGGTCTTGTACAGGTCGAGCAGCTTGTCCTGGTACTTCGAGAGGCGGAAGAAGTAGGACTCCTCTTCCGTCCAGGTCACCTCGGTGCGGGTCTCCTTGGACAGGCGCACGCCGTCGACGACCTCGGTCTCGTCCTCGGTGTAGAAGGCCTCGTCGCGCACGGAGTACCAGCCCGCGTAGGTGTCGAGGTAGATGTCGCCGGCTTCTTCGAGCTTGCGCCAGATGGCCTGCGAGGCGGCGTAGTGGTCTTCGTCGGTGGTGCGGATGAACCGGTCGAAGGTCGAGCCGAGGGCGAGCTGGGTGTCGCGGAAGTTCTTCGCGTTGTCGTCAGCGAGTTCTTTGGGGGTGATGCCGAGCTTGTTCGCCGCCTGCAGCATCTTCAGTCCGTGCTCGTCGGTGCCGGTGGCGAAGAAGACCTCGTGATTGTCCAGTCGCTTGAACCGGGCGATCGTGTCGGCCGCAATGTACTCATAGGCATGCCCGATATGAATGGCCCCGTTGGGGTAGGCAATCGCTGTCGTCAAGTAGTAACCCATAGGCAACTCAGTCTAAGGGACGCGGCGCGGCGGGCGCGCACTGGCGGGTGCTGGTGGACCCAAGCGAGTTTTTGCCGAGGATTCGCGAATAGCCCAATTTGCGGTGAGTAGCCCACGTTTGAAGATGGGCTGCTCATCTCGGACTGGGCTGAAACAGTTCGCACCTGGACACCAGTTCACAGCACCAGCGGTTTTCCACATCGACGACGTAGCTCAGGTGCCTGAAAGAAGAGCTTCTGTCCGAAGGTCTTCGGGTCCAGAACTTCATTGAATTTGAAGCGCACGATCTTATAGCCCATCGCCAGCAGACGATTGTGCTGTCGGCTCTCCTTGTTCATGACGTCGAAGCCGCCATCAACGTACTTCTCCGTCCCATCGACGTAGAGTGCGACTCTATCGTCACGGAACAGGAAGTCGAGTCTCGTGAGAAGTCGACTGCCATCGGCAATGTTCACTTGCTGCACGAAGTCGTGCAGACCCAGAAGATGCAGGTTGAAGGAGGCTCTGCTCTCCGCATAGCTTTCGGACAACGGTGATACGAGTGAGACCAGTCTCGTGGCCACCTTTGCACCCCGTGCCAGGCGGGCAATAGACGCTGCGAACAGAGCTGCGACTGCACCCGGAACCTCGTCAATCAGATGTGCCGGATACCCGAGCTTGAAGATCAGATCTTCGTCGTCGCCGAGAAGATGCCGTCTGACCACCTGCTCCATCGCGGCAAACGCCGCAGCATTGCCGAGTTCGGCTCGCAGATCCAAAGCAGTTCGAGCCGGAGATGTAACGCGAAGCCCTTCCACCTCGCAGACGTCATCAGCTGCGATTGTTCTGCGTCGCCTGATCAGCTCGGGTGACTTGGTGCTTGATACGGGGTGGAACACCGACACTGGTTCGTCCGGCTCGTCGAACATACCGATTCTGTGCAGCCGGGCCGCCGAGATCCCGAAAACGATGTCTCCGACCCGATAGTGAGGGTAGTGGAGGACCTGAAGACATTTCAGATTCGCCTCGTATCGGCGATGCTGGGACCGCTCCTTGTCGCGTCCCTCCTCGTGATACGTCATCCAAGCTGAGTCCGTGGCGAAGGGAGAGAGATATCGGTGGGCACGGACTTCACAACTTCTGACGACCGAATAGACTCCACGAGAGAGCTTTCGCAGACAGCAGCCCAAAGCGCTGCGGATGTCTGCCGTTGAGGCTCCAGCATTGCGAAGGTCCTTGAAATACACGACATTGTTCTTCATGCCGGCACACTGCCGAAATCCGCGTTGATTCAGCAATGCTCAATCCTGTTGCTGTGGAATCAGCTCCGGTGTCCACACGGCTACAACGCCTCAGTAAAGAGTCAATCAACAAGCGTCAGCGTTCGAGTCGAGTCGTCGACCGGCTTCGGCAGATCGCGCCTTTCGCACCAGGCTCGTTTGGGGAGTATCTCAACCGCGCTGATGGCCCAGTTTGAGGTAGATAGCCCACCTCCCGACATGGGTTATCCACCCAAAACTGGGCTACTGACTATCCACAGCCCACTGCACACGAGTCGTGTCAGTCGCGGTGGAGCCAGGCCTCGTAGACATCGCGCTTGGACAGGCCGAACTTCTTCGCCACCTGTCCAGCTGCATCCTTGGCACGTACTCCGGAGTCGACCAAAGCGCTGACCTCACCGAGGTGGTCCTCCGGAGCCGTTTCGACCTCGGTGGCACCGGCGAGCACGAGGGTCAGTTCCCCTCGCAGACCCTCGGCGGCCTGATCGCGCAGTGAACCGACGGTTCCGCGCAGAGTCTCCTCGTAGGTCTTCGTCAGCTCGCGGCTGATGGCCAGGGGCCGGTCGACGCCGATGATCTCGGCGAAGTCGTCCATCGCATCGGCGATGCGGTGCGGGCTTTCGAAGAAGACCATCGTCCGCTTCTCGGCCTTGAGTTCGGTCAGCAGGGTCTTGCGCTGCCCGGACTTGCGCGGCAGGAACCCTTCGAAACTGAAGCGGTCGCTCGGCAGTCCAGAGACAGCAAGAGCCATGAGCACCGCGGACGGCCCCGGTGTCGAAGTGATCGGAAGTCCCGCCTCGGCGCAGGCCTTGACCACGCGGTAGCCGGGATCGGAGACGGCGGGCATCCCCGCGTCGGAGAGCAGAACAACGGTCTCACCAGCGGCGATGATGTCGACGAGTTCGGGGGCGCGGTGGCCCTCGTTGTGGTCGAAGACGCTGATGACACGCTTCGTGTGCGTGAGGTTGAGTCGCTGCGCGAGCGACAGGAACCGTCGCGTGTCCTCGGCGGCGATGACATCGGCAGTTTCGATGGCCTCCCGCATCCGCGGGCTCGCATCGCCGAGGTTGCCGATCGGAGTCCCGACCAGGATCAGTCGACCGCCGGTGAGGTTCGGATCGATTTTTGGCCCCGCGTCATCGGTCAGGTCGATGTCGTCGGACGGCACCGCCTCGGTGGGGTTGTCGTCGGCTCCGTGGCCGGCCGCCTCGGCGAGGTTGTCGCCGTCACCGAACCCAAGATCCGTATCGGCACCCTGGCCGGAGGACGCGAAGGAGTCTGAACTCAACTGGTCGAACCCGCGCCGACCATTGCCGCGCCGAAGATGAGGACGAATACCCCGACGTAGAGGACCCAGAAGAGTATCCAGAGGATGGTGCCGATGTAGCCGACCCACAGGGCCGCGATGGCCATGCCGTCGCCGCGTTCTCCGCGTTCGCGGATCTGCTTGCGGGCGATGTGGCCCATGATGATGCCGGCGATGCCGCCGATGAAGATCGATGAGATGACGCCGAAGATCGAGGCGCACATGCCGACGATGGCCAGCACGTTCGTCGGTGGCAGCTGCTGGTACACGTACCCGGGTCCGCCGGCGTACTGCGCGTTCGCCGCGTAGGCGTTGTTCTGACTGTAGGACTGGGCACCGTATGAGCCGCCCGCGTTCGATTGGGGCTGCTGGTAGTACATGTCCGGATTGTTCCAGTTGTTCTGGCTGCTCATGGCGAAGTCTCCTTGTGGTTGCCTTCAACGGTACAGAGTCGTCGGTGGCGGCAAAAGGCAGGGCGGTTACAGGTCAATCACAGTTGGCGGGGCGGGACGTTGGTGCGGGCGCATGTGTCGGACGTTGGGGCCGTGCGCCAGATCGTTTGCCGGGGCAGGCTTCCCGGAATCCCGATCCTCAGCTGACGGTTGCGTTTCCAGTGGCGATCGAGGCGCCGATGACGAGCGCGATGACGCCGAAGTAGAGCAGCCAGAACACGACCCAGAAGATCACGCTGAGGTACCCCAGCCACAGCCCGGCCACGGCCATTCCGTTGCCGCGCTCCCCGCGGGCCTTGATCTGCGAACGGGCGATGTGGCCGAAGATGATGCCGACGAAGCCGAGGAAGAAGAACGATGAGATGAACGAAATGAGGCCGAGCACCAGCGCGACGATCGACGAGGAATTCGTCGGCGCCACCTGCTGGTAGACGACGACCGGTGCTCGGTTTCCGTACGTCATGGGAGCCTGGACCAGGGCCGGAGAGTGGGCCGGAGTATGAACCGGTGCGGGCGTGTGTACTGCGACGGGGGCGTGGACCGAACCCTTCGATCCGGTGTAGGTCTTCCCGAGGGGCAGTACGCGAGTGTTCATGTCCGTTCCGTTCCGCTGGCTGTCGTTGATCTTTGAGTCTTTTCGGGGCCGTCCTAGACGGGCGTCCCGATATCTGTCATCAACGCTACCCACGTGCAGCGAGCGCGGCGGCCGAATCGTGTTGCAGTCCTGCACCACAGGTTGCAGGTTCCCCTCGCCGAGGCGGCCCGACCGTCCCGTACCCGTGTGGCCTTGGGGCGCACGCTACGCCCCGGGCAGTCGATTTCGGGGAAGTGCAGAGCGGCCCGACCGTCCGAATCGAGCGTGACCTCGGCCGTCCGCCGAAGTCACCCGGGGCAGCGCCGAGGTCACCCGGCGCAGCTCAGTAGCTGCTCATCATGCCCAAGAAGCCGATGCCCAGGATGCCGATCATGACGACCGCCATGATGAGTCCCAGGGCGATGGTCACGTAGCCGATGATGAGCCCGGCGATCGCCTGTCCGCGACCTTCTTCGCCTGTGCGCTTGATCTGGCCGAGGCCGATGTGGCCGAAGATGACGGCGAGCACCGGTGCGATCCACAGGAACATTGCGATGATGCTGAAGATGATGCCGATGACCGGAATCAGCGACAGCAGGCCGCAGACGAATCCGCCGCCGATACCGGCGATGCCCATCCACATCGACCACACGGCCATCTTGTTGGGTGCGGGCCGGACGAAGACCGGCTGCACGCCGTAGGTCATCGGCTGACTGTAGGCATCGTAGGCGCCCGGCTGGCTGTAGGCGTCGTAGGCGTACGGCTGGCTGTAGGCACCGGGCTGGCTGTATCCGCCTGACTGTCCGTACGAGTTCTGCTGACCGTAGGCGCCGGACTGTCCATAGGAGTTCTGCAGCCCATACGACTGTCCCTGCGAATACTGTCCGGCACCGGCTCCATACTGTCCGGCACCCGACCCATACTGACCCGCACCGGATCCGTATTGGCCCGACTGTCCCTGACCGTACTGCGGCTGGGACCCATAGTTGTTGTTGAACTGCTGCGAGCCGACCTGGGGAGGATCGCTCGGGCGGTAGTTGGGGTTGTTCGACACGTTGTGCACCATTCGCTCTGACTCCGGCTGTCTCTCACTACTCTAGTGATGCACGGTGGCGAATGCCCAAGAATCCTGCACAAGGTGCCGAACCTCATGCCGGTCTGCCTCTCCCGACCTACGCCAGCCCGCCCGACATTCCCCCTCGCCCCACTCTGCCGGCCCGATCACTCCCAATGC
>NZ_QYCP01000062.1 GCF_025506275.1 Brevibacterium permense
ATTTATGACATCGAGTGCCTAGCATTGTTTGAAATGTTCGACATCGCCCATCCCCGACCTCCCCGCCCTGAAGGACCCGACGTGATCAGCTCGACAATCGCTGAGATCGGTGCAGAACTCATCGATTTCCGCCGCGACATCCATGCCCATCCGGAACTGTCCTTCCAGGAGTTCGAGACCACCGACAAGATCGTCGCCCGTCTCGAGGCCGCCGGTCTTAAGCCCCAGCGCCTCGAAGGCACCGGGGTCGTCTGCGAGGTCGGCGAGGGGCCGGTGGCCGTGGGACTGCGAGCCGATATCGACGCCCTGCCGGTTGATGACCTCATCGATGAGGATTTCCGTTCCACCGTTCCCGGCGTCGCCCATGCCTGCGGCCACGACGTCCACCTGACCGCCCTCATCGGCGCCGGTATCGCCCTGCAGAAGATCCATGAATCACGGCCCGGCGGCCTCGGCGGACGCGTGCGACTGATCTTCCAGCCCGGCGAGGAAGTCACCCCGGGTGGTGCGCTGCGCGTGATCTCGCAGGGTGTCCTCGACGATGTGCCCGAAGTCTACGCCGTCCACTGTGACCCGAACGTCGACATCGGCAAGGTCGGTTCGCGCATCGGCGCCATCACCGCCGCCGGCGACACGGTCATCATCCGCCTCTCCGGTCACGGCGGGCACACCTCCCGTCCCCATCTGACCGAAGACCTCGTCTATGCGCTCGGCAAGCTCGCCACCGACCTGCCCTCGACCCTGGGCCGGCTGATCGATCCGCGGCACGCGATCTCCCTGGTGTGGGGCGAGATCAGCGCCGGTCACGCGGCGAATGTCGTTCCCAGCGAGGGGATTCTGCGCGGAACCCTGCGCTGCCTCGACGTGGACGGCTGGAACCAGGTCGCTGAGGTGCTGCCCGAGCTCGTCGACCGCATCGCCGGACCGTACGGAGTCGATGTCGACCTCGAACACCGCCGAGGCGTCCCACCGGTGGTCAACACCGAAGACCAGGTCACCCTCATCGAATCCGCCGTCCGCGGGGAACTCGGCGAGAACTCGGTGCAGCTGACCCCGCAGTCCATGGGAGGTGAGGACTTCGCGTGGTACCTCACCCACTGCCCGGGTGCGCTCATCCGGCTGGGCACCCGCACACCCGGGGGCATCACCTACGACATCCATCAGGGTGATCTGCTCATCGACGAACGCGCCGTGGAGATCGCCGCCCGAGTGTTCACCGCCACCGCGCTCAAGGTCCTCGACCGCGACCGCTGATCGACCTGTCACGGTCCGCGATGACTCGACAGTGATCGGTGGCTGCTCGGCTGCGCCGGCTGTCCACGCTGATTACCCGGCCGAGATGCCGGGCCGATAATCTTGATGTCATGAGTCTCCGAGCCCGCAGCACCTCCATCGCCGTCCTCGCCGCGGCGGGCGCCCTGGTGCTCACCGGCTGCTCCGTCGCGACTCCCGAAGTCCTTGAAGAGGAACGGCTTGGCTGCCTCGTCTCGGCCCCGGCTGGCTTCGACGATCACTCGGCCGGTGCGCTCACACTCGAGGAGGCGGAACTGGCCCGTGGGGCCGGGGTCTTCTCGGGTACCTCGAGCCAGCGTGTCTCGGGCGGGTCGGCCACCTCGGCGGCATTGGATCGGATGCACAGAAACGACTGTGCCTTGACCACGGTCATCGGCCCCGGGGGAGCGGACGAACTCGCGGACTTCGCCGCCGCCCACCCCGACGATCTGTTCCTCGGGGTCTCCAGCGGCACCGCTGACCTGCCGAAGAACGTGCTGAGCATGGACTTCGACCTCGTCCCGCCGGCGTTCATCGCCGGATACACCGCGGCCACCGCCTCGGAGACGGGGAAGGTCGGGGTCGTCGTCGCGCACGGTTTCCCGCAGTCCGAACGCATTCTGGCCGCCTTCGACGCCGGGGTCGATCTGTACAACAAGGAGAAGGACGAGGACCTGCCGAAGGCGGAGTCCTACCGTCCCTCCTCGGGCGGGGCCGCCTTGGCCAACGGTCCGCCTCGGACGATCGACGATACCCGCAGCGCCGGGAAGGACTACTTCGAACGGTCTTTCGATGCCGATGTCGACGTGCTCGTTCCCTTCGGGTCGGCGGCCGCGATGGGTGTGGTCACATCGGCGGATGAGAAGCGGACTGACCTGACCGCGGCCACGGAGGACCCGGACGGCGACGCCGAGGGACCGAGCCTGCCGAAGGTCGTCTGGTACGGCACCGCGGGCGGATTCTCCAGGGCGATCGTGGCCACCCTGGAGCCGAACGTGCGCCGCGGACTGCGCACGATGTTCCCCGATTGGCCGCAGAGCAAGAACCCCGACGAGGTGGCCCCCGCCCCGAAGACCGGGCCCGAGGAGATCGGCGGCTTCCGCGTCGCCGACCGCCACTACTGGGGCACCCTCGACAACGGGGGAGTGCGCATCGTCGCCGAGGACGGATTCCTCTCCCGTGTCTCCGACGCCGGACGCGGAATCACGGACCTGCGTGAGCGGATCAAGAGCGGGGAGATCGACCCGGAGAAAGGATGAGGGGCGCGCGACGCATCGGATAAGCTGAGACGGTGATGAATGTACCCGCCGGCGTCGCATCGGACGACCCCATCCTGCAGCTGCCCAAAGTCTCCCTCCACGATCACCTCGACGGCGGTCTGCGCCCGTCGACGATGCTCGAACTGGCCGACTCGATCGGTCATACCCTGCCCGCCTCCGATGCCGAATCGCTGCGCCGGTGGTTCTCGGAGTCCGCGAACTCCGGTGACCTGGTCCGCTACCTCGAGACGTTCTCGCACACCGTGGCGGTCATGCAGAGCGAGGACAACCTGCGCCGAGTGGCCAAGGAATGGGTCCTCGACCAGGTGGCCGACGGAGTCTTCTACGCCGAGGCCAGGTGGGCTCCCGAACAGCACCTCGAAGGCGGACTCGAACTCGACGCCGTCGTCGAAGCTGTCCAGGACGGTCTGGAAGCCGGCGTCTCCGAGGCCGCTGCCGAGGGCAAGTACATCCGCGTCGGACAGCTCATCACGGCCATGCGTCAGGCCGACAACTCGCTGGCGATCGCCGAACTGGCCATCCGCCATCGTGAGAAGGGTGCGGATTCCGGTGTCGTCGGCTTCGACATCGCCGGACCCGAGAACGGCTTCCCGCCGTCTGCGCACCTCTCCGCCTTCAACGCCCTCCACCAGGCATATGTGCCGGTGACGATCCATGCCGGTGAGGCCGCCGGCAAGGAATCCATCCACGAGGCGGTCACCATCTGCCACGCCCAGCGTCTGGGCCATGGTGCGCGCATCGTCGAGGACATGGACATCGTCGACGGTCAGGGGCAGCTCGGCAGCCTCGCCGCCTGGGTCCTCGACCAGCAGATCCCGCTCGAACTGTGCCCGAGCTCCAACCTGCAGACCGACATCGGCGGTACCATCGCCAGCCACCCGATCACGGGGCTCAAGGATCTCGGCTTCGCGGTCACCATCAACCCGGACAACCGGCTCATGTCCGGCACATCCGTGTCGCGTGAGATGCGTCTCCTCGTCGACGAGGCCGGTTGGAACCAGACTGACCTCGAATGGGCGACGGTCAACGCCATCACCGCTGCCTTCCTGCCGCTGGATGTGCGCGAGCGCATGCTCGACGAGATCCTCATCCCCGGATTCGCCCGGGTGACCATTTGAGCTCACACAATGACCGGGCCGCAGCGTCCGGTGCCTCACCGGAGCCTGAGGGGCAACGCGTTCCGACCCCACGGGCGATGCTGCTGCCCGTGACCGTCCTCGGTATCCAGGCGCTGGCCCTGGTCGGTGCGGCGGTGTCGTTCGTCATCACCGCGATCACCGCCGGCCCCTTGGCAGCTTCGCTGATCGGTCTGGCCGTCATGTTCCTCATCTTCGCGGCCGGTGTCGGCGCCGCGGCACGAGGCGCCTGGCGTCTGCACCGGTGGGCACGTCCGGCCGCGATCGCGTTCGAGCTGCTCGTCATCGTCTTCGCCTTCAGCGTCATCGGCGGTTCCCTGTGGCTGGGGCTGGCCTGCCTGGTCACCGCCATCGCCGTGCTCTTGGGCTTCTTCCTGCCCGCCGTCGTCGACGCCTACAACCGAGCCCTGACCGACTACTGAGCGGGATTGAGCCAGCACTCGTCGGAACATTAGGTCGCTATCGGATACTTTCGAGCGAGAAGAGTATCCGATGGCGACCTGAGTTCTGCGCTGAGTGTCCGATAGCGACCCAAGTTCTCTCGACTTCAAGCCCGAGCGACCTGACACCGCTGGGAGCACAGGTCAACTGTGGGAAGAATGCCCACAACCAGCGTTTCTGCGGCATTCTTCCACCGCTAAACTCGTGACGGCCGCGCTCGGCATTCAGCATTAGGCCGGGGGCGGCGACCATTTCTGGACGCTCGCAGCCTGAGCGGCGATGAGTCGCGACGGAACCGCTGAGAAGACGGCGTTGCGCAGCTGCGCCAGCAGAGTCGATTCGAGTTGGAACACCTGCCCCATCAGCCGGGACTTCAGTGCGATCGACTGTGTCCGCGGGCGGCGCAGGGAGTCATAGCGGCCGAGTGCCGCAGCGAGGTCTGGCGGTGCTGAGGCGCTCGGGCCCGCATTGTGGTCCGGTTTCATACCGGTGCGAGGGCCTGCATTGTGGTTCGGGTTCGCACCGACGCGAGGTCGCGCACCTGAGGCGGAGTCTTGCTCCTCGGTTCGCCTGGGCCGACTCGCCCCAGATCCCGGTGATTTCCCGATCAGCGAGGTGAGCAGGACGGTGAGCGTCGCCGCGTCTTCGAGGGCCTGACCGCCACCCTGACCGAGGTTCGGCGTCATTGCATGTGCGGCATCGCCGAGGAGGACGACTCGGCCGCGGTGATAATGGCGCAACCGGCGGGAGAGGTCGGAGATCGCGGTGCGGCGGACCTCCTCGGCGGGGGTGGCGGCAATGAGATCGGCGATGGGGGAGTGCCAGCCCGTGAACATCTGCTCGACGGTAGCCTTCTCGTCGGCGAAGACCGCGTTCTGCGGCATGTTCGCCACAGCGAACCAATAGACGCGGCCGTCGGCCAGAGGAGCGATGCCGAAGCGGCGTCCGTGCCCGACCGACTCCCCAGCCTCGCCGGACAGATCCACCGGCACCGAGGTGATGCCCCGCCACGCGGAATACCCGGAGTATCGCGGTGCCACCGGTTCACCGTCGACGACGGTGCGGACCCGGCTGTGCAGACCGTCGGCGCCGATGATGAGGTCGAAACGCTCTGCCTTCGACTCCATCGTGCTCGAATCGTCGGCGGACCTGGCCCTGATAGTCAGCGTCCCATCGGTGCCGGTCGCCGTTGCTTCGGTGCCGGTGCGCACCTGCACAGGAGCCAGAGCATCGAGGAGGATGCGGTGGAGGTCGGCCCGGTCGACGATGCGCAGCGCACCGACCGAACCATCGGGCACCTGAGCGATCCAGTGCCCGTCTGCACGTCGCTGACCTGCGGCGAAGCCTTCGACGCTGGAGTCAGTCACGGCGTCGAACGCCTCGCGCAGACCGAGCGACTCCAGCGCGGCAAGCCCGTTGGCGAAGATCGACAGTCCCGAACCACCGGCCCTCACATCGGGGGCACGTTCGAACACGGTGACCTCGGCGCCGGCCTTCTGCAGCCCCACGGCCGCCGAGAGTCCGGCGATTCCGGCTCCGATGACAGCGATCTTCATGAACTCATCGTCGCACGCAGAACGCCGAGTGGCGAGGCGAGGAGTGCCCAGAGATTACTGGAGGAACTCTCCGCAGGCTTCAGTGAGGTAGTCGCCGGCGACGCCGCCCTCTTCGCCGAGGCTGATAGCGGTCATCTGGATGCCCCACCACACGCGCGGTGAACCTCCCCACTGTTGGCGGAACTCCTCGCGACGACCGGGATCCTCCGCGAGGTCGTCGGCGGCCAGGCCGATGCGGTCCTGGGCATCATCGGCGGTGCAGCGCGTCTCGTCGTCCGGGCCCTTCGGGTCGAGCTCGGGGATGTCTTCGTCATCGACGGTCTTGAGCGTGTAGGCCGAGTTGCCGATCTCCTCGACTTCGAAAGTGCCGTGGATGAGCAGGAACGGGGAGGCACCGTCGTCGACGTTCTTCGCGTCGACGGTGACGCTGACGCTGTCGGGGCTGTCGGCGGTCACGGTCGTCTCGCCGGAGTCGGGGACTTCCGGATTGCCGGTGTGCACGTAGACCTTGAGGTAGGCCTCGGTCTTCTTCTCGGCCGCCTCGGCGAGGCCCTGCCACAGCGGGTCGGTGTCCTTCGCCCCACCTGGCGAGGAATCGACGATGGACACCTTCGGTGCATCGTCTGGCGTCTCGATCGGGGTGACCTCTTCTTTGCTCACCGAGGGGCGCGGCTGGGGTCGAGTCTCATCGGGAGTCGACACACAGGCCGTCGTCGTGGCCAGCAGCGCTGCGGCGGACAGCAGGGCAAGGGGGCGAAGTCGCATGGTTCCTCGAGGTGTCTCAGCGTCCAAATGGTGTCGCATCCAGCCTAATGCGCGCGACGGTCCGAGTACGGGTGGACGCGCGGCGATGCGGCAGAAGCGGCGCAGGTGCGAGGCCTCTGCGCCGAGAGGCGACGCACTGGCCCTGACGTCACAGGCCGGCCGCCCAACCGCGGCGCCCGGACCTGCCGCCTCAGCCGCGGCGCGCTGCGGCGATGAGTTCGCGCAGGCTCTGGCGCTGGCCACCCGCGGCATTGAAGTTCGCTTCGTCGAGCCACTGCTCATACGCTGATCGCAGCGCCGGCCATTCGCTGTCGATGATCGAGAACCACGCGGTGTCGCGGTTGCGGCCCTTGTACACGAGGTGCTGCCGGAACACTCCTTCGAAGGTGAACCCGAAGCGTTCGGCGGCAGCTTTCGACGGGGAGTTCGCGTCATCGCACTTCCACTCGAACCGTCGGAAACCGGAGGCGAAGGCGAGATCGGCGCAGAGGAAGAGCGCCTCGGTGGCTGCTCGCGTCCGCCGCAGCGCCGGCCCCCAGAGGATGTGCCCGATCTCCATGACCCCGTTGGCGGTGTCGATGCGCATCAGTGCCTGCCGCCCCTCGGCCCGACCGGTGGATCGGTCCACGACGGCGAAGAAGAGGGGATCGGAAGAGGTGGCCGCCTCGGCGATCCATGTATCGAAGTCGGTGCGTTCGGTCTGCGGTGACTGCGGCAGGTAGCGGAACCGCTCCTCGATCCCGTCGGGAACTGAGACCGCAGCGAACAGATCATCGCCGTGGAAGGCAGGATCGAGGGGTTCGAGATCGACGTAATGTCCGTGGATGGACTCTCGCCGAGGCGGCTGTGCACCGGTGAAATTCGTGAGGTCGTCGTTCATGGCTGGGTCCTCGTCGTCGGGGTTCGGGTGAGTTTCGTGCGTTCATGCCTGTGGTTGGGCAGGTGTGACCGTGCTCGGAGCGGATTCAGTCTTCGCTGCCGTCGAAGCCGGTGGACAGCTCGCGCAGAAGCCCGGCGAGCTTGCGACTCCCGGCGGGGGTGAGACCGCTGAGGATCTCGCGCTCCTTCACGAGCAGGTCCGCCAGGGCGGAGTCGACGGTGGCGCGGCCGCTGTCGGTGAGGTGGACGAGCACTCCGCGGCGATCACCCGGATCGGGGCGACGCTCTACCCATCCGCGGGCCACGAGACGGTCGATGCGATTGGTCATGGTGCCGCTCGTGACAAGCGTCTCCTGCAGCAGGGTCGAGGGGGAGAGCTGATAGGGCTCACCGGCTCGGCGGAGGGCGGAGAGCACGTCGAAGGCCCATCCCTCGATTCCGTAATCGGAGAAGCTCGCCTTCCGTGCCAGGTCCAACTGCCTGGCCAGCCGCGAGACTCGGGAGAGGATCTCCATCGGGGAGACGTCGAGATCCGGACGCTCACGTCGCCAGGCTGCGACTATTCGATCCACTTCGTCCATGAATCGATTTTACGTCCATATCAAGAATCTTGAGAGCAAAGATACTTTTTGACGAGAGATTCCTTACTCTCAGGGTCCGTTTAACCTGCAGGTTTGGATGGACGGGTGCGTTTGGGAATATGGTTGTCCTTGGTTGTTGCATCCGTCAACGAACCTGCAGGGGCCAACCACCCGGCAGCAGAAACGAAGGAAAACACGTGGATCTTTTCGAGTATCAAGCACGTGACCTGTTCGAGAAGCACGGAGTGCCCGTGCTCAAGGCCCAGGTCGCGACGACGCCAGAAGCAGCGAAGAAGGCAGCCGAAGATCTTGGCGGCGGTGTCGTCGTCGTCAAGTCGCAGGTCAAGATCGGCGGCCGTGGAAAGGCCGGCGGCGTCAAGGTCGCCAAGAACCCCGATGAGGCCGAGGCTCGCGCCAAGGACATCCTGGGACTCGACATCAAGGGCCACATCACCGAAAAGGTGATGATCGCCGAGGGTGCCGACATTGCCGAGGAGTACTACTTCTCCGTCCTCCTCGATCGGTCCAACCGCACCTATCTGGCCATGTGCTCGAAGGAAGGCGGCATGGAGATCGAGCAGCTGGCCGTGGAACGTCCGGAAGCGCTCGCCAAGATCCCCGTCTCCGCCATCGACGGCATCAACGATGCCAAGGCAGCAGAGATCGCCGAGGCGGCCGGCTTCGATGCCGACACCGCCGCGAAGGTCGCCCCCGTTCTGACCAGCCTGTGGACCGTCTTCGAGAAGGAAGACGCCACCCTGGTCGAGGTCAACCCCCTGGTCAAGACCGGTGCCGGTGACATCATCGCCCTCGACGGCAAGGTCTCGCTCGACGACAACGCCGACTTCCGCCAGAAGGAGCACGAGGAGCTGCGCGACATCAGCGCAGAGAACCCGCTGGAGCTCAAGGCCAAGAAGCTCGACCTCAACTACGTCAAGCTCGACGGTGAGGTCGGAATCATCGGCAACGGCGCAGGACTGGTCATGTCGACCCTAGACGTCGTCGCATACGCAGGTGAGAACCACAACGGCGTCAAGCCCGCGAACTTCCTCGACATCGGAGGCGGCGCCTCGGCTGAGGTCATGGCCAACGGACTCGACGTCATCCTCGGCGATGATCAGGTGAAGTCCGTCTTCGTCAACGTCTTCGGCGGAATCACCGCCTGTGACGCCGTGGCCGACGGCATCGTCAAGGCCCTCGAGATCCTCGGCGACCAGGCCACCAAGCCGCTCGTCGTCCGCCTCGACGGCAACAACGTGGAAGAGGGACGCGCTATCCTCCAGAAGGCCGCGCACCCGCTCGTCACGCTCACTGACACGATGGACGGTGGAGCCGACAAGGCCGCCGAACTGGCTGCTGCCAAGTAAGGAAAGGTCTTTACAACAATGTCTATCTTCCTGAATTCCGATTCGAAGATCATCGTCCAGGGCATCACCGGCGGAGAGGGCTCGAAGCACACCGCCCGCATGCTCGCCGCCGGATCGAACGTCGTCGGCGGTGTCAATGCCCGCAAGGCCGGCACCACTGTGAAGCACAACGACCAGGCCGGCAACGAGGTCGAACTCCCTGTCTTCGGGTCCGTCGCCGAGGCGATGGAAGCCACCGGTGCCGACGTGTCCGTGGCCTTCGTGCCGCCGGCGTTCTCCAAGGACGCCGCGATTGAGGCCATCGATGCCAAGATCGGTCTGCTCGTCATCATCACCGAGGGCATCCCGGTGCAGGACTCGGCAGAGGTCTGGGCCCGTGCGCAGGCGGCCGGAAACGCCACCCGCATCATCGGACCCAACTGCCCGGGCATCATCACCCCTGGTGAGTCGCTGGCCGGCATCATCCCGGCCAACATCACGAAGAAGGGCAAGCTGGGCCTCGTCTCGAAGTCCGGCACCCTGACCTACCAGATGATGTACGAACTGCGTGACCTCGGCTTCTCGACCGCCATCGGCATCGGCGGAGACCCGGTCATCGGCACCACGCACATCGATGCGCTCGAAGCATTCGAGGCCGACCCGGAGACTGAAGCCATCGTCATGATCGGCGAGATCGGCGGAGACGCCGAAGAGCGCGCAGCCGCCTTCATCAAGGAGAACGTGACGAAGCCGGTCGTCGGCTACGTCGCAGGCTTCACCGCTCCCGAGGGCAAGACAATGGGCCACGCCGGCGCCATCGTCTCCGGCTCCTCGGGAACCGCTCAGGCCAAGAAGGAAGCCCTCGAAGCTGCAGGTGTCAAGGTCGGCAAGACCCCGACCGAGACCGCCGAGCTCATGCGCGGACTCCTCGGCTGAGTCGAGCACTCCCGCATCGGGTGAGCGCCTGACCGACACCGACCCGAACCACACTGCGGCCCGCCTCCACAACGGAGGCGGGCCGCAGTGTGGTTCGGTCCTTTGGGATAGCGCCGGCGTACTGCTGCAACTGCTCCAATGTGTGATTGCCGTGCCCGGACGACACTGCACACGTCACGGAGCACGTACTAGTCTGAGAATGTGAACTCTCAGACATCTGATCAGACAGCGCAGTCGACGAACCCCGCGGACATCCTCCCTGACATCGGCACCGCCGCCCCACCTGTCGACACCAGCCCCGAGGCGCACCCGCGCAACTTCGGTTCCGACAACTGGGCCGGAGTCCACCCCGAGGTGCTCGCAGCAATCGCCGAGGCCAACGTCGGCCACACTCCCGGCTACGGCGGAGATCCCTGGACTCAGCGTTTCCACGACATCATGACCCACCACTTCGGGCCCGACGCCCAAGCATTTCCCGTCTTCAACGGCACCGGAGCCAACGTCCTCGCCCTGCAGTCGGCGCTGCCGCGGTGGTCGGCGGTGATCACGGCCGCCTCGGCGCATATCAACTACGACGAAACCGGGGCGCCGGAGAAGGTCGGCGGACTCAAGATCATCGGTGCTGCCACCGAGAACGGCAAACTCACTCCCGAGACCATCACAGGTGCGATCATCGGCCGCGGCAGCGAACACAATGCGCAGCCGTTGGCCGTGTCGATCTCCCAATCGACCGAATGGGGCACGACCTACACCCCGGACGAGATCGCGGCGATCGCGTCCACCGCGCACGAGAACGACATGATCCTCCACATCGACGGATCCCGACTCGGCAACGCGGCCGCCCACCTCGGCGTCGGCCTCGGTGACATCACGACCGGGGTCGGCGTCGACATCGTCAGCCTGGGCGGGACGAAGAACGGCCTGCTCGGCGCCGAGGCGGTCGTCGTCCTCAACCCGGAGATCGGCCAGGGACTGCGGTACCTGCGCAAGATGAACCTGCAGCTGGCCTCGAAGATGCGCTTCCTCTCCGCCCAACTGAACGCCCTGTACGAACGGGACCTGTGGCGAACCTCCGCCGCCCGGTCGAACGAGATGGCTCAGTATCTCAATGAGAGACTCGCCGAGGTGGCCGACAGCTGCCGTGTCCCCGGAGTCGAGATCGTGCAGAAGGTCGAATCGAACGTCGTGTTCGTCCGGATGCCCGCCGAGGTGGCCGCTCGCGCCCGGCGGAAATTCGCCTTCGCGGACTGGCCGTTGGAGAAGGACATCGTGCGCCTCATGTGCGCCTTCGACACGACGGCCGAAGACGTCGACGCCCTCGTCGCCGCGATCGTCGGGGCTTCGCGGGTCTGAAATGAACGGGCCGATTCGAGCTTCGGCGAGTGCACGTCGTAGCTCCGCCTGGGCGCTGGTTCCTGTGCAGTGCCGCGACTCGATGCAGATGTGGCACGCCGACCCGCACGATCAGTCGAACGACGCCTCCGGCAGGCCGTGGCCGATGCTGATCGCAGCCTGGTGGACTTGCCGACCGAGTGCCTGAGTCTGGTCTTCGGGGAAATCGTCGATGGTTCCGGTCGCCTGCACCGCCGCCATGACTCCATAGTCGGACGGAATGGCGGCGGCGACGCTCGCCACTCCGGGCTCTCGTTCCTCCCGGGAGATGGAGTATCCGCGCTGACGGATCTTTGCCAGATCCTCTAACAGATCGGAACGTGTCGGCACTGGCGTCGAGGGGGCGGGGGCCGTCTGCGCGGCTGCGCTGAGCAGCTGCTCGACGGTACCATCATTCATCTGTGCGAGTAGTGCCTTGCCCGCGCCGATGTAGAGCGGCAGGCGCGATCCGATGACGAGTTCGTAGCCGAAGTTCCGGGTGGTCCCCGCACGGGAGAGCACCACGCGCTGTCCCTTGTACTCATTGAACAGCGTCACCGTCAATCCAGTCAGTGAGGCCAGCTCGATGAGGACTGGGCGAGCGGCTCTGATCAGGGGATTGGTGATCGAGAAGGCATGAGCCCCGAAGGTCAGAGCGATTCCCGGTCGGTATCCGTTGGAGTCCTTCTCGACTCGGCCGCGAGACTCCAACACGGCCAGGATCCGTTGAGTGGTGGCGACGGGAAGTTCTGCGCGTCGAGCGATCTCATTGAGTCGAAGCGAACCTCGGGCACTGTCGAGAACTTCGAGCACATCGATGGCTCTCTCCAATGAACGCATCGGTGATTGTGTTGCAGGCATGATGTCCCTTCATCGATTAGTTTCCCACACAGTGAGAGTCTACAGCTTCTAATGAGTCAAGGCTGTTTCCTTTATCCTGCCTGCGACCTTGACATTCCCGCTGCTACCCATCACACTTTCAAATGCTGACAAGAATTCTCATAGAATGGGTGTAACGATGCATGCAGCGATAATTGGCCTGGGCGAAGCAGGAACGCTCTACTCCTTGGGTCTTATCAGTCTCGGGTGGAACGTGTCCGGATTCGATCCGGCCGATGTTCCGACACCGGAAGGGGTGCGCCGAGTCGACTCCGCCTCCGAGCTCGTCCGGGATGCCAATATCGTCTTGTGCCTGGTAGGCGGGCGGGCTGCGGTGCCCGCCGCAGAATCGGTAGCAGCTGACTTGGGCGAGAACACGATCTTCATCGATATGAATTCGGCCTCACCCGGCGTCAAAGAGCTCGTTGCCGCAATAGTCGGCCCACAGCGGTATGCCGATGTCGGGGTGGTGGGCTCAGTGCCGGAGGGGCAGTCGGCCACCGCAGTGGTCATCAGCGGTGAGGGATCAGAACGTGCGGCCGAGGTCTTCACCGCGCTCGGAGCGCCAGTCGAGGACATCGCCGGTGCTCCCGGAGATGCGGCCCGCCGCAAGCTTCTGCGCAGCACCTTCATGAAGGGATTGGGGGCGCTCATCGTCGAGACGCTCGAGGCCGGCGAGCACATGGGTGCCCGGGACTGGGCGCTCGGGCAGGTCTCGGCCGAGCATGCCGGTGGAGCGGAGAGCGTGGAGCGGTTGTACTCGGGCACCGTCAAACATGCTGACCGTCGAGGACACGAGGCCGATGAGGCCGCCGATATGCTCGACGCGCTCGGTGCCCGATCGACAATGTCTCGTGCAGCCGCGAAATCCCATGCGCTCATCGCCTCGACGGTGAGCATGTCCGACGAGGAGCTCTTCGCCGCCTATGCGCAGGTGCCGGTGGCCAACATCGGGGACGCTCGGGACCGGATGGGCATGGTCGACGGTGGAATCAGGGCCCTGTGGAGGGGCGCAAAGGCAGTCGGCCGTGCGCACACTGTATGGGTCGCACCCGGAGACAACAAACTCCTGCACGAATCGCTCGAGTCCATCAGACCAGGAGACTTTCTCGTCGTCAACGGTCAGGGTCATATCGACCGTGCCCTGCTCGGGGAGCTCATGGCCGAGAAGGCCCGCAAGCGCGGTGCGGTCGGCATCGTCGTCGACGGTGCTCTGCGCGACCTCAACGATCTCGAGGAGATGGGATTCCCTGCCTGGGCCAGGGCGGTGAATCCCTCCGGACCGTACAAGAATGGTCCCGGGCAGATCGATGTTCCCGTCGCCGTCGGCCGAGTCGTGGCCGAACCCGGCGATCTCGTCGTCGCCGATGATGACGGCGTCATCATCGTTCCGCGCACCGAGGCGGTGCCGACCTTAGCGCGCGCTCAGGCGGTGCAGGAGGATGAGGCGAACCGGCGGATGAAGATCATCGCAGGTGAAAACTCATGATCGCAGTCTTCGCTCTCGTCGCGTTCATCGCGGTGATCATCGTGTGGAATGCCGTGGTCGGCCGCAACATCGGTGAGGCGATGACGCTGGGCCTGCTCGTCATTTGCGGTTTCGCCTTCTTCACCGATCTCGGCGAGGGTGGCATTTGGGCAGCGATCTGGACCTCGGTCTCGGACGCCCTCACCGAGGAAATCATGTTCGCCGCGCTGGCCTTCGTGTTCGTCTCCTATCTGCTGGAGCGCACACCGGTTCTCGAGCACCTCGTCGATGTGCTCAATTCGCTGCTCGGGCGCTTCCGTGGCGGGCACCTCTACACCACCACGATCGCAGGAGCGATTTTCGGTGCCATTGCCCACATCGGTGCGGCCATCACAGCCGCCGTCGGCTCCATCACTATTCCGTGGATGAA
Organism: Brevibacterium permense; assembly: GCF_025506275.1. GTDB lineage: Bacteria > Actinomycetota > Actinomycetes > Actinomycetales > Brevibacteriaceae > Brevibacterium > Brevibacterium permense_A. Next base: position 14,341 of record NZ_QYCP01000062.1, read on the forward strand.
GCGGTCAGGGGTCAAGCCGGAGATCGCAGCCACCGTGGCCTCCGGTCTTGCAGGCTTCGGCGTCAGCTTTCCCTTCTCCGGCACCATGTTCATCCTCGTCGGCGGTTTGGTCGCGCAGGGGGCGATGGAATCCAATGACATCGTCATGCCGTTGTTCTTCGCCGGCCTCTGGGCCCTGGTCTATCGCATTATCGTCGCCTTCTGGCTGGTGAGGAAGTACAAGATCCCCGCTGTGCCCGCCGCGGATCGCAAACCGGTTGCCGAGAGCTTCCGCAATGGCTGGACGACGATCCTGCTTATCGTGCCGATCCTCGTCCCACTGCTGCTGTCCTTCGGGCCGGTGGCGGCAGCCATTGGCGATTTCACTGGAATCACCTCTGAACTTAAGCCCGGCAAGGAACTCAGCGACGGCACTGTTCTCGACCCGACGCCGTTCGCCATGTCGGATGTCGTCAGTCTGCTGACCTGGATTCCCGTACTCATGCTCGTCTTTGTGATCATCCTCGGTCGGAAGTCCCTTCCGCGAACCATCAGGGGTTGGTGGAAGCTCGTCGAAGGCTCGGCTCCGTCCTTCGGCGTCATCGGCATCACCATCTTCGCGGCGTTCTCCGCTGCGAATCTTCTGGCCGAGATGGGATTGGCCGATGAGCTCGAAGGATTGCTGTCGCTTCTTGCCGTACCGAAGTGGATTATGGTCATCGCCATCGGTGCAATCATCATTCTCATCGCTGTTCCGCTCACGGCGAGTGCGACCATGGCGGCGATCGGTCCGGTGGCGGTCATGACATTGGCCAGCGTGGGTGTTCCCGTCCCCGTGGCCGCTGCCGCCGCGCTAATCTTCGCTTCGACGGAGGGCGCCTCTCCTCCGTCGGGTGCACCGATCTATGTGGCAGCAGGAATCGCCGAGGTGGATCCCGGCCGGATGTTCGTTCCACTGCTCAAATACTATTGCGTTCCGCTCCTGGTGGTCGGTGCACTCATCGCCCTCCAGATTCTGCCGGTGTGAGCATGCAATCAGCAATGAAAGGGAATGAGAAATGAACGACACAGGTCACGACGCCGGTGCGGTCCTCCCGGGTGGGTTCCAGAGAGCCTACAGCCATCTCTTCGCTCTGTCGACGGCGCTGTTCTTCCTCGGAGGCGCAGCAATCGTCCTCGTCCAGATCGTCCTGCTCATCGCGGCGCAGGGTGCGGCGGCCCGAGATGTCGCCGAGGCGATCGGCCCCTATGCCTTCGGCATGTCCTCGGTGGCGGGCCTGCTCGCCTTCGTGCTCACTTACTTCCGTGGGGCAGGGGTGAGCGCTGATGAGTGACTATCCGAGCTATGAGCAGTTGGCGAACAATGTTCCGGCGAACTCGTCCTGGGGCGTGTTCGGACAGGAGCCGGAACGAGGGGCGGCGAACTTCGCCGGCCCGGAGAATGTCGTGGCCGCCGCGGCCGCTGTCGATCGGGGGCGGGCTTTCAACCTCGACTATGCGCTCAATGCCTTCGATCCGCCGATGGCCAGGGCGCGACGGGCACCGGAGCATGAGATCCTCTCAGCCCACCCGGAATCGCGCGACGACGTGCTGCGGAACTTCTTCTTGCAGGCGACATCTCAGGTCGATGGACTGCGGCACCGACGGGCATCGGGGCACGGTTTCTACAATGGAGTCTCCGATGCGGAGATCACCGCCGGGGGACCGGCACTGGGTGTGCAGCTGTGGGCGGAGAAGCCGATCGTCTCTCGTGGCATCGTCCTCGACCTCGTGGGCCTGTTCGCCGACGCAGGCGAGCCGCTCGAACACAGGCAGGGTCCGACCTTGGAAGCGCGTCACCTCGATGAGGCGTGTGAACGTCAGGGCGTGTCCGTGGAACCCGGTGACATCGTCATGGTGCACACCGGATGGGCGGCATGGTTCATCGACTCCTCGATCGACGTCCGTGATGAGGTGAGGTCGTCGAGGCGGGCCACGGGATTCCGACAGTCGCGACAGCTGGCGCAGTGGATCTGGGACCACCGCGTGGCGACCTTCGCCACCGACACCTTTGCGGTCGAGGTGCTCCCGGTGAGTCCCGAAAGCGAGTTCTTCGACTCGGCTCCCGAGGACAAGGGGATGATGCACCAGGAACTCATCGCCAAACTCGGCATTCCCTTGGGGGAGCTGTGGAATCTCGACGAACTGGTCGTCGATTCCGTCGAGTCGGGCCGCTGGGACTGCCTGTGCATCATCAAGCCACTCAACCTCGTCGGTGGTGTCGGTTCTCCACCGAACGCCACGGCGATTCGCTGAGTCGACCCGACAACCATGGGAAGGCCTGTGCGGCCGGAGATCACTCCGGCCGCACGAGCGTTCCTGCGTTCCTCACAGACGAAGGGTGTGGCGAGAATTGGACACAATCATCTCCCGGACTCGGAACGGTGAGCAACCGGCTCGGAGTAGCAGCACCGCCCACATCACCAAGCCGCCGGCGATACTTCCGAACTCCGGTTGCCCGAGGTCGCCGGTGAGCAGGGTCGAGGCGGTCCCACACCGTTCGATGAGATCCAGGACGTGATCGAGGCCGACCTTGCCGGTGGCGAGCGAGTTCATGGTGTGCTCGATCCACGCCCCACGCGCGGCCATCTCCGCTATGGCGGAATCGGAGATCCGCAGATGTGGCAGACACGGATGGGTGACGATGACATTGTCCGCTCCGTGTTCACGGGCCACGGCGAGCACAGCAAAGACCTCATCCTCGCCGAGGTGACCGGTCGCGATCGTCATCTGATGGGCAGCAGCCGTCGCGATGACTTCATGGAGCGCCTCGCTCGGCTGACCACCAACGAGAACATTGAGGTGGGCATGCGAGGCCTGGCCCTCGTGCTGGTGCTGGAGACGGCTGTCCTTTGTCGGAAGCCAGACGACGCGAGCTCCCATGACGGCTGCCGCCTCCACAGCAACCGGATTGAGCCCTCCGACAGTGCGGTTGAGCGTGATCGATGGCAGGGGAGTGGCGGGGAGATCCCGTTGGGCTCCGGCGACCAGCAGAGTCGTCGGCACCACATGGGACTTCACGACGAACCCACCGAGGCGATGCCGGGCGAAGTCAGCGGCCGTCTCGGTGATGGTCTGGGAGCGCTCGACGATGTCAGGGGAGGTGTGGGTATGCAGGTCGAAGCCGCCGGAGATCACCTCGAGAATCTCGTCGCTCATCAGTGCATCGACTCCGGTGAGAAGCTGTCTTCCGAGATCATTCAACATCGATCTTGGACCTTCCCACGGTGAGAACTGTGACCAGACCGATGATCGCCGCGATCGTCATATAGGCGGCGGGCGCGAGCACCCAACCGGTCAGGTTCGTCAGCCACTGGGCGACATAGGGACCGAAGCCTCCGCCTGCGATTGTGCCGATGGAGAATCCGAACGCGACACCGGTCAGTCTCGCTGTGGACGAAAACAGCTCGGTGAAAAGAGGATATCCGATCGCCTGGGCGAACACCCACGGAATGAAGGAGATCGCCATTGTCAGTGCCAGCGGAACGCCCTCGGCGGGGTCCATCAGCGCGAAGCTGGGGATGGTGAGCAGTACATAGGCGATCATCGCCAAAGCATAGGTGCGTCGCCTTCCCAGTCGATCGGAGAAGAGAGCGGCGAACGGCATGAGAACCGCGAAGACGATGGTAATGATCGAGTTCGTGCCGAATGCTTCACTGGTCGAATATCCCAGTTCTTCGGTGAGGTAGGTGTTGAGGTAGACATGACCGACGTACCCGGTCAGCGTCATCGAGAACGACAGGAGAACGAGCTTGACCACGGCAGGTCGTTCGTGCTTGAACACGGAGACGATTGGAGCGGGAGTTTTCTCCTTCGGAGCCGCGAACTTGGCTGATTCGGGCAGGGTCCGTCGAACCCAGAGGATGAGGAGGCTGAGGGGCAGAGATAGGAGGAAAGGTACGCGCCAGCCCCATTCCGTCATGGCGGACTCCCCGAAAGTGAAACTGACCAGGGATGCCATTCCCGTGGCAGCCGCGGTGCCCAGGGCGATCCCCGCCGGGGTGAAGGCGACGAAGAAGCCGCGCAGCCGAGGCGGTGACGACTCCGCGACGTAAGTTGATGCCCCGCTGGCTTCGCCACCTGCACACAGCCCCTGCAGCAGACGCAACGCCACCAGTGCGATCGGAACGATGATCCCCATGGACTCGTAGGAAGGAAGCAGCCCCACCAGAGCGCTCGCCAGTCCCATGATGATCACACTGGAAAGGAGCGCCGTCTTTCTGCCGTGGCGATCGCCAAGCCAACCGAAGTACAAGGCGCCCAGGGGGCGCATGAAAAAGCCGGTGCCGAACACTGCGAGGGTGGCCAGCAGTGCGACCTGAGGGTCGGAGGCGGGCATGAGCTCGGAGGAAATGAAGACGGCAAGGGCTGCATAGAGCGAGTAGTCGTAGTACTCGAGCAGCGAGCCCGCGCCTCCAGCCAGGGCGGTCTTCCATACAGTCTTCGTCTTCTGCTTCTCATCGGTAAGGGTCATCGTCGTCAGGCTCCTCCGCAAGCGTCTTTGCTCCTGGCACCGAGGCGAATCCAGGGTGCACTCCGATTTAGATTGAGTCTAGATCTCATACAGTGATATGTGCAAGTACACAATGGAATTAAAATGCGTTCTGTGACAGAAGAAGGTCCGTCTCGATGCCGTTGCCGGGATCTAGACGTACCAAGGGCTAGCGATGCATCGCCGCGATGCTCACTGCCTCGCGGGCCCGCGCCGAGCCTGCCTGCCTGAGCCCACCTGGACCAAGCCAATCGCTCTTGACTTTGGCCAGCTGACGTAGGCTGTGCCTGAGGCCGACGAATTCGACGGCATCGTCCATCACCTGTTCGGTCGGCTTGTTGGCCTGCGGGATCTCATTGATGAATGCATAGGTGTCCCGATACTCGATGTCTGCCTGCCATCGCCTCACACAGCTATCGCGGGTGAAGGTCTCGTGCGCCTGCGTCCGGGGGTACAGGTGCCTTGCACTATGAGGTGAGGAGTTCAATGCCACCGGATTGCCCGGACTCTCGACCACGTAGGACGGGGTGCCCATCGATTCGCGGATAAGGTAGAGCCGACCAGAACCGACCTCCATCGCGCCCTCCCGGGAGAACCACACCTTCTTCTTAAAGTGAGAGTGCCGAGCTGATGCCGCCAGTGTCCGGCATAGGAGTCAGGGTCGAAGGCGGCAGTTCCAGCCAGCTTCTCGAGATCAGTGATCCGCGGGGCGGCAGTGGCCACGATCTTCTTGTTGTAGGCTCCGGTCGAGATCGGTTCAGTCTGCTCCATTGTCTGTGACAGACCCGTGATATCACGCGCTTCGAGTTCAGTCCGGGTGGACTGGTTTCGGACCCCGATCATGCCGCAGCCGATGTCGACTTAGTCGGCGGTGGGAATGATCGCACTGAGAGGGGGCGTATGTTTTAAGTCAAGGGGCAGTGGGCAGATTGTTCAACCTTATCTAATGCCGGCCGAAGGGCAGGAATGATCGGTCCGGGGGCTGTCTCCCGGACTGATCAGGCACTTCGCTTCAACTAGGTTCAGGCAGCAGTGACCGCCTCGGGGGTATGGAAGTAGGCACCGTCGCGCAGCATGGCGTAGAGGACGTTGCAGCGCCTTCTCGCTGACGCGATCAGCGCCTGGTTGTGCTTCTTATGTTCGGCACGCTTCTTGTCGTAATACGCCCTCGACAACGGGTCTTTCAACGCCGCGAACGCAGACAGGAACAAGGCTCGTTTGAGGATCTTGTTCCCCCGACGCGATGAGTGATCGCCGCGGATCGAGGTCCCTGACCGCCATGTCACCGGTGCCAGTCCTGCATAGGAGGCGAGGTGTCCGGCTGATTCGAAGTCCTTACCCACGACCTCGGTCAGTATCCTCGCGGTGGTCCTGACGCCGACTGCCGGCATCGACGCCAGGAGCCCGAAAAGCGGATGCGCCTGAACCAGTTCCTCGATCCGCACCAGCACTTCATCCCGTGACTGCCGTGTCTGCGCCAACGACGTCGCCAACTGGGGTAAGACGAGCCCTGCGGCGTCGGTGCCCGACACGACCACAGTCTGTTCGTCGAGTGCGGTGAAGATCGCGGTCGCCCATCTCTTCCACGCCCTAGGTGCCTGCTTGCGTAACAGGGTTTCGAGCCGGCGTTTCCCGGCATGCTTGAGTGCTTTCGGTGTCGGGTACTTCGCCAACAGAGCCAACATGGCCGGATGATCCAAGTGCGGACCGAACACGGTCTCCACCCCGGGGTGGATCTGGGTGAGCAGTCCGCGGATCCGGTTCGATGTGGCCGTTGCCTGTTTCGCGAGGTCATCGTCGTAGCCGCACAGCATCGACAACTCCGCGACGTTCTCATCC
>NZ_QYCP01000061.1 GCF_025506275.1 Brevibacterium permense
CGTCCGCCCCGACCACCACCGGCTCAGCCAGCTGAAGACGAAAGGCCATCATGACCAGTACAGCCACCTCGGCGCCCTCTGCGGAGACCGGACTCGACCACCTCGAGATCCAGGGAGTGAAGAAGGTCTTCGGCGACAACACCGCCATCGAACGCCTCGATCTGAACGTCCGCAAGGGCGAATTCCTCTCCCTGCTCGGCCCCTCCGGCTGCGGAAAGACCACCCTGCTGCGGATGATCGCCGGCTTCGAGACCCCCACCGACGGTGCGATCCTGCTCGCCGGCAAGGACATCGTGTCCCTGCCGCCGCACCGCCGGCCGGTCAACACGGTGTTCCAGTCCTACCTGCTGTTCCCGCATATGAACATCGCCGACAACATCGCCTACGGGCTCAAGCAGGCGAAGGTCCCGAAACCGGAGATCGCGCAGCGCGTCCGCGATGCCCTCGCACTTGTGCAGATGGAGGACTTCGCCGGGCGCAAGCCCGAGCAGCTCTCCGGCGGTCAGCAGCAGCGCATCGCCCTGGCTCGCGCCCTCGTCAATCGCCCGCAGGTCCTCCTCCTCGACGAGCCGATGTCGGCGCTCGACAGGAAGCTGCGTGAGGAGATGCAGCTCGAACTCAAACGCCTCCACACGAAGCTCGACACGACCTTCGTCTTCGTCACCCACGATCAGGATGAGGCGCTGGCGATGAGCGATCGCATCGTCGTCATGTACGACGGCGTCATCCAGCAGATCGGGTCCGGCGAGGACATCTACGCGAATCCGCACAACGGCTTCGTCGCCGGCTTCATCGGCAAGCAGAACTTCATCCCCGCCGAGGTGGCGTCCACCGATTCGACGACCGCGACCCTGCGCACGGCCAATACTGTAATCACGGCCCCGACGCTGACACTCCAACCGGCCACCGCAGCCGGCGAGCCCCGCGATCTCAAGGCAGGCGACCGGGTGCGTGCCGCCATCCGTCCCGAACGGATGCACATCGCCCCGGCAGGCGAGAACTCCGGGGAGACGAACACGGCCCGCGGCTCCGTGATCTCCTATTCGTTCCTCGGCGATGTCATCCAATACATGATCGTCGTCGGCGACAACGACGAGATCCTCGCCCGCGTGCCTGCCGCCGGGCGGGAGCCGATCGGCGCCGGCACCGAGGTGGAGCTGAGCTGGGATGCCGACGCCGTCGCCGTGTACGACCAAGAACCCACCGCGGTCGCCGCGGCTGTTGAGGGCGGTGCCTGAAATGGCCCGGCAGAGACCCGATGTGACGTTCCTGGCCCCGCGGGCCGCCTCGGCGAGGTTGAGCCGGCGAGCGCTGCTGGCCGGATTCGGTGTCGTCGGACTCGGGGCACTGAGCGCGTGTGGCAAGACCACGAAGATGGCGGCATCGCCGCCGACCGACGGAAAGCTCGAATCGAAGCTCAACCTCTACTCGTGGGGCGACTACGACAACCCCGAGCTTCTCGACGCCTTCAAATCCCAGAACGACATCCTCGTCCAGGTCGACGCCTACGGATCGAACGAGGAGCTCGTGGCGAAGCTCTCGACCTCGCGCGGGACGTCCGGTTACGACGTGGTCGTGCCGACGGGATCGAACATTCCGCAGATGCTCGAACATGACCTGCTCCAGGAGCTCGACCTCAGCCTGATACCGAACTTCGAGCATATGGATCCGAACTTCACTCATCAGTACTTCGACCCGGACAACACGTACTCGATCTGCAAGGCTTGGGGCACCACCGGGTTCGTCTACAACACGAAGAAGATCACCCGGGAGCTGACCAGCTGGCAGGACTTCCTCGATGCCGCACAGAAGGAAGCGGCCGGCACGACCGCTCTGCTCGAGGACCCGTGGGAGGTCTCGGCGATCGCTCTGGCAGCACAGGGTTTCAGCCTCAACACTCAGGACGAAGGAGAGCTCGACACAGCGCGGAACATCATCGTCGACGATCTGGCTCCGAACGTGAAGGCCTATGTCGGCAACGCCGCCACGAGCATGATCCAGGGCAGCTTCACCCTTCTGCACGCCTTCAACGGCGACGCCCGGCAGGGCCTGACCGAGGTCAAGGACCCGGAGAATTGGAAGTTCGTCTTCCCGACCCCCTCGGCGAATCTGTGGATGGACTGCTGGGCGATCGCCACCGGCGCCCCGCACCCGGATTCCGCGCACGCCTTCATCAACCACATGATCTCGCCGGATACGGCGGTCGACCAGCTCGATTACATCGGCTACCCGATCGGAACGAAGGGCCTGGCCGAGCAGGCGAAGAAGGCCGACCTCGACCAACAGGACCTCATCTTCCCGGCACAGAAGGTCCTCGACCGTCTCGAACCGAGCAAGCAGACTCCGGCCGATCAGATCCGGACGAAGATCCTCACCGACGCCCAGGCCAGGAGCGGAGCATGAGCACTCAGACCCGACCGCAGCAGCCACGACCGAAGAAGCCGGCGACGAAGTTCTTCGGCCCGGCGGCCATGTCGTTTCCGACATGGGCCTATGCGCTGTTCTTCTTCATCATTCCCCTCGCCCTCATCGTCTTCTACAGCTTCGGATACAAGCCCGACCAGTTCACGGCCATCGCCACCGATCGCCTGTCGTTCGGTCGGTACCCGGAGGCGATGAGCGCAAGCTTCGTCTCGACCTTCTTCGCGACGCTGCGCATCTCACTGCTCGGCACCCTGCTGTGCCTGATCATCGCCCTGCCCTTCGCGTACTGGCTGGCGATCAAGGTTGCGCCCGCCCGCAGGTCACTGGCTCTGGCCCTGGTGATGGTGCCGTTCTGGACGAACTTCCTCGTCCGCACCCTCGGCTGGCAGATCATGCTCTCCCCCGACGGGTTCCTGTCGAACTGGCTGCAGGGACTCGGGATGCTCGACGGGCCCCTCGACATCCTCTACACGCGGACGGCAGTGCAGATCGGCGTCGTCTACAACTATCTGCCGCTGATGATCCTGCCGCTGTTCGTCGCCATCGATGCCTCGGGCAAGAAGCTGCGCGAAGCCAGCTACGACCTCGGCGCGGGGAAGGTGAAGACCTTCTTGCGGGTCACGCTGCCGATGGCGATGCCCGGAGTCGTCTCCGGCTGCCTGCTCGTGTTCATCCCGCTCAACGGCGACTACGTCACCGCGACCGTCCTCGGCGGAGCGAGCGGCTCCATGGTCGGTCAGCTCATCGCCAATCAGTTCAACACCGCACAGAATTGGGCGGTCGGAGCGGCCATGGCGATGATCCTCATCATTTCCACCTTGGCCGTCGTCGGTCTCGGCTTCGCACTGCTCAAGCTCGGGCAGGCGATCACGGCCAAACTCAACAGTGTTCCGCTGCATGACGGGAGGGCCTGAGATGCCGAAGAAGAACACGTTCGCACGGCGGACACCGACCGATATCGCCCTGCACATCTGGGGCATACTCGTCTTCGTCTACCTGTTCGTGCCGATCGCGGTGATCATCGCCTATTCGTTCAACAACGGGAAGGTGCTCGCGAACTTCCGCGGCTTCGGCCTGCACGCCTACATCAGCGGCATCAACAACGACATCATCGTCTCCTCCATCGTCACGAGCCTGCAGGCCGCTGTCGGCACCGCCATCGTCTCGACGATCTTCGGCACCCTCGGCGGAGTCGCTCTGGCCAGGGCCAGAAGGGGCGCTTGGTGGGCACTCGGACTGACCGCGATCCTCGGACTGACTCTGGTCACGCCCGAGATCGTCGACGGCATCTCGTTCCTGCCGTGGTTCGTCACCGTCGGCGTCGACTGGGGAATCACCCCGCTCAACAACGGCCTGGTCAGGCTCATCATCTCGCATGCGATGTTCTCCATGGCGATCGTGACGTTCATCGTCAGGGCCCGGCTCGCCGGAATGGACACCCAGCTCGAGGATGCCGCCGCCGACCTCGGTGCCACCCCGTGGAACCGGTTCAAGGACATCACCCTGCCCATTGCGGCCCCCGGCATCCTCGCCGGTGCTCTGATGTCGTTCACTGTCAGCCTCGACAACACGATCCTGTCGAGCTTCGTCCAACAGCCGGGCTACACTCCGTGGCCGGTCTACATCTTCTCCGCCGTCCGCGTGGCCCTGCGCCCCGAGGTCGCGGCGATGTCGACGGTGATGTTCGTGCTCACCCTCGCCGCACTCGGCTTCGTCGGCTTCGTCCTGCGCAAGGCCGGCGGCAACGCCACGGAGATCATCAAGACGATGGCCGCATGAGGCACCCCATCGCCGAGGCAGCCCCGAAGTTCGCCGGCGCCGATGCGGCCCGCCGTTCCGCACCACCCCGCACCTGCCCATCCGGCAGAGTGCCCACCGACCGCACCGCGAAGAAAGTGAAGTGACATGGACGTCAATGCCGCATTGGCCGACGCCTCGACCATTCCGTTCTGGCTCGATACCGACCTCCGTCCGACGCCGCTGCCGCCTCTGACCGAGGACCGCGAGACAGACCTTCTCGTCGTCGGCGGCGGGTTCACAGGTCTGTGGACTGCGCTGCAGGCAAAGGAACGGGACCCGGACCGGCAGGTCATCCTCGTCGAGGCGAACTCGATCGGGTGGGCCGCCTCGGGGCGCAATGGCGGGTTCTGCGCGGCGAGCCTCACCCACGGTTATGACAACGGTGCGAGCCACCTGCCCGAGGAGAACGATCGGCTTGCGCAGCTGGGTCGGGAGAACCTCGACGCCATCGAAGCAGCGGTGGCGAAGTACGGGATGGACGTCGAGTTCGAACGCACGGGCGAACTCGATGTCGCCACCGAGGACTACCAGGTCGCCGAGCTGCGGGAGTCCCACGATCCCGATTCCGGTTTCATCTTCCTCGACCAGCAGGAGCTCGCGGGGATCGTCAAGTCGCCGACGTACAAGGGTGCGTTGTGGGATTCTCGCGAGGTCGCGCTCGTCCATCCGGCGAAGCTGTGCTGGGAGCTGCTGCGGGTCGTCCGCGAACTCGGGGTCGAGGTCTATGAGGGCACGAAGGTCACGTCGATCACAGATCGGAAGTCCATCGTCGAGGTCACGACGGAACTGACCGGCGCGGCCGCAGGCACAGCGGGCGGCGGATCCGGGTCGGCCGCCTCGGCGCAGTCATCATCGACGATCACGGCGAAGCGGGTGGCCCTGGCGACGAATGTGTTCCCCTCGCTCCTCAAGCGGGTGAGTCTGCATACGGTTCCCGTCTACGACTATGCGCTGATGACCGAGCCGTTGAACGACGAGCAGATGGCTGCGATCGGGTGGGAGGGTCGTCAGGGTATCGGCGACTGTGCGAACAGATTCCACTACTACCGGCTGAGCGCTGACAACCGGATCCTCTTCGGCGGTTGGGACGCCGTCTACCACTTCGGGAGGCAGGTGTCGTGGAGATACGATCAGCGGCCCGAGACCTTCGAGACCCTCGCCGAGCACTTCTTCGAGACCTTCCCGCAGCTAGAAGGGCTGAAGTTCTCCCATAAATGGGGTGGACCGATCGACACCTGTTCACGGTTCTTCTCGTTCTTCACCAGCGCCTATGGAAAGAAGGTCGCCATGGCTGCGGGGTTCACCGGGCTCGGCGTGGGTGCGTCGCGGTTCGCCGGAACTGTCATGCTCGATCTGCTCTCCGGTGAGGACACCGAGCTGACCGAGCTCGAGATGGTGCGCAAGCTGCCACTGCCGTTCCCGCCCGAGCCGGTGGCGTGGCTGGGCATCAAGATGACGACGAATGCGCTGATCAAGGCCGATGAGAACGATGGCCGTCGCGGTCCTCTGCTCAAGGTCCTCGATGCAGTGGGCATGGGCTTCGATTCCTGAGGGCTCCGGACTGTCCGACGACCGGACCGCGGGCGGGGAATTCGGCCGTGGTTGGTAGACTCTGGGTGAGCGCGGGAGGAACTCCCGAACACTTTCACAAAGGAGCAGTACACGCATGGCACGTGTCGTCGTTGAGGTGATGCCCAAACCCGAGATCCTTGACCCCCAGGGCAAGGCGATCTCCGGCGGACTGACCCGTCTGGGCTTCACCGGGTTCGGTGAGGTTCGTCAGGGCAAGAGGTTCGAACTCGAGGTTGACGGCGAAGCCACCGAGGAGGTCCTCGCCCAGGCACGCGAAGCCGCAGAGAAGCTCCTGTCGAACCCCGTGATCGAGAACGTTGTGGCAGTCCGCGTGGCCGAGGACGCATCGTGACCGCTGTAGCGGCTGACCCCACCGCCGAGGCGGCAGCCGGGTCCGGCGTCTCCGTCGGAGTCGTCACATTCCCTGGAACGCTGGATGACCGCGACGCCGCTCGCGCCGTACGTCTGGCCGGTGCGAACCCGGTGAACCTGTGGCACGCGGATTCGACCCTGTCCGGAGTCGACGCCGTCATCCTGCCCGGCGGGTTCTCCTATGGTGACTACCTGCGGTGCGGTGCGATCGCCGGATTCGCTCCGATCATGGAGTCCGTAGTGGCTGCGGCGAATGCCGGTATGCCGGTGCTCGGCATCTGCAACGGCTTCCAGATCCTCTGCGAGTCCCATCTGCTGCCTGGCGCGCTCATCCGCAACGATCACCAGCATTTCGTCTGCCGCGACCAGGATCTGGTCGTGGAGAACGCGGACACCGCGTGGACGAGCGACTATGAGCAGGGTCAGACGATCCGCATTCCGCTGAAGAACGGTGAGGGCGGGTTCGTCGCCACCGACGAGGTGCTCGACGAGCTCGAGTCCACCGGACGCGTGGTCTTCCGCTACCAGGGCTTCAACCCGAACGGGTCGCTGCGAGACATCGCCGGAATCACGAACGAAGCAGGCAATGTCGTCGGTCTGATGCCGCACCCCGAACACGCCGTCGAGGCCGGTTTCGGCCCCGAGTCCGGCGGCGGAATCGACGGTCAGGGGTTCTTCTCCTCGGCCGTGCGCACCCTCGTCGCCAAGGGCTGAGCCGACCGGCTGCCGCGGAGACACCGACAGACGAACGACGCCGGGTCCTTGACTCAGAACCAGTGTTCTGAGTCAAGGGCCCGGCGTCGTTTGCATCCTGTTGTCGGGTGGAGTGTTCACGGGCCTCTATTCGTCGATGTACACCCTCAGTGGCGCCGAGTCTTCGAGGTCGCCGCATTCTGCAGTGATGACGTATCTGCCCCATAGGTCCTTGCTTGAATCCGCTATGTATCGGACCGATGCGGACTCATCTTCGCCGGCGAGTTGGTACTTTTCCCAGACCTTCGTCTGACCATCCGTGTTCTTCTTGAACACGCGGAACACGATCTCGTCTTCGGCCGAGCAGTTGACCATTGTGAGATTGACTCCGTCGGTGCCGAGGACCGTGTCGTTCGTGTCCTCCTCTGGGTTCACCAACATCGTGCCATCGTCGTATTCACCTCGATCGCCTTCCGCGATGAGGTCGACTCTGGTGTACGTCTCCCTCACTGTCTCGCCGTCGCGTTCGACATAGACCATGAACGGAAGGACTGTCGGGACGTCCGGTTCCTCATCCACGACAACCGAGCCGTCGAATGGCCCGTCCTTCTTCACCACGGACTTCTTGTCGTTGAAGCTCGTGGTGACGACGTCCCCGGCTTGGAGCCCGTCGACGGTGTATTCGATGCCCTTGCCGTGCGCGACCTCGTACAGTGTCATCGTCGCGTACCTCAGCGCCAGATCTTCATCGTGAGACTTGGGGTCGTCCTCCGAGGCTTCCTCCCCTGCTGCCGCAGATTCGCTCGAGTGATTTCCGTCGGTCGGCACAGCACCCGAAGGCGCGGCCTCGAGACTCGAAGCGGCCGTCGGCCCGGCTGCGAGGGCCGAGATGCCGAGGGCGACGGTCGCGGCGAGTGCGAGCTTCTTCATTGTGATCATCCTTCTTTCGTCCTTGCCAGTGATGTTCCGTAAGCGTCGTCGGGTTGATCTGCCGTATTCGGTTGTGATGAGACCGTAGGCAGGACGAAAGGGATCTGTGGAGTTCTGATCATTGTGATCATGACAATTTCGAAACTGCATTCCGACCGATTTCGAGACGTCAACATGATCTGCCGATTCGAACGCTGAACCGACGTTCAGAATCACGCGCCGCCTGCAGCGGCACCCTCGCCGAGGCGGCGCTGTCGTTCCTGGTCATCCCCTCTTGCCCAGCGTGGTCGGGTCGGACCGGGTCCTGTCAGAAACGGCGAGGTGATACGCGTACACAGGTCCTGATCAGCTTGCCGATCACATCGTCATCACTCAGCAGAATTCGGCAGGATGAATTGCTATAGCCGATTTCGGAGATTTCAGGCCGCGGTCCCCTGATCGCGACCTCAGAAGAGGGGACCAGAACCGTCAGCAGCACCCTGGCCGGACTCAGTCATCGGCCCAGTCGAGTCCGACGGCGGTCTCGAGAGTGCTGTTCGTGGCGTGCAGTGGGACCGCCCAGGTTCTGTCCCCGACGATGCCGTCTGAGTCGACGCCGCCCCACTTCTGAAAGCCCTCCACAGACTCCTTCGTGCCAGCCCCGAAGTCTCCGTCGGCTTCGCCCGGCGACGGCCAATCGCCGCTGTCTGCACCAGAGATGAGCACCTTCTGCAGGTTGCGGACGACATCACCTTCAGATCCGGTCTTCAGCAGAGGCATCGGACCACCGTTCGGAAGTGCTTCCCAGGTGTCTTTTCCGACGATGCCATCAACCGTCAGTCCGGCACTCTCCTGAAATCGTTTGACCCCCGCTTCCGTGTCCGGTCCGAAATCACCGTCGACTGCGACGCTGAGATCGGGACTTCTCCGCAGAGCTCGCTGTGCACGCAGGACCGCGGTGCCCCTGTCACCGCGTTTGATTTCGGGCTGACCTGGATTGGACATGATTGTGCTCCTCTTTCATCGGTTTCGTGGAAGCTTCCTTGCCTCCACAACGACCAAGCTAGGCCCGTTTTTCCTGCACCGGCAAGGTTTCGACGAGACTCAACGGGCGTGCACGCGAACTGGTCGGCACTGCCTGTGAGGACAGCACAGGTCAGCCCCGGTTCTTCGACTCGAAGTCGAGGAACCGGGGCCGATCATTTCCGCCAGGACCGGCTCTCGCCGTCGGGCCGGGTGGAGTCACCAACCCGACGGGTCGCCGGTCACTGTCAGCTCTTGTTCTTCCGGCGAGCCAGTCCGATGGCTGCTCCACCGCCGAGGATGAGCAGGGCACCTGCGGTCAGACCGGTGAGCTCAGCACCAGTGCGAGGCATCGACGAACCGCTTCCGGCTTCGCCGGAGTCTCCTCCGTTGCCGCCACCGGACTCACCGCCGGTGACTTCGAACTTTCCTGACCTGCTGACGTCCATGCATTCGGCGAAGACCTGGTAGGTCCCGACGTAGTACGCGGGATCATCCCCGAGTCCGTAGACGTGGATTCCGGCTGCGCCTTCTTCATCGGTCGTCGCGGTCTGTTCGTAGAGTTTCTCGCGCTTGTCCCCGGAGTAGACCTCGAAGTGGACTTCGGCATCTGGGACGCATTCGTTGACCATCAGCTGCACACCCTGATCCCGGTCGATGAAGTCCTCTCCCGAAATCGTTTCGGGGTTGATCGAGAGCTTGGGGTCGATGACGCTGCCGTCATCGGTGACCGTGAACGTGGTCTCTGCGCTCTTTTCACCGCAGGAGGCCACGACGTTGAAGTCACCGATCCAGCCCTTGCCGCCGTCACCGTCGGGCAGGAACTGGACGGATCCGGCTGCGTCCTCACCGGCTTTCTGGGTCTCGTCCCAGATTACGGTGTCGGGGTCTTTCGCGGAGCTCACCTGGAACTTCACCTCGGAGTCGACGTGGCAGTCGACGAGGGTGATGTTGACACCGTTCTCGAGGAAGTCGGCGAGCTGCTGGCTCTGCGGGGTGACGCTGAGGTCCGCATCGGAGCCGTCGTCGTTCTCAGTGACGGAATACGTCGTCTCCGCACTCGTGTCACCGCATTCTGCGCTGACCACGAAGTCACCGATCCATCCTTCACCGCCGGTGCCTGGCATGAAGGACGTGGAGACCGAACCGTCACCGCCGGCGGTCTTCGTCTCTTCCCAGATGTTCGTATCTTCGCCCTTGCGGACGATGGTGACGGTCACTTCTTCGCCCGCCTCGCAATTGCTCACGGTGATGTCGACACCGTTGTCCAGATACGAGTCGATCCCCTGGCTCTGCGGGTCGACGCTGACGGCCGCATCCGAGTCATCTTGGCTGTCGGTGATCTCCACACTGCCGCTGAAGGTCTTCGACTCCTCTCCGTCGCGGGCGACGGTCACGGTGACATCGACGACGTCGCCGACCTTGAGCTCGGTGTTGCCGCGGAGCTCTCCGTTGAACGTTCCGTCACTGTCGACGGTGATGGAGCCGTTCTCGCCGGGTCCGGCGGTGACGGTGTCTCCGGCCTTCAGTCCGGTGATGGTGTACGGGATGGCCTCGGCTGCCTCGTCGACGGGCATCGACGACTGGTCGAGGGAGAACGAGGCATCGATCGGGGTCGAGTCGTCGGTCGGTTCGTCCGAACCTTCGCCAGGGTCGGCTGCGTTCTCGTCACCACCCGGATCTGTCGATTCCTCCCCGTCACCGGGTTCGGTGGGTGCGCCGGGGTCAGCGGCGTCGTCACCAGGGTCCGTGGGCGGGTCCTCTGTTCTCGGGGATTCTGCGTCGCTGTTTCCTGCTTCTCCTGCGGCTTGGACGTCGGCTGCCTGGGCAGTTGTGCCGTCATCTGCTTGTGCGGCTGCCTGGCCCCATCCTCCGAGGGAGAGTGCCAGAGCGAACGTTGCCGCCATTGCCAACCGTTTCATGATGGTCCTTCCAGAGTTCTGGTCGGTTGCCGTCTTCTGTTATGGCTTGGACCATACGCAGGCGAAGAAGAGCGCACGACTTTAGGTCATTTAGGTCATGACAGAAGTGATAGAGGTGTTTTGCCGAATGTTTATCACTTCGCAATACTGGTCGCGCGCCCAGATTATGGTGCTCCTCGTGTTCGTACCTCAGGCCGCGCTCTCACCTGCACAGCAACTACTATTTGGGGCCGGTGAGCTGCACGGCAGAACGGTCAGAACAGTGTCACATTTGGATCGACTTCGGCATTCACGCCCTGAAAAACGTTATGTCGGATTTTCGCTCACCATCTGATTTCTGCGGTGAATGCGTTGCAGGGTCCCCGAGCTCAAGCTCGGGGACCCTGCCACTGCTCGGAACGATCAGGCTTGTGGAGAGCGGCCTTCCTGTGCCGGCGCCTCGGGGCTTTCACCTTCGGCATCCGGTCCGTCCGCGTTGTCGCTGTCGGAGGCCGCAGCCTCGTCGACCGGCGCACCGGCCTCGGCCTCGGCGAGCACCTCGGCAGTGAACTGCTCCTCGGCGTCCTCCCCGCGGAACTGCGACATGTACAGCTGGTGGTAGGCGCCTTCCGCCGCGAGCAGCTGCTCGTGGTTGCCGTGTTCGACGATCGCTCCGTCCTCCATCACGAGAATGGTGTGAGCGTCACGGATCGTCGACAGTCGGTGCGCGATGACGAACGACGTCCGATCGGTTCGCAGCGCAGCCATCGCCTGCTGCACCAGCACCTCGGTGCGGGTGTCGACCGATGAGGTCGCCTCGTCGAGGATGAGCAGTGAGGGGTCGGCGAGGAACGCTCGAGCTATGGTGATGAGCTGCCGTTCGCCGGCCGAGACGCTGCCGCCGTCGGAATCGATGACGGTGTCATAGCCGTCGGGCAGCTGGCGCACGAACCTGTCGACCATCGTCGCCTTGGCGGCTGCGACGACTTCCTCATCGGTGGCGCCCAGCCGGCCGTAGCGGATGTTGTCGGCGATGGTGCCTTCGAACAGCCACGCATCCTGGAGCACCATGCCCACATGTGAGCGGAGGTCGGCCCGGCTGAGGTCGCGGGTGTCGATGCCGTCGAGGTAGATGGTTCCGCCCGTGATCTCGTAGAAGCGCATCACGAGGTTGACCAAAGTGGTCTTGCCGGCGCCGGTCGGGCCGACGATCGCCACCGTATGTCCCGGTTCGGCGGTGAAGGACACCTTTTCGATGAGAGGCGTCTCCGGAGCGTAGCGAAAGCTCACTTCGGAGAACTCGACCTTGCCCGGAGTGCGCGGGGGCAGCTCCCTTTGCACCTCGTCGGGGTCCTCCTCCTCAGCGTCGAGCAGCTCGAAGGTCCGTTCCGCCGAGGCGACACCGGACTGGAGCATATTCGCGACACCGGCCACCTCGGAGATCGGCTGCGAGAACTCACGGGAGTACTGGATGAACGCGGTCGCATCGCCGAGCGTCATCTGCCCGGTCGCCACCTTGAGGCCGCCGGCGACGGCGATGAGGACATAGCTGAGGTAAGACACGAACTGCATCGACGGCATGATCATGCCGGAGACGAACTGCGCTCCGGCCGAGGCCTTGTACAGCGATTCGTTGCGACGGTCGAACTCCTCGAGCATGACTTCGTCCCGGCCGAAAGCACGGACGATGTCGAGTCCGGAGAACGACTCTTCCACGTGCCCATTGACCTCACCGGTGTGCTTCCACTGCGCCTTGAACAGCTTCTGCGACCGGGTGCCGATGACACCGGCGATGATCGCCGACAGCGGCAGAGCGATGAGAGCCAGCAGTGCGAGCTGCCAGGACACGATGAACATCATCACGCCGATGCCGATGATCGTCAGCGCCGACTGCACGAGCTGAGAAAACGCCTGCTGCAGGGCCTGCTGGATATTGTCGACGTCGTTGGTCACTCGAGACATCACATCGCCGCGCTGCCGAGTGTCGAAGTAGCGCAGCGGCAGACGATTGATCTTGCGTTCGATGTCCTCACGCAGTCGGTAGACCACGCGCATGACCAGGGCGTTGAGGATGTACCCCTGCGCCCACATCAGCATCGAGGCCACCAGGTACATGAGCAGGACGGCGATGATGATCTGACCGAGCGCAGTGAAGTCGATTCCCTGCCCGGGCACCACCTCGGCAGTGGAGAGCATATCGGCGAAGTCGTCTCGGCCCTCGGCGCGGGCCCCGGCGATGATGTCGTCGATGTTCGCGCCAGCGGGCAGCTGAGCGCCGATGACTCCGGAGTAGACGACGTCCATCGCCTTGCCGAGGACCTTGGGCGCGATGACGGTGAGCACGACGGAGCCGACGACGAGGGCGACGACGTAGAACATGCCCTTCTTCTCCGTGGCCATGAGTCCGAACAGACGCTTGACCGATGGCCAGAAATGTTTGGCCTTGCGCGGAGGTGTGCCTCCACTCATCTCCAGCTCCTCGCCGCTGGGGAAGTATTCGTCTTCCGCGGCCACCACGGTCTCAGTTGAGGTGTTGTCGGCCATGTCAGTTCACCTCTTCCGTGGTCAGCTGGGATTCGATGATCTCGCGGTAGGTCGGGTTCGCCTCGGCGAGTTCCTCATGGGTGCCGCGGCCGACGATCTTCCCGCCTTCGAGGACGATGATCTGATCGGCGTCCCGGATCGTCGATACGCGCTGGGCGACGACGATGACGGTGGCGTCCCCCGTCGATTCGTCGAGGGCGGCCCGCAGGCGGGCGTCGGTGGCGACGTCGAGGGCGGAGAACGAATCGTCGAAGACGTAGATCTGCGGCTTCACCGTCAGGGCTCTGGCGATGCACAGACGCTGCCGCTGCCCACCGGAATAGTTCGTGCCTCCCTGGGCGACGCGTTCTGAGAGCTTGTCTTCTTTCTCGGCCACGAAGCCGTCGGCCTGAGCGATGCGCAGGGCCTCCCACAGCTCTTCATCGGTGGCGTCTTCATTGCCGAAACGCAGGTTCGAGGCGATCGTGCCGGAGAACAGGTACGGCTTCTGCGGCACCAGACCGATGAGCTGGGCCAGCTGGTGGCGGTTGAACTCGGTGACGGGGGTGCCGTCGATGAGGATCTCGCCGACCTGCGGGTCGATGAGTCTGGGGATGAGGTTGACGATCGTCGACTTGCCGGAACCGGTCGATCCGATGATCGCGGTCGTCGTTCCGGGCTGGGCGGTGAAGTTCAGTCCTTCGAGCACAGGCACCTCGGCGCCGGGATATCCGAAGGTGACATTGCGGAATTCGAGCTCACCGCGACCGGGCAGCTCCGTGACACCGGTCGGGATGGTCATCGTGCTGCGGGTGTCGAGGATCTCTGCGATGCGTTCAGCGCAGACGACGGCGCGCGGAATCATCATCATCATGAATACGCCCATCATCACGGCCACGAGGATCTGCAGCAGGTACTGCAGGAACGCGGTCAGCGATCCCACTTCCATCTGTCCGGCGTCGACGCGGTGGCCGCCGAACCACAGGACGGCGGCGGTCGCGAGATGGAGGATCATCATGATGGCAGGGAACATGAGCACGAACAGGTTGCCGACCTTGACCGAGGTTTCGGTCAGGGCACGGTTGGCATCGGCGTAGCGGTCGGTTTCGAAGGGCTCGCGGACGAAAGCGCGGATGACGCGGATGCCAGTGATCTGTTCGCGCAGAACTCCGTTGATATCGTCGACCTGGTCCTGCATGCGGCGGAACAGCGGCATGAGGAGGTAGACGAGAATGGCGACGACGATGAACAGGACGGGCACGGACACCCACACCAGCCAGGACAGCCCGGCGTCTTCCCGCAGGGCCATGATGATGCCGCCGATGCACATGATCGGTGTCGAGACCATGAAGTTCAGGGTCATGAGCACGAGCATCTGAACCTGTTGGACGTCGTTGGTGTTGCGGGTGATGAGGGTGGCGGATCCGAATTTTCCGACTTCGAGCATCGACAGGTCGTCGACCTGACGGTAGATGGCTCTGCGGAGGTCGCGGCCGACGCCCATTCCCGTGCGGGCGCCGAAGTAGATCGCGGTGATCGCTGTGACGACCTGCACGAGGCAGACGAGCAGCATCGTCATGCCCGTCGACCAGATGAAGTCGGTATCGCCCTTGGCGACTCCCTCGTCGATGATCCGGGCGTTGAGACTAGGCAGGTACAGTGCTGCGATGGTCGAGGCCAGTTGCAGGATGACGACCAGAATGATGAACGGCCAGTAGTTTTTGGCGTATTTCAGGGACAGGCGGAGTAATGCCACGTTGAACGTCCTGAGAGAAGAGCGGCTGATGATGGAGTCGTGAGAGTTGCGAAGCGCAACAGACTACCTTACATTGATTCTCCTCTCAGAGATAGACGAGCCGGCGGAAGATCGGGGCGTTCTGCCACGACCTCCACTTCACCATGAGGCACTGACACGGCCTTCGCACCGCGTGCCTCCTCGATTCTCGGGCGCTCCCGCATACGCTTGAAAGCATGAGCTCAACTCTGCAGGACCTGGTCAATCGTGCCGTCTTCTATTCGACGGAGGTGCAGACGCATTTCGGTGCGCTCATCGCCGACGCCGAGTGGGAAGTCGACTTCAGCTCCGACCCGCACCTGACGTTCACGTCTACCGAGGGCGCCGTCCTGCGCACCCGGCCGCATCTGCTTGGTTCGGAGTCTAGCCGGGAGAAGACGTGGCTGTGGGGTTGGGAGAATGTCAATGACTTCCCCGATGCCGTCGTCGGGCTCTCCCACGAGGTGCGCAAGTTCGGTGCCTCTGAGGACGTCAGCGAGCTGACGACGCCTGAGCTCTCCCTCGATGAGGAGCTCGCACTGCGGCTGACTCTGGCGTCGAAGGTGGCCACCGACAGGTGGGCCCACTATCCTGCTGCCGCCGGAGCCGGGACCACTGTCTGGCTCCTCGTCGACGCCGCCGAAATCGCTCTGCCCGCACCGCAGGTCAAGGTCTCTGTGCGGGCGCTCATGCAGGGACTGACGCAGACGACGGTGACCGACCACCGCGCGGCCATCGAAGCGTACGTCGCCAAACGCGGCATTCCGACGGCTGAGCTCCCCGAGGGTGGCCTGCGGATGCTGTTCGCCGACGGCTCGGCCGACCTGTCTTTCGACGATCAGCGTCGCATCTCCAACTGCGACCTGAATGCGCCGCTGGAGGGCGAGGCCGCCGAGCAGTACGCCGCCGCGGAACCCACAGGCACCCCCGCCGAGGCGGCCGCCGGCTCTCGCACGACCGATTCGACTTCCGCTCCCGCCGCGAAGGAAGTTGCCGCACCACCTGCATCGACACCCACGACACCGACGCCTGCTCAGACAGAGGAAGCTGCGCCCACGGAATCCGTGCCGGACGAGAAGCCGGCAGCGGAAGCGTCCCCGGCGGCCGAGGCTCAGGCCGCCGAAGCCGCAGAGCCTGCGGATGCCGCACGCGGACAGCAGCAGCCGGAAGACCAGCGGCCACTCGGAGACGGGTCTGTCGAACCCGCCGAGACGGAGACTCCGATCGTGGAAGACCCGAGCAAGGAGGCCAAGCCGAAGCAGAAGAAGGGTCTGTTCTCCAAGCTGTTCGGACGGTGATGCGCCGCTGAGCTGTTGGATCCCTAAAGGTTGCTTGGGGCCCCGCCGATCGGCGGGGCCCCAAATCATTCATCGGCTTTCAGCGGTTGACGGGCGTCTCGGGTCCCCAGCGGAAGCCTCGATCGAAGAGGAACCTTCGCTCATCATCATTGCGCAGCGTCAGTTCCGAGTCCGCTGCTCGAAGAGAGAACTCGCCCTCTCCGACCTTCGAGTACCGGAACTCAACAGTGCCGGAGGGATCGCGGATTAGCGCCTGAGCGCCTTTCCGGACGGGGTAAAGCTTCCCTGTGATCGACTGGCCATCGACGCTGTAGACACCGTCCTGGAAGTCTTCGTCAGAGTACCGCACGCTCATTCTCTTGCCATTGCCCGAGCCTATCTGCCCGAAAGCGATCTGAGTGATGTCTGCGGTTGTATGGTCGGTGCCCTCGATCGGGGCCGGTTTGCCTGACGTGGTGACGGTATAGACACCTGAGATCTCCTCAGGAGTCCCGGGGCGGCCCCAATTGACTCTGATTCCGGTTGCCAGTCCACTGCCGACGATGATGACAACAGCGAGTATCGGGGAGACCCAGCGGGTGATGCGAATGAAGATCCGGTTCTGCCAGATGAGCCCGCTGACCACCGGCCCGACGCTGCGCCCGAGTGCGAATCTCGCGACTCGGGGCACGTTGGGGATGAGAAGGATGAGACCGACCAGGGCCATCGCTCCTGAGAGCTGCTTCACCGGCACGTCGAACGTCAGATTGAGAAGGAATACCACGCTCATGTCCAGAGCTGCGATGAGTGCGCCGAGCCAGGCAGAACGGCGGAAGAGCAGCAGGATGACGGCGAGAAGCTCGGCCAGACCCGCCAGGAATTGAACGGTCGGGGAGAACGCCATGAAACGCCACAGCAGACCCATGGGGCTCATCTCGCCGTACTGGACTAATGCGTCGGCGTAGTCGGCATAGCCCATCTGAACGTGGAAGATCTTCGTCCAGGCGTAGGGCACGAGCGCGATCGCCAATCCGATGCGCAGCAGCCAATGCAGGGTCCAGAGGATACCGGACCAGCGCGACCGTGACCGAGCCCGTTGAGCGTCCGGCTCCGCTGATTGTGCGTGTAGTGCAGTATCGTTCGTCGACATAATGTTCACATTACTGACAGAACGACTTGCTCCGAAGTAGGGATCTCCGGACGATTCCCCAAGACATTCCGTACCTCCCTAATTACTACCTGACCGGGGGCGCAGCAACCCCGCGCCAGGTAGCAGAGCCCCCATCAGGTAGCAACAAACACGGGCATCACACCCACACGTGAATACAGTAATGGCCCCGCCCAAAACTGGACGAGGCCATCACCCCAAAA
>NZ_QYCP01000060.1 GCF_025506275.1 Brevibacterium permense
GGCGAAGAGCCCACTGATATTGAGGACACCGCCGCAGTCGAGCCGACACCCGCCGCCGACTGACCCCGCTGGCAGACTCCACCGCCACAGGTGGAACCTCGAACAGTGGTCGCAATCGGATAGTCCGAGCCGAAATTTAGGTCGCAATCGGATACTTTCAGGACCTCCTGAGCATCCGGTTGCGACCACTGTTTTGTGTCAGCGCTTCTCTTCGTCCTCCAGCCGCGCGAACGCCAGGTGGGCGAGCGCCGCGGCCTGATCGCCGAGCAGTCCGTCGTCGAACTGCACGCGCGGCGAGTGGTTCGTCTCCGCGTCCGGATCGATGCCCTCCGGCGTCGCCCCGAGGAAGACGAATGTGCCCGGAACCTTCTGCAGAACGTAGGAGAAGTCTTCGGACCCCATCCGCGGATGCTCCATCTCGACGACCCGCTCGGACCCGAATAGCGAGCCCAACCGCTCGAGCACGACCGTCGACTCGGTGGGGTTGTTCACAGTCACGGGGAATCCCACTTGGAAGTCCACCTCGGCGGTGCACCGGTGCGCCCGGGCGATGTTCTCGGCGATCTCGGTCACCCGCTCCTGCAGCAGCGCCAAAGACTTGGCGGAGAGGAAGCGGATGGAGGCGGTGAGCTTCGCCGAGTCCGGGATGACGTTGCTCGCCTGCGCGGCTTCGAGCTGGGTGACCGAGACGACGACGGGGTCGAAGATGTCGAAGGACCGACCGGTCATCGTGTTCAGGGCCAGCACCACCTCGGCGAGCGCCGGCACGGGGTCGCGGGTCGCCTGCGGTTGGCTGCTGTGTCCGCCCGCCCCGTGGATGGTCAGGTTGAGGTCGGCGAACCCGGCCATGAGCGGCCCGCCCTTCGTCGTGAAGCGACCTCGAACGTCGGCTTCGACGTGGATGCCGTAAGCCGCGACGACCGGGACACCGGCGGCCTCGAGCACGCCCTCGGCGATCATCGGCTCGGCCCCGCCCTCGACCTCCTCGGCGGGCTGGAACATGAAGATGATCGCCCCGGGGATCTCCTCGCGGTGAGCGGCGAGCAGGCGGGCGGCGCCGACGAGTCCGGCCGTGTGCAGGTCGTGTCCGCACGCGTGCATGTTCCCGTTCGTCGACGCGAAGTCCAGGCCGGTGTCCTCGACGACGGGCAGCGCGTCCATGTCCCCGCGCAGCAGCACCGCGGGCCCGGGCTTCCCGCCTTTGAGGACGGCCACCACCGAGGTGAGCGACTCCCCCGTGGTGATCTCGAGCCCCAGCCCGGCGAGCTCATCGAGCACCGTCTGCTGCGTGAAGGGAAGATCGAATCCCAATTCGGGGTTCGCGTGCAGTTTTCGGCGCAGGGAAATGAGATCGCCGAGGTGGCCCTGAGCTTCGGTGCGGAAATCTGGGGTGGTCATGGGGCTCCTCATGGTATGGGTGGCGTGCGGTTCGGTCCGAACGGTTCCGGTCGGCTGCTGTTACCAAACTATGCCCTGCGGTGGTCAACGCACCCTTGTTGCCG
The DNA here is from genome assembly GCF_025506275.1 of Brevibacterium permense. Lineage (GTDB taxonomy): Bacteria > Actinomycetota > Actinomycetes > Actinomycetales > Brevibacteriaceae > Brevibacterium > Brevibacterium permense_A. The sequence goes on from NZ_QYCP01000060.1 coordinate 1,503, forward strand.
GTCTACACGGGCAAGTAGTGTTGATTACCCACGTCACTCAACGAGGAGACCGAGCGTGCGCATCATCATCACTCAGAACATCACCCTCGACGGTCGTGTCGAGATGCTCGACGACTGGTTCGATCCGCAGGCCCAGGATGAGGAGCTTTCGGCCGAGCTCATGCGGCAGTCCGCGAACGAAGACGTGCTGCTGCTCGGTCGGCAGACCTTCGAGGACTTCCGCGGCTATTGGCCGCACGCCACCGATGACACCACCGGGATCGCGGACCACCTCAATCGGGTCGACAAACGCGTCGTGTCTTCGACGCTGACCGAACCGGGGTGGGAGAACACTCAGATCATCGGCTCCGATCCGTTGCGCGCGGTCGCTGACCTGCGCGAGGCCCCGGGACGCGATGTCATCGTCACCGGCAGCATCACCCTGGCTCACGAACTCATCGCGGAGGGACTCGTCGATGAGTATCGGATGTTCACCTATCCGGTGTGGCAGGGCCGCGGACGCGGTTACTTCCACGACGGAGCGCATTCGGCCAGACCGCCGCGCCTCAAGCTCATCGATGCGAAGTCCTTCCCGAGCGGCATCACCTACTCGGCCTACGAGCCGAGTGCCTGAGCAGCGACGAACTCACCTCGTGCGGGGCAATGCGCCGCCTCGCCTCACGCCGTGCCGAACATGACCTTCCGGCCATCGGGGTCCTCGACCGTGACGACGACATCGTCGACCGCCACGAGCGGAGTGCCCGCGTTCTTGATCCGTTCGAGGAACTCCGCCTGATCTGGGATCCGGAAGTACAGGTGCGTGAGATTCGACTCCGTCACCGGCGGGAACGCATAGTCGGCGAACGCCTCGGCCGAGTGCAGAGCCAACTGCACTCCCCCGGCCTCGACGACGAAGTACGAGTACTCCTCATCGCCCTCGGTCGTCAGCGGCAGCCCTGCGATCTCGCGATAGAAAGCGGCGGTCGCCTCGGCGTCGGTGCAGGTGAGGAACACCCCGCGAAACGTCGATTCCATGGCCAACTCCCTTCGCTGCGGATGGCGCGGACCGTGCTCCGTGCGATTCCGGTAGCCGCAGTGTACCCGCCGAGGCGGCCGACCGTAAGTGCCCGCTCGACGAATCCGAGACGAACAGAAGACACCCGGGACCTCCCCGATCCCAACCGCCGCAATCGTCCTTGCCAAGCGACGCACATACTCCACACATTCTTCGGGGAGTCGGCCCTGTTAGCCTGGCAGGCTGAAACCGATGAGCAGGAGTGAATGTGCGAACGAACCGGTGGCTGCTGGGCCTGGCCATGTCCGTCTCCGTGGTGGCGTTGGCCGCCTGCGGAGGTCAGGATGACGAAGCAAAGCCGAAGGAGTCCTCGGCCGCAGCCGAACAGTCCCCCGGCGCCGACTCCGCTCAGGACCAACAGGGCAAACCGAACACGAAGGACATTCCGAAGGTCGTCGCCGAGGTCAACGGCGAGAAGATCCTCAAGGACGACTTCGTCCCCCTCTTCGAAACCCAGTACCAGCAGATGCAGATGCAGGCTCAGCAGTCCGGCCAGCCGGTCGATGAGAAGGGCCTGAAGAAGCAGACCGTCGAGAACCTCGTGAGCACCGAAGTGCTCGTCCAGGAGGCCGACAAGCGCAAGATCGACGTCTCGGACAAAGACATCGACAAGGGGCTCAAGGAGTCCGCCAAGTCCGGCCAGATGAGCGAGAATGACTTCCTCAAGGCCATGAAGGACCAGGGCATGGATGAGAAGAAGGTCCGCTCAGAGCTGAAGAACCAGCTGAAGATCGAAGGTCTCGTCGAAGACGAATACGGTGAGTTCAAGGTCAGCGGCGAAGAGATCGGGCAGGCCTACGAACAGGCGAAGTCCCAGCAGGAGCAGATGGCTCAGCAGGGCGGCCAGGGCCAACAGGAGATGCCCCCGATCGACGAGATGCGCCCCCAGCTCAAGGAGCAGGTGAAGAGCCAGAAGTCTCAGGAGGCAACTCAGAAGTTCGCGAAGAAGCTGCGCAAGCAGGCCGACGTCACGATCCACCTCTGAGACCCGAGAGCCACGGATTTCGTCCCATTTGGCAAGAAGCTGCCGCCTTCTCACAAGAAAATGCTGAGCATTCCTCGCATTTTGCTTGTATGGAACTTACCCTGAGGTGGACTATCCGGTCGGTCGGCTGACCGCCGGTCGCACGTCCCGTCCGCTGACCGGTGTCGACGGTGACACGAGTTCCACTGCAGAAAAGGACTTCCCGTGGCTTCCATTCTCACGCGCTCGGCAATTGTCGCGCCGAAGAACTTCAACCGGTGGCTGATCCCACCGGCCGCTCTGGCCATCCACCTGTGCATCGGCCAGGTCTACGCATTCAGCGTCTTCAAGATCCCGTTCATGACCCACTTCGACACCGGTGAGGTCTCGATCGGCTGGATCTTCTCGATCGCAATCCTCATGCTCGGCATCTCCTCGGCCGTCTTCGGCCCCTGGGTGGAGAAGAACGGCCCCCGCGCCTCGATGGTCGCCGCTGGAACCTGTTGGGTCGTCGGATTCTTCATCGCCTCGCTCGGCATCATGACCGGTCAGCTGTGGCTGGTCTACCTCGGCTACGGAGTCATCGGCGGAATCGGTCTGGGCATCGGCTACATCTCCCCGGTCTCGACGCTGATGAAATGGTTCCCGGACCGTCCGGGCCTGGCCACTGGCCTGGCCATCATGGGCTTCGGAGGCGGTGCCCTCATCGCCAGCCCGATGTCGAACCAGCTCATGGCCCTCTACGGCGGCGGTGCCGAGCCGGAGCACCTCGTCGCCGGACTGACCCCGACCTTCGTCACCCTCGGCATCGTCTACGCCGTGGTCATTGCCGCCGGCGCCTTCGTCATCCGCGTCCCCCACCCCGAGTGGACCCCGAAGGGCTTCGACCCCTCGAAGGTCGAAGCGAAGCCGATGCAGACGAAGGGCAACGTCTCGGTCCGCAACGCCATCCGCACCCCGCAGTTCTGGCTGCTGTGGGTCGTCCTGTTCCTCAACGTCACCGCGGGCATCGGCATTCTCGAGAACGCCGCCCCGATGATCCAGTCCTATTTCGGCATCACCGCCGCTGCAGCGGCCGGCTTCGTCGGTCTGCTCTCTATCGGCAATATGGGCGGCCGGTTCATCTGGTCGACGACCTCGGACTACCTGGGTCGGAAGAACAACTACATGATGTACCTCGGCGTCGGAGCGATCCTCTACCTCGTCGTCGCCCTGTTCGGAGGCGGTTCGATCTTCCTCTTCGTTCTGGCCACCCTCATCATCATCTCCTTCTACGGCGGCGGGTTCGCCACGATCCCCGCCTACCTCAAGGACCTCTTCGGCGTCTACCAGGTCGGCGCCATCCACGGTGCCCTGCTCACCGCCTGGTCGGCGGCCGGTGTGGCCGGTCCGCTCATCGTCAACTCCGTCGTCGAGGCCGGCGAGGCGGCAGGGAAGGAAGGCCCCGAGCTCTACACTCCGGGGATGTTCATCATGGTCGGCGCCTTGGTCATCGGCTTCATCGCCAATGTGCTCGTCCGTCCGGTCAGCGAAAAATACTTCGAACGTGAAGAGGACGTCGCCGCCAAGCAGGCCGCCGCCCTCGAAGAGAACTGAAGGAAGGGTCAGATCATGAACGATTCCACCCCCGTCGCCCACGTCCCCGACTCCGGATCGCCGCAGTCCCCCGTCGGCGGCTCTTATAAGGCCGTCGGCTCCGTCCTCACCGTCGTGGTGGTCGGCGGCCTCCTCTGGGGCCTGTCCCTGACCGTGGTCAAGGCCGTCGCGATCTTCACCGGCTGAGACTCCCCCAGACAGGTTCCCCGCCGATCCCCGCGGAGCTGGGTTCAGCTCCGGGGGGATCGGCGCATTCATGCCCCGGTTCGGCCCTCCCAGCTCTCGCCTGACGAAGTCGAAGCCTCGCTCCAGCTGCGCCACAGCCTGGTCACAGAGTCCTGGTGCTCAATGAGAGTCATCACGCACTCCCCTCAGCAGAGAAAGGCACAGACCATGAACGAGAACAGGCGCACGAGGTCCGGACACACCGACCACAGCCACCCTCGGCGCCTCCTGGCAATGGCGGTCACCGCCGCAGCAGCGGCATTGGCACTGACCGTCGGCACGGCCGCGGGCCTGCCGGCCGTCGCGGCGTCCCACGCCTCCACCATCGCGGCCTCCCAGTCCGCGATCCCCTTCACCGGGCAGCCGACAGATCCCGGCCACGAAGGCGGTCAATCACCCGACCCCGGACAGGGCCATGGCGGTCAGGGCGGCTCCAACGGCATCACCCCGGGCAACAGCACCGCGCCCGGCGGGAACGCACAGTCGCCGGACACCGGCCAGGGCTCCGACGGCGCGACACAGCAGGAAGCATCCCCGGCCAGCACCGAGGAATCCACGGGAGTCGTCCTCATCGACACCGAGCTCGGCTATGAGAACGCCGAGGCGGCCGGCACCGGCATCTTGCTGAGCAAGGACGGACTCGTGCTGACGAACAACCACGTCATCGCCGGTTCGACGAAGATCTCCGTCACCGTAGCCACCACCGGCAAGACCTACGAGGCCTCCGTCGTCGGCTCCGACTCGACAGCGGACGTCGCCGTGCTCCAGCTCAAGGACGTCACGGGCCTGCAGCCGGCCACGGTCGACGACGACTCGGTCACGGTCGGCGACGACATCACCGCCGTCGGCAACTCCGAGGGACAGGGACAGCTGCAGGCCGCCCACGGCACGGTCACCGACCTCGGCGCCTCGGTCACCACCACCGCTCAGGGCTCCGAGGACTCGGAAACCCTGAACAATATGATCCAGGTCCAGGCCGATATCGTCTCGGGCGATTCGGGTGGGGCGCTGCTCGATGACGAGGGCGCGGTCGTCGGCATGAATACCGCGGCCTCGTCGGGATCGGCCACCGTCACCGGCTTCGCTATCCCGATCGAGTCGGCGCTGTCCACAGCCGAGTCGATCATCGATGGCAAACAGACGAGCACGAACACGCTCGGCTATCCGGCGTTCCTCGGCATCGGCGTCCAACAGGACTCACAGAACGGCCAGTCGGGCCAGTCGGGCCAGTCGGGCCAAGCCGGCCAGTCAGGTCAGCCAAGCCAGTCGGGATCGTCGTCACAGACCGCTGGCGCAGTCATCGCCGGGGTCTATGAGGACTCCCCCGCCGCCGAGGCGGGACTGACCGCCGGAGACACGATCACCCGGATCGACTCGACCCAGATCACCGACGGCACCGGGCTCTCCTCGTCCATCGCCGAGCACAAGCCCGGTGACACCGTGTCGCTGAGTTGGACGGACGCCGACGGTCAGACCCACACCGCGAAGGTGACTCTGACCGAGGGTCCCGCGGCCTGAGCCGGAGATTGCCCAACCACCCCGGGCGAGACGTAAGATCGGGCCATGCCCGGACACGAAGACGCCTCGCCCGCTGAGTGGTCGCCCCGCCCCCGGCTGGGCCGGGGGCGCCTCGACTGGCCGACGATCCTGCGCAATATCGCTCTCGCCCTCGTCGTTCTGGCCGGAGTGTGGGCGGTCTTCAATGTTCGCCTGCCCTCGGTCGACGTGCTGCAGGCCGATATCGCGGCCGCCGGATTCTGGGGCTTCGCCGTCTTCGTCCTCATCTACATGGCCGTTGCCGCCACTCCGATCCCCGTGACGATCATGGCCACCGCCGGAGGACTCATCTACGGGCTGCCATTCGGCACCATTCTGTCGATGGTCGGAGTCGTCGCGGGCTGCTGGATCGGCTACTGGATCGCTCGGGCGCTCGGCCGGGACACTGTGCTGCGGCTGCTCGGCTCCCATGCCGAGACGATCGAAACCAAGCTCACCGGCGGCGGCTTCTACGCAGTGTGCGCCCTGCGCCTCATGCCCGGGTTCCCGTATTGGCCGGTCAACTACGGCAGCGGAGCACTGGGCATCGACAACCGCACATTCCTCAGCGCCACCGTCATCTCGTCCCTGCCGGGTCAGCTGTCCCTCGTGGCCGTCGGTGCCTTCATCGGGGAGCCGAATGTCCTCAACGGCATCGGCGTGGGCATCTCCTGGGCCCTGGTCATCACGCTGACGATCATCACGATGCGCCGGTGGAAGCGCACCCGAGACGCCGAACACGCACTGGCAGAGACGCCTGAACTTCCTGAGTCTTAGTCGAAGTTCGGCTTGCGGCGCTCCTGGAATGCCGTGAACCCCTCGGCATAGTCCGGTGTCTGACGCGCCGATTCCTGCAGGGCCGCCTCTTGGGCGAGCACCTCGGCGAGGTTCGGGCGTTCATCGGCGAGCTTCTGCACGAAGCCCTTCTCCATCGCGAAGGCCTCGGCCGGTCCGGTGACGATCTTCTCCAGCTTCGATTCGACGAAGGCGGACAGTTCCGCGGCTGGGACCGCACGGGAGACGATCCCGGCGGCGGCCGCCTCGGCGCCGGTCATGAAATCACCGGTGACGATGAGATCCATCGTCCGGTGATAGCCGACCCGGTCGAGGAACACGTGGTGGGCGCCGGAATCGAGCATAGCGCCGATCGCGGCGAACGGGGACCCGAACTTCGCGTCATCGGCGGCGAAGATGATGTCAGCTGCCGCGGCAATCCCGTACCCGAGTCCGAGGGCAGCACCCTGGACCTGGGCGATCACCGGGATCGGCAGCGCCCTGATCGTCTGGAAGACGGGGGCGAAGATCTCGGCGAGGAAGGCGTGTGCGTCATCCGTCTCGACGTCGACGTTCGCGATGTCGCGACCGGAGCAGAAGACCTTGCCCTCTCCGCGGATGAGGAGCACGCGGACGTTCGGGACTGCCTCGGCGACCTTGGCCACGGCGGCCGCGATATCGCGGAGATTGTCCGCGTCGAGGGCGTTGCGGGACTCCGGTCCGTCGAGGACGAGCTCGGCAATCGGTCCGCGGTTCTTCAGTTGGATCTCGGTCATGGATGCTCCTTTGCATGTCCTGTCAGTGTGGCGCGGCCGGTGCCCGTCGGGCGGGCACCCATGGTCACCAGGTGTAGAAACCCTGTCCGGTCTTGCGGCCGAGTTCACCGGCAGCAACCTTGTCCTTGAGGATCTGCGGGGGTGTGAACCGCTCGCCGATCTCCGCTGCGAGGTGCTCGGCGATGCCGAGGCGCACATCGAGGCCGACGATGTCCGTCGTCTTCAGCGGCCCGGCCGGATGCCGGTAGCCCAGAGTCATGGCCCGGTCGATGTCGGAGGCCGAGGCGACGCCGTCTTCGACCATCCGCATCGCTTCCAAAGCGAGAGCCACGCCGAGGCGGGAGGAGGCGAATCCGGGCGAGTCCTTCACCGTGATCGCCGTCTTCCCCAGCCCCGTCACCCATTCCTTGGCGACGTCGACGAGCTTGGGATCGGTGTGGGTGCCGACGACGACCTCGACGAGTTCGGACACGGGCACCGGGTTGAAGAAGTGCAGGCCGATGAGCGCCTGCGGCCGCGGCAGGGCTGCGGCGAGCTCGTCGATCGACAGCGCCGAGGTGTTCGTGCCGATGCTCGCAGCAGGAGCGTGCTTCGCGATGGCAGCGAGGACCTCCTGTTTGAGTTCGACGATCTCGGGCACGGCTTCGACGACGAGGAGCGCCTCGTCGAGCAGGGTGGGGTCGCGGTCGACGACGACGGTTCCGGGCACCTCGATGCCCTTGGACCGTGACTTCTCGATCGACGCATCGATGCGTTCCCGGGCGGCGGCCACGGTGTCGTCGGTGTTCTCGATCACAATGACCCGAGCACCGGCGGTGGCGAAGGCATGCGCGATTCCGGCACCCATCCGGCCGCCTCCGAAGACGCCGACGACGTCGGGGACACGGGCGGTGGTGAGGGCCGCCTCGGTGGGGGTGTCAGTGGTGTCGCTCATGCGTTGTCGCCTTCTTCTCGGGTGCGCGAATCGCGCTGCTGGTCGATCGCTTCGGTGGTCACGGCTTCGGCGCGTGCGCGCTCGGCCGCTTCCTGCTCGGCTGCCTTCTTCGCCTTCTTGGCCTCGCGCTTGGACAGGAACGCGTCCATGCGGGCGAACTTCTCATCGGTTTCGAACAACACGGCCTGGGCCATATTGTCGATGAGCGGATGCGCTTCACGCGGTGCGTGGAACGCCGATTTGCTCAGCCGCACGGCCAGGGGTGCGAAGCTCGCAATCCGGTCGGCCAGTGCCTGACCGGCGAGTTCGAGGTCCTCGGGGTCGACGACGTCGTTGAGCAGACCGATGGCCTTGGCTTCGTCGGCCTGCAGGGTGCGACCGGCCAGGAGGATCTCCTTGGCGCGGGGTTCGCCGACGAGTTCGCGCAGGCGCCACGCGGCTCCGGCGGCGGCGAGGATGCCCAGACCGGTCTCCGGGTTGCCGATCTTCGTCGACGGGGTGCCGATGCGGAAATCCGCGGCGAAAGCGAGCTCGGCACCGCCGCCGAGGGCGAATCCCTCGACGAGCGCGATGACCGGCATCGGCAGTTCCTGGATGCGGGAGAAGATCTTCGAGTTGATCCCGGCCAGGGCATCATCGCGGCGACGATTGCGCAGCTGCGAGATATCGGCACCCGCGGCGAAGACTCCGGAGGTGCCGGTGAGGATCGCGACCTTCGGTTCGGCCTCGAGTTCGGCGCACACGGCGTGGAGGGCATCGACCATCGACTGGTCGATGGCGTTGCGGACCTCCGGCCGGTTGAGCCGGATGATCGTGCGGTCGGAATGGCGTTCGATGAGCAGCGGGGAGGCGGAATCGTTCACGCCGGCTGCGCCGTTCGTGTCCCCGCCGGTGCCGCCGGCGCTCACACGCGCTCCAGCAGCAGCGCCGAACCCTGGCCGACGCCCACGCACATGGTCGCCAGTCCCTTCTTCGCCCCGGCCTGTTCCAGGCGGTTGAGCAGGGTCAGAGTGATGCGGGTGCCCGAGCAGCCCAGCGGGTGGCCGAGCGCGATCGCTCCGCCGAAGCCGTTGACGGTCTCCGGGTCGAGCCCGAGGTCGCCCATGCACGCCAGCGACTGGGAGGCGAAGGCCTCATTGAGTTCGACAGCCTCGAGTTCGCCGACCTTCCACCCGGTGCGCTCGAGCACCTTGCGGGTCGCGGGGACAGGTCCGATGCCCATGATCTCCGGGGACACACCGGCATTGGCACCGGCGACGACGCGGGCGCGCGGGCTGAGCCCGTGCTTGTTCGCATAGTCTTCGGACACGAGCACGACGACGGCGGCACCGTCGTTGAGCGAGGAGGAGTTTCCGGCGGTGATGACGCCCCCGGCTCCGTGGATGGGGCGCAGCTTGCCGAGCTTCTCCAGCGTCGAATCGCGCGGGCCCTCATCGGCGGTGACTTCGCCGATGGGCAGGATCTCCGGATCGAAGCTGCCGGCCTTCTGCGCGGCCAGCGCCAACTGATGCGACTGATAGGCGAATTCGTCGAGGGCTTCACGGCTCAGCTGCCACTTCTCGGCAACGCGTTCGGCCGTCTGCGGCATCGACAGCGTCGTGTCCTCACCGAAGGCGGGGTTCGTGAACCGCCATCCGATGGAGGTGTCCCAGGTCCGGCCCGGCTTCGACCACGCCCGCGAGGGCTTCTCGCTCACCCACGGGGCTCGAGTCATCGATTCGACTCCGCCTGCCACGACCACATCGGCGTCTCCCGCGGCGATCATCGCCCGCGCCGTCGTGATCGCGGTCATCCCCGAGGCGCACAGACGGTTGACAGTGAACCCGGGCACGGATTCGGGCAGTCCGGCCAGGAGCACGGCCATGCGCGCGATGTTCCGGTTGTCCTCACCGGCCTGGTTCGCCGAGCCGAGGATGACCTCGTCGATATCGGTCGGGTCGATGCCCGCCCGCTCGACGACGGTCTTCATCGTGGTCGCCACGAGGTCGTCGGGCCGCTGGTCGGCCAGTGCACCCCCGTAGCGTCCGATGGGGGTGCGCAGTCCGTCCAGAATGAATGCCTCGGGCATGGGTCTCCTCGCTGAAGAGTTCGGGTAGGTGACATGGTACGGGCTTGCACCCGTTGGTGTGCGGGCCCGCGCCCGCTGGGGTTCGGGACGCTCAGGAGTCGAAGTCGACCGTGACCTCGTCGCTGACGGGGAACGTCTGGCAGGTGAGGACGAAGTTCGCCTCCACCTCGGCGTCCTCGAGGGCGTAGTTGCGGACCATGTTGACTTCGCCGCCGCAGATCTTCGCGCGGCAGGTTCCGCAGACGCCGCCCTTGCAGGCGAACGGCAGATCGGACCGGGATTCCTGTGCGGAATCGAGGATGGTCTTGCCCTGCGACATCGCCGAGGTGGAGCGCTTCCCGTCGAGGATGACCGTGACGTCGCTCGTCTCGCCTTCGACGACCTTGTCCGCGTGGACGACCTCCGGTGGGGGTTCGTCGACGTAGAAGAGCTCGAAGTGGATCCTCTCCTTCGGCACATCGAATTCGGCGAGTACCTTGCGGGCGTCTTCGAGCATGCCGAAGGGTCCGCACAGCCACACATGATCCATGCTGCCGATCGGAACAATGGCAGTGAGCAGGTCCCGCAGCTTCTCCGCGTCGAGGCGGCCGGAGAATAGCTCGACATCGCGGGGTTCGCGGGAGAGCACGTGAACGAGGTCGAGCTGCTGGTTGCGGGCGTCCTTGAGGTCGGCGAGCTCCTCGGCGAACATCACGGTGTTCGTGTGCCGGTTGCCGTAGAGCAGAGTCACCGAGGCGTCGGGGTTGGACAGCACGGTCGAGGCGATGGAGAGCATCGGGGTGATGCCCGAACCCGCCGCGATGCACAGGTGTTTGCCGCCGGCGGAAGCGTCGGCGCGGAAGCTGCCTGAGGGCGGCTGCACCTCGATGGTGTCGCCGGCTCGGACCTCGCCCACCAGCCACAGGGAGAAGAGCCCTTCGGGGACTTCGCGGACACCGATGCGCGGGGCGGTTCCCGCCGGTGCGCAGATCGAATAGGTGCGGCGGTGCTCCTGGCCGTCGATGATGCGGCGCAGGGTCAGGGACTGTCCTGCCGCGAAGTCGAAGAGTTCGCTGTATTCGGCCGGCACGTCGAAGGTCACTGCGGCCGAATCCTCGGTGAGGTGGTCGACGGACTTCACGGTCAGCGGGTAGAAAGCCGACCGGGAGTACCCGTCGGCGGGCTCAGTGGCGGGGGTCGCCTCGGCGGTCTGATCGATCATCTGTGTCATCAGATCTCCTTCACATGGTCGAACGGTTCGAGGCAGTCGTTGCACTGGTACATCGCCTTGCACGCGGTCGCGCCGAACTCGGAGGACAGGCGGACGTTTTCGGATCCGCACAGCACGCAGGTCACGGCGCGGCGGGTGGGCATGAGGGTCAGCGCCACGG
>NZ_QYCP01000059.1 GCF_025506275.1 Brevibacterium permense
GCGTGGGCGCTGCGCACGGGCGTGCCGATCGACTGGATCGAATCGGGTGAATTGAAAAACCCCCGCCCGGATGGACCGAACGGGGGTAGTGAGTGCGCCACGAGGGATTCGAACCCCCAACCTTCTGTTTGGGAGCTTCGTGCAATTTCCGGCGCTCTGATCTCGGATAACGACTCAGTCAACATTCTTCCCCTCCGCCGCGATGCGTCACCACTAGTGGCGTGATCTCGGGATGATTATTCTCATGACTATTCCTGATGTGTGGGCGCGTATTATTGCCCTCTTCCTTGCACATGAGACCGCCGGCGGCTTCCCAGCAACGACGCTGAGAGCACGTCGCGAGCACCTCGAACACCTCGCGCGTCGAATCGGTCGTGAGCCTCACGAGGTCACCGGTGAAGATCTCGCCGCATACGCGGCAGATCAGAAGTGGGCAAGGGAGACACGACGAGGTCGGCGAGCCACGTTCCGCAAGTTCTGGGGCTGGGCGCTCGAATCGGGATATGTCATGGTCGACGCGTCCGAGGCTCTGCCGAAGGTGCGCGCCGGGGTCGCCAATCCCCGCCCGTGTCCTGACAATGCCTATAAGGCAGCGTTGATATCTGCGCGCCCACGAGAGCGGCTGATGTTGCGCCTATCCGCCGAGATGGGTCTGCGCAGAGCAGAGGTGGCCCATATCCACGCACGAGACATCGAGGATGACCTCGGCGGATGGTCACTCATTGTTCATGGCAAGGGCGCTAAGGATCGCACCGTGCCGCTGCCTGCTGGTCTCGCTCGCGAGCTGATCGATGCTTGTGGGACCGGGTACGCCTTCCCGGGCAACGACGCCGGGCACCTCTCGCCGCGATGGGTCGGGAAGCTCATTACTCGACTATTGCCTGAGTTTGTGACGATGCACGCGCTTCGGCACCGGTTCGCGTCGAGAGCATGGCGGGAGGGCATCGACGTCTTCGTGATTCAGTCAATTCTCGGACATGCGTCGCCGGAGACGACGAGACGATACGTCGCGTTGCCCCGAACCGCCGAGCGGGCGGCAATTGATCGACTAGCGGCCTAATCAAGATAACTAGTCACAGTGCGGGGAGGAACGTCGGCACGATGAGCGCCAGGAGTCCAAGGACGCCGCCAGCAACCGCGACGATCTGCGCGGTTCGGCCGAGCTGTCCCGAGACGCGCTCTTCGAGATCCTCGATCCGCTCGGTGTGACCGGCCAGGGTTCGCCCCTGGTCTGTCACACGTCCATGTACCACGGTGAGTTCGTCGCTGAGCCGGTTCGACTTCGAGGCAAGCTCGGGCAGAGTTGCGTCGAGCTTGCCCTCGATTCTGGCCAGGGACAGCGCGACGTCGGTCTGTTCAGAGCCCATGTCAATGCTTCGCTTTCGAATCGGCGGGCATGAACCACGAGACGGCGACCGTGGTGAGCAGGACGGCAGCGGCGGCGACGTCGCCAGGAACGTCGACGCCGAGCTGTCCGGCACCCCATACGATGAGCAGGGTGGCCGCGCCCGCTGCTCCGGTGGTCGTGGTCTTGGCCGAAGGGCGGGGATTGACGCTCATGTGACAGGCTCCTTGAATGCTTCGTTCCAGGTGTCCTTGCCGATCAGACCGTCTGCGGCGAGTCCCTGCACCTCTTGGAACTTGCGGATGAGCGCGGCGTACTCGTCGCCATAGTGGCCGTCGTTGCCGTAGGTGTTCAGCCATGTCTTGCCCTTGCCGATGTTCCATCCTCGGCGGGCGAGCTGCCGAGCGAACTCTTTGAGCCACCAGTAGTCCGGGCGACCGTGAAAGCTGCGCCCGTACTTGCCGGATACGCTGTTGTCGCCCCAGTTCGCGGGGCCGAAGTACATACCGGGTCCGAGCGGGAAGTCATGGCCGGGGCCGGGCACATCGCCCTTCGACGGCTTCTCTTTTGGCGGGTCGGCGGGGACGGGTTCACGCTTGCCCTCGCCGTTCTTCCGTCGTTTGTGCTCGGCGTTCACGTCGTCGACGAGTTCGCCGATGCGGTCGCGGTAGCGACCTGGGCACGCGGTGTTCTTCCAGTCGCTGTGCTTCCAGTATTTGAGTGATCCAAGTTCTTCTTCGAGGTCGGCGCACCGTTCGACCAGGGTGTCCCAGTCGGCATCGGTCATCTCGGGTCGGCATTCGAGGCCCATGGTGGCACCATTGCCTGCTGTGCTTCCGGCGTGCCAGGTGGCGACCTCGGGTGGGGCGAGCACAGTCACGCGTCCTGCGCTGATGACCTCGTGTGCCGAGCTGCCTTTGTTGCCGGTCACTCCGGTCAGCCAGGACACTACGTTGTCGTGTTTCTGCCCGTCCGATCCCCAGTGATGGATGGTCAGTCCGTCGGGCTTCTTGCCGTGACCGTAGTGGGCGCGTGTTGACGTGTTTCGGGTGGGTCTCTTCTCGACCGTGTAGTTCGGCATGGCTGTTTCCTTTCAGACTGCGTAGAGGTGGGCGTTTGCGGTGGTGCCGCCTGTGATGGAGACCGAGAGCGCGGTGACGTCTTTCGGGATCGTCGCGAGGTGGCGGAGTTTGAGCGAACCGCCAGCGGGGATCGCGTGCGTTCGGGTCGATTCGCCGATCTTGCTCGTCACGGTGGCCCCGGCGGTGCCGGTGACCGTGGCGGTGAGTTCGCGGGTCGATCCGGGGATCTCTCGCCGGAACTGCGGGTACTGGAACGTCTCGGACCACGCCGAGCCGGAGTGAGTCGTGAGCGGATCTCTGCGGTAGCTACTCGACGAATCGGCTGTCGCCATGCCGGAGACGGTGAGGACGAGCAGATTACCCGCGTCGCGTTCGGCTGCGAGATAGTCCAGTGCCTCGGCGAGATCCGCGGTTGTCGTGTTTCCGTCGGTGTCGAGGTTGTGAGCGTGCCACATCATCACTATTCCCACGCGCCAGTCACGAGCACGATTCACCAGTGTCTTCATGGTGTTCGCGTTGTACACATCGCATGAGTAGTGGTTCTGTCCGTCGCGCATGTTTCCGTCGAGCGGCCAGTAGTACGAATCGGTGTAATAGCCGGTTACGAAGCCGTGGAGGTTCATGACCATTTGCCCGGCGACCGTCGTGGTGTAGCTCTCGATACTCGTGGAGGGCATGTACCCTCCCCAGGTGATCGATCCGCCCGGAGGTGCGAAACAGTCAATCGGAAGTCGCGGCATAGCCGCTCGGAGTGTGTCAAGCGCTCCTGAGATTTCGCCGTCGAGTTCGGCGCCGGTGGATTCGCCGTGCGTGCGTCCGTGATTCCACACTTCACCGCCGAACTGGATCGAGTAGTCCTGCATGTCAGCGAAAGTGCCTACGGGCAGATCGACACCGTTGACCGACTCGGAGGTGGTGACGCGGGTGAATGGCAGGCCGCGCTCTTCGAGCAAGGGCAGCACCTTTGCGACGAACTCGGCGGGGGCATCGTCAAACCGCAGAGCGATCACACCTCGCCCATCAGTGCCGATCCGCCCACCCTTTCGAGCCTGGATACCCTGTCGGAGAAGTTCGTGGCCGAGACCGCCTCCGCCGGATCCGTCGAGCTCAATTCCACCGGCATCGAGGCGCACCCACGGGAACCAATTGGACCCGTCGGTCTGTCCTCGGCGCATCCACACTTGCGGTGTCGCGTTGACCGTGGTGTACCGCTGCATGACGCCGGTTCCGACTGACATAACCTCGACGATTCCGTTGATCGCCACGGGCCTGTTGAGCGTCACGCCAGACGCAGCCCCGTAAACTCCATCAGAACGAATGTCGTTCAAATCCGAATTTGACGGCAAAACGCCCTGATACGTCATACCTAGTTGAACCTCTTTCCAGGGCGACCAATTGCCTGTGAACTGGTCGCGATAAAAAACTCTCGTCCCCTCGCCTCCGACTCCGAGAGTCTGGAAACGCTGTGCTCTCGCACCTGTATCCAGTACGTTCGCGTTTTCGATGACACCGGGACGAGCAGCCGGTAGTCCAAGTGTAGTAGCAATTGTGGAATTGGAAATTCGGTACATGCCGGGGTCGAGTGCGGCGAGATTACTGTTCTCGTCCAGAGAACCTCTCCAGAGTCGGCCATTGAATGCTGCGTGAGCATTTGCCCGAATTGCGTCGTCGCCGCCGGAGATCAAGTCGGTCGGCTGCGGGAGTCGGTATCCGGCTCCCTTGACTTCTGCATCTGTAGCCATTGTTCGTTGTCCTTTCAGCCGTTCCACGGCCAGTTAGCAGCGCTCCACGGGATGCGTGCGGCTTCCCACGTCATCGGTGCAATGTCGGGCGACCATTCGCCCACGGTGGCGATTGAGGGCGTGAGAGAGAGTTCGAGATCCCATCGGTCGCCGCTGATCTTCTCCGTGATGCCTGAGGCGAAGCTCACACCTTGGGTGTTCACGTACCAATCGCCGCCGAGGAATACCGGGTCTCCCATTTCGAGGCCGAGCAATTGCCGAGCCTGTACTCGGTGCGCGGGCTCATCGGACGAGATCAGACGGAGTAGGTCGATCGTGATCGAGGGCAGCCGGTAACCGGAATCCACTCGCTCGGCTCCGTATGAGAGATAGTTCAGGTGCAACGGCTGGTAGTCGTCGTAGAACCTGATGTGGCCCATGTCGTGATCGACGAGAGGAATGCGCACGTCGTTGACGTCGTAGCCGGTCATCGCTGACCTGTGGCCGTTCGAGTCCTTCCAAATCACCCGGTGGTTGCGGGGCCGGTTCTCGTTCGGCTGCTCCCATGTCGCTGGCGAGATTGCCTGTGACCTGGTGATCGGGATTTGATACTCAAGCCGGGACATGGCCACCGACCACCGATATGCGAGCGTGAGAACTCGGTCGGCACCGGCTCGCGTGTTTTGGACGTAGAAACCGGGGTCATCAAAGTACTTGCGGGAGAACTCCGAATAGTCGATCTTCGCGGTGTCGAGGTCGTAGTCATTGATCATCACGCCGTAATTGGCTTCGGGTGCCGGGAACTCGGCTTTTGGCAGATAGGGCAGGTTCGAGTACTCGGGGTTCATGAAGTGGTCGAACAGGTACATCACCGTGTGCCCGGAGATCTGATTACCCACCCGGTCTGAGTTCTCGAGCTGCGACTGCCATTTCGAGCAGTAGACGTTCGTGTGCCATTTCGAGGGGTCCCAGATGCCGCCGTGATCGTCGATTGTCTGTCGTCCGATTCGGCCGAAGTATCGGGGCTTGATGATCGAAGGGGTCGCGCCGGTGAGTTCTGCGAGGCGGTTCGCGCCATACGTCGTGAGGTCACAATGTAGGGGGCGATCAGTTCGGGAACCACGCGAGGCAATCGTGTTGACTTCCATCGTGTGATCCTGCTGGCCGATTACACTGTTCGACCCTCCGCGATTGATCGTGATCGACGTGATCTCGTGATCGTTCATGGCGAACTCTGAGTCTGCTTCGGACCAGATCGAGATGAGTGGCTGCGTAAGTCCGAGCTTCTTCCACAGTCGCGAAATCTTCGCCATTAGGCACCGACCACCAGGGCGTCGTATTCGGCGAGGATCTTCTTAATCTCCCGTGCCACGCCGAGGCGGTCGGTGACGACGCTGTTGAAGTTGATGGTGACGTTCTTCTCGGCGCTACGGCGCGAGGTCTCTCTCGGGGCCGACGCATCGCGGCGGAGGTCGAGTGGCTGCACGTTCCACACCGGCAGATCGAATGAGCCCGTCAGGTGGCCTGCTCCGGCGACACGGTTCGCGGCCTTGCGGACTGCTGCCCGCTCCCCCACCATCGCGGCGGCGAAGTCATCGACGAGAGCACGGCCTGAGTGGGTGGTGTATCCGGAACCGGAGAAGGGGCCAGTCTTCGCAGGGCTGAACGGGAAGAAATCGCGCACCTTGGACACGACGTTCTTCGCCGCCGAGGTGACCTTGCCGATCATCCCGTTGATGCCGTTGATGAACCCGTCGATCAGGGATCGTCCGGACCCCTTCAGGAGCGAACCGAGATTGCCGAGGGCGTTCTTCGCTTTATTGGGGAACGACTTCACAAAGTTCACGGCGTCGTCGAACTTGCGTTTGACGGTGCCGACGAATTCCTGCAGTTTCGCCTGGCCGCGCTGTTTCAGAATGACGAGTCCGAGAATGACTCGCGCGGGTACTTCGACGGCCCATTTGTAGAAGAACGCCTTGATCTTTCCCCAGGTGGTGATGAAGAACTGAGCGATTTTCAGGTTGATATTGAGGACGAACGAACCGAATTTCTGCAGCCCGGTGGTCACAGCGGCCCAGGTGGCCTTGGAGGCGTTCTTGATCCAGTTCCACGCGGTGACGATGCCATTGCGGAACCAGTCGACGTTGTTCCACGCCCAGATGATGCCACCGACGAGTAGGGCGAGGGCGGCGACGACGAGGCCGATGGGGTTCGCGGTCATCGCGGCGTTGAGCAGCCACTGCCCGGCAGCGGCTGCGCGAGTGGCGACGGTCGCGGCGACCATGGCCACACGCTGTGCGACGAGGGCGGCTGTGCCTCGAACGCGAGTCAGCAGTCCAGCATTCTCGGCACCGTTGTTGACGATTGTCGCGGCGGTGGCTTGTCCCTTCGCGAGTGCCAGCTGCTGTTCGGCTCGGACGTTCGCGAAGCGCAGTAGCTGATTCGCCAGCAGGATCGGGGCGGCGGCGACTTCGCCTGCCCGCACTGCGAGCTGCGCCTGCGCGAGTCCCGCCGAGGCCGCTCTCCACGCGATGAAACCGCCGACGATGAGCGGCATAAGCGCGACGAGGGTGTCGACGTTGTCGGCGAGGAATCCGAGCGCACCAGTGATGAGGGTGAGTCCTGCCCCGGCGAGGGTAGAGAACGCGGGGCCGAGCTTCGGCAGGACGACGAGGAATTCGCCGAACGCGGGTGCAAGCGCCTTGACCGATTCGCCTATTGAGGTGAACTGGGCCGGGGCGTTGCTGATGCCGGACGAGGACAGGAATGCGTCGAATGAGGTGAAGTCGAGTTTGTCGAGCCACCCGGCGACGACGCCCATAGCTCCGCCGAGCTTATTGCCGAGCCATTCGGCAGCGGGAGCCGAGGCGGCGGCAAGTCGGTCGATGACTCCGGTCGCGGACTGGATGAGGGGCACGACCTGCGGGAAGACCCCTGCGAGCAGGCCAGCGCCGAGACGGGAGAGAGCGGCGTTGAAGTTGGCCGTGGCGCCGGGCACCGAGTTGCCAAGTTCCTTGGCCACGTTGCCCGAGGCCGAGGTCATCGCCTTTTCGAAGGTGGCGAAGTCGACCTTGCCCTTGCGAGCCAGCTCGAACACCTCGTCCGAGGTCACTCCCATAACCTTGCCGAGTTCCTGGTAGATCGGGATGCCCTGGTCGGCGACTTGCTTGAGCACGTCGTTCTGGGCTTTGTTCGAGGTCGCGACCTTGTTGAAGATCGACCCCATATCGCCCATGGAGGTCTCAGCAGCGGAGGCCGAGTTGGCAACAGTCGTGAGGGTCTTTTCGAGATCCTGGCCAGGTTTGATCCCGGCAGCGACGGCACCGGCGGCGACGGTCGCGGCCTCGTCGAGTCCGAATGCTGTGCCCTCGACGCTGTTGAGGGCGTTGCCCATGATGACGTCGACGGACTTTGCGTTGTGGCCGAGTCCGGTCAGCTTCTTCGACGCGGTATCGATACCGGAGAGACGGGTGAAGCCTTTGGAGATAGCTACGCCGATACCGGCGACTGCTGCGCCGCCTGCGGCGAGGGCTCCGCCGCCGACGATCTTGCCGAGACCCTTCGCGGCCTTGCCGAGCTTCGACGCGCCTCGCTCGGTCTCGTTAAGCGCGGAGACAGCGCCCGAAGCGTTTCCGGTGATCCTCACTCCGAGGATCGCGGTGTTTCCTGCCACGGGGCTGTCTCCTTCACTTGCGGGATTTGTTCATCTCGTCGGCGCGGTCTTGCATCATCTCGACGGCGGTTTCGAGGACTTCGGGTGGTTCAGCGAGCCACACCGAATAGGGAATGTGTGTCTCGATTGCGAGAGCGACGATCAGGGATTCTGAGTCGTCGGCTGTGTAGGGTCGTCCTCGTCGCGTTCGCGCTGATCGACGAACAGGTCGACGCAATCTCCCGGTTCTTCCGGTGTTCCCTGGAACTCGTCGAATGTGCCCTGGTAGTACCCGGCGCGGCTTGCTGCCGACCACACCATGAGCGTGGTCATCGCCATGTCGTTCTCGCCCCAGTTGCGGGCCTTGCGGGTGCGTTCTGCTCGGATCTTGTCGGCGAGCAGCAGACGCACCTCGTGGGTGGTGCCGTCGGACAGTTCGAACTCTGCGATTTGACGCTTCATTGCCATGGGATTACTTGCCTTTCACTGATCTGATGACGTCGTCGACGTGGTCGGCGTAGAGGCCGATCCATTGCGACTCGGATTGCTGTGCGCCCTGGGAGAGGAACGGGCGCGCTGGGATGCCTCGGGAGATAACACCCCAGTGGACGGGCCGAGCGTGAGGAGCCGAGGCGGTGATGACTCCGGCTGCACGGGATCCGTGAGAGCTGATGGACGACTTAAGACGTCCGGTGCGAACTGGCGCGAGAGATCGAGCCCGTGATGCGGCGATACCGGCGGCCTGGGCGTGGACCGGGGCCAGGTCGTCGCTGATGGTCTCCTGAGCCTCGGCGAGGGTGCGCACAAGGCTGTCGAGTCCCTCGAATTTGATCTCTCGCGCCACGGGTCATTCCCCGCCGGAGCCGGGGGCGTACTCGGCGAGTTTCGGCAGCGCTGTCAGCGACCATTCGAATTCGGACGTATTGTCCGAGTCGACGTCGCCGCCGATGGTGACCGGGCGCACCTTGCATTCGCCATTGACGCTGATACCGCCGTCTTTCAGCGGGGTGAACACGAACGGCATCGTTTCGCCGTTGTGTTCCCAGGTCCAGGCCATGAGTGAGTCCATGGAGTATTCCTGGTAGAACTCTCCGGTGATGTTGCCCGAGAATTCGGCCTCTTCGGTGTCGCGGTCGCCCGAGAGAACGACGACGGTATCGCCTTCGTCATACTCGGGCTCGATCGCGCACTTCGTGACTCCGACGCCGAATTCCTTCGAGGTTCCGGTGTCACCGAAGACGAGTGTCCCCGGCCCAAGCTTCTGCTTCTTGATAGCCATGGTTCGTTCCTTCCTAAGGTGTCCACGTGGTGGAGGTTGTGGTGAGCCGGTAGCCGGACCACCGGGTTTGATTGGTGGTGAATTCGTCGGGTTCAGCGCGGGCGATGTCGAGGGCGGCGACGAGCGCGGGGACGATCTTCGACAGGCGCGCCTGCGCCGTGTTCATGTCGCCGGTGGAGACGATCACCCACAGTTCGTGGGTGGCGACCCAGTGCCGCCGGGTTTCGAACTCGATGCTGGGCGCTTGGACGAGCACCACATCCGAACCTGCCGAGAGTGCAGAGAGTCCGGCGCGGGAGTCCTCGGTGACCCGAACGGTGTCGAGACCGGCGGCTTCGAGAGCTGCCATGGCCTCGGTACCGAGGTCGGTCATCATTTCCGAGATCATGCGATGCCCGGCCCGAGGTAGGGCGCGAGCAGTGGCCGCGCCTGTGCGAGAGGGTCGAGAGCCGGGCGAGCTGGGATCGCTGAGAGGTTCGGGTCCATGAGGCCCTGGACTTCGGACTGGGCGACACGCTTCGACCACAGGTTCGCGCCGGTGAGCATGATCGCCTCGTGAGAGACCTCGGGCGGCACGGTGCTCGTGCCGATGAGGCCGCTCACGAGCGCGACGGCTGCGGTGGCGATGCCATCGACGAATCCTCGGTCGTTCGAGTCGGCGCGGAGATAGGCCATGAGGGCATCTGTGGTCTCGTCCATGATCAGGGCTCGGTCGGCTCGGTCTGGTCTGCGCCGAAGCTGACAGGCATGAGCGCCTGCGGGTGCGGGGTGATGTGAGCCATGTACCCGTAGCACGCGTAGTCGCGGGAGAGGTTGAGCACGTTGTCTTCCTGCAGCCAGAACGGGGCACCGGGCGATTCGAGGGTCTCGATTGCGACCGGGTCGTAGAACAGTCCCTGGTTGGTTGCGCCGTGGAGGACGCTCACGGGCAGGCGGAGCAGTTCGCCCGAGCCTGCGGGCAGGTTCGCGTAGCCGACGACATTGGTGCCGGTCGACGAACCGGAAACGGTGAGCAGCGGGCGACCGTCTGTGCCTGCCTCGCGGGCGAGCTGCTTGAACCGATCCGGCGAGAGCGCGAGCTCCTGCAGGTCGTAGCCACGATCTTCGAAGATCCCGGCGACGTCGACGAGAGTGTCGATCCAGTCGAAGGCACCGAAGTCGTCGGGCACGGACACCGACGAGTTCTCTTCTTCCGAGGCGAGGCGCTCGGCGATCTTCTCGGTGATGTAGAGCTTCGTCGCGGCCTCGGTCTGGCGACCGTACTGCAGGCCGAAGGCTTCGAACATGCCGGTCAGTGCCCACGCCTCGGAACGGTCGATGACCTGGCGGGAGACGGTCTCGGCACCACCGAAGGTGCGGACCTTCGAGCTGTCCGGCAGCACCTGGAATCCGGCACCCTTGGCGAGGGCGTCGAGTTCGTTTTCCTGCTCGGCGATGACGGCGGTGACCACGGTCTTGATGTAGTCGACGGTCATGCCCTTCGACGGCAGCGGACGCGTGCGGAACTTGTTCGTCCAGCGGCGGCGCTCGACGATGCGCTTGGTCAGGTCGCCGATGAAGCCTGGCGTGTTGACCAGCTTCGAGGGAACGTCGGAAGTGGTGATGTCGCGGTACAGGGTGATCGCGTTGTCGTGGCGCGATTCGCGCTCGTCGGCGATTGCCTGCACCCATTCGCCGAAGGACTGGAATTCCTCGGCGCGGGCGGCGAGTTCGTCGACGTCGGTGCCGGGGGTCCATTCGGCCATCTGGCGCTGGATGTCCTCGATCTTGGTGGTCAGGTCTCCGGTCGCGGCGTCGAGGTCGTCGCGGGTGAGAGTGACGGTGCTGTCGCTCATGGGTGCTTCCTCCTTGGGGGCGGGCGGTGCTGGTGGGGTCGGGG
>NZ_QYCP01000095.1 GCF_025506275.1 Brevibacterium permense
CGATCGCCCCTCCCGATGGCTCCTCAGACCAACCCCGAACCGCCCCAGAACCGTCCCCGGGCTGTCACTCCGACGGCCAGGATCAACACCACCGACGCGCACCGAATCCGACAGGGAGGCCTCTCGGCACTCGCCGGCGAATCATGGCAGGATTGGCGTGATGGGACAGACGAATGCATGGACCTCGGAGGTCGACTGGCACACCGGCCGGTGGCAGCGGCGTTCACCGTCCCCGCCTTCACGCGGATGGCAGCCGCCTCCCCCTCGCGGGATCCTGCCCAAACGTCCGCTGACATTCATCGAGGCGCTGGATTCGGGCTTCCGCCTGCTGCGTTTCATCCCGACTCTGTCCATCGGCTCGTCTCTCATCGTCTTCTCCCTCTGGAGCCTGCTGCTCACTGCGATCGGTGCCCTCATCGCAGTGCAGTTTCTGCCGTTCTTCAACGACCTCAGCGGCAATGAGGATGCCGCCTCCGGTTTCATCGCCCTGGCCCAGCTGGGGTCGGTGGCACTCAGCCTGCTCAGCCTCGGTTTGGCCCATCTGCTCTCCGGCGTCATCGCCACCGGAACCCGCGCCTCCTTCGGCGCCCGCAGGACCACACTGTCGATGGCGTGGAAGTCCCTGTCCGGTCGCCGCCTGCGCCTCATCCTGGCCACCCTGCTGATGAGTGGAATCAACCTCGGCCTGCTGCTGGCCCTCACCGCCCCGACGCTGCCGTTCCTAGGCGCCGATTCGGCGGTCCTCGCCTTCGTCTGGGCCGCATTGGCCGCCCTGCTGTGGTTCGTCGCGCTCATCTGGGTCAACCTGCGCCTGGCGTTCCTCGGTTCGGCGATCGCGGTCGAGGACCTGAGCGTCCGTGCCGGAATCCGACGTTCTTGGAAACTGACCGGACGCGGCTTCTGGCGAATGCTCGGCCAGCTGGCGCTCGGTTACTTCCTGTCCAACCAGCTCGTCCAGCTCATCATCACCCCGATCGTCTTCATCATCTCGGTTCTCCTGGGCGTCGGCATGACGACGGCAACCGAGTCGACGACGGCGCAGGCGGCCATCGCCATCGTCTCCGTGGGTGTGCTGCTCGCACTCACGCTCATCTCCTCCTCCGTCCTCTTCGCCTATTTCGCCTGCCTGGTCACGGTCTGCTTCTTCGATCAGCAGATGCGCTCGGAGGGGCTCGACCTGGTCCTCATCCGCGCCGAGGAGGACCGATGATCCTCTCCCCCATCACCGAGGCGGCCCGCCACCTCCACACCGCCGCGTCCTCCCAGCCGGGCGCGGCACAGCTTCGCGCCGCCTCGGCGAACATCGACCGGGACACCGGCCGCGAATGGGTCGAGCACGAACTCTCGAAAACGGAATACGCCGCCAACGACCTCACCCCCTTGGAACGGATCGGCCGGTGGCTGTCCTCCCTGTGGGATTCGCTCGTCAACGCCGCCCTGGGCGCGAACTCCCCGTGGCTGCTCATCGTTGTCGTCCTCGGCCTCGCCGCGATCATCGCCCTCATCGTCTGGCGCGTGCGTCGGGCCGGATTCCGCCGCGTCGGCCTCCCGCTGTCCGCATTCGATCCCGTAGTCTCCCAGCCAGAACCGGGCCCGTGGCGCGAGAGCGCGGCCCGCGCCGCACAAGCCGGGGGCTTCGAGACCGCGGTCATCGACGAATCCCGAGCGATCTTCGCGGTTCTGTCCGTCAAGCAGATCGTCTCGCTCGAGTCCTCGGCCACTGCCAGTGAGATCGCCCGTTCCGCCGAGGCGGCCCTGCCCGAGCTCGGACCCGCGGTCCACGGCGTGGCCGAGGTCTTCAACGACCTCCGCTACGGGGAGGTGACCGCGGCGAAGACACGCGCCGACCGCAGCCTCGGCGAGATCTATGCGGATCTGTGCGCTCTCGACCAGACGCTGAGCGCACTGCCGGTCCGCCGGGAGGCAACTGTATGAGCGCACAGTTGGATATCGCCGCCCGCGGCACCCGGTCGACCTCGCGGGTTCAGCTGCGCGCTCGGCTGCGGTCGGCTGCGGTATGGATCGTCGCGGCCTTCGTCATCCTCGTCACCGTGATCGTGCTCGTGCTGCTGAGCGGCGACGAGGAGTCCGCAGAGCCCCTGCACTATGACTCTACAGAGCGCACCGGCACGAAGGCGCTCGTCGAAACCCTGCGCGACCATGACGTCGATGTCACCACCACGGAGGATCAGGAGCAGGCCCGCTCGGCCGCCGCCCGACCCGACACCACCCTGCTCATTCCCGCGAACACCGCGGCTCTGTCACCCGGGGACATCGCCGGCATCGAGTACGCTCTGCGCACCCACGGCAACCGGCTCGTCCTCGTCGATCCCGGTCCGACGGTGTCGGAGTTCACCGACCGGATCACCGTCAACGACAACTTCAGCCCGTTGGCCGATCCGGAGGCCACGTCCGCACCGTCCTGCGACTCACCGATCGCCCACAGCGCCGGCGCCGTATCCACCGGCGAGGTCGAATACGCGGAGACGAAGAAGGGCACCGAAGGGATCACCGCCTGCTACCCGTTCACCGGCCCCGGGGTCGCTGAGATCGACGGCACCGAGGTGGCACCTGGGTCTGCACGCGGACAGCTCCTCACCGATTCGGGCCGTTCCGTTCCGCTGACCGTGCTCGGCAACCCCGACTGGGTGACCAATGAGAACATCGACGAAGAGGGCAATGCCGCCCTCGTGCTTTCGCAGCTGTCCCAGACGCAGAACCTCGTCGTCTACTATCCGACCTTCGACGGTTCGGGACAGCAGCAGTCGCCTCCGTCGACGATCGATTTCGTGCCCGGCTGGTTCCTCGCCGGAGTCATGTGGCTGGTCCCCTGCCTGCTCGTCCTGCTGCTCGTCATCGGGCGCCGGTTCGGGCCGCTGGCTCTCGAGCGTCTGCCTGTCATCGTGCCGGCTGTCGAGACCGTGCACGGCCGGGCCGCCCTGAGCGCGCGCAGCCACGATCGCGACGGGGCGCTGCACACTCTGCGGGCCGGAGCACTGCTGCGCATCGCCAAACGACTAGGTCTGAGCGCCGATGCCCGGACCCCCACCATCATCGCTCGCATCGCAGCAGTCACAGGAGTCGATCCGGGCCGTCTCCACTATGTCTTCGTCTCCGCGTCGGCTCACACCGACGCGGAACTCACCGAACTCGTCCATCAGCTCACCCAGATCGAAAGTGAGATCCCATGACCCAGCCGCCTCAGGGCCCCACGAATCCTCAGGAACCGGTTGCCTCTCAGCCTCCGGCCGCACCACGGCCCCAGGAGCAGGTCGCGCCGCAGACCCCCGCCGCGGACAGCGCGCAGGCTGAGTCGGACCCGCTCCGGGAGGCGTTCATCGATGTGCGCACTGAGATCGCCAAGGCCGTCGTCGGCCAGGACCAGGCAGTGACGGGAATGCTCATCGCACTGCTGTGCCAAGGCCACGTGCTTCTCGAAGGGGTTCCCGGAGTGGCGAAGACTCTGCTCGTGCGCAGCTTCGCCGCCGCGGTCAGTCTGGACAGCTCCCGTGTGCAGTTCACTCCCGACCTCATGCCCAGCGATGTCACCGGTTCACTGGTCTACGACGCGTCCGTCTCGGACTTCTCATTCCGTCCCGGCCCGGTGTTCACGAACATCCTCATCGCCGATGAGATCAACCGCACCCCGCCTAAGACCCAGTCGGCCCTGCTCGAGGCGATGGAGGAGCATCAGGTGTCCGTCGGGGGACGCTCACGGAAGCTGCCCGAACCGTTCCTCGTCGCAGCCACACAGAACCCCGTCGAATACGAAGGCACCTATCCGCTCCCGGAGGCTCAGCTCGACCGGTTCCTCTTCAAACTCGTCCTCAACCTGCCCGAACGGGATCACGAATTCGAGATCCTCGACCGTCACGCCCGAGGCTTCGATGCCGGATCCCTGGCCGCGGCTGGTCTGCGTCCGGTCGCCGATGCCGAACTCATCGGCCGGGCACGCGAGGCCATCGCCAAGATCTACATCGCCCCGCAGATCATCACCTATATCGTCGACCTCGCCCGAGCCACCCGCCAGACCCCGTCCCTGGCCTTGGGCGTCTCACCTCGCGGAGCGACGAGGATAATCGGAGCCGCCCGCGCTCATGCGTGGCTGAGCGGTCGACACTATGTCACCCCCGATGACGTCAAGGCTCTGGCCCATATGTCGCTGTCGCATCGGGTCATCCTGCGCCCCGAAGCGCAGATGGACGGTCTGGACGTCGGTCAGGTCCTCGACTCGATCATCGCCACGACCGAAGTGCCCCGCTGAATGACCACCCGACTGTTCCTGCTCACCCTTCTCGGCCTCGTGCCCGTCATGCTGGTGCCCACATGGCCGACGGCCTTGATCGTGGCCGGTGTGATCGTCCTGGCAGCGGTCCTCGACTTCTTCTTCGTTCCCCGGATCCACGGTTTGGAAGTCCAGCGCACACCGGGACCGATGGTCCGCCTCGGCGACAGCACCCACAGCACGCTGACTCTCATCAATGGGACCAGCCGCCGGCTGCGCCTCCACGTCCGCGACGCCTGGGCACCGAGTGCCGGGGCGGTCGAGACCCGTTCTCGTCACGTGCTGGAACCAGGCGAGCAGACAGAGGTGATCACCGAGCTGGGGCCGACTCGACGCGGCGCGCTGCCCGGCGATCTGGTGACCGTGCGCAGTCGCAGCAAGCTCGGGCTGATCCATCGGCAGAAGAGCATCGATGTTCCCGCCTCTGTGCGTGTTCTGCCACCTTTCGTGTCCCGGAGGGAGCTGCCGTCGAAGACGCAGAAGCTGCGGGAGCTCGAGGGACGGTCCGCGGTGATGATCCGCGGAATGGGCACGGAATTCGATTCGCTGCGCGACTACGTCGACGGTGACGATGTCCGGTCGATCGACTGGCGAGCCAGCGCCCGCGCGCAGAATCTCGTGGTCAAAACCTGGCGGCCGGAAAAGGATCGTCGCGTCGTCATCGTCGTCGATTCCTCCCGGTTCGCCGCCCGTCGCTGTGGTGAGGGAACGGTCTTCGACGCCGCGCTCGAGACGTCGCTGCTGTTGACGGCTCTGGCCACGGGGGCCGGCGATCGGGTCGATGTCATCGTCGCCGATGCCCGGGTGCGGGCCGTCGCGTCGAGCCATCGGGCTCATGATCCGGTCCATGACCTGTCGGTGGCGCTGACGCCTGTGTACCCGGAGCTCTACGAGGCGAACTGGGAGTCGATCTCCGCTGCGGTTCTGCAGACCTCCCGGCAGCAGGCGCTCGTCGTCTTGGTCACTCAGCTCGATGAGGCGACCATCGCCGAAGACATCCTGCCCGTGCTGCCGACTCTCACGGCACACCACCGGGTCGTCGTCGCCGGAGTCGAAGATCCCGCACTTGAGCACCTGGCTGCCCGGCGCGGCGACGCCGACGACGTCTATACAGCGGCGGCCGCCGAGGCCGAGATGCTCGCGACGGCGTCGCTGCAGTCTCGGCTGCGCGGACTCGGCATCTCCTCCGTCCAGGCTCTGCCGGAGAAGCTTCCCGGAGCGTTGGCCGATCTCTACATCCGGCTCAAGGTCTCCGGCGGGCTGTGACCGCGACCCCGCTCAGCGGCGAACTGTCAGCGACAATCTGATCAGCGGTCGGTGGAGATGAACGAGTATCCGGCCTGATGCTCGTCGAGATCGGCGCTGAGTCCGGCTGCGGCGGCGCGCTTGCCGAAGTACCACGCGTAGACGACGACAGCCGCGGTATAGGCCACTCCGATGGCGATCTTGACCGCCGGCGGAATCGGGTTCGGGGTCACGAAGCCCTCGATGAGTCCCGAACCGAACAGCAGCAGCACGAGACCGCCGGCGACGACGAGCAGCGACCGAGCTTCGGAGGCGAGCTTGTCGCGGCGCGGCCTGGGGCCCGGCACCACCCAGGCGAAGAAGAGACGCAGACCCGCGGCAGCGGCGAGGATGATGCAGCTGATCTCCGGGATCCCGTGGGGCAGGATGTAGAGGAAGAAGTCGGAGGCCCGGTCGAACTCGAACATCATCGCTCCGGAGAAGCCGACGTTGACGGCATTCGAGAACAGTCCGACGATGACATAGCCGCCGGTGATGCCGAGAAGGACGAACTGGACGGCGATCCACGCGTTGTTCGTCCACACGCCGACGGCGAAGAAGCCGTTCGGGTTCTCTTTGTAGTAGTCGACGAAATCATGTTCGGCGAACTGTCGTCGGAACTCTCGATCCCCGAAGGTCTCGAGCACTTCCGGATGCGATCCCGCCCAGATGCCCGACAGGACGGCGACGGCGAGGAATCCGGCGGCCACGACGACGAAGTCCCATCGCAGCCGGTACAGCGACAGCGGCAGACTGATGACGAAGAACCGTGCGAGCCCGGACAATCCTCCGCTGGGCACGGACGAGAGATGATTGCGGGAGCGGTGGACGATCGCCGAGAGCCGAGCGGCTTCGAGAGAGTCGGGAGCCACCGTCGTGATCCGCGACAGATCCTTCGACGCGGTCCGGTAGAGCTTGAGGAAACGGGTCGTCTGCTCGGGTGTCAGCGTGTTCTTCTTCGCCAATGCCGAGAGCTCCAGCCAGTCATCGCCGTGCAGCTGGGCCAGCAGGTTCGGATCCATCTCTCCACCCTATCGGAGACGACGCCTCGGCACCTCCGACCCAGCGAGAGGCACACGGCAAGCTCTCGGCGAAACGACCACCTCGGAACGCGGCAATATGACACGATGGTCGGGTGAGCACTCTGATCACCGGTGAAGCCGTCGAACTCAATGTCCAACCGGCCGCTCTCGCGGCGCGGGCACTGAGCTGTCTCATCGACTACATCGTCTATTCGCTGGTGAATGTCGGTCTGCTCATCGCCACGTTCTGGCTCATGCTCAAGGTGCTCGATCTCAACGGACTGCTCCTCGGCTCACTCATGACCGTGATGACGATCTTCGTGTTCGTGCTGCTGCCGATGCTCGTCGAAGTGCTCAGTCACGGTCGTTCGCTGGGCAAGCTCATCCTCGGGCTCCGCGTTGTTCGCGACGACGGCGGTGCGGTGCGGCTGCGCCATTCCTTCATCCGCGCTCTGCTGTGGCCGTTCGAGATCGTGTCCAGCGGCGGCGGCATCGCGGCTCTGTCCGGTCTGCTCTCACCGCAGGCCAAGCGCCTCGGCGACTACCTGGCCGGGACCATCGCCGTCAGCGAACGCAGCCGACCTCTGCCGCCTATGCACACCCATGTGGCCCCTCATCTGCACGAATGGCTGAACCGCACAGACGTGACATCGATCCCCGACGGTCTGCATCGGCGCATCGTCGCGTTCCTCGCCATGGCGCCCCAGCTCGGTGCCGAGTCGAGGTGGCAACGAGCGATCGAGCTCGCCACCGAGCTCAACCCCTTTGTGGCTCCGGCCCCGCCGGAGGGAACGTTTCCCGAACAGTTCCTGTCCGCGGTCATCCATCGGCAGCGCATTGCCGATGTCGAGAAACAGCGCCGTCGGAGCGTCCGTGCAAACGCTTTCCGGTCCGCAGTCGACACGCTCCCCCACGGCCTCAGCCTCACCCGCCGCTGACGAAGCATTCTGACTGTCCGCCGCTGACGCCGCGGCTCGGCTGCCCTCGGTCGGCGGAGCGGTCCCGGACTGCGACCGGGTTCGCCCGCTCCGCCGCCAGACCGGACCGCACCGGCAGTGCTCGATCAGTACCGGTAGTGCTCGGGTTTGAACGGTCCTGCCACGTCGACGCCGATGTACTCGGCCTGTTCCTTGCTCAATTCGGACAGCTTCGCCCCGAGCGCCGGCAGATGGAGGCGCGCCACCTTCTCGTCGAGTTCCTTCGCCAGCCGGTGCACCGAGTTGCCGTAGTCATCGTGGGCGTGCCACAGCTCGATCTGGGCGAGCACCTGATTGCTGAATGACGCACTCATCACGAACGACGGATGGCCGGTGGCGTTGCCCAGGTTGAGCAGGCGCCCTTCGGAGAGGACGAGGAAGTCCGTGCGGTCGCGACCGAGTCCCGCCTCGGCGGGCACGGGCACGCTCCACTCGTGGACCTGCGGTTTGATCTCGATCTTCTCCACTCCGGGCAGCCGGGACAGCCCTGCCAGATCGATCTCCTCATCGAAGTGGCCGACGTTGCCGACGATAGCGCCGGGTTTGAGCGTCTGCAGCACGTCGACGTCGAGGACTCGGGTGTTTCCGGTCGTGGTGATGATGATGTCGGCGTGGGGAGCCACCTCAGCGAGGAGGTCGACCTGGTAGCCGTCCATCGTGGCCTGCAGCGCACAGATCGGATCGATCTCGGTCACGATGACGCGCGCACCCTGCCCGCGCAGCGCCTCGGCGGCACCCTTGCCGACGTCGCCGTAGCCGATGACGACGGCGATCTTTCCGCCGATGAGGACGTCGGTGGCACGGTTGAGTCCATCGGGCAGCGAATGGCGGATGCCGTAGCGATTGTCGAACTTCGACTTCGTCACCGAATCGTTGACGTTGATGGCAGGGAACGGCAGAGTCCCCTGTTCGGCGAGGCGGTAGAGGCGGTTGACTCCGGTCGTCGTCTCCTCGCTCACGCCCTTGATTCCGGCGACCAGACGGGCGAAGCGCCCGGGGGCCGACTCGATGGACGCGGCGATCTGCTTGAGCAGGACCTTGAACTCCTCCGAGTCCTCGGCGCCGGCGGTGGGCACTCCCCCGGCGGCTTCGAACTCGGTGCCCTTGAGCACGTACATGGTGGCGTCGCCGCCGTCGTCGAGGATGAGGTTCGGTCCATCCGCGAAGTCGAAGATCTTGTCAGCGGCCCACCAGTACTCTTCGAGGGTCTCGCCCTTCCATGCGAAGACGGGGACGCCGGCCGGAGCCTCGGGAGTGCCGGAGCCGACGACGACGGCCGCCGCGGCCTCGTCCTGCGTGGAGAAGATATTGCAGCTGGCCCACCGGACGTCTGCACCGAGTGCGACGAGGGTCTCGATGAGGACAGCCGTCTGCACGGTCATGTGCAGGCTGCCGGCGATGCGGGCCCCGGCCAGCGGTGTCGTCGAGGCGTATTCCTCACGCAGCGCCATGAGGCCCGGCATCTCCCTTTCGGCGAGGCGGATCTGATGGCGGCCGGCCTCGGCCAAGCTGAGATCGGCGACCTTGAAGTCAGTGGAATCGAGCACGGTACCTCCATACGGCGGGCTGTCTGATCGGCTTCGAGTCTATTGCCGGGCAGGCGGCTTGTCGCGTCATGCTCGTTCTGCGGACAGCGAAGACTGTAGGCGAGCGGTCATACCCATGCTGCCCTGCTGCCGAGAAACGGAAGCAGAGAACCGGCTGCCGTCGATCCGGCTTCAGGCGTGCTCGTTGACGAGGCCCGTGACCCGGCGGGTGAGCGCGTCCACCTGCGCCGAATCGGCGGCTTCGACGTTGAGCCGGACGAGGGGTTCGGTATTGGACTTGCGCAGGTTCACCCACCAGTCCGCACCCTGCAGGCCGATACCGTCGAGGTCGTCGACGGTGTTCTCTGGGAAGTCTCCGGCATGCGCGGCGAAGTCGGCGAGCACAGCGTCGGGGTCGGCGACGGTGAAGTTGATCTCCCCCGACTGCACGAACCGGTCATAGTCGGCAACCAGACGGGAGGCGGGAGCACGTGATTGGGCGAGGGCGGCGATGAGGTGACAGGCGGCGAGCATTCCCGAGTCCGCCCCGAAGAACTCGTCGAAGTAGAAGTGTGCGGAGTGTTCGCAGGCGAAGACGGCTCCTGTTTCGCGCATGAGCGTCTTGATGCCCGAATGGCCGACCTTCGACCGCAGTGCGTGTCCGCCGGCAGCGGTGATCGTCTCGGCCACGCTGCGGGAGGTGATGAGGTTGTGGATGACGGTGGGTCGGTCGTCGCCGAGTGCCCGGGCCCGTGCGATCTCGCGTTCGGCGACGAGTGCGCCGACGGCCGAGGCCGACATCGTCGCTCCGGTCTCGTCGATGAAGAAGCAGCGGTCGGCGTCCCCGTCGAAGACGAGTCCGAGATCGGCGCCGTTGTCGACGACAGCGCGTGCCGCGTCGACGAGGTTCTCGGGATTGAGCGGGTTCGCCTCGTGGTTGGGGAAGGTCCCGTCGAGTTCGGTGAAGAGGCCGATGACGCCGAAGGGCACCGAGGCGGCCCCCGCGTCCGTGCCGAAGACCTCCCCGAGGAGGCGCCCGGCCATGCCGTTTCCGGCGTCGAGCACGATCGACAGTCCCGTGACCTCGTGGACGTGGGTGAGTTCGCGGATCCGTGCCGCGTACTGCTCCCGCATCCGGGATGCGGCAGTCTCATCTTCGGCGATGGTCCGGCCGTCGGTCTGTGGTGCCGTGATCGCGAGTTCCCTGACTCGCGAAAGTCCGGAGGCCAGGCTGACTCCGGCGGCGCGAGGTCCGCAGATCTTGATCCCGTTGTAGTCGGCGGGATTGTGACTGGCTGTGATCATAGCGCCGGGCAGATCGAAGATGCCCGAGGCGAAGTAGAGCTGATCGGTCGAGCACAGCCCCAGCAGGACGGCCGTCGAGCCGGCGGCGTCGACTCCCGCGGCGAAGGAGTGGGCGAATCCGGGAGAGCTCGGTCGCATATCGTGGCCGATGACCACCTCGGTGGCGGTGTGGATCTCAGCCATGGCTCGGGCCGTTGCCCAGCCGAGGGCGAACAGGATGTCCTCGTCGAGCTGGTCGGGAATGCGACCGCGGATGTCGTAGGCTCCGACGGCGGCGTCGAGGGCAGCCGTCCGGGCTCGTCCGAGTTCGGAGTCGGTCGGGATCTGTTGGGCGGGTTCGATTCGGGTCGAGTCCGGCTCGCTGTGGCTCATGAGTCGCCGATGATGCGCAGGTGACCGTGTCGACGTCCCGAAACGGCCGGATCGTCGGCCGGTCGCGGTGCGTTCCGGGCCGGGGTCTGATCGGCGCGATCGGCGGCCTCGCGCACGGCGTCGGCGATCGCCAGCAGGTCGTCATGGCTGCGTTCGGGCGGGGCCTGCCCGGAGTCGACGCGGATGAGCTGCCAATCCACTGGCGGGGTCAGCTTCGCCGCATGTTCGGCGCACAGGTCATGAGCGCCCGGTTCGGCGCGCCTGCCCAGAGGTCCGATGACGACGGTCGCATCGGCGTGCACGTACGTCATAGTGGCGGCGGCGGGGCGCGAACAGCTGACTTTTGAACACATTCTCACGGCTGACACAGTCCCACACTCTACACGCCGCACCCCGCCGATTCGCTCAGGCACGGCGGCACCGCACGTAGAATGAAGTGCTATGAGACCAAGGCGACATCGCGACCGACATGGGCGGGGTCTGCGGTCTCCGCTGCACCGGGCCGAGGTGCCCGCGCGGCTGAGTCGGGCGGAGAGTTTTGCGAAGGTCGCGGCCGCCGAATTCGCCCGCATGCGCAGGCACGAACCCGTCCTCCTCGCCGAGGTGGTGCTGGCCGTCGATTCCGTCCCACCGGCGAGTTCGACCGAACCGAGCTTCGGCCGTGTGTTCCCGGCGGCAGGGGACCGTCCCACCCATATCGTCCTCTATCGGCGGGTGATCGAAGATCATGCCGGCAGTGACGCCCGGGATGCGCTCATCGCCGAGGTGGTGGCGGACCAGGTCGATATCCTCCGTCGCACCTGAGATCCGCAGTCTCCGCAGGAACCTGGTTCGCGAGACCTCAGCCGAGCCGGATATCGCGGTAGGCCACACCTGCCGGGGCAGGCGCCGGGACGACCGTGGAGATTCCGTCTTCGGTGGTCACGACGAGGGTCGCATGCACCCCATCGGCCTGTGAGCCCGAGGCTTGGGATCCTTTGAGGACGAGTGCGCGCACCGACTCCTCGGAGACGTCGCTCGGATTGAGCACGGTCGTTCCCGTCGGGTTGAGGTCGATCGATTGAGGATCGGTCAGCGAACCGTCGTCGAGCATTCCCTGCACCTGCACATGTCCCTGACCGGGCGAGAGGTTCAGGGATGACTCACCGGTGCGAGGAAGCGCCAGAATCTGGGTCTCGGCGAGGGAATCGGTCGACGGGATGCTGCCGAAGTCGGCGGCTCCCTTCTCTCCGTCCTTGCCGATGAAGGCTCCGGCCTGGACGCGCTGAGAGGATTCGACGACGAGGCTCGTGGCGTCGAGATCCCCGAGATCGGCCTCGGCGACACCGCGGCCGACAACGGTCATCGAGGAACGGGGAATGTCGATCTCTCCGTCCGGCCCGTACGCCTTCAGGGATACCTCGGCGAGGTCGCTGCTCGGGTTCGCAACCCGGACTCGCGCGTCCTTGCCGCTGAGCCCGGTGAGCACCTGCTGGCGATCGGCCCCTGCCCCGCCGGCAGCGAGGTCGATGCCCTGCGGTTTGAGTCCGTCGAGGACGGTCTCCTGGACGGAACCGGCCAGGACTCCGCCGTCGACGGTGACGTCGACGGCGAGGGCCTCGGCACCCCCTGCCAGCCCGCCCAGCGGGACGGCACGCTGCTGACCGGCCTTGATGCTGAGTTCGGTCGGTTCGGCGGATTCGCCGCCCGGAGTCATGAGCGCAACCTTCGCCTGCACGGGAACGTCTCCCGGGTTGCTCAGCAGCAGCTGCGAGTTCGAGCCGGTGGCTCCGGATCCGGCGACGATCCGGAAGCTGCTCGATGCCTGGGCGCAGGTGAGGGTGGCCAGGCCCGTGAGGTCACCGGAGCTGCCTTCGACGGTTTCGAGACCGGTTGTCAGGGCAGGAGCCCCAGGACGGGCGAAACCGGTGACGAGCTTCGTCGAGTCGATGCTGTCGTCCCCGGAGACGAAGCCCTGGCCGGAAGGATTGTCGAAGTCGATCGAACCGCCGAGATCGGCGACCTGGAGACGAGCCGAGGAGGTCGATCCGTCTGCGGCGCCGATCGGCGCGGAGGCGGAGACGACACGGGTCGAGACCTTCGAATCGTCGACGAATTCGGCGTCGGTGCCTTCGGCTTCTCCTGCTGTGAGCAGGGGGCCGGGACAGACGACGCGGGTGTCGGCGGTGGGCATGCGCACCTGTTCCGGACTGCGGTCCAGCGTGCCGGGGGTCAACGGGGTGAGGAACGAGGTCATGGCCACGAGCACCCCGGGCACGGCGATGGCCGTGAAGGTGACGATGCTGCGCTGGTGCTTCATGCCTGCTGCTCCTCACGGCCGGTCTTCCGCGTCACATTTCCCGCCCGGCCGAAAGGGATGGCGACGATGAGGCTGAGCAGTCCGAGCACCCATCCGACGATGACGCCGACCGGGTAGAGGGGTGAGGTCAGCGAGATCTCGACCGTTCCCCCGGCTGCAGGAAGGTCGAATTCGCTTGCCCACGCCTCTTCGCCGGGCTTCGGCTGCGGCAGCGGCTCGCCGTCGATGCTCGCGGTGATTCCGTGCGCTGCATCGGCGATGGTCAAGGTGCGCCCCTCCTGACCGGCCGGCACCGTCGCGGTGGTGCCCTTCATCGCCGCCGTCGACACCTGGCCGTCGGCGTCGCGGATGAGAAAACGGCCGCTGTAGGGTTTGTCGACGCGCCACAGCTGCCCGGACGAGGTGGGCCCGACCGGCAGGAGGCCCTCGGAGACGGATACCGAGTTGGTCAGGCTGCCGGCCTCGGGGCCGACGAGGACGAAATCGACTCCGAGTTCGCCGAGGATGCTGCCGAGGTCACCGGCGTCATCGGCCGAGAGCGCGGACGCGGCCTGAGCCACTAGCACCTGATCGGGAGTGATCGGCAGCGGGCGGCGCTGCCACGGCCACCCTCCGACGGTTTCTGCCGAGACCACCGTCGATGTGCCCAGCACCGTGCCGTCGGCGGAGGAGATGAGGGTGGCCAGAACCTCTCCGTCGACATTGTCCAAGCGGAGGGTGCGCGCTTGGGTCTCCCCCGCTGCGCGGTCAGCGGCCAGCGCGGGGACGTTGCTGTCGGAGGTCGCGGTGACCGCCTCGGGCGAGGACGTGGCCCGTCCGGCGCCGATGGCGATGAGCCCGATGGCCGCTACGGTCACGAGCCCGACAAGGCCGCGCATCGGCAGCCGACCGGAAGCCGCGGAGTTTCCCTTGGCCGCACTCTTCGCAGAGGACGAACCGGCATCTCGGCTGCGCCCGGGGCGGCGGCCCACGGTGCGGTCGGCGCCGAGGGACAGCAGCAGGATCGACCCCAGGCAGACCAGGGTCAGTCCCGCTGCAGGGTATGAGGCGATGAGGTGGAACGGTCCCGTCTCCGCCGGCAGATGCACCTGGATCGCGGCGACGATGAGACCGCCGACGTAGAGTCCGACCGCCCAGGTCAGGCGGGAGAGTTCGAGCCGGGCTTCGATGAGGGTGAAGAAGGCCAGGATGAGCATCGGCAGCATCAGGACCGGCGCCCAGAGTTCGAGGGTGCCGACAGAGATCCCGCCGAAGCCGAGATCAGAGATCAGCTTCGTCAGCCAGGACATGTCGAGCGGAGCAGGGAACCCGACGGCAAGCAGATAGGTCGGCGCGGACTCGGTGGCCGTGGTCTGTCCGGGCATCGTGAGAAGAGTTCCCGGTTCGCGGACGACGGCCCACAGCCACGGCCAGCCCAGGAACACGGTCGGGGCGAGCAGCCACAGATGGCGCAGGCCGCGACCTGCCACGAGAAGCACCGCGGTGCCGAGGACCGTGACCAGCAGGAGCAGTGGAATGCCCGCGGTGATGACGAACAGCAGCAGGCCGGTGCCCGCTGCCGCAGCGATCGACCCGCTCTTCAGGCTGCGGCGAAGAGTCAGCACCGCCAGCGGGGCACAGATCCAGACGAGGATCACACCGAGGCGGCCGTCCGACAGTGCGGCCGTGAACAGCGGAGACGCGATCCACAGCAGTGCGGCGAAGCCGCGCACCCACCGCCGCGCCAGCACACTGCCCGCGCCCGCGTAGGCGGTGATGGCGGCCAGGATCGGTGCGGCCAACAGCAGGGAGCGGACCATGACATCGACATGGCCGAAGAAGAGGAGGGAGAGCACACCGAGGACAAGGTGGTGGGGGTCGGCCGGGACCGCCGCACCGGTCGAGACGTCGAGGTGACGTCCGAGGAGACGGTCGACGATCTCACCGAGGCCGATGTCGGTCGAGCCCAGAGCGCCGCCGTCGAGATGGCCGGGGCCGAAGAGTCGGAAGCTGATGACCCCGCTCATCACCACGGCGGCGAGGATCACATAGGTCAGGGGTGCACGCAGCAGACTGGAACCGCCGGAGATCTCCAGACGGGAGAAGGAGTCGATGGCCTCTTCGGTGTCGCCGACCGGGTTGAGTTCGGCATCGGCGTCGGGACCGCCGGTGGGAACCTCAGCCGGACGAGAGTCATCGCTCTCGCCGCTCATCGTCCGGCGCTGAACGGCGAGTTCTTCGTCATCGGCGTAGAGCGCGGCGACATGTCCGGTGTTCGATCGTCTGGCCACACGGTTGCGACGGGCGTTGGCGCGTCTCAGCGGGGCGGTGGTCGACACATCTGTGGGAAGGCCGATGAGCGCACCGAGGTGCCACCCGGCAGGACGGAAGTTATTCGACAGCAGCCCGCCGATGACGCGGCCGAGGTGGCCGAGAGCAAGGAGACAGAAGAGCGAGACCAGCCCCTGGCCGGCGAGGCTGAGACGGTAGCGCTGCTCCGTCCGGATCTGGGACTTCGACCTCGGCGGGTGGGGCGAGGAGCCGAGTCGGGCAGCGGACGCAGCGGAGATCTCCATCCGTGCACGCGGGGCCAGCAGCACGCGGGCGCCGAGGTCGCGCAGACGACGGGAGTATTCGAGACCGGAATAGGCGGGAC
Organism: Brevibacterium permense; assembly: GCF_025506275.1. Classification (GTDB taxonomy): domain Bacteria; phylum Actinomycetota; class Actinomycetes; order Actinomycetales; family Brevibacteriaceae; genus Brevibacterium; species Brevibacterium permense_A. The sequence continues at coordinate 15,706 of NZ_QYCP01000095.1, forward strand.
CGAGCACACGGGAGGGTGCCCCGATGCGCTCGAGTTCGATGGTGGCCATGAGCAGGCCAGGCAGGTCGAGGCCCAGAGTTTCGATCTGACTGTCGCGCTGGCCCTGGTCGATCTCCCCGGAGCCGACGGGGTTGAAACGCTCCCCCGCCGAGGTGGTGCTCACTCCGGCGGAGACGATGCGGCCGGAGCATATGAGCTTCGGTCCGACGGCGGCGATGGATTCCGTCTCCCCGATGGCGTCGAGCAGCTCATCGAGGCAGTCTGGTTCGGGACGGGAGTCAGGGGTGAGGAACCATAGGAAATCCGACTCTGCGATCTCCGGCATCTCACCGGCTTCGCGGACCGTCCGCCCCCCGAGATCCACCACGGGGGTCTCGGGGTAGTGCGGACGAAGAGCTGTTTCGAGCTCGACCTTGCTGGCGTCGTCGCCGGCGACGACGACGATGGTGACGGCTTGACTCACACGACCTTTTTCTTGAGTCGGCGGCGTTCGCGTTCGGACATTCCGCCCCAGATGCCGAAGCGCTCATCGTTGGCGAGAGCATATTCGAGGCATTCGGAACGGACGTCGCAGGAGGCGCAGACCCGCTTGGCTTCACGAGTCGATCCGCCTTTCTCCGGGAAGAACGCCTCAGGGTCGGTCTGAGCGCAGAGGGCCTGGTCCTGCCAGGACAGTTCACCGTCGTCTGCGGCTCCCAGCAGCAGGGACAGCGGAGAGACGGCGGAGTTGTCCGGCGGCAGCGGCGTCAGATCGCTCGGATCGACGGCCAGCGGATCCGGCAGCGTCTCGGGTGTACGTGCTCCCGGTTCGATGAACCAGTCTTCGGCACGGCGGGAGGTGACTCCCGGTGCGGCGGTGAAGTCTTCTCTCTCCCGCCATTCTCTCTGTGCACTTTGCACGGTTTTCCCCTTTCTCACACTCGAGCAGGTCCAGTACCGTGACTGAGGCGATCAGTCCGATGTACGGTCGAATCCTGAAGGATCCCTGCTCGGCGCGTTCCCCTTAGGTATAAATTACACGCGTGTCATTACCGCCCCGTCAAGCCCTTATGGAGTAACGAGACACCCCGTGAGACGCTATTCGAACACGCGTTCACATGCACACGCGCCCGGAACCCCATATATAGGTCACAGCCCAGTCATAGGGCACAACCTGTGGGATTCGCCTGAGCAAACCTGGAGAATTTAGAAAGTGGGCACCCACAATGGGATTATGGAGAGATGAGAGTGGAATCACCGGTGGCCCGGCATGAATGACCGTCTGCTCACCGTCTACGCGCCTCCCGTCGAGGAAGAGATCGCGTCGGGTTCCGACCTCCCCGCGATCCTCATCAACGCCCTCCGGCGCAACCGCATCGACCTCAAGGACGGCGATATCCTCGTCGTCGCCTCGAAAGTCGTCTCCAAGGCCGAGGGACGCCTGCGCACGGTCTCAGATCGTGCCGAGTTCGAGGAGCTCGTCGCGGAGACCGGCACCCACTTGGTCGCTGAACGCTCCTATCGATCCGGCACCACCGTGCAGATCGTGCGCACCCCGGCGGGCACCGTTCAGGCCGCAGCGGGTCTCGACCAGTCGAACTCCGGCGGAGCCGTCATCCTCCACCCGCTCGACAGCGACCGATCCGCCGATGGCCTGCGTCGACGGGTCGAGCAGGCTTTCGAGGTGCGTATCGGTCTGGTCATCTCGGATACGAGTTCACGGCCGTGGCGGGTCGGGGTCGGCGATATCGCCATCGGTCTGTCCGGGTTCTCCGGTCTCGACGACCAGCGCGGTCGCCCCGACGACGACGGGCGCGTCCAGACCGTGACGGTGCGCGCGATCGCCGATGAGATCGCAGCGGCCGCCGACTTGGTCAAGGGCTCCTCCCGCGGACTGCCCATGGCGTTGGTCCGCGGAGCCGGCGGATACCTCGACAACGGTCGCGAAGGCGCCCGTGCGCTCTCCCGCGACCTCGGCGAGGACTGGTTCCGACACGGCCATGTCGAAGCCATTCAGCGCGGTCTGGGAGTCACCGACCTGCCCGGCAGCGCCCCTGCCGGCGACAACAGCGACGACATCCTCGAAAGGGTGTCTCGAGCGATCCGCGTCGTCCGCGCCGGGCAGTCGCGGACCCCGGGCCATGCGGCATGGCGGATGCGCATCGAAGGGTCGGGATCGCGGATCACGCTCAGCCCCTCTGACTCGCCGGCGACCGCTCAGTCGGGCGGCCCGCCCCTGCTCGAGGCGATGGTCGGGCTCGGTTCTCTCGTCGAACGCCTCCATACAGCGCTCTTCGCCGAGGACCTCAGCGCCTCCACGCGCTATCACTGGGTCGATGGTGAGCTCGGGGCCTTCCCCCGCGGGGTGACGATCGACATCGGCCTCATCGTTCCCTGACCCTCCCGGCAGATTGCCCTCGAAACACAAACATGGAAGCGGATATGGATCTCTCAGTCATCGCGCGCACCGGTGGGCCCGTCCTCATCTGGCGCGGACCCGAATTCGATCGACTCGACCTCACCGGTCCGGTCGTCTCGAACTGGGTGAATAAGGGAGTCGGGCTCTTCGGCGACTACGACCTCGGACCGGACTTCACTCTCTTCGCTCCTCTGCCGGAGGGGCTGCACTGGCGCGAACTCGTCGCTGTCCTCAGTGTCCTGCTGGCCGGGGGCCGCATCGTCATCGCGAACGAATCACCGGACGAGGACTTCATGGCCCTCGTTCCCTTCGGCCATGAGGATGATGACCAGGTGGCCGACGCCGATGAGGTCTTCGTCTTCAATCCCCCGGCCCTGGCGCTGAGCACCCCGGTCGATACCGACTTCATCGACGTCAATTCCGCCATCCGCGCCTACCCCGATGTCACAGCGCGTCGCCTAGACGCTTCGGGAATCCTCGAAGTGGACGGTCAGATCATCGACTGGACGAGTTCCGAATCGATCAACGCTGCCCGCCCGCAGGGACTGCTCGCCTCGAACTCGACCCCGCTGCCGGGCGAGTGGCCGCGCTTTCTTCAGCACCTCCTCGGCGGTGGTGAGGTCCTGCTCACCAGCAGAGTCGACGATGCTCGCATCACGGACCTGGCCGCCGGGCTGGGAGTGGTCCATGGCACACTGGGCACATGGACAAAGTAGTTGATACCCCCGCAGCAGCGGTGGCCGACATTGCAGATGGATCATCGATCGCCGTGGGCGGCTTCGGTGTCGTGGGCGTGCCCGAATTCCTCATTCGGGCCCTCCAGGACCAGGGAGCCGAAGACCTCGAGGTGATCTCGAACAACGCCGGCGTCGACGGCCGCGGACTGGGCATCCTGCTCGCCGACGGGCGACTCCGCCGCATCATCGCCTCGTATGTCGGCGAGAACAAGGAATTCGCTCGTCAGTACCTCTCCGGTGAACTCGAGGTCGAACTCACCCCGCAGGGCACCCTGGCGGAGAAGCTGCGTGCAGGAGGCGCCGGCATCCCGGGCTTCTTCACCATCACGGGCGCTGGGACACAGGTCGCCGAGGGCGGCATGCCCTGGAAGTACGACGCGGACGGCAACGTCGTCAAGGAATCTCCGGCCAAGGAGACGAAGGTCTTCGACACCTTCGGCGAAGAGAAGGAATACGTCCTCGAGAAGTCCCTGGCTCCCGACTACGCACTTGTGCGTGCCGCGATCGGTGACCGGCACGGCAACCTCGTCTTCCACTCCTCGGCACGGAACTTCAATCCCCCGGCCGCACAGTCGGCGCGCATCACCATCGCCGAGGTCGAAAAGCTCGTCGAACCCGGCGAGATCGATCCGGACATGGTCCACGTGCCAGGCGTCTTCGTCCACCGCGTGGTGCCGCTGACGCCCGAACAGGTGGCGGACAAGCCCATCGAGAAGCGCACCGTACGAGAAGCCTGAGGAGACACAGAAATGTCATTGACACGCAATCAGATGGCGGCCCGTGCCGCCCAGGAACTCGAAGACGGCAGCTACGTCAACCTCGGCATCGGCATGCCGACCCTGGTGCCCAATTTTCTGCCCGAGGGTGTCCACCTCGTGCTCCAGTCGGAGAACGGCCTGCTCGGCGTCGGCCCATACCCGACCGAGGATGAGATCGACCCCGACCTCATCAACGCGGGCAAGGAGATCGTCACGATGAACCCGGGCGCCGCGTACTTCGACTCTGCGGCGAGCTTCGGGATGATCCGCGGCGGCAAGATCAACGCCGCGATCCTCGGCGCCATGCAGGTAGCCACGAACGGAGACATCGCGAACTGGATGATCCCGGGCAAGATGGTCAAGGGCATGGGCGGCGCGATGGACCTCGTGCACGGTGCCCAGCGCGTCATCGTCATCATGGACCACGTCGCCAAGGACGGTTCGCACAAACTGCTGAAGTCGTGCGAACTGCCGCTGACCGGAAAGGGCGTCGTCGAGCGCATCATCACCGACATCGCCGTACTCGACGTCAGCGGTGACGCGTTCACCCTCGTCGAACTCGCCCCGGGCGTGACCGTCGACGAAGTCAAGGAGAAGACCGGCGCCGAGGTGATCGTCCCCGAGGACGTCGCCACCATCGAGGTCGCCGCCTGAGTTCCAGGTGACCGGCCCCGGCCCGACCCGAGAAGTGTCCGAACGAGGACACTTGGTGATCGAACAGTGGTCACGTTCGGATGCTCTGATCGCTCAGAAGTATCCGAACGTGACCACTGTTCTGTGTTCTGCTGCCAGCGCACCGCAGTCTTGACCGCCCACGCGCCAGCGTCGACCGCCGCCGAACACCGGATTCGTCCGTCAGGGCCGTCGGGCGTTGCTCGACGCCGTTGGAAACGCAGATTGTTGGGTCGATCCACGGTGGTTACGTAGAAATCACCGCAGATCGATCCGACAATCACTCTGCAGTGGCCCTGCACACCGATCAGCAGTGGTGAGTAAGCATTCGCAGAGGCGAGTTGAGCAGACGAGCTCAGCCGCCGGTGGTGGCGGACAGCGCGTGCTCAGCGGCCGGCAGCTCCGGAGTTCAGTCCGGTGGTCGCCACGAACAGGTCGCCGTGGCCATCGGCCGTCACCGTCGGTTCGTTGGCCGCGATGAACGCGCTCTTCCCCCGTTCGAGGGTGAGCGTCGAGCCGAGCGAGCTGAGTGTGACAGTTCCCGCGGTGCACAGCACGATCGCCGCACCGCGCCGTTCCACCGTCGTCGTGCGCGGGCATCGCAGTGCCTGCAGAGCGAAATCATCGGTGGGTCCCAGCAGCATTCCCGAGTGATCGGGCTCGACCATCCGAGGTGCGCCAGCGTGGAAGTCCGTGATCTTCGACAGCTGTTCGATGTCGACGTGCTTCGAGGTCAGCCCGCCGCGCACGACGTTGTCGCTCGAGGCCATGATCTCGATGCCTGTGCCGAAGAGGTAGGCATGCAGCACTCCGGCGTCCATGGTCAGCGCTTCACCCGGCTGCAGGTGAACTCGGTTGAGCATGAGTCCGACCAACGTACCGGGGTCATGGGGATAGTCGGTGACGAGCTCGCAGAACGTCTGCGCCGGGTCGACCGCACTGCCCGACCGGCTGATGTGTCCGACCGGCAGTTCGTCGATTCCGTGGGCAGCCACCTCGTCGACGAGCCCGGGCGTCCGCGGATCGCTGAGGATGATTTCGACGGCTCGAGACAGCGCCTTGGACTCGCTGAAGGACTTCAGCGCTGCGATGATCGCTCCGAGCACGTCCAAGGACGGCGGAGTCAGCGGCTGGGAGAGCATCCGTTCGAATGTGGCTCGCACGGCCTTGCGCGGGCGGAATCCCGTGAGCGCGTGGAAGTCGGTGAGTGCGTAGATGAGCTCCGGTTTCGCCGAGGCGTCTTTGAAGTTCCGGTCGGGAGCGTCCAGTGCCGGTCCGGTCGCTTCCTCGGCGGCGAATCCGGCCCGGGCCTGTGCGCGGTTCGGGTGCACCTGGATCGACAGGGCCTTGCTCGCCGAGAGCACCTTGAGCAGGAACGGCAGTCGCGCTCCGAAGGACTCGAGGGAGTCATGGCCGAGCAGACCTTCAGGGTCCCCCGCCAGGTACTCGATGAGGTTGGGTCCGAGCCGAGGCTCGGCCTCGGTCGCCACGCTGCCCGTCGTCTGCTGCCCGCCGAGGCGGTTCTGCCGTTCCAGCGGAGCCTGAGCCCGCTTGTGCCCGACATCGACTCGAGAGGGGCTGACCGGATGTGCTCCGAGCCAGAGTTCCGCGCAGGGGGTGCCGTCCGGGACTGTGCCGAGGATCGCGGGAATCGCGTCGGTGCTGCCCCATTCGAACTTCTTGACCGTATTGTGCAGACGATGCACTGCGGGCCCCCTTTGACAGGATCGAGTCGGATTCGTATCCGGTGATTTCCGGTTGTGCTCAGTCCAGCCTAGCCCCGCTGTCGTGGCCGGGGTCGGCACTTCACTGACTGTTCAGCCGAAGTCACAATCTATTCACCGCTTGTCACCTGCACAGATACATATGGCCCGGTCACTGCCGCGTCCGGAATCGTCTGGGAAACCAGACAATGCCCCGAGGGAGATCCACAATGGGATCGTCCTCGGGGCACTGGCCGGCAGGCGGTGTATGCCCTGTCCTCGATGCCTGGTGTCAGCCGACTACGCGGATGACCTTGGCTCCACGGTTCAGCATCCAGCTGTAGCTGCGCTTCGTGGTGTTCGTCCGCGTCGAGCCTGCATCGTACATCTGACCCTTGGTCTCGGAGATGATTCCGATATGACCGGGAATCCAGATCAGGTCGCCGGCCTTGGCGTCCTTGAGCGAGATCTCCTTGCCGGCGTAACGCTGCTGACTGGTTGTGCGCGGCAGTTTGATGCCGTTCTTGCCATAGACGTACTGGGTGTAGCCCGAGCAGTCCCAACCGGACTTCGGCGAGGTGCCGCCCCAGACGTACTTGACGCCGAGGTTGGACTTCGCATCCTTGATGATGGACGCACGCTGGGCCGCGATCTTCTCGGCCTTGGACGGCTTGTCCTTCTTCTTGTCGTCGTCCTTCTTCTTATCGTCCTTGGACTTGTCATCCTTGGACTTGTCGTCCTTCTTGGAGTCGTCCTTGGACTTGTCGTCCTTCTTGGAGTCGTCCTTGGACTTGTCGTCTTTCGATCCCTTGTCGTCTGCAGAACCTTCCCCGGAGTCTGCAGGCGACTTGTCATCTGTGGAATCGTCTCCCGGCGGCGTCGAGCCGCCCGGAGCATTGTCGTCGCTGACTCCGCCGGCGATCGAACCCTTGGGAGAGAACTCGGTGGTCCCGTAGCCTTCGGCCCAGACCAGACGTGCGCCTTGGAAGAGCTGCTCACCGCGGCCCTTCTTGTAGACCACGTCCGACTTGGGGTAACCGAGGTGCCCCTTGACGGTCCCCTTGTCACCCCAGTACTTCATGATCGTGCCGGAGGTGTAGTGAGCGCCGGTGGTCTTCGACCAGTAGAACGAGCCCTTCTCGAAGCGCTGCGCGACGCCCCCGCCCTTGAGGCCGCCCTTCTCCGCAGAGGTGGGCAGCCCCAAGTCGGTGACTGCATTGCCCTTGTATGCCGAAGCAATCGCTCCGGACAGGTGGTAGGCGCCGGTCTTCTTGGACCAGTAGACGGTGCCCTTCTCGAACTTCTGTGCCTTGGCACCAGCGACGCCCTTGACGTCGTATTCCTTGCCGAGAGCCTTGCCGAGCTTGTTCTTCTCGGCGTACTTCTCGATCGAGGTCTTCGCCTTCGGCTTCTCGGTCTTCTTGTCGTCGTCCTTCTTGGAATCGTCGTCCTTGGACTTGTCGTCCGAACCGCCCTTGCTGTCGCTGGGCTGTTCGCCGGTCTTCAGGATCGAGTTGACCGTCGAGCGCATCTCACCCAGCTTGGCGTAGAAGGCGTCACCCGGGCAGTCGGTCTGTCCCAGATCGCGGTGGCCGACCAGGTTCGACTTCGTCGCCTTGGAGATTCCGTTGATCGAGAACTTCCAGGCGATCGCGGAGGCGACGGCGTCGCGTGTCTTCTTCGGCGGGGCCGCGCTGTTGTAGGTACCCAGCACGGAGATGCCGAAGGTTCCGGTGTTGTGTCCGGCAACGTGAGCGCCGATGACGGCCTTCGAGACGTCACCGCCGCGGGCGTGCCAGAGGCGGCCGTACTTGTCTGCGACGACGTTGTATCCGATGTCATTCCAGCCGCGGCCCTGCTGGTGGTAGGCCTGAATACCACGGATGATTCCGGGAACGTCGGCAGCCGAGTAGCTGTTCGAGCCGGAGGTGTGGTGAACAACGGCCTGCTTGATGCCGCTGGCGTAGTCGGGGCTGCCGCGGTAGGCCTTGGCACCCCACGAGCTGCGCGAGCCGATCTTCGGCTTCGACACCTTCTTCGCCACGGTGTCCACCGTCGACGATCCGGGTACGTAGTTCTGGTTGGTCACCGTCGCACCGGCGGCCGCGTCGACGTTCTCTGCGGATGCCGCCTCGGCGTCGGTCGCGTCCTCGGTCGACTGCTCCGGCGCGGTTTCAGCACCGGCGGAGTCGCCGCCGACCTGATCGTCGAGCTCGACGGGATCGTTCTCGGCGACGGCCTGAGCGTCGCCGGCGTCCCGCTTCGGATCGACGAGGACGAGCTCGGCCTCGCTCGGTGCGGAGTCACCGAGGATGCGCATCTGCACAGCGGAAGCGTTCGACACCGTCATCGGCTCCGAACCCTTGTTCTGGGCTTCTTCCTGCTGCTCTTCGTCCAGGGTGTCCCAATTGCCCCATTCCGACCCCTGCTTGGTGCGGACCTGGATGCGGATATTGGACTTCGACTCGGAGAAGGTGAAGCCGACAAGGCTCGGGTTGTTCGCGGGAACATCGAGGACATCGGAGATGAGCGCGATGTTCACTCCGTCTTCGGTCTTCTGACGGACCGAACCGGAGATGTCGTCTTCGCCCTCGACCTTCGACTCGTCGGACGAATCCTTCGCGTCCTCGTCCTCGGACTTCGGGGTCTCGGTCTCTGCGCCCTCGGCAGGAGCCTGCTCGGTCTCGGACGGAGCCGATCCCTCGGACGGCGCGGCCTCGTCGTCTCCGGAGGTCAGTCCGGCGGAGACGTTGTTGACCGCACCCGCAGACGCCGACGCCGACGCGTTGACGATATCGGGCACCTTGGCCGAGGCCAGGGCAGTCTGCGATTTGAAGATATTCGGCAGATTGCTCGTGGCGCTCTGATTGGCGGCAGTGGCGGTGGAATCACTGGAATCGCGGGCACCAGGGACGTTGAGTCCTTCTTTGCTGACGTTCAGCGCCTCTTTGGACACATCAGGCGACGTCGTGGCTGCGGAAGCCGACGGTGCCGTGACCGCTAAGGTGCCGACCAGCGCAATAGAAGCGCAGCCCGCAACAGTGGGCAATAGATATTTCATCGTTACAGCCTTTTCGAGGAAGACAGGGAAGTTCAGGCCTCGAGGTCCCCTTCACCGTTGGCAGAACGGTGGGCAACCCCAACATCTCAAAATTGTTACACATTTTCGGCGTGTCAGACTAGCCACAGAGCAGAATATTCTAATTACACGAGTGTGGTTCCCAGTATTGGCAAGGGACACACCGAGCAAAAGATTTTCCCGGAATCGTCATGGGATCGGCCGGTTCGGTCATTGGTCTCATCACGACCGACCCCACTGCGGCGCCTCACGGCACGTAGCAGATCGCCTTTGCGTCGGCTTCTTCGCCGTTGTCAGCAGAGGTGTCGCCGGCACCCTGCGCCAGCAGCTGCGGCCCTGAACCGGGGTTCGGATCGAGTCCCACATCGACTCCGGCGGCGGCTGACAGGTCGCTTCCGGGAACCGAGAACGCGCCTTTGTCCCCTTCGGAGGACTTCGACGACTCCTCGATCTTATCGGCTACCAGCTGATGTGCCACATCGAAGTCGGGCTGCGACGGAGTGATGCGCGGCGGGGTGAGGTCGACGGAATCGATCTTCTGCGATTTCACCTTGAGCGCGAGGTCGACGAACGAGTCCACCTGAGACGATGGGATGTCCGTCGACACGGCCCCCGGAGTGGCTTTCGCGATCGACTGGTAGCGGGTGAGCACCGTGGCCGGGTCTAGCTGTTTGACCATCGCCGTCTGTACGCAGCGCTGGCGGACCATCCGCTCGTAGTCGCTGGAGAACTCTCGGGAGCGGGCGAACCACAGCGCGTGGAAGCCGTCGAGCTTCTGTTTGCCCGGTTCGATCCATCCCTTGACCGGCCCATGCTCGCCCGTGGTCGGATCGACCTTCGACGAGATCGGCACTCGCTTGCCGGAGACGAGGGTGATTCCGCCGAGGGAGTCGATGAGGTTCTCGAATCCCTTGAGGTTGATCATCGCGTAGTACTGGACCTCGAGGCCGGTGGCGCCCGAAACGGCGTCCATCGTCGCCTGCTCGCCGGCAGTCTTCGGGTCCTCGAACTCATCCTTGTGCTGTTCGCCCTGCTGGAAGACGGCGTTGAGCAGGCATTCGTCCCCGCAGTTGTATCCCTGCGGGTAATGCTTGTGCAGCGGAGAGTCGTCCGGGAACGGCACATTCTCCATATTGCGAGGCAGGCCGATGATGACGGATTTGCCGGTCTTCGCATCGATCGAGACCAGCGACAGCGAGTCCGGTCGGATTCCTGTCCGCCCTTTTCCGGCGTCCGAACCCAGCAGCAGGATGTTGTATCGGCCGTCGACGGGTTTGAGTGCCTTGCCCGAGGCGAACAGGTCGCTCATCAGTCCGCGCTGCGAGTTGAGAATCGTCGTCCCCCAAGCCAAGGGGCCCACGACGATGAGCAGGAGAGCACAGAAGGCCGCCACGAAGCGTTTGCGGGCCCTTCGGGAGATCGTGACGATCCGGATGCGGCGCAGGGTGTCGAACAGGCACACCGCCCAGTTGATCGCAATGACGGGCACCCAGATGGTCAGAAATGTGAGGATGAACGGGTTCGTGCCGATGGTGAAGAGGAACGTCCGGCTGATGAGGACGATCACACCGGCGATCAGGGCAAGGATCCAGCTGATGGCGGTGATCGACAGAGAGATCTTCGCCCAGCGGCGGTGGCCGAAGAGCAGCTGCACTCCCCCGGGCACGAGAGCCGTGACGAGAAGCAGAAGCCACGCCCGCACATCACGCGTCGGCTGCGAAGCATACGACGGGTGGCGGATCGGGTCCACATATCTCGTTTCGGCCACTGACTTCCCTTCGCTTCGGGCTCTGCTCACGGACTGCTTCCGGCATCGACATCCGCGGGTGGCCACGCACAGGTCGCATCGCCCCAGAGGATGTCCACAGCAGACAACTGTGCCAAAGAGACTTCAGAGTCCACTGTGTTCACCTATTGTGTCGCGTGAGAACCATCGATTCCGGCACATCCGCGCCGCGCATGTCGGATTCGTCGCGTGTGCAATTCTTCACAGACAGAAGAACGGGCACCGCAGACTCCCCGTCCGGGGAAACCACGGCACCCGTTCGAGACGGATCGGCCGGCACCGAGCAGCCTTGACCATGTGCGGCCAGCAGCTCAGACCTCGAGCCCGGTTCAGGCGAGGAGCTTGCGTCCCATCACCATGCGCTGGATCTGATTGGTGCCTTCGTAGATCTGCGTGATCTTCGCATCGCGCATCATCCGCTCGACCGGGTGGTCGACGACGTAGCCGGCACCGCCGAGCAGCTGCACGGCGTCAGTGGTGATCTCCATCGCGGCATCGGAGGCGAAGGCCTTCGCCGCGGCGCCGAAGTACGTGAGGTCGTCGTCGCCGCGTTCGCTCTTGGCGGCAGCGGTGTAGGTCAGCTGGCGTGCAGCCTCGAGCTTCATGCCCATATCGGCGAGCGTGAACTGGATCGCCTGATTATCGGCGATCGACTTGCCGAACTGCTGCCGATCCTTGACGTAGGCCAAGGCGTAGTCGAGCGCGCCCTGGGCGACGCCGACGGCCTGCGCGGCGATCGTGACTCGAGTGTGGTCGAGGGTGCGCAGGGCGATCTTCAGACCTTCCCCGGGCTCACCGACGATGCGGTCGCCGGGCAGGCGGACGTTGTCGAAGAGGAGCTCGCGGGTGGGCGAGCCTTTGATGCCGAGCTTGCGCTCCTTCTCACCGAAGGTGAAGCCCTCATCGGACTTCTCGACGACGAAGGCGGAGATGTTGCGTCCGCGGGCTCCGTCGGGGTCGGTCACGGCCATGACCGTGTAGTACTCGGATACTCCGGCGTTGGTGATCCAGGTCTTGACACCATTGAGGATCCAGTCGTCGCCGTCGCGTTCGGCGCGGGTCTTCATCGATGCGGTGTCGGATCCGGCTTCGCGCTCGGACAGTCCGTAGGAGAATCCTGCTTCTCCAGCGGCCACGGACGGGAAGTACTTCTTCTTGATCTCTTCGCTGCCTCCGAGCTGTACGGGCATGCTGCCGAGTTTGTTCACAGCCGGAATCAGCGAGGACGAGACGCAGCCGCGTGCGACCTCTTCGATGATGATCGCCACTGCCAGCGCATCAGCACCCATGCCCCCGTACTCTTCGGGGATGTGTGCGGCGAAGAAATCCGTCTCGACGAGGGCGTCGTGCGCCTCCTGCGGGTAGCGGGAGTCTGCGTCGACCTCGGCCGCGAATGGCGCGATCTTCTTCTCGACGACATTGCGGACCGCGGCGCGGATCTCTTCGTGCTCTTCGCTGGGCTGGTACAGGTCGAACATCATTCTCCTCAGACTTATCAAACGTTCAGCAAGCCCTATTATTCCGGCAGCGCCCTGCCTTTGTCGAGAGCGACCTGCCGCAGCTGGCTGCGATAGTCGTCGAGACGTGTGCGCACAGCCTCGGCTTCGGTGCCATGCCCGGCCCCGAGGATGCGCGCCGCCAGCAGGCCGGCGTTCTTGGCGCCGCCGATCGAAACGGCGGCCACGGGAACCCCTCCGGGCATCTGCACGATGGACAGCAGCGAGTCCATTCCGTCGAGGTACTTCAGGGGCACGGGGACTCCGATGACCGGAAGCGAGGTCATCGACGCAATCATTCCGGGCAGATGGGCTGCTCCCCCGGCTCCGGCGATGATCACTCGGACGCCGCGAGCGGCCGCGGACTTAGCCCAGTCGACCATGTCCTCGGGCATGCGGTGGGCAGAGACCACCTCGGCGCTCGATTCGATGCCGAGTTCGTCGAGGGCGTCGGCGGCGGCTTTCATCGTCGGCCAGTCCGAGTCCGAGCCCATGACGATGCCGACCGGAGCCGCCGTCGGAGTGGAGCCTTCATTTGCTGTGGTCATTTGTGTTTCCTTCGTTGCAGGCGGTTGATACCCGCGGATGGGTGCCGGGTGGGTCCGGGGTGCAGTCGGCGCCGGGACTCAGCGTGTGCCGGATTCGCTCTCGGCCCGGAGGTTCTCCGGCGCGGGCATCTGCGGATGCGGATCGACGTCGACGCCGGCGATGAAATCGGCGGCATGCCGCGCTCGAGCGAGCACGAGCTGCCGATCCTCGCCGTAGGCATTTACGTGGCCGACCTTCCGACCCGGGCGCACCCCCTTGCCGTAGAGGTGGACCTTGACCGCCGGGTCGTGAGCCATGACGTGCAGGTAAGGCTGATAGAGGTCCTCGTGATCAGCGCCGAGGATGTTGACCATCACGGACACGTCCTCCCGTGCCGCGGGGCTGCCGAGTGGAAGGTCGAGGACCGCGCGGAGGTGCTGCTCGAATTGGCTCGTCACCGCTCCGTCCTGGGTCCAGTGACCAGTATTGTGCGGACGCATCGCGAATTCGTTGATGAGGAAGCCCTCGGCAGTCTCGAACATCTCCATCGCCATGACGCCGGTGACTTCGAGGGTGCCGGCGACCGTGAGGATCGCTTCGGTGATGGCCCGCGCCTTCTCATCACGCAGATCGGGAGCCGGGGCGATGGCCTCCTTGCACACGCCGTTCTGCTGCCAGGTCTCGACGACCGGCCATACTGCGGTCTGTCCCATCGGGGACCTCCCGACCATGACGGCGAGCTCCCGGGTGAAGTCGACCTTCTCCTCGGCGAGCAGCTGGGGAACCTCGTTCAGCCACTCGACGGCCTCGTCGAGGCTGTCGATGACGCGCACTCCCTTGCCGTCATAGCCTCCGCGGGGCGTCTTGAGGATGAAGGGGTATCCGACTCGAGCGGCGAACGCTTCGACATCGGCGGCCGAGGTGATCTCCGCCCATGCGGGGTTGGGCAGACCGAGCTCGTCCATCTTCGTGCGCATCCGGATCTTGTCCTGAGCGAAGATAAGGGCATCGGGTCCGGGGCGCACTGCGTGTCCGGCCTCGACAAGGGCCTGCAGATGCTCAGGTGGGACGTGTTCGTGGTCGAAGGTGATGACGTCGACGGTCTCGGCGAAGGCCTTGAGAGTCCGATAGTCCGTATAGTCACCGACGGTCACCTCGTTGATGACCTGTGTGGCGGGGGCGTCGCCGGTCTCCGCGAGAACGGAGAAGCGGACGCCGAGGGCTTCTGCGGCGGGGGCGAGCATGCGTGCCAGTTGTCCGCCGCCAATGACACCGATTCGAGGAAAAGTCACGTGTTCCATCCTATCTTCCGCGCCTGTCGCGGATCGACTGCGGTCATAGCGTGGATCAGCCGAGCGGTCGGCAGCTCATCTCAGTCCCAGTCGCCACAGTGAGGTCACTTCGGCGCTGCGCGCAGCGTGGAGCGCGTCGGCGGTATCAGCGGCGCGGGGATGGCGGGGCACCGTGTCGATGCGTTCGAGCACGCGCAGTCCTGCCGCCTCGATGCGTTCGCGGAGTTCACCTGAGGGCCTGAGGCCCAATCGTTCGGCGAGGTCCGAGATGATCAGCCATCCCTCCCCAGCCGGTGTGAGGTGGTCGGTCAGCATCTCGACGAAGCGATGGAGGACAGTGGAGTCCGGATCGTAGATGCCTATCTCGAGTGCCGAGGTCGGCTGGGCCGGCAGCCACGGCGGATTGCACACGATGAGGTCGGCACGACCAGGCGGAAACAGGTCGGCCTCGATCACGCTCACATCGGCACCAGGACAGAGACGGTCGAGGTTCTCACTGGCGCAGGCGACGGCGCGCGGGTTGATGTCGGTGGCCACCACTGTCGCAGCGCCGCGCCGCAGCAGGATCGCGGCGAGGACTCCGGTCCCCGTTCCGAGGTCGAATGCGGTGCCGGTCGTCCGCGCGGAATCCGTGCCGGTCGAAACCGAACCGGCATTCCTTCCCCACGGCAGGCGCGTCTGCGCGACGAGATCGAGGTAC
This sequence comes from Brevibacterium permense, assembly GCF_025506275.1. Lineage (GTDB taxonomy): Bacteria > Actinomycetota > Actinomycetes > Actinomycetales > Brevibacteriaceae > Brevibacterium > Brevibacterium permense_A. Next base: position 30,855 of record NZ_QYCP01000095.1, read on the forward strand.
TCTCCCCGCACAGGCGAGAAGACGCCGTAGCGCGGGTGGACGGAATCGCCCAGAGCCGGGATCTCGACTCCTCGCAGCTGCCATTCATAAGCGCTGAGCACTCCGCCGAGTTCGATGAGCGACACGCAGACCGGTCCGTCGGCCGGGCCGTAGGCGGCGCGGCAGGCGGCGGCGACGTCGGGGGCACGGCGCAGGGCGAGGCCGAAGTCCGGGCCGAGCTCGACGACCACTCTGCCGAGCAGCCGGGCCCGCTGCGCAATGGCGTCACGTTCCGCGAAGAATGACAGAGCGGGATCGAGAGCAGGGCCATCGCTGTCCCCGGATCCCACGAATTGGTCTCTGCCCCGTCTGTCGCGGGATCGACCCCGGCCGCCGCGACGGCTGCCGGAACGTCGGCCCCCTGTGGTTTCACGGTTTCCGCCTCGGTCGCCTCTGAGCCGACGGCTCATCGCCTGGACGAGTTGACGGCCGTTGTGGAAGTCTCCGCGCCACAGCAGTCCAACTCCGGCGCGTGCCAACCGGCAGGCTTCGTCGGCGGTTGTCTCGTCTCCGATGATCTGCACATTCGCGGGAGGCGGCGCACCGTTCTCCGAATGCCAGTCGGCTGCGCGGCCGATGCCGTCCTCGGTCCAGCGGATCGTCGTCAACGGGTGCTCCCAGAAGGTCGGTGGTCAGTCATCTCGGCTGCAGTCGGCACCGCTCACACGACGAGCAGCGGGATCTGCAGCTCCTGCTCCGTGGTGGAACCATGGTGACCGATGAGGGCCAGCGCCGAGGCGGATTCCACTTCCGAATCGACCACGGCGAAGCCATCGGTGCAGATGACAAGGAAATCCCCGATCCGCGGATAGACGTGCGGGGCGACTGGACCGAAATAGCCGCGGTCGATCGCCGAGGCTTTCGGCAGGATGAGCCCGCGGTCGCCGAGCGTCTCCTGCCAGACCGAGAGCACGTCCGCCTCCGCGCCCTCAGCGGCGTAGAGATGCAGTGCGCGCGGCTCTCCGCCGACGTGGCGCAGGCCGGCCTTGAGCTCAGGGAGTTCAGCGAGGTCGAAACGACGTTCGTGGTCGACGTCGACCATGCCGTGGTCGGCGGTCATGAGCATGGTCGCGTCGTGCGGCAGGTCGGAGGCGAGTCGGGACAGGGCGAGATCGACGCGTTCGAGTTCTTCGGTCCAAGCGGCGGAGTCCGCACCGTGCACATGACCGGTCTTGTCGAGATTGCCCCAATAGAGGTAGACGAGGCGGCGGCCCGGAGCCCTCGCTTCGGCCAGGGCCTGGGCACAGCGCTCCTCCAGGGTCTTCGAGTCCCGGAATCTGCCGCCGCGCAGCGAGGCCCGGTTGAGGCCGCGTCCGGCGAACTTCTTCTCTCCGAGGCTGACCACATCGATTCCGGCATCGGTGAGGCGTTCGAAGAGCGTCGCATCGGGGACCCAGGCTACGGGGTCGACGTCGAGGTTCCACGTCAGCTGGTTGAACACCGCGTCCTTCTCCGGGTCGAGGACGCGGTAGCCGACCACGCCGTGGGCGCCGGGCAGGCGGCCCGTGGCCAATGACGACAGAGAGTTCGCCGTCGTCGACGGGAATCCGGCGGACAGGGTGCGGCGTGTTCCGGCCTGCGACCGGAAGAAGGGAGTGTATCCGCTGTAGCGGCGCAGCTGCTGCTCCCCGAGACCGTCGATGAGCACGACGATCGTCGCCCGGGACTCCCGGTCGAGTCCGAGCGTTCGTGCACGGCCGGACATCGGCGCATCGAGGGCGTCGGCCGCACCGAGGCTCAGCGCCGCGGCGGGAACGACATCGGAGAGCATGGGACCCGCATAGTCCGGGGGCCCCAGGGGCTCAGCACCGGATGGGAACTGCTGCCTTTGACTCGTCGAGTCCTCGCTCATCAGCGGCGCGACCGCAGCCGGGCGTGGAAGACTGCGGCGCGAAGCTTCCCAGCGAAGTCGGCCATTCGGTCGACGGCGGCCTGCCCTTCGGCCTCGGCCGAGACCCGGAGCATGACATCCTCGGCGAAGATCGATCCGCCGTATCCGTGATCGCCCATGCAGTTGGGATCTCCGCAGGTCTCGGGGAAGGCCTCGATGCGCTTCGACGCACCCCACGACATGGTCAGCGAGACCTCGACGGGCTTGTCGCCGGGATTGTAGGCGGCTGGATCGGCGAAGGTGCGGCCGACCATCACGGTGCCCAGGCGATCGAGTTCGATGTCCTCGCTGCTCGTGACGGCGCGGGGTTTGGCGCCGGGTTCCGCGTTCGGATCGTCATCGACGTGAGCCAGCAGGAGGCGGGTCTCGGTGAGGACGAAGGCGGTGACATGCCGGTGGATGGATTCGATGTCGACATGTGTGTCGATGTGGACGAAGTGGGCCAAGACCGGTTCGTCGTAGAGCGAGTCGGCGAGGATGCCCTGAGTGAGCTGGGGATAGTAGCCGGCCGACTGCAGATCGTGAACGAGAACTTCGGGTAATGCCATGCCCACCATTGTGCCCCACTCCTCTGACTTGTCCCAGCGAGGTCGGCCATATCCGGACGTCCGACGCATATGCTGGGACCATGGAAGACTATCCTGCCGGGTGGGAAGCCGATGTCGTCCTCCGCGACGGCGGCACCGCCCACCTTCGCCCGATCACCCCTGACGATTCCGCTGCTCTGGCCCGCATGCACGAAGCCCAATCGCCGGAGTCCGTCTACCTGCGCTTCTTCGCTCCGCTGCCCCGGCTTCCCAAACGCGACCTCGACCGCTTCGTCAACGTCGACCACCGCGACCGAGTGGCGCTGATCATGCTCATCGGCGACGACATCATCGGCGTCGGCCGCTTCGATCGGATCAGCGACACCGACGCCGAGGTGGCGTTCAACATCGCCGACGCCCACCAGGGTCGCGGGGTCGGTTCGATCCTGCTGGAGCATCTGGCCGCGGCCGCGCGCGAATCGGGGATCCAGCGATTCACCGCCGAGGTGCTTCCCCAGAACCGGTCGATGCTGCAGGTCTTCCAAGCCGCCGGCTACGAGGTCTCCCGCGGGTTCGATGACGGTGTCGTGGCCGTGAAGTTCGACATCGATCCCACGGCACGGTCCATCGAAGTGCAGGCCTCCAGGGAGCACAGGGCCGAGGCCCTGAGCGTGCGCACGGTCCTCCACCCCGCCTCGGTGGCGGTGATCGGCGCCAGCCGCAAACGCAACTCCACCGGCCATCTGCTCATCCGCAACATCACGGCCGCGAAGTTCACCGGCGACCTGTGGGTCGTCCACCCCGAAGCCGATCAGATCGCCGGCGTCCAGGCCTATCCGAGCCTCGCCGATCTGCCGGGCAAGGCCGACCTCGCGGTCATCGCCGTGCCCGCCGAATCCGTCACCGAGGTGGTCAAGGACTGTGCCGTGCACGGGGTCAAAGCTGTGCTCGTCATCTCCTCCGGATTCGCCGAGACCGGTCCCGAAGGGGCCGAACTCCAGCGCCGCATGGTCGCAACCTCCCGCGCCTACGGAATGCGCGTGGTCGGGCCGAACTCCTTCGGACTGGTCAACGAGGCCGCCGACATCTCGCTCAACGCCTCCCTGGCCCCGTTCCTCCCGGCCTCCGGAACGCTCGGGCTCTTCAGTCAGTCCGGAGCCCTCGGCACCGCCCTGCTAGCGGCGGCGAAGACCCGCGGACTGGGCATCTCCACCTTCGTCTCCGCAGGCAACCGCGCCGACCTCTCCGGCAACGACCTCCTCCAGTACTGGGAGGAGGATCCGGCCACGCAGACCGTCGGCCTCTACCTCGAATCCATCGGCAACCCGCGCAAGTTCTCGCGCATCGCCCGTCGAGTCTCCCGCGTCAAACCCGTCGTCGTCATCAAGTCCGACCTCACGGGCCGGGAGCTGCCGCCCGGACATATCGTGCGCACCTCTTCCCTGGCGCCGAACACTCTCGACCAGGTGCTCGAGCAGGCGGGAGTGATCCGCGCGGATACGATCCACCAGCTCTTCGACCTCACCCAGGTGTTCTCGACCCAGAAGCTGCCGGCGGGCCGCCGGGTCGGGGTCATCGGCAACTCCGCGGCGATGAGTACCCTGATCATGCAGCGCGCCCGTTCCGAAGGTCTGCGCGTCGACACCGAGCCCGTGTCCCTGCACCCCGAGGTCGATGCGGAGACCTTCCGGACCGAACTCGATGCGATGTATGCCCGCGACGACATCGACTCCGTCATCGTCACCTTCACTCCGTCGGCTGGTGCGGAGGAGACCGAGATCGCCGGGCTGCTGTCCGAGTCAGCGGCACGCTCGGGGAAGACCACGGTCGCCTGCTTCCTCGGCATCCACGGTGTCCAAGACGAACTGACCACGTACCTCACCGATGAGGCGGGCAGCCGGGTCTCCCACACCGTCCCCAGCTACATCGGTCCCGAAGATGCTGTGTGGGCTCTGGCCAGGGCCACGGACTATGCCCGGTGGAGGGCCGCCGACCACGGGCGCTACACCGAGCTCGACGACATCGATGACAAGAAGGTGCGGACGATCATCGACGCAGCCCTGGAAGGGGCACAGTCGGGCTCCCCCGTCAGGCTCGAACGCGACGACGTCCGCGACCTGCTCAGCGCCTACGGAATCGAGGTGCTTCCCTACGTCACGGCATCCTCGGTGGACGAAGGAATCGCCGCGGCTGAGAAGATCGGGTATCCGGTCGCCCTCAAGGCCGTGACCACGGTGCTGCGGCATCGGATGGAGCTCGGCGGTGTGCGCCTGAACATCGACTCCCCCGAGGAGCTCGCCGAGGATTTCACCGCGATCCAGGAGACCATCCGGCAGCTGGCCGGTGAGGATGAACCGCTCGTCGACGTCCAAGCTATGGCCCCGCATGGTGTCCCCTGCGTCCTCCGCGCCGGTGAGGATCCGCTGCTCGGTCCGCTGCTGGCGTTCTCATTGGCCGGGGACACCACCGAGCTGCTCGGCGATGTCGCTCATCGGGTCGCCCCGATCACCGACAAGGAGGCCGGGGACATGATCCGGTCGATCAAGGCCTCCCCGCGGCTGTTCGGCTATCGCGGTCTGCCGCCGATGAACATCGAACCGCTGCGCAATGTGCTGGAGAGGCTCGCTGTGCTGGTGGAGAACCATCCGCAGATCCTCGAGCTCGTCATCCACCCGATGGTCGCCACAGAGACCGAGTCGCATGTGCTCAGCGCCCACGTCGACCTCCTGCCCGACCCGACTCGGATCGACAGCACCCGTCGACTGCTGAGCTGAGACGGATCGGAGCAGACACCCGCCCAGCTGAAAGGAGAATCCATACTCGCCGCAGGCCGTCTTCGAATTTCACTGTCACAGCGGCATATTGGCGCGTCCTATACCAATTCGCAGACTTGACGGGTAGTGTCTGTATCCGTTCACCACGAAATGTTATGAATTCGTGTTTTAATGAATGGCCGCTCCGGCGGCCATTGTCTGTGGCCAGTCACTGGTCATCCACCGTCCCAGGCGCCCGCGTTCAGCAGGTGTCCCACGAGAGCGAGGCCTCACAGTCATGATTTCGCGCAGAGACGTAGTCACCGACTCCGCGATCGCCGTAGTCGCCGAACAAGGAGTCCGCGGACTCACACATCGGGCAGTCGATGCACTGGCCGAACTGCCGGTGGGGTCGACTTCGAATGTCTACCGCACCCGCGATGCCTTGATCACCGGAATCATGGAGCGCATCGGAGAGCTCAACTCCCAGCAGCTCGAACGCCTGCCGGAGCTCGTGCGTGCTCCGGGCGCGGACCCGATCGAGGTCGCCGTCGACTTCTGCATGAACTGGCTGACCACGGACCGCAACCGGTTCTACACGATGATGATGCTCAGCCTGGATCCGGCGCTGCCGCCGGAGGCAGTGATCGCCAAGGAGAAGAACCTCCGCGCGATCAGAGAATTCATCATGCGATTCGCCGGCATCGACGCCGAGTATGCGCAGCGGGTCAACAGCTCGGTGGCGGGCATGATGGTCGGCGAACTCGTCGCCGGCACGGCCGATCGTTCGCATGTCGAGGCGTACCTCAAGGAGTTCTTCCAGTGGCTGCGCAGCGGCCGCGAAGATGCCTGAGCTCCGACACGAACCCTCCGGGAACGCCCGATTGAGCAGGAGTTCGCAAATCGAACGCTAGAATCGACGGGTGCCCTCCCCCACTGAGGTCAGGCCTCGGCGCGGGCGGGTGTTCGAATCGAACAGATCGTGCGTCAAAGGAGTTCCATGCCCGAAGGCAGAGTCATCGAAGTCGACGTCTCCTCAGAGATGGAGAGTTCGTTCCTCGAATATGCGGTCTCGGTCATCCACTCCCGCGCCCTGCCCGATGCCAGGGACGGTCTCAAACCCGTCCAGCGTCGCATCGTCTACCAGATGGGCGATATGGGGCTGCGCCCCGACCGCGGACATGTGAAGTCCTCCCGCATCGTCGGCGATGTCATGGGCAAGCTCCACCCGCACGGCGACACCGCGATCTATGACGCCCTCGTGCGCCTCAGCCAGGGCTTCATCATGCGTGTGCCCTTGGTCGACGGCCACGGCAATTTCGGCTCCCTCGACGATGGTCCCGCTGCCCCGCGCTACACCGAGGCTCGACTGACGACCGCGTCGATGCACATGATCGCCGGGCTCGACGAAGACGTCGTCGACTTCGTGCCGAACTACGACAACACGCTCACCCAGCCCGAGGTTCTGCCCAGCGCCTTCCCGAATCTGCTCATCAACGGCGCCTCGGGCATCGCCGTCGGCATGGCCACGAACATGGCCCCGCACAATCCCGGCGAAGTCATCGCCGCCTGCGCCCACCTCATCCGCAATCCCGATGCCGGACTCTCGGAGCTCATGCGCTTCATCCCCGGCCCGGATCTGCCCACCGGCGGGCGGATCATCGGCCTCGACGGCGTGCGCGAGGCCTATGAGTCCGGTCGCGGCACCTTCCGCACCCGCGCCACCGTGTCCATCGAGAACATCAGTGCCCGCCGCAAGGGTATCGTCGTCACCGAACTGCCCTACCTCGTGGGACCGGAGAAGGTCGTGTCGAAGGTCAAGGACGCGGTCGGGGCGAAGAAGCTGTCCGGAATCGCCTCGATCGATGACTATTCGGATCGCAAGAACGGCATGCGTCTGGTCATCGGCGTGAAGAACGGCTTCAACCCCGAGGCGGTGCTGGCCGAGCTCTACCGCCAGACGCCGCTCGAGGAATCGTTCAGCATCAACAACGTCTGCCTCGTAGAGGGACAGCCGCGGACCTTGGGACTGCGCGAGCTGCTCATGGTCTACCTCTCCCATCGCATCGACGTGGTGCGCAGGCGCACGGTCTTCCAGCTGCGCAAGGCCAAGGACCGGCTCCACCTCGTCGAAGGTCTGCTCATTGCGATCCTCGACATCGATGAGGTCATCCAACTCATCCGCTCCTCGGACGATGCAGCCACGGCCCGCACCCGCCTCATGGACGTCTTCGAGCTCTCCGAGCTGCAGGCGACCTACATCCTCGATCTGCAGCTGCGCCGGCTCACGAAGTTCTCGCGTCTCGAGCTCGAGGCCGAACGCGACGAGCTGAAGAAGACGATCGACTACCTCGAATCGCTGCTCGCCGATGAGGCGAAGCTGCGCGAACTCGTCGCCTCGGAGCTGGAGTCCACTGCCGAGGTCATCGGCTCTCCGCGACGCACCGTCCTCATCGAAGGCTCGATGAAGGAGCTGACGGCCAAGGGCAAGAAGGCTCCTTCGAACCTCAAGATCGCCGATTCTCCCTGCCGGGTGCTGCTGTCGACGTCGGGACGCATTGCGCGCACCTCCGATGCCGCTCCGCTGGCACGTGAGGGTCGCCGCTCCAGCCATGACGCGCTGGTCTCGGAGATCGTCACCACCACTCAGGGCAAGGTCGGTGCCATCACCACCACCGGTCGACTGCACATGGTCGACGTCGTCGATCTGCCCGCCCTGCCGCCGGCCGCGGCACGGCCCAATGTCGCCGGCGGTGTGAAGATCGCCGAATATGCGGCGCTGGAGAAGAACGAGAAGATCATCGGTCTGGTCGACCTCGACCGGGAATTCGTCCTCGGCACCGCCGACGGCGTCGTCAAACGCGTGTCGGTGGCCGGTCGGCCGAACAAGAACGAGTGGGAAGTCATCACCCTCAAGGGCAAAGACTCCGTCGTCGGAGTCGCCCAACCCGAGGACATCGACGATTCCCTCTCCGTGTTCGTGACCTCGAATGCTCAGCTGCTCGCCTTCGACGCCTCCGGTCTTCGCGCCCAGGGCTGGAACGCCTCGGGTGTGGCCGGAATCAAGGTGGCCGCCGAGGCGAAGGTGATCTTCTTCGGTATGACCCCGAAGGCGGCGAAGACCGACGAGGACGGTGCCGCGGATGCCGAGCTCGGCAGCTTCGCGGTCGTCACGATCGCCAGCGGTGAGAACTTCTACGGTGCCCCATCCTCGTCGATCAAGGTCAGCGAATTCTCCGAGTTCCCGACCAAGGGTCGCGCCACCTCCGGGGTGCGCGCCCACAAGTTCCTCAAGGGCGAAACCGAACTGTCGCTGGCCTGGGTCGGCGACTCTCCGCAGGCTGCGGCCACCGCCGGCGGTGCACGTACTCTTCCGGCCGAGCTGTCCCGTCGCGATGGGACGGGATCGCCGTTGGAGTCGAAGATCGATGTCATCGGCACCCTGCCCCGCCTCGGCGGCGCCGAATCCCACGACTACTCCCCGGCGGCCGACGATGGCAGTTCGGCTAAGGCTGCAGCCGACGCCGAAGCTGACGCGGAGTCTGCGTCCGGCATCGGCAAAAAGAAGCCGAAGTCCGGAGGACAGCGATCCGCGGGCGAGAAGCAACGGAAACAGCAGGGACTGGCGACCAGTTTCGATGAGCTCGATCTCGACCTCGACGAGGCCAAGGACGAGATCGCGCGGTCGAAGTTCGACACCGAAGGCGCCGTGATCGTCTCCCATGACGAGGACGATGAGGACGAGGACTCCGCCCTGTTCTGAGCTCAGGGCCGACTCAACGGCGGGTACTGGCCCCGGCAGTCGGCACAACGGCTGGGCCCACCACCTCGGTGTCGGGCTCAGCCGTCGGTCACTGGTCTGAGTTCTCGGGATCGTCGTCGAGGTCGAGGCGCATCTTGGCTGCGGTGCCGCGCTTCATCTCACCGATGGCGGTCTCGCCGAGTCCGTGCAGCGAAATCGAATCGCGCGGTTCGAAGACGTAGTCGTCCGAGGCCGAGAGCACTCGTGCGGTCTCCTCGTCGGTGAAGATCGTTCCGGGATCGGCCACGGCTGTCAGACGGGCGGCGAGGTTGACGCTGGAGCCGAAGATATCGCCGAGGCGGGAGAGCACCCGTCCCCAGACGAAGCCGACGCGCGCCTGGGGCAGGTCCTCGGCGGCGGTGACACGCTCCATCAGCGTCATGGCGATCTCGGCCCCGGCCAGAGGGGTCGACGCGGCGAAGAACACTTCATCGCCGACGGTCTTGATGACCCGTCCGCCGCCGGTGGCGACGATGTTGTAGGCCATGCCCTGGAACTCCTGGACCATGTCCGCCAGCTGCCGTGGCTCCATCTTCTGTGACAGGCGGGTGAAGGAGACGAGGTCGATGAACCCGACGGCGCGGGCCAACGGCATCGAGGAGTCGTACCAGCCCTGCCGGTTGTCCATGGCCAGCCCGTCGGAGACGTTGACGTTGAGACGACCCATGACGTCGGCGAGGTTGCGCCGCCAGGAGTAGGTGAGCATCTTCTGCAGCGGGTCGATCATCTCTTCGACGACGGCCAGGGCATCCCGGCGTGCTTCCGGGTCGGTCAGTCCCTTCTCCTCGGTGAGGAATTCGACGAGAGTCTCCATCTGCCAGACGACGAGGCGGTCCGTCGTCTGACCGATCGCCCGGGCCAGGGACAGCGCAGTGGTCTGGTCGATGAGTCCGTCGGCGACGGGCTTGGCCCAGATCCGCAGGGCGTGCGCATCGCTGACGGTGTAGGCCTTATCCGTCGGCTTCGCCTGGGACATGCCGAGCGCCCGCCACATCTTCCGGGCCGAGACCGTGGAGATCCCGCCGAGTTTCGCGGCCTCCCGTCGGTTGAGGACGCGCTTGCCGTCGAGCAGGATCTCTTCGAGTCGTTCGGCCGCAGTTCGGGTCTCATAGATCGTGTCGTCGAAGTCGGGACCGTCCGCGTCGAGAGCTCCGTCGGCGTCGTCCTCGTCGATGATCGGCAGCGCTGTGGTGCGCGGATCCTCACGCAGTCCGCTGAAGAAGTCCTCATCGACGTCGATGTCCGGGTCGGCGTCGGCCGCATACGCATCGACAGCATCCGCGGGGGTTGCGCCGGGATCAGCCGTGACCTCGTCGGCGAGCTGCACGCCTACCTCTCCTGCCTGAGGAGCGGACCCCGTCAGACCGCCGACAGGCTCGTCGTCGCCGTCGGCGTCATCATACGCAACGCCCGCACTCGACGCGGCCGCCTCCTCGGGGAGGGTTTCCGGGGAACGGTCGTCCGCCTCGGCGGTCGACGAGGTCTCACCGTCGTCCTTCGACTCCGGACTCGGCGAAGAATCAGGGTCGGACCGGCTAACCGACTCCGTCCGGGGTGCGACATCGGACGGGGACTGAGAGGTCGGCTGCGATGCGTCGGTGGACCTGGGCGTGTCGCTGTGCGACTGGATGCCGACGTCGGCCGTCCGAGTCTCCGTGGAGGTGCCTGCGGCTTCTCCGACCTCGGGTGTGCCCAGCCGTTCCGGTTCGACGATGTCGAATCCGGCGGTGAAGTCCGAAACCGCCATCAGTCTTCGCTCCTCTCCGCAGCGGTCGGGTACGCGGCCGGACGCAGATGGTGGACGTCGCCGGCGCTGAGCGACACCTGATCGTCGATGATGAGGTCGGCTCCGGCGTCCAGCCCCGTGGCGGTGCCGATGATGTCGGAACCGTCGGGTTTCTCCACCCGGACCCTCGACCCGAGCGTCACCATATGATCACGCATTCTCCGCGCTGTGCGGCTGTCGCGGAAATCCTCATCTCCATAGTCGATCAGCTCTCTGTAGCAGGGGATCAGTGTGCCGAGAATCGAGACTAGCAACGCTTCATGATCAATTTCTGAACCGTCGACTCCGGTTTCGATCGCCAGCGAGCTCGCGTCTTCGCGCGGCAGATCAGCAGGCTCCAACCGGGTGTTCAGCCCCATCCCCAACACGGTCTGCGGTCCGCCGGCCAGGGGTTCGACGCGTGCGAGGATCCCACACAGCTTCCTGCCCTCGGCGGTGAGCACGTCGTTGGGCCATTTGATCGCGGCGGGCACCCCCGCCTCGGTGACGGCGGAGTGTACGGCTTCACCGGCGATGAGCGGGATCCATCCCCATTGGGAGAACCCGGCCGGGGGTGTGAGCAGAATCGACCACGTCAGCGACCGGCGGGCGGGCACCGTCCAGGTCCGGCCCAGTCGGCCGTGTCCGGCGCATTGGAAGTCGGTGCCGCGAATGGTGAATTCGGCCACGGGCGAACCGGCGTCGGCTCCTTCTCGGACCATTCGCGCAAGTTCGTCATTCGTCGACGTGCAGCTATCGTCCCAGATCAGCGGAGGAAGCGAGAAGCCTCGGTCCGCAGCGGTGCGGCGCACGGAGTCGACGTCGACGAGGAGGGAATTGTGTTGGCTGTTCACCAGTCCACTCTAGATTCTTTTGGTGAGAGTGCACAACGAAATCTCACGTCATCGTTATTGTGGAGACATGACGGATACTCCACGGACCACAGCCGAGCGCATCGACGCATTCACCCAGCGCCGAGAAGCAGCCCACACGGGCAATCAGCGCTCGGTGGACAACCAGCACAAGCGCGGCAAACAGACCGCCCGTGAACGCATCGACGCTCTCCTCGACGCCGACTCCTTCCAGGAGATCGACGAATTCGCCCGCCATCACAATCACCAGTTCGGGATGCAGAACAACCGCCCCGACGGTGACGGAGTCGTCTGCGGACTGGGCACGATCGAAGGCAAGACCGTCGCGGTCTTCGCTCACGACTTCACCGTCCTCGGCGGATCCCTCGCCGAAGCCAACGGCCGCAAGATCGTCAAGGTGCAGAAGCTCGCTCTCAAGCTCGGCTGCCCGATCATCGGCATCAACGACTCGGGAGGCGCCCGGATCCAGGAAGGCGTCGGATCGATTGCGCTGTTCGCCGAGATCTTCCGCCTCAATGTCGCCTCGTCGGGAGTGATCCCCCAGATCTCGCTCATCATGGGTCCCTCGGCCGGCGGCGCCGTGTACTCCCCCGCACTGACCGACGTCACGATCATGGTCGATCAGATCAGCCACATGTACATCACCGGTCCCGACGTCATCAAGACCGTCACGGGAGAGTCCGTCGGCCATGAGGAGCTCGGCGGCGGACGGACGAACAATACCGTGTCCGGAAACGCCCACTACCTGGCCTCGGATGAGGACGATGCGCTCAACTATGTGCGCGATCTACTTTCGTTCCTGCCGCAGAACAACCTCGACCCAGCCGATGCCGATGAGTTCGAGTCCGATCTGTCGGTGACTCCAGAGGACGAGGCGCTGGATACGCTCATGCCGGATTCGCCTTCGCAGCCCTACGACATCCTCGACGTCGTCACCACGATCCTCGACGACGGCGATTTCCTGCAGGTATCTGAGCTCTTCGCTCCGAACGTCGTCACCGGCTTCGGCCGCGTCGAAGGTGTGAGCGTCGGCGTCATCGCCAACCAGCCCATGCAGCTGGCCGGCACCCTCGACATCGACGCCTCGGAGAAGGCCGCACGCTTCGTGCGCCTCTGCGATGCCTTCAACCTGCCGATCCTCACCTTCGTCGATGTGCCCGGGTTCCTGCCGGGCACCGACCAGGAGTACGGCGGCATCATCCGCCGCGGCGCCAAGCTCATCTACGCCTACGGCGAGGCCACCGTTCCGCTCGTCACCCTCATCACCCGCAAGGCCTACGGCGGCGCGTACTGCGTGATGGGGTCGAAGCAGCTAGGTGCCGATATCAATCTCGCCTGGCCGAGCGCGCAGATCGCGGTCATGGGTGCCCAGGGTGCGGCAAACATCGTCTACCGTCGTAAGCTCAAGGCCGTCGAAGAGGCCGGAGAGGACGTCGAAGCGGCGCGTGCCGAACTCATCCAGGACTACGAGGATGCGCTGCTCAACCCGTACCTGGCCGCCGAGGAAGGCTACATCGACGCCGTCATCAAGCCGAGCGAGACCCGCAGCCGGATCGTGCGTTCCCTGCGTGCGCTGAAGAACAAGCACGTCGACGCTCCCGCGCGCAAGCACGGTAACATCCCCCTATGAGCGATGATCTGCAGACCGACGCCGAGGCGAACCTGCCCGGCGAAGTCGACGCCGAGGTGACCGGCCCCGGCGAGGACGCGGCCGCCGAGGAGGGCGAGGCCACAGCCTCAGACGGGGCGCTGCGGGTGCCCTCCGTGGAGGGACGCTCACAGGTGCGCGCCGATGACGGCGAACCGATCAGCGACGAGATGGCCAGTGCGGCGGCTGTGGCCGCGGTCGTGGCGATCCGTCAGGTGGCGATCGCCTATGCGGCCCAGCAGGCCAGCGCGGAGGCCGAGTCCGAAACGCGCAAGGGCGATCGGGCGGGTTTCCGGGCTCCACGCCGCAATGTGCGCAAGCGCCTCCCTCAGACCTGGGACCAGCACCTGGGTCGCTGAGGCCCCGTCGGCTCCGGCCTTCAACGGACTCCCGTACTGAGGTCGGGTCTCCCGTGCCCACTGTCGAGTTAAACGGCAGCGGCGACCGACGGTCCTCTTTTCCAGACTGCTGTATCTCTAATCGGCTTCTTCGCGGAAGAGCGCACGCAGTTCGTCGAAGAGTCTGTCGATCACTGGTCCCGGATCTCCGTCGACTCGTCGCATACGGGTGAATGTCGCCTTGAGCGCCATCATCGCCAAGGCGGCGACGGCTTCGGCTCGTGGGGAGACTTCGATATCGTCGTCGGCATAGTCACCGGAGTGAGCCCCCATGACGTCCACCGGCGCCGAGGAGGTCCCGTCGAGTCGGCGTTGGATGATCTGCCGGAAGAGCCGTTCGTTGTTGCCCATCCGCGACATCTGCAGCGGTATCAGCGACGGGTCCCTTTTCAGCATGAGATGGTACTGGTGCATATCGTCGCGCTTCTCCATCCGAGTGGCGACGATGAATGCGAGCAGATGTTCGAGGTCGGCGAGGAGGCGCCCATGGGGTCCCCCGGCTTCGAATTCCTCGATGGCCGGTTGGTCCTCTTCGTCGAAGACGGTGTCCGCGCGACCGAGCAGCGCCTCGTCCTTCGACGAGTAGTAGTTGAAGAAGGTCCGTCGGGAGACTCCGCAGCGCTCACAGATGTCTTCGACGGTGACGTTGTGATAGCCCTTCTCCAGGGCCAGGTCGATGGCGGCACGGCGAAGAGCCTGACCGCGCTCACGCTTCTTGCGTTCGCGCAGTCCCTCGACCGGCGGTGACGCTTGGACCTCTGAACCAGAACTCATGAGAACAGTATTGCAGTCGCTGCATTTTCACCGGAAATGTGCTGAGCGCCCGTTTCGAGCTCAGTACCCGAGTTTAGCGTTCGTGAGCACCGGAACCGTCTCTGCCGCGGTGTCGGCAGCGTTGAGGTCGATCTCGACGATCTCGAGTCGTTCGGCACCGTCGAGTGAGTTCAGCACCTTCCCGAGGGGGTCGGAGACCAGACTGTGGCCGACCCCGGTCGGCCCTTTCTTCGGAACCGGGACGCCGGTCACTTCGGGATCGGCTTGGCCGAGGGCGGCGATGAACATATTCGAGTCCAGGGCACGCGCGCGAGCGAGGATCTCCCACTGTTCGGCCTTGCGCGGTCCCGCACCCCAGGAGGCGGCGACGACGGTCAGGCGTGCGCCCCGCCGGCTGAGTTCGGCGAAGAGCTTCGGGAACCGGATGTCGTAGCACAGGGCCAGGCCGATGTCCTCGCCGTCGATGGTGAAGAGCACCGGTGCCTCTCCCGCTTCGACGGTATCGGACTCCTTGAATCCGAAGGCGTCGTAGAGGTGGATCTTCGCATAGTCGCTGCGCTGGCGGTCGGGGGAATAGACGGCGAGCAGGTTGATGACCTTGTCGTCCGTCGCCGCGAATTCGCCGACGACGACGGTGATTCCGGTCTCGGCGGCGAGCTCGCTCAGCGCGGCCCGCCACGACTCGGTGTGCTCCCCGGCGATGGTGCGCAGGCCGGATCCGAACGCCGACATCGTCGCTTCGGGGAAGACGACGAACCGTGCGCCTGCCGCGGCGGCCCGACGGGAATAGGAACGGACCTTCTCAAGGTTGTCGGCCACCTCGGTGGTGGTGTTGATCTGAGCGAGCGCGAACTTCATTCTCATCCTCCAGTCGGTTATTTCCAGCCTATCGCGCCCACCCTCCCCAATTGCTACCTGACGGGGGCCCAGCAACCTGGCGCGAGGTTGCTGGGCCGCCGTCAGGTAGTTCTGGGAGGGATCAGGTGAGGTATTCGCGGCCGGGGCGACCGCCTCGGCGGCGTCCGTGCACCCACACGTACACGCCGATGGCGACCACGACGAGTCCGCTACAGACCAAGAACATTCCGTTTCCGCCGGTGAAAGGATAGAGGAATCCAAGGACGACCGGGCCGATGCCGGACCCTGCGTCGAGGAGGAGGAAGAATGACGCGGTGGCCACGGGAACACGGCTCATCGGCACGGATTTGACGGTGATGGCCTGCATGCACGGCATGAGGGAGCCGAAGCCGAGACCGATGAGCACTCCAGCGAGGACGATCCCCGTCATCGTCGGCCACAGCGCCAGCAGGACATTGCCGGCGATATCGGCGATGAAGACGGGGAAGATCACCGCATTGTCGCCGAAGGTGTCCTGCAGCCGTCCGACGAACAGCCGGGCGAACAGGGAGGCCACGGCGAAGGCCACGAAGAACAGGGACGCGGCGGAGGCGACGCCATGCTCGGTCGCATAGCCGGCGAGGAACACCAGCGCCGCCGCGTAGGCGATGCCGGCCAGAAGCATGACCGAGCCGATCCGCAGCCCGTCCCGATCGACGAGGGTGCCGAGTTTGAGATGCCATTTCGTGCGCCGCTGATAGTCGCTGATCTCCTGCACGGGCAGCCGGATGAGGAAACAGCAGATGAGGGCGAGGACGGACATGAACGCCGAGGCGACGAAGAGCATGACGAAGTCGAACTCGCGGGGCAGAATGACGCCGAGGTACGGTCCGAGCGCCGTCGACAGGGTCGTCGCCGTGCCGAAGTACCCGGTGCCCTCTCCCCTGCGGGAGGCCGGAATGATGCTCTGGATGGCCGTCATGATCGCCGTGTTCCCGGCGCCGAAGGCGATTCCGTGGACGATGCGCAGCGTCAGGAGCAGAGTGAGGTCGCCGGCGAAGATATAGGCCAGGGAGGCGAGCACGGAGACCGCCATGGTGATGATGAGCAGTTTGCGCCGCCCGATGAAGTCAAGATACTTCCCGGTGAGCACGCGAGCGACCACGGCACCGACGACGAACGATGAGGAGGCGAAGCCGGCGGCGGCCTCGCCGGCGGAGAACCGCGCCACCGCGTACCCGGCCATCGACGTCATGAGCAGGTAGAAGACCATCGACATCGAAAGGTTGAGCCCGATTCCGACGATGAAGTCCTTCGTCCACAGCTTCGCTCGTGCCACTGGAGATCGGTCTCACTTTCTGCTGCCTGCGGGGAACAGTGACACATTAGCGGGTTCTCAGCGATTGCGTGGTCCGGTCCACCGCGGATGTGACTCAGCTCGCGATAGGGTGGTTGTCATGACTGTGAAGAGAACCCCCTCCGCTGTCGATGCGGTCGCTGAAGGCTACGTCGATGACATGCTCGCCCTCTCCCCCTCTCTCGCCCTCTACCTCGGACTCGACGGTGCACAGGGCTTCGACGACTTCTCGCCGGCCGGACTCTCCGCGCTCAATGACGTCACCGTCCGGACGCTGGCTCGCCTCGATGATGTTGCGGACTCTTCCGACCTCGACGATGTCGACCTCGTGACCATCGATGCGATGCGTGATCGCCTCGGCGTCGACCGGGATTACTTCGCTGCCGGGATCAAGCACGCCAGCCTCAATGTCATCGAATCTCCGTTGCAGCAGGTCCGCGACGCCTTCGACCTCATGCCTACGGAGACCGTGGCCGATTGGGAGACAATCTCGACCACCCTGGCTGCCGTGCCCGGCTCGCTGGCCGGATACCAGGAGTCCCTGGCGATGGCGCGTGTCAACGGTCGCGTCGCCGCCCGTATCCAGGTCGAGAAGGTCATCGAACAGGCCCGCGCCCTGGCCGAGCCCGGCAGCAACTTCGATCGTCTCGTCGCCGGTGCCGATGTTCCCGACGCTCTGCGTTCGGATCTCGACACCCACGCCGAGGCGGCCCGCAAGTCCGCCGCGGACCTGGCCGAATTCCTCGGCGAACAGGTACTGCCCGCCGCCGGAGAAGACGAAGCGTGCGGTCGCGAAGCATACGCGCTGTATTCCCGGGACTTCCTCGGCGCCGAAGTGGACTTCGATGAAACCTATGCATGGGGTCTCGAAGAACTCGAGCGCATCGACGCCGAACAGCGAGAAGTGGCAGAGAAGATCATGCCCGGCGCCGACCTGTTCGAGGTCATGGACGCTCTCAACAACGACCCGCAGCGGACCCTGCACGGCACCGAGGCGCTGCGGGACTGGATGCAGGGTGTGGCCGATGAGGCGATCCGCGAACTCGGCAAGTCCCATTTCGACATTCCCGAACCCGTGCGCACGATCGAGTGCATGATCGCCCCCTCGGCCACCGGCGGCATCTACTACACCGGCCCGACCGACGATTTCTCCCGACCCGGCCGCATGTGGTGGTCGGTGCCCGAAGGCGTCACGGACTTCGCCACCTGGCAGGAGAAGACCACCGTCTACCACGAGGGTGTGCCCGGCCACCATCTGCAAGTCGGTCAGGCCACCTACGTCTCCGACACCCTCAACCGCTGGCGCCGCCTCATGTGCTGGGTATCCGGCCACGGTGAGGGATGGGCTCTGTACGCGGAGAAGCTCATGGCAGATCTCGGTTTCCTCGACGACCCCGGCGACTATCTCGGCATGCTCGATTCGCAGCGGCTCCGTGCCGCCCGTGTCGTCCTCGACATCGGATTCCACCTCGGCCTCGAGGCACCTGAGAGCCTCGGCGGCGGGACCTGGAACCGGGAGAAGGCATGGCAGTTCCTCACCGACAATGTGGCCATGGACCGGTCGTTCCTGGCGTTCGAGCTCGACCGCTACCTCGGCTGGCCCGGGCAGGCACCGAGCTACAAGATCGGTCAGCGACTGTGGGAGCAGTACCGTGACGAGGCGAAGGCTGCTGCGGGTGCCGATTTCGACCTCAAGGACTTCCACACCCGGGCGCTGGGCCTCGGCTCGGTCGGCCTCGATACTCTGGGCCGTGCCATGAAGCGCTCACAGTGAGGTGAGGGACCGGATGAAGTCTGCCGAGAGTCCCCAGTCGGAGACCACGCGAGTCACCGAGGCGCTGCGCAATGAGATCATCGAAGGCCACCGTCGACCGGGTTCACGGCTCGTCGAACGCAACCTCGCCACGGAACTCGGTGTCTCCCGGGTGCCCATCCGCGAGGCGCTGAAGAAACTCGCCTCGGAAGGGCTGGTGACGAACCGTCCGAACACCTGGTCGACGGTCAGGGAGTTCTCCCCCAGCGACATCGCCGACCTCAACGAGGTGCGCACAGTCTTCGACGTCCTCTCGTTCGAGCTCGCCGCTCAGCGCCATACCCGCGAGGGCCTGGCCCGACTGGAGGCCACGATGCTCAAGGGCAGAGAGCTCGCCGATGCCGGGGACGTCGCCGGTGCCCATCGCTGTGCCGCAGAATTCCACGCCATCGTCACCGAGCTCTCGGGCAATGAGCTCCTCGGCGAGATCGGCGCCCTGCTGGATTCACGGATGCGGTGGCAGCTGAGTCAGCATGATGACCTTGCAGTCGTCGCCACCGAGCATGCCGAGCTCTTCGACGCCATCGCCCGCCGGGATCAGACGCTGGCCGGTTCGCTGGCCGGTCGTCATCTGGGAACGAGTCAGGAGCAGCACGACAAGCATTCGAAGCGGTTGGCCGAGACCGGGCCCGAAGAAGCTCAGGCCGATCCAGCCGCCGCCGATCCCGCCGCAGAGTCAGTCGCGGTGCCCGCCGCAGAGGATGCAGAGCCCATAGCAGCGGATCCGGCCGACGTCGACTGACCGAGCGGCCAGCCGCTGAGCTTCTTCTCACGGGCAGGCGCATAGGTGCGCACCTTCGACGTGCTCAGCCCCAGACCGACGAGAGATTCGGCCAGGCGCACGGCGGCCGCGACCCCGTCGACGACGGGCACGGCACAGCGCTCCGTGATCGTCGCCCCGAGCTCGGCCATCCCACCGCAGCCGAGCACGATGACCTCGGCACGGTCACGGTCGACCGCCTCGGCGGCCTGATCGGTGATCGCTTCGATCGCAGCCTGCGGATTCTCCTCGAGCTCGAGCACGGCCATTCCCGATGCCCGCACGGACACACAGTGGGAGTCGAGACCGGCCAACAGCAGTCTGTCCTCGATGAGCGGGAGGGTCCGGTCGAGCGTGGTGACGACGGAATAGCGACGGCCGAGGAACATTGCCAGGGCCGCTCCCGCCTCGGTGATGTCGACGACGGGCACGTCCAACAGCTCCTGCAGGCCCTCGCGGCCGTGCTCTCCGTACCCGGCCTGGATCACGGCGTCGAATTCGCCGGGATACTTCAGGACGGCGTCCATGACGCCGAGCGCCGCGAGATGGCTTTCGACGTTGCCTTCGCAGGATTCGGCTCCGAATTCGGGGGTCAGACCGATGATCTCGGTTCCCGCCGAGGCGGCCTGCCGTGCCACGCGGGCGATGCCCTCGGTCATGGACTCGGTCGTATTGACGTTGACGATGAGGATTCTCACGATTCGGCTCCGATCAGTGATGGGTCGGGACGGCGATCTCCTCGCCGTCGACCTCACGGAAAGTGAAGTCGCGGCGGGCGATGACGAAGTAGATGAGCGCGGCGATCGCGGCCCCGGAGAACCAGGAGAACTCGGAGATGCCGGAGAACGCGGGTACGAGTGCGAAGACCAGTGAGATCGCCGAGGCGGGGATGAAGGCTCCGATGGCTCGCCAGTTGACTCCGCGGTGGTAGAAGTACTCACCGTCGCCGGCTTCGGTGTAGAGCTGGGGCACGTTGACCTTCGTTCTGCGCACCACCCAGTAGTCGACCATGATCACACCGAACAGGGGTCCGAGCAGGGCACCGAGTCCGCCGAGGAAGTAGACGATGACCACCGGTGAGTCATACAGATTCCAGGGCAGGATGACGAAGCCGATGACGGCGGAGATGATGGCGGCGCTGCGGAAGTTCAGGTGGCGCGGGAACAGGTTCGTCAGCGCATAGGTCGGGGCGACGAAGTTCGCCATGAGGTTGACTGCGATGGTGAGCAGGAGCAGCGACAGGGATGCCAGCACGAGCAGGACCGGACTGCCGATCGACTGGACGATATCGGCCGGTGATGTGATGACGGTGCCGTCGATCTTGTACTGTGCGCCGGCCAGCGAGATGACGACGAGTCCGAAGACGAGCATGTTCACCGGAATGCCCCAGAAGTTGCCGACGACGATCGAGCCGCGCTTCTTCGCGGCCCTCGTGAAGTCGGAGAAGTTGAGCACGAAGGTGCCGTAGATGGACACCCACAACGCGCCTCCGCCGAAGATGTGCGCCCACATCTCCCAGCCGCTGAGCGCGTCGTCGGTCGACCACGCGATGGAGAAGTCGACGCGGATGAGCATCCAGACGGCCAGGGCGAGGAAGGTCACGAGGATGATCGGTCCGGCGATGGCTTCGTAGCGGCGGATCATCTCCATCCCGTAGCTGACGATGATGACTTGGATGACCCACAGCAGGGTGAAGGAGAACCAGCCGAGCCCGGAGAGTCCGAGGAATTCGGCATCGGCCCATGACTGCAGTCCGGGGAACATCGTCAACAGCATGACGTTGAGGACGCTCGAGGCCAGGTAGGTCTGGATGCCGAACCAGGCGATGGCGACGATGCCCCGCACCGAGGCGGCCAGCTGGGCCCCGTGGATGCCGAAGGAGATCCGGCTCATCACCGGATAGGGCACGCCTGTCTTGTAGCCCATGAAACCGGAGAGGGTGAGCAGGAAGAACAGCAGGGCTGCACCGACGAGGAGGGCGACGAGGATCTGCCAGGCGCCGAGGCCGAGTGCGAAGAGTCCGAGAGCGAAGCCGTAGTTGCCCAGAGAGTGCACATCGTTGGCCCACAGGGTGAAGACGCTGTAGGCCGTCCAACTGCGCCCCTCCTTGCGGGACGGGGCGAGATCGGCGTTGTAGAAGCGCGGACTGATGCGATGAGCCGCCAACTGTTCGGGGCTGGGCCCCAGGCGTGCGGGCACTGGTGCCTCCGCCGATTCGGTCTTCCTCATGCAGTCCACTCCTTGGATCCAGTCAGCGCCTAAACTGGGATACCAAAAAAGTAAACACAGCTCTGTGGCACCGTTCCTCTGACCGATTCAGAGTAACCCAGCTCACACCCCACTGGCAATGAATCAGGCCGGTCGATTTCGCTGCACCCTTACATATGCGGCTCGCAAACGCATCCGGGTCGCGCGGGGACGCGGCCGGGGAACGGCCGAACGAGCATTTCGCTCGATGGCATACCATTCATTCTCATTGTGACCGTTCCCGCTGGTCGTGGCCTCTCGGGCTCGTCACACCTGAAGTGAACTGCTCTGGGCAGTCACCGCTGGTCGCGGGCCTCAGTCTTCGTGCTCGACGTCCTTGGCCGTCGGATCCCAGGCGACGATGCCGACGGCAATCGCGCCCGCCAGCGGTGCGCAGGCGACGATCCAGAACACGCCGGTGCCCAGCGAGGCCGCAAGAATCGGGAACATGATGAGTGAGACGATCGAGAAGGCACGCAGGACCGACTGGTTGAAACCGATGCCGATTCCGCGCAGACGGGTCGGATACGACAGGGTCGCATAGTTCATGAGGTTCGCTCCCGGTCCCCCGGCCTGAGCGAAGACGAACGCCGCGAGCATGGCCACCGCGACGAGGACGAGAGCCCCGTTCGGGATGCCCACGATCGCCAGCGTTCCCAGCGCCAGGGCTTGGATCACGAATCCGAACAGGGTGATCCTTCGGGTCCCGAAGCGGTTGACGATGCTCATGCCCAGGAGTCCCCCGAGCGTGCCGAAGCCCAGATTGATGACCAGTGAGGCGATGATCGTGATCAGCGGAGTCTGATGGAAGAGCGTGGTGATGATGAGCGGGGTGCCGTAGGCGACGGCGTTGTAGCCGAACGTCGAGAACACGGAGACGCAGAGAGCGACGATCGTACGGACCCGGTAGCGGGGGGAGAAGAGTTCGGCGAACCCGGCCCACCGTCCGCCCCTGGCCGACCTGTCCGAGGCATTCGCGGCCGCACGTTCCCCCTCGGGAGCGAGTTCGACATTGAGGTTGTGATGGCTGCGCATGACTTCGACGGCGCCGCGCAGATCGCCCTGGTTGGCCAGCCATTCGGGTGATTCGGCAAGGTAGCGGCGACGAACGAGGAGGACGATGAGCGCGGGCACGGCACCGAAGCCGACGACGATGCGCCACAGAATGGCATGTTGGTCGTAGGGCAGGGTGATGAAGATGATGAGCACGATGACGTAGCCCATACCGGTGGCGAAGTACCAGGCCGGCGACCAGGCGTTGACCCGCTGCGAGCGGTTCCCCTTGCCTTTGAGCTTGGAGAATTCGGCGAGGAAGGCCATCGCCACCGGCAAGTCGAGACCGACGCCGATGCCCATGACGAAGCGGAAAGCGATGAGGACCCATTCGTTCGGTGCCACCGCGCAGCCGATGGCTGCGACGACGAAGAAGACCATATCGGCCATGAAGAGTCGGTACCGCCCGAAACGATCGACGAGGTATCCGCCGAAGAGGGCGCCGATGACGGCACCGACCATGATCGAGGCGTTGACGAGTCCGGTCATGAAACCGTTGAGGCCGAACTGCTCCTGAATGGCGGTGATGCCGAAGGCCAGGGAGGAGAAGTCGTAGGCGTCCATGAAGATCCCGCCGAGCGCGAGGATGATCACCGCCGTCGTCTTCGTCCCCTGAGAGCCGAATTCAGCGAGGATCGAATGGATATCGGCTGCCGAGGAGACCACGCGCGGAGTCTGCATTCCGGCCTGCCTGTTATGAGCGGCCGCGGAGGGGGTCTGTGCCGCGTTCGCGGCGGGATCTGTCGAAGTCACAGTCGACAAGTATGGTGTCGCGGCGGCCGCGCGCTGTCACCTGCCGTCACAGTTCGTCACGAACACCGGGACAGGCACAGCGCACCCAGGATCGCTGCACCCGGACTCACAGCTCAGTCGAGGCGGTGGCCGCGGCGCTCCGGAATGAGGAACATAGCGAGGAATTGGATGAGGTAGATGATCGGCAGCAGCGCCAGAGCGAAGCCGAAGCCGAGATGCCCTGAGAGAAGGGCGATGACGACCGGAGCCAGTCCCCCGACGGCACGGCCGATGTTGAAGATGACGTTCTGCGCCGTCGCCCTGATCGCCGTGGGATAGAGCTCGGCAAGCAGCGCCCCGTGGCCTCCCAGCATTCCGTTGGCGAAGGCGCCCATGAAGAATCCGCCGGCCAGCAGAGCACTCGGATCGGTGAACTGGCTGTAGGCGAGGATGGTGACGATGGCTCCGGCCTGGAAGATCCAGAAGGCGGGACGTCGACCGAGGCGGTCGGCGACCTGACCGAAGATGAGGATTCCGGCGAGCATTCCCATGACCGTCACCGCTGTCCACAGCGAACCCTTGGTGACTCCCAGATCCATCTGCTCGGACAGGTAGTTCGGCAGCCAGGTGATGATTCCGAAGTAGCCGAAGTTCTGCACGCTGGTGAGAATCGTCAGGGCCAGGGTGATCTTCACCGTGTCCCGATCCTTGAACAGCGCGGCGATCTTCGCACCGAAGGAGGTCGGTACTCCGTCCTTTTCGAGGTTCCCACGGGCGACTTCGGCCTCCGTCTCCTCGTGTTTCCGGGCCCGGATGAAGGTCTCCGGCTCCTCGACTCCGCGACGGATGACGAAGGCGAAGACAGCGGGAACGAGACCGATGACGAACAGCGCCCGCCAACCCCACAGGGCGATGACGGGAGCCGAGACGACGGCTGCGGCGAATACGCCGAGCTGGAAACCCACTCCCACCCATGATGTGGCCCGCGCTCGCTGGTCGGCACGCACCGCCTCGGCGGCCAGGGCCATGCCGATGCCGAACTCACCGCCGATTCCGATTCCGGCGATGAACCGGTAGGCCGCGAGATCCCAATACCCCTGTGCCAGCGCCGACAGTCCGGTGAACACTGCGAAGATGAGGACCGTCCAGGTGAGCACCCGTACCCGGCCGTGACGGTCAGCGAGGGCACCGAAGACGATTCCGCCGACCACGGCGCCGAGCAGAGTGATCGTCGACAGGGACCCGGCTTCGACGTCGCTGAGCCCGAATGAGGCGATGATGCCCGACAGGGCGAAGCTGAGAATGAGAAGGTCGAAGCCGTCGAGTCCGTAGCCGACAGCCGCAGCGACGAGAGCTCTGCGCCGGTATCCGCGATCGCCCGAATCATCAGTGGTGGTCAGCGGAGTCGATGCACTCATTCGCGGTCTCAGTTCGGTTCACGGATCGGAAAACGGCCGCAGACCATTATGCCCCACGGCCGTTCCCCGATTCGTCAGACCCCCTGTGATCAGACGCGGGCACCCTCGCCGAGGCGGTACCGGGCACCCGTGTGGTCCTCGGCCAGGCGGGGGCCGGCCCCGGTGAGCTGCTCGCGCACCGTGGCACCCGCGGCCGGTTCGGGCAGGAGTCCGCGGCGGCGCAGTTCGGGTGAGACGTACTTCGTGAAGCGTTCGGCATCGGCCGGGCGCACTGCCGCGGCGATGTTGAATCCGTCGATATCGGCTTCGTCCATCCATCGTTCGAATTCGTCGACGATGGTCTCCGGCGATCCAGTGATGACCGGTCCGCGTCCGCCGAGGGCGACGAACTCCGCGAGGTCCCGAATCGTCCAGGGTTTGTCTCCGGCCATGGTGGTGAAGGAGGCGAGCGCGGATTGGTTGGCTTCGGTCGAGACGTATTCGAGGGTGTCCTCGGGGTCAGCTCCCGAGAGGTCGACTCCGGTCCATCCGCCGAACAGGGACAGCGCGGATTCGGTGTCGACGTAGCGGCGATAGTCGGCCAGGCGAGCCTCGGCGGCTTCGTCCGTGTCGTCGACGATGACGGTGGCCAGAGCGAAGATCTTCACCGCATCACGGGCGCGTCCGCGCTCTTCGAGTCCGTCACGAACCTTGTCGACCCAGCTGCGCAGGATCTCCGGGGTCGGCCCGGAGAAGAAGATCGCCTCGGCATGGTCGAGCGCGAATTCCTGGCCGCGTTTGGATGCGCCGGCCTGGAAGAGCAGCGGGGTGCCCTGCGGTCCGGGGACGGCGAGCGCCTGACCGGGAACGGTGAAGAACTTGCCGTCGTGGCCGATGTCGTGGACCTCGTTCGGGTCGACGAAGACGTTGGCGTCGGCATCGGCTTTGAGTGCGTCCGGAGTGATCGAGCCCTCGAACAGCTTGTACATGACTTCCATGAACTCATCGGCCCGGTCGTAGCGCTCGTCGTGCGGGATCTGGCCCTTGAGCCCGAGATTGCGGGCGGCGGAGTCGACATAGCTGGTGACGATGTTCCAGGCCACACGACCGTTCGTGAAGTGATCGAGGGTGGTCAGGGTGCGGGCGAGCAGGTAGGGCTTCTCATAGGTCACCGAGGCGGTCACACCGAATCCCAGCGTCGTCGTGGCTGCGGCCATGGCGGGGACGGCGACGAGGGGGTCGAGCAGTGGGAACTGCACTCCCCCACGGTTCGTGACATCCGCGTTGCCGCCGTACACGTCATAGACGCCGAGGATGTCGGCGAGGAAGAGGGAGGAGAATCCGCCGTCCTCGAGGGTCTTGGCCAGGTCCGTCCAGAAGGACAGCTGGGTGAATTCGTCTACTCTCGATTCCGGGTGGCGCCACAGTCCGGGTGACTGGTGGACCGGGGTCATCATGTCGAAGGCATTGAGCAGGATCGGTTTCGTCATGGGAGTCTCCTAATCATGGTGGTGCGATGAGTGTGGGCCGAAGTAGCGGCGGGTGTGTTCAGGCCGCGGTGCGGGCGAGCGCTCGGGCAGGATCTTTGGCGCCGATGGCGGCGATGAGTGAGAGGACGCACAGCAGGGTGAGGTAGCCGCAGATGAGCCACGGCGAGTGGCCGCCGGCGACGTAGAGCAGGGCCGCGACCATCGGCATGATTCCGCCGCCGATGACGGTGCCCAGCTGGTAGCCCATGTTCACACCCGAGTAGCGGACCTCGATGGGGAACTGTTCGGCGAACCAGGCTGCCTGGGGACCGTAGACGGCATCGTGAGCCAGATTCATGCCGAGGATGACGACCAGGGGCAGCAGTCCCAGTGGGCCTGCGTCGAGGAAGGCGAAGAAGAACCAGCCGAATACTGCGATGCCGATGAGTCCGAAGATCGTCACGGGCTTGCGACCGATCCGGTCCGAGGCCCACCCCCAAGCCGGTCCGGTCACCAGTCCGACCGCCGAGGCGATCATGACGGCTGTGACTCCCGAGGTCGAATCGCCGCGATTCTCCGCCAGGTAGCTGAGCATGTAGACGGTGATGAGGTAGAAGACGCTGTTCTGTGCCAGGCGCAGTCCGATGGTGACGAGCAGGACCCGCGGATGAGCGGTCAGCACCTCCCGCAGCGGTGCTTTGGCGACCTTTCCGGATTCCTTGAGCTCCTGGAACTCAGGTGCATCGGAGACGCCGAGGCGGATCCACAGTCCCAGTGCCACGAGCAGTGCGGAGGCGAGGAAGGGGATGCGCCAGCCGAAGGCCTCGAACGCTTCATCACTCATCAGGGTCTGGACGAGGAAGAAGGAGCTGGTGGCCAGCAGCATTCCCGCCGCCGATCCGATCTGAGTGAAGGATCCGAAGAGACCGCGTCTGCGGGCGGGCGCATGTTCGACGGACAGCAGAGCCGATCCGCCCCACTCGGCACCTGCCGACAGGCCCTGGACGATACGCAGAACGACGAGGGAGACAGCGGCCCACCAGCCGATGGCGTCGAAGTTCGGGACCAGGCCGATGAGCGTCGACGCCGTCCCCATGGACAGAAGGGAGACGACGAGCAGAGCCTTGCGACCGACACGGTCGCCGAGGTGGCCGGCGACGATTCCGCCCAAGGGCCGAGCGAAGAATCCGACGGCGAGAGTAGCGAAGGACGCGAGTCGGCTGCCGAGCTCACTGTCGGAGGGGAAGAACTGGACGTTGAAGATCAGGGCCGCGGCGGTGCCGTAGAGGTAGAAGTCGTACCACTCGATCGTCGTCCCGGCGAAGGCCGAGGCCAGCACCCGCTTCTTTCCGGACAGGAGCCGCTGCGGCGGGTCCTGGGTGCTCGGTGCGGTGACCGGCGTCTGCGTCATAGGGTTCTCCTCTGCGGCGGGGTCGGACGGCTCGCTTCCAGACGAGCACATGATTCGCTGAGCAATCTATGCCCGAACCCCGTCACCGGCCGCACGCTTCCGTCACGCCCCGACTCTCAGCGTCATATGCGGTCATAAGTCGTCTTCATATGAACTCGGCCACGACACCGGCGCTTCCGCTTTGCAATGATCGACCTCAACGACCCCGACAGACGAACCCACACTCTTGGATTGCTCAACGGATCAGCGGACTTCATCGGATCAGCTGGTATTTGAGACTCCGATAACCAAACGAACGCAGAGGTGAAGGAATGACACTCTTGGCAGACCGCACCGCACAGTCACCGGCCCCGGTGACCCCGGCAACACCCGAGGCTCTCCGCGAGGCCTTCTCCCATTTTCCCCAGGGAGTCGTCTTCATCGGCGCCGAAATCGATGCGGCGCCACTGGGTCTCGTCGCCTCCACCCTCACCGTCGGTGTCTCCCTCGATCCGCCTTTGGTCAGCGTCGCCGTCCAGAACACATCGACCACCTGGCCCACCCTGCGGCGAGCTCCCGAGCTGGGGATCTCCCTGCTGGGCACCGACCAAGAGCACCTGGCCAGGCAGTTGGCGGCGAAGGATCGCAGTCGACGATTCACCGGCGTCAGCCCTGAGGTCACCGCCGGAGGCGCACTGACGATCCCCGGCAGCTCAGCGTTCCTCTGGACCCGGCTCTACGATGAGGTCGCGGCCGGCGACCACACCGTGGCCCTGCTCGAGATCCTCGGCACTCGCAATGACGACGGACCCCAGGCCCTGGTCTTCCACCGCAGTGAGTTCAAGGGGCTGCGCGTTTCCTGACCCCGTCTGAACGCCATGCCCCACCCTTGACTCGCATTCGAACTTGTGTTCGAATGATGTCATGCGGTGGAACGAAGCGAGCGGCAGCACCGACCCCGGCACACCTGTCCTCTTCGGGGCGAAGGGACTGGTCCGGTCGGTGCAGACGCCGGAATTCTCAGGAATCACCTTCCACGAGGTGCTGGCGAAGTCGGCGCTGAACAAGGTTCCCCAGTCCAGCTCGATGCCCTTCTCCTGGACCGTCAACCCCTACCGCGGTTGCTCACACGCCTGCGTGTACTGCTTCGCCAGGAACACTCACCGATACCTCGACCTCGATTCCGGGACGGACTTCGATCGCCAGGTCGTCGTCAAGATCAATATCGCCGACGTCCTCGCCGCCGAGGTGGCGCGCCCGAGATGGGCGCGAGACCATGTCGCGCTCGGCACGAACACCGACCCCTATCAGCGCGCCGAAGGCCGCTACTCCCTCATGCCGGGGATCATCAGCGCACTGGCCGAGCAGTCGACTCCGATGTCGATTCTGACCAAGGGCACGCTGCTGCGACGGGATCTGCCTCTGCTGGCCCGCGCTGCCGAAGACGCTCCTGTTGAGATCAGCATGTCGATCGCCGTTCACGACGACGCTCTGCAGCAGAGCCTCGAACCCGGCACGCCGACAACGAAGGCCAGGCTGGCCACCGTGCGCGCGGCCGCCGATCTCGGGTTCGATGTCACCGTGTTCATGATGCCGATCATGCCGAAGCTCACCGACTCCCGTGACCACCTCGAATCCGCGCTTCGGGCGATCAAAGTCGCCGGAGCCGCACGAGTCGTCTACGGGGCGCTGCACCTACGTCCCGGCGCCCGCGAATGGTTCTTCGAATGGCTCGAACGCAACCACCCCGAGCTGCTACCCCGCTATCGCAGGATGTACGCCGGCTCATCCTATGCCTCGAAGGAGTATCGTCGGTGGCTCAGTGAGCGCATCAACCCCCTCATCGACCGCTATGACCTGCGCGGACGCAACGATGACGACTACCCTGCGACTTCGAGGATGCGAGGTCGCCCAGACTCGAGCCGAACGCTGGAGAAGGCGGGCGCGGCAACGGCTCCGACGCAGCAGCTCGCCGCCCCATCACAGCAGGCTCTGTTCTGAGCCGGACCTGCGGAATAACCATGAGATGGGCACGGTTCGCGTTGATATGAAGATTGAGATCTGGTCGGACATCGCCTGCCCCTGGTGCTATATCGGAAAACGTCGCTTCGAGGATGCCCTCGACGGCTTCGCTCACAGGGATGACGTCGACGTCCAATGGCGCAGTTTCCAGCTTGATCCGAGCCTGCCCGATCACTTCGACGGCACCGAGACCGAATACCTCAGTCAGATGAAGGGCATGCCCGCCGCTCAGGTGCGGCAGATGTTCGACCATGTCACACAGCAGGCTGCCGGAGTCGGCCTGAATTACGACTTCGACTCGATCGTCGTGGCCAACAGCTTCACCGCCCACCGCTTCCTCCACTTCGCCAAGACCCACGGACTGATGTCAGAGGCCAAGGAGATGCTGCTCTCGGGCCACTTCGAGAAGGGTCGCGACATCGGTGACGTCGGCTACCTCGCCGAGGTGGGAAGTGAGATCGGTCTCGATCCCGACGAGGTCCGCCGGATCCTCGCAACCGATGAATTCTCGGATGAGGTACGGGCCGACATCAGTGAGGCCCGCTCGCTCGGCGCCAATGGAGTCCCGTTCTTCGTCATCGACCGCAAGTACGGGATCTCCGGAGCCCAGCCGGCGGAGGTCTTCTCTCAGGCACTCGAGACGGCTTGGGACGAAGGACAGAAGCTCACGGTGCTCGCCGACACTCCGCAGTCAGCGGGCAAGGACTTCGCCGTCGGCGCCGTCTGCGGCCCCGACGGCTGCAACTGACCGAAACACCCCTTATTGCTACCTGACGGCGGCCCAGCAACCTCGCGCGAGGTTGCTGGGCCGCCGTCAGGTAGCAATAACAAGAGGTCTAGGCAGGGCTGTCTGCTGATCAGAGCAGGGGAACGCTCGGGTAGCGCACAGCGCCGTCCGGGGCGGTCACCGGTGCGCCCAGCATTCCCGCCGCCGCATCGATGAGGAAGCGGCCGACCTGCTCCCAGCTGCCCTTATTGGCGTCTTCATTCATCTTCGCCTCCTGGTCGGCGCAGACGCCGACGACCATGCTCCCCAGCAGATAGGCGCGACCGCGCAGAACCCTTTCGGGGATCCCGTCGACCGCTCCGTTAATGAATCTCAGGTCATCGGGCAGGTCCGCGTTCCCGATCACCTCTTTGGCCACCTCGACGGCGGAGGGAACAGCCGAGATCTGAGACATGAACTGCGCCCGCCAGCTCGGCTTCGGAAGACTGTCGAGCAGCTCGATGAGCGGGCGAAGACGAGTCGTGACGAGCTCGTGGATGTTCGGTGTCCCGCCCAGTTGCTCCGTCAGCTCACGCCTGCGCCGAGTCATTTCGTCATGGTGGCGCTCGACGAGTGCGCGCAGCAGCCCCTCGCGGCCGCCGAAATGGTAAGCGATCGCCGAGTGATTCGCGGCCCCCGCGTGTTCGACGATGCGCCTGTTCGATACCGCATCGATCCCGTTGCGCGCGAACAGCTCTTCGGCAGCGTCGAGCAGGGCATCCCGCGCCCGGTCACTCTGGATGGTCATTCCCTCATCTTTCCATTCGCTCTCGAAATCACAAGTTCTCGATTTTACGATTTTAAGTCACGTGTCTTAAACTGGCGAAGTTCACCGTGGTCGACGAAGATCATACGACTTCCGATCCTTGAAGGGGACGACAATGTCCGATAGCCAACCGCGAACGAGAAAAGAGGCCCTCGAGTTCGAGCACCCGACATCGCACCCGGCTTCCGCCTCCGAGGCCGGCACGACTGTGACCACCGAGGACCAAGCAGCGGCCAAACGCGCGAAAGCCGAATTCATCGGCCGCACCCTTGCGATCTTCCTCATGCCGCTCATCTTCGTGGGCATGATGATCACGAGCTACCTGGGGACGATGCACTCCCCCGAAGCCAACGACATGCCCATCGTGGTGGCGGGGTCATCGGCCAAGGCCGATGATGTGACATTTGCGATCAACGGCGCCGAACCCGACGCCTTCGATATCGAGACAACCGATGATGTCTACGACGCCCGCCAGGACGTCTATGACAGGGAGGCCTCGGCGGCGATCATCGTCAAGGGCGATACCGCGACGATCGTCACCGCCAGCGGAGCCGGGGTCCAACAGTCGACCACCGTCGAGCAGCTCGTGCGTCCCGCGCTCACTGAAGACGGCTTCACGGTCAAGACCGACGACATCGTCCCGTTGCCGGACAACGATCCGTCCGGAATGGCGGCAATGTTCCTCATGACTTCCATCGTCATGGCCGGCTACATGCCCTTCAGCGTTCTGCGGTCGAATTCGCCTGAACTGCTGAAGTTCAAACGCATCGTGCCGATCCTCGCTGGGTGGTCGGCTGCCATCGCCGGCCTCGTGTGGACCGTGGCCTGCCCGATCCTCGATGTCGTCGATGTCAAGGACACTGTGGCCGTCCTCGGCATCGCCTGGCTGGGCGTCTTCGCCATCTCGTCCGTCCAGCTCTTCATCACCCGCCTCGTCGGGGCACTGGGGGTGATTCTCGGGATCCTCCTCCTCATGGTCCTCGGCATGCCGTCGTCGAATATGGCGATGCCGGTGTACAGCATGCCGAAGTTCTTCCGCTTCACCCACGAGTTCCTGCCGATGCCGGCGATCGGCGAGTCCCTGCGCTCCGTGCTCTACTTCGACGGCAACGGAGTCACCGGGCACCTGTTCGTCCTCGCCCTCGGCGCGGTGGCCGGTCTGCTGCTGACGAAGGTCTATGACCACTTCTACGCCAAGCGCAATGAACACCCTGTGCCGCTGGATGTCAATGTGGCCGCGATCCACGGCGGCCGGAGGCCGGATACGAAGCTCATGCGCTATATCTCCCTGACCCTCTTCCCGCTGGCGATGGTGACCATGATGATCACGTTCATGCTCGGAGCGATGCATTCGCCGACGCCGAAGGACATGCCGGTCGCGGTCGTCGGGTCCTCGATCGAACAGGCCGAAGACACGATCAAGCAGCTCGATGAGCAGATGGACGGAAAGTTCGAGTTCACCGCGCTCGATGACAAGGGCGAGGCCCGTCGGCTTGTGGAGAACCGCAATGAGGTCGCCGCGCTCGTCCTGCCCAGCGAGAAGAATCCGGATTTCGAGCTCTTGGCCAACCAGGCCGGCAACAACGCTTCCTACCGTGTGGCCGTGCAGGTCTTCGAACAGGTGGCTCAAGCGCACGACTCCGATCTCACAATCGACAACCTCAAGCCCTTGCCCGATCAGGATAAGAACGGCGTGGTTGTGATGTACGTGGCGATGGGATGGATTCTCGCCGGCTTCATGGTCGTCATCGTTGCCGCTAACGCCAACCCGTGGACCAGGCCGCTGAAGCGGATGCTGCCGATCATCGTCGTCTACGCACCGTTCATGTCGCTGGTCGTCGCGACCATCGCCGGTCCGATCACAGGAGCCGTCGACGGGCATTTCGCGGCACTGTGGGGCGCCGGCATCATCGCCATCGCCTGCATCTCCATGTTCGCCATGGTCTTCGAAAGGCTCTTGGGCATGTTCGCGATCATCCCGGTCATCGGCACGCTCATGTTCGCCGGCGTGCCGTCGTCGAACGGAGCCCTCTCGCAGTATATGGTGCCGAAGTTCTTCGCCACATTGCACGATTTCCTGCCGATGGCCGCCTCGGTCGAGACCATCCGCTCGATCCTGTATTTCGACGGCGATGTCGTGACCGAACATCTGCAGGTCCTCGGCCTGTGGGGACTGGTGTCGCTGGCTATCGTCTTCCTCATCGATGGCGTCAAGCCGCCGCGCACGGCCCATGATTTCGGCAATCTCCACCTCGAACGCGAGCGAGAGATCGCCAAGGAACAGCGGAAGCTGGCATTGGCGTTGGGCATGCCCCCGGACCTTGCGAAGTCCGAAGCCGAGGTGGCCGATCAGGACTCCGCGCTCGGCCAGGAGTCGTACCAGACTGTTCAAGGGTCCATTGTCGACGACGGCGCTGACGCACAGGAGTCGGATCGCCGGGCCCCGACCGCCGGCGACGGCCAGACCCGCAGCCGCAGACCTCACGAGGAATCAATCCCCTCCACAGTCTGACCTGCTACCTGACGGCGGCCCAGCTACCTCGCGCGAGGTTGCTGGGCCGCCGTCAGGTAGTAATTGGGGGTTGTTCGCTGAGGGTGGGGCTATGGTGAAGGCACTATGGTCAACTCCGCGTCGCTTGAGAACATCATGAGCAGCACCGGCCTGTTGGAAGCCGGCCTGCTGCTGGCCAGCTTCGTCCTGTGTTCCCTCATCGGCTTCGAGCGGCAGTTCAGGCAGAAGGCCGCCGGGTACCGCACCCACGTGCTCGTGGGCATCGGCACCTGCGCTTTCACTCTGATCTCCGCGTACGGATTCGCCGGAGTGCTCGAGAACGACGTCCGCCTCGACCCTTCACGAATCTCCGCGCAGATCGTCTCCGGAATCGGCTTCCTCGGCGCCGGAGTCATCTTCAAAGGACGCAACATGGTCCGAGGACTCACCACCGCCGCAACGATCTGGGTCACCGCTGCCGTCGGAATGGCCTGCGGTGCGGGAATGCTGCCCTTGGCCGCGATGCTCACTGCCCTGCACCTGTTCACACTGTTCGTCATCGCGCCGCTCATCCGCAAGATCCCCAACAGCGACCACCGCAAACTCCTGCGCATCACCTACCACGACGGGGCCGGTGTCCTCCGCGAGATCCTCGCTCTGGCCGGCCGAATGGGTTTTGCGAATACCATCGTCGATTCGCGCCGCTTCGAGTCCCCCGACGAGACGCGGATGGTGCAGGTCGATGTGAGGTTCGACGGAAAGCGGCCTCTGCACCTGCTCGTCGCCCCGCTCATGGAACTCAGCGGCGTCGATACGGTGAGCATGCGCGAAGACCGCGTCCACTCGTTCGATGACGACGGCGATTCCGTCTGAGCAGCCGACGAACTCAGTAGTCGACGCTGGAGAGCACTGCTTCGATTCCGGCGCGGACCCGCAGCCGGGAGGATTCGCCGAAGACGGTCGCCTGGACGACGGCCCCCTGGATCATTGCCAGCAGCCCGGGCACCATGGTCGCGGCACGAGCACGCGCGCCTTCAGCGTCCGCTCCCCGCTGATCCTGCAGATAGGCAGCAAGATAGACGGTGAATTCTTCGATGAGCGACTCGAAGACCCCACCAGCGAAACTCGCGAACTCCTTGTCGTAGGAAGACTCTCCCCAGACCTGAACCATGACCGAAGCGAACGGATTGTCGATGAGCAGGGAATCGATGAGCTCGACGAACACCTCGGCAGGAGGTGTCACCTCACTTCTGGACTTGGCCGCCTCGAGCACCGCCATGCGCGGCTCCATCACCCGGCGGGCGACGTCGATCATCAGGTCTGCCTTCGACGCGTAGTAGACGTAGACCGCTCCGGCCGACAGCCCCGCTTCCTTGACGATGTCGGCCATCGACGCACCGGCGAACCCCCTGCGCGCGAAGCAGGCCAGCGCCGCATCCTGAATCCTGGCACGCATCGCACTCTTGTGCTGCTCGGTGACCTTCGGCACATCTCCCCCAAAAAACGAATGACCCTTCTTGATATATCTTAGCGGATGGTTTCATAATGAACGAGTATTCGTTTTCGATGATTGGACAGACATGCCGACCCAGATACTCAGCAGAGAAGACAAGGCCGATCACCCGGCAGTGAGCGAGACACCGGAGAAGGCAGCGCAGGCCGCTCCCCCACAGTTCGGACGCGCGCTCCTCGTCGCCGTCCTCGCAGCCGCCGTCGTCAGCCTCGTCATGCTCGCCTTCAGCTGGCCGACCGTGACCTCGGACCCCACAGACCTGCCGATCGCAGCGGTCGGAGACGCGGAGCAGATCGACCAGATCGCTGAGAACGCCCCGGACGGCATGCTCGACCTCAAGACCGTCGACTCACGCGCCGAGGCGGTCAACTTCATCGAACAGCGAGAGGTCTACGGCGCCTTCGTCCTCGAGGACGAACCGGAGATCCTCATCGCCAAGGCCGCCTCCCCTGCTGTCGCGCAGCAGCTCAGCGGAATCGGCACCCAGATGCAGCACAACATCGACCAACAGGCGATCTCGGGCCTCCAGGAAGGCACGAAGAAGATGCAGGAGCAGATGCAGAACGCTCTCGAGGCCGCTGCCTCCGGTCAGGCCCCGCCGCAGGGCAACCCAGCTGGAGACGGCGCCGGTCCGGCCGCCTCGGCGATGGAGGTTCCGCAGGTGAGGATCACCGACGTCGTGCCGCTCTCCGACGACGATCCCTCCGGTGCGGGCCTGGCCATCGCGGGTCTGCCGTTGACCCTCGGCGGCATCGTCGGCGGTGTGCTCACCAGCATGGGCATCCGGTCACGGCGGATGCGCCTGGTCGGCACCATCGTCTACGGAGTCGTCGGAGGACTGGCACTGGCCCTGATCATGCAGACCTGGTTCGGGATCCTGCAGGGGAACTTCGCGATCAATGCGCTGGCGATCGGCTTGTCGATCGCGGCCACGGTCGGCCTGATCAACGGCTTCGTCTCCCTCATCGGCCCTGCCGGCATCGCGTTCGGTGCGGTGCTCACCATGCTCATCGGCAATCCGATCGCCTCGCTCAATCAGCCGAAGGAGTTCCTCGCCGGCTCCTGGGGCGATATCGGTCAGTTCTTCGTCCCCGGCGCGGCAGGCGCGCTGCTGCGCGATCTCTCCTACTTCCCCGACGCGCCGATGGCTCTCCAGTGGTGGGTGCTCAGCGCTTGGCTCGTCGTCGGCATCGCGCTCATCCTCGTCGGCCACGTCATCGCCCACAGGAAGGCGCACGCCGCCGCCCACTGACAAGCTGCCGCGTCGTTGGGCTCCCATCGATCCTGGTCTTCACTTCATGTGAGGACTAGGCTCGGTGGGAGTCTGTGGTTTCCTCTGTGGAACCGAGAGGATGACATGGTGGCATTTTCGGATGTGACGATCTGCCGCACCTGCGGTGTGGAGACGACGACGCCTCCCCCACAGCTGTGTCCGATCTGCGAGGACGATCGGCAATGGGTTCCTGCCTCCGGCCAACAGTGGACGACTCGGGCAGTCCTCGAATCCGAAGGCCACCGCATCACCACCACGGAGCGGGAGCCCGGTCTCTTCGCCATCCGCGTCGAACCGAAGGTCGGGATCGGGCAGACCTGCTATCTCGCGTGCACCGATTCCGGCAATGTGCTCTTCGATGTCCCCGCCTATATCGACGCCGAGGCGGTCGCGGCGGTCCGGGACCTCGGCGGAGTTGCGGCCATCGCCGCCAGCCACCCGCACATGTTCGGCACGCAGTTGGAATGGAGCGCCGCCTTCGACGATGCTCCCGTTTTCGTGTGCCGGGCCGACCTCGATTGGGTGCAGCGGACTGGCCGGGCCGTCTGCCCCTATTTCCATGAGGCGGAGCCGGTGCCGGGGGTGAGACTCCGGAGGACCGGAGGTCATTTCCCCGGCAGTGCGGTTGCAGTCTGGACGGGCGCCGACGGCGCCGGGGTCATGCTCAGCGGCGATTCGATCGGTCCGGTGGCGCGATCGGGGTGGGTGACGTTCATGCGCAGCTTCCCGAACTATCTGCCGTTATCGGCCGCGGTCGTCAGGCGCATCGCCGCCTCGGTGATCGATCTCGACTTCGACCGCATGTACGGCAACTTCGGTCAGTCGATCGGCACCGGTGCGCATTCTGCGGTGCAGACCTCGGCGGAACGCTACGCCGAATGGGTCTCCGGCGACCACGATCACCTCACCTGAGTTCTCAGCGCGACCGGAACTGCGCGGTGACGGGGCAGTCGAAGGGGTCTGCTTCGCCGAGGCCCACCCGGTTGAGGTAGGCGATGATGATCTTGTAGGACTCAAGCAGGGTCGTCTCGGTGTAGGTGATGTCCTTCTGGCGGCAGTATTCGCGGACCATCGGCTGCACCCGGTGCAGGTTGACGCTCGGCATGCTGGGGAACAGGTGGTGTTCGATCTGATAGTTCAGACCGCCCATGAGGAATCCCATGAAGCGACCGCCGGAGATATTGCGTGACATCAGCGTCTGACGGCGCAGGAAGTCGATCTTCACATCTTTGGGTACGATCGGCTGGCCTTTGTGGTTGGGGGCGAATGATCCGCCCATATGCACGCCGAAGACGGCGAGCTGGACGAGGAAGAAGACGCTGCCGATGAGAGGACCTGCCGCCCAGATGGCGAGCGCGGGGAACCCGACGAGGCGGATTCCGATGAGGACGCCTTCGATCCAACGGCGTTTGATCGACGACTGTCCCCGGACGATGGCTTTGACGGATTCGACGTGCAGCTGGAGGCCGGCCAGGGTCAGCAGCGGCAGGAAGAACCAGCCCTGACGTGCGGCGAACCATTTGGCCAAGCCCGTGCGTTCACGTGCATCCTCAGGAGTGAAGACGAGGGCGCCGGGAGCGATGTCTCCGTCGACTCCGGCCTTGTTCGGATTGGCATGGTGAAGCGCATTGTGCTTCTTCAGCCACCAACCGTAGCTCAGTCCGATGAAGAGGTTGCCGATGATCGTCGACACCCACTCCCCGACTTTACCGCTGGTGAAGATCTGTCGGTGTGCTGCGTCATGGGCGACATAGGCAGTCTGGGTCAACAGTGCGCCGAAGACGACTGCGGTCGCCATCTGCCACCAGCTCTCACCGATGAGGAAGAGCATGGCGAAGGACGCGACGTAGCCGAGTCCGAGGAGGACGAAGCGCAGGGTGTTCCAGCCCGGCCGTCTGGCCAGCAGGCCCTCTTCTTTGACTTGCGCCATCAGCGCGCTGAAGTCGCTGGTGAACTCCTGTTCAGCGGTTCCCCTCTTCGCTCGCCTGCGTTCGAGCACCTCCGCCCGGGTGGCCCGATCCGGTGCCGGAGTCGACAGTGCGGTCGCAGTTGAGGAAGACGGTTCGAAGGTCATGAGGTCAGACGGGTTCATGGTTCCCACCGTATGGATGTCCGAGCCGTTTTTCGTCACCCCTAGGAGCCGTTCTTCACCCCCTACTCGGGTAGGGGGTCCGAGGTGAGGACGGGAGCAGAACTCAGCTGTTGGGGACGATGAGACCGGACTCGTAGGCGGCGATGACTGCTTGGGCGCGATCTCGGGCATCGAGTTTGTACAGGATCCGGGAGACGTGGGTCTTCACGGTCTGCACTGCGATGTGCAGGCTCGCGGCGATCTCCGTGTTGGACGCTCCGCGGGCGACTTGGATGAGTATTTCGCGTTCTCGGTCGGTGAGTTCGGGCAGCGCTGTGCGGTTGGGCTTCTGTCCTCCGGTGGCGAAGTGTTCGATGACCCGTTTCGTCACGCTCGGGGCCAGGAGCGCTTCGCCTCCGGCGACTATGCGGACCGCCTCGGCGAGTTCACTGGGCGGGGCATCTTTGAGGAGGAAACCACTGGCCCCGGCGCGGATGGCGTCGAAGACGTAGTCGTCGATGTCGAAGGTGGTGAGCATGATGATCCGGGTCTCGGCATTCGCCGCGACGATCGTGCGGGTCGCTTCGATTCCGTCCATCAGCGGCATTCGGACGTCCATGAGGACGATATCGGGGTCGAGGTCGGCGACGAGATCGACGCAGTGTGCACCGTCTTCGGCCTGTCCGATGACCTCGATATCTGCATGCGCGTTCAGCAGCGCGGCGAAGCCGGCGCGGACCATCGCTTGGTCATCGGCGATGACGATTCTGGTCATGGGGTCTCCTTATCGGTGACCGAAGTGTCCGTGACCGAAGTGTCGGCACTCGGTTCGCTGTCGTCGGTCGAGCGTTCGCGGGGCGAAAGCGGCAGCACTGCTTCGACTTCGAAGCCTCCGTCGGCAGTGGCTCCGCTGCGGATCTCCCCACCGACCGAGGCTGCCCGTTCGCGCATGCCGATCAGTCCCTGCCGGCTGTGCTTCTCGTGCTTCGCGGCTTCGCCGGGACCGTCGCCGTGGTCGTTGGTGACGCTGATCCAGACGGCTGAGCTGCCACCGCGGATGCGGATGGCGATGGCGGAGTTGCGGGCGTGGCGGATCGCGTTGCTCAGGGCTTCTTGGATGATGCGGTAGCCGGCGAGTCCGGTGCTGTCGCGCATGAGGTGGTCGATCGGGTCGCCGCTGCGTTCGACGGTGACCTGCACTCCGGCCTGTCGGGCCTTCTCGATGAGCGGGTCGATCTCGGAGAACTTCGGCTGCGGCGCCAGTTCGCCTCCGCCTTCATCGTTGCGCAGGACGCTGAGCAGTCCGCGCATCTCGGTCAGCGCTGTGCGGGCGGAGGTGGAGATGTCTTCGAACTCTTTGGCCACTTCTGAGTCGATCCCAGCATGGCGGAACGGTGCGCTGGAGGCCTGGATGTTGATGATCGACATGCTGTGGGCGACGATGTCGTGGAGTTCCCTGGCGATGCGCGCCTTCTCCTCGATGGTCACCCGTTTGGAGTGCTCCTCCGCGGTGTTCTCCTTCTCCTGGACCAGTTGGGAGCGGATGAGCTGCCATTGCTGGATGATGACCGCGGCGAGGTAGACGCCGCCGGCGATGCAGGAGTAGACGAGGATGTTGACGATGGCGCCGTCGGTGCGGGTGCCTGCGACGAGCAGATGAGTGATGAGCACCGCGACCGCCGAACCTGCGATGCTGCCGAGCAGTGCGGCCAGGGCCACTCCCCAGTGGGCGCGGAGGCCGATGATGAGGATGATGACGATCTGGGTGATCATCATCGGAACCATCCACGGCCACGGCACACCCGACACGAGCGGCCCCAGCAGCGGCAGCACAGTGCAGGCTGCGATCGACATGATCGTGCCGAAGAGCGGGCGCAGCATGGACAGCGGCATGGACCCGACATGGACGATGGTGATGACGAAGGCCAATGCGACGGGGGCCTCATTGACCGAGACGGCGATCGACGATTCCACCGCGAGCATGACGATGGCAAGAACGATCACCGCGACCCAGGCCAGCGCCTCGGGGTTGAGTCGACGGTTCGGGGGCATGAACCTGTCGAAGACTTTCGTGACAATCACAGACACCCGGTTCCCTTCTGTGATTCCGGCCGACCGTTGCGATCATAGCGCCTGTGCTGCTTCATCACCTGGGAACGGCACATAGTGGTCAGTTCCCGGCCCGGAACCGAGAACACCCCATTCAGCTCCCGCGGATCCCGTCGGCCAGGTGCGCATGCCGAGTTCCCGCGAACTTCGCTCGGCTGCCCCAGGACAGCGCGAGGTAGAGCACGAAGGAGATGGCGAAGGACGGGATCGTCGCTCCGATCGGGCTCGGATAGGCGTAGGTGAGCACATAGGACGCCAACGCCCCGAGAACCCACACACCGACGGCCACCCAATTGACTCCGCGAGTGTAGGAGTACAGGCCGCCGGAGACCTTGAGGATGTCGGGTGAGTAGGCACCGCGTTTGATGATGTAGTAGTCGACGATGAGGATGGCGAAGACGGGGACGAAGAACGCCCCGATCATCGTGAGGAAGTCGGTGTACTGGTCGAGCAGGGCCAGCCAGGTCGATCCGATGATCGAGATCGCGCCGAGGATGAGGGCCGTCGGCAGGAACTTCAGCTTCGTCTTGCTCTGTGCGCCGACGACGGAGTTGACCATTCCGTAGACGACCATCGTGTTCGTGGCCATGACCGAGAGGAAGATGA
This sequence comes from Brevibacterium permense, assembly GCF_025506275.1. Lineage (GTDB taxonomy): Bacteria > Actinomycetota > Actinomycetes > Actinomycetales > Brevibacteriaceae > Brevibacterium > Brevibacterium permense_A. The sequence continues at coordinate 71,996 of NZ_QYCP01000095.1, forward strand.
CGATGGCCAGCGCCCACCCGAATTCCGCGGCCAGGGCCGTCGGGTCGAATTCGGCCGGGTCTCCCCCGTCGAGCAGGATGAAGCTGAACGCGGTGAGACCCAGCAGCATCGCCAGCACGGTCGAGGTCAGGTAGCCCAGACCCGATCCGACGATTCCGGCCTTCTGAGTCCCGGCCAAACGGTTGAGGTCGCCGGATAACACGGTCCAGGAGATGGCTGTGGAGATGACGATATCGAGTGCGAGGACCGGAGTGAACTCGAGCTCCGGCAGGCTCTCGATTCCTGCGTATTCGCCGGGTGAGTGTCCCGTGAACGCGATGACGAAGACATAGGCCATGACCAGCAGGATGAGAAGAGCGAACCAGGGTTCGGCCTTCTCGATCCCTTCGTGGCCGAGGATCGCCAGTCCGACGACGAGCGCCTGGCAGAGCACGGAGAAGAGGATCGGGTTGGAGAATCCCGTCGTCTGGGCGACGACGTAGTTGACGCTGATTCCCGCCAACATGGCCTGCACCCAGCTCCAGCCCATGAGGATGATGACGTTGGCGGCGACCGGCAGGAAGCTGCCCTTGGCGCCGAATGCACCGCGGGTGATGGCCATGGTCGCCAGGCCCGTGCGGGTGCCGATGTTGCCGATGAGCGTGAGCACGAAGGTGCCGATGAGCGTGCCGACGATGATGACGATGACCGCTGTGGTGAAGTCGACGCCTGGGACGAACAGGGTTCCGGTCAACAGGGTCGTGACGACGAGGTTCGCGGCCAGCCAGATCATGAACATCCGTCCCCCGCTCAGGGTTCCGCGGATGACTCCGGAATCCTGGCCGGATTCCAATCGCTGTTCCAAACGGCGGTACCAGTTCACTGCGCGACCTCCTCGGCGCCGGGCTTGCTCTCGGCGGTCCCGGACCCTGCCGACGAGCTGTCGGCAGGGTCCGGGACCGTGGAGAGGTGTTCGTGGATGGCGATGAGTTCACCGTCACCGAGGCGGCGGAAGACGATCGATTCGCGTTCGCGGTACGATTCCCGCCCGTGTGCGGTGTTCACGGTCGTATCGACGGTGTGGGAGAAGACGGCTCCGCCGGGGAAGGTCTGCACGAGCTGGTCCGATGAGGCGCAGGCGGCCACTGACCAACCGTCGGCCAACCACGAAGCCCACTCCCTTTCATATTCCGCACGAGTGTTCAGGCGTCGTGTTTCGGGGTGGAAGACGAAGGAGGCGTCCTCGGCGAATCGGGAGAAATACGACTGAGTATCCGTGGCGGCGAAAGCATCGACGATCGCCGAGGCGGCCGTGAGCACATCGAATTCGCTGGGCTCCGGTGTGGATTCGTTCATGATCGACGGCGACCTTTCGCAGACTGAGAGAAGGAGGATGCCGCGCTGAGTCCAAACGACTCACGTGCGGCCCGATGAAGCTGAATGACACACTAACGAGTCTGTGATCGTCCGCACTATCCGCGATGGACGAATTCTGCCCTCAGTTATACGAAGCGGCGAATCGGCGACTGAGTCCTTCCGCTGAGCGTCGCTGTGAGTTCATATGCCGAATGGACCCGATCGCACCGGGTGATATGCATTAATTTGAATCGCATGCCCTTGTGCCGCCGGACAATCTCCGGCTGACGTTCGAAGGAGAAGCTGAACCCATGAGTGCAGAACTGATCTGCGTGATCGTCCTCGGTCTGATGTTCGTCATCGGAACCTGGCGGGACATTAATATGGGCCTGCTCGGCTTCATCGCGGCCGCCGGCGTCGGCGGCCTCGTCCTGCACCAGGCACCCGAAGAGTTCCTCGCAGGATTTCCCGTCGACCTCTTCCTCACGCTCGTCGGCCTGACCTACCTCTTCGGCTTCGCCCAGAACAACGGCGCGATCGAATTGATCGTCCGCTGGTGCGTGAGGCTCGTCGGCGGGCGCATCGGACTCATGCCCTGGATCTTCTTCGCACTGACAGCTGTCCTCATCTCGCTCGGGGCGCTCTTCGCCGTGGCCATCATCGCGCCGCTGGCACTGTCGTTCGCGCGGCGTCATAGGATCAATCAGTTCATGGTCGGTCTGCTCGTCGTCCACGGTGCCCTGGCCGGCGCGTTCTCGCCCATCAGCGTCTACGGCATCTTCATCAACGACTATCTGACGAAGAACGGCCTCACCCCTGCGCCGCTGACCTTGTTCCTCGCCCCGTTCATCTTCAATACCGTGTTCGCGGTCGTTGTCTGGTTCGTCCTCCGTCGCCGGCCAGGACTGCGCGCGGAGGCAGATGGGGCTCACCCCGACCCCGAGCCCGAGTCAGACCGCGGAACGACCATCCGTCTCACACGCTCTCAGATCCCGACCCTGATCGGGCTCATCGCGATGGCGCTGTCGGTGATCATCTTCAGCTGGGATGTGGGCCTGGTGACCATCACGATCTCGGTAGTGCTCGCCGCCTTCGACCCTGCCGCCGGCAAGGCCGCGATGTCGAAGGTCTCTTGGTCGATCGTCATCCTCATCTGCGGAGTGCTCACCTACATCGCCGTGCTGCAGGAGGCCGGAACCGTCGAATGGGTCTCGGCCGGCATCTCAGCGATCGGTGTACCCCTGGTGGCAGCGCTGCTGCTGTTCTACATGTCCGGCCTGATCTCTGCGCTGGCGTCGTCCTTGGCGATCATCGGTGTCGTCATCGCCCTGGCGGTGCCGTTCCTCGAGTCGGGCGACGTGCATGTCGGAGGGTTCGTCGCGGCGCTGGCGATCGCCGCGACCATCGTCGACATCAGTCCGTTCTCGACCAACGGCGCGATGCTCCTGGCCAATGTCCATCCGAACATCCGCGACCGCTACTACAGACAGATGATCGGCTACGCCGGCCTCATGTGCCTCATCGGGCCAGGACTCGCCTGGGTGGTCGCCGCGGTGCCGACCGTGATAAGCGGCTGAACCGGCGGGGCCGAGGCCCCGCTGCCGCTCACATGTGCCCGGTCGTGAGGAACTTCTCGTGCCAGGACAGGGCCTCGGCGAGGAGGTGCGGGGTATGCTGACCGGTCGGGTTCGCCGCGATCGCACGCTCGAGGTAGTCGGTGAGGCGGTCCCGGAAGTCCGGGTGGGCGCAGTTGTCGATGATCTTCCGTGCTCTAGCCACCGGCGGCAGTCCGCGCAGATCGGCCAGGCCCCGTTCGGTGACCAAGATCTGAGTGTCGTGTTCGGTGTGGTCGATATGGCTGGCGAACGGCACGATCGCAGAGATCGCTCCCGCTTTGGCCTGCGAGTTCGACACGAAGAAGTTGAGGTAGGCGTTGCGGGCGAAGTCACCGGAGCCGCCGATGCCGTTGATGATCGACGAACCGGTCACATGCGTGGAGTTGACGTTGCCGTAGATATCGGCCTCGACCATTCCGTTGATCGCGATGATGCCGAGTCGGCGGATGGCTTCTGGGTGGTTCGACATCTCCTGGGTGCGCAGCAGGATCCTGCCCTTGTACGACTCGATCCGGTCGTTGAAGTCCGCTGCCCGTTCGGCCGAGAGCGAGAACGCCGTCGCCGACACCGAGGTGAGCTTTCCGCTGTCGATGAGATCGAGCATTCCGTCCTGGATGACTTCCGTATAGGCGGTCAGTCCCGCGAACTCGCTGTCGGCGAGATTGCCCATCACCGCATTGGCGACATTGCCGACGCCTGACTGCAGCGGCAGCAGCTCCGGCGGCAGCCGATCTGCGGCGATCTCATGGCGGAGGGAGTCAACGAGGTGGCCGGCAATCTCCTTCGAGTCCTCGTCGGCAGGTTTGAACGGCAGGTTCCGGTCCGGAGCGTTCGTCTCCACCACGGCGACGACCTTCGCCGGGTCGACACGCAGATAGGGGTCACCGATGCGCTGCATCGGCTCGAGCAGCTGAATCGGCAGCCGCTCGGGCGGGCGACGGGTTCCGTAGTAGACATCGTGGAAGCCTTCGTACCCGCGCGGATGCCAGTCGTTGACCTCGAGGATGACCTTGTCGGCCAGGTCGAGCCATGTCTTCGAGTTCCCGACAGAGCTGCCGGGAACGAGCAGACCGTTGGGCAGGATCGCCGCGACTTCAACCACGGCGACGTCGAGGTTGCCGTAGAAGCCGAACCATGCCTGCTGAGCCGAATGGCTGAGGTGGGTGTCGACATACGCGGTGTCACCCGAATTGATCGAGGCCCGCATCGCCGGATCGGATTGGAACGGCAGCCGTTTGCTCACCGCGTTCGCCTCGGCGAGCACCCCGTCGAGTTCCGGTGCCGTCGATGCTCCCGTCCACAGTTCGATGCGGAAGTCCTCACCCCGATCGTGGGCGGCCTGAGCGCGTGCGGCTACCGCCCCCGGCACTGCCTTCGGGTACCCGGAACCGGTGAAACCGCTCATGGCTACGCGTTGGCCATTGTCGATATGGCGGGCTGCTTGCTCAGCGGTGACGGTCTTCGTGCTCAGTTCGGGGCAGGTGATTCTCGACATGACTCGCAGTCTATCGGGCGGCCGGGTGCCCGGCCGAGGCGGTCCCGCTGTCATGTCCCGAGTTGTCATATCCGCTGTCGAACCATTGCGCTTCGACAACGTTGAGAGCTGGCTCCGGCACGGCGTCCGTTACCGCAACCGCAGCCTTCGACTGCCGAATCACCGTCTGGGACATACTCGGAACCGGAATCGTGGCGATCGTTGCCAGCAGCAGGGCCAAGGTGAAGATCATCGCGCCCATGACCAGCGGCATACTCAGTGCAAACACCCCGACGACGACAGCCGGAGCACCGGCCCCGGCGTAGAAGGCGAGATAGAGTGCCGCGGAGATGCCGATATCGGCATCGTCGTCGCGCCTCCCGACATCCCCGCCGGCGGGGATGATCGGTTCAGCCACCATTTCCTCATCGACGACCCGCTCGACCTCTTGGTTCCCCTCGACCACCCGTTGGCGGACCGCGCATCGGTCACAATCGCCGACACCGTCGATGAGACCTGGATTCCGGGCAGGCCAGGCACGGTCTACCACCAGCTCGTCATGGCCAGCTGTGCGGCGGCTGGGTTCGCGCCCCGCATCGGGCATTTCGCCGATGACTTGAACACGGGAACCGCGCTCGTCCACGGCGGTTTCGGGGTATGTGTGGCGTCTAGGATGTCGCGCTCGCAGGATCTTCATCCGGTGCGCCGAATCCCCATCAGCGGTGACCATTTCCCGTCACGGCACATCACGGTCGTGACCCGGACCGGAGCGGATGCCCGTGAGACTGTGGCGTTCACTCTCAAGACGCTGTCGGTCGAGACAGAACGCCTGATGAGCCGCCTCGGTGCGGAGCTCCGGGACTGAGCTCAGTGTGCTTTTCGGACGACTCGGAATCCTATGTTCGACGCCGATGAGTCCGGAGTGTTCGAGGAGCGGGCGGCAACCCGGTAGCGATTGCAGTAGGAGTCGTGGCATAGGAACGACCCTCCGCGCATGATCCGCGTGTCTCCGATGTCTGGGCCCTGGGGATCGGATTGCGGGGAATGCTGGTAGTAGTCACGGGCGAACCAGTCGGCGCACCATTCCCATACATTGCCCACGGTGTTGAACAGGCCAAGCCCATTGGGCGCGAAGTGTCGGGCCGGCGCGGTGCCGATGAAGCCGTCGTCAAGGGTGTTCGTACGCGGGAACTCGCCCTGCCAGATATTGCAGTTCCATTCCCCGTCGAGCAGCAGCCGATTGCCCCACGGATAGCGGCGGCCCTTGGGGCCCCCGCGAGCGGCGAGCTCCCATTCGGCTTCGCTCGGCAGCCGTGTCCCGGACCACGCGCAATAGGCCTGAGCGTCGTCCCAGCTGATATGTACGACAGGATGGTCTCTTCGGTTGTCGATGGTCGATCCCGGACCTTCGGGAGCAGCCCAGTTCGCCCCGGAGACTTCGACCCACCAGGGCACGCCTGGAGCCTGACCGAGAATGTGAGCCTCTGCTCCCGGATTGGACTTCAAGAGCATGGCGAAGACCGCCGAGGTGCCCAAACGCTCCGCGGTGGTGACGAACCCCGTGTCAGCGACGAACCGGGCGAAATCATCATTCGTCACGCTTGTCGTCGCGATCTCGAATTCGGTGAGGTCCACGCGGTGACGTGGTCCCTCACCGTCGGTGGGATGCCCGTCGCCGAAGGGATCGCCCATGTCGAAGGCGCCGCCGGCGGTGACGAAGTCGAAGCTGAACTCGGGCTTCGACTCCGAATTCACGGCAGGATCAGCACCAAGGTGCAAAACATGACTTTCCACCGCCTCGGCGCGGCTGGTCGCCGGGGCGCAGCACGAATGGCCGTTCTGCGCCCCGGCAGTACTCAGGTCTCCGGTCTCTGTCACGCGTGGGCGCCCCCTATTCTCTCCGGGTCCGTCTCGATGCTGGGCGGACTCTGGGATCACCCTACGACTTCAGCCGGGGCTGGGGACAGTCCGGGAGTGCCGGTCAGGTGAAGAGACTGACTCCGCCCGGCCCCACGATGCAGCCGACGACGATGAGGACGAATCCCCACAGCAGCTGTTTGCGGAAGATCGCAAAGATGCCGGAGATGACGAGGATTGCTGCGATGTTCCAGAGGACGAAAGCCATTTGAGCTCCTCTATCCACGTGAGACACCTCGGTCGAGGATGGTTCGTCCTTGCACGACATCTGCCGTCATTCGGGCTCATTCCGAACAACACGCCGTGCCGAACCCCATCATGATCGGGGCGTGCCCGCGCGATGTCTCCGCGGTGATTCGAGTCTGACTTCTCACGGTCTTACCGAAGGGACCTGTACTCGCCGTCACGAATGCGAGACAGTGGGCAGATGAACGGATCAGCTTCGCACGAACCGCTGTTGCATGCCGCCCTCAACGGTGATCGCGACCACCCGGCGACTCCGCGGACACCGCAGTCCATCGCCGCCGAGGCGGCCGCCGCCGTGGCAGCAGGTGCTCAGGTCATCCACCTCCACCCCTTCGATGCGACCGGCCGGCAGACCTTTCATACTGAACCGGTCTCGGCCACGATTCGTGAGGTGCGTGCCGCGTGCCCGGGGACTCCGATCTCTTTGAGCACCGCAGCCGAGATCGAACCCGATCCGCAGGTCCGTCTCACGCTCATCTCCGAATGGACCGAGCTGCCTGACTCCGTCAGTGCCAATCAAGGTGAGTCGGGAATTCGCGAAGTGTGCGAACTGCTCATCGAGCACGGTGTTCGAGTCGAGGCAGGTCTGCTCAGCCTCGACGATGCAGCGGCATTCGTCGATTCCGGGCTGGCCGACCGATGCGCACGTGTGCTCGTCGAACCCACTGAGACCGATCCGGATCGTGCCTTGGCTGAGGCCGCCGCGATCGAACGAGTCCTTGCCGAAGCGGGCATCGAATTGCCGCAGGTCCACCATGGGGAGGGCATCGCCTCCTGGGTCGTCAATGCCCGAGCCATCAGGCGCGGCCACGGCATCCGCACCGGCTTGGAGGACACTCCGGTCCTCATCGACGGCACTCAGGCAACCGGCAACGGAGAACTCGTTTCGGTTGCCGCCGGTCTCCTCGCCGAGCTCGGGAACTGACCCGAGGTCACACGGACAACGGCTCTCCCGACTAACCTGTGGCCATGACTGATTTCCTCAAACTGCGGAAGTCCGCCCCGGACGGCTTCTTCGCCGCCGAGGCCGCCGGGCTGAGATGGCTGGCCGAACCAGATGTGGTCCCGGTCGTCGAAGTGCTCGAACACGGGCCGGATTTTCTGCGGCTGCGCCGTCTCCGGGAAACCGGTCCCCACGCCGCGGCGGCCGCTGACTTCGGTCGTGCCCTCGCCCGGCTCCACGATGCGGGTGCTCCCGGTTTCGGTTGGTCACCGGCCCCGCAGTCATTCTTCGGCCCTCTCGACAGTCCCTTCGAGGTGCGTGCCGAGCCCGTCGACGACTTCACCGACTATTGGGTCGGGCAGCGCTTACGACCCCTGACCGCCGCGGCTGCCGGGGATCTCAGAGGTGAGGCCCGGGCGACGGTCGCCTCGGCGATCGATGCCATCGCGTCTGGCGCCTTCGCCGGCATCTGCGGTGAGGGTGAGGAGACGACGGCGCGCGTCCATGGTGACCTGTGGGCGGGGAATCTTATGTGGACACCGACCGGGGTGACGCTCATCGATCCGGCCGCCCACGGCGGTCACCGACTGGAAGACCTCGCGTTGCTCGCCCTTTTCGGTGCCCCGTTTCTCGAGAAGATCTTCTCCGGCTACGAACAGGCCCACCCGATGCCGGACGGTTGGCAGGAGGACCTGCCGGCGCACAGCTTCTTCGCTCTGCTCGCTCATATTCGCCTGTTCGGGCGCGGATTCCTCGGGCAGACGGTCAGCGCCGCCCGGTCGATCATCGCCCGGGCGGAACAGCTGGACCGGTGAGGTCACTTCAAGGAGATCTCCACCGGGTCGGAGAACAGTCCGCCGGCGAAGGTCAGCTTGTTCGGGTCAGCGTCTTCGGGCACATCGAAGACGAGGACACCCTCGGCGGTGTTTCCGGGGTTGATCTCTTCGAGGAAGAGGATGTTGTCCTCGGCCGCATAGATACCGGCTTCTGAATCCGCAGAGTAGGTGTTGCCGGACTCATCACCGAGTTTGATGTCGTCGTCGAAGAAGTAGTTCGGATCCGATCCGGTGTTCTTCACCGACAGTTCGATCTGGACGAACTGTCCCTGTGCCTTGGCGTTGAGGAATTCGTCGCCGACCTGTGAGACACCGTCCTCGACCTTTGCGACGGTGATCTCCCAGTGATCAGCGGCCACGGTGTCTCCGATGCCGTGCGAAGCCTCCTCGGCGGGTTTGTCGGCGGCCTCCTTCTTCTTCGTGGACTCCCCCGACTGTTGAGCGTCGGATGAGCCGCTCTCCGCAGTGCTGGTGTCATCTCCCCCGCCTCCGATCGCGCTGGCTGCGGCGATGATGACGATGACGACGAGCAGCCAGAACCACCAGCGCTTCAGCAGCGGCTTCTTCCGTTTCGGCGGCCTCTGACCGTAGGGCTGCTGCGGGTAGCCTCCGGCTCTGTAGGCCGGTGCGTTCTGTGCGGGTGCCCACGGCTGGGGGTCGAAGTTCTGAGCTGGCTGCTGGTTGTGGGTGTTGTGAGGGGGCTGGTGCTGCGGGGACCATTGGGGCTGAGGCTGTGGTGACTGCGGCTGCTGCGGGGTGTTCTGGGGATTCCGCGAGTGGGACATGACGCTCCTTCGAAGCTGGTTCTGGCTGACTGCTCCAGCTTCGTTGCGTCCGGGCCCCGGCGCGTCCGCATTCAGGCTGGTTCACTCCAGCCGATCGGTGAGCTCGTCCAGCCGAAAGGTGGACTACGTGTGTCAGCCCCCGCGGTTACGATTCTCTTGTGTCAGTACAATCCGCTCCTCGCCGCCGAATCCCGCGCGGCGTGCGCATCGCCGGCAGCGTCCTCGTCGGCGTCATTCTCTACCTCTTCGGGTTCTTCACCTCGTCGATGGCGGTGGCGGCGAACGCCTGGGCCTTCTCCGACGGGGAACTCAACGACACCGGACTCGTCGCCGTCCTGCTGCTGTTCCTCGTGTGGGGGCTCGTCTTCCTCCGTCACCGATGGCCGTGGGTGCCCTTCGTCGCCGGTGGACTGCTCACCGCGGGTTGGGGCGATGCGCTGATGCTGCTCATTGCGGTCTTCCACCTCGTCATCCGAGCACCCCGGCGGCAGGCGATCACCGCCTCGGCGGTGGGCACCGGACTGATCGCGTTCTCCACGTTGAGGATGTGCCTGGCACCGGCTGAGCACAATCCCTTCAGCATCTTCTTCCTGCCCGATCCGGCTCAGGTCACCGGACTCGAGGCGACCATTCCGCCGGAGGATTCGCACCTGGCGATCAGAATCATCACGGTCGCCGCCGGAGTCATCGGACTGTGTACGGCGCTGGGAGTCGGTGCGCTTCTGCGTCGGACTCGGAGGATGAGGGCGGTCGAGTCGATCGCCGAACGCGAAGCTCAGCGCAATGAGTCGCTCACGGCCGAGATCGCGCGGCAGTCGGAACGAGAGCTCTTGGCACGCGAGCTTCACGACACGCTCTCCCACCGACTGTCGGTGATCTCTCTGCATACCGGTGCCCTTGAGGTCGGGGCACGCGCCGACCCCGAGGTCGCTGCGACGGCGTCTGCCCTGGGAGAGGAGGCCCGTGCGTCCATGGAGGATCTGCGTCATCTGGTGGGTGGCGTGAGGAGCGGAGATCTGGCCGATCCGCGGCCGGGCCATGGCACTTCGTCGCCTCCGAGTCGTGCGACGATGTCAGCGATTCCCGAGCTCATCTCCTCTGTGGCCTCCACCGGTACGGTCATCCGCCCGCTCGTCGTCATCCAGGACGTGGACTCATGCCCGCCTGCGCTCGACCGTGCGGCCTATCGCATTGTTCAGGAGGCTCTGACCAACGCGATGAAACATGCACCGAACATGCCCGTGACGGTGGACGTCGCCGTCTCGGCAACTCGCGGAATCCAGATCTCGGTGAGCAATCCGCTTCCTCGTGGTGCAGCCCCGGTCGAGGTTCCGCCTCGCCCCCGATACGCACCGGGGTCGGCTCGAGAACCCGGCGCCGGTGCGCCTGCTCAGAAGTGGAGGCCGCCCGGGACGAGTCCTGTGCCGCACGGGGCGCACTTGGCGTCAACCGGGTCGGGGTCCGGGCTCGTCGGCATCCGGGAGCGCGCCGAGATGCTCGGCGGCGACGCGTCGACCGGGGTGATCGGCAATGAGTTCCACGTCCAGGTGAGCTTCCGATCCTTCTCTCGTCCGAACTGATCCACAGTCTGTCCGGACTGTTTCGCATTCTGCCGAAACGTCTGCCGAGATCGGCCGTAGGAGCCCGACGGAGAAGCGACTTCAGCTCCTCGATCAGCCGTGACAGGGGCCTCGACCAGCCGTGACACGGGCCTCGGGTATTGTGACATCTATGAACCAAGCCGCCCCGATCCGAGTCATGGTCGTCGATGACGATCCCATGGTCATCACCGGGATCAGGGGAATCCTCCAAGCGGCCGACGGCGTCGACGTCGTCGCCTCGGCGTTGAGCGGGGAAGAGTCCGTTGAGAAGGCATCTCTGCATTTTCCCGATGTCGTGCTCATGGATATCCAGATGCCGGGAATCGGCGGGATCGAAGCCACTCAGCGTCTGCTCAACAGTGTACGACCGCCGAAGGTGGTGTCTCTGACGAGCATGAGCAGCGACGATCACCTCTTCATGGCGCTCGAGGCCGGAGCCGCCGGATACCTGCTCAAGGACATCGGCCCTGTGGAACTCGCCGCCGCGATCCGCAAGGTTCACGCCGGTGAGCCCATCCTCTCCCCGCAGTCGATGCGGCAGGTCATCGCCAAGGTCAGATCGAACTCAGACCATCGACTGCAGAGAGAGGCCGTTGAACTGCTGTCCGGACTGACAGACCGCGAGCGGCAGATCGCCGAACTCGTGGCCGACGGTCGGTCCAATCAGGAGATCGCCGAGGAGACGTTCATGAGTCTGGCTACGGTCAAGACTCACCTCAACCGGATCAACGTCAAATTGGACACGAACAATCGCGTGCGCATCGCCACGATGGTCGTCAGGGCTCAGCAGAACTGAAGCCCTCCGGCCGGCCCCGCCCTGCCCACTCAGCGTTTCGCAATTCGCCACATTCCGGAGCTCTGCTCGGCTTCGTTCGCCACCGACAGGTCGATGCCTTTCCTGTCGCGGACCAGCGAGACCGCCAGCAGCGAGATTGCCGACATGACCAGCAGGTAAAGCGACACCGAGGCGGTGGTTCCAGTCGCCTGCAGCAGCCCTTGAGCGATCGTCGGGGCAAACGCCCCGCCGAGGACCGCGCCCAAAGCATAGGAGATGGCGACTCCGCTGAACCTGATCGAGGCAGGGAAGAGTTCGACGTAGAGGGCAGCCTGCGGACCGTACGAGAGTCCCAATCCGATGGAGAAGATGCCCAATGCCAGATACAGCAGGCCGAGGTCGCCGGTGTCGATGAGCCAGAACAGTGGGAAGGCCGTGACGATGAGGATGAGGAATCCCAAGACGTAGGTCTTCACCCGTCCGATGTGGTCGGCCAGCACACCCGAGGCCGCTGTGGAGACCAACCAGACGAACGATCCGAACGTGATGGCCAGCAGCACATCCGTCTGGTCGAAGCCGACGGGGTCGGTCGCATACTTCGTCACGAAGCCGCCGGTGGTCATGTACCCGCTGGCGTTGTTGCCGGCGAAGATCAGTGCGGCGACGAGGACCAGGGACAGGTGCTTTTTGAAGAGCACGAGGATCGGGGCCTTGCGTTTGGCGGTCTCGGCGGTCATCTCTTGGAACACCGGGGTGTCTTCCACGGCCCGACGCACCCAGTATCCGACGCCGATGAGCACGACGGACAGCAGGAACGGGATTCGCCAGCCCCATTCCATGAACGCCTCTCCAGGAGAGATGACACCGGTCATCAGGGCGATTACGCCGGAGGACAGCAGCATTCCCAGCGGAACGCCGAGCTGAGGGTATGAGCCGGCGCGCCCGCGCTTGTCCTCGTCGGCGTGTTCGACGGCGAGAAGCGCCGCGCCGCCCCACTCCCCGCCGGCCGACAGACCTTGGACGATGCGCAGCAGGATGAGCAGAATCGGTGCAGTGATGCCGATAGTCTCGTACGTGGGGATGAGTCCGATGAGTGCGGTCGCCACACCCATTGTGACGAGGGTGACTACGAGGACGGCTCGACGACCGAGCCGGTCACCGAAGTGCCCGGACAGGAATGCACCCAAGGGACGGAAGAGGAACGAGATTCCGATGGTGGCGAAGGCCAGCATCTGGCCGATGCCCTCCCCCGCCGGAGCGAAGTAGAGATGTGCGAAGACGAGCGCCGCCGCAGTCGAATAGGTGAAGTAGTCGTACCACTCGATGGTGGTGCCGATGACAGCGGCGAAGGCGACTCTGCGCTGGTTCATCTTCTGCGTCGGCGCAGGTGACGCCGAGGTAGGTGTCTGTGTCATGTGAACGTCCTTGTCCAGTTGTGGTCGGTCTTCGTCGTCCGAATTGAAGAGATTGATGAGGTGGCCTCCGCCCGCGCCCGGATGGATCATCCGAGCACGGTCGGTCACCGTCAGACGGCAGCGAATGTGGTGCCGATTGTGGTGAGTACTCCTTCCGCCCACTCGCATGCCGCTTCGGATGCCGGCACGGCGCCGCCTGCATCATGGCGGCCGTATTCGCCTTCCCGTACCGCGCCGCGCGCTTCGAGAGCTTCGGTAAGAAGCTCGCTTCCACGCGAGTAGGTCCGTGTGTAGCTGGCATCGCCGAGGCCGAACACGGCGAAGCGGATTCCCTGGAGATCGACGTCCCGCATTTTCAGCGTCCGGTAGAACTCGGTGGCCGATCTCGGCACGTCCCCGTCGCCGTAGGTCGAGCAGACGATGAGGTGGAACCGTTCTGGGTCGAGGTCGTCCGGAGAGATCTCTGCGAGGTCTCTGATCTCCAGGTCGTCGCGGTCGCCGAGGAAAGCGCCGATCTCTTCGGCGACGAGTTCGGCATTGCCCGATTCCGTTCCGAACAGGACCGTGACCGGAAGACCGGGTGCCAAGCCTTCCGAGGAATTCGCCGAGGTGTCCTGCAGCGACTCGTCGAGGCTGAGGTCGCTGGCCGCTGCCATGAGTTCGGTTCGTGAAGTGATCTTGGACCTGCATCGTCCGGGTCCGGCGCCGAGGCGCTCTTTGAGATCGATGCGCCGCCATGAAGCGAAATCAGTGGCCTTGGCGTGCGGGGTCAGTCCGGGAGCACCGGTCGTCATCGATCCGGCGTTCAACTCCGACGCGATCTGTGCGGCCAGGCTTCGCGCATCGGCCCGCTGGTCGGGGATGGTCCCTCGACCGTTGCCTTTGAGCCATCCGATGGCGAAGAGACCGGCGCTGATCTTTCCGTCGCCGGGAATCGGTGAGACGGGGCAAATGCCCTGTCGGGCACTTGTCATCGGGTCGCGAACGAATCCGATCGCGGTGATGACCGAGTCGACGTCGAGGCCGATATTATCTTCGTCGGTGCGCCGCAGCTCGATCCCGGTCACGGCACCGTCACCGGTGAGCGCCTCGGGAGTCGTTTCGAACCACCAATGGACGTGGATCGCATCGTGTGCGGGCTGCGTTTGCGCGGAGCAGGTGAGTTCAGCGAGGGCGTCGAGCTTCGCGTCTTTTCCGGGGATGCGCATCGTGAGGTCGACACCATGGAGTTCATGCACAAGGCCCGGCACTCGTCCGACTTCGCGGATCATGACGGGGTCGAACTTCGCTGTGCCCGCAGCTGAGCGGCCGATGATGTCGATCCGAGAGATGTCGCGTCGCAGTGAGGTGTAGGCGCTGTCATCGATATCGCTGCCGTCGAGTGCTTGGGCATCGCAGGTGAGGAGCCGCAGCACGTCGATGGCGACGTTGCCCTGGCCGATCACGGCCACTCGTGAGCCGAGGTCGGGGGTGCGGGTGTGGCCGTCATCGTCTCGTTCGTCGGGATGGCCGTTGAGCAGTCGGGTGATACTGCCGGCCGAATAGACGTGTTTGAGGTCGGCGCCGGGGATGGCGAGGGGACGGTCGTGGGACAGGCCGCTTGCGAGAACCACTGAGTCGTATCCGGACTTGAGTTCGTCCATGGTCACATCGACGCCGAGTTCGGTGTTGCCGATGAATGTCGCACGGGGATCGGCGAAGAGACGGTCGAACTGCGCGGATACGGATTTGGTTCCCTGGTGATCTGCGGCCACTCCGTAGCGCAGCAGTCCGTAGGGGACGGGGAGCCTGTCGTAGACGTCGACTCGGCTTCCCGGCACTTGGCGGAGAATCTCCTTCGCAGAGAAGCAGCCGGACGGGCCGGCGCCGACGACGGCGATTCGCGGGCCTTCGGCGTCCGGCGCGGCACCGGCACCGCCCTGAGATCCGGAGTCGGTTCGGTCATCTCTCTTGGCGTGGGAGATGCCGTAGTTCGGAGTGTCTTCTGCCGAATCCCAGGTCACCGGGAGGCTGAGCAGTCCGCGGAAGACCCAGCCGCCGATTCGGGTCTCGCGGGTTCGATCGATGTCGAGTCCCTTGAGGGAGTTGAAGAGGAGGGGAAGCGCCACCTCGGCGATCTCCGCCCGTGCTGCCCAATTGCCCAGACACACGTGCACACCTTTGCTGAAAGCCAGGTGCGGTTTGACTTCACGGTGGATGTCGAAGCGATGTGCATCGTCCCACACGGCTTCGTCACGATTGGCCGAGAGCACACAGATACCCAGCTTCGCTCCGGCGGGAAGCAGCTTGCCCGCGAGTTCTGTCTCGCACGTGGTCTGTCGGGAATACATTCCGATGGGAGCAACCCATCGGATGGTCTCTTCGAAGACGGTCGGCCACAGTGCCGGATCGGCGACCGCGGCCGCCCGCTGTTCGGGATTCTCGAACATGGCCAGGGCCGCCACACCGAGGGCGTCGCGCGGTTCGTTGAGGCCGCCGCCGATCGTCATCTTGATATTGGCCCGAATCTGCTCGATGGGCATCCGGTCACCGGGCATGGACAGCAGCCCGGAGATCAGCGAGTGGTCTCGGTGGGTCAGGTGGTAACCGAGCATCTCGTCGAGCGCGGCATCGACTTCGTCGAAGGACTTCTTGCCTTTCGCCCAGACATCAGGATCGTCGGCGTAGTTGCCGGTGGCGTCGATCATCGTCTGCGACCAGCGCTGCAGATCCGACTGGTCAGCGTTGTAGAGGCCGAGCATGCGTCGCAGCGTCTCACTCGCATACGGGGCGGCGAAGTCCCAGATGAGATCAACGTCAGGGCCTTTGCCGACGAGTTTCGCCAGGAGGTCTTCGGCGACCTCGCGATACATCTTCGTCCAGATTCGTTTGACGTACCCCGGTTTGAGGACTGGCTGCCAGGCGCGTCGCTGTTCGTAGTGCATGGGATCGTCTCTGCGCAGCATGGAGTGTCCCATAGCACGGATCTGCAGCGATCCTTCCTCGTCTGCGGAGAACGCTTCCTGATCGTGTTCGGTGACGCTGACTGCTTCGTAGCTGGTGATGAGGTAGCGGTTGACTGCGGGAACCCAGTGCACTCCGCCCTCGGCCCGAAGACGTTCGTAGATCGGGAACGGGTCATCGTAGAGTTCGGGGATCGTCACCCAGTCGGCAACCGGGACCGCTGAAGCTGTGGGGGGGTGCTCCTGCGGTTCGATTGGGGGCATGCAATTGAGAAGTCATCGCCGTCTCCTCTTCGTTGAGTGTCTCTGTGAGGCTGTTCACATCAGTATGTGCACTACGCTTAGAAAGGAAAAGCGGAATTAATCGCACAACTAAACCGGATTGGCGGATATGAGATCTGACCAGCCACCGAACTTCACACTGCGACAGCTGTCCTACCTGATCACGGCTGCTCGCATGGGGACGATCTCCGCCGCGGCGCGAGAGCTGCACGTCTCTTCATCGGCGATCTCCGACGCCATCACCACGCTGGAACACGAGCTCCAATCCCAACTCTGCATTCGGCGGAAATCGCAGGGTTTGGCGCTCACCGCCGCAGGCAGACAGGTTCTCGACAAGGCCCGCCCGCTGCTGGCCGGCGCACGTGACCTCGAGCTTCAATTGACGACGACGAATGGTGAACTCGCTGGTCCGATCACCATCGGCTGCTATCCGACCCTGGCACCGATGATCCTTCCGGTCCTGCTCGATGGATTCGGTCGTCTGCACCCGAAGGTGGGCCTCGAGATCGTCGAAGCCACACAGGACCTCCTCGTCGGCAAGCTTGATTCGGGTGAGATCGATCTGGCTTTTGTCTACGAGACACTCGTCCCGGGCACACCGAACCGCGCCCAGCTCTTCGCTCAGCCGGCGCATGTCGTCCTGTCTGCCGAGGATGAGTTCGCCTATCGGGAGACGGTCCGACTAGAGGATCTCGAGTCAAGGGATCTCATCCTGCTCGATTCCCCGCCGTCGAGTCACCACACTCTGTCGATGTTCGCCGAGCGGCAGCTCCACCCGACGATCCGGCACCGCACGACGAGTTACGAGGTGGTCCGGACGCTCGTCGCACGACGGCTCGGATACGGAATCCTTGTCCAACGTCTGTCGAATCCGAACAGCTACGAGGATCTGCCCCTGATCGTCAAGGAGATCGAGCCGGCGGTGAAGCCGGTCAGCGTCGATGCGATCTGGCCCGCTAATTCCACGATCGCGCCGCGAGTGCAGGCGCTCATCGAATTCGCTCTGGCGCAGGAGTGGATCTGACAGGCGACGACCGACATGGCACGCCTGACCACCATTCGGGGCGCGTCTACTCGAGAGCGCCGGCGAAAAAGTCATCGAGAACAGGAGCCTCTCGTTCGCCAAGACGCTGGTTGAGGTCGACGAACAACTGCGCTTGCGTCGTCCCAGGCCAATTCTGCGGCAAGAGGACGTCGGGCAGCTGCGGATCCAGCCGGGTCAGACCCAACCATTCACATTGCAGTTTCACTCTCGCCACCAGAGCCTCCATAGGCGACTCAGCTTCCGGAGCGAAGCCCTGCCACCGAACGCCGAAAGCAGAATATTCCGCAGCGAGAGCATCGAGCTCAAAGGCTGCCACGAGATTGTCATCGGTCGTGGGAGGCTGAGGTCGCCCGCAGATGACTATCGGGGAAACTTCGAGCTGCTCGGCATCCAGCACAGACATCAACTCCCGCGATCCGGGCGCCACCCATGTCCCGCCATCGACCTGGCCGAAGCCAGCCCAAGACAACTGTGTCCAAATCTTCTGCCGCAACGACCTCCGAGTCTCCGGGACCTGAATCCTCACCATCGTCCAGGCACCGTCCCAACTATCGGACTGCCAACCCGTGAACATCTTGCGGCCGCCTTCGCCTAGGATCTGAGACCCGGTGTCGGTCAAGCTGTAGAACGTCTTTCTACCCTGCTTGCTACGGTCGACAAAGCCCTTGGCGGTCATTCGCTGCAGGACCGATCTCGCTGCAGTCTCACCGACGCCGAGCCTCTTCATGACGAAGACGATCGAAGCTCCACTGAGAGGACGAGTCGACCCAAGCAGGTGCTCCCCGACAAGGGCGAAGAAGAGTGACTGCGGGCGAAGGTCCATGCTCTGATTCTATGCGCACTGCCCGCTCCAGAACATTCACGTATCGCAAACTATTGACGCTCCGTCGTCTTTCTGCATAGTATCGAAGACGGTTCGATCGCCGCCGATCAGACCGTCAATCAAGAGAGCCGTTCAGTCAGCGAGGATTACATGGCTTCCGCGAACTCCACCTCAAGCAAATCAACACCGATGCTCAAGCGAGCTGCCGCCTCGGCGTACCTCGGCAGCGTCATCGAATACTACGACTTCTTCGTCTACTCGGTCTGCGCCGCCCTCGTATTCAAGGACGTGTTCTTCTCCAACCTCTCCCCTGCGGTCGGCACTCTCGCCAGTCTGGCCACATTCGCAACCGGCTATCTCGCCCGCCCCCTCGGGGGCATCGTCTTCGGGCACTTCGGGGACAGACTCGGCCGCAAACGCATGCTCGTGCTGAGCATGTTCACCATCGGAATCGCCTCAACTGCGATCGGCTTGCTGCCGACCTACGAACAGGCGGGACTCATCGGCCCCGTTCTCCTTATCCTCATCCGTGTCGTCCAGGGCGTTGCCATCGGCGGCGAATGGGGCGGAGCCATGCTCATGTCCGCCGAGCACTCAACGAAGAACCGCGGCTTCTGGGCCAGCTTCACCAGCGCCGGCGCTCCCACCGGGCAACTTGTCTCCGCGCTCGTCATCGCCGCAGTCCTGGCGCTCATGGGTCCCGAGGCCTTCATCGCCTGGGGCTGGCGGCTGCCGTTCCTCGCCTCGATCCTTCTGCTCGTCGTCGGCATCATCGTCCGCTCTGCAGTCGCCGAATCTCCTGAGTTCCTCGCTGCGAAGACACGCGCGCCCTCACGGCGCATCCCGATTGTCGCTGCTCTGCGCGACCAGCCCGTGACCCTGCTGTTCGCCGTCGGAGTCGGCCTGTCCGCGTTCATGTTCCAGGGCCTGCTCACAACCTATTCCGTCGCCTACGGCGTGCAGATCGGTATCGAGCAGCAGACGATACTCAACGCCTTGTCATTCTCCTCGTTCTTCGCGATCTTCGGGATCATCGGCTGGTCCCGACTGTCCGATACGATCGGTCGTCGTCCATTGGTCATCGCCGGCGCCGTGCTCATCGCCGTGTGGAGCTTCGCACTCTTCCCGATGATCGAGACCAAGGACGGTCTCATCATCACCATCGGCATGATCATCGGCCAGGGCGTCATCCACCCGATGATCTATGGACCTTTGGCCGGTCTCTACTCCGAACTCTTCGACACCGAGCACCGCTACACCGGGGCATCGCTCGGCTACCAGATCGCAGGTATCGGCGCAGGCATCTCACCCGTCCTGTTCGCCGCAATCATGAGCTCGGCCGATTCTCCCTCCACAATCCCACTATCGATTGTCATCACGGTTGTCGCCGCCATCAGCATCCTGTGCATCTGGAGGCTCGGCGAGACGAAATCCCGCAGCCTGTCAGAACAGAACCTCGGCGAGACGCGACCCAGCATCGAAAACGGCACTCCGCCAGCAGTAACGGAAGGACCGACCCTATGACCTTCTCCCACCCCGCTCTGACCCGACTCTCTGAAATCCAGGCCACCGATTACGGCAGCAAGGTGGCAATCACCTTCGACGGCGTCCAACACACTTACGCCCAGATGCACGAACGCACCCTGACCTGCGCGGCAGAGCTGCACGCACAGGGAGTACGTCGTGGCGATCGCATCGCCTACCTCGGTCCCAACCATCCTGCCCTGATCGTCGTCCTCCTCGCCTGCCTCCGCCTCGGCGTGATCTTCATCCCACTCAATTGGCGACTTGCGCCGCCCGAACTCGACTACCAGCTCGCTCTCGCCGAAGCGTCTCTGCTGTACGTGGCGCCCGAATCGGCCAAGACGGCTGCGGGCCTGAGTACCGACGTGGTCCAGGAGACAGTGCAGTGGCAAGATACATCCACCTCGCCGTCGGGTCCGCTTGTGCCGGCGGCCGACGTCGACGGCGAGCAGCCGGCGTTTCTTCTCTTCACCTCAGGGACGACCGGACGTCCCAAAGGCGCGGTCCTCTCACACGCCAATCTGATGTGGAACTCTTTCAATCTTCTCCTCAACACTGACCTGACTGTCGCCGACGTCACCCTCGTCGTTGCTCCTCTCTTCCACGTCATCAGCCTCAACCAGCAGGTGATGACCAGCTACTTGCGCGGTGCGCACATGCTCATCGAGTCGAGGTGGGACGTCAACCGAGCCTTCGATGCCATCGAACACGAAGGACTGACCTGGATGGCCGGGGTCACAACGATGTTCGCAGACATGTTGCAGTCGCCGAGGTGGGAGAGCGCTGACCTGTCGTCGCTGCGATTCGTCAACTCGGGCGGTGCACCGATCCCGGTCTCCCTGATCCAGAGATACCAGGCGAAGGACATCATGTTCTGCCAAGGCTACGGACTCACCGAGACCTCCCCGGGCTGCACCTTCTTGCCTGCTGCGCACGCCCTCGACAAGGCCGGATCGGCCGGACGCGCCGTGCCCTTCACCGAAGTCGATGTCCGTGATGTCTCCGGAAATTCCTGCTCCCCCGGCGTCAACGGCGAAATCGTCGCCCGCGGCCCCAATGTCACCAATGGCTATTGGAATGACCCGATTGCCACCGGTCAGGCTTTCTCCCCTGATGGATGGTTCCATACCGGCGACATCGGCTACCTCGACGACGACGGATTCCTCTTCATCGTCGACCGGCTCAAGGACATGTTCATCTCCGGAGGTGAGAATGTCTATCCTGCCGAGGTGGAGTCTGCCCTCTTCGAACATCCGGGTGTCAGCGAAGCTGCGGTGGTCGCCGCATCCGATGAGAAGTGGGGCGAGGTCGGACACGCTTTCGTCGTCGCAGCTGAATCGGACACACCGCCAACGGCGGATGAACTGAGCAACTTTCTGCTCGCTCGCCTCGCAAAATACAAGGTGCCTAAGTACTTCGACCTCGTCGACGATCTCCCACGCACCGGCTCGGGAAAGATTCACAAGGTCTCCCTGCGCACCGCTGATGCGCTCGGCGCACACTCGAATCCCGCGGCGAAGACCACAACCGAGGACAAGCCAGCACCGACCGCACCATCAAAGGACCATAAATGACCAACCTCTCCTCGTCCCACCTCGCAGGCATCTCCGACCAGCCGAAGAAGACCGACGTCAACGAGTCCCTTCGGTTCACCGCTGAGGATGACATCGGCGTCCTCACTCTCGATCGGTCTGCTAAGCGCAACGCGCTCGATGATGCGACCGTTGCCGCTCTCGGCGAATTCTTCCGCACCCCACCTGAGGTCTCCGCCATCGTGCTGACGACCGTCGGCGAGCATTTCTGCGCGGGGCTCGATCTCTCCGAGATGGCCGAGCGTGACGCAGTAGGCGGCCTTCGCCACTCACGTTCATGGCACGCGACGATGAATGCGATCACCGAATCCGAGATCCCCGTCATCGCCGTCCTCCAGGGCGGAGTCATCGGCGGCGGCCTCGAACTCGCGACCGCAGCTCATCTTCGAGTGGCCGAGGAGTCCGCATACTTCGCCCTGCCCGAGGGCAAACGCGGTCTCTTCGTCGGCGGAGGCGCCTCGGTACGGGTGCCCCGCCTCATCGGACTCAGCCGAGTCCAGGACATGATGCTCACCGGCCGCCGTTTCGACGCCGCCGAGGCCGAGAGCATCGGACTTGTCAACTATCGCGTCCCCTCCGGCGAAGGACAGGCGAAGGCCTTTGAACTCGCGGCCTCGATCGCTTCGAACTCCCCGGTGACGAACTATGCGATCACCCAAGCGCTTCCACGCATCGCCGAAGCCGGGCGTGACGAAGGCTACATGTTGGAGGCGCTCATGGCGTCCGTCGCCCAGTCGAGTGCCGAGGCGAAAGAGCTCATGCGGGCATTCCTCAATGGCTCCGGACCCAAAGTGAGGAAGTGAACATGTCGACGATCATTCGAGAAGTTCCTGCCGACACCATCGGAAACAGCAGAATCGGTGACTTCCTGTCGTGGGTCAACGAAAAGCACGGAATGTCTCTTACCAGCTGGAAAGAGCTCTACACCTGGTCGGCCACCGACATCGAGGACTTCTGGGAATCTGTGTGGATCTATTTCGGTGTCAAAAGCCACACACCATATGATTCGGTGCTCGAAGAGCGCGTCATGCCCCACGCGAAATGGTTCACCGGTGCCACGCTCAACTATGCCGAGCACTCCCTCGGCACCCCCGACCAGGCAGACGACCACGCCGTCACCGCAGTCTCCCAGACCCGCGACGATTTCACTCTGACCTTCGACGAGCTGCGCTCCGAGGTCGCCCGAGTCCGTTCCGGTCTCATCTCGCTCGGGGTGAACAAGGGAGATCGTGTCGTGGGCTACCTGCCCAACCAGCCCGAAGCACTCGTGGCGTTCCTTGCCTCTGCGAGCCTGGGCGCGATCTGGGCCAGCTGCGCCCCCGAATTCGGCACCCAGTCGGTCATCGACCGCTTCTCCCAGGTCGAACCCACCGTGCTGCTGGCAATCCCCGGCTACAGATACGGGGCCAAAGACGTTGAACGCTCCGACGAACTCGCCGAGGTGGTCGCCGCCCTGCCGAGCCTCACCCACCTCGTACACGTCGACTACGGATCGTTCAGTCTCGATCCCGAACTGCGCGAGGCTTTCACGACGGGGACCGGACTCGACCATCCGATCGATGTCGTCGACTACGCGGAGCTCGGAACCGCCTCGGCGAGAGACGGCGAGTCGAAGACGGGTGACAATTCTCCGGACACATCCCTCACCGAGCTCGAATTCGAACCGGTCCCCTTCGACCACCCTTTGTTCATCCTCTTCTCCTCCGGAACGACCGGGAAGCCGAAAGCCATCGTGCACAGCCACGGCGGCATCTTGGTCGAGACGATGAAGAATCACGGCCTGCACTTCGACCTCGGGCCGGGCAGTCAGTTCTGCTGGTTCTCGACGACCGCGTGGATGATGTGGAACGCTCTGGTCGGCGGGCTCGTCGTCGGATCGGCAATCGTCATGATCGACGGCAACCCGAACTTCCCGGATTCGAAGGAACTGTGGCGCATCGCCGCGAAGAGCCGCACGACGCTCATGGGCATGGCTCCCGGAGCGATCATGAGCGCGCGCAAGGACGGCTTTCGACCGACGGAGGAATTCGATCTGTCCACGGTCGAGCAGTTCGGCGCGGCCGGTTCCCCGCTCCCGGCCGAGGGCTTCGAATGGCTTGTCGAGCAGTTCGGGCAGAACGTATTGGTCAACGTCGGCTGCGGCGGCACCGATGTGTGCACCGGCATCCTCCAGGGATCGCCTCTGGCACCTGTGTACTCCGGTGAGATGACGGGCCCCTCCCTCGGCTTTGCGGCCACGGCCTATGACTCAGACGGTCAGGAGATACTCGACGAACTCGGAGAGCTCGTCATCACCCAGCCCGTTCCCTCGATGCCTGTGACCTTCTGGGGAGAAGGCGGCGACGACCGATTCGAGAAGGCGTACTTCGAGAAGTTCCCCGGCGTTTGGCAGCACGGCGACTGGGTGCGGTTCACCTCTGACGGCGGAGTCGTCGTCACCGGCCGTTCTGACGCCACCCTCAACCGAGGCGGAGTGCGGTTGGGCACTGCAGACTTCTATTCCGTCCTCGACACTTTCGACGAGGTGGCCGATTCCCTGGTGATCCATCTCGAGGATCCCGACGGCGGAATGGGAGAGCTCGTGGTCTTCGTCCAGACCGAACCCCACGTGTCCTTCACCGATGACCTCTCGGTCCGAGTCCGCAAGGAGCTCAAGACCCGACTCTCCCCACGGCACATTCCCGACGAGGTCGTTCCCGTGACGAAGGTCCCTCTCGGTCGGACGGGCAAGAAGCTCGAAGTCCCGGTCAAACGCATCGTTCAGGGTGCCGCCCTCGACGAGGTCGCGAGCCCTGGCGCTCTGCAGGATCCGCATTCGCTTGACGAATACGTCGCTTTTGCCGACGCACGGAGGAAAAGTGAGTCAGCATGAGCGCCGAGATGAACACGGGTCCGGTCAATGCTACGAATGAAGGACTCGCAATCGCCGTTATCGGCACTGGTGTCATCGGGGCCGCCTGGGTCTCGGGATTCCTCGCCGCCGGCCACAGCGTCACGGCTTTCGACCCGGCTGACGGAGCGGAGGAACGGCTGCTTGAGCAGGTGAAGGCCAACCTCGAGGTGACCACCGGAATCAAAGGCTCACAGCTCGATCGTCTGGTCTTTGCACCCACCCTCGCCGAGGCGGTCGCCTCAGCTGACTTCGTCCAGGAGAACGGTCCGGAGCGCCTCGAGGTCAAGCAGGCGATGCTTGCCGAAGTCGACGCTGTGGCGCCCGAGAAGGCAATCATCGCCTCGTCCACGTCAGGATTCTCTCCGAGCGAGATTTCAGCTGAAGCGACGAAAGCTCCGGGCCGCATCATCGTCGGACACCCCTTCAACCCCGCCCACCTCGTCCCCTTGGTGGAAGTGGTCCCCACCCCCGGGGCTTCCGCAGAACTCGTCGACAGGGCGCTGAAGATCTACCGGTCTATCGGGAAGAAGCCCATCCTCGTTCGAGCCGAGCTGCCGGGTCACGTGGTCAACCGTCTGCAGGCCGCGCTGTGGCAGGAAGCCTACTCATTGGTCAATGAGGGTGTGGTCTCGGTGTCAGACATCGACACTGCGATCTCATACGGCCCCGGGCTGCGGTGGGCGATCCTCGGACCTTTGGCGCAGCAGTCGCTGTCCGGAGGCTCCGGCGGAATGCGTCACGTCCTCGACCATTTGGGACCGCCGCAGGAGGTCTGGATGCACGACCTCAAGCAGGTTCATCTCGACGTGGACCTCAAGGAGAAGCTCATCGCCGGCGTCGACGACGAACTCGCAGGCAGGGACTCCGCCGCCATCGCCCGACAACGCGATGAGATGCTCATCAGCCTGCTCGAGCTCAAGACCCGCTACGAGGAGCTTCCCTAAGCCTCGCAACCGTTGTTCACCCTTTGACTAGGAAAGATGACAATGATCTACCAGCCAGCCATCGACACCGTGACGATCACGGCCATCGACGTTCACACCCATGTCGAAGCCGACGACCACCAGCACACCTCGCTCGACCAGGAGCTCCTCGACGCTTCGGCGGGGTACTTTCGGGCATCGGTTCCCCGCACCCCGACCGTTGCCGATCTCGCCGACTACTACCGCGAACGGAAGATGGCGGCAGTGGTCTTCACGGTCGACGCCACAACAGCGCTCGGCGGACATCCGCCTGTCTCATCCGAGACGATCGCCGAACTGGCCGCAGAGCACAACGACGTCCTCATCCCCTTCGGGTCCGTCGATCCCCGCAAGCCTGCCGAAGCGGTCGACCGCATCCGCGACCTTGCGACGAACTACGGAGTGAGGGGCATGAAGTTCCACCCCAGTCTGCAGGGATTCGACCCGAGCCACTCCGACTACTACCCGATCTACGAGGTGTGCGCCGAGCACGGACTCGTCGCGCTCTTCCACACAGGCCAGACCGGAATCGGCGCAGGCTTGCCGGGAGGCCGCGGGATTAAGCTGAGGTACTCGGACCCGATGCTCCTCGACGACGTCGCTGCGGACTTTCCGGAGCTGACTATGATCCTCGCGCACCCGTCCGTACCATGGGCTGATGCATCGGTCTCGATCGCCACGCACAAGGCCAATGTCTTCATCGATCTCTCCGGATGGTCGCCGAAGTACTTCCCGCCACAGCTCACCCGGGCCATCGGATCGGTGCTCAAAGAGAAGGCTCTGTTCGGCTCCGACTTCCCTCTCATCACTCCCGAGAGGTGGATCAGAGACTTCGAGAAGCTGGACGTCAAGGAAGAAGCAGTGCCACTGATCATGAAGGAGAATGCGCTGCGCGTACTGCGCCTGTGAGCGTACGACCGAGCTGGCGACAGCCCGAACCGGCGCAATCGGTCGAAGAGCTTGTCTTCACCCTTCGAGGTGCTCGGTCAGCTTCAGCCCGCGCTGTGCCCACGCGATCTCGCTGCGGGCACGGTCAGCGAGCCCTTCGTAGGCGAATCGCTTATAGGTGATTGTCATCTCACGGTCCTTGTCGGCTGTGACGGCGAGTCGACGGTTGAGCATCGGTGATTCGAGCGCATCTATGTTGGCGATCTCGTCTTCGATGTATTCGAGCTCCCCCCTCCATGCTTCGATGTGATTGCGAAGGAAGGATATCCGCGCTTCGTGGTTCGCGGATTCGAGGTAGGCGGCTTTCAGATGAGCGGCATCGCGGGTGCGCTGATACTTGAGCGGAGAATTCATCCAATCGATGAACGATGATTCCCCCGCTTCAGTGACGTGGTAGACCCGACGCATGCCAGCGGTCCCACGCGCCTGCTCCTCGGGAAGGATGAGTCCTGCATCGGCCATCTTGCGCAGTTCCGGATAGATCTGCGAGTCGGGGGCGTGCCAGACATGGCCGACCGACTGTGAGAACTGCTTGGCCAGGTCATAGCCCGACATCGGTTCGATCCGAAGAAGCGCGAGGATGGCACTTCGTAGACTCATCTCGTTGGTCCTGTTCTGTTTGTCTGAAGACGAGGAGGGTCCGGGCTGCACAGCCCGGACCCTCTCACATTACCGTTCTCAGGCTTTGTAGCCGGTACGCCATCCTCCCTGGTAGGTCTGGCGCGCAACAGTCGAGTACGGCACGGGGCTGACCACCGCGCGAACCTCGGTCTGCTCGTGAGGCTCGACGGATGCTTTCTTGGTTCCGCCGTCCGGCTCGCCCCAGACGACCTTGAGTTCGGCACCCTCGGGAACGCCAGGATCGACGACAGCCAAGGAAAGCCCGCGATGCTCGTTCGCTGAGTAGCCTGTGAACATCGAGAAGCCGACCGTGCTGCCATCGGCGTCGACGACCTTGTCGTAGTTTGCCGAACCGTAGTTCGCCAGCGGAAGGTCGAAGTACTTGTAGTTCGGGCCGTCGACATTCAGCGGTGAGGAGAGCACCTTGCCGAGGTCGTCTGCATCCCACGCGAGAGTGACCTTTCTGCGCTGCGCGGCCGGATCCATCTTCTCCAGGGAGCTGCGGCCGATGAAGTCGTGGTCGAACTTGATGAAAGATCCGTAACCGAGTTCCCAAGGTGTCAGGTAATAGTCCTCGATGTTTTCGGAGACGAACGAACCTGCAAGGGTGCCGGTCGCCTCGTAGCTGTCGGCTCCGAGCCATTCGCGGAATGTCCGTTCTTCCTCGCCGGTATAGATGGCGGGCAACGGAGAGGGGATCCATCCCGATTCGAGGGTGTTCGATGGGTAAGCGCGCGAACCGACCTGGAGCATGCCGAACTCACTGCCGGCCTCGACGATTGCGTCACGGATGACCTTGTGGTCATCATATGGACCCCACAGCTCCAGCCCGGGAGCACCCGCCATGCCGTGACGCAGTGTGCGCACCTGCTTGCCGGCGATGGTCATCGACGCCATGTTGAAGAAGCCGATCTTCTCCAGTGGACCGCCGTTGAGCTTCTCGATGATATCCCACGCCTTGGGGCCTTGGATCTGGTAACGGTAGTACCGACGGCTGACCGGATCACCGTATGGGCGCGACGGCGAACGACGGTCGACCTCGATGTCGAGGTCCTTGTAGTCGCCCGTCTCCGCGTGGAACATCAGCCAGTTCGAAGCGGGCGCACGACCGACGTAGACATACTCGTTTTCGGCCTCGTGGAAGAGGATGCCGTCACCGATCACGTGTCCCGACGCCGTAGTCGGCACGTACTGCTTTGCCTTGTTCACAGCGAACTTCGCAACCGAGTTGATTGCGGTGTCGGAAATCAACTTGATGGCGTCCGAACCGTGCAGGAAGACATTGTCCATGTGGTGCGACTGGTCGTAGAGGACTGCCGTCTCTCGCCAAGCGCGCTGCTCCTTGATCCAGTTCGAGAAGTCCGCAGGCACAACAGGATAGATATAGGATCCGATCTGCGAGTTGCGGAGGAGTTCGACAGGATTGCTCTTGTCGAGAATCTGCTGGAGATTGTCAGTCATCGTCGATGAACCTCTCTTGTTGTCAGGGATGCTCCGCTCTGAAACATCCGGTCTCATGTGGTGCTGGTCGGGAGTTGATGCATTGATGCGGCCGACTTTGGTGCGGGTGAAGTGCTGGAGACAAGACGCCGGATCAGTCGAATACGATGGTCTGGTTGCCATGCCGGATGACTCGGTCTTCGGCGTGTAATCGGACTGCCTTCGAGAGCACCGCCCGTTCCACGTAGGCTCCTCTCGCCTGCATGTCGCCGGCCGTCATCGTGTGGTCGACTCGGGTGACGTCCTGTTCGATGATCGGACCTTCGTCGAGATCCTTCGTTACGTAATGGCTGGTCGCTCCGATGAGCTTCACACCACGTTCCTTGGCTTTCCGGTACGGCCCTGCGCCGATGAAGGCGGGCAGGAACGAATGGTGGATGTTGATCACCGGAACTTGGACATCATCGAGGAACTTCTCGGACAGGATCTGCATGTACCTGGCGAGGACGACGAGATCGACGTTGCCGGCCAGCAGCTCGATGAGACGAGCTTCTGCTGCGGATTTGTCCGGCCCCTGCGAAGGCACGTGGAAGAACGGGATGCCGAAGCTGCGCACTGCTTCGGCGACGTCTGTGTGGTTCGAGATCACCAGGGGAATCGATACTGGCAATTCACCACGCTGGTGCCTCCACAGCAGTTCGAGCAGACAGTGATCACTCTTCGAGACGAGCACCGCCATGCGTTTGAGAACCTTCTGCTCCTCGAGGCGGAATTGCATTCCGAGGGGTTCGAGAGTGGACGCGATGTCAGCCCGGATGTCTGGAGATGTGGCTGACAGCCCCTCCTTGCGGAAGACGACACGCTGAAAGAAATCTCCTCCTTCCGGGTCGGTCGTGTGCTGGTCGAGGGAGACGATGCTGCCGTTGTTCCGAGCTATGAGCGAAGTGACTGTCGACACCAGTCCCGATTGATCAGGCCCGGTGACGATCAGGGTTGCGTGGTCTTTGCGCTTTTCGGCGAGATCGGTCATGTCATCACCACCTCACTTTCGGGCAGTGAACTTCTGAATCCACTCGGCAGTGGCCAGCAGTCCGCCGAATGTGTAGAAGTGTGTCTTCGGGGCCTCCGGTGATTCCGTCTCACCAGCTTGGTCAGTCAGATCTCGGACGAATCTGTCCGGTCCGGCGGTGCCGACGAGATTCGTCAGCGAGAATCCGTATTTCTTGACGATTCCGGCACTCGTGCCCACACCGAATCGTCGGGCGTAGCCGAGAAGTCTCTTGATACCTGCCGGGCCCGGTGTGCCGATCCGGATCACCGATTCAATGCCATGGTCGCGAACCTCGCTGATCCATTCGCTGACGCGCTGCGCGTCGAATGCGAACTGGGTGAGAACGACCTGGTCCAAATTCTGCTCTGCCAACGCAGAGACCTTGGCGCCCAGGTGATACCAGAGATCGTGGTCACTGATATCGGGATGGCCCTCGGGATAGCCGCCGACGCCGACTTCGGTGACCCCGTAGTCCTGCAGGATTCCGGTGCGGATGACCGACAGCGAATCCTCGTAGGGGCCCTCCGGCTCCGCGGGATCACCCCCGACGACGAATACGTGCTTCGTCGCATTGACTTGCTGCAGTGCATCGAGAAAATCTCGGAGTTCCCGTTCGGACTTGAGCCGACGGGCGGAGATGTGAGGAACCGGAACGAATCCCAGATCGGCCACGGCTTTCGACGCTTCTACTCGCATCGGGAGATCTTCGTTGCCGAGGAACGTGACATTGATCCGCGTCCCCGGCGGGATCGCATGTGCGGCTTCTCTGAGATTGGGAATGTCCTTTCCGGTCATCTCGAGTGAGAAGTCGTCCAGCAGGCCCGTTGCGGTAAGTGACGCCACGGTGAGATTCCTTTCGTCGACACTGCTTTGTGTTCTCCACATCACTATATGCATAGGTATTTGCCTATGTCCATAGACAAATTGCCGGGCAATCGTTTCTTGCGTGATTCACACACAAGGGACCTGTCGGCGCCACGAACCGCGGCATTCAGAGGACAGTCAGGCATTGCCGACGCGACACGACGCTGATAATGTGCAGCACATCACCATTTGCCTATCGGTATAGGTATGCCGCAGCGAGGCGGCCCGGCCGACACATCTGAATCGGAGAAATGCGTGGATCTGCGAGAACGAATCAACACTTCACATATGTCGACCTATCAATGGCTGATCGTCGGCATCTGCACTTTCCTCAATGCACTCGACGGGTACGACGTCTTGGCCATCTCATTCACGTCGAATGCAGTCAGCGATGAGTTCACCCTGTCAGGAACCACTTTGGGACTCGTCATGAGCGCGGCGCTCCTCGGCATGGCGGTCGGCGCACTGGTTCTCGGGCCGGTAGCCGATCGGATCGGACGCAAGAACATGATGATAATCGCGCTCATCGTCAATGCCGTCGGGCTGTTCTTCACAGCGACCTCGTCATCGGCTGCTGAACTCGGCCTCTGGCGCGTCGTCACGGGATTGGGAATCGGCGGCATCTTGGTCAGCACCAACGTCATTTCGGCCGAATACGCATCGCGTCGCCGTCGCGGGCTGGCCATCAGCATCTACGCCGCCGGCTATGGAATCGGTGCTGCTGTCGGCGGCAGCGTGATGATCAGCCTCATCGGGGCATTCGGATGGCGGTCAGTCTTCATCTTCGGCGGCAGTCTGACCGTGGTGTCCTTGTTCCTAGTCATCTGGCTGGTTCCAGAGTCCGCTTCGTACCTCTACAACCGGAAGCCGGCCAACGCGCAGAAGCGTCTCGACGCCATCGCCGCGAAGCTCGGACACAATGAACCGGTCGACCTCTCGGCAACAGAATCGGATATGGATTCCGGTGCAGGCACCGGCAAAGGTGTGGGCTCACTGCTCAACCGCCGCAATCGTCGAGTTACCCTCGTCGTCTGGGCTACTTTCTTCATCGTCATGTTCGGGTTCTACTTCGTCAACTCGTGGACTCCACGGCTGATGAATGAGACAGGGCTCAGCGAGTCACTGTCGATGGTTGTCACTGTGGGGCTGACTGTAGGCGGGGCCATCGGTTCAGTGGTCTTCGGACTCTTCACCTCGCGCTGGTCGACCCGGACCGTCCTGATGAGCTTCTCTGTCCTGGCCGCGATATTCATGGCGGTCTTCGTCTTCACCGCACAGTGGCTGGGTATCGTCATCATCTTCGGTGTGCTGGTGGGAATGTTCACCAACGGCTGCATCGCCGGTCTCTATGTCCTCACAC
The DNA here is from genome assembly GCF_025506275.1 of Brevibacterium permense. Classification (GTDB taxonomy): domain Bacteria; phylum Actinomycetota; class Actinomycetes; order Actinomycetales; family Brevibacteriaceae; genus Brevibacterium; species Brevibacterium permense_A. The sequence goes on from NZ_QYCP01000095.1 coordinate 103,286, forward strand.
CACAGTCCTACTCAGCGTCGATGCGGTCGACGGGGTCAGGCTGGGGAATCGGCATCGGACGCTTCGGTGCCATCATCGCCCCGACAGCCACCGGCGCTTTGCTCGACGGAGGCTGGAGCCCGCAGGCAATCTACGTGCTCGTCGGTGCCATCCTGCTCCTGGCAGCGCTCGCGCTGGTCGGCATGCGCGGCATCGATGTCGAGGCGAATCGAAAGCCGGAGCCCGTGACCAGCCCTGCCCTATAAGCAGGTCCCCCTCATCGGCGCCCCGGTGCTGAGAGGCGAACTCGTCTGTGACTCAGACGAATGCGGATTCCCCCGTCAGCGCCCGTCCAGCCTGCGTCAGCCCTCCTTGCTCCCTTCGGCCGTCCACCACAACTATTCACCTCCGGCTGGTCAACTCGCACTCTCGATGCCCTTTGAGGAGAGCCGCTCCGAACATCCCCGACACCGTACCGTCAACCATGAAGTGGGTGGAACACTTTTCGGGCGAAGGTCGAACTACGACACGCTGGCGCAGGAATGGAATCGTCCCAACGCCACGTGAGTTCGCCATCAGTGCAGAATCAGATACGTCGGTCGAGGGGCAGCTACTGAACGCCGAACAAAATTCACCGTTTCTTTATCCCCCACAGCAGAAGTGATTGTCGACTCCGTCTAAAATCGACTCTGATGGTTGCTGAGCCCTATGTCGAATCCGAGAAGCTGATCAGCAACCCCTCAGATCGCAGTCAGTGGACAGAACGAGCACAGGGGTTGCTGTCCTGGGCAACCTCAATCTGGGTCTTGGCGATTGCTTTCATCGTCGTCACATTCGCCGCGGCCGGCCCGCTGCGAGTCTGGGACTACAAGCTGAATCGACGGTGGCTCTATCTCTTCGAACCCGATCTCGTCTGGTTCTTTCAGCACGTCCTCGACCCCATCGCAGGCCAGGCAGTCTGCCTTCCCGTCTTGGCGATCACCGCGATCGTGCTGGCACGCAAACGTCGGTCCTGGCGACCGATCGTCTTCGCGGTCGCCGTCGAAGCGGCCTTCTACCTCGGCATCGGTTCGCTCAAGGTCCTCCTCGCTCGACCGGCGACCACCCTGCACGACCCGCGGTTCTTCCAAGGCGGTCTCATCGAGATCGGCGGCCGCGGAATCAGCTACCCGTCCGGGCACGCAGCCGAAGCCGTGCTCATCTACGGAGCAGTCGCCTACCTCATTGCCGCTTACGGCAAGGTCTCCACCAGAACCGTGCGCCTGTTGTGCTGGGGCGTCGCAGCGGTCAGTGTGAACTCCGTGGTCGTGTCCTTCGCCCTCGGCTGGCACTGGGCCACCGACCTCGTCGGGGGTCTGCTGATCGGCGGATTCTTCCTGCGACTGCTCATCATCGCCGATCGGCGAATACCCGATCCCAGAACCTGACGGCGCTCACAGCCAAGAGTCGTCGAGGTCTGTGAATGTTGTCGCCCTGCTCTCCACGAGATCGAACCATGGTCCGGTCTGCGGCAGTTCGTGAGCAAAGAAATACCGCGCCGCGGCGATCTTTCCCTTGAGGAAAGCAGAGTCGCCACGTTCACCGACGATCGCCTCGGCAGCCATTCCCTGCTGCAGCCACAGCCACGCCATGACCGTGTGGCCCACTGCTTCCAAATAGGTCCACGCATTGTCGAGGGCCACCGTGGGATCTCCGCTCGACCACACTGCGGCGGTGACGGATTCGATCCGCTCGACGGCTGACGTCAGCGCCGCAGTCTCAGCAGACCAATCGGAGCGGTCGGCCGCCTCGGCGAGGGTCTCCCGCATCTGCTCCAGCAGCACCTGCAGACCTTCCCCGCCTTTCATGATCACCTTACGGCCGAGCAGATCCTTGGCCTGGATGCCGTGCGTGCCTTCGTGGATCGGGTTGAGCCGATTGTCGCGGTAGAGCTGTTCGACATCGTGATCGCGAGTGTATCCCGCTCCCCCGAGCACCTGAATGGCGTGGTCGTTGGCTTTCAGGCACCACACGCTCGGCCAGGTCTTGACGATCGGGGTGAGCACATCGAGCAGCAGTGCCGCACGATCACGCTCGGCCTCGGAATCAGCAGTTTCGGATTCGTCGAGCAGACGCGCGGCATAGAGGATGAGCCCGAGCCCGCCCTCGACGTAGCTCTTCGACGACAGCAGCATGCGCCGAACATCGGAGTGCTCCGCGATCGGGATCGGCTCACCATCGGATCCCGTCGCACCGTCGGGTCGACCCTGGCGGCGGTCGCGGGCATAGCGGAGGGCATCGAGGTACCCGTGGTACCCCAGTCCGACCGCGCCGGCTCCAACACCGATGCGAGCCTCGTTCATCATGTGGAACATACAGGCCAGCCCCTTGCCCCGCTTCCCCACGAGGTAGCCCACAGCACCAGCGGAACCGGCCGGAGTGTGCGTGCCCTCACCGAAGTTGAGCAGGGTGTTCGTCGTTCCGCGCCACCCCATCTTGTGATTGAGCCCGGACAGAACGACATCATTGCGTTCGCCGAGGCTGCCATCGTCGTTGACGAGGTACTTCGGAACGAGGAAAAGGCTCAGACCTTTGACACCTGGCTGGTCACCCTCGGCACGGGCCAGGACGAGGTGGACGATGTTCTCCGAGAGTTCGTGGTCACCTCCGGAGATCCACATCTTGGTGCCGTGGACGCGGAACGCATCGTCGCCGCCGTGGGGATCCGGAACGGCCTTCGTCGTGACATCTCCCAGGGAGGAGCCGACCTCGGGTTCGGACAGGCACATGGTGCCGAAGAAGCGGCCGTCGAGCTCGGGCACAACGAACTTCTCGATCTGTTCTTCAGTACCGTACTCGAGCAGCAGATTGGCGTTGGCCATGGTCAGCATCGGGTAGCTGGCGGTGCCGATATTAGCCGCCTGGAACCAGGCGAAGCAGGCTTTCGCGACCGTCTGCGGCAGCTGAATTCCGCCGACGCTCTCATTCATCGTCGCTGACAGCAGGCCGATGCCGGCGAACTGGTCGAGCGCAGACCTGATCTCAGGAATCAGCGTCACTTCGGTGCCGTCGAACCTCGGCTCGTTGAGGTCGGACTTACGTGCATGGGTCGCGAACCGCTCCTTGGCAAGCTCCTCGCTGGCTTCGAGCACGGAGTCGAAGACCTCACGCGAATGGTCGGAGAAGCGAGGCCGTTCGCAGAGTTCGTCGACCTTGAGCCAGTCATAGAGTTGGAACTCGATGTCCTTGGCGGAGAGGATGGATTCTGTCGCAGTCGTCAAGACGCCATTGCCTTTGCTCTGTTCAGTCACGAGACCAAACTAAAGCTAAACGTTCGTTAAGTAAAGCGATTCGTCCTCTCACAGTGCAAGGGTATGGCTATTGACCGGTTGTGAGGTCCGCCAAACGTCACCTCACCCCTGGGTTTCGGCACCCGCGAGAGATATAATTCTCTCTACAGTCTGCGTGGGAATGGGGCGAAGGATCATGACCGCAGAAACGCATCGATCATCGAAGTTGGCCGAGATGATCGAAAAGATCTCTAAGGCGTTCACGAGCGCCAACATCGGCCAGGGGCAGAAGGTCGGCTACCGAGAAGACAGCTCCGAAGCACGGCTGCAAGCCACGGCTGAACACGAAGGAGTGAAGCTCTACCGCAATCCCGACGGTTCACATCTCGCTGTCGACGAATCCCACTCGAGTTACGACGACTGATCGACGATCAGCCTGAGAGCTGATTCGTCTGCTCAAGCGAGTATCGACAACCCGGTACACGGCTAGCCGCGTGCCGGGTTTCGCTGTGCCCCAGGTAGGATCGCCAGAGCCCTGATGCCACGCCGACCAGTCGGCGGAACACCGATGCTGAAATGAAAGGCAGAGCCTATGCCCTCCCCCGCTGCTTCGCCGGCGCAGACGTCTGATTCGAGGCCGCAACCATCGGGTTTCCTGCGGGTCCTCCGCAATTACCGCTTCCCGCTCCTCATCCTCACAGGGGTGGTCATCGGCGCGATCATCGGCCTCGTCTTCGGGGAACGTGCCACCGTCATCAAACCGTTCGGCACGCTGTTCATCAACATGATGTTCACTCTCGTCGTGCCGCTCGTGTTCTTCTCCATCGCCTCCGCGGTCGCGGGAATGTCCTCGGCCGCGCGACTGGGCAAGATCATGGGCAGCATGCTCGGAGTCTTCGCCGTCACCGGCATCATCGCCTCCATCGCCATGATCGCCGCGCTGCGCATCTTCAACGCCACCGACGGCGTCCAGGTGGAGATGCAGGAGCCGGAGAACGTCGAGGACGTCGGGCCCATCGGAGACCAGCTCGTCCAGACCGTCGTCGTCGACGACTTCTCGAAGATCCTCTCCGCCGAGCACATGCTCGCCCTCATCGTCTTCGCCGTCATCGTCGGCATCGCCACCAGCAGGATCGGCGACGCGGGCAAGCCGTTCGCCCAGTTCCTCAACTCCGGCACCGAGGTGTTCCTCAAGTTCACCTCGATCGTGATGTACTACGCCCCGATCGGCCTCGGTGCCTACTTCGCCGCTCTCATCGGTGACCTCGGCTCCCAGCTCGTCGGGGACTATGTTCGCGCTTTCCTCGTCTACTACCCGGTGGCGATCGCCTACTTCATCCTCGCGTTCACGTTCTACTCCTTCCTCGCCGGCGGCCGCCGAGGCGTCTCTCGGTTCTGGGGCAATATCCTCGAACCCACGGCGATCTCCTTGGGTACGTCGTCCTCGGTGGCGGCGATCCCGGCGAACCTGCGTGCCGGAGAGAAGATCGGAGTCCCCCGCGACATCCGGGAGACGATCGTGCCGATCGGTGCCACGATCCACATGGAAGGATCGAGCCTGTCCGCGATCCTCAAGATCGCCTTCCTCTTTGCCGTGTTCCAGCGCGACTTCTTCACCCTGGAGAACATCCTCATCGCCATCGCCGTGGCGCTGCTGGCCGGAATGGTCATGGCAGGAATCCCCTCCGGCGGCTTCATCGGCGAGCTCATGATCATCACCCTCTACGGCTTCCCGGCCGCGGCACTGCCGATCATCCAGATCATCGGAACCGTCATCGATCCCCCGGCCACCACCGTCAACTGCGTCGGCGATCAGGCGAGTTCGATGATGGTCGCCCGCATCCTCGACGGTAAGGACTGGATGGACAAGGCCGACGAGGTTGATCACGATTCGGTTTCGTAAGCTCAGTGAATCTGCCACACTCCCGAGCTCGTGGATTCGGTCAAGGCTCCTTCCGGCCGAATGTCTCGGAGATGTCATAGGAACGCAATAAGACTTCCGCATTTGCGACTCAGCGTCTCAGCTTCTGTTCAGATTCGGGCAAAAGGCTCTCACCTGGGCTGACGATACTCGATTCCAGCAATGTTCCTGATCTGCAAGAGGAGATGTCACCATGCCCGCCTTCATCAGCACTCACGCCGCAAAGTGGGGAGTCGCCGCATTTGCCGGCCTCGCTTCCCTGGGTCTCGCAGTCGGTCCGGCCTCCGCCGATTCCGCCCCCGCGTCCAGTGCCGCTCAGGCACCCCAGAGTTCGGGACACCCGAAGGGTGCTGTCAAGTACGTGGACAGACTGATCACTGCCTACGGCATCGGTGATGCCGTGGTCGTGGATCAGCTCGCCGCGAAGAACGTCGTCGCTGCCCTCGCCGATCACGACGACGGGCACGCCAAACGCTGGCATCGCACGTCAGCCGATTCCGGCAAGGGATACACCTGGGTGTCGTACACGAACCTGGACACACAAGAGGTCATGAATCTGACAGTGAGAAACGCGATCGCCGCGAACAAGGGCGGCGACGCTGTTCGTGAGATCGAGTTCGTCGGCTGAGGACGACCCGTTGACATCCCGTTGACCGGATTCTGGTCGGCGTCTTGTCAGCAGGGCTGACCAGCTCGGTAGACTCGGGAACCATGGTCGCCCTGAATGAAGTCCCACGCCGCCGCTACACCGCGGGGCCGACGCCTCTCCAACATCTGCGGCGCCTGTCCGCCGAACTCGGCGGACCGCAGATCTGGATCAAACGCGATGACCAACTGGGACTGGCCCAGGGCGGGAATAAGACGCGCAAACTCGAGTTTCTCATTGCCGATGCCCTGAGACAGGGCGCGGACTCGCTCATCACCGTCGGCGGGGTGCAGTCGAACCACTGCCGCCTCACCCTGTCTGCCGCACGCATCGAGGGCCTCGACTGTCACCTCATCGTCGAAGAGGACCTCGGACCCGACGGCACCACCCTCGGTCCAGCAGGGTCGAATCCACCGGAGTACACAGGCAATTTCCTGCTCTTCGACCTCCTCGGCGCGGATTCAGTCACGGTGCTCGGCCACGGGTCCGACCTCCTCGGCGAGGCTGAGAATCTGGCTGAGAAGCTGCGCGGCGAGGGCAGGAAACCTTACGTCATCCCGGTGGGCGGGTCGAATCCGATCGGTGCGCTCGGCTACGTCGACTGTGCCGTTGAGATGCTCGAACAATTCGCCGAGGCGGGACTGGATTCGCCCACGGTCGTCACGCCCAGCGGTTCGGCGGGTATGCAGGCCGGACTCGTCGTCGGCCTCCACAGCGCAGGAAGCGATGCACCGGTCATCGGCATCAATGTCAGCCGGACACAGGCCGAGCAGGAACCGAAGATCGTCGACCTCGTCGATTCCACAGCACAGTTCCTCGGCCTGCCCCCGGTCCCTCGCGCAGCCACAGTGGGACTCGGTGATTATGTCGGGGCTGGATACGCTCTGCCTACCGCCGGGATGGTCGAGGTTGTGCGTCTCTTCGCCCGCACCGAGGGCATCGTCCTCGACCCGGTCTATACCGGCAAGGCAGCGGCCGGCCTCATCGACCTCATCAGGTCCGGCCGTTTCTCTTCCGACGACGAGGTCGTCTTCATCCACTCCGGCGGATCCCCCGGACTCTACGCCCGTGCCCAGGCGTTTGCCTGAGCACCCCGCAGCTCCCACCACCGACGGAAGGCACACAGATGACAGTTTCGACAGCAGACCTGTGGGACGAACGCGGCGACGAGCTTTATTCGATTGCCCTGAATTTCGGCGACTTCGGAGCCAAAACATCATTCTCCGGACCAGCCCGCACCATCCGCTGCTTCCAGGACAACGGGCTGGTCAAGCAGACACTCAACCAGCCCGGCGACGGCGCCGTGCTCGTCATCGACGGTGACGGATCGATCGCCACCGCCCTCATGGGTGACATGATCGCCGAGGCAGGAGTTCGAAACGGTTGGAACGGTGTCGTCATCAACGGTGCTGTCCGCGACCGTGAGGCACTGGCCGAGATGGAGTTCGGGATCAAGGCTCTGGCCAGCAACCCGCGCAAAAGCGCGAAAGACGGTGCTGGTGAGATCGACGTGACCGTCGAGATCGGCGGCGCGACGATCCGCCCGGGAGCGATGATCTTCGCCGATGCCGACGGAGTCGCCGTCGAGAAGTAGGGCGGCAGAGACTCACCGATGAATGGTGTCGAAGCTCTGTTCGGCTGAGTCCCAGATGTCGGCAACATCGATCTGACCATCGGCGGCCAGCTCTTCGACCGTCGACCGGTCGTAGAGGTACGCCCACTCCCCTGCCGACACGACTCCGGTGACCACGAGGATGTCATAGTCGAAACCTGCCCGTGACGTCGCCTGGACGATGAACGCCGTGGCTTCCAAGTCTTTGACTTCGTCCTCAGTCGAGGCGAAGTGGACATGGAGGCGTTCTGGTTCGGTCTCGTGGTTGAAGTCGGGGTTCGTCTCGGATTCGAGACTCACCTCGACGCCGTCCAAGGACTGCGCCACATAATCCGAGAGCTCGTCAAGGGAATCGAAGCCCTGCTCCACGACATCCAGAGTCGCCGTCGGAGTCGTTTCGGGTTCCGAAGATGAGCCGGAATCGGAGCCGCAGCCACTGAGGGCGATGAGTGCGGCGGTCAGGAGCCCGGCGAGAGCAGGGGCGGACTTCGAATCGAACCTCATGGCACCAGCCTATCGGCGGGCGCGCGCTGGCGCCGCATCGCCCCTATTGCATAGACCGTGGTGCTCCGGTGGGATCCGGATCACCTCGGCGCGGAACGGGAACAGATCCTCTGTCTCTTTAGTTGAAAGTTCAACTAATGTGATCTACACTCGAAACAGCAGTCGATCCGCTCAGGAGAACAGCATGATCACCACCCCCATCCAGGCACCAAAACCCACCGACCTGAAGATGCCTTCCGTCGACGACAAGCGACTCAGCTCCGCCACCGGAATGGACGCCGTGACCCTGCGCGTCGGCGATCTCGAGAAGATGTCGAACTACTACTCGAACGCCCTCGCCATGGAGCCCCTCGAGGAGACCTCCCGCGACGGCGAGGTCCACCGCGTGCTCGGTCGCGGCACCACTCCCCTGGTCAAACTTGTGGCCACCCCAGGCCTACCCGGCGTCGACCCCAAGCAAGCCGGACTCTTCCATACCGCGTTCCTGTTCGACACCAAGGAAGCCCTGGCGGCCACGGTCGCCCACGCCGCGCAGAACACCAACAGCACCTTCGTCGGCTCCAGCGATCACCTGGTCAGCCAGGCCTTCTACTTCACCGACCCCGAAGGCAACGGCATAGAGCTCTACATCGACCGAGCCCGCTCGGAATGGACTCACTCACTCGACGGTGAGGTCCAGATGGATACGCTCTACCTCGACCCGAACCGCTTCCTCGAGCGCCACCTCAACCATAAAGTCCTCGCGAACACTGCCGCCGAGCCCGGCATCGTCGGCCACGTCCACCTGCAGGTCGGCAACATCCCGCAGGCCCGCGAGTTCTACGTCGACGCCCTCGGCTTCGAACCGTCACTGTCGTCGATGCCCGGAGTCCTCTTCGCAGCGGCCGGCGGTTACCACCACCATGTGGCCATGAACACCTGGAACAGCCGCGGTGCCGGCCCCCGAGCGGTCAGCCTCGGCCTCGGGGACGTGGCGATCAGCGTTCCCGGCCGCGAAGACCTCGATGCCCTGGTCGCTCGCCTGCGTGCGCACAACCTCGATTTCGCAGATGACGGACGTTCGGTGCGAGTCGTCGACCCGTGGGGCACCCGGGTCACTCTGGCCACCGGTACCAGCTCCATCGACGAGACGCTTGCGCGCTGACACTCCGCCGGTGCGAATAGCTCCATCGGCCAGAGCACCCTGAGGCGGGTGATGCTCAACGGCATCACCCGCCTCAGTTGTCTCCGCCGAGATCAGCTCTTGGAATGCACTCGCTCGACAGCCGCCTGCGGATGCAGGTCGAGGCGGCGCAGCAGCTGGGCGTTGAGGGCGACGACGATCGTCGAGATCGACATCAGGATCGCGCCTACGCTCATCGGCAGAACGAACCCGATGGGAGCGAGGATTCCTGCCGCCAATGGCACCGACAGCAGGTTGTATCCGGCCGCCCACCACAGGTTCTGCTTCATCTTCCGGTAAGTAGCGCGAGAGAGCTCGACGATCGAGAGCACTGAACGCGGATCGTCGGAGGCGAGGATGACTCCGGCAGAACCGATGGCCACGTCGGTTCCGGCGCCGATGGCGATGCCTACATCGGCCTGCGCCAGAGCGGGCGCATCGTTGACCCCGTCACCGACCATCGCCACTTGACGCCCCTCCCCCTGCAGCTCGGAGACCTTCGCCGCCTTGTCAGCGGGATGGACACCGGCGTAGACACGGTCGATGCCGAGCTCGGAGGCAACGGACTTCGCGACCGCCTCGGCGTCTCCGGTGATCATCACGACCTGCGCACCGATGGCATGAAGCGCATCGACGGCATCGCGCGATTCCGGCCGGATCTCGTCGGCCAACCGCAGCGCACCCACCACGGCACCGTCGACGAGCACATGGAGGATGATGGCGCCTTCGGCCCTCCAGGCTTCCGCGACCTTCGCCTCAGGGGCATCGTGCGCCTCGAGCAGCCTGGGTCCACCGACCTCGACCGTCTCGCCTGCGATGACGGCTCTGACACCGACCGCAGGTTCTGAGGAGAAGTCGGATGCATTCGGCACGTCGATCCCGCGCTCAGCGGCTGCCTTGACGATGGCGATGGCTAACGGATGTTCGCTGTCGGCTTCGGCCGCGGCGGCCAGACCGAGCAATTCACCCTCGATCCGCTTGATCCCGGCGCTCGGCACAGCCTCGATGCCGGTGACCGTCGGCTCACCTTTCGTCAGGGTGCCGGTCTTGTCGAAGAGCACGGAATCGACCGTGCGCATCGTCTCGAGTGCGAGCCGGTCCTTGACGAGGACTCCGGCCCGGGCGGCGCGCTCCGTGGCGATGGAGACGACCAGAGGAATTGCCAGGCCCAGGGCGTGAGGACAGGCGATGACGAGCACGGTGATCGTGCGCACGACCGCCGAGTCCGGCATACCGATGAGCGACCAGACGACCGCGGTGATCACGGCAGCGACGAGAGCGAACCAGAACAGCCAAGCCGAGGCTTTGTCGGCGATGCGCTGCGCACGCGACGAAGAGTTCTGAGCGTCGGAGACCAGCTTCTGGATTCCCGCCAGCGTTGTGTCGTCACCGATCGCGGTGATCTCGATCCGGAGTCCGGAATCCGTGGCGACGGTGCCTGCCACGACGGGTTCGCCTTCGCCCCGTCGGACCGTGGCGGATTCTCCGGTGACCATGGATTCGTCGATATGGGCCGAACCGTCGATGATCCGACCGTCGGCGGGAACCGAGGAGCCGGGACGGACGAGGACGATGTCACCGACGACAAGCTCGGCCGGAGCGATGCTCACCGTCTCCCCGTCGACGATCTTCTCCGCCGAATCGGGCAGCAGTGCGGCGAGACTGTCAAGCGCCGAGGTGGTCTGCGCCAGAGAGCGCATCTCCATCCAGTGACCGGCGAGCATGATCACGACCAACAGGGCCAGCTCCCACCAGAAGTCGAGCTGCGGATCGAGCAGACCCAACGACGAACCCCAGGAGGAGATGAACGCGACCGTGATCGCCAAGGCGATGAGCAGCATCATGCCGGGGCTGCGCCCCTTGATCTCGTCGAGGCCGCCGGTCAGGAACGGTTTACCGCCCCAGAGGTACATGACGGTGCCGAGGATCGGCGCGAGCCATCGGAGTGCACCGAGGATGCCGGTTTCGGGAATCTCATAGCCGACGAGGTGGCCGAACATCGGACTGAATGCGACGACGGGCACGGCGATGACGAGCATGATCCAGAACAGGCGGCGGAACTGCGCGACGTGATCACCGTGGCCCGCATGCCCCATGTGGCCCGAATGGCCGGAGTGCCCACCATGACCGCCGTGGTCATGATGAGTGTGATCAGAGTGATCCATGGTCTCAGTGTGTGCGGAATGGCCCGTGTCGGCGGGTTGCACATGCTGATGATTCTGCTGTTTGTCCATGCCATCAACATATACCCCTAGGGGGTATAAAGCAAGAGTGATGCCACACACTTCCACACCAGCTGACCCAGAACTCAACATTGCATAAATGCGCAGTTATGACACATACTTGCTCATACTGTTCAACTTCGATACTGATCGTCGACAGCCCCACGGGCATCACACGTCAGGTCGAAGCCGTTGAGAACCACACACTCTGGCTCCCTGAGCCGGCCTCACTGCGGAGGACCTAATGGACCTGCAACTCATCCTGGCGTTGGTCGCCGGAATCGCGACGATCGTCGTCATCGTGCTAGCGACCCGGCTCGACGCCTTCATCGCTCTCCTCCTGGCAGCGGTCGTCACCGGCATCGTCGCCGGCCAGGACCTGCTCTCGATCGTCGACTCCATCACCACGGGCTTCGGCGACACCCTGGCCAGCATCGGCATCGTCATCGGACTCGGTGTCGGCATCGGCAAGATCCTCGAAGTCTCCGGTGCCGCCGACTCCCTGGCCCGAGCCTTCCTGCGCGCCTTCGGCAAAGGCCGTGAGCCCTGGGCGATGGGCACCGTCGGCTCCCTCGTCTCCATCCCGGTCTTCTGCGACTCCGGATACGTCATCATGAACCCGCTGGCCCGCTCAATCGCCCGCGTGAAGAAGGGCGGCTATGTCACGCTCGCTCTCGCTCTCGGCTGCGGAATGACGCTGACCCACCATATGGTGCCGCCGACGCCTGGCCCGCTGGCGGCCACCGGCATCCTCGGTGCCGATATCGGTGCCGTCATCCTGGCCGGCATCGTCTTCACCATCGTCCTTCTGCCCGTTGTCGTCGTCTACGCCCGTTGGATCGGTCCGAAGCTCGAACCGGTCCTCAACGCCCAGGTCAAGCATGACGTCTACACCGAGGCGGTCGTCGAAACCTCATCAGGTTCGGCCGGCGGCAGCGTCCTCACAGCCGAAAGCGGAGACTCTGCCGGAACCGATATCGCGCCCAACTCGTCGAAGAACCCCGGTGCCTTCCTCGGCTTCCTTCCGCTCATCGTCCCGCTCCTGCTCATCGTCGCCAACACCGTGAGCACCGCGATCGACAGGAACGCTCAGGGCGAACTCGCCGGGGACGCCTACGAACCCTCCGCCTGGGTCGCACCTCTGGCCTTCCTCGGCAACCCTGTCGTCGCCCTCATCATCGGTCTCATCCTCGCCGTCTACACGCTGCTGCCCCGCGTGACCCCGCGCAACCAGGTGCAGAGCTGGCTGGCCGACGGTGCAGCCTCGGCCGGACTCATCCTGCTCATCACCGGCGCCGGCGGCAGCTTCGGCCTCGTGCTGCGCGAATCGGGTGTCGGTGACGCCCTCGCCGAGGCGATCGCTTCGATCAGCCTGCCGGCGCTCCTCGTCCCGTTCCTCATCGCCTCGCTCGTCCGCCTGGCCCAAGGATCGGGCACGGTCGCGATGATCACCGCCGCTTCGGTGACGGCTCCTCTCATCGCCCCGCTGGGACTCGATCCGCTCGTGGCCGTGATGGCCTGCACTGCCGGTTCGATGGTCTTCTCGTATTTCAACGACTCCTACTTCTGGGTCGTCACCCGGTTCGCCGGCCTCGACGGAATCAACGCCATCAAGGGCTGGTCAGGAATCACCACGGCCGTGTGGATCTGTTCCCTTCCGCTCCTGTTCGTGCTCGACTTGGTCGTATGAGCTCCTCTCGTATGACCGACTCCAGCCCGACCGCACCTGCCGCCTCGGCACCGGCGAGTCCGCGCATCCTCATCGTCGCCGACGACCTCACCGGCGGCAATGCCTGCGGAGCCCTGTTCGCCGAGGCGGGACTGCGGACGATCACTGTCACCAGTACCGGACCGGCCGGCAACATCGACATCAGCAGTCTGCTCGATGACTTCGACGCGGTCGTCGTCAACACCGACTCCCGGCACATGACCGCACATCAGGCAAGCGAGCTCTACACCGATCTCATCGACGCCGCGGGTGCCGTCGACCTCGTGGCATGCCGAATCGACACCACTCTGCGTGGGAATGTCGGGCCCGCCGCGGCCGCCGCCATCTCGGCCCGCAGACGGTCTCTCGCAGCGACCGATGGTCCGCAGCATCGCGTACTGGGCCTGTGCGTGCCGGCGTTCCCTGCCGCGGGCAGAACCACCGTGCAGGGGCGACAGCTGCTGGGCGGCCGACTGCTCGAACACACCGAGCTCGCCCACGACGTCCGCTCCCCCATGCGTACCTCCGTCATCGAGGAGATCCTTGCCGCCGGTGCGGACCTCGACTGCCGTCTCATCGATATCGCCACGGTGCTGGCCGGCCGTGGGGCCGTCCGCGCCGCCGTGCTCGAAGCCATCGGTGGAGGCGCGGAAGTGCTCGTCGCCGATGCCCTGACCAATGACCACATCGACCTCGTCGGCTCTGTCATCGCTGAGATCGGCCGGAACCTCGCCGAGGCAGCCGACCCTGATACCCGGAACCTCGCAGGTCTGGCCGACGGTGAGCAGTTGGACTGGGTGAGCATCGATCCGGGACCCGGCAGCCTCGCCCTGGCCTTGTCCAGGCTGCCTGCTCGGACCGACAGCGTCCTGCTCGGCATTTCGGGATCGGCGACAGAGGTCACCCGGTCCCAACTTGCTGCGTTGGCCGAGGACCCCATGGTCACGGTCCTCCGTGCCCCGCTGGACGATGCGGGCCTGCCCGATGTCGAGGCCACGCTCGCCGTCATCGATCGGACCGCCTCGGCGCGGGCGATCATCATCGCCACCGTCCTCGAAACCAATGATCTGCGGGAACTCACCGATGCGGAATCCGAACAGACGACACAGCGCCTGGCACTGATCGCCTCGGCAGTCATGTCCGCACTGCCGGTCTCCGGCCTCTACACCACCGGAGGGGACGTCACCGCCACGGTGATGCGCGAGCTCGGCGCGCTGGGTATGGAGATCGACAAGGAGATCGTGCCGCTGGCCGTGGGTGGTCGCCTCGTCGGCGGGAGCGCCGATGGTCTTCCGATCGTCACGAAGGGCGGGCTCATCGGAGACGCCGGCACCGCTGTCGAATGCCTCGAATTCCTCTCGACCACTGCCCGCGTCAGGCGAGACTGAAGCAGCAGAGACGAACTCAGCACCCCACCGACAAACACCCGAACCATCTGAGGAGACAGAAATGACAGCACCAGCACTCGCCGTGACCGTGGGTGACCCGGTCGGAATCGGACCGGAGATCACCGCCACGGTGCTTGCGGAGTTCGCCGCCGGAGACGATCAGCATGGAATCGCTGTGGCGGATCTGGCCGTGATGAAACGTGCCGTCGACGTCCTCGGCCTTGACGTCGAACTGCGCTCCATCTCCGAATGGTCGACCCCGTCGGCCGGTGAAGGCGTCATCGACGTCTTCGATATCGGCGTTCTCGGGGATGACCTTCCCGACTGGGGAGTCGTCGATGCCCGCGCCGGCAAGGCTTCGGTGGCCGCGATCGAGCTCGCCACCAAGGCGGCCATGGATCAGCAGGTCGCCGGCATCGTCACCGGCCCCATCAACAAGGAAGCCGTATGGCAGTCCGGTTCGCAGCACCTCGGGCACACCGAGATGCTCGGTGAGCTGACCGGAGTGACGAAGCAGGACACAATGTTCGTCGTGGAGAACACGAAGGTCCCCGACCACAGACTCCAGATCTTCTTCGCCACCCGCCATATGTCCCTGCGCAAGGCTCTCGACGCCCTGAGCGTGGACACACAGGTCGACTCCATCGAACGCGCCCACCGTGCCCTCCAGCTCTACGGCGTCGCCTCGCCGAGGCTGGCCGTCGCCGCGCTCAACCCCCACGGTGGCGAGAACGGTGCCTTCGGCGACGAGGAGATCGAGATCCTCCGCCCGGCCGTGGACAAGGTCAATGTGGGTGGCGACTTCCAAGTCGCCGGACCGATCCCGGCGGATTCCGTCTTCCACCAGGGGCTGACCGGCCGCTATGACGGAATCCTCTCTCAGTACCACGATCAGGGGCACATCGCGTCGAAGACCTTCGACTTCGACGGCACCATCTCCGTCACCGTCGGCCTGCCTATCCTGCGCACCTCCGTCGATCACGGCACAGCCTTCGACATCGCTGGTCAGGGAATCGCCGATGCAGGCACCATGCGCTCGGCCTACCGTGCGGCCATCGGATACGCTCCGTTCGTCGACGGCATCCGCGCGGAGTACCTGCCTCGCTGAGACCGGCTCGAGTTCGGCCCGAATACCAGCGGGGACCTGTGAGCCGGCGTCAGTCCGGTCGAATGAGAGAGAGGATCTGGCCATGGCCATCCGTACGGTCACGCAGAAGCGGCGTAAGGACATCCTGTCGCTGCTCAAGACCGGGACGTGGACGATCACTCGGCTGGCCGAAGAACTCGAGACCTCCGAATCCACGATCCGCCGCGACCTGCGCGACCTCGCCGAGGCCGGAGAGGTCATCCGCACCATCGGCGGAGCTACGGCGGCCGGCTTCGTCGAACCGCCGCTGGGGCAGAGGATGGAGACCAACGCCGAGGCGAAGGACGCGATCGCCGCGGCCGGCCTGGACCACCTCGGCGAGGGGGTGCGCACGATCTTCATCGATGCCGGGTCGACGACCGCACGCCTGGCCGAACGGATCCGAGACCGTGACGATCTCACGGTCATCACCCGCGGCCTCGAGATCGCCCTCGCGCTGGCCCATCCTGCGGGCCCGAGGGTGATCATGGTCGGCGGAGAGGTCTCAACGATGTCCCATGGGACGACGGGGGCACTGAGCGATCATGCCCTCGGCCGCACACACGTCGATGTGGCCTTTCTCGGGGCTGATGCTGTCGACCTCTCACGCGGGCTGGGCGAGCCCACCCTCGACGAGGCCCGGACGAAGGAGCTCGTCGCCGAACACGCACGCAGCGTCGTTGTGCTCGCCGATTCCTCGAAGTCCGGGCGTGAGGTGGCGGCCTGGGCGCCGCTGCCTCACGGCTGGATCTGGATCAGCGAGGACGGACCCCACCACAGCTGAGTGCCGAGCGCTGGTCTCGTCACCAGCGCTCGGCCGATGTCACACCCTCTGTTCCCTGGCCATCTGCCGGACGCAGAGTGGGGCGGCCACCAGTGCGGGCAGCATGACAAAACCGACCGGCACAGCCGTGATGACGATCGCCTACTGCAGAGCGTCGACGCCTCCGTCGCCGAGGCTGATGAGCACTGCTGCGGTGATTCCGATGAGCAGCGCCCACGTAGCCCTCAGCTTCGGTGAGGGCTCTCCGCTGGTCATGCACGACTGCGACATCGCAAAGGACATCGAGTCCGTCGTAGTGGCGACGAAGGTCATGGTGAGGACCAGGAATCCGATGCTGATGAGCAGCGACAGCGGCAGATCATCGCTGATGGCTATGACCGCCGCGGGAAGGCCGCGAAACTGCGCAAACGGCACATCACCATGATCACCCTCGGCGCGAGTCTCTTCGTCGGATCGGGCAACGTCATCCGTTCAACGGGACCTGCCGCGATCATGCTGCCGGCGCTCAGCATTACGCGGCGGAAAGGGCACTTGTCAGCGGGAAAGTTAACTGTCCACCGACTCGAGATAACGATATCCGGAACATCTCCTGTGAATGGAACCTTGTCGCCATCAACTCCCTACAGCGATCCTCATCGCAGGTGAGAGCCCTAAAGGGCGAGAACATCTGAAGGGACACGCCGATGGTTTGACGCGCTTCCGGCGTTGCAGCGTTCAGCTCATGCTCGTAGCGTGACTACGCACTTCTATTGCGGGGCCGACTGCTCGGCGGCCCGCACGAACGGAGGAGAACGTGAGCAACTCCAATACCCATGGTGCGCAGGCACCGGCATCCCCGCCCATCCCCGATCTCAAGACCGTCCGCAAGGCCGTCGCCGCCTCAGCGCTGGGCAATGCGACCGAGTGGTTTGACTACGGTCTCTACGCCGTCTCGGTCACCTATCTCGCCCAACACTTCTTCCCCGGCGAGCATGCTCAGCTGATGGCGCTGCTGACGTTCGCCGTGTCCTTCGTCTTCCGTCCCCTCGGCGGAATCGTCTGGGGACCGATGGGCGATCGCCTCGGCCGCAAACGCGTACTGACGCTGACGATTCTGCTCATGGCCGGTTCCACCTTCTGCATCGCGCTGCTGCCGTCCTACGCCACGATCGGCGTCGCCGCACCAATCATCCTCGTCCTGCTCCGCGTCATCCAGGGCTTCTCCTCCGGCGGTGAATATGGTGGTGCCGCCACCTTCATGGCCGAATACGCCCCGGACAACCGGCGCGGATTCTTCGGCAGCTTCCTCGAATTCGGCACCCTGGCCGGAATGGCTGCCGGTTCGCTCTTCGTCCTCCTTCTGCAGCTCGGACTCGGCGAACAGACGATGACGGACTGGGCGTGGCGGATTCCGTTCGTCTTCGCCGGTGTGCTCGGCGTCGTCGGCCTGTACCTGCGCTCACAGCTCGACGAATCACCTGTCTATGAAGAGCTGGACAACAGCGATCAAGGCAAGTCCGTCAAGGAAGTCTTCGCGACTCTGTTCGCGAACTACAAGAGGCAGCTGCTCGTCCTCGGCGGTATGGTCGTCGCGGTCAACGTGGTCAACTACACGCTGCTGTCCTACATGCCCACCTACCTGCAGAACCCGGTCGGCATGAGTCCGAACGCGTCATTGACCGTGATGTTCCTCGCCCAGGCATTCATGATGATCCTCATCCCGTTCGGCGGAATGATTTCGGACAAGGTCGGACGCAAGCCGGTCTGGTACTTCTCACTCATCAGCCTCTTCGTCGCGGCGATTCCGATGTTCATGCTCATGGCCAACGGCTTCGTCTGGGCGCTTATCGGACTGGCTGTCCTCGGCATCCTCTACATTCCACAGATCTCGACGATCTCGGCGACGTTCCCGGCAATGTTCCCCGGACCGGTGCGCTTTGCCGGCTTCGCGATCGCCTACAACGTCTCCACCGCACTGTTCGGCGGAACTGCCCCCTCGATCAGCGATGGACTCATCGGCGCAACGGGAAACACCATCGTTCCCGCCTACCTCGTCATGGCTGCGTGCGCGATCGGTTTGATTGCCACGATCTTCATGAAGGAGACGAACGGTGCCTCGCTGCGCGGCTGCGGCCTCCCCGAGACCGGCGCGGACGTCATCCTCGACGAATCGGAGCTCGTCAGCGACACGAAATGACCCATTCTGCTCTCGAACCGCGACCAGACGACTGATCTGTTCCCGGCGCCGGGAACAGACCGCCGACTGCAGAACGAACTCTCATCCTGCAGTCGGCGATTTTCTGTGCTGGCGGGCGTCAGTCAGGTGCGGCGCCCAGGATCAGGGCTCGCGCGGTCCTCTGCCAGGTGGCGAGCATCGGCTCTCGATGCGGGTCACGCCGGGAGAAGGTGTAGGTCACGGCCATTCCGCGCATGCTCGCGAAGATCATCGTGAAGACCTCATCGAACTCCGGGTTCCGCGTGACCGCCGGTCCGAAGAGCTCACGGGCGTTGTCCCTGACGCGGTCGAGGACGATCTTCTCGTGCTCACGAACGTTCACGGCCAGTTCATCGTCGGTGCGCGAAGCCGTCCACAGTTCGAGAGCGGAGAAGAAGCTGCCGTGCATCAGCCCCGTCCACAGGGTCCGAATCGCCCAATCGCTCCTGGCCTCGGCGTCGGCGGCGTCGGGTCGTTCCGCTTCCAGCATCCGACCGAATTCGTCGTCGTGGTCCTCCAGAGGTCGGCTGAGTCTCTGTTCGCCGAGGCGGCTGACCGCGGCCGTGAGCAGATCCTGCTTCGAGGGAAAATGGTGGAGCAGACGTCCTCTGGTCACCCCCGCGATCGACTGGACTCTCACCGTCGTCGTCGCCGAATATCCTTCGCGCAGCAGGCATTCGATCGTGGCATCGAGAATGAGGTCGCGTGAGCGTGCAGTGCGTTCGGCCTGGTTGCCGACATCCATCGCTTCCCCTTCTGCCACGTTCGGTTCTGAAGCAGTTCGACACCGCAGCCCTGCGGTCGAACCGGGCTGCTTCCGACTATCTCACAGATCCAGTCTGTATTGACTGTTTTTCAGGCGAATGCCAGACTGAACGCATGCTCAGTGATCGGGCACACACATTGCCGCGGCCCGAGGATCGGCTTGTCTGCCCGTCCAGCGGCAACCACTGCTTGAGAAGAGGACGCAATCGATGAAGAGGAATCTGTACAACGAGGATCACGAGGCATTCCGAGGATCGGTCGCAGCGTTCCTCGACCGCGAAGTCGTCCCCCGCTTCGAGGAATGGGAGGAGAACCACCTCGTCGATCGGGAGATGTGGCGCAAGGCAGCGCAGTCGGGCATCATCGGCCTGGCCATCCCCGAGGAGTTCGGCGGTGGCGGCGTCTCCGACTTCCGGTTCGAGATGGTGCGAGCCGAAGAGATCGCCCGTCGTGGGGTCGGTGCGGCCACGAGCGGCTGGGGCGTTTCCGACGGAATCGTTCCCGGCTATCTCATGGAGTTGGGCACTCGGGGGCAGAAAGAGAAGTATCTGCGGGGCTTGACTTCGGGCGCGATGATCGGGGCGATCGCCATGACCGAACCGGATGCCGGTTCGGATTTGCAGGGCATCACCACGAAGGCCGTCCGCGACGGCGACGATTGGATCATCAACGGCGCAAAGACCTTCATCACCAACGGCATCCACTGTGATTTCGTTATCGTCGTCGCCCGCACGAACCCGGAGGCGAAGGCATCTCAGGGCACTTCGCTGTTCATCGTCGATGCCGGCACACCTGGGTTCGAGAAGGGCCGCAAACTGAGAAAACTCGGCCTGGACGCCCAGGACACCGCCGAACTCTCGTTCACCGACGTCCGGGTGCCGGCCGATGCCCTCCTCGGCGAACTCGATCAGGGGTTCATCCACCTCATGGTCAACCTTCCCACCGAACGCCTCCTCATCGGATCGGGAACCCTGGCATCGGCGCGCGCGGCGCTGGAATGGACGGCCGAATACGTCTTCGACCGCCCCGCTTTCGGTCAGACCGTCGGCGACTTCCAGAACACCCGTTTCGAACTCGCCGAGCTTGAAACTCGCGTCGACGCGCTGGAGGCGTTCGTCGACCGATGCGTCCTGGCACTCAACGAGGGCGAACTCACCGCAGTCGACGCCGCTAAGGCGAAGTACTTGGGTTCGGACCTCGAGATCGAGGTCGTCAATCGCTGCCTGCAGCTCTTCGGCGGCTACGGCTACATGCTTGAGTTCCCCATCGCTCGCGCCTACAAGGACAACCGTATCCAGGCGATCTTCGGCGGAGCGAACGAAGTGATGAAGGAACTCATCGGACGCGATATCGCCAAGCGCCACCGCAAGAGGTGATGATGCCCGCGGCTACTCGCCGGCGACTTCGAGGAGGACCTTGCCCATCACGGAACGGGCGTCGAGCTCCTTGATCGCCGAGGAAGCCTCGGCCAGCGGGTAGTTCGCGTGGATGCGCGGGTTGAGGTCACCTGCAGCAACGTGGTCGAGGACGGCGTCCCACTGCTCGTGGATATAGTCCGGGTGACCCCAGGCCGCCGCGCCCCACGCGACGCCGTCGACGGAGATGTTCTTCAGCAGCAGGCGATTGACCTTGATCGAGGGGATCTCACCGGCAGTGAAGCCGAGGACGAGGAGCCGCCCGAAGGGAGCGAGTACTCGCGTCGAATCGGTGAATCGGTCGCCGCCGACGGGGTCGAAAACGAAGTCGACGCCGCCCGGACAGATCTCCTTCGTCGCATCTTTGAAGCCGTCGGCGAGGACGACATGCGTCGCGCCGATCTCACGAACGGCTTCGGCCTTCGCCTCGGTCGAGACGACGGCGATGACTTCGAGGCCCATCGCCAAGCCCAGCTGCACTGCGGCCGAACCGAGGCCGCCTGCGGCTCCGTGGACGAGGAGGCTCTGGCCCGGCTGAGCATTCGCGCGCACCCGCAGTGCGAAGTCAGCGGTGAGCACGTTCATCGGCATGCCTGCGGCATCGGCCAGGGAGACCGAATCCGGGACCTTCACGGTGGCCTCGTCACCGGCGACGAGGTATTCGGCGAAGGTTCCCTTTCCGGTGATCGCAGCAACGCGGTCCCCGACAGAGTAGCTGGAGTCCGGGCCCACCTCGGCGACGACACCGGAGGCTTCGGAACCTAAGGTGAAGGGTAGGTCGTGCTTGACCTGGTACATCCCGCGGGTCTGCAGCACCTCGGGGAACGTCACTCCGGCGAATGCGACCTTGATGAGCACCTGACCGGGCCCCGGCGACGGGCGCTCCACATCGAGGTGCTCCACATCATCGGGGCCGCTCAGAGCGGTGACGCGAATGGCTTTCATTGTTTCCTCGCTATCGTTGTGACGCACACGGAACACTCGAGCTCCGGTGTCGGCGGTCTTCTCACCTCTATCACACCGAGCGGCTATGACCGTGATCACTCTTGCGGCTTGACTGACCTGCTCGGGATGAATACTGTGAACTCTACTGAACGACTGTTCACTCGGGAAGGTCAAGGATGACACAATCACCGGCAGGGTTCGATGCGGACAGCATCGGCATATGGATCGAGCGGAGATTCGGGATCAGCGATTTCGATGTCGAAGTGATGTCGGTCGGTCGGTCGAATCTGACGTTCACCATCCTCGTCGACGGCAGCCCACGCTGGGTCCTGCGCCGCCCGCCCCTGGGCCACGAGGGCGGCAGCGCTCACAACGTCGCCCGTGAGGGCAGGATCATGGCAGCGCTCAATGACAGTGACGTTCCGGTGCCGACCGTCCTCGACATCGTCGACGACCCCGAGGTCCTCGACGTGCCCTTCGTATTCATGGACCACTGCCCGGGATTCCCGATCAACACTCCCACTGAGTGGGAGTCCATCCCACCTGCGAACCGCCGCGACTGTGCATTCGGCATGGTCGACGCGCTGGCGGCGATCCATTCCGTCGACGTCGATGCTGTCGGATTGTCCGATCTGCGTCGACCCGGCGGACTCATCGACCGACAGCTGCGCCGTTGGATCGGGCAGGTCGAGAAGATCGCGATGCGCGAGACTCCGATCATCCATGAGGTCCACGATGTCCTCCGCGAGGCCATGCCCGACCCTGCGGGATCGCCTGTGGGAATCGCGCACGGGGACTTCAAACCGAACAATATGATCTTCGCCCCCTCGGGGTCGGTCAATGCAGTCGTCGACTGGGAGCTGACCGCCATCGGCGAGGTGCTCACCGACCTCGGCTATTTCGTCGCCATGCTCACGGTGCCCGAGCAGTACACCAGCATCTGGGTGCCCCGAACCGATGACGGATTCCCTTCCACAGACGAACTCATCGACCGCTACCAGGAAGTCAGCGGTCACGAAGTCCACGATGTCAGCTACTACTCGGCCTTCGCGATGTGGAAACTGGCCTGCATCCGTGAAGGCGTCTACACGCGACTGGCGACAGGAAAGATGGGCGACCTCGATCTCGACCCGGAAGAGGCCGGAGCCGGAGTCGAAGACCTCGCTCGCCAAGCCCTCGACCTGTTGGAGAGATCATGACCTCGCCCCTGGCCGGCAAACGTGCAGTGGTCACCGGGGCCGCCGGAGGAATCGGCGCCGCTTTGGCCGCCGAGCTCATCGAACGCGGTGCGTCAGTCGTCCTCGCGGACCTCTCCCCCACTGTCGGCGACACCGCCGCCTTACTCGGCACCTCGGCATTCGCGTGGGCAGGGGACGTGTCATCGGTCGAAGGAATCGGTGCGCTCATCGAATCTGCCGACGACCGCCTCGGCGGGATCGATCTGTACTTCGCCAATGCCGGAATCATCGGTCCGGCGATGCTCGGAGAATCCGACGCGGACTGGGACATGATCATCGACGTCAACATGCGCGCCCATGTCCGCGCCGCGCAGGCACTCGTCCCCCGCTGGCAGGAGGCCGGTTCCGGGTATTTCGTCGCCACCGCTTCGGCGGCAGGGCTGCTCACGCAGATCGGCTCGGCCGCGTATTCGGTGACCAAGCATGCGTCGGTCGGATTCGCGGAATGGTTGGCTATGACCTATCGCGACGACGGCATCCGCGCCTCGGTGGTCTGCCCGATGGGAGTGAACACGAATCTGCTCGACGACGCCGGATCCGCCGGTGGCGCCGCCCAGAAGGCCGTGACCTCAGCCGGGACCGTCCTGGAGCCCGCCGAGGTGGCCGCCATCGTCCTCGACGCTGTCGAGAACGAGCAGTTCCTCATCCTGCCGCATCCCGAAGTGCTCGAGATGTACCGGATGAAGGGCAGCGACTACGACCGCTGGCTGCGCGGAATGTCCCGATACCAATCCCGACTCAGCGAACTGTGACACCGAGCCTCACCAGCGAGTCAGACTCGCCTGAGACCAGACCTCACAGCAGTG
Organism: Brevibacterium permense; assembly: GCF_025506275.1. GTDB lineage: Bacteria > Actinomycetota > Actinomycetes > Actinomycetales > Brevibacteriaceae > Brevibacterium > Brevibacterium permense_A. Next base: position 126,970 of record NZ_QYCP01000095.1, read on the forward strand.
TGAGACCCACCGAGAAGCAAGGAGCCCACGTGTTGGAAATCAGCGAACGCGGACGCGAGTATCAGGAGCGTCTGAACGCCTTCATGGACGAATTCGTCTACCCGGCCGAACCGGTCTATGCCGAGCAGATGGCCGCGGCGGCCAGTCCCCACACGCAGCCGCAGATCCTCGAAGACCTCAAAGCCGAAGCGAAGAAGCAGGGACTGTGGAACCTCTTCCACCCGCACCCGGAATGGGGGCCCGGGCTGACGAACCTCGATTACGCTCCATTGGCCGAGATAACCGGGCGCAGCCTGGAGATCGCCCCGGAAGCGATCAACTGCAATGCGCCGGACACCGGCAATATGGAGGTCTTCACGGTCTTCGGCACGGATGAGCACAAGGAGAAGTACCTGGGGCCCCTGCTTGAGGGTGAGATCGCTTCGGCGTTTGCGATGACGGAGCCGGCCGTGGCCAGCTCCGATGCGACGAACGTCGAGATGAGCATGGAGCGCACCGACGACGGATTCGTGCTCAACGGCCGCAAGTGGTTTGCGTCGAACGCGATGCATCCGAACTGCCGAGTGCTCATCGTCATGGGCAAGACCGATCCCACCGCCGCGGTGCACCGCCAGCAGTCGATGCTCGTCGTGCCGATCGATGCCGCCGGAGTCACCGTCGTGCGCAACCTGCCCGTGTACGGCTACGCCGACCGGGAGGGCCATGCCGAGATCGTCTTCGAGAACGTGCTCGTGCCGTTCAAGGACATTCTCAAGGGTGAGGGCGAAGGCTTCGCCATCAGTCAGGCGCGCCTGGGCCCGGGCCGCATCCACCACTGCATGCGTGCCATCGGAGCCGCCGAGCGGGCGCTCGAACTCATGGTCAAGCGCGCAGAATCTCGCGTGACATTCGGTGAGAAGCTGTCGAATCGGGCGAACATCCAGGACTGGATCGCCGAGTCCCGGATCGAAATCGATCAGGCGCGGCTGCTGACCCTGCACGCCGCGGACATGATGGACAAGTACGGCAACAAGGTGGCGAAGAACGAGATCGCTGAGATCAAGGTCGTCGCACCCACGATGGCGCTGAAGGTCATCGATCGGGCGGTTCAGGTCCACGGCGGCGGCGGAGTCACCGAGGACTTCCCACTGGCCCGGATGTGGGCGCATATGCGCACCCTGCGCCTGGCCGATGGACCGGATGAAGTGCACAAGCGCTCCATCGCCCGCAATGAGATCAGGAAATACCGCGCCTGAGGTCGGCTCTTCCGCGATACAGTGAGACCCCACCGGGCCCGCACCAGTGTGCACGGGCCCGGTACAGCCTGCGAAAGGACGTTCAATGACGAACAATTGGTTTGAGGATCGCCCATGGATCACCACCTTGGGCGATCTCGCTCAGGAGCCCTATGTGCTGCCGGATTCCACGCCCTTGGCCGATCTGGCTGACACGGTCGACGCCCGTGGCGACGAGGAGGGCATCAGCTACTACGGATTCACCCTGACCTGGGCGGAGTTCGACCGGTGGTCGACAGCTTTCGCTGCCTTCCTCTCGGCCCACGGGATCAAGCCCGGCGACCGTATCGGCATCTATGATCAGAACACCCCCGCGTTCGTGATCTCCACCTATGGGATCTGGAAGGCCGGAGGCACCGTCGTCCCCCTCAACCCCATGTACCGCGGCGAGCTCGAGCACATCTTCGCCGATTCCGAAGTCAAGGGGCTCATCGTCTCTCAGGCAGCCTATCTCGACCGGGTCAAGGACTATACGTCGGACCTGCCGCTGGTTGTGCTCAATGATGACCGGAGCTTCCAGACGGATGGCCCTGATGCGATCTATGCGATGTTCGACAAGCTGCCGCGCTTCGAGGACCTGCCGCAGGCCGAAGGACGTTTTGCATTCGCAGAGGCTGTGGAGGGCAACCTCGATACCGATTTCACCCCGCACTCCCCTGCTCCTTCGGACCTCGGTCTCATCGCCTACACCTCCGGCACCTCGGGACGGTCGAAGGGAGCGGCGGCGACTCATGCGAATATCTCGAGTAACTCGCGTTACTGCCTGCGCAACCCGGTCCTGGGCCCTGGCGACGGCTATGTCTCACTGGCTCCCCTGTTCCACATCACCGGATTCATCTGTCAGTTCCTTGCGGCCGTGGCCGGTGGTGCCCGGCTCATCCTCAACTATCGTTTCGAGCCCGGTTCGCTCATCGCTCTGTGTGATCGGGAGAAGCCTGCGTACATGGCCGGCCCTGCCACGATATATACGGCGATGATGGCGCACCCCGACTTCAGCGCCGAGAAGTTCGCATCCTTCAAGTCCCTCATGTCCGGCGGCGCACCACTGCCAGAAGGACTGGTCAACAAGTTCGAAGAGCGTGCCGAGATCTATGTCGGTCAGGGCTACGGCCTGTCGGAGACCTGCGCTCAGGTCGCCACCGTGCCGCATGGATTCCAGGCCCCGGTCGACCCGGACAGCGGGAACCTCGCCTGCGGTCTGCCGCAGCCTGATGTGATGATCCGCATCCTCAATGACGACGGTCAGCCCGTAGGCCCCGGGGAGGTCGGAGAGGTTGCGATCTCCGGACCGCAGGTGGTCTCCAGCTACCTCAACAACCCGCAGGCCACCGCCGAGCAGATCCCGAACGGCGAGCTGCACACCGGCGATGTCGGGTTCATGAATGAAGATGGGTGGCTGTTCATCGTCGACCGGAAGAAGGACATGATCAATGCCTCCGGCTTCAAGGTCTGGCCGCGTGAAGTGGAGGATGTGCTCTACATGCACCCGGCCGTCCAGGAGGCAGCTGTCGTGGGCATCCCCGATGACTACCGCGGCGAGGATGTGTCGGCTTTCGTCACCCTGCAGCCCGGCGCCGAGGCGACCGCTGAGGAGATCATGTCATTCTGCCGGCAGAAGCTCGCTTCCTATAAGGCTCCGCACCAAGTGACGTTCATCGATCAGCTGCCGAAGACGAGTTCCGGTAAGATTCTGCGACGGACCATCCGCGCCGATGCCGTCGAAGCCGCCCAAGCGGCGAAGCGGGCGGCCACTCCCGCCGACTGAAGGCAGCATCCATGCTCCTTCGGCTTCTCGCCGAGGAATTCTGCCGGCGGCGCCTCCGCAATGGAGCCTGGCCTGCTCATCGCATCACGTTCGGCGCAGGTGCTCCCACATTAGGTGCACTGCCCGTTCTCATCGCGTCCCCTGCATCTGGATCGAAACAGATGCAGGGGACGAATTGTGGTCTGCGCGCCCGGATCACCGGCAGTTTGCCGAGGCGGGACGCTGTGATTCAGCTCAGGCTGACGGTTTCGGCGCCGCCGATGGAAGCGAAGCGGTCGGGCTGACAGGTGAGCAGGATGACCTGAGCCGTGCGGCCGACATTGCCGAGGATGACGTTGAGGGCGGCCAGGCGCTGCTCATCGGAGAAGCCGAAGGCATCGTCGAGGATGACCGGTGCTCCGGCTTCCGCATCGAGGAGAGTGGCGACGGCGAGTCGGCCGATGAGCGCCAGCTGTTCCTTCGTCCCACCCGAGAGCGCGTCGAAGGCCACGGTGCGTCCGTCGAGCGTGCGGGAGACGATTTCGAGGTTCTCGGAGATCTCCACCGACAGTCCCTGCCCGAAGATCACCCTACCCAGCTTCTCGATCGCCTCCTTGAACGGGGCGACGTACCTCCGCTGAGCCTCTTCCTTGTGTGCGAGCACGGTGTCGCGCAGCAGCCGGATCGCATTTGCCTGCCGCTGCATGCGAGCCTGCTTCGACCGGATGGACTCCACGTTCTGCTCTGCAGCTTTGAGCTTGTCGTAGATGCCCTCGGCCGCACGATCATCGATGAGAGCCGAGAGTTGATCGACCTCCTGCCGGTCCTTCTCCTGCTGCTTCTGTTTGCTGTCGACGAGCTGGAGAGCGTTCTGCAGTCGCATCTCAAGAGTCTCGGGGTCGGCGGCCTCGTAGGCGGAGCGTGCGGCAGCGGCTTCGTCTTCCAGCTGGGTCAGTGTCGCCGTGGCAGCGGTCAGTGCTTCGTCGAGGGACTCATCGGAGTTCGCTTCCCTGTCCGTGCTCAGGCGGGTGCTGAGGTTCTGCAGCGTCGTCGCCGCTTGTTCGCGCGTCGACTGTGCACGCACGGCTGCCACACGTGCCTCATCCCGGTCAGTGCGAATACGTTCGATCGCGGTCCTGGCCGTCTCGACCTGCGCGTTCGCATCGTCAACGGCTGCTGACGTCGATTCGACCAGTGCTTCGAGGTCGTCGATCGATGCGGCGGTTCCGCTCGTATCGGCCGGGTCCTCCGCCAAGTGTTCGGCTCGGGTGAGCGCGGCGTCGAGCTCGTCCCGGTCGTCGTCGCCGATGAGCACCCGCAGAGTCGATGAGGCTTCAGCCAGCACGGCCTCGGCATCGGTGCGCACCTCGCTGCGTTCGCGTGCCTGTGCAAGGGTGGTCACGCCGAGACGGTCGAGTTCCGCGTCGAGAAGGGTCTGCGCGGAGTCGAGGGCCCGGTCGAGTTCGGTCGGTGACTGTCCCGGACGCACGGTGATGTCAACGACGGAGTCGACGAGGATCTGCAGGTCCGAGGTGACAGCGAATTCCTCGGCGGACCCCTTGGCCACATCGGATCCGTCGATGCTCACGGCGGTATCGCCGAGGCGGCGGGCGACGATCTGTGCGGCGGCCGCAGTCTTCGCGTTCTGTGCAATGCGCAGCTCGGTGAACAGTCCTCCGAGTTTCTCCACGTCTTTCGCGGTCACGGTGATCGAACCGATCGTCGCTTTCGCCTCGGCTGCTCTGCGTTCCTGGTCGCGGATGTCGGCCAGCCTCTTCCGCAGAGTGTCGACCTCTCTGCGTGCGCGGGCCCGAGCGAGATCGGCGGCAGCGGTCTTCGCTTCGTCCTGAGCGCTGAGGAGTGCGGTCTGTTTGGCTTCGAGGCTCTTCTGCGCCGCGGCGAGACACGCGTCCTCTTCCTGCTGTGCGGTCGTGACCTTCTCGAGCGCATCGTCGGCAGTCTTCACCGACTCTTCGGCCGCGGCGACCTCGGTGATGAGTGCCCGGCGTCGGTCTCGCGCCTCCTCGGCGCGCTGACGTTCCCTCTGTGCAACGCCCGCGCGTTCAAGAGCTCGATCGAGTTCGGTCTTGAGCCCGGACACGGACCGCACGGCCTGTTCGGCGTCTTCGCGTTCGGTCACGGCCAATTCCAGCTGAGCACGCCCATTCGTCAGCCGCTCGGTTGCTCGAGCATGCCGGTCGACGAGCCCGTCCATATCGGCGCTGCGAGCCTTCAGTTCACGATGCTGCTCTTCGGCACCGGGGAGTTCTTCGGTGAGTCTGCGCAGCTCACCCGTCTCCTTGCCCTTTGCCGTGAAGAACCTCAGGTATTCGGTTTCGACTCTGTCGAGGAAGGCATCGTGATCAGCCGGTTCATCCCCGGCCTCGCCCAGAGCACCGTGCAGTGCCTTGATCTCGGCCAGGGAAGCCTGGTCGAGGCTTCGGCCCTGTGCGACGTCGAGAGCGTCGAGCAGGTCGACATCGACGGTTTCGTCGAGGATCGCCAAGAACCGCTCATGTGCTTCACTGCCGCTGAGCTGTTCGGGGACGGGCTTGAGAATGCTCAGCTCGGTGAAGGGCTGTTTGATCCAGCGTTTGCTGTATCGGAGCTCGTAGTCCCCGGTGCTCAGGTGCAGTTCGACCTGCGGACCGACGTCGGAACCGACCGGTTGGGTGTCTTTGACGCTGGCCTTGCGGGAGCTGTCCTTGTCCTCGCGCAGCTGCGTGATGGCCTGATGGATCGAGGACTTCCCGACCTCGTTCGGGCCTTCGACGATCGTCACCCCGGAGCTGAAGTCGACGGTGGCGTCGCTGATGGCGCGGTAGTCGATGAGGCGGATGGAATGGAGTCTCATGAGCCGCTCCTGGCGAATCGATAGAGCAGACCGAGTGCGTCTTGAGCCGTGACTGCTGAGTCGTCGTCTGCTGTGGCACGGGCGGAGAGTTCGTCGAGGGTCTCCTCCAGGTATCCGCTCAGTCCGAGATCGGCGAAGTCGTCGTCCGCAGCGACGACGGCCAGATCCATGTGACGCTCCCAGAGTGAGACGAGCGCGAACAGGTCGGAGAAGTGGTCGAGCAGTTCGTCGAGTCGGGTCTTCGCCGCCGTCGGCAAGGTGCCGCGCAGGATCAGCCACACCGCCGTGCGGTCCTTGTCGGGAATGGCACTCATCCGCTCTTCGAAATCGGCGACATCCTCGGCGGAGTTGAGGTCGGCTTCGATGACGGTGAATGCCCATGTGCCGACGCGGACCTTCTCGACCTCGGCACGGTGGGTGTCGGCATCGATGTCGACGAGGAGCAAGTTGCCCGGATCGGTCTCCCGCCGAGAGGTCACTTCCGGTGCCCCCGGATACCAGATGCGGTCGGCGACCTCGAAGGTCGCATGCCGGTCGCCGAGCACGACGAACTGGGCACGGTCCTCCCTCAGCAGTGCCTGCAGATGGTCGGTGTCGATGGTGGCCAGCGATTCCCGATCCGGGTCGAGGACGCTCACGGCTCCGTGGCCGGCGATGATCCGGATATCACCGGCAGACACCTCGGCGAGGTCTTTCGTCGCTGCGGCGACGAGATCCCCTTGAGGATGTTTGGAAGACCAGGGGGCGCCGATGATCTCGACCCCGGGTACGACGGTGAACGGGTCGCTGCCGCGCAGGACATGCACATGCGAGGGCACCCGTGAGGAGAAGGCCGGGGAGTCATAGATCGATGCGGCGTCCAAGGGATCGTGGTTGCCGGGAAGCAGCACGACCGGCACGGTGAATGCGTTGAGGACTTCGAAAGTCCGGGCGATGATCGCGCGGTCGAGCTGGTTGGTCTCGAACACGTCTCCGCAGACGAGGACGAACTCCGCGCGTGTCTCGGCGGCGAGCGCTCCGATGCGGGCAACGGCGTCGAGGCGGGCACGGTGGAACCTGGGCCGGGCCTCGTCGCTGAGGTAGTGCGCGGTCATGCCGATCTGCCAGTCCCCCGTGGCGATGAATCTCATCTGCTCCTCCTCAATCGCTCCCATCCTATGGTCGCAGGCCCACACTATCGGCAGGCACTGACGCGGGTGTTCTGCACCACACACATACCCTCAAACGCCGACTTAGGTTAGGCTAATCATTTGTGAACGCTATTGCACTGACTGCCACCGGCCTCAATCTGGGCTACGACCGCACCGAGGTCGTCCATGACGTGAGCCTGACGATCGTCCCCGGACGGGTCACCGCCCTGCTTGGACCCAATGGATCGGGAAAGTCCACCGTCCTGCGCTCACTGGCCCGGCTGCACCCGATCGCCTCGGGCGATGTCGTCATCACCGAGGCTGACGCAGACACTCCATCGAGCACTCTGACGGCCAGAGAGTTCGCCCGGTTCGTCACCCTGCTGTCCCAGTCGCGCCCGCACCCGTCGGGCCTCAGCGTCCGTGAGATCGTCACCTTCGGCCGCCACCCGCACCGTAAGCGCTTCGCCGGGCTCACCGACGTCGATCGCGCTGCTGTCGATCGCGCACTCTCCCTCACCGGCACCATGGTGATGGCCGACCGTCCGGTCGATCAGCTCTCCGGCGGCGAACTCCAACGCGTCTGGTTAGCGACCTGTCTGGCCCAGGACACCGGAGTCCTGCTGCTCGACGAACCGACGAATCATCTCGACCTGCGCTACCAGGCGGAGATCCTCGACCTCATGCGCGAACTCGCCGATGACCACTCCATCGCCGTCGGCGTCGTCCTCCATGACCTCGAACATGCCGCCACCGTCGCCGATCAGGTGGTCCTTCTCGAACAGGGCAGCATCCGCTCGGTCGGCACCTGCGAAGAGGTCTTCACCGCCGAGACGCTGAGCGAGGTCTACGGGCTGCCCATCTCGACACGGATCGATGCCGACACCGGCCTGGTCCGGGTCGAAGCCCTCCACCGACGGGCTCGTCGCCCGGCCGCAGCCCTCTGAGCGCACCACCGCACATTTTGACAGTCACACCCAGAAATCGCACCACCTCATCTCCGATCGCCGATCGGTTCACAGAAAGAACACCATGACCAGAACACCTCTGTCGCGCACCTCGTTCGCCGCCTTCGCATCGGCAACGGCGGTCTGTGCACTAACCCTGACCGGGTGCGGCACCACCGATACCGACGCACCTGCAGATGCGAAGGGACAGACATCCGCATCGTGTGCGGACGACTCGAGCACCACCTCGGCGGATCCGGTCACCGTCACCGACGACACCGGCCACGAGATCGAACTGGACAAGCCGGCGGCGAAGGTCGTCTCCCTCGAATGGCAGTACACCGAGGATCTTCTCTCCCTCTGCGTCGATCCCGCCGCCGTCGCCGATGCGAAGGGCTTCACCACCTGGGACACGGCAGAGAAGCTGCCCGACTCCACCACCGACGTCGGCACTCGCCAGGAACCCAACGTCGAATCGATCCTGTCGGCCGATCCGGATCTCGTCATCATCGAAACGACGAACCGCAAGGACAAGATCGTCGGTCAGCTCGAGAAGCAGGGAATCCCCGTGATGGCGATGGCCGGCGCCGACGGCAAGGACCCCGTCAAGTACATGAAGGACACGTTCACCACCGTCGCCGAGGCGACCGGTCGCACCGAGCGCGCCGACACCGTCCTCGGCGATTTCGATGCGAAGCTCGAAGAATCGAAGAAGGCCATCGCCGAGGCGGACCCGGCCACCACCGAATTCGTCTACTTCGACGGCTGGGTCAACGGTTCGAATGTGGCGCTGCGTCCCTTCGGCCAGGGTTCGCTCATCGGCGAACTCGGCGAGGAGCTGGGCCTGAAGAACGCGTGGACCGGTGAGGTCGACCCCGCGTACGGTCTCGGCCAGACCGATATCGAAGGCATCTCGAAGATCGGTGACGCGAACTTCTTCTACACCGGGACCGAAGACCCTGAGTCCGAGGACTATGTGGAGCTGCTGAAGAAGAACGACATCTGGGCGAACATCCCCGCAGTGAAGGACGACCGCACCACGGCCTTCCCCGCAGGCATTTGGACCTTCGGCGGACCCAAGTCGTCCGAGCAGGCCCTCGACGCCTACGTCGACGCACTGACCAAGTAGACCGTGGCCTCTCCCCTGACCCGCCCGAACACCTCCCAGCAGACGGCTGCGGCACCGGAACCGACCATGGTTCCGGTCCGCGGCCGCGGAGTTGGCGGTGCCCTGTCGACCGCCGCCGCTCTGCTCGGCCTCGTTGCCGTCCTCGTCATCGCCTCCGCCTGGCATATCACGCAGGGAACCTCGGGCATCGGCATCAGGGAACTGTTCACGGCCGTGACAGGCACGCTCTCCCCCGCCGAGGATGGCCCCAGTGCTCGTGACATCATGCTGGGGTCCCGGCTGCCGCGCGTGGGGGCGGGCATCCTCGTCGGCCTCGCCTTGGGTGTGGCCGGCGCCCTGTTCCAATCGCTGGCGCGCAACCCCTTGGCATCGCCGGACACATTGGCGGTCACCGGCGGTGCGTACTTCGCCGTCACCGTGGTCACTGCCTTCGGCATTGCGATTCCGATCTGGGCCTCGGGAGGGGTCGCCTTCCTCGGCGGCCTGCTTGCCGCAGCCCTGGTCCTCGGCCTGGCCGGAGGCGCAGGAGCCTCGACAACTCGGCTCGTACTGGCGGGCACGGCCACGGCGATGGCGATGCAGGCGGCGACGTCGACTCTGCTCATCCTCTTCGCCGAAGAGACGACGAGTCTCTTCTCCTGGGGTTCGGGCACTCTCAATCAGCTCGACGGGACCGCGGCCATGCGCAGCATTCCCGTCATCGCCGTCATCGCCGGCGGTGCGATCCTGCTGTCGAGGCGTCTGGACCTGCTCGGTCTCGGCGACGACGCCGCCTCGGTGCTCGGGGTTCCGGTCAGGTCGACGCGGGCCATCGGGATCCTCCTCGCTGTCATGCTCACCGCCACTGCGGTGACCCTGGCCGGTCCGATCGGCTTCGTCGGCCTCTGTGCCCCGGTCATCGCCCGACTCCTTGCCCGCGTCGTACCGAACCTCGGCCGTCATGCCGTGCTCTTTCCCGCCGCCGGTCTCATCGGCGCGATCATCGTCATCGTCGCCGATGCCCTCCTGCGCGCCATCGTCGGTGCCTCCGAGGCGATCACCCTCCCGTCGGGAGTGACGACGACTGTGCTCGGGGCGATCGTCCTCGTTCTTCTGGCGCGATCGATGCGCACGGCCTCACCGGCCGCGGCCACCTCGACGGCGAACTCGACCGTGGTCGGTCCGCGACGGGCCGGCTTCGTCATCGGCATCGGCGTCGTGGTCCTCATCCTCGTCGCCGTGACCGGTCTGCTCACCGGGGAACGGTTCTACCTCCTCGGCGATGTGCTGCTGTGGTTCCAGGACCGGGCGGCACCCGTCATCGACTTCGCCTTCGACTCACGGGCGCCCAGGGTCACCGCTGCCCTGGCCGCCGGTGCCGCGCTGGGACTCTCCGGCACCCTTGTCCAAGCCAGCGCGCGCAACCCCCTGGCCGAACCCGGCCTGCTCGGCATCACCGGTGGGGCCGGGTTGGGCGCCGTCATCGTCGTCACCCTCATCCCCGGCGCCGGCGTCGGTCTCGTCTCCGGGGTCGGCATCGTGGGGGCCCTGGTCGCCTTCGCCATCGTCTACGGGCTCTCGTGGCGGGGCGGAATGAATACCGATCGTCTCGTCCTCATCGGCATCGGGCTGTGGTTCGGTTTCACCGCGCTGACCACACTGTTCCTCGTCCGTGCGAACCCCTGGGACACGCCTGCCCTCTTCACGTGGCTGTCCGGATCGACGTACGGAAGGGCGTGGGCAGATATCGCACCGGTCGCCCTCGCCCTGCTCGTCGCCGTACCGTTGGCGTTCGTGTGGACGCGCGAGCTCGACCTGCTCGCCCTCGATGATGACACCCCACGGCTGGTCGGGGTTCCGCGTGAACCGATGCGCCTGGCGGTGCTCATCATGGCGGCCGTTCTCGCGGCGGTGAGTGTGTCGGCTGTCGGCGTCGTCGGATTCATCGGTCTCGTCGCCCCGCACGCTGCGCGCGCTCTGGTCGGCGCCCGTCATATCCGGGTCGTGCCCGCGGCGATGCTGCTCGGAGCCGTGGGCCTCGTCGTCGCCGACGCCGTGGGGCGCACTGTCATCGCTCCGGCGCAGATCCCGGCCGGTCTCATCGTCGCCCTCATCGGCGCCCCGTATTTCGTCTACCTGCTGGCACGCACCCGAGCCTGACTTTGCGTGAGACTCGCATTGTCCCGCGCTGTTCCTCGCCTGCCCGGTTGCCTTGCACTTCGATGTGCACTCACCACCCGATCCGAGTAACGATCAGCAGAGGAAAGGCCGCCGCCGAATCACGATGGCATTCGGCGGCGGCCTGTGTATCCTTCGGTTGTCAGATGATTCCCGTCGGCACCAGCAGAGCCCACGCAAGAAGCGGGGCGATGAGGACGACGAACCCGGCGTAGATCATGAGGTCGCGCCAGATTGTTTTGGCTTCGCCGCCCTGTGTGTTGGCAATGATGAGCGCACCGTCTGTCGAGAACGGAGAGACATCGACGATCGTCGCCGATACCGCGAGCGCCGACATGACGGCTGTCGCGCTGAGGGCACTCTGCTCGAGCAGAGGGATGGACATCGGAATCAGGGCGGTGAGGAGCGCAGTCGAGGATGCGAAGGCAGAACTCACTCCGATGACGTAGCAGAGGACGATCGCGACGATGAGTGGAGCACCTACTGCCACCGCCATCTTCGAGAGCGAGTCGATGACACCGGCGTGGGTGAGCAGGCTGACATAGACGATCATGCCCGACACCAGAAGGACAGTAGACCACGAGATTCCAGAGACAAGGTTCTCGGTGTTCTTCAAGGATGTGAAAGCCAGCACGAGTCCACAGGCGAGCCCGAGGAAGCCGATCGGCAGCTCGAACCCTACGGCACCGATGACCATGACGACGATGAGGCCGATCGTCAGCCACACCTGACGAGTCATACGCGTTGTCTGCGTGTGCACCTCGGTCTCAACAGCCACAGCCGTTCCAGAACCACTTCCCTGCCCAGGCGTCCTACCTTCAGAGTCGGGCCCTTTGCTTCCCGCACCGGAGTCTCCATGAGCTCCCCAACTCTCAAGGTTGTCCGGGTCGGGCACTGTACGCAGCCGCCCGAGGACCTTCATCACGACGACAGTGAGAATAGTGACCAACAAGTTGACGACATAGGCTGCGAGGAAGAGAGCGCCACCGTTGATCTCGAAGCCATTGGCCTCGGCAATGTCACGAACAATGTTTCCTGACACGGAGATCGGTGAGAACCCACCGGCGTGTGCACCGTTGATGACCATCGCTCCCATGACCACTCCGCTGTAGCCGGTCGAGGCGCAGAAGCCCATGGCTGCCGGTGCCAGCAGAGCAACTGCGGCGGGAGAGAATGTGCCCATCGCCGTCAGCAGCGAGGAGACAACGAAGAAGATCCACGGCACGATATTGATACGACCTCGGACTGCGCGGATAGCCAGATCCACGAGGACTCTGATGGTCCCGTTCTTCTGGGCGATGCTGAAGAAGACAGTCACACCGACGATCGTCAGCACGATGCTCGCGGGAAATTCCTCAAGGATCTCCTTGTCATCCATGCCGAAAACAAACGTGCCGAAGACGAAAGCTCCGACCAGGCCCATGATCCCGATATTGATGGGCCATTTGGTGGCTGCGATGAACATCACCACCAGCACCACGAGCATGAGTATCTGAACTAGGGACATGGGTGTTCCTCCAACTTCATTGTCAGCTGATCTTCCTTGAAAAGACTCAGGTATTCCTAGGGACGGTCGTTCATGAGACCAGGGGCAGATCTATGTCTGCGTGGGCAATCCGCCGCGCCACTCGTCTGACTCCGAGACGAGCGACTTGCCCCGACTCGGTGAGCTGAACTCGACAGACGATGACTCCGACAGGGGTGCCGATTCGGATAGCCGCCTCGTCGTCGGCGTCGGTGTGGTGAAGAACCCGCTTGTCGATGGCGTCGTTGACAAGGCTTCCTTCGACGAAGGAAGCCCGTGCCAGGGCGATCGCCGAAGTGATTCCGATGGCGGGATGCAGATCGAACATCGAAACCATCCGTGCAGATATGTCGTAGTCTCCGGCGAAGATCCTCTCTCCGGAGATGCTGGTGTAGTCGGACGGCGGCGCGATGAGGCCTACCTTGGGTACTGCAGGGCTCGGCTCCTCGCCTTCGGCACTCAGCCCCATTGACCTCGAGGCGGCCGATCGAATCTCGATGAGTTCCTTGAGTCTCAGACGAGTCTCCGCGGTCGGCTCGGCCCCGGACAGTCCGAGTGCAGCCGCATTGACAAAGCAGGCCGGAGCACCGGCGTCGATGCAGCTGACGGTGATCGAAGCACCGTCGCAGCTCACCTCGGTGGCTGCCTCTCCGGTCGGCAGCAGCTCGCCGGTTGAAGCACCATCGACGTTTTCGAAGAAGACGTTGACCGGAATACCCGGCATCGAGCTTCCCGGTATCGTTTCGGAGCCGTTCGATGGAATCTTCTTTCCCGGTGTAGCTACATGAGCGACCACGACGGAGCGAGTGTTCTCATTCACCATTCTCACCGGAGTGACTTCGCCGCCTGGTCGGACCAGTCCGTTCTGAATAGCGTAGAGAGCGACAGCCGAAGCGCAATTGCCGCAGTTCGACGTGAACTCGACCGCCAACTGGCCGATTCCGACCTGCGCGAACAGGTAGCTGATGTCGATGCCGGGGATCGCCGACGGCGAAATGACGGCAGCCTTGGAGGTTGTCGAGGAAGCCCCGCCGACTCCGTTGAGCTGACGGTCATCTCCCGACCCGAAGGCCGCAGACAAGGCTTGCGCGATCCCAGCTCTGTCCGCCGGCATCTCGTCATTGGCGAACAACCAGCACTTGGACGTTCCGCCTCTGTACCACTGTCCGTGGAGCTGACTTTCCACTCGCATCTCCTTGGTCCATCGCCGCTGTCTGCGACGACGAACATCAAGTTTTCACATCGGCAAGTTAAGTTCAATCAACACTTGGTAACCTCTCTATAAGCTACGCTTAAACTATGAGTTCAGCGCCCTACAACGTCGACCGCCTCCTCCTGCTGCTTCTCGTCTTTCGGACAGGCAGCCTCTCTGCCGCCGCCGACGAACTCGCGTTATCGACCTCGGCAGTGTCTCAGCAGATCAGCAAACTGGAACGCGAAGTCGGCCTTCCGCTTGTCGTCCGCCATCCGAAGGGCATGCGCCTGACAGATGCCGGAGTCAAGCTCTCGTCTTATGCGGCGACCATCGACAATGCGCTCACGGCTGCACGGAACGACATGTCCTCGTTTGCTCAGCTCGACCGAGGCGAAGTTCGGATTGCCACATTTCCGACCTTCGCCGCGTCGGTGATGCCGAAGATCCTTCAGCATTTCCATGAACTGCATCCAGACCTCGATGTGACGGTCAAGAGCTACCGTCTCGACCGCATCCAAGAGGCGCTCGAACGCCGCGAAGTCGATCTCGCGACAGTGTGGGACTACCCCTGGGCGCCGATCGACGACCAGATCCCCGTGACGACGACACTGCTCAAAGAGCCCACGATGCTGCTTCTGCCATCAACTCACGCCCTGGCACGACGCAGAGTCGTGGAGCTCAAAGAGGTGGCGGACAATCCATGGATCACTCGCTCTTCCCACCCTGTTGCTTCGGTGCTCGGACGGATATGCAGTGATGCCGGGTTCGCGCCGCGCATCGTCTTCGAGGCCAATGACTACCAAGAGCTTCTGGGCATGGTCGCCGCCGGGCTGGGGGTGGCCATCGCCCCTCGCCTTGCAGTCCATTCCCATGGCCCCGACGTGAAGGTCGTCTCCATCAGAGGAAATCCAGCGCCGAGACGCATCGTCCTTTCCCAACTGCCCGAACGAGTGCCATCACCGGCCGTGCTGTCTCTGGTTCGCGCATTCCGCAAGATCGCCAGCGCGAAGGAATGGCGGACCTAGCAGCTCGCTCCGACTCCAGGACCGAGCTTCCCCACAAGCGACGGTCTCAACGATGTACGCACTTTCGCTTCAGCCCTCGATTGCCCACGCGGCCGCGTGCTCGCGGATGAAATCGCGCAGACGCTCGACGACGCGGCCGGGCCGGCGCACAGCCGCACACAGCGCGATCTCACGCACGTATTCTCCCCCGTCCAGAGTCACCTCGGTGATTCCGTCGACCGGACGCACCGCGGGCGGGATCAATGCCACGCCCATTCCACGACCGACGAATTCGCGGATCGTCGAGAACTCGGTGACCTCGATCTTCACCTCCGGATCGAATCCGCTGGCCTGACACCAGTGGTCGGTCAGCACCCGGAGGTTGTAACTCGCAGGGGTGGCGATGAATTCCTCGTACGCCAACCGATCCAGGGCGATGCTGCGAACACCTGCCAGCGGGTGCACATCGGGCAGCGCCGCGATGATCGTCTGCCGTGCGAGCACCTCGTGGCTGACCTCGGGCGGCGGCGGAATGATGATCGCCAGATCGAGAGTTCCCCGCTGCAGATCAGCGACGAGCTCGGCGCCGTGGGCCTGCTTGAGATCGAGGCGGATGCCGGGATGAGTCCGATTGAAAGCCGCGAGCAGGTCGGGCACCTCACCGGCGCCCATCGTCAGCGGAAATCCGAACCGAATCGTGCCGTGCTCGGGATCGGCCGCCTCGGCGAGATCGGCCAACGCCGCATCGATCTCCGTCAGCGGGGCACGCACCGCAGCCACGAGGTCCAGTGCCGCCGGCGTCAGACCGATGGCGCGTCCGCGCGGAACGGTCAACGGCCCCCCGAGGTGGCGCTCGAGGGCGCGGATACGTCGGCTCATCGTGGATTGGGGTATTCCGAGGGCAGCGGCGGCCTCGGTCAGATGCCCGTCCTGATCGGCCAGTTCGACGAGTTCCCGCAGCGCCGTCGGCGGCGCCGCGCGGGAATCGGATAATCGTTCCATATTCGGATCATACAGTTCCGATCGCTCATTGGACGGATGATTCATGGGGGCGCATGGTGAGAATATGACTGCGAACCCCAAGCACACCGACCAGCTGCCCGACGCCGATGTCGTCCTCATCGGCGCGGGCATCATGTCCGCGACTCTCGGTTCGATGCTGACTCTGCTCGATCCCGATCTGCGGATCCTCGTTCTGGAGAAGGCCGAAGACATTGCCGGAGAGAGCAGCGACCCGTGGAACAATGCCGGCACCGGGCATTCGGGGTACTGCGAGCTCAACTACATGCCTGACCCCGCCGATGGCGCGAAACCGGCAGAGATCGCCGGACAGTTCCACCTCACCCGCCAGTGGTGGGCCCAGCTCGTCCGACTCGGGCTCCTCGACCCAACGGACTTCATCCGCTCGGCCCCGCATATGAACCTCGTCTTCGGGGACACGGACGTCACCTATCTGCGTCGACGTGTCGAGACCCTGAGAGCCGATCCGCTGTTCTCCGAAATGGAGTACACAGAGGATCCGGACACTATCGCCCGGTGGGCTCCCCTGACGATGGAGGGACGAGCCGACAGCGACGAGCCCATGGCGGCGGCCCGTCACCCGCGCGGCACCGATGTCGACTTCGGCGCTCTGACTTCGGCGCTGTTGAGCATCGGGTCCACCGAGGTGCGTGCGGGTCACACAGTGACCGGGCTCGAACCGCGCGCATCGGGCTGGACGGTCAGCGGATCGACGCCGGCGGGACCGTTCGCCGTGCACGCGAAGACCGTGTTCGTCGGGGCCGGCGGCTTCGCGCTGCGACTCCTGCAGAAAGCCAGGATCCCCGAAGTCCGCGGCTACGCGGTCCTGCCGGTCGGGGCCGCTTTCTTCCGGTGCTCGACTCCGGCGGTCGTCGCCTGCCATGATGCGAAAGTCTACGGTCAGGCGGATGTGGGCGCCCCGCCGATGTCGGTGCCGCATCTGGACCGCAGAGTTGTCGACGGCAAGGAACATCTGCTGTTCGGCCCCTATGCGACCTTCAGCACGAAGCTGCTCAAACACGGCCGTCTCTCGGACTTCTTCACAACCGTCCGACCGGGCAACCTGCATGTCGTCGCGGCCGCCGGTCTGCAGAACCTCAGCCTCGTGTCATTCCTCGTCAAGGAGCTCGCCGCCAGCCCGTCCCGGAAGTTCGCGCAGCTGCGACGCTATCTGCCGCTGGCCCGACGCAACGAGTGGACCCTGCTGCCGGCCGGGCAGAGGGCCCAGCTGGTCAAACCGGATCGGAAGAAGATCGGCGTCCTGCAGCAGGGCACCGAACTCGTCGTCTCCGCTGACGGCTCGATCGCGGGTCTGCTCGGAGCCTCCCCCGGAGCATCGACGGCGGTGCCGATCATGGTCGATCTGCTCAAGCAGGCTTTCCCTGCCCAATGGCACTGCACCTGGAGGTCCCAGATCGCCGAGGCGGTCCCCGACCTCGATCGCACCGACTGGACCGCCGAGGCGGTCGCTCGTTCCCACGCCACGACTGATGAGGCGCTCGGCCTGTCCCCGGTCAACCTCGCGTGACCCGCGCGGACTTCCGCTGCGCGTACTCGGCAGGGCTGAAACCGGTGACGCGAACGAAATCCGTGCTGAAGTGCGATTGATCGAACCATCCGAAGTGTGCGCCGAGGTCGGCCAGAGTTCCGTCCCATCCGCGGTCGATCGCTGCGACCGCGTCGATGATCCGTGCCCTGGCCAAGACCTTCTTCACCCCGACTCCGCAGTAGCTGCTGAATATCCGCTGCAGCGTACGCTCACCGATATCAGCTCTCTCCGCGAGGACCTTCAGGCTCACGACTTCGGGGTCGGACAGGATGTCGAGCACCCGCTTCAACCGTTCGAACGACGGGGTCATCTGCGGCCGCCAGGACAGCAGCCAGCTTTCCACCGAAGCGGCCAATTCGTCCAGCTCCGGTGCACTGTCCGACTGCGACTGCGCAAACATCTCGGAGAGTCCGAGGTCGGCTTCCAACCTCGGAAACCACAGCTCGGCAGGGACTGTCGAATCGCGGATGCTCGCCGGCTTCTGGTCGGAGAATGCCAGTGTCGCACCCGGCTGAAAGTTCACGCCGAAGACTCTGCCGCGACCGAAGATCCCCACATCGAATCGCCGCTTGGTGACCGGACCGGTCACCCACGCTCCCGGCCCGTCGACGTGTGCCCGCCGACTGTTTCCGAACTCGAAGGTCAGATGGATGGTCGGTTCGGACAAGGTCGCCGTCTGGTAGCTCTCGCCGTCCGCCAGGTCCCATTCGACGGCCCAATAGCGTTTGACGAACGGGCGCAGGCGCTCGGCGACGACACGAACGGACGAATAGCGCGCATGCTCGAGCATCTCCCCCGGTCTGAGCACGCGTCCGAGGAGATGCTGTGGCATTGACGCATTTTTCCTAGTGACGTCATCGTCCATGGCACAAGAATGTCAGACATGACCGACACACAGAAGACCGACGCCGCCTCGACCACTGCCGACACCTCCACCGCAGCACCCGTCGCCAAATTGGCGATGGTCACTCTCGACGCCCCGAACGCAGCTGTTCTCGGAGAGTTCTACTCGTCCGTCCTCGGCTGGCCCATCGCCTATTCGGACGAGAACTATGCAATGCTCACCGGTCCCAGCCATGCACTGGGCATCGGCACGATCCCGGACTACCAGCGACCGAGCTGGCCCGACGACGGAAACAAGCAGTTCCACCTCGACCTCGCCGCCGACGACATCCATGCGGCAGCCGATCGCTGCGTCGAGCTCGGAGCCACCCGGGCCGAACCACAGCCCGGTGAGACCTGGGTCGTGCTTCTCGATCCCGCCGGTCATCCGTTCTGCATCTCGGACGCAAAGAACTGGGGCTGAGCATCCCCGCAGACCTGACAGCCGAGCTCTCAGCTCCGTCCGACCTTGTCCACCCGCACAATGTAGTGAGACCCATCGAGACCATCGACGAGGATCGTCGCCTGATGCCTCGCATTCCCTCCGGAGACGATCCAGTTGGGCTTGAGCACTCCGCGCAGACCGCCCGTAGGAGTGATCTCCACGCCCATTCCGAGCTTCACCGTCCTGACGACTTTCGCACGCGCCAACGATCGCGCGGTCCGCTCCGCCTCGTCCTGAGTCGGCAGCGGTCCCGACTGTTCGCCGATCAGACTCAACCATTCCTCCGGCGCCACTGCGACACCGCAAGGGGTGAAGTCGGCGATCATGCCCCGCCCCGACACTGCGTTGACGAGCACCTCCATCCGCTGCCCCGGCCCAGATGCGCTCCGACGGAAGAACCCGCGAGTGCGCACATCGAAGCCAGCCCACCAGAACGGATGATGCACCGCTTGGACCGCGGCGAGCGCGTCAGGGAGTTTGCGCTGGAAGACGGCGAGCGCCTCGGCGGCGGTGACGTGCGGATCCATCCGCACCGGATCCTCAGCCTGCAGATCCGGGCCGACCGGGCACCCGGTTCCGATCTCGGCACTCATCTCAGGCGTTCTTCGGAACCTGACCGGCCAGGGAATCGTTCTGACCGGTGAGCATGTGTGCTGGGATCGCGCCGATCTTGTCGGTCTCCTTCATCGCTTCAAGGACGTGGGCAGGCACCGGATGCGAACGTTGAGTGGCCAGGGAGACGAGGATGAGGGCCAGGGTCGAGCACACGATGCCGACTCCCATCGGGTCGACTCCGGTCACGTCGACGAGTCCCGTCAGCTGCCACACGACCGACGACACGGTGCCGGCGATCATCGACCAGATGGCTCCGGGCACGTTCGCCTTCTTCCACCAGGCGGCGGCGATGTAGACGGGGACGAATGCGGCACCGAGCACTGTAGTGGAGAAGATGACCACCTCGGCAACGGCAGGCGGATCATTCACGGCGACGAAGTAGCCGATGGTCGCGAGGATGAGGACGGTGAACCGGGAGACCCACACGGACTGCTGGTCGGACATGTTCTTCTTGTAGAAGCGTTGGAACAGATCTTGGCTGGCAATCGTGCCCGACTGCAGCAGCAGAGCGTCGGCTGTGGACATGATCGCGGCCATGATTCCGGCCATGACGATGCCCACGGCGAAGTCCGGCAACACCGCGTCGGCGACTTCGAAGACCGCCAGCTCCGGATTGTCCAGGGTCGGCAGCAGGACGAGCGCCATGATGCCGACGATGTACGGGGCTGGGATGAACAGCAGATTGAAGCCGGTGGCATAGAGGCTGGCGCGCCTGGCCACCGAAGGTCGCTTCATCGCCATATGGCTGACGTTGACGTGCGGCCAGCCCATATAGCCGATGGAGAACACGAGGACGGCACCGACGATGACTCCCCATTGGACGGATTCGAGCCCGTCAGGACCCCACATGGTCAGCAGATTCGGGTTGATCTGGCCGACCCCCTCGTTGCCGGCCGTCAATCCGCCCACAGCCTGCAGGCAGGCGATGAGGATCCACACCATGCCGATGAGCATGATGATCGCCTGCACGAAGTCGGTATAGGCCACCGCGAGGTACCCGCCGAGGAAGGTGTAGAAGACGATGACGCCGACGGCGATGAGCAGCGCCCAAGCATACGGGATGCCGGTGACCATCTCGAGTCCGCGCCCGCCGGCGATGAACTGACTCATCACATAGAAGAAGATGCAGAACACCGCTACGGGAGCCGCGATCGCGCGGATCCACTTCGACGGATACCGATGTTCGAGGTATTCGATCGAGGTGAGTGACCCGAGGATCTGGGAGAGCTTGCGCATCCGCCGGCCCAGGATCGACAGGTTGAGGACACCGCCGCCGATGTCGCCCATCGCGTACCACAGAGAGAAGTAGCCCTTCGTATACGCCAGCGATCCCGCGCCGAGGAACATGTACCCCGACATCGACGACGACTGCAGGCGCAGAGCCGTGACCGCAGCGCCCAGGCTGCGACCGCCGAGCAGATATCCCTCGCTGCCCTTCGACCCGATCTTGAGCGTCCACACGCCGATCCCGGCCATGGCGACGAAGTAGATGACGAGGAACCAGGTTTCGATGTTCATGCCGCTCCCCCGTCACCTTTCGCCGAGGCAGCCCCGCCGTCTCGTCCGTCCGCGCGATTCGCGGTTCTCGCCAGGGCTTGATCCTCCGCCACGTCCTCGGCCTTCCACCCGCGGGAGAGGAAGACGAAGACGAGGGTGTAGATCACCCAGATCGCGGGGATGCCGACAATGATGACGACCGTCGCCGTCGGAAGACCGAACACGTTGACCACCTCGTTGTGATGCGGGAAGACAGATGATGTGAGTGAGATTACAACCTAACCCGAGGAACCTGAGATTGCCGCACCGGGTTCGCATGGTGGAATGCGGAGCACGACTGTATGACCGAGCTGTCGGTCCGATCAGCAAGACCGTTCCGCAGCGCGGACTCACTCCACGGTGAACTGGCGTTCGTGGAGTCCCGTTGCGGCACCAGGAATGGCGGGCCTGCGCTCCGAGGTCTGCACGTTGCCGTCCTGGTCGATCGCGCGCACACTGACCGTGTGCGTGCCGGTGCTCAGTCCCGTGTGCTCGCACCGCCACTGGCGCCACGTATCGGCGGTGAGTTCCTCGCTGAGTTCCGCTTCCGCCCAGTCGCCGTTGTCGATGCGCACCTGCACCTTCTCGATTCCCGTGTGTTGCGCCCAGGCCATGCCCGCGGTGACGACCCTGTCGCCGCTCTTGGGCGTGACAGTGGCCCCGGGACGGGGTACGTCGATGCGCGAGGCCACCAACACGGGACCGTGTGTGGCCCAGCCGCGCGTCGTCCAATATGCCTCTTTGTCAGCGAACCGGGTGACTTCGAGATCGGTCACCCATTTCGTGGCCGAGACGTACCCGTAGAGTCCGGGGACGACCAGGCGTGCCGGGTATCCGTGGTCGCGTGGCAGAGCATGACCGTTCATCGCCACGGCCAGCAACGCCGCCCGATCGTCGGTGAGCACTTCCAGCGGGGTGGAGGCGGTGAATCCGTCGTCGGAGCCAGAGAGCACCATGTCCGCACCGGCATGCGGTTTCGCCCGGGCCAGCAGATCCCGGATCGGATAGCCCAGCCATTTGGCGTTGCCGACGAGGTCACCGCCGACCTCGTTCGAGACGCAGGCCAGGGTCACATAGTGCTCCTGAAGCGGGAGGTCGAGAAGTTCGGCCATCGTGATCGTGAACTCGTTCTCGACCATGCCGTGGACGCGCAGCATCCACGTTCCCGCGTCGATCGACGGCGGGAAGAGCGCCGTGTCGATGCGGTAGAATTCCGCAGTCTCCGTGACCAGCGGGGTCAGTCCGGGAACGTCGAGTTCCGCTCCGGTGGGAATCTCCGGCGCCGAGGCGGCCGGCCGTGGGAGGACGAGCTTCGTCACCGTTCCTGCCGCACTGCGGGCCAGTGTGGCCGCGGACTGCCCGGCCGCGATGGCGGCGATGCCGACCGCGCTCAGTCCCGCGGCCAGCCCGAAGAAGGCCCGTCGACCCGGCCTGGCCGGAGTTCGATGCTGCGTGTCAGTTTCCTCCTCCCCCGTATCGGCGCGAGCGTGAGTGCTTGCACCGGCGCGAGCAGGAACAGTCGCGAGGTGAAGGAGGACGAGGAAGACTGCGGCCCCGGCGGCGATTCCGCCGAGACTCGGCAGGGTGGCCACCAGACCTGCGCCGGAGCTGAAGCCGACGACGGCAGGCAGCAGCCCGAAACCGATGAGCAGGACGAGCGCCAGACCGCGACGGCGAGCGCCGATCCACCCGATGATCGCACCGCATCCCGCCCCTCCTGCCACGATGGTGATGACGAGGGCGAGTTTGTCGTGAGTGCCGAAGACCGCGATCGCGGACTTGATGAGCACGGTCGGCATCAGCGGGATGAGCGCCTGGCCGATGAGCAGAGCAGGGGCCGACGCCACGTCCAGGCTGCGGGCGATGAGTTCGGCCGTGCCGAAATAGATGAGCGTCGCGACGACCCCGGCGAGCACGGACGGCCACATGCGCTGAGTGCTCCCCACCATGCCCTCCTTCTCCCCCATGCTCAGGCCAGGTTGCGACGCAGACGCACGGCCGCCTCGGTGAGGGCGCTGATGCGGTTCTCGCGATCGGGTTCGGGCAGTGCCTGCGCCGAACGCAGTCCGTGTTCGAGGAGCACGACGACCTGGTCCGCGAGGGTCTGATCTCCGAGTTCGGGGACCGGCCGGGCCTCGGAGCCGATCCATGAGAATTCGGCCAGGGCCTCACGGATGACTGCACGTCTGCTCTGCGCCGGTGGGGCCGCCTCGTCGAGTTGGGCAGTGGTCAGGGAGATGATCCGGATGCGCAGTCGGCGCACCTCGGTCTCGAGTTCCGCCGCTGCCGTGGTCATGCACTCATAATAGTCCTCGTCGATGGGAACAGCGGCGGAACCTCAGCCGTGATCAGGCGTCGGCCACCCAGACGGTCATGGTCTCCTGATAGGTGTCCAGGGCTTCCGGGCCGTTGTCGCGGCCCCAGAATCCGGACTGTCGCAGTCCGCCGAACGGGGTGGCTTCGGTACCTTCGCTGTAGCCGTTGACAGCGAGGGTGCCCACACGGATCCGGCTCGCCCACCACCGCACGTGGGCGATGTCCTCGCACCACACGCTCGACGCCAGCCCATAGGGTTCGCCGTTGATGAGGTCCACAGCGTCGTCGCGGCTGGTGCGTCGCAGCAGCTGGGTCACGGGACCGAAGATCTCGCCGCGGCCGAGTTCGCTGTTTTCGGGCACGCCTTCGATGACGGTCGGCGGGTACCAGGTGCCGGTGTCGGGAACCTCGGCTCGGGTGTTGAGGATCCGCGCTCCCTTCTCCACGGCTTCGTCGACCCAGGCGGTGATGCGATCGCGGGCGCGGGCATTGATCACCGGACCGACGTCCGTATCGGCGTCGAACGGATCGCCGACGGTGAGTGCCTCGGTCGCGGTGATGAGTGCGGTGCGGAACTCGGCGAACCTCTCGTCATCGTCGCCGACGTAGATCACCCGAGAGGCGGCGGTGCAGTTCTGGCCGCTGGTGCCGAAGGACGCACCGGCGATGTCGGCGGCGATCGCCTCGAAATCCGTGGCGTGTGCGGAGTCGACGATATAACCGGCCCGTCCGCCGAGTTCGAGGGATACCTTCTTGAGGTTCGACCGGGCCGAGGACTCGAGGAAGGACCTGCCGACGGGTCCCGAACCGGTGAAGGTGAGCGCGTCGATGTCATTGTGCAGACCCATCGCGGCGCCTATCCCTGAGCCGGTGCCGGTGAGGACGTTGAGGATGCCGTCGGGCACCCCTGCCTCGGTGGCGAGCCTGGCGAGGTGGAGGGCGCTGAGCGTCGAATCCTCGGAGGTCTTGACGACCATCGCATTGCCGGCGGCCAGAGCCGGGGCGATCTTCCAGCCGAGCATGGCCACGGGATAGTTCCACGGCAGGATCGCTCCGACGACTCCGCTGGGCACCTTTGTCACCCAGCCCCAGCCGTCAGGATTCTGCAGGTAGCGTCCGTCATCGCGGGAGATGAGGTCGGCGCTCAGCCTGAGGTTCGCGGCGACGTCGGGGACATCTTCCTCGACGCTGCAGAGGGCAACTTTTCCGGCTTCGATGCCGTCGAGGTAGGCGATCTCTTCGGCATCGGCCTCGACGAGGTCGGCGAGGCGACGCAGCACTCGCGCCCGCAGCTTCGCGTCTCCTGCCCAGTCGGCCTCGTTGAAGGCGGTGCGCGCTGTGGCGACGGTGTCGTCGAGCTGCTCGACGCTGGCCGCGGATAGGCTGCCGATCACTGTTCCGTCGCTCGGTGAGATGAGTCCGATCTCGTCGCCATTGCCGGTGACAGCGCGGCCGCCGATCCACTGTCCGACGTTGCCGTCGATGATGGCCCGCAGCGCGGTTCGACCGCGGTCGGTGAGGGTGTTGTCTGCTGAAGTCGTGGTGCTCATGCTGCGTGTTTCCTCTCCAGTTCGGCGATCGCATCGAGCAGCGTCGCCAATGAGTCGGGACCGGCTGTCGGCAGGGGTGGACGCACCGGTCCCTGTTTGTGACCGGTTCGGCCGAGCGCCTGTTTGATGAGCGAGATGAAGGCGGAGTCACCCTCGATGAGTCCGAGGGCATGCCCGAGGCTTCTCCACAGCTCGACGGCGCCGGCCCAATCACCGCTGTCGGCCAGCGCCCAGAGTCTCTGGCAGTGATCGGGCAGCAGCCACGCAGAGGCTGCCACCCAGCCGCTGGCGCCCTGGGCGAAGCCCTCGAGGGCGATTCCGTCGGCCCCGACGAAGATCTCGGTGTCGTCGCCGAGGCGGCTGCGCAGCTCCCGGGTCCGTGTGGCTTCGCCTGAGGTCTCTTTGACGCTCCAGAGTCGGCCGGTGTCCTGGAGCGCGGCGAGGTGGCCCGGGAGCAGGTCGGTGCCGGTGGAGTGGGGATTGTTGTAGACCATGACCGGCAGTTCGGACGCGGTCAGCACCGGGAGCAAGGCGGCGATGACGGCGTCTGGTTCGAGTCCGCCGTAGAAGGGAGGGGTGACCATGACGGCGTCGGCGCCCCAGCCGGCGGCATCCGAGACCTGGGCCGACATCTCTGCCGGGGTGTAGGCCATACAGCCGATGACCACGTGCGCCCGACCGTCGACGGCGGAGACGATGGTCTTGATCTGTGCTTCCCGCTCAGCGGCGCTGAGTGCCAGCGCCTCCCCCGTGGCGCCGAGGCCGAGAAGCCCGGTCACTCCTGAGGCGAGCACCTCCTCGATGCGGCCGCCCAGGGCGTCGAGGTTCTGGTCTCCGTCGTCGGAATAGGGAGTCGTCGGAACGGCGAACACACCGCGCATCGGATTCGTCATCGAATCGTCCTCTCAGGCCATGAGGTCTTGGTCCGCCTTTCAACGATGAAGACGGTCCGCCGACGCTTCTCGTCGGTATCTCAGACGATAGGCAGAAAAGTGATCACAAGCAATGGGCAGGGCAATGAACGTCCGATTTCCCGCCGTCCAAGGCCGCGCGCGAATTTCGCACGGCGTACCTGCCCATATCCGCGCGCGGACTTGAACCACGCACGACGAAGGGCGGACTCCCCTTCTCGGGGGTCCGCCCTTCGTTCAGTACTCGACCGCGACCCACTTGCGCGGGGCGGTCTCGTCTCTCAGTCTCTGAAGTAGGAGATGAGGCGCAGAATCTCGATGTAGAGCCACACGAGGGTGACCATGAGCGAGAAAGCGCACATCCAGGAGTACTTCTCCGGGATCTTTTGCTTGACACCCTCTTCGATCATCTGGAAGTCCATGATCAGGGTCATCGCGGCGAGCACGGTGGCGACGATGCCGATGATGACACCGAGGGGGAAGGTCATGCCGAACAGCGAGATCTCGACGCTGCGGGCGCCGCCGGAGCCGGTGAACATGGCGAAGAAGAAGTTGATGATCGAGAAGATCGCGTAACCGCCGACGGCGATCACCATGAACTTCATCATCTTCGAGCCGTAGCGCACGCCCTTGAACTTGAACAGGGCGAGCATGACGCCGAAGACGCTCAAGGTGGCGAGCACGGCCTGAACGACGATGCCGGGGAAGGCCGCCTCGAACATGCCGGAGATTCCGCCGAGGAAGACACCCTCGAATGCGGCGTAGCCGATGATGAGCGCCTTGCTCGGTTCCTTTTTGAAGGCGTTGACGAGGCCGAGGACGAATGCGATGAGCGCGGCAGGCAGAGCCAAGATCGGCACGAGCCAGCCGACGACAGCACCGGCGAGGAGGATGGCGAAGAGCACACCGGTCTTCATCATCACATCGTCATAGGTCATCGCACGGTCGGCGACCTGGGGGCCTGCGTTGCGGTTCTCCGCGGCAGGCTGGTTGAAGAGGTTGTTGAGCTCCTGATCGGACATGACCGGCTGGTTGCGTCCGGCCTGGGCTCCCTGGTTGATAGCCCGGTTCATCATGGGGTTACTCACGGTCGAGATCCTTTCGATCTGAGTAGAATGTGCACGGCCGGGAGGCCGCGCGGATGATCGTTCACAGTAACAGTCTAACCGGACGGTCTGGACGAGAACTGAGGATTCCCGCCTGCAGCGTCCGACGTTGCACGATCGTGATGCTGGAGTGGATAACACCCGATCCTGCGCGAGAATTCCCGGATCGGCCCATCGGGTGACCGGCTCAGCCCATCTGATAGTGAGTGGCCGCGCCCGGTCCCCACGGAATTCCGGTGGCCCACCAGATGAAGAACAGCAGTCCCCACAGGATGAACATGGCGAAGGACAGCGGGATCGTGAATGAAAGCACCGTGCCGATGCCGGCGTCCTTCTTGTATCGCTGGATGAAGCCGAGGACGACGACGAAGTACGGGCTCATCGGGGAGATGATGTTCGTCGTCGAGTCACCGATGCGGTAGAGAGCCTGGGTGGTCTCCGGGGAGATCGACAGCAGCATGAACATCGGCACGAGCACCGGTGCCATGAGAGTCCACAGTCCCGAACCTGAGGTGAGGAACAGTGCGCCCAGCGCCACGAGCAGCCACCCGCCGAGGAGGATGACGAACGGTCCCGTGTTGAGGGCCCCGAAGACCTCGGCACCCTTGATCGCCATGATCTCGCCGAGGTTGGACATCTTGAACAGCGCGAGGAACTGGCTGGCGGCGAAGAACAGGACGATGACCGGTACGAACGGCAGCAGCCCCTTGCCCATCATCTCCGGGATATCGGCGGTGTGCTTGATCGATCCGGTGGCGTAGCCGTAGACGATGCCGACGATGAAGAAGCCGAAGCCGATGATCGCGGCGATTCCGGCCATCAGCCCCGATTCGGGACCGAAGCCTCCGGCGTCATCGCGGAGGAATGACCCGGCGGGCCAGGCGAGGGCGAACAGCACTGCCGCGCAGATGACGATGGCGACGACGGCGATGATGATCCCGCGCTTCTCTTTGGAATCGAGGGCCATCTTGACGTCGAAGTTGTCTGGGTCGTCGTCGGACTCCTCGTCGAGTTCGATCTGGTCGGCTCGCTTGGACAGAACCAGCTCGGTCACCAGGGTCACCGCGGCGGCGACGACGAACATGGAGATGAAGTTGAAGTAGAAGTTCGCGACCGGGCTGACGGAGTAGTCGGCGTCGATGATCTGTGCGGCAGAGGTCGACAGGCCGCCGAGGATCGTGTCGAGAGAGTTGACCATGGGTGCCGCCGAATAGCCGCCCGAGGTCGCGGCATAGGCGACGAGGCAGCCGAGCAGCGGATTGCGGCCAACGGCTTTGAACGCGAGTCCGCCGAGGGGAATCATGATCATGTATGAGGCGTCGGAGGCGATCGACGAGGCGGTTCCGGCCAGAGCGACGATGAATGTGATCCACTTCGGGGAAGCACCTGCGATGGTTCCGCGCAGCATCGCCGGAATGAGCCCGGACTGCTCGGCCACAGCCACGCCGATGAGCACAATGAGGACGAGTCCCAGCGGCGGGAAGGTGACGAAGTTGTTCGTGGCCCCCGCAACGATCTCACGCAGCGACTCGGTGGAAAAGAGGTTCGTCACCGTAACTTTCTCGTCCGTTGCCGGATTGACGGCGTTGAGCCCGGTGGACGCGAAGATCGCCGAGAGGATCATGACGATGACTGCCAGCGAGAGGAACAGCCAGAACGGGTGAGGCAGCTTGTTGCCGGCCTTCTCGATGATGACGAGGACGCGCATCAGCCAGCTCAGTTCGGAACTGTCTTTCCTCGTCTCTGCGGTCGCAGGTGTGGTGCTCGACATCGGTTCTCCTCGGTCGGGGCGGCGCCGGCGAATATGTTGAGCCGGATATCGCTCATGAGAGAGCGATCACCTCAAGATGCAAGTGTCATGGACAATCGGCGTTGTGTCACGGGAATCTCAAATACCGGATGCACATTCGCTCCGCACCTCGCCGAGGCGGTCGTGGGGTTCAGTTCACATCGACGTCGATGAATAGACCAGGGCGCCGACCGCAGGTGTCTGCGATCGGCGCCCTCTCAGCCGGCAAGCGACTCAGCACCTCAGATAAGGGTGGGCCGCCTCGGCGATATCAGCGCTCGAGTTCGCCGCGGATGAACGCTTCGACGGCCTCGTGGGCGGCGTCGTCATCCTGCTGTTCCGGGGGCGACTTCATGAAGTACGAGGAGGCGGAGATGAGGGCTCCGCCGATTCCGCGGTCGAGGCCGATCTTCGCCGCACGCACCGCGTCGATGATGACGCCGGCGGAGTTCGGCGAGTCCCACACCTCGAGCTTGTATTCCAGGGACACGGGAGCGTCACCGAAGTTGCGGCCCTCGAGGCGGACGAAGGCCCACTTGCGGTCGTCGAGCCATTCGACGTAGTCGCTGGGTCCGATGTGGACGTCGCGGTCAGACAGCTGGGCGGAGGTATTCGAGGTCACGGCCTGAGTCTTCGAAATCTTCTTCGACTCGAGGCGCTGCCGCTCGAGCATGTTCTTGAAGTCCATGTTGCCGCCGACGTTGAGCTGGTAGGTCCGGTCGAGGACGACGCCGCGATCTTCGAACAGCTTCGCCATCACACGGTGGGTGATCGTCGCACCGATCTGGGACTTGATGTCGTCGCCGACGATCGGGACACCTGCGGCACGGAACTTCTCGTCCCATTCTTTGGTGCCGGCGATGAACACGGGCAGGGCATTGACGAAGGCGACCTTCGCGTCGATCGCGGCCTGAGCATAGAACTCGACGGCCTTCTGCGAACCGACGGGCAGGTAGCACACGAGGACATCCGCCGCGGCATCCTTGAGCGCCTTCACCACGTCGACGGCCTCGCGGTCGGATTCGACGATCGTGTCGCGGTAGTACTCGCCGAGTCCGTCGAGGGTGGGTCCGCGCAGGACCTCGATGCCGGTCGGCTCCACATCGGCGAGCTTGATGGTGTTGTTCTCGCTGGCGGTGATCGCCTCGGCGATGTCGACGCCGACCTTCTTGCCGTCGACGTCGAAGGCGGCAACGAAATCGATGTCACCGACGTGATAGTCCCCGAATTCCACGTGCATGAGGCCGGGAACCTTCGTCCCGGGCGACGCGTTCCGGTAGTACTCCACGCCTTGGATCAGGGACGAGGCGCAGTTGCCCAGTCCGGCAATCGCAACTCGAATCGATTTCGTTCCCACAATTCTCCTTTGTCTGTTTGGGTTTCACCGAGCGGCGGGAGTGTCCCACGCGGGCGGTTTGCCCTGTAGGGCTTCGCTTCGGCCCCAACTATCCATAATAATCTCCGCGTCAAAATGCCGGACACCGGCCTTCGAACGCGGCAGCGCTCGTCTCAGCTGACGACCAGAGGCTCGAGGACCAGGTCGGGGTGGTTCTTCTGCACGCCCTGCAGCCGCCACCGGTCGGAGAACAGCGCCAGCAGCTCTCCGTCGGAGCGGTGAAGGACCTCGACCGAGCGTTCCCGGGCCAGGGTCGGCACGCATTCGGGAGTGGTGCGTCGGGCGAGGGAGAAGTTGAGACGCTCCAGGGTGCAGGGAGCGTTGAATTCGTTGGTCATCCGGTCTTCGGCGACTTCGAACTGCATGGGTCCGACGGCGCCGAGCACGGGTGCCTGATCACCGCGCAGGTCCGAACGCAGCACCTGGATGACGCCTTCGTGGTCGAGCTGTTCGATGCCGCGTCGGAACTGTTTGTACTTCGAGGAGTCCTTGGCGCGGATGACCATGAAGTGTTCGGGTGAGAACGTCGGGATGCCGGGGAACTCGACCTTCTTGTCGAGGTAGAGGGAATCACCGACGCGCAGTGCAGAGGCGTTGACCAATCCGACGACATCTCCCGGGAACGCTTCGTCGACGACATCGCGGTCGCGGCCGAAGACCTGCTGAGCGTATTTCGTGGCGAAGGGTTTGCCGGTGCTGGCATGAGTGAGCACGGTTCCGCGCTCGAAGACTCCCGAGCAGACTCGGATGTAGGCGAGTCGGTCGCGGTGGTGGGAGTCCATTCCCGCCTGCACTTTGAAAACGAATCCGGAGAAGGGATCGTCGACGGGGCGGGGCTGGTCATCCTTGTCCAGGCGGGCCTCGGCGGGTGGGGCGAGGTCGACGAGGAGGTCGAGGAGTTTGTGGATGCCGAAGTTGAGCACAGCCGAGGCGAACATCACCGGGGTCGACTTGCCGGCGAGGAAGGTCTCCTGGTCATGGTTCTGGTCTTCCATCTCCAGCAGATCGGACTCATCGACAGCGGTCGTCCACGCATCGCCTTCGAGGTCGGCGGCCGCCTCGGACGTGTAGGTGTCCTCACCGGCGATAGTCGCGCCTCCGTCGGTGCGGGTGTATTTCGTGTACTCGCCGCTGATGCGATCGAGGACTCCGCGGAAGTCTCCGGACTGGCCGACGGGCCAGGTGATCGGGGTGGGCAGGAGGCCCGTGCGCTGCTGGACCTCGTCCATGAGTTCGAGCGCATCGAGTCCGGGACGGTCCCACTTGTTGACGACCGTGATGATCGGGATATTGCGGTGGGCACAGACTTCGAAGAGCTTCATCGTCTGCGCCTCGAGGCCTTTGGCGGCATCGATGAGCATGACGGCGCAGTCGACGGCGGAGAGCACACGGTAGGTGTCCTCGGAGAAGTCGGCGTGACCAGGGGTGTCGACGAGGTTGAAGACGGCGTCGCGGTACTCGAACTGCAGAGCGGCCGAGGAGATCGAGATTCCGCGATCCTGCTCCATCTGCATCCAGTCGGAGACAGTGGCGCGGCGACCGGCCTTGCCGTGGGTGGCTCCGGCCTGGCCGATGGCGCGGGCGTGGAGGGCGAGCGCCTCGGTGGTCGTCGATTTGCCCGCGTCGGGGTGGGAGATGACAGCGAACGTGCGGCGGCGGGACGCCTCGTGTCGGATGTCCTTGACGGAATACTGGCCAGAAGTCACCGCAATATCTTATCGTTCTTCGCGCTCCTCCGACGTGTCCGTTCAGTCACAGTGTGGGGTCAGCTTGTGCCGGGCGTCCGATGGCCGGAACCGTATGCGCGAGGTGGCCGACGGGCGTTGCATCCAGCGTCCTGTCGGAATCGGCCCATATGCTGGGGTGCGATGTCTGAGGAATTCGTCGAATACGCCGGCCGTTCGGAGCCGAAGGAACGCTGGCTCAAAGCTTTGCCGCTCATCGTCGCTGGAGTCCTGGGTGTCCCGCTGCTGTGCGCGGCGATCTGGTTCTCCTGGCAGATAGCGCAGACGACGAAGTACCTCTTCGATCTCGGCACCTCCGGCAGCGAGGCGGCCGGGATGGTGCTGCTCAGCCTGTCGGGGGCATTCTGCCTCATCTTCTATCTCGCGTTCCTCTTCATCGGCACTCGCCGTCGCACGTGGAAATGGCGCATCTGGTGGAGTGTCGCCACCTTACTTGCCGCCGGAGCTCTGCCGTTGTGGTGGCTCTTCAGCGGCTTCTTCGCCGACGTCTGACCTTCGCCATCGGGCCCGCACCGCGCACGGGTGGTCGCAATCCCTGCGCTTCGTCGCCGAACCACCTCGCTGGTGGCGCTTCCTACAGGTGCTCGCGCGTCGGTCACTCTTCGTGACACAACGCCCCTCTGCAACGAGGCGTTGCGCCGCTAGGAGTGCGTGATGCTCGGGTCAGAGCTGGACGAGAGACTTCGCGATGCGCTTCTCCGACACCGGATGTGCCGTGCCCAGCGAGTTCGCGAACAGCGACACCCGCAGCTCTTCGAGCATCACAACGACTTCGACCCATTCGGCAGGCAGCGACACGATCAGCTGCGGCCACTCGGACTTCGCCAGTGCCGGGAATCGATTGCCGATCTTCTTGACCACATCGCTGCTGCAGCCGGTGACTCGATCCATGAGCTGCTTGTCACGGATCGGCGAGTCCTGCATTCCGCCGATGCGCACCACTTCGGCCCGCACCCAGCGGGGCAGCTCGCGCAGCATCTGCGGAGTCATCGCCGCAATGGCGGCTGCGGTCGTCCGGGAGGCTCGCCACGCCTGCACATCGGCGAGGTTGGACAGGATCGCCAATGAGGAGGCCTTCGACACGAGCTTGTCGAGCTCGGTCGCCGCCTGCAGCGCCTTCATCAGGGACGGCAGCAGCGATGAACAGGTCAGCGGCAGCTCGGCGTCGACGTCCTTGCGCAGCTGCGCGAACTCATCGGCGGTGGCCACCCATGACGTCTCGGTCGGCCCCAACCGGTCGACGACGAGGCCGCGGATCCCGACTCGAATCAGCCCGACCAGGAGCTCGTCGGCGGTCTTCTGATGACCGGCGAGGATGAGCTTCTCCTGAGTGGTCAGCCCGTCCTGCAGGTACTTCAGTGCGTCAGACGTGTGCTGGCCCAGCAGGGTGATGATCGCTTCTCGCGTGGCCAAGCGTGCCTGCGAAGCGGTGTCGAAGGCCACGAGGTCGACCGATGTCGAACGGTCTGCAAGCCCCGGAACTACGCCGGCTGCGGCCTGATCGGGGTCGGCCAGTTCACCGAACGTCCAGTCCCTCAGGCCAGTCTTCGGGGTGAACGCGCTCTGCTTCTGGCGGGCCTTGCGCACCTGGGGTGTGGCTTTTGTTCTCAGAGCGGTCAGGTCCTCGCCGAGGCCGACGGTCTTCTTCCCATCGACGACCCGGAAGGTCAGCCGCAGATGGGCGGGGATCCGCGATCGGTCGAAATCGTCGGCGGTGACCGTGATCGGCACGAGGTCGTTCAACCCTCCCCCGCCGGCGCGTTCGCTCAAGTACGCAGCGAGCACGTCCGGCAGGCTTCCCTGGTATGGAGTGAGCGCCGGCAGGATCTCACGGGCGACGTCGGGAGCGGGAACGAAGTAGCGACGTTTGCTCTTCGGCAATGACCGGATATAGGCGGCGACGAGTTCTTCGCGCAGGCCGGGGACCTGCCAGCTGAATTCGTCCGCGTCGACCGCGGGCACCGCCTCGGCGGGGATCTCCACGGTCACCCCGTCCTCGGTGCTGCCGGGGTCGAAGGAGTAGCGCAGCTTCGCCCGCGTTCCGTCGGTCAGTTCCCATTCCATCGGGAAATCCGAGGCCACCGAGGCGGTCAGTTCCTCACTGTCGTCGCTGAGCAGCACCGAGGTGGTGAGGTCGAGCAGGTGCGCGTCCCGTCGCTTCTGCTTCTTCCACCATCCCCGGAAATCCGCCGCCGAGGTGATCCCCTCCGGAATCCGTTCGTCGAAGAATTCGTAGAGGGCATCGTCTTGGTCGAGCACGCGACGGTTCCGTGTCCGCGAGGCCAGTTCCTCGGCCTCGTCGATGACGGCCGCGTTGTGTTCGAGGAAGCCGAAGCGTTCGTGCCAGTCGCCCTCGATGAGACCCTTGCGGATGAACGCATCCCGGGCGGCCTCGGAGTCGAGGGTGCCGTATCCGACGCGG
This sequence comes from Brevibacterium permense, assembly GCF_025506275.1. Lineage (GTDB taxonomy): Bacteria > Actinomycetota > Actinomycetes > Actinomycetales > Brevibacteriaceae > Brevibacterium > Brevibacterium permense_A. The sequence goes on from NZ_QYCP01000095.1 coordinate 161,211, forward strand.
CGGTCGCTGACGAGTGTGACCCCGTAGAGGGAGATCTTCTCGTACACCATCGATGCGCCGGCCTTCGTCGACCAGTGCGGATCCGAATGTTGGCGGGTGACCAGGTCACCGGCGGCTTCGACGACCCAGTCCGGATCGATCGCGGCGACGGTGCGTGCCCACAGGCGGGAGGTCTCGACGAGTTCGGCGGCCATGACGAAGTCCGGATTGACCTTGAAGAGTCCGGATCCGGGGAAGATCGCGAACCGGGTGCCGCGAGCTCCCTGATAGTCCTTGTGCCGCTCCGACCGTGAGCCGATCATCGTCAGCAGACCGGTGAGCAGCGATCGGTGGATGGCGGCGGCGTGCGGATCGAGTTTGGCGGCTGCCACCTGCTTCTCGGTGTCCCCGGCCGGACCGGTCCCTCCCTGCTTCTTCGCGCTGCGTTTGGCGGCGCTGAGTTCGGCGAATCCGATCTTGCCGTTCGCGCCTCGTCCGCCCTGAGCGCTTCCTTCGCCCCGACCGCCGCGGGTGCCGTGACCGCCAGGAACATTCTGACCCTCACGACCTCGACCGCTGCGACCGCCTTGACCACGGTCGGAACCGTCACCGAGCCCAGCAGCATTCGTCTTGCCGCCCTCGCCATCGAGAGCGGATCCCGCCGTGTCGGCATCGTCGCCCGGCTGCCAGACTGATTTCTCGATGCGAATGCCGGCCGAGCCGAGCAGTGAGCGCAGCTGACCGACGAGGTCCTGCCATTCGCGGATGCGCACGAAGTTGAGGAATTCCTCCTTGCAGCGGCGACGGAACTTCGAAGATCCCATGTCCGCCTGCAGACTCTGCAGGTAGTTCCACAGGTTGAGGTAGGACAGGAAATCACTGCCTCGGTGGGTGAATCGGGCGTGCTTCTCATCGGCGGCGGCTCGGACCTCCGCCGGACGTTCCCGGGGGTCCTGGATGGACAGCGCGGCGACGATGACGGTGACCTCTCCCCCGCAGCCGGCCTCCGCCCCGGCGATGACCATCCGAGCCAAGCGGGGGTCGATCGGCAGCACGGTGAGTTTCCGACCGATCTCGGTGACGTGGATCTTCCCTGCCGAGTCGCTGGTCAGCGCCCCGAGTTCGGTGAGCATCGTCCGTCCGTCACGGACGGCCCTGGCCTCTGGCGGGGTGAGGAAAGGGAACTCGAGGATCTCCTGATCGCTTGCGGCGAATCCCAGTGAGGCCATCTGCAGAATGACGCTGGCGAGGTTCGTGCGCAGGATCTCCGGATCGGTGAATTCGGGACGCGAGTCGAAGTCGTCTTCCGAGTACAGGCGGATGCAGATGCCGTCACTGGTGCGCCCGGAGCGGCCCTTGCGCTGGTTCGCACTGGCTTGGGAGATCCGCTCGATCGGCAGTCGCTGCACCCGAGTGCGGTTGGAATAGCGGGAGATGCGGGCGGTGCCGACGTCGATGACGTATTTGATTCCGGGCACCGTCAGCGAGGTCTCGGCGACGTTCGTGGCCAGGACGATGCGAGGTCGTGAATGGGGCTGGAAGACCTTCTGCTGCTCCCCCGCCGAGAGTCGGGCGAACAGCGGCACGACCTCCCAGCTGCTCATCCGCGGACGTCTGCGCAGGTGGTCACTCAAGGCATCGGCGGTGTCGCGGATCTCCCGTTCGCCGGAGAGGAAGACGAGGATGTCACCGGGTGCCTCGGCTGCGAGTTCGTCGACGGCGGCGATGATTCCGTCGGTCTGCTCCTCGACTCCGGTTTCGTAGTTCCCGGATTCGCCGGGCCCGTCGACATCGTCATCGGCAGGATCGTCCCCGAGAGGCCGGTACCGGACCTCGACGGGGAAGGTGCGGCCTTCGACGGAGATGATCGGAGCGTCATCGAAGTGAGCGGAGAACGATTCGGGGTCGATCGTCGCCGAGGTGATGATGACTTTGAGGTCGGGACGTCGGTCGAGGACTTCCTTGAGATAGCCGAGGAGGAAGTCGATGTTGAGGCTGCGTTCGTGCGCCTCGTCGATGATGATGACTTCATAGTCGCGCAGCAGTTTGTCGCGCGAGAGCTCGGACAGCAGAATGCCATCGGTCATCACCTTCACCCGGGTGGAATCGGCGACCTGCGCGGTGAACCGCACCTGGTAGCCGATGGTGCTGCCGAGCTCTTCGTCGAGTTCGTCGGCGATGCGCTCGGCCACAGTCCGGGCGGCGATGCGCCGAGGCTGGGTGTGGCCGATGAGTCCGTCGATCCCGAGGCCGAGGTCGAGGCAGATCTTCGGCAGCTGGGTGGTCTTTCCCGATCCCGTCTCACCGGCGATGATGACGACCTGGTTGTCCAGGATCGCCTCGGCGATCTCGTCCTTCGCCGCGGTGACCGGCAGATCCTCGGGGTAGGTGACGGTGACCGGATGGGCAGCGCGGGCGTCCTTGAGCCGGGCCCGGCGCTGCTGATGGTGCGCTGCCGTGGTTCTGCGTCGCTGCTGCGAACGCCCACGTCCGCTCTTCCCGCGCCGAGGCGGCCGTCCTGGATTCGTGTTCGCTGGAGTGGTCGACGGGGTCGGGTTCTCTTCTGCCATTGCGTCTCCCAGCTTAGCGGCAATGCCCAGGCCCGGGCCCGCCGAGGCAGGTTACTCCCCGCCGCCCCAGAGTGGGGCGAGCGCCGAGTAGAGCTGCTGGATGCCGAGGATGATGAACAGCAGTGCTGTGATCGCCAGAGCGATGTTCGTGTGCAGCTTGTTCGCCCATTCCTTCGGGATCTTCTTGCCGTTGAGGAGGCCGAGCAGGGTGACCGCGAGGAACGGCATGAACAGCGAGCCGAGGACACCGTAGGCGAGGATGAGTCCGATCGGTTTGCCGAGTACGAACAGCAGCATCGGCGGGAACGTCAGCCACAGCACATAGAACTTGAAGTACTTGCCGCCGGTCAGGGTGTCGGGGTGTCCGCCCGGCTTCTTGCGCATATGCCCCCAGAAGTCGGCGAACATCAGGGACACTCCGTTCCATACTCCGATGATCGAGGAGAAGGAAGCGGCCCAGAATCCGACGAGGAAGCCGATGCCCACGACCTCGCCGTAGCGGGCTTTGAGGACGTCGGCGAGGTCGAGCAGTCCCTTGTCCTCGGCAGAGATAGAGACTCCCGCGGCACGGACGACCTCGGCGCCGACGATGAGCATAGCGATGACGAAGATGCCGGTCATCACGTACGCCATCGAGTTGTCGATGCGCATCACCCGCATCCACTTCGGAGTGTGCCAGCCCTTCTCGCGCAGCCAGTAGCCGTACGCGGCCAGGGTGATGGTGCCGCCGACGCCTCCGGCGAGCGCGAGTGTGTAGATCACTCCGCCCTCGGGGATGATGGGGATCAGTCCGGTGAGCATATCGGGGATATTGGGGGCGGCGATGATCGCCAGTCCAACGACGGTGATGAACATGATCCCTACGAGAACGGCGGTGATCTTCTCGAACACGCCGTAGCGGCCGAACCACACCATGACGAAGCCGGCCAGGCCCATGAGCACCGACCACACGGTGAGGTTGAGGCCGGGGAAGAGCGCGGCCAGCGGCAGCGCCGCCGAGCTCATCGCCGTGGCTCCGTAGACGAAGCCCCAGATGATGATGTACGGCCCGAAGTACCACGTGGTCCAGCGGCCGAGCGATCGCCACCCCTCGAAGATCGTCTTTCCGGTCGCGAGGCTGAACCTGCCGGCTCCTTCGACGAGGACGATCTTGAGGATGACGCCGACGATCACTGCCCACAGCAGTCCGTAGCCGAACTGGCTGCCGGCCACCAGGGTCGCCACCATATCTGCGGCACCGACGCCGGTGGCCGCGACGACGAGGCCAGGACCGATGACCTTCCATTTAGCCGGGCCGGAGGCCTCTTCGATTCCGGAAACGGTCTCTGCGTCGCCCGCGTCGCCGGGGCCGGAACCGTTCGACTGCTCACTCATGGAGTTATTCGCTTTCATCTTCGGCCGCGCACAGACTCACCGGATGGTCGGGGATCCTCCATCGGGTTCTCCCGCATATCGGCGGCGCAGCGGTCTCAGCATGTCCACAGTCATGATAGGTGACAACGGTGATTGCATGTCACCAGTCCCACGCCGTCTACGGTTATCCTCGAAGGGTGAGTGAGAACAATTCATCGCAGGACTCCCGCAGCCGCATCGCCCGATGGGCCTTCCCCGACGGAGTCGACCCCGATCCTCGCTTCACCCTGGCCAACGAGCGGACCTTCCTGTCCTGGATTCGCACCGCGTTGGCGTTCATCGGCGGCGGAATCGCCGTCGAGGCCTTCACCTCGGAGATCTTCAGCACGGGTCTGCGGGCGACCCTGTCGATCGTGCTCATGGTCATCGGCTTCGTCCTCGCCGCCGGTGCCGCCGTCCGCTGGCATCGCATCGAATCGGCGATGCGTCGCAAGACCTCACTGCCGCTGCCGCTCATCATCCCCATCGTCAGCCTCGCCTCGGCGCTGGGTGCCGGTCTTCTCGTCCTGGTGTTCGCCGGCCTGCTGTGATGCCGACCCGCTCACCGCGACCGCAGCCGCATGACGATCCGGCTCTGCAGCCGGAACGCACCGTCCAATCATGGCTGCGCACGAGTCTGACGATGACGGTCGTCAGCCTCATCTTCATGCGCTTCATCCACGTCTTCCAAGGCTGGTCGGTGGCGCTCTTCGTCGTGTGCATGGGCATGGCCATCGTCGCCATCGCCATGCAGGTCAGACGCTACCGGCTCGGTTCGGTCTCGATTCGGGCCGAACGCGGCCGGCCGTCGCCATGGGCGGTCATCTTCCTCACGACCTCGGTGTGTCTGATTTCGGTGCTGAGCATCGCCTCAGTCATCAAGATCAGCCTGCTCTGAGGCTCTCCACCCGCTCAACCTTCCAGACCGCCTGATCGGCATCCCATCTGCTTCCACCCGACACCGCGCACGCCCGCTGCGCATGCCGCGTTATGAGACCGCCGTCCGGTCCGCTGACCTGCACGCCTAAACTGGTGCGTATGAAGGATGCACGCGAAGTCTCCACCGCCCCACTCGTCGCCGTCGGCCTCATCGGCGGCTTCCTCACCGCCCGCGAGACCGGGATCCGCCCCCTCGGCGGAGTCGTCCTCGCCGCAGCGGGTGCCTACGCCGCCCGCTCCTGGTATGTGAAGAAGGGCTGGCCGGCCGCCACCGGACTGAGCTTGGCCTACCTCGGCGGGTTCGGCGCTTCCCATCCCCTGGCGAAGAAGATCGGCGCATGGCCGGCCGTGTTCGCCGTCAGCGCGGTCAGCGCCGCAGCCTCCTATATCGTCTCCGATATCGCCGAGTCGGACTGATCCCACCGTCGAGGAGGCTCGACCTCCGCACGTCGCCGTGCATTCCGCCCGGCGACGATCCCGACCGTCCCGAACTGGTACCCGCTCTACGGGACTGACACCAGCCGCACCAGACTGACCGCAGCACTCCCAGCCGCAGGAAGCGAGGACCCGAGCAGCCCATGCTGGCCGTATTCGAAGGTTTCGCCGTCATCGCCGGAGTCATTCTGGTCGGGTTCGTCCTCGGCCGCTCCGGCGTACTCGGTCCCCACGGCCAGCAGGTCATCGCGAAGCTCGTCTTCTACGCCGGCACCCCGACGCTACTCTATGTCACAGTCTCCGAGACCGACCTCGGGCTGATCTTCAACACCGCCCTCTTCGCCACCGGCGGCTCGGCGCTCATCGTCGGTGCCGCCCTCTTCGTCCTCACCAAGTGGATCAGAAAGCGCAGCACCGGGGAGGCGATGTTCTCCGCGTGGGCGACCAGCTACGTCAACATCGGCAACCTCGGCATCCCGATCGCCGCCTATGTCCTCCGCGACATCGGCTATGTCGCCCCGGTCCTGCTCTTCCAATTGCTCGTCCTCGCCCCCATCGGCATGGCCGTGCTCGACGGTGCGGGCAAGAAGCAGCATGATTCGCAGTGGTACTCCGCGATCCTCCAAGTGCTCAAGAACCCCATCGTCCTCGGTGCTGCAGCCGGTGTGGCCGCCTCGGCGACGGGCTTCGAGCTGCCGCGTTTCGTCTTCGAACCCATCGACATGATCGGCGCCACCGCGGTCCCGGGTGCCCTGTTGGCGTTCGGCATCTCGCTCAAGGACGGGTGGGGAATCCCCGTCAAGGGAAGCCGCGCACAGCTGAGCTACATCACCGGCGCCAAAATCATCGCTCAGCCGGTCATCGCCTGGGCCATCGGCGGCCCTCTGCTCGGCTACGACGGGGTCGACCTCTTCGCCATAGTCGTCACCTCCGCGCTGCCGACCGCGCAGAACGTCTACATATACTCGATGCAGTACCGACAATCCGAGGCGCTCATGCGCGATGCCGTCTTCATCACCACCGTGCTCTCCGTTCCGGCTCTCGTCATCATCGCCGCCCTCCTCGGCTGACTCCGCGAAATCGGCCGCCGTGGCGTGTCCTCCCCCGCTTGGACCCTGTGGTCACTGACAATGGGGATGTGTCCAGAGACGAGAAGAACGAGACCGAAGACCTCCTGAGCAGGCGGATGAGTTCAGGGTCTGCCAGTGCTGCCGACAAGCAGTCGCAGGCTCCTCTGGAGGCGGCCAATGATCCCTCGACCGACACCGAGGCGTTCGATCCGATCACGGATCCCATTGCCGAGGATGCCCCCAAGCATTCCGCGGATGCGAAGCCCTCGACGGGTCCGGTGAGGGTGACTCCCGCCCACTCGACGAATCCGACCTCTCAGCCCGCGACCGCAAGCACGCGTACCGCCGACCACACCGCCGCGCAGAAGTCAGCCGGCACGGATTCGGCCGCCGTTGCATCGACAGCCGGGGCATCATCCTCGACCGATGCAGGGGCCACACGCGAGGTGCCGCAGAATGCGCGCACCGCGGTGATGAGCGAAGCCGATTGGGCCGCGGTGTCGAAGGCGGCAACGTCGACCGATGCCCGCGATCCCGAGGTGCCCGAACGACGTCGGTCCGTGCTCGATGTCATCGGCACGATCTGGATCATGCTCGCCACCCCCTTCGTCCTGTTGGCTCTGGCGGTGCGCTTCGTCGCCTCGGGGATCTTCCTCAAGTTCGAGTACTTCCGGCCCGGTTTCCCGGCCGATCAGTTCGGCTTCAGTGCCGCCGACCGTGAGCACTACGGGACCTATGTCATCGACTATCTGCACAACTTCGATTCCCGGCGCTACCTCGCCGATATCGTCATGCCCAACGGGGAGCCGATCTTCATCTCCGACGAACTCAGCCATATGGCTGACGTCAAGGGTCTGATCTCGCTGCTCTACCTCGTGGCTCTCGTCGGCATCATCGGATCTGTGCTGTTCGGCATCTACATGTGCCGCAGAAACGGATCGGGCATCCATGCAGGCGTGCGTCTGGGGTCGATCTTCAGCATCATCGTCATGGCCGCTGTCGCCGTTGTCGCCGTCCTCGGCTGGGACAGCTTCTTCCGCGGGTTCCACAAGGTGTTCTTCGCCGATGGGACCTGGGAGTTCTACGCCGATGATTCGCTCATCCGCCTCTTCCCGCCTCAGTTCTGGGTCGATGCGGGCATCGCCGGCGGCGGGCTGTTCGTGCTCCTGGCGATCATCCTCTTCCTGCTCAGCTTCACCGGTCACAAGAAGCGCCGGGCGCTGCGCAAGGCACGTAAGGACGCCGAAGCAGAGATCTGATTCGGTTTCGCCGCAGTCCGGAGCATCGGCCTCCGGCGGCACAGCAGCGCGTCACTGTACAGCGGGTTCGAGTCCCGCTCCACGGTTCCGGCCGGGTGGTCTTTCCCCTTCCACCCGGCCGAATTTCTGCCCGGAGTCGGTGGACCGGACCAGCGTTCTCCCGCCTCGGTGACGGTGGGCGACTGCTGACTAGTCGTCGACGGCGTCGCGGCCGCGGCGGACCAGAAGCGGGTCGGCTTCGTAGACGACCGAGGGGTCTTTGTCCTCATAGTCGAACTGGTTGAGGAAGTAGCGCATCGCGTTGAGGCGGGCGCGTTTCTTGTCATTGCTCTTGATCGTGATCCACGGAGCGTGGTCGGTGTCCGTGCGGCGGAACGTCTCTTCCTTCGCCTCCGTGTAGTCGTCCCAGCGATCGAGGGACTCGAGATCCATCGGTGAGAGCTTCCACCGCCGCACCGGGTCGATCTGACGGATCGCAAACCGGGTCCGCTGTTCCCTCTGGGTCACGGAGAACCAGAACTTCGTGACGTGGACTCCGGAGTCGATGAGCATCTTCTCGAACACGGGAGCCTGTTCCATGAAGGTCTCGTATTCGTCGTCGGTGCAGAATCCCATGACTCTCTCGACGTTGCCCCGGTTATACCAGGAGCGGTCGAACATGACGATCTCCCCGCTCGTGGGCAGGTGGGAGATGTAGCGCTGGAAGTACCACTGTCCGGCCTCGCGGTCGGAGGGTTTGTTGAGCGCCACGACGCGGGCGGCACGCGGGTTGAGGTGTTCGGTGAAGCGTTTGATCGTTCCGCCCTTGCCGGCAGCATCGCGGCCTTCGAAGACGATGACGTGTTTGGCGCCGGTGTCCTGACCCCAGTATTGGAACTTCAGCAGTTCGACCTGCAGCTTGTACTTCTCGAGTTCGTACTCTTCGCGGTCCATCTGCTCGTCGTACGGATACCCCTCACGCCACGTTTCGACGGCCCGGCCCATGGGGTCGATGAGGTGCGGATCCGTGGTCTGACTGTCCTCGACAGTGTACCCTTCGAGGCGGAGCTTGTCGATGTACTCCCGCAGATTCTCTTGGAACAGATTGTTCACGAGATCCTTCCCTTTCGCTGTCGACACCGGCTTGTGTGCCTCGTGCACGATAATGTGCCGAGATGAATATCAGGTTATGCGATCGACGTCGCGACGCGGGATGATTCCGACGCTCAATAGTGGGGCGATGGCGATGAGTCCGAAGGACAGCGGATAGCCGAATGCCGTCACCAGGGCACCGAATCCGGGGCCGAGCAGGGCCGACATGACGAACTGTCCCGTGTTCTGGGCTCCCAGCGCTTTGCCCGACCAGCGCGGTCCGGCGGCTTCGGCCACCGAGGCGAAGGCCAGTCCGTTATCGGCCACTGAGACGGCTGAGGCGAGGATGAAGACGACTGCGGCGACGGCGGGCAGTTCCGTCAGCGACAGGATGGCGATGGCCACCACGACGATCACCGCTGCGACGGCGACGATGCGCATGAGGCCGACGCGGGATCCCGTACGGTCGGCGAGCGCGCCGACGACCATGCGACCGACTGCGCCTACGATCTGCGCGATCGCGACGATCGCTCCGGCGGCCCCTGCTCCGATCCCTTGGACGGCGATGAGCCAGACGAGTCCGTAGGTGGAGAATGCGAACTGGGGAACGACGAGCAGCGCGGAGACCGCGTGGATGCGCCACAGGAAGGAATCGCTGCGGTAGGGATTGATCGCCGAGGTGGTGCCGGGTTTCCCCTCCCCCGCCGAGGCGGTCCCGGACTCGGTCTGTCCGTGGCGTTCGGTCTCCGGATCGATGTCGCTGTCGAGTTCGGCCACCTCGGCGCGGGTGGGAGCCTGGTCCGGCGGGTTGCGGATGACGGCGAAGCAGATGAGGGCGAGCAGTCCGGTCACGGCGGCGACGAACCACAGGTAGGCGGGGAATCCGCCGGCCGCGGCGATCGCCGGGATGGTCACGGCGGCCACGCTCGTGCCCAGGGGTTGGGACATCTGGCGGATGCCCATGGCCAGTCCTCGGCGGTGGCGGGGGAACCACCCCATGACGACGCGACCGGATGCCGAGTTCACCGAGGCGGCGGCAGCGCCGGAGGCGGCGATGACGATGACCATCCAGATCGGCGAGTCGACGACGAGGACCGCAGCCGCCGAGAGCACAGCGGTCAGACCTATGCCCAAGGTCATCGCAAGGCGTTCACCGAAGCGGTCGGCAAATGCACCCCAGGCGATGAGGGTGAGGATGAGTCCGAAGCTCGGTGCGGCAGCGACGGTGCCGGCCTGGGTGAGTGTGAACCCGAGGTCGGAGTGCATATAGGGGATGAGGAAGGCGGGTCCGGCGATCGCGATGGTCGCCGCCATCTGTGTGAGGACGCCGACGACGAGGATCACCCAGGCCTGCCGGGTGGGTCCGTTCGTCGTCATCGTTCCAGGTTAGCCGTGTGCCAGGTTCGTCCGCGGGATGTCTCAGATCGCGGTGGCCGAGCTTTGCCGATAAAGTGTGTTCTGAGCATTCCCCCTATAGCCCAATCGGCAGAGGCAGTCGACTTAAAATCGATTCAGTCTGGGTTCGAATCCCAGTGGGGGGACCATAGAAAGTGGCTTTCACCTGCAATGATGCGCATTCACAAACTACGCCGATTCCGATGGGGAGTCGAGTACCCCACGCTTACCCATCTTTTTCGTTTCCGTTCTGCCCGAATCGGTTGAGGATTTCGGACATGTCCGGGACCGCGGTTGCCTTCTTCACATAGTGCTTGGCAGTGACCGTCGTTCCCGAATGCCCGAGGACTGCTGCGGCGGCCTCGAGCGTCGCCTCGGCGTCAATGAGCGTGGCCACTGACTTCCGGAACACATGTGGCGAGATCTCGCCGGAGTCTTCCACTGTTTTAAGTGCCTCACGCAGGGTGCGCCGATAGTTGTTCGGCCACTTCCAGGTGCCCTTACCAGAAGGAAACACGGCGTTCGTCTCCGTCGGAATCGCCTCAACGCTGCGCCGCAGAAGGACATCCACGACGAACTGCGGCAGAGTGAGGACCCGGAAGCCGCTCGAAGTCTTGGTATGGGACTGTCTCTGCAGACCCTTCTTCTTGAGATAGACGAGGGTACCTGTCACAGTCACGGTCGGCTGTCCACTGAGGTCGACGTCCTCCCAGCGCAAGGCGAGCACTTCGGAGATCCGCAGCCCCGTCCCGAGCATGACGTCGACCACATCAAGCACGTCGGTCCCGCGCCGCGGCCCGCGATAGCCAGCTCCCTCCTGCCATGTGCGCAGACCTTCACGAAGCGCACCGACTTCTTCGACTGTAAGGGCCTCGACAGGCTTCTTCGGCTTCGACGGCAGGCGCACGTCACGCACCGGATTGGACCGGATTGCATCGTGGCGCACAGCCAGTGTGAACATGCCGTTGAGGACGGATCGCGCGGTCCTTGCCAGCCCCGGAGTCGATGACGCAAGGTTGCGGAGGAAGCGGTCAACTCGGGAGACCGTGGCTTCCATGATCATGTATTCGCCGAGCGCGGGGAGAACATGCTGGTTCACGCTGTCTGTGTAGCGTTCAATAGTTTGGTCCGTGCAGTTGTCGGTGAGGTCCGGGTCGGCCAGCCAGATCGTCGACAGTTCCGCCACAGTGGTGCGGCCGGATATCGAGTCGCCAGCTGATTCGATCTCGTCGCGGAGAGCCTTGAGCAGGTTGCGTTCGGCCTTGGCACCGGAGGCGCCATACGCTTCCCGCTGCCGTGTCTTACCGGTGAAGTCACGGAACCTCGCTCGTGCCCGCCATTTCGGCTTCGACCTCATCGTCTATGGTCTCGTCTCGACGGCTGAAGACTCCCCGGGCGAGATCGTCGAGGTCGAAAATGACTTCGGCCTCGTCGAAACTGTCTCGACCGACGACCCACTACTCCCCCACGACAGCCTCGAGGACGCCTGGTCCGAAGTCGACCTCGTCGAACCGGGACTGGTGGCACTGCTCGGGCATACGTCCAACGGACTGCCCGGTACCTTTCCGCTTCCAGTCGAGACGTGGGTGTCGCAGCTTCCATCCACGGTGCCGACCATTCGCGGATGGCAGGCCCCACCCCCGCGAGGGAGCGAGCACATCGAGACTCCACAGACGCCGGCACAGCGCCGTCCGATCTCCCCAGCCCAGATACTCCACCGGCCGGAAGAGAGTGCCGAGATCGCAGCTCAGCTGGTACGGAGGCATCCCCCGATCGTCTCGATCACCGGCAGACCCGGCACCGGGCGCACCGCAGTGCTCCACGAGGTCGTTGCGCAATTGCGCATGTCCCGACAGCCGATGATTCTGCGTCCGTTCGTCGCGGACGGACTCTCTCCGACCGACGCGCTGCAAGCAAGGCTCGAGTCTGTCGTCGCGCACGAAGCCAGCGTTCCCGAGGCCATCGTCATCGATGATTTCGACCAGATCGCGAGGCTGGGCAAGACTGGATCGATCGACCGCGACTTCATCGAGCGCGTCAGCCAGGCTGCAGCACTGGGGATGATCCGCTTCCTCATCGTCCTTAATGACGAGCGACTCGACGCGCTTGAAGGACTCGACATTGACCTCACCGACACCATCGCGCACATCCGTCTCGGGACCCTTCCACGCGACGAAATGGTCGACATCGTCCGCACGATGGCCGGAGCTCACGTCGATGCCGCAGGGTTCAGCCTTAATGAGGACCAGTTGGCTTCAGCTCTTGCCCCAGCTGCTGCGAATGAGTATTTGGGGCAGCCGGGTTTGGCAATCAGCCGAGTCGAGACAGCAGTCGCACGAGCCCGGCAGCGAGGGGGCCGTATTATCAGCGGCAGAGACCTCGAGTGTTCAGCTTCGAACGCATCTGCCCTGTCCGCTGAAGGGCTGAAATCACGACTGCTCGCCGAGGTGCGCGGCCAGGATGCTGCCGTCAGCACTCTTGCTGGCCGGTTGGCACCTGCCTTGACTGGCTTGAAACTGCGGCCTGAGCGTCCACATGGCGTTTTCCTCTTCGCCGGCCCCTCCGGAGTCGGTAAGACCGAAACAGCCAAACGACTTGCCGATACTGTTTACGGGTCGCCCGACGCTCTCATCCGCCTCGATATGTCGGAGTATGCGAACGAAGATGACGCCAGGATGAAGCTCATCGGAGCTAGCAAGGTCTGGAAGAACAGTTCGACCGAAGGCCTCCTGACGACAAAGGTGATCGAGAAACCGCGCAGTGTCATCCTCCTCGACGAATTCGAGAAGCCCCATCCGAGCGTATGGAACGTCTTCCTCCAGGTCTTCGACGAAGGCATGCTCACGGATGGCCGGGGCCGCGTTGCCTCATTTGCGGAGTCGATCATCATCCTCACCTCGAACCTCGGAGCACGAGAAGCCAGCGTTCGATCGGCGGGTTTCGGAGAGGTAGATCAGTATGATGCCAGCCGTCAGGATGCCGCCATCAGCGATGCGTTGCCACCAGAACTACAGGGCCGCCTGACCGCGACCGTCCATTTCGACCCCCTCTCCGTCGACGCACTGCGCGAGCTCGCCCGGATGGAACTCGAGCGTGCAATGACTCGTTTCGAGCACCAGGGGTGGCAGATCGACTTCGACGACGACGTCGTCGAGTGGGTCGTTCATTCCGCCCACGATGCTCGGTTCGGAGCTCGGCAGGTTCAGCGGACTATTGAAAGTGAAATCTTCCCATTGCTCGCGTCTCGACCAATTTCAAAGTTGCGCGTCCGAGCCGAAGACGGTCAGCTCAGCGTGGATGAGGCCGAGTATCCCTGTTGAAGAGTCTGAAATGCTATCTATGTATCGTTGAACCGTTGATCGAACGGCATGCCTCGGCGCAGAACGAACTCTCCGCGTCCTTCGGGAATCAACAGTCTGGTGCGTCCGAGCTCTCCCGAATTCAGCCATGGATGCCCGTCGAATCTGCCTCGGCCTTGAGCGCAACTCCTGTGCGATCCTTGAGTAGCGAGGTCGCGATGAGTCCGATCGCGGACATGGCCAGAAGATAGACGACGATCGCCCAGGTCGAACCGAAAGCCTGCAGTAGGAGCTGCGCGATCGTCGGAGCGAACGCTCCGCCGAGTACACCGCCGATGGCGTAGCTAATCGAGATGCCCGAGTACCTGATCGAAGGCGGAAACACTTCTGCGTACCAGACTGCCTGCGGACCGTAGGTGAGTCCGAGACCGACGGCGAGCAGGCATGTACCGATGAGGACACCGGCGATACCACCGTTGAAGACGAACTCGAAGAGCGGCACGATCGCCGCAGCCTGAACGAACCAGCCGACGGTGACCACGGGCTTGCGGCCGAAACGATCCGTAAGCGTCCCGGCGGCGAAGGTCGCAATCGCCCACACGACGGCAGCGGAGAGCACTGCGAGTTGGACGCCCACGGGATCATAGCCAAGTCCTCCTTCGGCGATTGGCCGGGAGGAGAGACCCTGAACGTAGCCGCCGGTGAGCATGTAGCCTACTGCGTTGTTGCCTGCGAAGAAGAGCGCACAAAGCACGACGAGGAGGGCGTGGTGCTTGAAAACCTTGACGATCGGAGCAGACTCGCGCGCTCTGGTGTCGGCGATCTCCTTGAACACGGGTGATTCGTCAACGGTGTGGCGGATGATGAAGCCGAGGATGATGAGGACGATGGAGAAGAGAAACGGCACCCGCCATCCCCACTCGGCGAAAGCGTCCCCCGGCGCGATGATCTGCACGAGGGCAAGCATCGCCGAGGCGAGCAGCATGCCGAAAGGAACGCCGAGTTGGGGGAAGATCCCGAAGAGCCCACGGTGCTTCACCGGTGCATGTTCGACAGCGATGAGAACTGCACCGCCCCATTCGCCACCCGCCGAGAGTCCCTGGAGAATACGGAGGCAGATGAGAAGGACCGGCGCGGCGATACCGATCGACTCGTAGGTGGGAAGGAGCCCAATGCCGGTCGTCGCCAGTCCCATAAGCAGCAAGGTGAAGACGAGCATCGGCCGGCGTCCGAGACGATCGCCGAAGTGCCCGGCGAGGAAGGCTCCGAGGGGGCGGAAGAGGAATGAGAGTCCGATCGTGACGAGCGAAAGGATCTGCATGAACTCCGGACCAGCGGGCTCAAAGTAAAGCTCCGCAAGGATGAGGTTGGCGGCGAAGGCGTAGATGAAGAAGTCGTACCACTCAATGGTCGTACCGATGATTGAGGCAGCAACGACCTTGCGCTGTTCTCGGCGCGAGGTGCTTGGTGAAGTTTGCGTGGACTGGGCCATGTCGTGACGTCCTTGTCAGGGGGCGAGGTCAATAGGTTCGGCTTCGCGGTAGTTTGGAGAAGGAAGGTCTCGTCGAGCTAAGGGGAGGGCTGTGCAGCGCTACCAGGTCACCGGAAGAGCGGAAATGCCGCGAAAGACCCAACCGTTCCATCGGGTTTCGCGTTCTCGGTCGACAGTCAGCTCGGGCAGCCGGCGGTAGAGTTCGGGCAATGCGCAGCTGGCGATCGCATTCTTCGCAGCCCATCGCCCGGCGCACATGTGTACGCCACTGCCGAAGCCGAGGTGTCCACGAGCATTCCGACTGACATCGTAGACGTCGGCATCGGTGAACATATCGGCGTCCCGGTTCGCGCTTGCCAGCAGCAGCCCGACGTCGGTGCCGGACTCGATCGGGACGCCACACACTTCAGTGTCAGCAATGACCTCGCGGGGGATCATGCCGATCGGTGACTGCCAGCGCACGGTCTCCTCGAAAGCACTGTCCCATCCGGTCTCGCCGCCGAGCACTGCGGACCGCTGATCGGGATGCTCGGAGAGTGCCCAGACGAGGTTAGTGATCATATGCTGCGGCTCGTTCATCCCGCCCGAGATCGTCAGATGCACGTTAGCTCGCACGACGTTGTCGGGGAGGCCGACCTCGATGAGATGAGATGTGATCGAGGCATCCGGGGATTTTCGCAAGCGCGGTATGAGGCGGTCGAGGATCGCGTCGACCTCGGTCTGACTCTCTTCGGCCCACTTCCAGATCTGCGGTTCGTCGAGGATGTTGCCGATGCCGGCGATGTAGGACGTCGACCAACGGCGCATGCTCTCGACATCGACGTCGTCGGGGAAACCGACGAGGTCGATGAGGTTCTGGCTGGCCACAGGGGCCGCGAAATCACGGTTGAGATCGGCTTCGTCAGGCCCGACCTCAACCAGGTGATCTAGCCAGGTGAGGACATTGTCGGCGAATTTGGGCGACCATACGGACTTGATTGTCTTCGGTCGCAGGGTGGGGTTGATCGCCGAGCGTTCGGCGGCGTGTTCGGGATCGTCCTTGCGCAGCATCGGCCGGCCGCCCAGCGCCCGGACCATCGTGGGGTTCTGCCGTGAATGCGAGGAGAAGCACTCGGGGTGCTGTTCGGCTTCCGATACAGCGGCATGGGTGGTCAGGAGCACCCGGTTGACGCTCGGGGCGAAGACGACCGGCCCCAGCTCACGCAGACGGGCGAATTGCGGGTAGGGGTCCCGCATCGCCGCGTGCGGATCAAACCAGTCAGCGACCGGCATCGCGGTCTGAGCAGGCAAACTAACCATTGATACTGCTCCTTTGCAGAATGTGGGTGTCACGGTCAAAGCGACTATGGCTAGGTTCCGCCGAAACGGACCCCGGAGCAAACGGGCTTTTCCGGAGTATTAACCCGACCCGCACGGGGAAGAGTGTCACTCACCCATGATCCGACCGATCTCCCCGCCGAGATCAACGGCGGTATCGATGACGGCGTTGACCCGTGGTGGCAGGGGGTCCCGAGGCCACGTGACGAGGATGTCGATGGGCCGCGGCGGTGGGTCGATGGGGACGTAGACGACACGCTGTCCGTCCCAGGTTTCCGTCGAGACGTTGCGTCGCATGAGGAGTGTATAGCCGACCCCGCGGCCCACGAGCGACCGGCAGAGCTCGTAGTCGGCAGTGCGATGGATAACGCGTGGGGTGATGCCTTGGCTCGACATCAATTCGAGTGTGTAGGTGCGGCTGGCAACGATGTCGAGAAGGATCATCGGCTCGTCGGCGATTTCGATCAGGGCGATTCTCTTTCGGGAGGCCAGCGGATGGTCCTCGGCGAGGACAATCATCGCTTCGGTAACGCCGAGTGACCGACGGTGGTACTCCGGCGGCATTCCGAGGTCGAAGGTGACGACGAGGTCGACTTCTGCTCGATCCGCAGCGACCAGCAGTGAAGTGAGGTCGTCGATACGGTAGTCAATGCGGATGTCAGGATAGCGCTTTTCGACCTCGACGATGAGGTGGGGCAGGGTGATCGAGGCAAGTGTGTTGGTGATGCCGATGCGGACCGGTCCGACGATCGAGTTCGCATGGTGACCCACTGAAGTCATCAGCTCGGCACCATCGGCGGCGAGGCGACGGGCGAAGGGCAGCACCGTGAGTCCGTCTGAGGTCAGTGTGGCCCCGCGCGAGCGTTGCCGGCGAAAAAGTTCGACGCCGAGAGAGCGCTCCATCGCGGTGATCGAGTCGGCGACTGCCGAGTCCGAGGCGCGGATGGACTGCGCGGCGCTGGAGAATGAGCCGGTCTCGGCCACGGCGAGGAAGCACTCGACTTGGCGGAGGGTGAAGCGCATTGGCAGGGCTGGAGGGATGGCGTCGAAGTCTGGCATGAACCCATTATCACGGATTCACCGAGGAAGATCATCGGATAATCCCGCTTCCATCCCGTTAGCGTTCACTGTCACGATGATCATGTGACGTCCGCAGAGTAGCGGCCGCAGGGATTTGAGGAGGCATCGATGCCGAGAATCGTTTACGTCCATCCGGATCAAACCGAACAAATCGTTGACATCGACGACGGTGTGAGTGTGATGCGCGCCGCTATCGTCAACGGCGTCGACGGGATCGTCGGTGAGTGCGGAGGACAGGCTATGTGTGCAACCTGCCACGTCTTTGTGCAGACCTCGGACATCGAGCTGCCCGAGATCGGTGAGGACGAAGAAGAGATGCTCGACTGCACCGCGGAGGCGCGCCGGGACAACAGTCGCCTCGGCTGCCAGCTCGCTGGGGCGACAGCCTTCAACAAGATCGTCGTGCATCTGCCGGAAAGCCAGGTGTGAGATGGACTCGCGCATAGTCACCATCGGTGCAGGCCAAGCTGGACTCACTGCGTCCGTCTCGCTGCGAGAGAGCGGTTGGACCGGTCCCATCACCCTCGTCGGCGAGGAGAACCATAGTCCCTACCAGCGGCCTCCGCTTTCGAAGGGTTATCTCTCAGGCGCCGAGGGCGATGACACACTCACTCTCAAAAGCGACGCCGCCCTCGAACGCGCAGATATCGCTGTAGTCCTCGGCAAGCAGGCAATCGCGATTGACCGGCACCAGCAGCACGTTATCCTCGAAGACGGCACGACCGTGCCCTATGACTTCCTCATCTTGGCCACTGGCTCTAGCGTCCGTGAGCTCTCCATCCCGGGCAACGATCTCGAAGGCATCCATTACGTGCGCACTGTCGGTGACGCGGACGAGCTGCGCGCGGATTTCGAGCTCGGCGGTGACACTGTGTTCATCGGCGGCGGGTTCCTCAACCTCGAGATCGCTGTACAGGCGCAGAGGGTCGGCCACGTCACTATCGCCGAAGTGGGATCCCAGATCCTCGGGCGGGTGGTGAGCCAGGAGACAGCCAATGCCCTCGCCGACCGTCACCGTGAGCAAGGGATGGAGATCCTCACCGGCGTCGAGGTGGCCGAGATCTGTGGTGAGCACGGTCGTGTGGCGGGCATCACCCTGAAGTCCGGAGAGAACTTCCCCACGCGCCGGGTCGTCGTCTCGATCGGGTCGGTCGCGCGCACCAATCTTGCCGAGACAGCCGGGCTCGAGGTCGATCGTGGGATCCTCGTCGATAAGAACCTTAGGACGAGCGATCCGAGAATCTTCGCGATCGGAGACTGCGCGAAATACCCCAACCGTTACGCCGGCATCGACATGCGCGTCGAATCTGTGCAGAACGCTGCCGATCACGGACGCTTCCTCGCGACAGTGCTCACCGGTGCCTGCAAGGACGGCTACTGCTCGGTGCCGTGGTTTTGGAGCACACAAGGTGACATGAAACTGCAGATCGCGGGGATATCGATGGCCAGCGACGAATCGCGAATTGTCGAGCAGACGGATACCGGCAGGCTCGTAGTCGAGCGCTACCGTGAGGGTCGTCTCGTCGCAGTTGAGACCGTCAACGCACCAGGGCCGCACATGAAAGCTCGCCACGCTCTGGCTGCGGGCATGGTTTCGGCCTGAGCAGAGCTTGCCCATCAATGGTCATTCGGAATGGAGCAACCAGTCTGCGACCGGAGGTCGGCTGCTTGCGAAACCAAAAAAGCTTAGCCTCTACGAATCCCAGGGCTTGACACTGTGAGAGATCCACTAGTTCCCCCTCCACGTAGAGGCCGCTGAAATTGAGTTTCGGTGAGCCGTCTAGCTGTGCGCAGGACCCGTCACCAACTCCGTCGAGTGGTAGACCATCACTGCGTTGGCTGATTGGAAATCCCGCAATGACCTTGCCAGGCGTGAGACCGTCGTCGCGGCATAATGTTCGGAGTGCCACGCACCAGTCCGATACACACTCAACCGCTCGATTGGAAGGTTCCTTGAATCCAACGGCGAGAAATGAGCGAAGTTTCCGAAGATCCATCAGATGCAACGGGCGACGTCAACGGGTCGACGATGCCCCCGCGGGCCCCTTCAACCGACTCCTCGACGCCGAAGTTTTGTCGCCGCAGCAAGTGGCCGAGAGGACGAAGTATCGAGACAGTCTCAGTCCGGCGACGATCGCTGCCGAGATCGCTCGGGTCCAGGACCGGTTACTGGTGCGCTCACGCGAGAAGACCGAGCACCTCTTTCTGGCGTCGTTCCCATCAGCCCGGCCGGATGTGCGCAAGGGTGTTCGGGTCAAGAACGGGAGAGTTTCGCGGGCATTCATATGTGAGGCGTCAGCACCTTTTCGCGGGCAAATTGATAGGAGGCGCTACGACGATCACCCATCGGTCGCACGTTGCAAGTAACGTCGCCGGCCGAGTCCAGGACGAAGTCCTCAACGCGCACCGAGCGCGCCCGGTTATCGTCGCTGTGAGGGCCAGGGTTTCGAAGTCGTCGCGCCGCCGCAGGACAAAGATTGGTGCATGTGCAACAATGACGTGTGGCCCTCCCCTCGGCCCGGCGCATCGCCGCCGAATGTGTTACGAATCCATTTGAGGAGCATTCATGGCAGAGGTCCAGTTTGCCAAGATCGGTCTGATCATCGGGAGCACCCGTCCCGCGCGGGTCGGTCCGCAGATCGCCGAGACCATCCGTGCAGGATTCAACTCTCCGCGCACACGTCTGCAGGTCATCGATCTGGCGGAAGTGGGCCTGCCTTTCCTCGATGAACCGCGCCAGCCGGCACTTGGCGACTACGTCCACGAGCACACCAGGGCATGGGCTACGACCATCGACGCTCTGGACGGTGTCCTGCTGCTGACGCCACAGTACAACGGCGGGTACCCCGCATCGCTCAAGAACGCGATCGACTTCCTTTACGCCGAGTGGAATGACAAGCCCGTCACGGTGATCAGCTATGGCGGTCACCGCAGCCGCGGCGGCAGCGGCGCGCTCCAGCAGTTGGGTGAGGTCTTGCGGGTCACCAGGTCCAATCATGTCCACCCGGACGTTTCGATCGAGCTCGATCCAAGCGACTACGGCCCGGAGGGGACGCTCGTGGATCCGGTGGCGGTAGTCGCTCCTTACACCAAAGATATTCATGCCGCCATTCACCGGCTTGCGCAGGCTTCCCGAGAACGCCCTGCTGAACACTGAATCGACTGCATCAGGATTGCCGATGCACGCCGAACCTTCGAGGCGGCCGTCGATGACGGCCGTCGTTAGGTCTGGCCGGAGGCCGACCGCTTGAGGAACCGCAGGTTCGGTCTCGGCAGCGATCGTCGCCGGATTGAGACTGTCTCGATACGCCGTCATCTCCTTCACTTGTTTCGGGGCCAGCATCCCGGCGTCGAGGAGCATGTCGACCGGTGTCCGCGGAGCATCCTAGATACGTTTGCGCTACCCGTTCCTCGTCGACCCTTACCCGGTCGGATTGATCGTGGCTTCAGATCATTGACCCGATCGTTGGCTAGGTGCTATCACCTGTTGAGTGCGCGTCGTTCCAGGTCAGTGTCGTAGCGGTAATCGAACCCATAGAGGCGTACAACGTGGTAGGTCTTCGACCAGGTCGTGGCCTGGTCGTTCTTCTGATACGGCCTAAACCGGGTGAAGTAAATGCCTCGCGACCCGGCCCATTCGATGACGTACTGGTTGAGGAATTCCGATCCGTAGTCGAGGTCGAGGCCGGTGATGGCACAGGGAAGCTCCCCTATTGCGATCTTCAGCCAGGTGAGGATGCTCGTAAGGGCGTTGGTGCGCATGGTGCGCATGGTGCGCATGGTGCGCATGGTGCGCATGGTGCGAGTATAGGTTCATCCGGGGCGGAAGTCGGTGAGGTCGAACGTGCGGGCGAATTCTCCGGACCCGACGGGTCCGCGTCCTCGAGAATCCCGTAGTTGCGCAGCATGTGGGCAAACACCAGGTTCCGATGGGCGCGGTCCAGCTCCCGGCCTGCTAGTTGCGAGAAGAAGTCCAGTACAGAAGTCGAGGGCACACTAGACGCGAGCATCTGGGGACGCCTGCGTGCACAGCAACAACGAGTGCGCGGCTGGTCGCCCGGCGTTAATCGTGGGATTCTTCGGCCGATGGATATCTCCCTTCAACGAGAGCTCATTGAAGGCCTCCCCAGAGGGCTCGACTCCGACGTACTCCAGGACGTCCTCAAGCTCGCGATCCACGATGGCGGCCGCGTCGGCGGACCGGGCACGACGATGTTCTTCACCGATCCGCATTCGCCGTAGCAGAGACCGACGACGAAGTCACAAATCGGGTGGTGCGTCGGTACTTCCCGAAAGGCACAGATCTCTCGCTGTGAGGATCAGCAAGGCTCGAAGCTGTCGCTTGCTCGCCGAACAATCGACCCTGAATATTCCTCGGGTGGAGAACGTCTCAGACGTCTTTGCCGAGGAGTCAGAATCGATTGGAACTGCTGGTGTAGCAACCACCGATTGAATTCGCCGTGCCGAAATGCAACCTCGTCGAGACGTCAGTGCTGAGCCGCTCTCAACCGATCCAGACAGTCTTGATATTGCAGAACTCCCGAATTCCGTGTGCCGACAACTCCCGACCATAACCCGACCGTTTGATTCCACCGAAGGGCAGCTGCGGGTAAGAAGTGGTCATGCCGTTGATGAAGACTGCGCCGGCTTGCAAGTCAGCGATGAATCGACACTGCTCCGCGTCATCAGAAGTCCAGGCGTTTGAACCGAGGCCGAAGCTCGTGGCGTTGGCGACTTCAATTGCTTCGTCAATGTCTGCAACTCGGTAAAGACAGGCGACCGGGCCGAAGACCTCCTCTGAGTAGATGCGCATGCTCTCGTCGATGTCATCAAGCACCGTCGGCGGGTAGAACCAGCCAGGCCCGCTTTGACGCTGTCCACCCAACCGGACGTTCGCTCCGCGGGCCACCGCATCGGCAACGAGCTCCTCGAGGTCTTTGCGACCCTGTTCCGTCGCTACCGGTCCCACATCAGTCTGCGGATCTTTGGGGTCGCCCACACGCAGCGCCTCCATGCGAGAAACGAAGAGGCGGGTGAAGTCCTCATAAACGTCGCGGTGGACGATGAATCGCTTTGCAGCGATGCAGGACTGTCCGTTGTTCTGAGTGCGTGAGGTGACAGCGATCTCCGCAGCTTGGTTCAGATCGGCGGATGGCATCACGACGAACGGATCGCTGCCACCAAGCTCAAGGACGGTGTGTTTGACTTCGTCGGCACTGATGGCAGCAACAGAACGACCCGCCGGCTCGCTGCCCGTCAACGTGGCTGCCGCAACGCGCTCGTCGCGCAGAATCGACTCGACTTGCTGTGATGAGACCAGCAGGGTCTGAAACACTCCATCGGGGATTCCCCCACGACGCAGCACGTCTTCGAGATACAGCGCCGTCTGCGGCACATTGTACGCATGCTTCAGTAGTCCGACGTTGCCGGCCATGAGAGCCGGTGCGATGAACCGCATTGCCTGCCACAGGGGAAAGTTCCAGGGCATGACGGCAAGTACGACGCCGAGCGGCTCATAGCGCGCGAACGCCCGACTGGCCCCGACGGCCGGAGCGTCTGCAGGTTCGTCGGCGAGAAATTCCGCTGCGTTGTCGGCGTAGTACCGCATGGCTCGAGCGCATTTGGCGACTTCGGCTTCAGCAGCAGCAACAGTTTTTCCCATCTCGGTCGTCATCAGCTGCGCGGTGTCGACCGACTCCTCGTCAAGCAAGTCTGCGGCAGCGCGAACCCACCGCGCTCTCTCCGCGAAACTCGTCCTACGATAGTCTTCGACGGCGGCTGCCGCACGGGCCAGCTTGTGTTCGAGTTCGTCATCGCTCAGGTTGTCGAAAGTGCGTTCTGTCTCTCCAGTGGTTGGATTGATCGTAGCAATCGCCATGATGTCCTCTTCCTGTTTTCATAGTGTTGTGCAAATGGCGGCCAGCACTCGGCTGCGTCAGCGATGCTGGGCTCGGCTGCTGGCCCGTGCAGTCGACTACGGTGCTCAATATACTCCCACTGTCGTACAGCAACTCATGATCAATGAAACCAAGAACTCGCCGCTGCTTGACAGAGTTGTCCGGCCCGGCGGATCACTTGGCGTGCACGACCACCTCGGACGGGCACAGACCGGGGTCGGTGACGATGTTCGCATCAATCGCCCAGCGACTCGTTCTCGCTTCCTCGCGGTGTGCCAGGTGCCCCTACTTGACTTCGCTCTCGTTCGATCGCTGGACACCGCTATTCAACTATGGAATTGTTGATTGTGCAACAAATCGTGCAACAACCTGTGTACGAGACCCCCGACGGCTCAAGGATGATGCCGAGATAGGGCAGATTCATAAGATGCGACCGGGGTACCTGAATCCGCTAGGACGATTGTTCCGCAGAATTGCGCCTGGGTTTGGTTCTCACGGATCGCTGGTTCCAGTAAGCAACGAGGAGGCCCAGTTGTCGTGACCGATGTCGGAGCGCAAGGCCGACGTCAATCCGTGCGAACCACAATCCGGTGTGTTCGGCGTTCGCCGATCTAGACGGAGTCCTTTGCAGTCCAGCGCTCTCATGGGCAGCGTTCGACCAAATCCTAACGATGGCGTGAACCGCGCTGCGAAGTGCGAACGCAGGAAACGTCGGGCGACGGGGTGAGCGATTCCGAGACTGATCAGTCCAAAGGGGTGTGCCGATCCAGAGGCCTGCCGGGCCCGGAAGGATCCTCCCCCACAGATTCAAGGCGGCCCTGACGACACCGAAACGCCAGCTTGTGTCGCTACCGCCGCAGCTTCCTACTTGCACAACACATCACTTCCACCGCATCTCAAAGGAGAGAGAAGAATGAGCGACACAC
Source organism: Brevibacterium permense (assembly GCF_025506275.1). Taxonomy (GTDB): domain Bacteria; phylum Actinomycetota; class Actinomycetes; order Actinomycetales; family Brevibacteriaceae; genus Brevibacterium; species Brevibacterium permense_A. Next base: position 185,332 of record NZ_QYCP01000095.1, read on the forward strand.
TCAAAGATTCCCACGGGGCAGAAGTCACCGTGGACCTCGACGAGGCTGGACAGGCCTATGTCATACGAGTCGACTCCGGCCAGGTCGCCGGCCGCGCCCATTTCATTGCCGGTCCCGACGCGACAGAGCGGATCTTCTACCACACGGTCATTGACGAAGAGTTCTCCGGCAGAGGTCTGTCCTCGACCCTGGTGGCCCAGGCACTGACAGATTCCCGGCAAAAAGGAATCACAGTGGTGCCGGTCTGCCCGCTGTTCGTCAAAAAGCTCCAACAGACCGGCGACGACTATCGCTCTGAGGGCGGCCAATTCCGCAACGCCACCACAACTGACTTCGACCTAGTCAAGAGGAACGCCTGAATGACCGCGGACTTCCCACCCAGCATCAGTGAAAGGGCAGCCACACTCATCTCGATCTTCACTCAGGCAGCTGCTTTAGGCCAAGGACGCGGAGCACTGCTGAGGATCGAGAGCTGAAGAAGAGCGCTGGTCGACAACAACTGGAATCAAAACTCGAGGAGTAGGAAATGAAGGTTATACGCAAAGGCCGAACATCGAAATCCGTCCAGCTCGGCGAGATTGATACGCCGAACGTCTCGTCCGAAGTCCTCGCTGCCGGCATCAATCCCGTCGATCTCGCAATCGCCGGTGGAAAGCTTCCGTTCCGGAAGCTCGACGCTAAGGCCACGCTCGGATTCGAGGGGGTCGCCCAGACAGCGGACGGAGACGTCGTGTATTTCTCTGCACCACGGCCTCCTGACGGGTCGTTCGCAGAACGAGTCTCACTCGACGGTGCAGAGACGGCATCAGTACCAGATGGACTTGACCCAGCCCTCGCGGCCGCAGTCGGAGTGCCGGGGATCGCGGCATGGTCGGCCCTGTTCGACGCCGGCAAGTTCGCCGCAGGCGATCGGGTACTCGTCCTCGGCGGAACAGGGACCGTGGGACGTATCGCCGCTCAGGCCGCCATCGCTGAAGGCGCGTCCCTGGTCGCTGGCACCGCCCGCAACGACGAGGGCATCGCGGATTTATCATCGATCGGTGTGGTGCCGGTCGACATCTCTTCGGCTTCGACGACCTCAACTCAGCTGCGTGAGGCCAGTGCCGACGGGTTCGATGTCGTGATCGACACCCTGTGGGGACCACCGCTGGCAGCCACGGTCGAACACCTGCGCACTGGTGCCAGAGTGGCGCAGGTGGGCAACTCTGCCGGAGCAGAAACAGAGTTGAGTGCCCCCGCCTTCCGCAATCGGGGGGTCACGTTCGCAGGACATTCGAACTTCCTGCTCACCGCCGAACAACGGCGAGTCGCCTACGAGAAGGTCGCCGAGTACGCATCTAACGGAAAGATCGACGTGCCATTGTCGACGATCGGCTTGGAAGAGTTTCCAGACTTCTGGGCACGAATGGCCGACGGAAACGCCCGAGGAAAGACCGTGCTCGTTCCTTAACGGAGCTCCTCCCGCCTCTAGCAATCACTTCTACTCTCACAACTCACATTTGAACGGACCGCCATGACATCTCCAGCTAGGCAACATGTTCAGCCGATCGGCACCACCGATCTCTCCGCCGGGTTCCTGACCCGTGAACTCAAAGAGGGAGTTTTCCTCCTGACGAACGGGAATTATCAAACCATCTTCTTCACCACCGGTGAAGGAATTGTGCTTCTCGACGCACCTTCGCCTCTGATGTCGTACATTCAGACCGCCATCTCCGACGTCACCGACGAGCGCCTCCGTACGTTGGTCTATTCCCACGGGCACACCGACCACATCGGCGGTGCCGCAGCCGTCGTCGGTTCCCAGCCTGATACTGCGATCGAGATCATCGCTGAAGCGGGCACGACCGAGTTCCTCGTAGCCAAGGACGATCCAGCTCGACCGCTGCCGACCTTCACCTACGAGAAGACCTTTGACGAGTACATCGGTGCCCGCCACGTCAGGCTCTTCCGTGACAATTTCCACTCCGCCGATGGCGACACTGTGCTCTACCTGCCGGACGAGAAGATCCTCGTCGCCATCGATCTCATGGCCCCAGGGTGGGTGCCGCTGCTGGACTTCGATATCACTGAGAACGTCTTCTCATATATGCGGGCATTCGATCGTTTTCTCGCTTTCGACTTCGACTACTTCCTCAGCGGGCACACGGCTGACGCGGCAGTGCGCTCCGATGTCGAGCTCACCCGCGACTACGTTATGGACATCTACAGGACCGTCAAACGCCTGCACGACAGCATCAACGAGAAGGAGCTGCTCTCTGAACACCGTGACAGCGAGCAGGAGGGAATCAAACGCATTATCGATACGGTCACTCGCCAAGCCGCCGACGAGATCATCGACCGGTGGAAGGACAGAACGATGAGAGGGACCGAGTTGTGGACTGAGAGCCACGCTCGCGCGATGGTCCTCTATGTCCGCTGGTCCGACTGAACCCGGGTCCCGCTGCTACTAACGAAACAGGAGATTGAAATGTCAACTGTCACCTTCGACTACCAGGGAGCCGTCGTCATCATCACCGGCGGGTCATCCGGAATTGGTCGTGCTATCGCCGAGGCCTACGGTCAGGCTGGAGCCAACGTCGTCATCGCGAGTCGCAATGAGGCTGACGGCGACGAAGTCGCCGCTCTCGTCAACGAAGCGGGGGGACGTGCTTTTCACCACCTAACTGATGTCAGCGATCCGGCAGACGTCGAATCACTGGTCAACACGACCGTCAGCGAGTACGGTCGCCTTGATATCGCCGTCAACAACGCGGGAACTCTGCCTCCCACTGCCGATCTCATCGACCAGAGCATCGACGACTGGAACAAAGCGGTCGCGGTCGATCTCAGCGGAGTGTTCCATTCGCTCAAGTACGAAATCTCTGCGATGCTCAAGACCGGCGGAGGCAGCATCGTCAACACCTCCTCGGTCGCCGGTCTCATCGCTGACCCCGGAATGTCGCCGTACGCCGCATCCAAGCACGGAGTGCTCGGCCTGACGAAAGCAGCGGCCCTCGACTACGCCAAGAAGAACATCCGCGTCAACGCCATCGCACCAGGCCTCGTACAAACCGCAATGATCGAAGACTGGCTCAACGACCCTGAGATGAGGGAGACGGTTCTGGGCTACTCCCCGCAAGGGCGGGTCGCCGAACCGCGGGAAATCGCTGACACTGTCCTCTATCTCACCTCGGATTCCGCGTCCTTCATCAATGGCACGGTGCTCGCGATCGATGGCGGACAGACGGCCCACTGATCGTCCAAGTCCGGCCGATCATGCCCTGCGCCTCTGCCCCTGTCCGCTGGTCGTGCGGCACCGCGCCGGCAGTTCAACTGCGCGGTGCCGAGCCCCTGAACGAGCTCGCGCTCCCAGACTCAGCTCGCGACTTGCTCACAGAGTGCTCACTGCCGTTCAGCATCCACGACACATAGCGGGGAACCAACCGAATGTGGAGTCAGCTGCTGGCCGACGAGAACAACAGACGTCGCTGAACTCCCTCCGAGGATCTTGTCACGCCCGAGGCAGCAGCGCCTGACCTTTCTCACTTCGATAGGCTCAACAGCTCCCGCAGTACCGGCACATGCACAGCGTTGTCGTTGCAGTCGCGGATATGGGCCTGGAGCAGGTTGATTAGCTCAGAAGGATTCATCACAGCCACCGGAGCGTATGTGTCATCAATGCGACGGTGATGCGGAGTGTTGGCCATCTCCACGGTCGGGCGCTGCAACTTCCCTGTCGTCGAGTGCATCACCACCACACCCCTCATGGCCACCCCGGGGAAGCGCCTCTGCATCTCCGAAAGGGCGTAGCCCAGTTTGAAAGTCTCGAGCTGTTCGCCGTCGCGGTACAGGTCCGCGTTGTCGAACCAGTACTGGCCATCCTTCATGTACTTCGAATCAATCAGCATGAGGACATTGCCGACAAGCAGAGCGTGGTCGATGTCCGCATGATCCTTACCAGGCCACGACAAGCCATGAACAACTCGAGCGGAGGGGCACAGTTCAAGTGCCGCCTTGCGAAGAACCGCCGCCGTGCGCTCTTCTCCGATCTTCCCCAGTTCCGCTCGATTGCCGAAGCGAGCGGCGCTGAGGCCCTGTCCGGGGACACCGAATTCCTGGACCCGCAGATGCTGTGGCCGCAGGTAGTCCGTCGCCAGCGGAACGCGTGGTGGTCGATTGCCCTTAATCTTGAGGATCACATAGGGCAGAGCCGCGGCGATGAGAAAGAAGATCACCGTGCCCACAATCCGGGGCATGAATTCCGTGACCGACCCGCCAGCGTCGCCTCCCACACTTTGGCGGAAGGAAGTGGCAGCCCACATGCCCACGAGTTGGAACAGAATCAGGAGTAGCCCCAAGCTCCCCACGACGATTGCCCATATCTTGGTCCAGCGAGGAGTGTTCTGCTTCACCATCGGAGGGTGCTCTGGCGGCAGGAAATGCGGTTCGGGGAAGCCGGGCGTGGGCAGGGACGGAATGTCCTCCATCGGAGCGGGACCGCGGCGCTCGGTCCGTGGCGGAGCTTCCGACTTCGGGGATTCCTGCCGTGGAGGAGGAGTGCTGTCCGTCTCGGGGGCGGGACGGCCTGCGTCGTAGTCCGCCCTTTTCCGAGGGTCGCTGAGGACCTCGTATGCGTGCTGGATGGCCCGAAACATGCCCACGGTTCCACCTGAGTCAGGGTGCGCGGTTCGCAAGAGCTTGCGATGGGCTTTCCGAATCTCGTCTTGGGATGCGCTCGGGTCCACGCCCAGGGTTTCGTAAAGGGTGATACCAGCAGTGTGGGCCATGGGTTTCCTGATCTGCAGCTCGAGCGGACGACGTCTCTTGGCATTCTACAAATTTCTGAGCAATGCAACCGGTGGTCGCACACAAGCCAAGACCGGCTGTAGATGCTGGGTTCGAAGTCGCACGGACGCGAACTCACCATTTGCGGAGTCACCAGTCCTGCTTCAGTCTCTTCTCAACGCACCACAGATCTGAGCAACAGCGATGCTGACAACCTTGTCATAGTGACCCCACCACGCTGGCACTGGCCGAGCGCGAGGATCGTGCCGGGCCCATTGCATTCCTCATGAGTTCGACCCGAGACTCGATACGAAAGGCACTATTGTGCGCTCAACGAGCGATCGACGTTCTGATTGAGGCAACATGAGGCACTGCATAGTGACTCCGTCGATCATAGCGAAGAGCTGCGAGGCCGCGTGGCTCGAGAGGTTTTGGTCGATGAACCATCGACGAAGTTCTTCATCGAGCTGAGCCGAGGCAGCAGCCAGCTCGGCATCGCCGGCTGAGAGCGCGGCGTAGGCGAGCCAGACACGGGCGCGGCGGTCGCGTTGATCGTCCAAAGGGAGCCACTGCTGCACGAAGTCCATCAGCGTGGCGGGCTGTGCGGCCACCACATCTGCGAGGAACTGTTCTCCCGCGTATTCGAAGCCTGCGCGCACCAATTCGCTCTTCGTGCGGTAGTAATACTGCACTTGCGCCGGCGATACGGCCGCCGCTGCGGCGACACTGCGGACGCTTAGAGCTCCGATTCCTTGCTCGGCGAGCACAGTCAGCACGCCGTCGAGTAGGCGGGGGACGGTCATCAGTCTTGCTGTCCTCTCGCCACGATCATCGACCATCCGGTCGCGACGATCTCGATCACGCCGAGCACCGCGATCACCAGGCCGGCTTGGCGTAAACCGATAACCGGGGTTTCGACGTCAAGGAAAACGAAGAACATTACCAGGCCCCCGATGATCATGACTGCACCGACAATAAATGCCCATACGTGCTTACTCACAGCATCTCCAATCTCTGTACGATCGTACCGTACGACTGTATGGCCGGATGGGATGTCGGTCAAGTCAGACTCTCGCCCCTATCGCGGAAGGGTCGGGCTGGCTCTGCCGAGCGGGTCATGAACCCAGCCGGTGAAGCAACGTCAGTCGTGCGGGGTGCTCACCGACACGAGGGATCCTGGTCAACCCATCGACCGGAAAAGGAAGCTTGATACGACGGCTCGTGGTCACGGAGGACATCACGCTGGGCTGGATGATCAAACATGGTGACACCAGCTTCGACCCGGCCACGGATTTCGAGCCAGAACAAGAGTGCGCCGAGGTCACCAGATTAAATCCGCGACTACACCCTCAAATGCGATGAGCCAGCAAAGCAGAGCCTGACTACGGATGCGGCTGGAAGAATGACACCGCCAAACAATTGGCGGACCGCCTTCCAAGCGATGAAGACCTGCGGCGTCACGGTCGAGACAACGAATGACAACCGCCAGGTGGCGGCTTGGTAGAGATCATCCCGCTCCTGCTCGGCTTCGCGGGCGCAGTGCTCACCGTTCCGCCGAAGTTTGCGGGGGGCCATCCAGCGTGTGGTGCGACGCAAGGTCGGCCAGCTCATCCAGAAGAACAAGAAGTGAGGCGTCTGATGAAGACCACGAAGATCACCCCCGCCACGGCGGGCCTGGCGCTGTCAGCCCTCGCCCTGACCGCCTGCGTGGTCGAGCGCGTGCCCACTGATGCGCAAGGTCAGCAGCCCCAGGCGACCTGGGCACCGTCGACCGAGCGGGAGACTCCGACCAAGGAGTCCAGCGAAGAGAACGCCGTGGAGGGCAGCCAGAAAGAGTCGGCGGGCGAGACGGTCGATCACGGCGTCGACGACGGGCAGGTGCAGTACGACCGTGGATCCAGGCGTTCAGCCCGGAACTCGAACGGTGGGTCGTCGGTCAGGAGGCCGGCGAGGTGCCGTACTCGCTGCACGACTGCCTCGGACAGACCCAGTCTGAGGGCGTCGCGACTCTCGAGCACCAGGACGGCGGCGAGGACACTTCGTTTAAGGCGACCTGGATCGGCGCGTCGCCGATCGAGAACGTCGCCGCCGAGTCGATCTTGCTCGAGATCACCGACGATACCCTGAAGAATTTCAGCGAGGTCGCAACCTCCCGCACGGACATCGAGACGGGGAGCTTCACCCGCATGTGCGCCGACGCCGGCGAGACCGCGGCTGACTTCATCTTCTGACACACCGAGAGTCGATCGCTGATGCTCGAGCACGATGTGGAAGCCCATCTCCTGGACAGGTGCCGGCAGATGGGCTTCCTCTGCATGAAATTCACCTCGCCCGGCCGAGCCGGCGTCCCCGACCGCGTCGTCGTCACGCCGATGGGCACCGTGTTCATCGAGACGAAGCGACCCGGTGGGAGACTCAGTCGGCTGCAGGAGGAGATCATCGAGAAGATGCGACGGGCCGGTGCCGAGGTCCACGTCGTCGACACCGTGGCAGGCGTCGACGAGCTGGTCGAGCACCTTGCCACGAGGTAGTTCAGTGCTATGTCCATCGGGGTCTACTACATCCATCATGCAAACCCGCCCGAGATAGTGCCCGTAGGCCGAATCCCAATGGTCACGGGACGCTCCAAGTACCATGTACCCCATGGACAAGCGGTATCAGGTATTCATCAGTTCGACGTTCGTCGACCTCATCGACGAACGTCGAGAGGTAATGCAGGCACTGCTTGAGATGGACTGTATGCCTGCGGGGATGGAACTCTTTCCCGCAGGCAACGATGATCAGTGGACGTTGATCAAGGGTGTTATCGAGCAGAGCGATTATTACCTTGTGGTCCTCGGTGGTCGCTACGGCTCCGTCACGGAAGAGGGTGTCAGTTACACCGAGAAGGAGTACGACTACGCAATCGAGCTCGGGATACCCGTGATGGGCTTCGTGCCAGCCGACGTGGACGGGATTCCCATCGGCAAGACCGACAAGAACGACGGGGCGGCGCAGAAGCTCGACGAGTTCCGCGCCAAGGTCCAGAATCGCATGACCAAAGAGTGGAAGAACGCTGAGGACCTCGGGTCGAAGGTGACTCGCGGCCTATTGCACCTGATCAAGAATAATCCGCGGCCCGGCTGGGTGCGAGGCGACCAAGCGATGACCTCGGAGACGAAGGTCCAGATCGCAGAGTTCGAAGCGAAGATCGCCAAGCTAGAGAAGCAGGAGATCGAGACTGGAAAAATCGCGGCTTCGGAGATCGACAGCAGCTTTGCCCACGGCCAGGAAGAGGTCGAGGTTGCCCTGGTACACAAGGGCTACAGCAGCAGCCACCGACGGATCGAAGAGCTCGGTGATCTCAAGTACACGTGGGACGAGATCATGGAGGTTCTTGGGCCGTTCATGATCGACGAGGCCCCTGAACCCTCCCTGCGACGCACCTTTAACAGTCACATGCTCAGTGAGATCCAGGCTGACCCTGAAGGATGGACAGACGCCATGTCCAACGAGTCTGTGGAGATCTCGGACAAGTCGTGGGGTTCAATCATCGTCCAGCTGCGGGCACTGCGCCTCATCACGACCGGAACGAAGAAGCGGACGGTGAGCGACAAGGCGGTGTACTGGAAGCTGACGCCGGCGGGTGACGACTACCTGGTCGCGCTTCGGGCCGTGCCGAGCAGTGCTCGCGCTCACGACTGAGACGCTTCGTCTACTCGCGGACTCGTTCAATAAACGGTCTGATACTGAACGCCGAGACGACCTCGGCTTGAGTGCAGGTTTCTGCGCGTTAGTTGTTCACAAACCCGTTCAACAACCTATGGGCTCGACACCAGTAGATGAACACGTTTGATGAACGGAGACGACCGTGGCACTGGTGGGCCTGGTGCGGGTGAGCACCAAGAAACAGGAGACCGAGCGCCAGTACGACGCCCTCGACCCGATCTGCGTGAGGGTCTTCGAGGAGAAGGTCAGCGGGAAGCTCTCGGTCGACCTTCGACCGGGACTGCAGGCGGCGATCGGCTACCTGCGCGAGGGCGACATGCTCACGGTGCAGGAGGTCGACCGGCTCGGCAGGAATCTCCTGGAGGGGCTCATCGCCCTCAACGACCTCTTCGAGCGCGGCATCGCGGTCAAGGTGCTCGAGGGCATCGCCTCCGGCGAGCACACGGAGCGCAGCTTCGTGCTCGACATGGCGCTGGCCCTGGCCGAGGACCGTCGCCGCGACATCGTGCGTAAGACACGGAACGGCCTCGAGGCGGCGAGAAAGAGAGGCCGGGTCGGCGGTCGCCCACGGGTGATCGATGACGACAAGCGCGCGGCCATCCTCGCCCGGCGCGACAAGGGCGAGTCGATCCGCGAGATCGCGTCGGGGGTAGGCGTCTCCGTGGGCGCGGTGCATGGGGCGCTGTCCGAGCACAGCACTCTCGAAGCCGTCGAGCAGGAGGCTTGAGGCAGGTCATGACTGCAGATCTCTTCCTCTCGTACGCTTGGACGTCAGATCAGCACCGGCAGTGGGTCCGCTTGCTCGCGGCACACTTGAAAGCGTTAGGGTACGACGTGCTGGTCGACGCCGATGTCGGCTACGGTGACAGCCTCAACGGGTTTATGCGGCGAGTTGTGGACTCCGACCACGTGCTCATGATCGTCGACGACAACTATGTGGCACGGCGGATAACCTCCCCGAATCCGGCGTCGGAACCGAGAACCGCTGGCTGCGCGAAGCGCATCCCTCGCGGCCGACGACTTGGCTCTCGGTCCTGTTCAAGGACAACCTCGACCATACGACACCGTCTTGGTTGGACGAACACAAGCCCAAGGGGTTCTCGTTCAACCATGACTCGGCGAACACGGACGACTTCCCGGGGTCGGAGCAGGTGGACGAACTCTGGCGCTGGCTCGAGGGCCTGCCCGCGAACAAGGACGCGGCTACGCCCATCTCCGTCCTGCGCGAGCGGTCCGCCCGGCTCGAGTGCCACGAACTGAGGAATGACCCGTCGCACTGGCGCAGTCCTGCGCTGGAAGGCAGTGAACGATTCATGTTCGAGGACGCCCCCTCGACGACGTTCCGGTGGGGGCACGGAGAGGCTGAGAATGCTCTCATGATCTCAGGTTGTGGGCACGATTCCGTCTACGTACTTCGGGACCCGATAAAAGCCGTCGGCGTGGTGCGGGAGGACAGCATCTCCGATTCGGCGCTCGAGAGCCAGCTCGCCCGGGGTCTCTACGTCGTGGCACACGCAGGACAGCGAGTCGTACTGATGAATCAGCACGGGATGCTCAGCGTCGTCGACCTCCTCGCCGTTCAACGAGAGGTCAACGGCGAGTCGTACGTCGCGCCGTACGTCGACATTCGCTGGCGCGTGGTCTCGAACTCGTAACGCTGAGCGAGACCTAGGAGGATTGCTCCATGACCGGCGACCTCTTCGCCATCAACGCGATCAATGTGGCGCGCGCCGCCGTGCGCGAGGCCGAGAGCGAGCTGCCCATGGACGCCCCGGTCGAGGTCACGGTCGGCAGTCGGACGAACGGCTACGAGCGGCTCTTCATCAGAGCCAGCCGGCGGGACGGCCCCGCCGTGGAGATTGACGTCGACGACGCGGCCGTGCGCGCCTGCCACGAAGAGGACGACCACGCGACCTGCCGCAAGATGGTCGACGAGCTGATCGACAAGCTGGCCGACGAGATCAGGACGGCCATGAACTCAGCGCTGGAGAGAGGCGATGACCAATGACCGATGCAACTCCTGGCGCGGGCTCGGGTGCCAGTCCGGGGCCAACGACGGAACCGGTCCAGTTCGAGGATGACGGGGAATCCCGTCACTTCGGCCCGTGGAACTCGTTCCAGTTCGAGCCGACGCTGACGCACGACGACTGCCTCGAGCTCGCTGCCCATGAGGAGAAGATCGGCTACCGGATGCTGTTCCGGCGAACGGACTGCTCGCTCGAGGAGATCCAGGAGCGCCTCGTCGACGAGGGACCCAGCTTCTTCTTGAACTTGACCTGGATCAAGGAAGATATCTCTCCCAAGGAGCCCCCCAAAGACCGCTGAGCAACGGATGTCGGACCGAATTGGGAAGCTCGCGCCGACCTCAGAGCTCCTCATCACCGATCCTTTCCTCTTCACCGGCTCCCGGAAGAGCGATTGTCACGCCTACGCCGCGTCGGTCGCGAAGATGATCGCGCCGGCGCTGGCGGACGGCCTGCACATCACGGCGGTTGTGAGCTCTTCACAGAACAATGGGACGGTACGGACTGCCGTCCTCGATCAGTTGCATGCTCAAGGCCAGAAACTCGAGGTCACTGTGGTCGAGTCGAATGACTTCCACGACCGGTTCTGGATTGCGGACCGGGCAAGGGGACTCGTCATCGGAACATCGCTCAACAAGATCGGCTGTCGGATCTTCTTCGTCGACGAGCTCAGCGGATCGGACGTGAAGGCTGTCCTTGCGGAAGCGGACCCGTTCATCGCTCGGCAGCGATAGAGAGGGACACTCCCCAACTAGGGGATCGGCTGGATCCTCGTTGGCGTCACTGCTCGCTAGTGGAAGCGCTGCCGGACGCTCACTTCTCCAGGAGCCTGTCACGCTGCACGGCGTCGACAACGTCATGACACGCAACATCGCTCGTCCCAACAAGTCAGTCTCGGTTGGGGCCCAGCGAGACAGAGTTACGAGACTGAGGCCCCCGCATGAGCGCGGGAGCCTCAGTCTCGTCCCGAGAAGGAGATCTCTCCGACACCAGGAATCTCCTATCCCGTTTGACAGCATGTCCGCTTCGACTCCGCATTCTGCATACAAAACATGGACACGCTGAATCGAGGAGATTTGATTAGAGTGGGGCCAGGCGTGTTAGGCGTGTTCGAGTTCCATTTCATTGGTCTCGTCAGCGAGAGGGTTAGAGGCAACAAAGGTCTGTCGGAGTTCGCCGAGGCCCTCGATCGTGCTAACTAGCTCGTCTCCAGCGACTAGGAACTCTTTTGGATCACGTCCAAAGCCGACGCCATCCGGCGTTCCAGTGAATATGAGATCTCCAGGACGGAGTTCAACAACAGTCGACAGATGTTCTACTAGATAAGGAAGGTCGAAGACCAAGTTCTTAGTCGTTCCACTTTGGAGGACCTGGTCTTGTCGCGAGCATGTCATAGTCAAGTTTCCTGGGTTCGAAATATCGTCTGCGGTTGTCATCCAAGGGCCAACTGGCGTAAACCCTTCGTATGATTTGCCTAGGGAGAATTGTGACGCTGTACCTCCCGCGAACTGCAGTTTTCGGTCGGATAGATCTTGGCCGATCATGTAACCCGCTATATGTTCCAGGGCCTCGTAGCGAGAGATGTTGCGGCCACCTGCACCGATGACAGCCACAAGTTCTACTTCCCAGTCCACCTGGTCAGAGGGCATTCGTACACGCCCAGTCGGGCCAGATAGCGAGGAAGCGAATTTGGTAAAGACGGCTGGAACTTCTGGAAGGTCGATGTTGACTTCAGTTGCGTGATCGGCGTAGTTCATGCCGATCGCGAAGATTTGCGCAGGGTTTGGGATCGGAGTCATCAGGTCTGGGAGTGTGATTGGTATTGTGAAAGCTGAGTCTTTGAGTGAAGCTTCCCACGCCACGACTTCGGGAATTCGCGCGGTTAGGTCAATTGCTGCAGGAGGAAATTGGCCGCTGCTTGACTCGGCGATGTCAACACCGAAGAGTCCCTCGTGAGTTCCTCGGACGGCGATAGCGCGTCCGTTGAGATTTGCGATTCGCATCTTGTTTCCTTGGTCTAAAGGTGAGTGGTTCGTGGTCTATTTGCCCATCGAGTCTTGGAGGCTTCTGAGGTGGTAGAGCGAGGTGCTGGTATTGATCTCGACCATGTCGTAGGTGATGATCTGATCGGGTTCGACGTCGCACTTGAGCTTTGCGTCTGTGAGCAGCGCCAGTGGAACGATGTTTTCTGATTTACAAGTCTCAAAATCGTCGACTAGGGAGTAAACGGTTGACCCACCGGCTCCGTCGATGGTGTCTCCCGCTGACATAGGAATCTTTGTCGCTGCAAATACCTCTGAGACAAGGCCCTGTTTGGGGTAGACAGTCGGTTCGCCGAATTCGACAGCCTGGACGATCGAGAGTGGAATTTCGTTCGATACCAAATGGTATGGGGTGTGCATCACGTAGTAGCCATCGCTGCCGTAGACGTCGAGGTAGTCCAAGTCGGCGCGGATCTGTTCATTGTCGGTGTAGATGACCATGAAGACTCCAGGTGTCACGGAGCGGAAGAAGTCGATTGTACCGTCGTCGTTTTTCAGTGGGCGGGCGTAGTCAATGACTCCGGTCGAGTTCAGCTCTCCGCCAACAGACTTTGGACGGAAGAAGCGTGAGATCTCTTCGACTCCAGCAATGGGACCGTGCATTCCACGAACGTCTGCGCGCATCCCAGTGTAATTTGATACAGCAGCCATCTCGATCATGGTCTTGGTCGCGTCTCTGAAGGTTACGAGGAAATGTGGGTTGATCCCCATTCGTTCAGCGTCAGCGCGTACCGAGTCGACAGTTGCGTATCTGTCGTACTCCCCAATACTCGAAGGTGACTTGCCTGTGGCGACGATTTCGAATCCAAGTCCTGCGTATCGGTCGTAGAGTTCTGCGATGAGGCCAGGTTCATCGCCGGAGGACACTGTGTAGACCACACCTTTGTTGGCCGCAATGGAACTGAGGATGGATCCGACGACAACATCAGTTTCTACGTTGAGCATGACGATGTGCTTGTCGTTGAGGATGGCTTCCAATGCCACTTGTGCGCCCACTTCAGGGTTCCCTGTCGCTTCAACGACGACATCGATGTCGAGAGCGAGGAGCAGTCGCCAGTCGGCGGTGGAGATGCGCTTGCCAGCGGCGATCGCGGCTTCGGCATCGTCTCGACTCGTTGCCAGTTCAATATCGGATTCCGGAACTTCTGATTTCACGAATGCTTCAGTTGCACGCTCGGGTGCGATATCCGCGATGGCCGTGACTTCCATTCCTGACATCTTTCCGATTTGGCAGATGGCTCCGGTTCCCATCCGTCCGGATCCGACGAAGCCCACTCGAATGGGTCGTCCCGCGGAGGCGCGTGTGTCCAGTGCGGTTTTGATGAGTCGTGACATAGTTATTCTCCTTACAATTTGAGATAGATTCTGCGTATGACGATTAGAGTGAGACGCCCCATTTACCGCGGGATATTTGGAATCCAACGTTCGGGACTGCTTCGATCTTCTGAACGTAGTCGCCCGAGATTACTCTCTCGAGAAGAGACATTGCTGATAGTTTGAATTCAGTCGAATCTGAAATCTGGGTCAGATGAAGATCGAAGTCGGCCGCGCGCGGGCTCTCCGCTGTTCCAAATTGCAGCGTGGGCACCATTCTGTGCGGCTGCAGTGGTCGGTAGTTGGGAAATGTTGCGAATGCGAGTGCACCAGTCGCTCCAATACCGGTGGCAATTTCCAGCCAATCGGCTTTGCTGACCTCCATCACGTGCAGACCCGGCTCGAGCAGGCCTCCTCCGTATGTTGTCGTCGATCGCACTGTCTCGATGCCAAGCTCGTCGCAGAAGTGTGTTGATGCCAGCAACGGGTCAGTCAAGCTCAGCACGACACTGATGTCATTGGAAAGTAGTGTCTTGACTAGTGAAGTGGCGGCTTGCACTGCCTCAACGCTGAGATTGTCACCGGTGTAGATTCCCACGGTGCGCAGTGTCTTCGCGACTGGTTCGGAAGTTCGGGTCGTTTCTGGAGGTCGTGAGAGGATGTCTTGAACGGTGTCAGTGACGGCTGTGATTCCCCCAGCACCTTGAATGCTTGCCCAACCATATCGGCTCGGGTCGATGTTGTGAGATTTGAGGAGGTTCTGAAAGTAATCGTTGTGTGTTTTTTCGCAACCGTGTTCTAAGAACACACCGAATCGGACACTAGGGTGTTTGGCATATCCCATCATGGTCTGGGTGTAGATTTCTTCTGCGTTGCCCCCGGACACTCCACAGCCTTCAGTGTGCGGAAGGGCGACCACGTGTCCTTTGGCTTCGTCACTTTCAGCGTTGATCTTCTCCGCGATCTGTTCTGCTACCTGGCCCGAGCACAAGCTGGTCGGAATAATGAGCAGGTTCTCCGAGGAAATGTTGTGTGTTCCCGCCGCGATGGATTCAACATTCGTTGTCGGGACCAGGGGCAGGCCATCAGGTTCAGGGGTATCTCTGGATGCTCCCCAGCTAGTCGGACATCTTTCAATGTCTTGATACCAATCCCGCCAAATCTGTACCTGGTGTTGTCCCGTCTTCTCGCCTTTGCTTACATGTCCTGATGCAGTGGCACAGGTCAGGTCGTAGAGTCGTTCGCCTGCGGCAGCCATCGGCTCGCCATCGAGGAGCCGTCCGGCATCGAAGTCCATGTCGGTTTCCAGCTGCATATACCGTTCGGTTGTTGTAACGATCTTGATCGTTGGCACAAAAGGAAAGTTTGTGATCGATCCGTTGCCAGTCGTGAACAAGATGATGTTTGCACCTGATGCGACCTGGCCCGCGATGCTCTCCAAATCATTCCCTGGACTGTCCATGAAGTAGTAGCCGGGATCGGACATGCATTCGCCGTACCCGATGACGTGGTCGATAGACGTCTGAGGATGCTTCTTCCGGCCAGCACCAATTGATTTCAAGGTGATGTTGTACAGGCCGCGGTAGATGTTCCCACCTGAGACGTTTCCCTCAGCAGTTTGCTCATGGATACGTGCATACGCTTTGAAATTGTCCTGTTTCTCAATGAACTGTTCGGCAACTTCGGGATTTGCGACTTTGCTGAGCACATACTCTTCGGCTCCTATCAGTTCGTCTGTTTCAGCGAGGTTGGCAGTACCGCCTTGGGAGATGATTGTTTGAACGGCGTGTCCGAGGACTTGGTTGGCTGTGACACCGGAAAATGCGTCAGAGCCTCCGCATTGGAGTCCGAGTCGTAAGCCGCTCAGTGGCGCAGTAGCTCGTTCAAACTTAGTGATGCGGTGAGCGAGTTTATCAGCAATATTTACGAGCCGGTCGACTCCGTCATTGAACTCGTAGGTGTCGAGGAAGTAGCGAATGATGCTCTCGCCAATTCCGCCGGATCTGGACAAGTAAGCAAGAATATCGGCGTTAGACAAAGGCGAATCTGGGTCGTTTACGAATATCGCTGCACCGAGGTTAGGGTTGAGTGCAAAACCGCTAAGTGTGCGGATCAGGAGGTCGCGGTTGTGGAACTCGTTATCGCCGCCGGCTTCCGTGTGGACAACGGGCACGATTCCATCAACGTGGGGCAGGTCAAGGCGTTTCAATCGTTCAGTCGCAGACAGCACCAATGAGCGCGACCGAGAAGTCACGCCAATGAGCGCGACATAGTTGCGGGTACCCCACCCACGAGCTGGTCCTCGCCAGTACCCTTCGAAGGTTGCATCGGGCCTGGCCATGACGTCATTCGGGGCGATGATCTGCTGCTTGGGCAGGCTGCGTGTTTTCGTGGTGTCGCGATCGGCGAAATTAACGACGAGTCCATCAGGATAGTCTTCAAGGTTGCGCAGTTTCAGGACTTGTTCCATTTTTAAGTTGCAAAGATAGTCACCGGGCCGGATGGTTTTCGTTGCGTGCCCGAACGGCAGCCCCCAGGAGAGCACCGATTGCCCAGGTTCCATTTGTTCGATGCAAAGTCTGTGGCCCTTGGGAACGACGTGAGAAACGGTGTAATCCGTGTCACCTACAGTGATTGTCTCGCCAGCCTCGATCCGGCGCGTAGCGATACCGGCGTTATCTCCTGCGGCCGGCACTAGGAATTTGGGTTTCATGACGACTCCTTACTTGATCGTGGGATCTAGTCGGGGCGAGTTGGAGATTGGGCTTCTTCTACATCGACCGGTTGCACGGTCCCGGCGTCTTCGAGTTCTTCGTTTTCATTGCGTGGATCGATTCCTCGACGGAGCTGCCACCTATAGATAAGCACCGTGAGCATGGGAGTGAGCACGGCGGTCGTGACCACCGATGCCGCCACTTGCGCTGTCGCCATATCAACGATCTGGCTATACGTTGGGTCGGCTGCAGCAACGACTGCTGGCGTAGCCACTGCAGCACCGGCCGTTGACGACTCGGCAGCTCCTGAGATGATGTTTCGTCTATGCGGGGGCCGGCGACGAACTACATGGACCATGTGGAGGGTGAGCATAGCCAGTCCGCCGGAGATAATGAGAGTGAAAAGCCCCAGAAGGATGCCTGGAGGGCCGGCCATGATGAGAGTTTTAAAGTCGATGCCCGCGCCGAGTGGGAACGCGAAGAATGGGATGAGCAACTTCTCGCCTTGCTTGAGGAAGTTCCTCATCTCGGGATCGAGGTTGCCCATGATGAACCCGACGACGATTGGGACGAGGACGGCGACGAAGGCGAGCACGGGAATCTGTGCGAGGCCTGCGGCACCTAGAGCAACGAGCGTCAGGAACGGACCGTCGTTGAGGGAGATGACAGCGATGGCTCCGCGGTCTGTTTTGTTGCCGAACTCCGAGGTCAGTGCCGCGTACAGTCCGCCGTTGGAGTTTGTCATCGCGGCGATGATCGCTAGTGGCGTCAGCGCCCAAATAGTGCCATCGGGCATGAAGAAACCTGCGATGAGACCAACGATGACGCCGGCGATGAATTTGCCGATCAGGATCGCAAACCCCTTCTCCGCAACTGGGCCGGTGGCTTTGTAGGGAAGCTGCGCGCCCATACAGACGAGGAATGCGCCGATGATGGCCAGTGCGCCGTCCTTGTAGAGTGCTTGAGTGAACCCTCCAATTTCGAGGGCTTGGGGAGCAAATGTATTGACTATTGCGCCTAAGAGCAACGGGATGATCATTAACCCGCCGGGCACTTTTTGAACGTAATGCAGAATTCTCATCGTGTCTCCATTGACTCGAGTTCAGGAAGAATGGGGCTGTCATTCTTTTTGAGTTTTAACTCGCTTACCTTGTGGGAGCCTGCATCCCAAGAAATCTGAGGCTGTAGGCCATAGTTCTTGCGCCAAGCGTCAAAGTTGGTTCGTATTCGCTATCGAGTGCCTGCAAAACTCCGCAAGCAGTGTGCGAATAGTGCTCTGCGAGAAGTTCTGCCGCGCGGGCAGGCTGTGAAGATGTACTTGCTTCGTGAATTTGCCTGTGCTCTTCCATGCTTTTCGCCCAGTTCGTGTCCGAATCGTTGAGATAGATGCGTCTGTAGCGGTCTGCATGATCGAATAGCTGGGAAATTGACTTGTTAAGTCGATCGTTCGTCCCAAGCACAAGGCTTAAGTGGAAATTTCGGTGGCTGTTTGTCCACGATTCGAAGTCGTGACGTGCGACTGCTGCTTCCATGCTTTCCAGATGCTCATGCGTCGATGTGAAGCGGTCCTTGCGGGTCGTCCGTACCGTTTCGAATATTGCGAGAGACTCTTGCTGGATCCGGAGCGAATACAAAGCGTCAAGGTCCTCCGGGGAAACCGAGGCCACCATGACCTGCTTGTTCACTTTCACTGTCGCTAACCCCTCGTGCTCGAGGAGTCTCACCGCCTCCCGCAGGGGAGTCCTACTGACACCTAGATCTTTTGCGAGTTGGACTTGGCTCAGCGAGGACGCTGAAGGCAACTCGTTTGTCAGTATCGCGTCTCTTAAGCGTTGGTGGGTGTAGTTGACAAGATGACGTGGTTCCGCTTCGTGAGTGAACAACGGTGTGGAGTCGGACTGCGTTGTCACGAGAACCTTCCCTCGGTGTTGGACTCACCAGCAGGATGCTGGCCCTGGAAACCAAGTGTATACACATAGTGCCTACAAATCAATACATACGAGACTTTTTAGGCTTCTGCATGGGTAGCACGCTATCAACTGTACACAGTTGCATGTTCGAGAATTGTCCGAATGAAACTGTGCAACAGTTCGCGGGGCACGTCGATTTCGACCCCGCAATGAACGGTCTCCCAGCCGTTGGCGACGTGAATATCGCCTACTCCGTGCACCCCTGGGCACGGGGACAAGGCGTAGCAACGGTCGCCGTTGGACTCATCTGCGACTTCATCAGTAGACAACGAATCGGCACTCGAGCAATTGCAAGGATTGAAGCCGAGAATTTCGCGTCGACGCGCGTGGTTGAACGCAACGGTTTCCAACTACTCGGACAGTTCCAATCAATTGATGATCAGCATGACGATGGCTCGCCAGTTGTCTATGCCACTTATAGCAAGGAAATCAAGGTCGGTTAGCGCCGCAGCCAAACCGGGCATTCACAGGCCTGGCATAGCAGCAGTTCGCACGGTCTCTGCACGATCGCCGTGTCAGGACTTTGGATAGATATGAAGGGCTGCCACCAGGTGCGCGCGGCGGCTCAGAATAAGCAACTGACCCGGCTCCTCGACGAGCGCGAGAACTGCCTCACCGAGATCAGTGCGGTGTCCGGCGTCAGCCGCCAAACCCTCTACCGAGCGATCGCCAAGGCGCGAGATTCCTGATCGCGAAGTCCGGCCCGTATCCTTGATGAGCAGGTGAAATCGGGAGTCAAGGAGAGCCGTCAACGTGGCCTCGAACTCGGCGAACGAGCGTCCTCCGGGACTGCACCCAGCGCTTTCGACGCGTCAAGGATTCGCCCTCCTCGAAGAATCAGCCTCCGTGCGCATCCACCTGCGCGGGACGATCGATGACATTCGCGAGATACGGTACGTAAGCGCTGACGGGCACTCGGTCTTCACCCTCGGCAGCATCGGAGCGAGAAGACGATGAAGGTCATCCTCGGCTGCAAGGCGGTCGACGACAACGGCGCTTGGCCCCTCGCGACACTGCCGTGACTACCCTGCAACGCGTCAACGACTATCGTCTGAGTGGATACTGGTACCCATTCCGACGGAAGACCACTTCAGGACGAGCAGACGACTTCTACCCAGGCAACCGGCCCAGTGACGTAGTCGCGCTCTACGACTTCGACGCCCGGCTGCGCATGGCGACCTTCTCCGCCCTAGCTCAATCGAACTGGCGATCCGAGCACTATTTGGTCACGAGCTCGGTCGCGTTGATCCCAGTGCCCATCCTGACTTCGTCCTGCTCGGCACCTCGGCACGAAGGTGCCTATCGCCGTTGGCTCGTTGGGTGTGAATTCGAGCTGAGGCAGTCGAGCGAATACTTCGCCGCCCACCATCACGCGTAGTATGGCGGGGTGCTGCCGGTCTGGGTTGCAGTCGAGTTGTTGGGTTGGGGCAGTCTGACGCGTCTGTAGGTTTCGCGTCCAGCGGCGTCCAGAACGCAGTCGCCGACGTATGTGGTCTCTCAGCTCCCCAGTTGACGAGTTGACTCAAAGCGCTCAACCTTGTGTGCAACTCCTGCGCACACCATGGTCGTGGTCGGTCCTTCAACCGCGTTCACACACTCTCGCCGAAGTCGCCGCCAGTGGGGTGTCATCCTGACTTGGACGCAGTCGCGACAGATTGGTTTCGAACCTTCAGTCAGCTGACGATAATCCAGTTTCTCCTCGACCAGCTCCACGGTAGGCCGGCCGACGTCCTTGACGACTGTGAAGACGACTTTCCCGTCCGTGCATGCGGTTCCGACCACGCACGTGGGCGCGTCGAGCGATTGGTCGAGCACGAGTCCGCTCTGGAATCGTTGAGCCGACCGGAAGCGGAACGTTCGCTTAACAGGAAACGATCAGGTTCACCCCACGGGAACGTTCAGGGGAAATCGATCTACGGTCGATGTATGCCGAAGTTGAGAATCGAAATTGCCGCTGTCGATCAGATCGAAGTCAAGCGTGTTCCGTCCGTCTACCAACGTGGAGAACGAATCGTCAGGCTTGATGATGAGGCCTCTGACGAAGCATGGAAAGCCGGGTACACGCCCGTAGGTCGCCCTGTGTTCGTCGGTCTCACGAATGGTGACCCACTGCTGTATCGATTCGACGTCTTCGTTGAAACCTCTGTGCAATAGCCCCGGCGCTACTTCCATCATTGGGCGTCAACCGAGGCTTTTGTCGCTATTCGGGTGACGCGAGGGGGCCATCGACCGAGGTAGGTCTATCCTCAACAAGCGGTTGAGGTCGACCCCGGAAAACGACAGTGACCGCAAACGCGCACAGAATTCGGACCCCTCGACTCGTGTGTGAAGCTCAGATACCCAATACTTCTCTGACACATGAAACTATACGGCGCTGGTCCCTCCGTCCACCGCCCAGTTCGCGCCCGTTGCAAAAGTCGCGTGCACGGCAAGGAATTCAATGACATGAGAAATTTCGTCAGCTTCGGCAAAACGAGCCAACGGGACAGAAGCCAACTTGTCTTCCAGAGCAAGCTTCGGGTCGGGCGAGTTGTCCAGACCATTGCGCATCATGGGCGTGTCAATAGGACCCGGGGAAATAGCATTAACCCGCACATAGGGCGCGAGCTCAGCTGCCAATGCTCGGCTCATCCCCGCCACCCCCGCCTTGGACGCACTGTAGTGGACAAGGTCTGGTGCCCCCATCGAGGCTAAATCAGATGCGACGTTAACAATCGATCCACTCTGACGCGACTTCATCAGCAGCCCTGAGGCCCTGGAGACGTAGAACGCACCAGAGAGATTCGTATCGATCACCTCCGTCCATGCGCTCGAGTCCAGATTCTCGAGCCGAGCGCTGGGTGCAATTCCAGCAGCGTTGACCACCACGTCGAGCCCGCCCAACGTTGCATCCGCACGCCGAACAGCATCTTCTGCGGCCGCGGCATCGGACACGTCCGCGACGATAGACACCACACGCTCACCCGATTCAGCAAGCTCGTCGAGAGCAGCCTCGCGCCGCGCGAGAGCAGCAACGTGGGAGCCACTAGCGGAAAATCGCCGGACAACCGCCGCCCCCAACCCTGAACTTGCTCCTGTTACCAAGACGCGCAAACCGTCTGCTTTCTCTTCAGCCACGACCACCATCCTCCAACTTAAACACGAATAGACTATTCAGAATGCAAGTTGCAAACACACTGAATCAGTAGGCCCCACGCATTGGTCACAAATCACCATTTGAAACCAATTGATACAGCAATAACACCATAGATTCAGCGCCGAAGCTTCAACGCGAAGTGTTCACACTAACCACTTTTCCACTCTGAGCAGATTCCAAAGCAGCGTCTGCCAAGCGCAGAGCTTCACGACCGTCTTCGAAAGTCGGACTTGTCGAGTCCGAGCCTTCTAGAAGTTTCACGAATTCGTCCAACTCCAGTCGATAAGCATCATCAAACCGAACCAAAAAAGATTCTTCAAAACCAACTCTCGACCCGGTGCCCCGCGCTGTCGACTGGCCGACCAAGCTGCTTTCCATATTTGAAACCGTAAAGTTCCCATCACTGCAGAAAGCTTCCAAACGTTGGTCGTATCCGAACGGACTATGTCGTGAGTTGAAGATGTTCGCGGTGCGGCCAGATTTAGACTTCAGTGACACGGTGACCGAGTCGTAATCGCCAACTTCGCGAGCTCCGGGGTCGAACAGCTGCGCGCCGAATGCCGACACTTCGTCGATGTCGCCGATAAAATGGCGGACCAAGTCGAAGTCATGTATCGTCATGTCCCTGAATATCCCGCCAGAAGTCGACAGGTATTCAACAGGAGGAGGGCCAGGGTCCCTGCTGATCAGAGACAGATGCTCCAAAGTGCCTACTTCCTGTCGCCTGATTCTCGTATGGACCTCGCTGAATGCTGGGTCGAATCGTTGGTTGAAGCCCAAGGCAATGTGAGCTTCCGAAGCTTCTACTTCCGGCCATAGGGCATCGACGCGATCGATGTCTAAATCGATCGGCTTCTCGCAAAGTATGTGCTTGTTCGCCTCAAGGCACTCGGCAATCAGATCCACGTGCGTCGATGTAGGAGAGGCTACGATGACTGCGTCGATATCCTTGTCATGGATGAGTTCTCTCGGCTCGGCCACGGCACGTGCGTCGAACCTCGTCGCAAGAAGTCCCGCCGATGAAATGTCGGGGTCAGCAATCGCGACCAATTCAGCACGAGGATGCTTCGATATATTCTTTGCGTGCTGTCGACCTATGCGCCCGGACCCAATCAGGCCGATCGCAAACTTTGCTTCAACCATAAAGTTCCCCTTATTCAGTAAGTAGCTTGTTTCGTTGAGTGAACCTTAAAATCACGCTGCTCGGCGGCGCGCAGCTAGATGCTTCGTTTAAGATTCCAGCTCGCGTTCCATGTTCTGACGCCCCAACCTCTGATAAATGGACGGGCGTTTCGAGCGGAGCACGAAGGCGTAGATGAAGCCGGCGAAGAAGAGGGCGAAGGTAAAAGTCATGAACACGATGGTGAGAGTGTTCGATCCCGCAATGAGCTCCGGGTAATTCACGATCGCCATGTATGTGACGAATCCGAGGAAGAGGACGGTAATAATTGGTGCCACGACGGTCTTCCATCCGGATTCTCTGAATCGGCTCTTGTTCTTCCGGAAGTAGGCCAGGACGGCGGCACTGGCCAGGAGCATCACCAGCAATACTGCAAACGTTCCGCTTCCGCTTGCAATCGCATAGAGTCGTTCTGGATCGGTGCCGAGGATGGCAAAGGTGAATGTCGCGCCGCACCACACTACACCAACCGCAAGTGCAGCTACACTCGGCGATTTGTGCTTGGGATGCACATAAGCGAAGACCCGGGGAAGCGCGCGGTCATTTGCCAACGCGAAGGCGTACCTAGCTGAAATGTTCTGCACAGAAAGCATGCACGCGAGCACCGAGGTGATCAGCAGCACCACGCCGACATCCGCGACGATCTTCCCAGTCAGGGCGACCATCGAATCGTTGAACAGGGATACCGTATTCGTTGTGGCTTGATCACGAACGTCGGACCGGCCGATGTAGACCACGTATGCCCACGCGGCCAATGCATAGAACAGTCCGATGCCGACTACAGCGAGGTAGGTAGCGCGGGGAATCGTCTTATTCGGATTGCGCACTTCTTCTCGGTACACGACTGTCGCCTCAAACCCGAAGAAGTTGCCAACGGCGAAGAGCAGAGCCAGGCCCAGGCTCGGATCGGTGATCCAGGGCATGTCGAAGACAAATGAGTGCTCGCTCCCAGTGCCGGAAACGAAGGCGTAGACATCGAAGGTGACAATCAGTGCGACTTCCAAGATCATGATCACTGTCAGAACCTTTGCCGACAGATCAATCCGCCTGTACGCCAAGATCGTCGTGAGAAGAATCAGTATCAGCGCGTACCAATACCATGGGATTTCTGGCCCGTGCAGGGTGTTCGATACGAAGTTCTGCACGGTCACGGCGAAGAACGAGGGTGCGAAGAATCCAATGAAGAGGTACCCGAACAGCGCCAAGAACGCGGCTCCCAAACCAGCGGGCTTTCCGAATCCAGCAGTAACGAACGAGTAGAATCCGCCAGGATTCTTCATGTGCTTGCTCATGGTGACCAGTCCTACAGCGAATACAAGTAGGAAGGCTGTGACTAAGAGGTAGATGCCCGGTGCGGAGGGACCGCTGAACATGAGTAGCACGGGCATCGTTCCGCCGACCGTCGCAATCGGCGACGAGAAGGCAAGGACGCTCATCACCAAAGCGCCTACGCCCATGTTCCCGCTCAGCTTTGATTGCCCGAAGGTGTCTTCTGGGGGCGCGCTTCCGTTCGATACAGTCGTCATCATGGCTCCTTTGCTCATCATTGAGTTACTGTCGCCGACCAATCTAGGACGGGGTGCAGCCGGATGGGTGTGCCACTTTGGAACAAGGGCAGTCCACACCTCAGTGCTTCCTACTAAGAGGTTTTGATGAGCGGATCGGCCTGTCCTCCCTCATTCCATCCAGCTGCCCTGTCAATGCGCACGACGTGCTCATAGATGACTATTGCGGCCATGGCTTCGTCGACGGCGGTAGTCGCAATAGGAATCAGCAGTATTCAGCACGAATGTTGGCCGGCCTCGATTTCACTGATGAGTGCGTCTTAGATACAACAACACGATGCTCACCGCGGCCCGACAGAGCTCACGGGTGGCACTGCCGATACAACGGGTGAAACATACTTCCAGATACCGAACACGCCACGAACTTTCACGTGACGTCGAAATGAATGGGGCTCACTGACAGCAGCGTCACCAACCCAAAGAACGTTCTCTAAGTTTCGGACGTCATCGGTCTAAAGGAATGACGGCAAGAGCGCCGACCTGACCGATTATGGTTGCTGGTGACCGAGCCGAGCATAGGCGTCTGGACGTTTTCTGCGCAGGATCAGTGCGTAGATCACTCCCCCGATAAACAGACCGAAGGTGACACCGAGAAATATCCATGAGAGGACTCCGGAGCCGCCAATGAGTTCAGAAAAATTGGTGATTGCTATGTAAGTGACGAAGCCGAGGAAGCAGGCGCTGATGAAGGGAACCAGCAACGTCTTCCAGGCGGGGAGATCGAGCCCTCTTCTGCGTCGGAGAAAGTAGACGAAGACAGCGACGCTCGCGATGAACATCAGCAGCAGTACTGAGAACGTTCCGCTTCCGCTGGAGACCGGATAGATCGTTTCGGCAGGAATCTTCAGAAGCGCCAATACCACCGTGGCGAGAGCCCAGAATACACCGACAGAAGCGGCTGCGATATAAGGCGACATATGCTTGGGATGGACTTTTCCGAAGAATCGTGGGAGTGCGCGATCTTTGGCGAGCACGAATCCATAACGTGCGGCGATGTTCTGGATCGATAGCATGCACGCCAACGCCGAGGTCAAAATGAGGATGACGACGATGTCGGTGAATAGCTTGCCGAGAAGAGCGTCCACGGACCCAGTAAAGAGATTCGCGGTGTCTGCCTCGGCAGCGGCCTGCGCACGGTCAGAGCCGAAGTAGGCAACATAGGCCCAGGCAGCAAGAGCGTAGAATACTCCGATCCCAGCCACGGACAAGTAAGTTGCACGAGGAATTGTCCGCAGAGGGTTCTTCACCTCGTCCCGGTAGATGACGGTGGCTTCGAATCCAAAGAAGTTCCCAATTGCGAAGAGCAGTGCCAAGCCCAAACCGGCATCGGTGATTGCGGGAAAAGACAGACTGGCATCGTGTGCAGCCTGCCCAGTGCCCTGAACGAATGCCGCGACATCGAACACTATGATCACGAGGACCTCTAGCGCCATGACCACAGTCAGCACTTTCGCAGACAGGTCGATCCTGTGGTAAGCAAGCACCGTCGTGATCGCAATGATCCCGAGCGCATACCAGTACCAAGCGATCTCCGGGCCGTTCAACGTCGTCTCCACGAAGCTCTGCATGGTCACGGCGAAGAATGCCGGTACGAAGAATCCGATGAACAGGTAGCCGAATAGCGCGAGAAACGCTCCTCCCATTCCTGCCGCTTTGCCAAGTCCTTCGGTAACGAACGAGTAGAAGCCACCTGGCTTATCGATGTATCGACTCATCGTCACGAAGCCCACAGAGAAGACCAGCAAGAGCGCAGTAAGAATGAGATAGATCGCCGGTGCCGTGTTTCCCCCGAACATCATGAGGACTGGCATGGTTCCAGCAACGGTGGCAAGAGGAGACGAGAAGGCCAGCACGCTCATGGCCAACTCGCCTACTCCCATGTTGCCGCTGAGCCGGCCCGACTCAGCCAAGACTCCAGTATTCGAACTCTGATAATTGAGCATGTGATCTCCATTGATAGTTAAATAACGTTGCTGGGCCCTGATCGCACAGTGCATCAGGGCCCAGCAGAAGCTTGCTGTGTCACGCGTTTGTCGACGTCGTCGAGACTCCCATTTTCGTGAGGTCGACGACGTCGTGCAGTTCATCTCCTGCCTTCCATCTCTTCAAGTTCTCTGTGAACACATCGACGACACGACCACGCCAACCCACCAGATCACCGGAAGCATGAGGCGACACCAGAATATTGCGACGCGACCAGAAAGGGTGCTGTTCGGGCAGCGGCTCATGGTCGAATACGTCGAGAGCCGCTCCCCCAAGCAGATCGTCGTCGATCGCTTCGAGCAGATCATCGGCAACGACAACGGCTCCTCGCCCAACGTTGATGAGGTTAGCACCGGAACGCATTCGGTGAATGCGTTGAGCATCGAACATCCCTGCGGTCTGTTCCGTCAGCGGAAGCGTCAAGACCACATCATCGACAGTCGGCAGAATCTCGTCCAGTGAGTCAAGCGACTGAATCTGCCCAAGGACAGGATCTGTGCGTTGTGAACGTCCGACGATGGTGACGTTCATGCCTGCAGCCCGAAGCAGGAGAGCTGTCTCTCGACCGACAGGGCCAGGTCCGACGACCACGACCCTCCGCCCCAGAATGGGGTGAGTCTCACGGTGCAGCCATCGGCGTTCTTGTTGAAGTTCAATAGTGCGCCGGAGATCCTTTGCAAACATGATGAGCACGCCGAGCACCCATTCGGCAATGGGCCGCTCACATACGCCGCGGGAATTGCTTACCAGAAGGTCACTGTTGACGATCTCGGGTGTTAAAAGAGGATCGACACCGATGCTCGATGTGTGTATCCATCTGAGATTACCCGGACCGACTTCTCGCAACAGTGTGGTTTTGAAATCGTTGATGAACAGAATTTCTGACGTCTCCTGAGCGGCGCGCAGTTCATCTGCGGTGCGAACGACTGTGACGTCGGCTTCGGCGAGAAGTTTGTCCAACGGTGGCTCGCTCGCTCCCACCGGGACGAGGACGATGACTGGAGGTTTAGACATGTGAGCTCCTGAATGGCAGCTTGCTGGGTCGCTTTTCGTTGATGCTGGTCACCAACCGCCCTGCCAGCCGCTGAAGAGACCGAAGGGAAGACGTTGCGGTTCTTCGTCCGGAAGTGATTGCAGAAAGTCGAAGTCGCATCCTTCATCGGCCTGAAGCACGTGGTCAACGAAAAGTCGACCATAACCACGTCGATAGCGAGGGTCGGGAAGTTTCAACTCTTCCAATCGACGTTCGATCTCGTCGTCGGGGATGTCGAGATCAAGGCGCTGGTTTTCGACGTCGAGGACGATGGGGTCTCCGTCGCGCACGATCGCAAGTGGGCCACCCACGGCTGCTTCCGGAGCCACATGCAGCACAGTGGTTCCGAACGCAGTTCCGCTCATTCGCGCATCTGAAATCCGGACGATGTCGCGAATTCCTCGCTTGAGCAACTTCTCGGGTATCGGCAACATTCCCCATTCGGGCATACCCGGTGCGCCAGCCGGCCCACAGTTGCGAAGAACGAGGACCGAATCTTCAGTGATCTCCAAATCCGGATCGTCGATTCGATCTCCCAGGTCGTAGATTCCATCGAAGACAACGGCGGGACCAGTATGCGTGAGTAGCTTGGGAGGGGCTGCACTGCGCTTGATCACTGCGCCCTTTGGCGCAAGCGAGCCACGGATGACGGCAATCCCGCCTTCGTCATCATAGGGTTTGTCCAATTTACTGATGACATTTCCGTCTGGCTCCGGTGCGTCGATATAGCCGTCTTCCAACGACTTTCCTGTCACAGTCAGTGCGTCGGAATTGAGCAGGGGTGCCAGTTCTTTGAGCACGGAGGCGACTCCTCCGGCGTGGAACAGCTGCTGTACGAGATGTTCGCCCGAGGGTCGCACATTCACAATCCGTGGTGTGTGCTCTGAGATCTGGTGGAAACGATCCAGGTCGAGCTCGTAGCCGACGCGCCGGGCCAGAGCGAGAAGGTGGATGACAGCATTCGTCGATCCGCCGATGGCCATGAGGAGTGTGATGGCGTTATCGAACGCCTCGGGGGTGAGGACCTCGCTGGGCTTCGGCCCCTGAGACACAGCCATTTCGGCTGCCCGACGTCCAGTCGCCTCAGCGAACTGAGATCTTCGTGCGGCAACCGCTGGAATTGATGCACTCGAGGGAAGGCACATGCCCAACGCTTCAACTATCGATGTCATCGTCGACGCGGTTCCCATCTCGCTGCAGTGACCGGCCGACGGTTTCGCCGAGGCTTCGAGCTCGTCGAAGTCTGTCTGAGTCATCTTTCCTGCCCGCAGTTCGTCTGCATATTTCCAAGTGTCGGTGCCGACGCCCAGCTGTTTGCCTCTGAAGTATGCCGGTTCCTGCGGTCCACCCGTGAGCATGATCGTTGGAATATCGGCGCTGGCAGCCCCCATCAACTGCGCTGGGACTGTCTTGTCACATCCTCCGAGCAGAACGATAGCGTCGAGAGGATAGGCGCGTATCGACTCTTCGACGTCCATTGCCATCAGATTGCGAAACTGCATAGCCGAGGGCTTCATGAGGCTCTCGCCGAGGGAAATAGTCGGAAATTCCAGGGGCAGACCGCCTGCCATGAGAACGCCTCGTTTGACGGCATCGGCCAGGAGCCGGAAGTGGATGTTGCAATTGACTAGTTCTGACCAAGAGTTGGCGATGCCAACCACTGGGCGGTCCTTGACCGCGAAACCGGAAAATCCCTCGGCCTGAATCGCGGTTCGGTGCACGAAGCCGGTGAGATCGTGCGATCCGAACCACCGTGCGCTCCGAAGCTTGCTGATGTCTGGTTCTTCCATAGTGGATCCCTTCTGTGTATTGATCATTCATCGGTCTTGATAGGAATGATCAAAGGCAGGCTGCTGACATCGATGTTCGGTGCCGTGTTCGGCGTTCGAGGCGACATGAACGCTGGACGCGGCCGTCGTCGACGGAGGCCTTTCCTCTGCTGGTTTGCTGTCGTCCACTAGTAGACCAGTCACATTGACGCGAATTATGTCCCACATTGAGACGGCTTGTTCGACTGCGTAGCTTCTAGGCTTCTGAACAGATGGGCATCCTGGGCTGACCTGGACCAGCATCATCGCACGCAAATCTCACACTTTAGGAGTTCATGTGAAACAGCAAGATCGTATTGGGGTAGGACTCATTTCGGTGGGCTGGATGGGACGCCTGCATTCGCGGGCCTATCTTGCCACTCAACAGTTCTTTCCCGAGCTGCCCCAGCACCCTGAGCTCGTCATCGCAGCTGACCCTGACGATGAAGGCCGTCGCCACGCCGAACAGGCTCTCGGTTACCGAGATACGACGACCGACTATCACGAGCTCCTTGAGCATCCTGACGTCGACGTCGTTTCCATCTGCGCACCAAATTTCCTTCATCGTCAGATTGCCCTCGACACGATCAAGGCGGGCAAGCCATTCTGGATTGAGAAGCCGATGGGTCGTAGTGCAGAGGAGTCGCGCGAAATCGCTGAGGCTGCACGAGCGGCGGGCCTCGTCACCGCAGTCGGTTTCAATTACCGTCACGCACCAGCTCTGACTGAAGCACGTCGAATTATCCGTTCCGGAGAGCTAGGACGCATCACCAATGTTCAGATTCGGATGATGGCCGATTACGCCGCGGATCCGTCGTCCGTGTTTACTTGGCGCTATGAGAACGACCGTGCTGGATCCGGAGTGCTCGGCGATGTGCTCTCGCATGGATTCGATCTGGCTCAGTATCTTGTAGGAAGGATTTCATCGGTCACCTCAGTCACCGATACCTTTGTTCCTGAGCGACCGTTGCCGGCCGGTACATCATCGAACAGTTTCAACAAGGGTGAAGCCTCAACGGAAAAGCGGAAAGTCGAAAACGAGGATTACACAGCTCTCCTCGCGCGCTTTGACGGGGGTGCGTTAGGAGTCTTCGAATCGAGTCGAGTCGCCACTGGACCGCACACTGAATATACAGCCGAAGTCTACGGCTCGACAGGTTCGCTGCGATGGAACTTTGAAAAAATGAACGAACTCCAGCTCGCAGATGATCCACGCGGATACCGGTCAATTCTCACTGATTCGTCGCACGGCGAGTTCGGTCGGTTCCAGCCCAACGCAGGGCCGGCCATCGGATTCAACGATCTCAAGACGATCGAGGCTTCCTTGTTCCTGCGATCGGTCGCGGAGAATAAGCAACTTGCCCCTTCCGTCGCTGATGGTTGGTCAGCGGCCGAACTTGTCGATGCCACTATGCGCAGCGCGGATTCCGGAGCCTGGACATCCGTACCAGAGGTCGCTGGCGAAACAACATACGACAGCTGACGAAGCCGAAGCGCGGGGGCGAGGATTTCAGTTCCATCTCCAAAAGACGGGTTCGTCTCGTGCTTCACGAAATAAAGTGAGCGGTGCCCTCCGCAGGCTGAGGAGGGCACCGCTCTTTTGTGGGCTCTTGCCGACGCACACTTTATTCCCTATTGGAGCTCCGAGAGGACGTGCGGCGGTCTGAGCCTTCCGGGACGAGAAGGAAGCGTCGTTCGTCTAGTCGTGCGGGCGAAGCGTGGCACGCTCGATGGGTCACTTTGTCCAAGGACCGTATCGTCAACATACTTGTGCCTTGAAGCTCTGATTTGGAAACTTCACCGGCCAAACATCCGGTTGGCGAATACGGAGACCCTTCAGGCGTTACTCCCTAGTCCGACACACGAAAACACGGCCGTCGATGGAAAGCCCAACGAAGGCCGTGTGACGGTTCAATGCCTGTCAATCGTCACAGAGACAGATCGTCTTTGACAGGAACGCGTGATTATGATTTTTCGGCGAATCGGAAGAGCTTCTTGTTCGCGAACTCCAGCATCCCTACTTTGCCCATCTCCCTGCCGTAGCCTGACTTTTTGACTCCGCCGAACGGAACGTCTGCACCGACCAGTCCAGCCGCGCCGACAAAGACCATACCGACATCGAGCCGAGTCCCGACGTGCTCTGCGCGTTCAACGTCATCGCAGATCACGACCGAACCGAGTCCGTAGGGAGACGAGTTGGCGATTTCAATCGCCTCGTCGTCGGTGGAGGCTCGATACAGCTGCGCTACGGGTCCGAACAGCTCCTGGCTGTACACCTCCATCTCTGGAGAGATACCGCCCAGCGCTGAAGGCGTGTAGATATTGCCGTCGGGATCGTTGTCACCGGTCAGAAGCTCGGCACCCTGCTCAAGCGCCGTTTTCACCTGCACCTGAAGATCGTCGGTGGCCGATTTCGACGAGAGTGGGCCGAAGTCTCCGCGATCGTATGAAAGTGATCGGAGCGCCTGGACGAATTTCGAGGAGAACTCGTCGTAGTACTTCTCGAGCACAATGACTCGCTTCGACGCTGTGCAACTTTGCCCGCTGTTGTCCATGCGGCCCTTCACTGCCTCGGCGACAGCGAAATCGATGTCGTCGGTGTCGAGCACAATGAAGGGATCCGCTCCCCCGAGTTCGAGAACACACTTTTTCAGATGTCGTCCTGCCTGCTCTGCCACGATCGCTCCGGCCTTCTCCGAACCCGTCAGTGATACTCCCTGGATGCGGTCGTCGGCGATCATCGTCGAGATCTGATCGTGTGACGCAAACACATTTATGTAGGAGTCGTTGGGAAATCCTGCGTCGGAGAAGAGCTTCTCCAGAGCCAGGGCTGAATTGGGGCATTGCGACGCATGTCGCAGAATCACGGTGTTCCCCAGGATCAGGTTCGGAACCGCGAACCGAACGACTTGGTAGTAGGGGAAGTTCCAGGGCATGATGCCCAGCAGCGGGCCAATGCCTTGGAACCGGAAGAAGCTCCGCAGACCGTCCTCGACTTCTAGGATCTCGTCTGCGAGCCATTCCTCTGCCTTTTGACCGAACTTTCTCGTGATTGCACTGGAGAATTCGACTTCACCCCGTGCTTGAGCCAGGGGTTTGCCCATCTCCAGATTGATGATCGATGCGAGTTCGTCTTTTCTTTCAAGGAAAAGATCAGCAAGCTTCTCAGCGTGTCGGGCTCGATCTGCTACGGACGTTTGCCGCGACCAGGACCGGTACAGCGTGTGGCTTCGGTCGAGCGCTGTCTCGATCTCCGAGTTCGACGACTCGGGATACTCGGCGATGACCTTTCCGGTCGCCGGACTTGTTACTGCAAAAACACTCATTGATACGTGTCTCCTTACTGTTCGTCAGGGGTGACCATTCTGAAAAGACCCTGCCCCGGCCCATGTGACCCTCACACTGACCTATTTTTCAGTCGAGGGGACCGTGGCAGCATAGAACCGCTGTGTGGCCCTGCCTTCAAGGTGCTTCGCGGTGCCAGCTTGGTTCCCTGGCCGCTCGGACGTCATTGGCACGCCGACGTCCCAGAACGCTCCGTTCGGAGTGAGGTAGCGCCACGGCTCCACTCGCGCGACCACGACAGCAGGGCGGTCCTGGTTCTTTGCTTCAGTCAGTGCGGTTTCGAATTCCTCAATTGTCGAGGCTGACCAGGACGCGCATCCGAAGCTGGCCGCGTTCGCGGCGATATCGACATCGACGATGGGTCCGTCGAGTCGTCCGGTTTCAGGGTTGCGTTCGCGTAACTGAGTGCCAAATTCAGCCGGGGCACCCTTGCTGACCTGGAGGGGCCAAATGCATTGATGCCCACGGTTGTCGACAACGATCACGATGATCTTCTTGTGCTCCTGAGCAGCTGTGACGAGCTCCGTCGGTTGCATGAAGTATGCTCCGTCGCCGATGAGCACATAGATCTCGCCGTCGTCGTCAGGTTTCGCAAGCCGGTGGCCAAGGCCGGCCGGAAGTTCGTGACCCATGCACGAGTTCGCATATTCGAAGTGGATCTCGGTCTCGTTCGAAGGGTCCCAGGCTTTGTGGACTCCTTCGACGACCCCGCCGGATCCCACGACCAGAGTGTCCTCGGCAGTCGCCACCTGGTTGAGTGACTCGATCACTTGCGCCTGGCTCATCAATTCGCCCGCAAAGTCCTGTATATCGTGTTCACGGATCTCTTGAGTGGCCGATTGTGCTTGTGCGATCTCCTCCCGGTAAGCGGCGGAGGTCTCGTACCTCGTCGGAGCGAGTCTGTCATGCAGCGATGCCAGCGAAGTCCGAGCATCCCCGATGACGGGGAACGACCCCATCTTGTGAGCATCAAAGGAGCCGACGTTGAGGTTGACGAACTTGACGTCGGGATTCTGGAAGAGGGAGTGCGAGGCTGTGATGAAGTCTTGCAGTCGCGTGCCCACGCAGATGACTACGTCGGCGTCGTGTGCCAACCGGTTCGCTCCGATCGTGCCCGTTGTTCCAATTCCACCGACTCCGAGCTCTCCGAGCGGCCCGGAGCCTTTTCCGGCGAAGGTCTCTGCCACAGGAATATCGAACGTAGTGCTGAACCGCGCCAGTTCCGACTGGGCCTTGGAGTATCGGACTCCTCCTCCAGCGATGACAAGTGGTTGCTTCGCTCCACGGATGATGTCTGCCGCAGCATCGATCTCATCCTCTGTCGCCGGGCGGCGGCGAATATTCCACACCCGGGGGGTGAAGAAGCTCTCGGGGAAGTCGAATTCGGCACCCTGGATGTCCTGTGGGAGACAGACGACAGCGGCTCCAGTCTCGACAGGATCTGTCAGAACCCGCATTGCCTCCGGCAGAGTTGACAGCAATTGAGCCGGGTGAGTGATCCTGTCGAAGTACCGGCTCACTGGTCGGAAGCAATCGTTGGCGGAGACATCCCGCTCGACAGGATGTTCGATCTGCTGAAGTACAGGATCGCCGTATCGGTTGTTGATGATATCGGCAGGGAACAGCAGAACAGGCAGCCTGTTGGTCGTCGCTGTCGCTGCACCAGTAATCATGTTGGTGGAGCCTGGACCAGCCGACGCTGTGCAAGCCAACGTCGCCGCGCGGTTCGACGCCTTGGCGAACCCAATCGCGGCATGGACCATGTTCTGCTCGTTCTTGCCCTGATAGTGAGGGAAGTCGGTACCGTACTCGTCAATGCCCTGCGCCAGTCCTACAGAATTTCCGTGACCGAAAATTCCGTACATTCCTGGAATAAGGCGGCGGCGTTCACCGTCATAATCGCTGTACTGAACTTGCAGATACTCGACGATCGCCTGGGCAACAGTCCTACGTCGGACTGAAGTTGCAACGTCTTTGTTCGACGTGTCTGCAGCGACAGTGGTGCTCATGAGTGCTCCTTAGTAGTTGAAGGTCGTCGGCCATATTGCCGGTATGAACGTTGTCCAGGATCACACCCCAGTGCTCCTGGAATGTGTGCCACTTTGAAACTCATGGTGCGTTCAAGTCGGAGTCTGCTCTCAATGGAGCGTCGTAGAAGAAGTTTCGACCGCTAACCATAGTTCGAACGCATCTCGATAAGATTTGAGGTTTCGACCAGTCAATTCTGTGATGCGCTTAAGCCGATATCTCAAAGTATGTTCATGGATATACAGCTGCGCCGCCGTCGCCCGCAGTTGTCCCTGGTTGTGAAAATACAGCCTCAAAGTGTGCAGCAGTTCCGTACCTTCCGCCTCGTCGTACTCGAGCACCGGCCGGAGAGTATCAACGGACAGAGTCTCGATCTGTTTTCGGTCAGAGTTCAGCCACGGTGTGAGCGTGTGATGGTCTTCGGCGAATGCAACGCAGTTTTCAGACTCTTGACTGGTCAGGGTCAGCGCCCACATCGCTTGCCGGTGCAGTTTCATCACGTCCTGGACTTCTGTCGACATCCCGCTGACACCGACGTTCGCACCGGTGTCGGAGGCGAGCTGCCAAATCACGTTGTCGCCGCAAGCGACCACAGCCACCAGAGCACCTTGAGACGTCATCAGATGAGATCGCGCCCGATCGTAAAGCCAATCGCGTATGGCTATTTCGAAGTCGTCATTGCTCGAACGACTCTCGAACCCCAGCAACCGAAAACCTTGTTCGGGCTCGATGCCCGCGTTGGCGAATCGAGCCTCCAACACCTCGGTTGGTTGGCTCTGTTCCAGTGCTGACGCTAAGGTCGTACTGTTCTGGCGATGTTCGGCTTCTCGGCGTCGTTGAACGTCGACTGCGTCCAGTGCGGCCAAAGTGCTGATGTGCTGCAGAACTGTCAGCCCCTCGGGTACAGAGTCGACGTGTTCCTGCGCGATGAGATACGCGGTGACGCGCCGACCGACGAATAGGGGAACTACGTATCCGCCGTTCACGACTTGCAGCTCATCGCTGAGGTCGAGTTCGAAATCGGTAGGCACCCACGGCCAGTCGGCCAGCAGGGGGCTCATTGCTGGAGTCACTAAAGCAAGCCTGTAGCCAGAGACTTTCTCCAGCTGCTCGTACATCGCTTGGACGTTATTCTCAGCGGTGTTTCGCAGGCGAAGAGTGTCGTAGATGCCCACATGCCTAGCCAGGCGGTCGCGTGAGGCACGTTCATTCGCGTTCGCCACAATGTATGACAACTCGATGAAAGGTATCTGGCGCGGAATGCGCAGTATAGGAAAACTGGCCTGATTGGCTGCGCGGAGAAGTTCGTCCGTCAGGACCGGAGCTCGGACACTGACGACGATTCCGGCGAGTCGGTGCTCGGCTAGGCGGTGCAGATATTCAATCTGCCGACTCGGAGTCTGAGGAATTCCGAACCCGTTGACGATCAGCAACTCGCCGCCTTCGAACCATGGACCCGGATCCTCAAGCTCCGAAGTGTGAGTCCAACGCACGACGTTGTCCGCACCGGCGGCCCCTGCGATCAGCTGCAGACCGAGGTGCGGTATCGCCATCAGCTCGGCGACGGTCATACTGCCGTCATTGATTCGGCTCCGTTGGACTCCCACCATGTCATTCCTCGCTCCTGGAAATGCCTGCCTCTCGAATGATCGAGAGGCACGATCATTAGTCAGTCGAACCTGTACGGTTCATGCGGTCCGACCGATGGCAAGGGCCGGGGCCTCTCGCAGGAGCTTTGCACGTCGACGTGCTCGCCACGTTGGGATGACTCTTCGAAGGCCAGCAGGACTTCGAGCACATGGTAAGCGAAACTTGCTCCGGTCCGCGGTTCGACTCCGGTGCGAATCGCATGTCCGAACTCCGCAAGACCGATTCCCCGGTATGCGTCGTCACGGTGAGTAAGCAGAGTCGCCCGCCAGTCACCGCCTCCGGGCGGAGTCATATCGAGAGCAAGGTCGCGTGCCTCTCCCCTGCGGAGGCTTGGCGCACCGTCGAAGTGATCAGGGTTTGGGGCAGCGATCGAACCTGCCGATCCGTAGATCTCGAAATGAGGAAGATTGTGGTTCCACACGTCCCAGCTGACAATGACTGTCGCCACCGCTCCGGATTCGAAGTCGATTGTCCCTGACACATGGGTCGGGGTTCGAATGTCGATCTCGCCGTCATAACCACCTTTGCCGTCTGGACGTGGCCGTGTCTCTGAGCTGCGGT
Organism: Brevibacterium permense; assembly: GCF_025506275.1. Classification (GTDB taxonomy): domain Bacteria; phylum Actinomycetota; class Actinomycetes; order Actinomycetales; family Brevibacteriaceae; genus Brevibacterium; species Brevibacterium permense_A. Next base: position 222,157 of record NZ_QYCP01000095.1, read on the forward strand.
GAGCGGAGGCCGAAACGCGCCTGACGGGACCAAAGAGGTTGATGAAGTTGGTGACGAGATAGGGTCCGATGTCGAGCATCGGGCCGGCCCCCGGACTGTAGAACGGATCGATGTTCGGATGCCAGTGCTCGTAACCGCGGTTGGCGAACGAGGCGAAAGCCGCGACCGGATCCCCGATCCACCCGTCATCGACAAGTTTGCGAGTCGTCTGCATTCCCGACCCGAGGAATGTCGTCGGAGCAGACCCGACCTCAACTCCTGCTATTCGTGCAGCGTCAACGATCTCTCGGGCTTCCTCGAGAGAAGTCGCGAACGGCTTTTCGGACAACACATGTTTGCCGGCTTTGATCGCCTGCAGCGATACCGGTGCGTGTAGGTTCGGCGGCGTGAGGTTGAGCACCAACTCCACGTCCCGGTCCGCAAATAGCTCGTCCGGTGTCAGAGCTTTAGGAATGGAGTACTCAGTCGCTCGTCTTGCAACAGCGTCGGCATTCACGTCTGCCAGTGCGACGACGTCGACATCGGGATGTACTCCGATCTTGTCTAGGTATTGGTTGAGAACGTTGCCAACACCGATGATTCCTACTCGAATCGGTTCCATTTGCATATTCCTTCAGTATTAGGGGTTGTCAGACTCGGGCCGCATGCGGATCGGGTTATGACAGTTCACGTCGGCGGACGTGTTAAACCAGCCTGTGTGCGAGCCCGACACTCAACTTGTCTCCGCTTGAACACTGTCATTGTGGTCCGCGACGATGCTGTGTCAGTTTGGGACACTTCCGCGGCTGTGTGAGAGATTCTTTCTCTGATTCTCGGTGCCCGACGAATCAATAGCGCCGCTCTCGTCGATCCGGACGCCATAAACTTCCCACGCGGCTTCGGCCGACACTCGACCGTCATTGACGTCGACCAAGACTGCTTGGGGATCTCGTTCCAGAGGATCGCCGTAACCGCCTCCGCCTGGCGTGATCGACACCACTTTCTCTCCGCGACGGAGGTCGTAACGGCCGACGACGGGAATCGCGCGCGGCTCGCTGCCCGAAACGTCTTCCACCCATGCTTCCGGCGCTGCGCCGCCGTATCCGCCGCGGACACCCTTCGGAGGGTTCTCTTTTCCTTCGATTCCATAAGTCAGAGTGACTTGGTCAACTCTTGGCTCAAAAGTCACCCGCGATGCAAGGCCACCGCGTTGTTTCCCCGCGCCGCCGGAGTCGGCGACCAGGGCTCGTTCGTGAATGAGAATGGGATAGCGCTGTTCATCGACCTCGACACTGTCATGGTAGAGCAAGGCACCGCAGACGGGACGCTGATAGGTCGGCCAACCATCTACGTAAGGAGTCGCAGGGCCCCCCACGCCTCCGACGAGGATCTGGTTGACATAGGCATTCCCGTTGCGCTCGTCCGTGCCCGAGATCACGGCCTTCGCTGGTGTCTGGCCTGCAGCGCCCTCGGCAGAGCCATACCCGTCGTCTATCCGAGCGAACGATGATTGGACAATGTTGACAACGCGGTCAGCCAAGTTCGTCGTCCCGGACGAGCATGAGTGTGGGTGCTTCGGCACACCAACGGCACAGCCTTCTCGCAGTTTGACCTCGATTCGTCGAAACGTTCCCGCGTTACTCGGCAGGGTCTCCGGAAGACCGGACAGAATTCCGGCAAGCGCGGCCCCTGTCGCTGTAGCTCGGGTAAGATTGAGACCGTTGGGTAGGTTGTCGGGATTGTCTCGAAGGTCGATCGATACCCGTCCCTGTGTCGGTTTCACTGACACCGTCGCTTGAATGTGCACTCCCTCTGGATCTGTCCCTGGGAACGGGTCGTGGGTCGACTCACCGTGCAGATCGACCTCCGGCAACGTCTCAATCGCGTTCTGAGCCAGACGCTCTGAGTAGTCAAACCACGCTTCAACGAAGTCGACGACGTCATCGGTACCGAACTTCTCAGCCAGTTCCTGAATGCGACGTTCAGCGATGCGCGAAGCACCCACTGAGGCCAGATAGTCGCCATACCACTGATCCGGAACGCGAATGCGAGAGCGGCACATCCGTACCACGTCGTCGACGTCGGTATAGTCACGCTGGACTCTCACGCAGGGAAAGATGAGAGCACCTTCTTCGTACACATCTCTTGCAGTGGCGAAGAATGTTGTCGGCAGCGAGTCACCGCAGTCTGCCTGGTGAGCCTTGGTCACAGCAGTGAAGAGATGCTTACCACCGACGAAGATAGGGACGAGAATGCAGTGATCGGCCGCATGTGAGTTTCCGAGATAAGGGTCATTGTGCAGGAAGGCATCGCCTTCTCGAATATCATCGTGCAATGCGATCATGTCTTCACCGAGCGGTCCGGCTCCGAAGACGTGAACCGGTACTCCTTCTGCTGCGGCGAGGAGTTGGTTGTCGGCCGTGAGCACTGCGCACGAAAAGTCGCGGGCGGTATTGATTACTGAGGAACGTGCTGATCGCAGGAGTCCATTGGTCATTTCTCTCACGATGCCGTCGAAGGCGTTCGCCAGTACCGAGAGTTTCACAGGGTCGAATTCGCGTGTCATGTTCACGCCTCCTTGAGGTTCAAGTAGAAGTTGGAGTTCTCGTCCAGTTGGGCATTCCACGTCGGCGGGATGACGATTGTCGTCGTCGGCAGGTCGACCACCGCAGGACCTGAGATCACGTCGCCTGGCCCCAACGTGCCGCCTCTGTAGCGAGGTGCGGAGTACTTCTTACCGTCGAAGACCATCTCGTCAGTTCGATGAGTCTCGGGTGTCTGGGAGTCGTTGGCGTTCGAATCAACGAGCTCGGGACGTGGAATTTCAACTCGCGCGCCCCATGCAATGATTTCTACGCGGCTGGTGGGATCGTGAGTCCCATTTCGGTGATCGTGTTCCTTGTGGAAAGCTGCCTCAATGCTCTCCGCTGCGCTTTCAGCCACCGGTGCTTCGCTCAGATACACGCGAAGGTCCCAGGCTTGGCCCGGATACCGGGCATCGACGAAATAGGTGACCTCGGCGTCGGCACCGGTTCCAGGGAAGCGGCGCGCGAATTCGTTCGCCTTAGCCGACACCTCTCTCACCGCGTTGGCCGCCGAACTGACATCAAAGCTTCGCGTGTCATTGTGCAACGGGGACAGGAACTCTGTAGCGATGGGCGCTTTGTGAGCGCCGAAGGCTGCAAGTACTCCAGCGGTGGCAGGTATGAGCACAGTATCGGTTTCCAACAGTGATCCGATTCCCGCTGCCACCATTGCGCCTGCGCCCCCTCCTGCAACGATGAGAGCACCGCGGGGGTCGACGCCCTGCTCCAGCGCGGACTGTCGGATCGCCGTTGCCATGTGGTGGGACGAGACGTCCAGGATCGCCTGTGCCGCCTGCTCGACCGTCATGTTCAGCGGTGTGGCAATTCGAGATTCGATCGCCTTCTCCGCCGCCCTCCGGTCGAGCGTGAAGCCGCCCTCGAATCCCTGGGCGTCGAGATATCCGAGAGCCACACACGCATCCGTGACAGTCGGTTCTTCTCCGCCGAGGCCGTAGGCTGCGGGACCTGGTGTGCTTCGCGCGCTCTGCGGTCCAACTCGTAGCAGGCCGCCTGCGTCGATCCATCCGATCGATCCTCCACCGGCACCGATGCTCGTGACTGCGACGGAGGATAGGCCGGTCAGATGCCCGACGAACGGTTCTCCGAGCCACGCCTCGCGGGTATGGCGGACGGTGCCCTTCTCAACGAGGGAGACGTCGAAGGTCGTGCCCCCCATGTCGCAGACGACGACTGTTTCCCGGTTCGGAGCGGCAGAAGCACCGACGAGGGGAGCCATTGAAGGTCCAGAATTCAGAAGCAACACCGGTCGATCGAGAACGTCGTCGACGTCAAGTACCGCTCCTTCGGACGTCACGACTAGCAAATCGCCGTCGAATCCCGACTCGACTAGGTCTCGGCGCAGATCCCCCAGGTGGGCTTCCATCAACGGCTTCAGCGATGCGTCGATGGATGCCGCCGACGTTCGGCGGTACTCACGGATGATTGGGTTCGCGTAGTTCGAGAGAGTGACCGGCACACCAGGTAGGATCTCTTCAATGAGCTCGGCGACCCTGCGTTCGTGAGCATCGTTGATGATCGACCACAGGAACGAGACAGCGATCGCCTCAACCCTTTCTGCAGCAAGGCGATGCAGAAGGGTTCGGACGTGGTCTTCGTCCAGCGGTTCGAGGACTGTGCCTTCTGCCGAGACCCGTTCGCGAACTTCGTAGGTCAATCCTCGGGGTATATAGGCCGGAGGGTAGGCAGCCTTCGAGTCGAACGCGTCTCGCCTTCCCCCCTCGCGCAGCAGCAGGGTGTCGGCGAAGCCTTCGGTGATGAGAAGAGCCGTTTTGGCGGTTTTGCCAGTCAGCACCGCGTTGGTCGCATGGGTCGTGCCATAGACGATGACTTCGGCGTTGCGCAAGACGTCGTCTCCGCTCCAGCCGACGGACTCGGCAGCGCGTCTGACGGCGGCTTCAAAGCCCGTGAAGACGCGATCGTAGGTCGTCAACGCCTTACCCATGGCAATTCCACCGGTACTGCAACCGACAACGACGTCGGTGAATGTGCCGCCGGTGTCGACAGCGATTCTGTAGCGGACCTTTTTTGACAGAGCAGTATCGTTACTCATGTGCTTTCAGCACCTCCATGGTGGTAGCTCAAGTTCAAATCGATGGCTCCTTTGAGCTCATCGACGGGCGACGGTGTTGCGCAGAATTCCGACCTCTTCAATGTCAATCTCCACCACGTCGCCGGAGTCCAACCAGACTGGTGGATTTCGCTTCGCGCCGATTCCTTGTGGAGTACCAGTGGCGATGACATCGCCTGGATTGAGAGTGAGAAAACCAGAGAGGTAGGAGACAATCTGGGCGATCGAGAAGATCTGGTGTCGGGTATTCGATCGTTGGTACTCGACGCCGTTGATTCGAGTCACCAGTGCCAGCGACTGCGGGTCACTGATGTCGTCGAGAGTCACGAGGGCAGGACCCCACGGAGTTGACCCATCGACGGCCTTGCCCGGAAGCCATTGTGTCCCTCGATACTGAAGGTCTCGTGCGGTGATGTCGTTCAAGACAGTCAGGCCGGCGACGTACTCCAATGCCTCGTCTTCGAAAACGTGGGCGGCGGCCCGACCGATCACTACGGCCAGTTCACCTTCGAAATCAAGGTTGTCTGTGACATTCCGTCCACCGATCTCGTCCGCAGGCCCGATCAGGGTTGAAGCGAATTTCGCGAAGATGTCCGGGTACTCCGGAAGTGCGCGCCCGGTTTCAGCCACATGATCCTTATAGTTCAGCCCGACGCAGAGAACTTTCGACGGCCCCACCACAGGGCCATCGAGATACACGTCGTCGAGGCTGCCGACTCGAGAGCTCGGGGACCTCAAGAGTGTCTGGCTGACCGCGTTGGACAACGAGGTGAGGTCGTCGCCGTAGTGGTTGAGCAGATCTGTCACGGAGTTGCATGCGCCTCGAGTGGCCTCGGGCGTTTCATTTAACAGCTCTTCGAGATCAAAGACTTCTCCATTGAAGAGAATGCCGCCGCGCGTACCGGACTGATTGCGGTAGGAAACAATTTTCATGGTCTGAGGTACTCGACTTTCGTATTAGCTTGCTGTGGCGACGGCGGCAATTGCAGCGGACAGTCGTTCGGCAATCTCTGCACCCACTGTGTCGTCCATAGCGGTCGACAAGGAAAGAAGGTTCGCTGGCGAGCCGAGAAGCCCGTGCCTGTACGTTGCCCACCAGAGTCGATGTTGAGTATCTTCAGCGACCTTGTCTGCCCCTTCGGGGACGGCGCGAAGCAGCGAGCCTCGTCCGCGGACCTCCCACCCGAAGTCGGCAATCGCCCTGCAGACCGTTCGGCGCACGTTATCACCGAGATCGTTTAAGCGCGTTACCTGATCTTCGGTGTACAGCCGCAGCGCGGCAGCTCCGGCCGCCATGCTGACAGGGTTGCCAGAGAACGTCCCGCCGTGAGGGAGATTGCCTGATCGGGTCGGGTCTACCTCCCCCATCAGCGAGCCGAGACCGGCGACCGCCCCGACCGGGAATCCGCCGCCGATCAGTTTCCCGGTTGTCATCAGATCAGGCTGAATTCCATAATCTCCGCTCAGCCCGTTGTAGCCGAGCCGAAGACTGATAACTTCGTCGATAATCAAGACGATGCCGTGCTTCGTCGCGAGATTACGTGCCGTACGCGCGAACTCCTCGGAGACGCTCACGAGGCCAGCGCGATTCGGAAGCAGATCGAGGATGATCGCAGCATAATCGGCAGGTGCCGATTCCACGACATACGTGAGGTGTTCGATGTCATTGAGCGGAACAGTAGTGACATCATCAATCACGCCTTGTGGGACACCGCGGGTGTAGCTGGGTCCCCCCGGGACAAGGGCCAAATCTGACGTGCCGTGGTACCCGCCCTTAGTGACGACGACCTTGTCACGACCAGTGCTGGCGCGAGCGATACGCACTGCTGACATGACGGCCTCAGTGCCCGAGTTAGTGAACCGCACTTGGTCAAGACCGGGTAGACGGTTCAAGAGCAGTTCAGCCAGTTCCCACTCGTAGAGGTTGGGGATACCCCAGCTGGATCCGGCTGACATCGCTTCGACAGCGGCTGCTTTGATTTCGGGATGGGCATTTCCGTGGATCAGGGAGGTGAAATTGTTGTTCGCGTCAATGAGCTGCCGACCACGGTCGTCCCAGACACGACACCCCTCGCCTCGGATCGCGTAGGGGCTTGGCGCGCCTGTGTAGTAGGTGGAACGTCCATAACCGCCCGGCAGCAGGGGATAGCCCCGCGGTCCTTTGCGCAGATGAGGGTCGGTCGCTGGACCGGCGACGGTCGGGTTCGCAGTGTCAGTGTTCATCATTGACCTTTCGAATATTCAGTTCACGAGATCGATCAGTGGCTGACCGGTCAAGACTCGGCGGACACGGTCGACAGCGCCATCCTGCAAGGCACCTGTGGAGCGATTCGATCGCCACGCGATGTGTGGTGTGAGGATGGTGTTTGTGGCCGACCTCAGAGGATGTTCCGGGTCGAGCGGCTCCTCTGCGAATGTGTCGATTCCTGCGCCGGCGATATGTCCGGACTCCAATGCTTGTGCCAGGGCTACCTCGTCAACGAGTCCTCCACGGGAAACGTTGACTACCACGGCACCGTTCCTCATCCGCTTCAGGACATCACCTGAGATCAGGTTTCGAGTTTCGCCGGTCAGCGGAAGATGCAATGAGATGACATCGGAGTTCTCGAGAATGTCGTCGAGATCGGCGAGTTCGAAAGTGCTTTCGGAGACGAATGGATCGTAGGCACGTACGTTCGTTCCGATGGCCGAATACATGCGCGCGACGTGCTGGCCAATGCGGCCCAATCCGACTACGCCGACCTCCAGGCTGGAGAGCACGGGAGTGTCATATCCGATGACTCCGTTCCACCCGTTGTCTCTAATGGCAGAGTCGCCGGCTGGCAGACGGCGAGCGAGTGAAAGTCCCATCGCCAGGGCGTGCGAGGCGACTTCTTCCGAAGCAGTCCCGGGAACAATTGACACAGGGATGCCGGCCTTTGTCGCGGCATCGACGTCGATATTGTCGTATCCGATCCCGTACCGGATCACTGCACGACACTTTTCCATTGCAGGAAAATCGTCGGCGGTCAGTTTCGCATATGGAGTGATCATGACAATTTCGGCATCTGAGAGCCGCTGCCTGAACTCTTCTGTGTCAGTGGCCGGTACCAGTTCGTAGTCGAGTTCTGATGCCAGCGTGTGCTCACGTTCCAGATCAGGGAAATGGTGCGGGGCAACCAGGATGATTCCCTGTCGCTCACGGTTCATCGTCATCCGTCCTATCTATTAGTCAGTTGTTGACGCCCCCGGGACTGTACTCACACAGTTCCGAGCTCGAGTTCAATTACATGACAGAAAGATGGCGGGAAACCGTACCATTCCGAGACACCTCAACGAGCTCGCCCGTGGTCGGGCCTTTGCAATCATCCGCAGACGATGACTGGACGAGTTTGCGGCGATATCAACGCAGTTGAGAAGATTGCGCGAACGGTGCCAAAGGTGAAATTGCTGACCAGGCGGCATCTGCGGAAACCGCACTATGGTTGCGGCACCATCGATACGCCGACTGCCGAGTACTGACCGGCAGGTTCAGTCAGTCTTCGCGACCAAGGTCATCACTCGCATCATGCAGGAAACTCGTCGAGCTGCCTGGGCGCTGGTCTCGAGAGCGGGAGCCGCCTTGATGGGGCCGCCTGCAATCTGATGTCAAAGTCCAGTGCGGGCAGATCCGCTGAAGGAGACGTTCACAGTGAGAATCTTGTGCCCGGGACAGCTCCGAACACCATTTCAGAAACCGCCGCTGATGGTATAAATCAGCAACACTGCCGCAAACGAAAGCAGTGACTCGATGGTCGACTGCACAGTCCAGGTCTTCAGCGTTGTCTTCACATCCATCTTCAGGAGGTTGCCGACTAACCAGAATGCGGAGTCGTTGACGTGGCTGGCGAATCGTGACCCGGCCGCGGCGGCAAGCACGATACAGACGAGCTCTATCTCGTTGAAGTTTCCCGCACTCACGGCTGTTCCAAGGAGTCCGCCGGTAGTAGCGATCGCCACCGTGGCAGAGCCCTGTGCTACGCGAAGGGCTACTGAGATCACGTATGCCGCGATGACCACCGGAAGCCCGAGACCGTCAAGGGAGGCATAAAGGGCGTCTCCTATACCGGAAGAACGAAGGACTCCCCCGAACATTCCTCCTGCACCAGTGATGAGGATGACGGAGGCAACTGGGCCAAAAGCGCCGTCGACGAGCTTTTCTAGGGCGCTACCACTTTCGCCACGGAATTTACCGAGTACGAGAATTGCAACCAGCACTGATATTAGGAGCGCGACCGGGGACGCTCCAATGACCATCACAACCTTCACCCATGTTGTTTCAGCGTCGACAACACCAGCGCTCGAAAGTGTGTCGAATCCGGTGTTCAAGAGAATGAGCATCATGGGGAGCACAAGAATAAAGATCACCCAGCCCACTCTCGGCGGCGTTTGCGGCTGATCGTCGTCAAGAGCACCGAATAGCGTAGGAATGACCATCGGGTATCTCGCGTTCACGAGGCGAGCCCACAGATATCCGCTGACGTACCACACCGGCAACGCAATGAGCAGACCGAAGACCAAGACCAGTCCAATATTAGCGCCGAAGAACTCACTGGCCATCACAGGCCCTGGATGCGGAGGAACCAGCACATGCATGATGGAAAATGCTGCAGCAGAGCTAATTCCGTAAAGCAGTAGGCTTCTACCGCCCATCCTGCGTGCAACTGCGAAGACGATCGGTATCATGACGACGATGCCAGCGTCCGCGAACATAGGTATTCCCATTATCAGAGACGAGGCTCCGAGAGCGAGTGCCGCGCGTTTCTGCCCGAACACAGCAACCATTCGTTCCGCGATCACCCGCGCACCGCCACTGGCTTCAAGCAGGCGACCGAGTATGGCACCGAAACTCACGACGAGGGCAACTGACGCCAGCGTGCTACCGAACCCATCGAGCATCGCTGGAACGATGTGCTCCGCGGGGATCCCCGCAGTTGCCGCTGTGAGCAAGGAGACAAGCACCAGGACTACGAATGCATGGAGACGGACAACAATGATGAGAAAAAGGATCAGGGCCACACCTCCTGACGCGATGAAGAGGAGCGGTACTGTCCCTAAGGTCTGAGTCCAATCTTCCATATCTTCTCTTTTCACACAGCTCGATCAATGGAGCGGAGGACCCGAAGCATGTCCTCCAAAATTTCAGCCATCGCTCATGGCTCATCCTTCACAACCCCGCGACGGGGCAGTCTGTAGATGCTTCTTTGCAGCGGGCACTTTGGCAGGCGAGATTGCCGTTCATTATTCAAAGAAGTGCGACGACAGGGGACCCGGTGGGCCGACTGTATTGGTGGTTCAACGGTTGAAAATGGCACGTGGTCACGTCCAGTCGTGAAGTGACCACGGACGTGAGCTTTATTAATCGAACAGCCTGCGCAAGGGCGCGTTCAAGAACGTGCCGCTCGGATCCATCTGTCGCCGCAATTGAATGAAATCGTCCCAGAAGGGATACACGCTTCTGTAAAAGTCTGCCGTGCGGAGATAAGGTTGTTTGCCCCAGTGCGGACGACCGGGAAACGGATCCAGTGCTTCCTCCATCGCGCGGAAGAAGGCCCGATTGTCATTTCCCCACGTGCGGACAGTGTTCAGCGATACTGCCGCGTCGCCGCCGGTCGGCGACAGCCACGCATCGTCTCCAGCGGCGGTACGCACCTCTAGGGGAAACGTGTCGGGGAACCTCTCAAGCACATGCAAGCAGGACTGAATCGCATCGAGCGCAGTGTTATAGGGGACGAAGGGTTCGACCTCCTCCCACGGCGGAGTGTATTGATCGGGATAGATCCTGTACGGGCGGTCTGTTCGGTGTGCAGGGGAGCCATCGTAATCCGTGTCCGGGTCCACCTCGTCGAAGATTCGCACCAGAGTCGGCTTCGACGTCTCAGGAAGCGGGGGAAGAGATGCCGACATGTCGTACTGCTGTCCATGCACAAAGCTGAAGTGACGATGATTATGCGTCAGCTCGTCCCATCGTTCGAGCACTTCTGTTAAAGGCCTGAACTCGAGCGTTTCCCGCAGTTTGAACTTCGGTTCGAGTTGGATGTCGAGGCTCACAATCACACCGAGCATGCCCATCGAGGCGCGAAGTGCGGGCAATCGCGGATCATTGAAACCGATCATTTCCACCTCACCCGATGAAGTGACCACCTTCGCGCCGACAACCTCACCAGACAGCAGCTTCAGCCCAAGCCCTGAGCCATGCGTCGAAGTGCTGATCGCGCCGGCGATGGTCTGTGCATCAATGGCACCCTGGTTGCGGAGGCACAGCCCCTCATCCCAAAGTGGCTCACCGAGGTCGGCAATCTTTGTCCCTGCTCTGACGGTCGCCTGCGCAGAAGAGTGATTGAGCGACTCGATCCCGCTCACTGCCGAAAGATCGAGCACTATACCGTCTGTCGGCACCAGCGGAGCAAAAGAATGGCCGCTCCCCACCGGCCGCACGGTGACGCCACGGCGTGTCGCATCGGCGACGATCTCGCTGATCTGCTCCACAGATTCAGCCTTTACGATAGCCTCGGGGCGGCAACTCTCCGTCCCTGCCCAGTTTCTCCATGTCCCGTTGTTCACGAGGTCAGCTCCAGTTCTCTCGAGGTGAGCGCGGCTACACAGCAGTCGGCACCATCTCAGCCGCTACCGACCATCGAAGTCGAAGTCCGGACGTCCCATATGTGCCAAATCGGAACATGTGAATGCCGTGTTCCGCCACAATTCGAGATGAATCGACGATGTACCAAGCGACCGCCGTAGCTGAGAAATGACTCTCCTCGACGCACGTGGATGTGATTGTTGGAGGGACCGAAGTGCTGCCGCGTACATGCAGCTCTCCTCAATCCTGTGGCCTAACTAGTTGAATGATTTTGACATCGTTCATGAAAACCACGTCCCGACGTCACTCTGCAAGACAGGCATCGGCGAATCGTCAACCAGCAGTCGCGACGAATACGATCAGTGTGTGCACATGCACTTGCGAACTTAGCTTCTCCTATCGGACATATGACGATGGCGAAGTTGTCCGCGCACGAGCTATGAAGCCAGGACATAGGCGGAGCCAGTTGGACCTCAACGACATTCACTCACTGGGGCAGGTACCCGCTTAAAGGTCGAGTCCCTTGCGGAGGAAGAAGTCCATTCTCCGATAGAGGGTAGACCGGCCGATTTGCAGGATCTCGGCCGTCTTGCGTCGGTTGCCTCCCGCTTCTTTCAGAGCGGCTCTCAATTCGCTCAGTTCGGCTTCTTCCAACCTTGAGAGTCGTCCTTGAACGAGCGATCGTTGATATTCCTCGGGAATGTCTCTCACCGATACCTCATCACCACGAGACCTTTCGAGTGCGTTGGAGATCACTGCGCGAAGTTGGTCAATATTGCGCGGCCATTCGGAGTTCGTCAATGTAGTGACTAATCGCTTCGACAGCTTTCGACCGCCGGAGTCCTCGGCAATCGACCGTGCAATCACTGGAATATCTTCCCGGCGAAGTCGAAGCGGTGGCACGGTAATTTCTATGGCACGAATACTCTCAGTCATATGCAAAGTAGCGTCAGTATGGTGCTTCGCGGTGAATACGAGCTTCGTGTGATGGCTCCGCTGGACCCGGTGGACGATTCCTTTCGCTTCGGGAACTGACAGTTCGTCGGCGTTAAGCACGACAAGCACCGAGGGGTCGACGGCAATAGCTTGGTCGAGGAGCTCGGAAAGCCTTTCGTCATCTCCTTCGGGGGCATGAGCATCTACGAACACGCTTCCGCCGATGAGGGCTACGACTTCCTCGGCGAGTCTTTGTTTGCCGGTGCCGGCTTCTCCGACGATTGCGACGGGGCGGGCCTGATCGACCGCCTTCGCTGCGAGATGGATCATCTGCTCAAACTGAGGGCTGGTTCCGTCGAGGCTTGCCTTCAGTTTGTCCGTTGTCGAGGAACGTGTTGGATGGATGACCAGATTATTATCCTCGCTGCCAACCTCACTTCGGACTGAACGGGGTCGGATCACAGCAATTGCGCCAACGCTGGTCGCGGAGAGCGACACGGCAGACACGCTCAGTTCAGACCATCCCGCACTGTGCAGACTCACTTCCGTGCTCGTCGGCCTGCCCGAGGACATCACTTCTTTTGCATAGCCTGAGACGACAGCCATATCGCCGTCATCGATCAACTCGACCGCAGCGTTGTTCATCAGCGAGTTCTTACCGTCCATCGCAATGACCGGCAGATTGCCGCGCCTACGCGAGACCGTCAGATACTCGTTCAACAGTGAACGCTCTTTCGCCGATGTCCGGTCCGCAATTTCGTGCTCAATACGAGAGGTGATGCCCTCGAGCATTAGCAGAGTCGAGGTCGGCTCGATGGCAGGCACTTGAGTTGAAGGGAAGGTGAGGCCGATCACCCCCCGCACGCGGTTGTGAAATGGATCCCGGATAAGAGTCGCAAAGCACCAGTTACCGCGCATATCTTCTCGGAAGTGCTCTTCCGGAGCCAGCCAGACACTTCGCCCTTCTTCCAACGCGAGCCCTTCCCCGTTGCTGCCGCAACTCTCTTCGAGCAACGAATAGCCTTCCGGGAACTCCTCCTCAGAACGTAAGAAGCTAGGTCGAACCAGCGCTCCATTCGGGGCGGTCAAACTGACATAACCTCCAAGGTCCGCCGCAAAGTTGTCGAGTGTCCTCAGGTGCGTATCGGCCGCTTCCAAGGTTCGATCGTCAACCCGGCCAGCATCGAACATGCCTCGATCAATCGTCGCATCCACGCCGGCCGCTCTGCTTCGAAACCATGAACGAGCGATCAACGGTCTGAGTCCAGTCAGCTCGGAGTCATGGTCACTGAGAAATCGATCTCGGATGGAGTCGACATCATGGGATTCTCGGTTTCGCTCAGGCGTCACCAGCGGGGCTAGACTCATCGTCAGCAACTCCTCGTTTCTCGGCATCTTTGACACGATTTTTGAAAGATTAGCACAACAGCTTTCAGCTTTGAATTGGCGAGATATCCAATCATCCCGACAGTCGGCTCGACTTTTCAACCATCGGACCGGACTTCTCTACACAACCCTTCCAAGTCATCAAATCCCCGATTACGCGGAACCTCGCCTATGTGTCCCATTTTGGCACACACGAGCTCTCGTAGAACGCGCCAAAGTGGGCACCGAAGATAGTCGAATGGATTTTCCCTGTCGAGTAGCCCCAGACGTCTGGGGTGCACCTCGGGTTCGCTATTTGCTAACAATGCAAGAAGGACTAATGCTTCGATTCAATTCTCGACCATACAAGCTGGGGCATCGATCGAATTTGTGCACCAGTCGACCTCGATCAATAGTCGCAATCTCCTCGTCAATCGGCGCGCCGTGGCGGTAACGCAGGTCTCCGACAAAAAAGGGTTACGCATATGGCCGCCGCGACTGAACTCTTGCCTTCCTTGAACATTCTCGAATTGGGTTCGGACACGAACACAATAAAGGTATCGCGATACGCATACGAACTGATCGTTGTCTGACCCGAATATTCGATCGAGACATATTGGCACTTAGCATCCTTCCACTTTCGACCTTACCTCCTACAGAGCCATTGACGATATACAGAAATTCCATTGAGGAAAAGATGAAGCGATACACTATTGATTGCATTGCTGGTGACGGAATTGGGCAGGAGGTAGTTCCGACTGCAGTAGCGTGCATCGATGCGGTTGCTGAACAGAATGATTCTCGGATCACTTGGCGCGAACGGAATTGGAGTTCAGATCGATACTTGTCCAAGGGCGCAATGATGCCGGTCGATGGAATTGACCAGCTAGATGGCGGAGATGGAATACTCTTAGGGGCGGTAGGGCATCCGGAAGTACCCGACCACATAACCCTGTGGGGCCTTCTCATCCCGATCCGACGCGCATTCGACCTGTATTTGAATATTCGACCAGTACGGTTGCTGCCCGGGATCGAACCTCGCGTCGTTGGAGATGGCCGTATAGACACTGTTATTGTCCGTGAAAACGTGGAGGGAGAATATTCGGAGGTCGGTGGTCGAGCGTACCAAGGCACTCGTCACGCCATGGCCTTCCAGCAAGCGCTTTTTACTCGACGTGGCGTCAAGCGTGTCACAGAATATGCCGCAGAGCTCGCTGCAGAGAGAAGTGGCAAGATCATCTCTGCGACCAAGTTGAACGGCCTCATCCACTCAATGACCTTCTGGGACGAAGTCGTCGAAGAGACCCTCTCCAGGCACACTGGTGTCGAACTGCAAAGTGTATTGATCGATGCACTCGCCGCACGACTGGTGCTTGCACCTTCTTCGGTTGACGTGATCGTTGCTTCTAATCTTTTCGGAGACATTTTGTCCGATCTTGTGGCGGCGACCGCTGGTTCTATAGGTATTGCGCCATCGGCAAATATCAATCCCGACCGGTCGCAACCATCTATGTTCGAGCCTGTCCACGGCACTGCCCCAGACATCGTCGGCAAGAACCTCGCAAACCCGATCGGTCAATTGTGGGCTGGCAGCATGATGCTAGAACACATTGGCCAAGCTGGTGCAGCAACAGACCTGATGAAGGCCGTAGAGAACACTCTTTTACGCGGCATCCGGACGGCGGATCTTGGCGGCACGGCGTCGACATCCGAGTTCGTCGCCGCCGTGTTAGAAGAGATCGATGCGGTGGCTTCAGCTGGAGTTGAACGCTGAACAGTGGCAATAGAGTCGGAACCGAACTTGTGCCTCCACCCGCAGGTGCATGCGGTTGTGCCTAATTCGCAGCGTCATGCAAGGCTATTTGGAACGGGTGATGAGTCGCCCTGATAGTCGCACCGTCCGTGGTTTACTTAAGCCGCTCACGCGAAAGTGACTCACTTCCATGCTACGAGAAGCGCAGTTACCAGAGACCCATCTGAGCTTCCGTCAGCCCGTCACGTGATTGAAAACTAGAAACCGGGACAATGAACAGCGGACAAAGCCAGACACTTTTCAGACCTTGCGATAGCGCGCACTCTCCCCGAGGTCCTCCATCCAGAACACGCCGATGTGCTGATCAAGATAGACGGGCTCGCACCTCGAACCCGCACCGGCACTCGGCGCACGCGCTTCTGGCCCTCGTCCTCCGAAAAGCCCTCGCGAGCTGCACCCGAAGTGCAAACACGGCTAGAGTACTTCGACGTCGCAGTTCGAAGCGCACTCGTTCAGACCTTTGACAAGTCTCGATTGCTCGACACTCAAGATCCACCTTTAGTCCGCACATCTTCAAGCGCGAAGTAGATTTCGTCATGCGCCCGAATCGCGTCCGTCGCTCGCCCGTCTAGCTCTTCCGTGATAACAGCCAGAAGCACGTGGATGAGGGACGAAGCCGCTACCAATGAGGGAAAATGCGAGCTTCCTTCGGCAGGAATGACCAGAATGTCGTCGACGTAGGAAGTGAGTTGGGAAAAGCGCGTATCGGTGATCAGCATGACGCGAAGCCCTCTGGCCCTGCCCACTTTGGCGATCGCTTCGAACTCGGCTGGCGTTCTCCAGAAGTTCATAATCAAGATGACGTCACCGCGAGAAGCTGACGACATTGCAGTGTGGGCGGCCTTGCCGCCCCAACCGACGGGTACGGTCGTCAAGCCCATCCGAGCGCCGACATGCGCAAATTGAGTGAGCGGCCCGAGATAGCTGCCGGAACCGAATAGCAGGATGGTTGCCGACTGTCCTTCGTCGCCGTGAAATCCCCGGATGAGGCTCTGCGCGAATCTGCGGCATTCGTCGGAGTCGAGCGTGCTCTTGAGGGAATTGATCGTCATCGCATCTGTCGACAAGGCCGCGTCTATCACCGACCCTTCTCTTTCGGAGTGGATGTCGAGCAGACCGGTGGCGTCGAGACCTGAGAGATAGAGCGCCCGAAGTTCTTGCTGAAGAGCAGTCCAACCGTTGCATCCGAGCGTCTTTGCACTACGAACTACTGTCGCGGGATCAACGCCGACCCGGTGTGCAAACTCTGCGACAGTTGCAGTCGTTGCATACTGGGGAGCCCCTGCAATCGCGCGGACCACACGTGACGATTGCTTCCCTAGTCGTCGATCACCAAGCTTCGACAGAATCCACTCCTCGACTCGACTGAGCCCGTCGCTGGACAAGGCATGACCGTCGCGCATCGATGCATTGTGTTGCATTTAACCTACTTTGCAATATAACCTCGGCTGGGACACAGCGTAGTGCAGACCAGATGCTGAGGAATCAGAAATGACCTTTGACACCCGCACCAACAGCCGGCCTCGAATCGGCGTACGTACCCTCAATGTAATCGAGAACGTCGGCAATCGACTACCACATCCAGTGTGGCTCTTTGTCATCCTGTCGATTATTCTTGCCCTCGTCAGCGCGTTACTCAGCGCTCTCGGAATGGTTGCTGTCAAGCCAGACGGCGAGGCCGCTCCGATTAACAATCTGGCCAGTCTCGAAGGCGTCCGATTCGCTCTCTCAAGCGTCATCGACAATTTCATGGCATTCCCGCCCCTGGGTGTGGCACTCGTCGCACTGCTCGGATTGGCGGTAGCCGATCGTTCCGGTCTCATCACAGCATTCATGCGTCAATCGCTTGCGCGGGTCTCACCGCGTTTTCTCACACCTGTCGTCGCTTTCACCGGGTCAGTCGCGCACGTCGCAGGTGACGCAGGATATATCATCCTGATTCCGCTCGCCGGCATCATCTACCGCTCAATGGGACGCAGCCCGATCACGGGCGCTCTCGTCGCTCTAGCGGCTTTGTCCGGAGGCTCATCGGCCAGCCCGATCCTCATACCGAATGACGCCATATTCTCGGGACTGACTACCGCGGCAGCACAGACTGTCGATCCAGACTATGTGATGACGCCAGTCGGCAACATTTACTTCACAGTGGTCTCTTCACTGTTCCTGACGCTGGTCATCACTGTCGTCATCGACGGCTTCCTATCGAAACGCATTGAACGCCGACTACCGGTTGATGTCGACGCCGAAGAGTCGGCACGGCACGAGCCCTTGTCGACAGCCGAGGTCAAGGGACTGCGCAATGTCGGGATCGCATTGTCCGCCTACATCATCGGGCTCATCGTCGCGACCATGCCCACCGGTTCCCCTCTGCGCGGTGAAGACGGCGGCATCATCGACTCGGTCCTCATCGACAGCGTCGCCGTGTTTCTCGCCCTCTTCTTCGCGATCGCGGGAACTGTCTACGGGATCTCCGTCAAGAAGATCCGCACCAGCGCAGACATCCCGGATCTTGCGGCGGACGGGCTCAAGGACATCACCCCGATCCTCGTCCTCTTCTTCGCCGTCTCCCAGTTCCTCGCCTATTTCAACTGGACGAACATCGGCACACTCATCGCAACTAGTGGGGCTCATTTCCTCGAAGGAATGAACGCACCGAACCTCGTCATCTTCGGCGGCATGCTCGTCATCGTCAGCGTCATGAACTTCTTCATCACCAGCGGCAGCGCCCAATGGTCCCTCGTGGGGCCCGTTTTCGTCCCGATGTTCATGCTCCTCGACATCTCGCCCGAGACAACGACGGCCCTCTACCGCATCGCGGACTCGTGCACGAACATCATCACACCGATGAGCCCCTACTTCGCCCTCACTCTCGGAATCATGCGCGGATACCGCAAAGAAATGGGCATCGGCAGTCTGTTCTCACTGACACTGCCACTCTCAATCGCGCTGTTCATCGTGTGGACTGCCGTTTTTGCGCTCTGGTATCTCATTGGCCTGCCACTTGGCCCTGGCGCACCAGTCCGCTGACCATTGCACCTATCCACCTAATCATCGAGCCGAAGGCACACCAATGAACAGTTCTTTTGAGCAGCCCTCCAAGATCTCAGCTTGGAAGGTAACGCCAAGCGAGTACGCCCAAGATCGCGGATTCGACTTCGAGATCCCCACGGCACCGCAGTCGCTGTACATCTCAATGTCAGACGGTGTACGGCTTGCCACCGATGTGTTCATACCGCAGGTCGCCACAGACCCAACTGCACAGCCTCGTCCGACCATCCTGGTCTTCACTCCCTATTACCGCCGCTTTGCTCACAAAGACGATCATCAGCAAAGCAGTGTCGAGCTGTCACCCAACACTGCTCGCTACCGAGATCTCTTTGTGCCGGCAGGTTACAACGTAGTCGTCGTCGACGTTCGTGGAACTGGTGCGAGTTTCGGCCATCGTGAGGGGTTCCGCTCCCCCAAAGAACGCAAAGACTACATCGAAGTCATCGATTGGGTCATTGATCAACCCTGGTCAAATGGTCGAGTCGGAATCACCGGAATCTCCTACCTCGGCGCTGCCGCCGACTTCGCCGCCAGCACCGGACACTCCGCGGTCAAAGCGATAGCACCGCTCTTCTCGGTCTGGGACACTTACGAGAACAACTATTTCCCCGGCGGAATTCAACTCAACGATCTCATCGACTCCTACGCTCAAATGATGATCGGTCTTGACCAGGACGATCGAGAAGCCATCCAACCATACGCGGCGTATGCACATCCCAGTTTCAACGGTCCAGCACCCGTCGACGCAGACTCCGACGGTTCACTGCGTGACGCCGCGGTGGCCGAGCACAGGGCGAACTACCGTCATGCCGACATGATGCGCGAATTCGTCATGCGAGAGAAACCGTTGCCCTACGATTCGAACTACTCATCTGCGAGTTTCAGCCCCTACTCTTATGGCGCGGGCACCAATGAAGATGTCGCCGTCTATTCTGTCTCGGGCTGGATGGACGGAGCCGGCTACGCCAACGGTGCTCTCGAACGTTATCTCACTCTTAGTTCCAATTCACGGCACCTGTTGCTCGGACCTTGGGACCACGGCGCACGCAGTCACGTCTCTCCGTGGAGTCCCGATGGCCTTCCGGACGAGTCGTGGTGGTATGAAATTGTCCGGTTCTTCGACGAGTACCTTCTCGGTATCGACACAGGCATTCGGCATGAAGATCCGATCCACTATTACACAATGCACGCCGAGCAATGGCACTCAGCTGACGCGTGGCCTCCTTCCTCAGATCATTTCGTCTTCGAACTCACCAGCAGCGGCGGATTGAGAGCCGCTGATAGCACTCCCGACAACGACAAGCGCGATAGAGGCGTTGACTCGGCAACAGTACTCAATTATCCAGTCGACTTCGCGACCGGGACTGGAAAGAATACTCGGTATGAGCGCATCGCAGGCAAGAACCCTGGGCCGTACTATTCGGACTGGCAAGGGCGGACAAGCACTCACCTGTGCTTCGACTCTCCTGCCCTCGACCGATCCGTTGACTTCAGCGGTCACGCGGTGGCAAGCATTTTGCTGGGCAACGACCAACCCGACGGAAATCTTTTCGTCTACCTCACCGAAGTCGAGTCAGACGGCACTGAAAGGTACGTCACCGAGGGCCTTCTCCGCCTCCTTCATCGGGCAGAGTCACAGAACCCGCCAGAGATTGCTACCAAATGGATCTACCGCACATTCAGGGAAGAGGACGCGCACCCATTCAGACCGGACGCACCGAAACTTATCCGCGTCCCGCTGCTGCCCACAGCCTGGCGGTTCGCTCAAGGTAGCCGAATCCGGCTCTCTATCTCCGGCGCGGACAGCGACCATGCGACCCAGAACCCTCATGGACGTCCGCCTCACTACTCCGTCACCGTCGGCGGACCTTCGACACTGGTCATCCCAGTAGCCGAGCAGAGATAAGCGACTGCTCCCGGCCGCACTACACGAAGTTAGACCTGACAGCGAAAGAGCATCTTCTGATGAACTCACCTATTCCACGCACAAACGCATACTCATCAATGATCGTCACTCCACAGCCCGAAGCCACCGACGCCGGCGCGATGGTCCTCAACTACGGAGGCAACGTCGTCGACGCAGTCGTCGCAGCGGCGCTAGTGCAAGGGGTCGTCGACCCGCTGATGTGCGGCATCGGCGGAATGGCGGTCATCCAGATCGTCACGCCCGACGGTGAGCGCATTGTCATCGATGGGCTCGGCCAGAGCCCTGCCGCAGTGAGCGCGAACATGTGGGAAGCCGACCTTCTCGGTCCGACTCCCGATGGCTTCGGCTACAGAGTCAAGGACTTCGTCAACGAAACTGGTGCCCAATCCGTCATGGTGCCGGGCACGCTGAAAACGCTTTCGACCGTCCACGAGCGTTTCGGATCCTTACCCTGGCCCGATCTCTTCGCCGAAGCGGTGAGATACGCCGAGGAAGGTTGGCTTGTCCGCCCGCACCTCCAAACCCTTATGGTCCAGGACGAAACGAAGTATGGTCGCATGAACTTCGACGACAAGCTTCTCTTCACCCCCGACGGCCAACGTATCTACGGGACGCATGGACGACCCCCTCGACTGGGTGACACCATTACCAATCCCGAACTTGCCTCGGTCCTCACTCACATCGCCCGGCAGGGCGCTGAAGAATTCTACTCAGGTGAGCTTGCCACCATGATCGCCGACAGCATCGCAGAAGACGGCGGGCTCCTCACTCTCGACGATCTCAAACACTATGAACTTCACGACCTCCAGCCGGTCACAGGACACTACCGCGGGCTCGAGCTGTCGTTACCTCCGCAACCAGCAGGCGGAATCCAAACAATGGAGACCTTGGGGATCCTCAACCACTTCGACCTCTCAGAGGTCGAACACAACTCCCCCGACCATCTCGAAATCCTTGTCGAAGCCATGAAATACGCGCTACAGGACAAAGAGCGGCTATGGAATCGACCTCGGACGACTTCCGAGGACTACCTCCGACTGCTAGACGAATCGTACCTTTCACGAGCGGCTACACGAATCGCAGAAGGCGAGCGTGCCGATGTCGATACAGCCCGCTACGAAACACCTCACACGACCCATCTCAGCGCGATGGACACCGATGGCTTCACCGTCGCCCTCACACACACGTTAGGAAACCCCTCAGGTTATATTCCTCGAGGCCTGGGATTCATGCTCAACGGCGGGATGAGTACTTTCGATCCGCGACCCGGAACGGAGAACTCGATCGCACCCGGTCGCAGGCGCAACACGACATCGTGCCCTACTGTTGTATTCGATGAGTCGGGACCGGTTATGAGCATTGGAGCGCCGGGCGCGTCCTGGATCACCCCTGCGATCGTCCAGGTGATCTCGAACGTCTTCGATTTCGGTATGGATGTGCAGGAAGCGGTCTCCGCCCCGCGGGCGGTCTCGACATCGAACGCAGTCGACATCTCCAATCGGATACCCCGCAGCACAGAACTGGAGCTGAACCGTCGAGGATACGAAATACGTCGATCGCCCCTCAGCTACGCATTCGCAGGCGTCCACGCCATTACTCTCTTCGACGAACAGTTGAACGGAGCAGCAGACCCACAGCGCGACGGTTATGCCGCCGGAGTCAACTAGCAGGCAAGGCAGAGTCGCCGCGCATCTAGCACGAGTGTTTCCGCACGGCTCGACAGACCCCACTCGCCCCACGTTTACCCATCTTTTTCAACGGAACCCCACGGAAACTCACGACATCTACAGGAACCCCCAAAGTGTCGAGTGCCCCAGATTCTAGGATCAGACGGCACCCCACGGAAACTCCCAAAATCGATGACTCCACATCGATTCAGTCTGGGTTCGAATCCCAGTGGGGGACGATTCTTCGTCGGTGTCGAGTGCCGACCGAGATCGCCGATTTCCGCCGATTGCGGCATGATCGTCCTATGTCGCTCCTTCTTCTCAGTCCCGGTCGTGCGCCACAGCCGATCGCCTCCGTCGACGATGATCTCGCCCGTACGCGGCACGGTCCCGCCGTTATCATCACCGCTTCCGAAGCAGCCTCCCCCATTTCGACTGTCGACTCCAACACGAACGAAATCCCGCCGCAGGGTCGCCCGGTCGCATTCCGTGAAGCCCGAGGTGACTGGACGGAAGTCGGCTTCGAGGCCGCCGATCATTGGGTGCAGATGGGTTCGGACCTGCGCAGCCGCCTCCTCGAGGATCATCTTGCGACGTTCGACGTCGCCGAGTTCAAACAGGCGACGAACGTCGGCAGCGCCTCGATCATCACGAACAACTGGGTCTACTCCGGCCAGCCGCGGATCTATCGTGTCGCCGGAGAGCTGCGTGATTTCGTCACCGTGCTCGGACAGCTCTCCCGCGGCTGATCCCTATTGCTGTTCCTCCGCAGTACGAGTGTGACGGTATCCACCACACACGACTGGTCGACATGCGACCCATCGGTTCTGCCGAAACGCCCGAACCAGCCGCCGGTTGACCGTCTGGCTCCGGTCACCGGAACGCTCGCATGCCCTCGGACGTATGTGCCTCGTCATGGCGGTCCCGGTTCTCGACGATCTCCGCGACGTTGGCCTCCGCCCACTTCCGAAGCGCGGCCACAGGGTCCTGCAGCGATCGCCCGAGATCGGTGAGCGAGTATTCCACCCGCGGCGGCACCTCGCCGAAGACCTCGCGCTCGATGAGGCCATCGGCGACAAGCGACCGCAGGGTCGAGGTCAGCACCTTCGGGGTGATCCCGCCGATGGCCAGACGGATCTCGTTGAAGCGCTTCGGACCGGAATCGAGAATGTCGACGATCAGCACCGTCCACTTGTCTCCGACACGGTCGAGAACCACTCGGGTCGGACATTCGGGGTCGAAGGCATCGCCTTCCCAGCGAACTTTCATACTCATAGCCCAATAGTATCCTTGAGGTACTCGATATCCAAAAGATACCTTAGGAAAGTCAGAATACGACATCCACCGTGCACCGCAGTCGCGCCGCACGAAGAACGAAGGGACTCTTATGAAGATCGCACTCTTTGGAGCATCGGGAATGATCGGCTCTCGCGTCGTCGCCGAGGCGGCATCCCGCGGGATCGACGTCACCGCCATCACCCGCTCCGGTGCCGAGGTGGCCGGAGCGACCCACTCAATCGCCGGTGATATGGCCGATGCGGAGCTCGGAGCACGCATGGCCTCCGACCACGATGTCATCGTCTCCACCACCGGACCCAGCCGTACCGGCGGGGACCACCAGGAATGGCTCGACGCTCTTTCGACTCTGGCCAAGGCCAGCGGAGAGACCCGCCTGTTCGTCGTCGGCGGTGCCGGTTCCCTGTTCGCCGGGGACACGATGCTCAAGGACACCGAAGGATTCCCTCCTGCCTACAAGGCCGAGGCAGAAACCGGCACTAAGGCCCTCGAACTGCTGCGTGCCGCGAATCCGTCTCCGTGGACGCTCATCTCCCCCGCCCCGGAGATCGCTCCGGGTGAGCGCACCGGTTCCTACAATGTCGAGCTCGAGGTGCCCGCAGGCGACTCGATCTCGGCCGAGGACTTCGCCGTGGCCATGGTCGATGAGATCGCCGATCCCAAGCACATCGACGCCCGCTTCACTGTGGCGAACTGAGCAGGACGCACTCGCAGCAGGGTCTGCAGATATGACTGACGCCGGGGATGCATCTGCATCCCCGGCGTCAGTCGTCTCATCAGGGCTTGTCGCCGGATGGCACCGGCTGCCTCGAGTCAGGCCTTGGCAGGCTCCTTCTTCGGAGCCGGCTTCGAGTTGGCGGCCTCGACGAAGTTCTTGCGCGGAACATCGAGGTCTGCCAGAGGCATGGCGTCACGGCCGAGGACGGCGCTGACGAACCAGTTGCCGAAGACCCTGACCTTGCGATCCATGGTCGGGATCGCGTAGCCGTGGTAGGCGCGGTGCATGAGCCAGGCGAGGAGTCCGCGGGCTTCGAAGTCACCCATCTGCGAAACACCCTTGTACAGACCCAGGCCTGCGACCGTACCGATGGTCTTGTGGAAGTACTGCTTGAACTCGGTCTCTCCGCGCAGTGCGGCGAGCACGTTGGCAGCCAGCACCGGAGCCTGACGCACAGCATGCTGAGCGTTGGGCACGCAGAAGCCTGCCACTCCGCCCCCGGACAGGTCGGGAACCGCGGCATTGTCGCCTGCCGCCCAAGCACCCTCAACGACACCGTCATCGCCCTCGACCCGCAGGTCGGCGCGTACGGTGACGTTGCCGCGTTCGTTGATCGGCAGGTCGGAGTCGATGAGCATCGGGTTGGCCTTGACACCGGCGGACCACACGATCGTGTCGGCGTCGAACTCTTCGCCGTTCGAGAGCTTGATGTGCTTGTCGGTGCAGTCCTGGAGGAAGGTCTCGAGGTAGACGTCGATTCCGCGTTCGCGCATGTGCTCGACGACCCAACGGGCCTGAGCTTCGCCGACCTCGGGCATGACGCGGCCGAGAGCCTCGACGAGGACGAAGCGGACATCGGCTTCGGTCAGCGTCTCGTACTGGGCGATGGCCGAACGGACCATGTCCTCGAGTTCGGTCAGCAGCTCGATGCCGGCGAATCCGCCGCCGACGAAGACGAAGGTCAGAGCCTTGCGGCGCTCCTCGTCGTCTTCCATCAGAGCGGCATCGGCCAGGCGGGAGAGGAGGTGGTCGCGCAGAGCGACGGCTTCCTCGATGCGCTTGAGCGCGATCGCATTCTCCTTCAGGCCCGGGATCGGCAGCGCACGGGCAACCGAACCGGAGGCGAGGATGATGTGGTCGTAGTCGAGCTCGAACGGTTCATCGTTCTCGGGTTCGATGGTGGCGAACTTCTCGGCGTGGTTGATCGAGGTGACCTTCGCGGTGATGACCTCAGCACCCGGCAGGTTGCGGCGCAGCGGCACCACAGCGTGACGAGGCTCGATCGACCCGGCTGCCACCTCGGGGAGGAACGGCAGGTAGGTCATGTACGGGTTGGGATCGACCACGGTGACGGTGGCTTCGCCCCGACCGAGGTTCTTCAGCAGATTCTGAGCGGCGAGCAGGCCGACCGAGCCGCCACCGACAACGAGGATTCGTGGACGCAGTTTTGAGTTTCTGATGAGTGCCATAATCCCATGCTAGACCCTTGTGAAAACTTTCACTAATTGTTTGTCCCACGGACTCGAACGCCCCAGATCAGAGCAGTTTCTGCACCTGGTCTCAGCGGCGACGGCGGGCGAAGGAGACGATCGAGATGATCATGAGAACCACGGCGATCAGGGCTCCGGCACCGAGGACGGCGAAGCCGAGTGTCGGTGTCGACTGCGTGGCGACGATATCGGTCGGCGCGATAGCCTTCGGGCTCTCGGTCTCATCCGGTGCCGCGGTTTCGGTCTCTTCCGACTTCGCATCCCCGCGACGATGCATCTTCACCCAATCCGCCAGCTCCTCCTCGGCGGAGGAGACGTTCTTGGGCGCTTTCGCTTTGATGGCGCTCTGCGGGTCGACGCGCCCCCAGCCGACGATCGGGTCGGGCTTGCCCTTCTTGCTCACGCCCTTGTGACCGTCCACCGGTTCGGCACTCGACTGCAGTATGGCTCGGACTTCATCGGCGCTGAGGTCGGGGTTCTCGGAGCGGATGAGCGCTGCCACACCGGACACGACGGGTGAGGCGAAGGAGCAGCCCTGGCCTTCGGCGTAGCCGCCGCTGTAGTACGGAATGGGAATGTCCTTGGCCGGACCCATGAGGTCGACGGCGGTGCCGGGTGCGGTGGAGTCGTCGAGGACCTTCCCGTTCTGGCCGAGTCCGCCCACCCCGATGACGCCCGGAACCGTCGACGGCGACCATGCTTGGGTCGCTCCCTGCGAGGCGTTGCCGACGCAGGCGACGACGAGCACGTCCTTTTTGTAGGCGTAGGCGAAGGATTCGTCCCAGCTCTCCGGCCAGCCCGGATCGTCCCATCCCAAGGACATGTTGATGACCTTCGCACCGGAGTCGACGGCCCACCGGATGGCTTCATCGGCCTGTTCTCGAGTCGATCCGGATTCCTTGGGGCGGTCGGGGCCCAGCCACATCGACGCCGACAGGATCTCTGCGTCCGGGGCGACGCCGGTCGGTCCGGCACCGACTCCTCGGCCGGCGATGACTCCGGCCACGGCAGTGCCGTGGTGGATCGTGGTCTTCCCGCCGAGCGGGGTCTTTCCGTCTTTGCCCAATCCGCTGAAGTCCTTGGACTTCTTCACGACGCCCTTGAGGTCTTCGTGGTCGGAGTTGACACCGGAGTCGATCACTGCGACCTTGACGCCCTTGCCCGTTGACTTCTTCCAGACCTTGTCGATTCCGTAGTCCTTGATGAACCACTGGCCGGGCCCGGCCTTCGGCGCGGCCATGACGGGCTGGGTGGTACCGACGACGAGTCCGAGGACGACGGTCGTGACGGCGAGGAGTCGCGCGGCGGCTCTCACGAGCTCGTCAGCGCGAGGTCGAGCGCGGTCCCGTCGAGGATGTCGGTTTCCGAGATCCGAATATCCAGCGATCCTCCGGCGGCTGACACGGCTTGGTCGAAGCGGGCGACGATCCTGGCGAAGAGCAGCGATCCGGCGCCGATGACGTCGACGCGTCCGGGATGCATATACGGCAGCTCTGTGCGTGCCTGGCGGTCCATGGCCAGCAGCTTTCGGGATTCGTCTGCGACGTCGGCGACGCTGATATGTGCTCCGTGGATGCGCTCTCGCTGGTAGCTCTCGAGTCCGAGGATGCCTGCGGTGATGGTGGTGACGGTGCCGGCGACTCCGATGAAGGTGCGCGGGACGGCGAAGTCGACGATCTGCGCGGCCTGGTCCAGCTGGCCGTCGATATCGGCCAGTGCCGCCTGGATCTGGTCCTGGCTGGGGGTCTCGACCGGCATGTGCCGTTCGGTCAGACGTACAGACCCGATGTCCATGCTCACGGCCGCTTGGACATCGTCTTGGCCGAGGACGAGCTCGGTCGAGCCGCCGCCGAGGTCCATGACGGCATAGGGTCCGTCAGCATCTGTCAGGCCCGCAGTGGCGCCGAGGAAGGACAGCCGGGCCTCTTCTTCACCGGCGATGACGTCGGGGACGACGCCGAGGATCGAGAAGATCCCGGCGAAGAACTCATCGCGATTCTTCACGTCGCGGCTGGCCGAGGTCGCGACGAACCTCAGCTTCTCAGGGCGGTACTCGGCGGCCACCTCGGCGAACTCCTTCGCCACGGCGAAGGTGCGCTCTAGCGCCTCAGGTGCGAATTCGCTGGTGGCGTCAACGCCTTGGCCGAGGCGGACGATCCGGGTTTCGCGACGCAGGTCGGTGAGGGTGCCGTCGGCGGCGACATCGGCGATGAGCAGGCGCAGGGAGTTCGTCCCGCAGTCGAAGGCAGCAACACGCATGTCAGGTCCTAGTCGGTGGATTCGGTGGTGGCAGCGGTCTCGGCCAGCGGCGGCACATCGCTCATGAACGACAGTGCGCGGTCGCCGATGGGGTTGATGTCGAGTCCGGCGGACAGCGAGTGGCCGACGAGGGCGTGGAGGCATTTGACCCGGTTCGGCATTCCGCCTGCGGAGTAGTCCTTGATCTCTTCGACCTCCGCCAGGCCCGCTGCGGAGCCGATCTCAGAGCGGACGTCGAGGTAGGCCCGGTGCGCGGCGGCGTAGGCAGCGGCGAGCTCGTCGTCTTCGCCGATCTCCGTGGTCCATTCGGCCATGATTCCCGATGCTTCCAGACGTGAGCATTCGGCCACATAGGCAGGGTGGGTGAGGTAGAAGGTCGTCGGGAATGGGGTGCCGTCCTCGAGGCGCGGGGCCGTGGCGACGACGAGAGGCTCACCTGTTGCGCTGCGGGCGGCGATGCCGACGACGCCTCGGGGAATGCGTCCGAGTTGGTCTTGGAGGACAGCGAAATCCGCCTCGGTGCACTCTGTGATCATCAGCTCTTCTCCACGGTGTTGCCGGTCTCCTGAATGGACTCCAGCAACTCAAGGTACCAGGCCTGCTTGCGAACCGGCCGTTCGGGCTCGGATTCCTCGTCGACGGCCTCTTGATTCGTGACGATGACCGCGTTCTTGCCCTTTTCCACGTAGTACTGGTCTTCGCGAGCCTTGCGTTTGATGTAGGCGGGGTCCCTGAGGTTCTCGTTCTTCTCTTCGAGGCTCTTGACCTCGGCCTTCGTCGTCTCGATCTCGTTATTCAGGGCCGCGATCTGCTGGGCCTGTTTGAGTGCGGAGTTCAGGGGTGAAAGGAACGCAAGGAGGACGATGGCGACAACGAGGAGGAAGACGCCCGTGCGCACCGACATGCGGCGGCCACGCGCCTCGGCGTCCATGCCGGCCTCGGCTTCGATGACCGGTTTCGGGCGTCGACGAGGGGTGGCTTTGCCAGGAGCCGATTTCGGGGCACTTCGTCTGGGCTTGCTCGGGACCATGCTTCTTTCCTCTGCGACTGGGGATCGGGGAAGAGTGTCGCAACATCTCCAAGTGTGCCGTGTCCGCATTCCCTGCGCGAGGATTTCGAGCTCGTGGCGTGTTCGATTCTCACGTATCCTCCGTCACGTCTCGTCCCGCCCACTCCTCCCCCGCGAGCATCTCTCACCTTCACCTCTGAGTCCTCCCGGCAGTCACTTCTCCTACACCTGCCAACGCATTCCTCGCTGTCGGCGCCAAACCACCCTGTTCCAGCGGTGCGTTATGCGCCTCCTGGTGCCCGATGCCCGCAAACCGTCACCGGCGATCAGGCAGAATGCGACCAGCCATCTCGCGCAGCCCCCTTCTCCATCCCTGTTCTATCCACAGAGTTATCCACAGAATAGCCACTACTCATTGCCGTTTACTGATTTTTATTGCATTTTGGATGCATGTATAAATTACTGAGCACTGATGACATCATTCGACTCGGATTCAACCATGGGGACATCAGGCGCGCCCGCGGATGTTGCCTCCGACGACTGTCGCGGGGCACATATCTGGTCCGCCGTGTCTGCGAGCTGGACTTCCATCGCCCGCTCTGGGCGAGCATCGACGAGCAGATCCACCAGGTCTTCATCGAACACGGAGACATTCGGGACGAGATCAACGATCTCAGCGCCTCGGTGATGGCTCACTTCGCTCAACGTTCCGATCGGAGAACCGACGATGCGAAAGCGAACCCACCGACGGAGATCTTCTCGCACATCTCCGTGGCCCTCATCCACAATCTGCCCATCTCCCACCCTGTCACTCATCAAGTCGAGGTCGTCCGGCCCGGTACCAACCGCAAGTTCAAGACCATCCACGTCCGCGGCAGTCGCATCCCGAAGAACCATCGCGCTGCGATCGACGGCGCCGAGGTGACCACGCTCGAACGCACACTGATAGACGTCGCCCGCAGCTATAATCTCGACGTCTCCGTGCCGATGATCGATGATGCGCTGCACCGCGAGCTGACAAGCAGAGAGAAGATCCTCAGGACATTCGCCCAATGTTTGGAGAAGCGCAACTCCGCGAAAGTGCGATTGGCCATCGATCTGTCCGATTCTCGTCGAGAATCCCCCGCCGAGGCGGTCGCCGCGGTGCGATTCTACGAACACGGGATCACAGGGCTGGAACCACAAGTCACGTTCCGGGCTGACAGCATGAACCGGAATATCCGCGTCGACTTCTGTTACCGCCGGGCTCGACTCATCATCGAGATCGACGGCATCGGCAAGCTCTATCTCGGCTCAGGTGTCCCCCGCGAGGAGCTCGAACAGGAACGCCGTCGCGAGCAGTGGCTGCGCGACCAGGGGTGGCAGGTGATTCGGATCAGTTGGAAGGAACTGTTCGAAGAGGCGAAATTCTATGACATCCTCCGCGTCATCCGCCGCTCGCAGAATTTCACCGCCTGATCCCCGCCGCGGTCAACTATCCCCACAATGCATCGCAAACCGCAGGCGCATCCTGCACCGTTGCTTACACGCACTCCCTTTGCATCGGGCATATGGGCGCAGATGGCGCAATTCAGAGAGTTTCATCCCGCACCGTCGCTGGCAACTCCTACATGTGCTCGGCCATCCTTCACCCGCAGCGACTCGTCAGAGTGGTGCACCGGTGCCATTTGCGAGGAACGCGTGGCTAAGCCGCCAGTGGGCGGATATGAGACCACCGGTGACAGATGGTGACGCGGAGAGCCGGGCCTGGCAACGGAGAATCATCGCGATGAGGAGACTTCGCGGTGAGAAGTGCAGCCTCGGATGAGGGAACGCCGAAGCTGGAAACAACGAGGCGGGACCGGGCGATCGTTGTGATCGTCCGGCCCCGCCTCGGGGAGTTCAGAGCCCTGCTCGCCTCAGGCTTCGAAGCGCGGGAAGGCGCTGCGGCCTGCGTAGCGTGCGGCATCTCCGAGCTGCTCTTCGATGCGCAGCAGCTGGTTGTACTTCGCCACCCGCTCCGATCGTGCCGGGGCGCCGGCCTTGATCTGACCGGCGTTGGTCGCCACGGCCAGGTCGGCGATGGTCGTGTCCTCGGTTTCGCCGGAACGGTGCGAGATCATCGTGGTGTAGCCGTTCGTCTGCGCCAGAGACACAGCGTCGAGGGTCTCGGTCAGGGTGCCGATCTGGTTGACCTTGACCAGCAGCGAGTTCGCCGTGGCGTTGTCGATACCACGCTGCAGACGCTCAGGGTTGGTCACGAACAGGTCGTCGCCGACGAGCTGCACCTTCGAGCCGATCGTCTCCGTCAGAGTCGCCCAGCCGTCCCAGTCGTTCTCATCGAGGGGGTCCTCGATCGACACGAGCGGGTACTTCGCCAGCAGCTCTTCGTAGTAGGCGGCCATCTCCTCGGCGGTCTTCTTGCTGCCTTCGAACTCGTAGGCACCGTCGGTGTAGAACTCCGAGGATGCCACGTCGAGGGCGAGGGCGATATCGCGTCCGGGACGGTGCCCGGCGATGTCGATGGCCTCGATGATGAGGTCGAGCGCCGCGGCGTTCGAGTCGAGGTTCGGAGCGAATCCGCCCTCATCGCCGAGTCCGGTCGCGAGTCCGCGTTCCTTGAGCACTCCCTTGAGCGCGTGGTAGACCTCGACGCTCCACTGCAGCGCTTCGTGGAAGCTGGCGGCGCCGATCGGGGCGATCATGAATTCCTGGATGTCGACGTTCGAGTCAGCATGGGATCCGCCGTTGAGGATGTTCATCATCGGTACGGGCATGACGTGCGCATTCGGTCCGCCGAGGTAGCGGTAGAGGGGCAGATCGGCCGAGACCGCTGCCGCGCGGGCCACGGCCAGCGAGGTGCCGAGCATCGCGTTCGCGCCGATGCGGGACTTGTTGTCGGTGCCGTCGAGTTCGATGAGCGCCTGGTCGACGAGACGCTGATCGTCGCTTTCGAGCCCGACGATGACTTCGTGGATCTCGTCGACGACTGCGTCGACAGCCTGGGTGACGCCCTTGCCCAGGTAGCGCTCGGGATCTCCGTCGCGCAGCTCCACGGCTTCGAATTCTCCGGTGGAGGCACCGGAGGGAACGCCGGCGCGACCGACGGACTCATCGGCCAACAGCACTTCCACCTCGACGGTGGGATTTCCCCGGGAATCCAGGATTTCACGGGCGTTTGCGGCAACGATCTCGGCCACTGAGTACTCCTTAGCGTTTGGTTTCACATGGGGAACATGTGCCTGGAGGACAGCTTAATGCACCGCGCGTCCAGGCTCACCCTCGGTCCGGGCCCCGGTTGGGCTCGGATTCGAGCAGGCATTGCCGCAGTCGCTCGGGCGTCGCCGGGTCCATCCCGTGCGCGAGCAGGTAGGCTTCGACTCCCCCTGGCTGTCCCCCGTCCTTCGCCGAGGCGGTCCCGTGCTCGGCCTCGATACGGTCGAGGACCTCATGCATGAGTTCGGGAGGAGCAGCAGTGGCGGTCTGGGCGAGGTTGCCGGAGATCCCGGCATCGGAGAAGTTCCTGGTGATCGCCTCGAGGAAACCCCCGGACAGGTGTGTGGAGGTGATCGCATATTCGTCGACGATCTCCTGCCGTCCCACACCGAGGAGGTCGAGCAGGAATGCTCCGATCACACCGGTGCGATCCTTCCCGGCAGAGCAGTGGAACACCACACCATCAGCGCAGTGTTCGGCGATCAGGTCGACGGCGGCAGCCAGCCGGTGACCGAAGTGCGTGATCATGAGTTCGTAGATGCGGCCGAGGCTCCGGTCGCTGAGATCCATCCCTGTCGCCTCGGCGGCGGCTTTCATCTCTTCCCTGCTCAACGGTCGGCTGGGGAAGAAGTGGTCGTCGAAGACGGGCAGCTCGATTTGTCGGATGTCGAGGCCGTCGAGCGCATCAGGCAGTTTCGCCCTCTCGCCGATATCGCGCAGATCGATGACGGTGCCGATGCCGAGTTCGCCGATATCGGCGCGCGCCCGATCGCTCAGCTGCGCCAGACCGTCGGCGCGGAACACCTTCCCGGATCGCACTCGGCTCTCCCCCACCTCGGTGGCGGGCCCTCCGAGGTCACGGAAGTTGAACGTGCCTTCGATCTCAAGCCTCTCCAGACTCATCGACTTCCGTCCTCTCCTCGCGCTGCGGCCTTCTCTTCCGCTTTGATCCGGCGGTACTCGCGTTCGACGTCTTCCAACGATGCCATCTCATCTCCGGGATCGTCGGTGAAGGCCAGGGGGTGACGACGGATGAGCTTGGCTTCGAGACCATCGATGATGGCGCCGAGGCTGTGACCGTAGTCTCGCCCGCTGCTTTCATCGAGCAGGGCGGAGTGGAAGAGCACTTGGTAGAACACGTCGCCGAGCTCGTCGACGACGGCCGCCCGATTCTCCGCAGTGGGTTCTGTCGCGAAGTCTTCAAGAGCGACGATGAGTTCATTCGTCTCTTCCCGTGCGTACTTCTCGAGGCTCTGATGATCTTGTCGGCTCGACCAGGGGCAACGTCGTCGCAGAGTCGCCATGGCTTCGATCACCGCTTGGAGTCCCGGTTCGTCACGTTCACCCACGAAATATCCTCCTGCCGGCACGAAAGACCCCCACCGCAGAAGCGGTGAGGGCCGATTCGTCGGTCACTTCGAGAATTTGTCCTTGACCGAGGCACCGAGGTCCTTGACCGACTCGCCGACGTCCTTGGTTTTGGCCTTGAGCTGATCGGTGGCACCTTCGGCCTTGAGCTGGTCGTCACCGGTCACATCACCGACGGTCTCCTTGGCACGGCCGCCGAGGTCTTCGGCCTTGTTTTCGAACTTGTCGTCAACACCCATGGGGATTCTCCTTAGTGGACAGCTGCGTGATCTGCACTTGCTGCGGATGTCTCCGCGTTTCGCACTCTACGCCACCGCCCTGGCTCGTGGACCGAACAGCGGTGAACAGTCGGAGAGTTCTCAACCGTTCTGCGCAGCTCCGGCCTCCTTGACTTCCGTGGCATCCGACTCGACGACAGGCAGGATGGCGTCGAGGAACTGGTGTGCCCACCGCAGGATGTCCGAATCAGTCATCTCCTTGGAATCGAATCCGGTGCCCGCCATCGGCTTCGGGACGAGGACCGAACGCAGCGCCGGTTTGAGCAGAGACTTCGGGTACAGACGCTTGAGCCTGACCACCTGGGAGTCTGAGAGTTCGACGGGTCCGAAGCGGATGAAGTTGCCCTGCATGACGATGTCGTTGACCCCGGAAGCGCGGGCGCGAATGCGCAGCCGGGCGACATCTGCGAGGACACCGACGGGTTCTGGATAGGGGCCGTAGCGGTCGGTGAGTTCGTCGAGGACCTCCTGCAGCTGTGCTTCGTCGGTCGCCGCGGCCAACT
Source organism: Brevibacterium permense (assembly GCF_025506275.1). Lineage (GTDB taxonomy): Bacteria > Actinomycetota > Actinomycetes > Actinomycetales > Brevibacteriaceae > Brevibacterium > Brevibacterium permense_A. Next base: position 256,283 of record NZ_QYCP01000095.1, read on the forward strand.
TTCGGTAGGCCTCGAGACGCAGTCGTTCGTGGTCGACATAGTCGGCCGGCAGGTGGGCGTCGACGGGCAGTTCGATGCGCATGTCCGCCTCGGGTTCGGTCTCCTCGCCGCGGAACTTCGCCACGGCCTCTCCGACGAGTCGGACGTAGAGGTCGAAGCCGACGCCTTCGATATGGCCGGACTGCTGGCCGCCGAGCAGATTGCCGGCCCCGCGGATCTCGAGGTCTTTCATCGCCACCTGCATTCCGGCACCCAGTTCGGTGTGCGCGGCCAGAGTCGTCAGACGATCGTGTGCGGTCTCGGTCAGCTGAGTGTCCGGCGGGTAGAGGAAGTAGGCGTAGGCCCGTTCGCGTCCACGTCCCACGCGTCCGCGCAGCTGATGCAGCTGGGAGAGCCCGTACTTGTCGGCGTTGTCGATGACGAGCGTGTTCGCATTGGCGATGTCGATTCCTGTTTCGACGATCGTCGTGCACACGAGCACATCGTATTTCTTCTCCCAGAAGTCGACGATGACCTGTTCGAGTCGGGTCTCGTTCATCTTGCCGTGGGCGATGGCGATTCGCGCCTCGGGCACCATTTCGGCGATGTGTCCGGCGACTGCTTCGATATCGCGGACCCTGTTGTGGATGTAGAAGACCTGTCCTTCGCGCATGAGCTCGCGTCGGATCGCGGCCTTGATCTGCTTGTCTTCGCGTTTGCCGACATAGGTCAGCACCGGGTGCCGCTCTTCCGGAGGTGTGGCAAGAGTCGACATCTCGCGGATGCCGGTCACCGCCATCTCCAGAGTGCGTGGGATCGGGGTCGCGGACATGGCGAGGACGTCGACGTTCGTCCGCAGCGCCTTGAGAGTCTCCTTGTGTTCGACGCCGAAGCGCTGCTCCTCGTCGATGATGACGAGGCCGAGTTCTTTGAACCGCACCTCGCCGCTGAGCAGTCGGTGGGTGCCGATGACGAGGTCGAGCTTGCCGTCGGCCAGATCCTCCTTGACCTTCTCCGATTCCTGCTTGGTCTGGAACCGGGAGAGGGCGCCGATGGTGACGGGGAATCCCGAGTAGCGCTCGGCGAAGGTCTCATAGTGCTGTTGGACGAGCAGAGTGGTCGGCACGAGCACGGCGACCTGTTTGCCGTCCTGGATTGCCTTGAACGCGGCACGGACCGCGATCTCCGTCTTCCCGTAGCCCACATCGCCGCAGATCAGACGGTCCATCGGCACGGTCTTCTCCATGTCCGATTTGACCTCGTCGATGGTGGTCAGCTGATCGGCGGTCTCGACATAGTGGAAGGCGTCTTCGAGTTCGCGCTGCCAGGGGGTGTCCGGCCCGTAGGCGTGGCCGACGGTGGCCTGGCGGGCCGAATACAGTCGGATGAGTTCCCCGGCGATCTCCTTGACGGCCTTGCGGGCCTTCGCTTTCGTCGTCTGCCAGTCGGCGCCGCCCATCTTATTGAGATTCGGGCTCTCTCCGCCGACATAGCGGGTGACCTGGTCGAGAGCATCGCTGGGGACGTAGAGGCGGTCGCCGGGCTGTCCGCGCTTGGCAGGCGCGTATTCGATGATGAGGTATTCGCGAGTGTGCTTGTTCGCACCTCGCCCTGTGGACCGCTGCGTCATTTCGACGAATCGTCCGACGCCGTGCTGGTCGTGGACGACGTAGTCGCCGGGGGCCAGGTTGAGCGGGTCGACCTGGTTGCGTCGACGGCGGGTGGGCAGCTTGCGCATATCCCGCGTCGAGGTGGCCGCCGCCCGACCGAGCACATCGGCCTCGGTGAGCACGGCGAGTTTGAGATCGTCGAAGACGAAGCCGCCGAAGGACGCGGCCGTCGTCACGGTCACCAGGGCTTCGGGCAGATCGGTCGGGTCGTCGACGAATGAGGCGGGCACTCCGGCTTCGGAGAACACCTCGACCATGCGTCGGCCCGGACCCTGGCCTTCGGTGAGCACGAGGATGCGCCACTTGTCGTGGATGAGGCCCTTGACGTCGGCGAGGATCGCCTCGACGTCTCCGGCATAGCCCTTCGGGCTGCGGGCAGGAACGGAGAAGATGTTCTCCTCGGGGCCGGCGAGCTCCTCGTCGGTGGCGAATCCGCCGATCTCCCACCAGGCCAGCCCGATGAGGCGAGCTCCTTCGGCCATCTCGGCCACGGTGCGGAAGCTGGCGGCAGACAGGTCGATCGGGGTCTCTCCCCCGCCGGCGGCTCCGGTCCAGGCGGCTTCGAGGAATTCGTTCGTCGTCTCCACGAGGTCCGCGGCGCGGGCGTCGACGCGTTCGGGTTCGGTGATGATGATCTTCGATCCGGCCGGCAGCAGGGCGATCATCGGCTCCATTCCGTCGGCGAGGACGGCGGAGAGCGATTCCATCCCTTCGACGGCGACTCCGCCGGCGATCTTGTCGAGCATATCGGCGGCGCTGGGCACATCCTCGGCGAGTTCCGCGGCCCGCTTCCGCACCGAATCGGTCAGGAGCAGCTCCCGGCACGGCGGTGCCGACAGGCGCAGGGGCTCGTCACCGTCGTCGGTGGGGATGGACCGTTGGTCGCTGACGGAGAATTCGCGGATCTCGTCGACCTCGTCTCCGAAGAGCTCCACGCGCAGCGCTCGCTCCGAGGTGGCCGGGAAGATATCGACGATTCCGCCGCGCACAGCGAATTCGCCGCGTCTGGAGACCATGTCGACTCGGGAGTATGCGAGTTCGGTGAGCCGTTCGGCGAGGTCATCGATCTCGTATTCGTCGCCGACGGCGAGCTCGACCGGTTCGATGTCGCCGAGCCCCTTGGCCAGGGGCTGGAGGAAGGCGCGCACGGGCGCGATGATGAAGGTCAGTTCCCGGCCGGGAGTGGGGTGGGCGAGGCGGCGCAGCACCTCGAGGCGCTGGCCGACGGTGTCCGACCGCGGCGACAGCTTCTCGTGCGGCAGGGTCTCCCAGCTGGGGAAGATCGCGATCGACGCCGACGGCACCCAGTCGGCCAGTGCCTGGGCGAGGTCTTCTGCCTCACGTGTCGTGGCGGTGACGATGAGCTGAGGCGCCGAGGCGGCCCCGTCGGTGGTGACGGTGCGGCGCAGGATCGACGGCCACAGTCCCTTGATCGCATCGATCGTGCCACCGTCGGTGTTCGCATCGTTGAAGGCCGCGACGAGTTCGGTGATGGTGGGATTCCGGCGGGTGAGATCGAGTCCGTTGAGCACCTGAACAGTCTAGGCTACGCGGCTGACACGACCCATTCGGTGCCCGCTCGACAGGGCCCGAGGACCACGGGAGTCGAAAACGTGTGAGGATGAGCATATGGCCATGAAGAGACCCGTCCTTGCAGGTTTGGCTGCGGCGACGCTCCTGCTCGCAGGGTGCACGGCCGATGCCGATGACGACATCGCAGTCGCCGAACGGTGGGACTTCCATTCCCGCCCCGAACTCGGCCCGCCGAAGGTCGATATCGACTCCGGGGCCTTCCCCGACGACAACGGAGACCTGGAGACCTTCCTCGCCCCGAAGGGACAGACGCAGACCGATGACACGTCGTGGGTGGGCGGCCTCATCCTCGACTCCGCCGGTGACCCGGTGTGGATCAGAGATGACTCCGGGGCCCTGTGGGATCTGCGCGTCCAGGAATATCAGGGGAAGCCGGTGCTCACCTGGTGGGAGGGTCTGGCCGAGACCCCGCACACCGCCGGCGAGGTCGTCGTGCTCGACGACTCGTATCAGGAGATCGCCCGTGTCGGCATGGGCGGAGAGCTTCCCAAGGACACGTCCGACCTGCACGAGACGACGATCACCGCCGATGACACAATGTTCCTCATCTCCTATGTGAAGACGCAGACGGATCTCAGCTCAGTCGGCGGAGCCAAGGACGGCTGGGTCTGGGAGGGCATCGTCCAGGAGGTCGACATCGCAAGCGGTGATCCCCTGTTCGAATGGCGCTCCCTCGACGTCGTGCCCGTCGATCAGACCGAGACGGAGCTCAAGGAGGGTGAGGGCACGAAGGACGAGCCCTTCGACTACATCCACCTCAACTCCGTGTCCGAGGACGACGACGGCAGGGCTCTCCTCGTCTCGGCGCGCAATACCCACGCTGTCTACCAGCTCGACCGGAAGAGTGCCGATCTCAACTGGGTCCTCGGCGGCAAGGCCTCGGACTTCGAGATGGGCGAGGGCGCACAGTTCGCCTGGCAGCACGATGCCCAGCGCCGCTCCGATGGGACGCTGACCCTGTTCGACAACCACGCCGCGCCTCGGCTCGGCGACACCCGCGGTCTGCGCCTCGACGTCGATGAGAAGAAGAAGCGCGCCGAGGTGGTCACGGAGTATCTCGCCCCCGACGACCGTTCGTCGGGCAGTCAGGGCAACTTCCAGGAGCTGCCCAACGGCAACATCGTCCTCGGCTGGGGTTCGGAGCCCTATGTCTCCGAGTTCACCAAGGACGGGCAGCTGCTCGCCGACCTCACCTTCACCGGCGGATCGAACTACCGTGCCTACCGCTTCGACTGGCATGCCCAACCGACCGCTCCCCCGACCGCCACGAAGTCGCAGCCGCAGGCCGACATCACTCGGGTGCACATGAGCTGGAACGGTGCCACCGAGGTGGCTTCGTGGAGAGTACTCAGCGGTGACGATGAGGAGCACCTCGTCGAAAACACCGAGGTCGAGCGCACCGGCTTCGAAACGGCGGCGGACATCACCCCGAACGGTTCGACGATCATCGTCGAAGCTCTCGACGCGGACGGCAAGTCCCTCGGGTCGACCAGAGCGGAGCCTCAGAACAGATAGTTTCGAGGGTTGGACCCGTCGTGCATATTTCGAGGCGATAACGGGCCTAACGGAACGATCACGATTGCCCGGATGGCCCGGATGTTCGGGGTTCTCCAATCTTCATCACCCACAATTGGAACATGACCGACAACTCCCCCCGTTTCTCCGCCGAGGAATCCCGACTCCTCTTCGGCCCTGACTCCACCGACTCCGGATCTCCCCGCTCCGGCCGTTCCGCGAATCCCCCGGTTGCGCACCTGAACACCACCGCCGACCGGCCGCATCTGCTCTCTCGGTTCGCTCCGGTGCTGATCGTCCTGGCCGTCATGTGGGTCATCGAGATCGTCGATGCGATCCTCCCCGCCGACCTCGACGTCTTCAGTCTGGAGTCATGGAATCCGCTCTCGCTCTACGGCCTGGTCACCTCGCCGCTGCTTCATTCGGGATTCGGCCATCTGCTGGCCAATACCTTCCCGTTCCTCGTCCTCGGCATCGTCATCGCCTTCGAAGGCAAGCGGCGGTTCTGGACGGTCACGGGCATCACCGCGCTGAGCTCCGGGCTCGGGGCGTGGCTGACCACACTGCCCGGCCAGCACATCGTCGGCGCTTCGGGCATCGTCTTCGGATTCTTCGGCTACCTCGCGCTGCGCACCTGGTTCACCGATGACCTGCTGCGCAAGATCATCTACTTCGCCATCGGCCTTTTCATCTTCGTCACCTACGGCGCATCGATGATCTTCGGCATGCTGCCGCAGACGAACGACATCTCCTGGCAGGGCCACCTGTTCGGATTCGCCGGCGGCATCTTCGCCGCATGGTGGCTGCACCGTCGCCCGGAGAAGCAGAAGACGGCCTGAGCCCCGGGCAGCGCCCGCTGCTTGGTCAGCACCCGAGGTGCGATCAGCGGGAGTGGAACTTCTGCTGCATGTCGGTGAGCCCCTTGACGATGAGCTCTTCGACGGCATCGGCGAGGTCGGAGACGAACATCGGCAGGGTCGCGCGTTCGTCCTTCGTGAACGGACGCAGCACATAGTCGGCGGTGTCCTGTCGTCCCGGCGGGCGTCCCACTCCCGCACGCACCCGCAGATAGTCCTTCGTCCCCAGCGCCGAGGTCATTGAGCGCAGTCCGTTGTGCCCGCCCTCTCCCCCGCCGAGCTTGGCTTTGATGGCGTCGAAGTCGAGGTCGACATCGTCATGGACGGCGATGATCCGGTCGGTGTCGATTCCGTAGAAGTCGGCCAGTGACCGCACCGGTCCGCCGGATTCGTTCATATATCCCGTCGAGGTGGCCAGCACCACCCGCGGACCGGGCAGGCCCGGAACGCTGCCGCCAGGCAGCCGCCCGGTGCCGACGTTCGCGCGCAGCTTCGTCCGCGTCAGTGTCGTCCCGATGCGGGAGGCGAGTTCGGCGATGACCATCTGTCCGATGTTGTGCCGAGTCGCTTCGTACTTGGATCCGGGGTTGCCCAGTCCGAAGACCAGCCATGCTTCGTTCGACATTGCCGTCCTTGTCCGTCCTGTCCGTGCTCGCTGACCGAGTGGTGGGGCTTCTGTTCACCGCGGGGCGAGAGATGTGCCGGGTTCGCTCTTGAGAAACGCATTCGGTGGGCCGCCCAACAGGCGACCCACCGAACAGCGTAGTCAGTCAGTGCTCCTCACGGCATGTTGAGTACCGGGAGGAGAGAAGATCACTCCTCTTCGGAAGCCTCTTCCGCACCGGACTCCTCAGCAGCCCCTTCCTCCGTCGACTCCTCAGACTCTTCCTCGGCGTCGGACTCGGTGTCCATCTCGATCTCGTCCGAGACGTTGACGATGAGCTGCTCTTCGTCGGCGATAAGCTCGACGCCTGCAGGCAGCTCGACCTGACCGGCCAGGACGTGCTCGCCGGCGGGGCGGCCCTCGATGGAGACCTCGATGAGCTCGGGCAGCTTGGTCGCATCGGCCTTGACGGCGATGGTCGACTCTTCCTGCGAGACCATGGTGCCGGGAGCGGCTTCACCGATGACGTGGACGGGCACGTCGACCTCGATCTTCTCGCCGCGCTTGACGATGATGAGGTCGAGGTGTTCGATATCACGACGAACTGGCTCGATCTGGACGTCACGCGCGATGGCGAGGACGTTCTTCGATCCGTCGGTGCTTTCGATCTCGAGCAGCGCGTTGGCGTGCTTGAGAGCCAGCATGGTGGCGTGGCCCTCGAGCGACACGTGCACGGGATCTCCGCCGTGACCGTAGATGACAGCGGGAATGCGGCCCGCGCGGCGGATGCGGCGCGCTGCGCCCTTGCCGAACTCGTTGCGAGCTTCGGCCAGAAGTTTGAAGTCAGCCATTTTCTCTCCTTCGTGGTGAACTTACCTTCGAGCACCACGGCGAAACAGCCTGAGCACCCACGCGAACCTCGAACCCGATGGGTTCGTTTCGTGGGGCAGGACCGCGTCGATCACGGAGACATCAGTCTCCCTCGCCGAGGCAACCCGGCTATTCTACGGCACCGTCCGTTTCGGCACCAATCCGAGAGGTCACGGCTGCAGCGCACGCATCGATTCCGGTTTCGGTGAGGAGGATGTCGTAATGGTTCGTCCCCTGCACATCGACGATGTCCATCTGCGGCCATCGCCGAGCGAAGTCGTTGGTCGTCTCCGGCGGGTACAGGCCCGGTTCGGCGGCGACGAGGTCGCGCTCGGCGAAGAGGAAGACCACTTCGGACTGGGTTTCGTCACTGCCCATGATCGTATCCAGGGCATCGCGGTAGGCGGAGCCGGTGTACATGTCGGCCGAATCGGCCTGCATCGCCTCCACCGACGTCGACGGTTGGAACGAATGGTCGTCCTTGGCCGCCAGATCGTAGACGAAGCTCTCGGTCGCCACGGTGTCGAGGCCGTCGACGAAAGCGGGGTGAGCGGCGAAGAACGCCAAGTACTCCTCGACGCTACCGAAGGTCATCGACAGCCGCTCGGCGGCCGGGCCGAGGACGGCTGCGATGAGATCATCGGTGTCGAGGTCGTCATCGTTGAGGTCATCGACGGGGCCGTCTCCGTGGGGCTGCCCCACGGGCAGGGGAAGTCCCCCGTCGATGAGGACGGGTCCGCGGAAACGGCGGGCCGCCTCGGTGCCGGTGTCGACGTTCTGCTCAGCCGACATTCCGGCCAGGGTCATGGCGACGAACCCGCCCATGGAATGACCGACCAGGGTGACCGGGCCCTCCGGGGCGAAGGCTTCGAGCACGACGGTGACATCCTCGGCGTGGGCGGCCATCCCGAACGGGCCGGGCAGGGTGCGTGAATCGGCTCGTCCGCGCAGATCGGGCCCGATGATGCGGACGCCGGGCAGGGCGGAGACGAGGCCCGCGAAGAACAGGTGGTTGGAGGTGATGCCGTGGATGACGCACACGGTGGGCACACGCCCGGGGCCGCTCGCCACCGGCTCCCACACTCCCACGGACAGCTGCCCGCCGGGGACGTCCACGCGGTACCGGTTGTAATCGTGTGAGGACATCGTCCCTGATCCCTTCGCCGAAGTCTTGTCTCCAGTGTAGGACCACACGGCAGTCCAGACGATGCGAACCCCGAGCCGCATCGACTCGGGGTTCGCATCAGATCCGGCGCAATTGCGCGGATCACGGGGCCTCAGCCTTCGGGATCAGACCTCGAAGAGGCTTGTGACCGATCCGTCTTCGAAGACCTCGTGCACGGCCCGGGCGATGAGCGGGGCGATCGAGAGCACGGTGAGTTTGTCGAAGATCTTGTCCTCGCTCAGCGGCAGGGTGTTCGTGACGATGACCTCGTCGGCCACGGAGTTCGACAGGCGTTCGACGGCCGGGCCGGAGAACACGGCGTGGGTGGACACGACGATGACGCCCTTGGCGCCGGCGGCCATGCAGGCATCGGCGGCCTGGACGATGGTGCCGCCAGTGTCGATCATGTCGTCGACGAGCACGCAGGTGCGGCCCTCGACCTCACCGACGACGCGGTTGGCCTTGGTCTCGTTCGGTCGGGTGATGTCACGGGTCTTGTGGATGAAGGCCAGCGGCACTCCGCCCAGCGAGTTCGACCAGTTCTCCGCGACCTTGATGCGACCGGCGTCGGGCGAGACCACGGCGAGGTCGCCCGGGTACTTGTCCTTGACGTAGCCGGCGAGGATCGGCATCGCGATGAGGTGGTCGACGGGGCCGTCGAAGTAACCCTGGATCTGCGCGGTGTGCAGGTCGACGGTGATGATGCGGTCGGCACCGGCGGTCTTGTACAGATCGGCGACGAGGCGAGCGGAGATGGGCTCGCGACCGCGGTGCTTCTTGTCCTGCCTGGCGTACGGGAAGAACGGTGCGATGACGGTGATGCGCTTGGCCGATGCACGCTTGAGGGCGTCGACCATGATCAGCTGCTCCATCAGCCATTCGTTGATGGGAGCACAGTGGGACTGGAGGACGAAGACGTCGCTGCCGCGCACTGACTCGGAGTAGCGGACGTAGATCTCGCCGTTCGCGAAGTTGTAGATATCGGTGGGGAGGAGTTCGGTCCCCAGATTCTCCGCGACTTGCTCGGCGAGTTCGGGATTTGCCCGACCGCTCACCAGGACGAGCTTCTTATCGCCCGCCGTCGTTATCTCATTCACTGATCCGTTCCCCTTCGGATGCGTTTTCGGCCGCCTGCGCTGCAGGCGTGCCCGGACGGTTTGTCTGAACCCAGCCCTCCAGGTTGCGCTGTGGGGCCACCGAGATGGCCAGCGCTCCTGCAGGGACATCCTTGCGCACCGTCGTGCTTGCACCCGAATAGGCGCCGTCGCCCACGGTGACAGGGGCGACATACATATTGTCCGAGCCCATGCGTGCATGCTTGCCGATGATGGTGCGGTGCTTGTTGACGCCGTCGTAGTTGACGAACACCGAGGCGGCTCCGATGTTCGAGCCCTCCCCGATCTCCGCATCGCCGACGTAGGAGAGGTGGGGCACCTTCGCACCCTTGCCGATATCGGCGTTCTTCGTCTCCACGAAGGTGCCGATCTTTCCGGACTCGCCGAGCTTGGTGCCCGGACGCAGGTAGGCGAACGGTCCGACGTTGGCTTCCGGGCCGACGACCGCGAGTTCACCGTGGGTGCGCACGACCTTGGCGTTCGCCCCCACCTCGGTGTCCTTGAGCGTGGTGTCGGGGCCGACGACGGCACCGGCGCCGATGTCGGTGGCGCCCAGCAGCTGGGTGCCCGGCAGGATCGTCGCATCGGCGGCGATGGACACGTCGACGTCGATCCACGTGGTGTCGGGGTCGATGATGGAGACACCGGCACGCATGAACTTCTCGCACTGCCGGCGGTTGAGCTCCTTGCCGAGGTTCGCCAGCTGCACGCGATCATTGGCTCCCTCGACCTGCCACAGGTCGTCGGTGGCCGTGGCGGCGACGGGGCGGCCCGCCTCACGGGAATGTCCGATGACGTCGGTGAGGTACTTCTCACCCTGCGCGTTGTCGGTCGTCAGCGAGGCCAGGCCCTCCTTGAGCGCCGCGGCGTCGAAGGCGTAGATGCCGGAGTTGATCTCACGGATGGCCCGTTCTTCGTCGCCGGCGTCCTTCTGCTCGACGATGCGCAGCAGGGATCCGTTCGCGTCGCGGACGATGCGGCCGTACCCGGTCGGGTCGTCCACCTCGGCGGACAGGACGGTCACGGCGTTGGCGTTGGATTCGTGGATCTCGACGAGGCCGTTGATGGTCTCCGTCGTCAGCAGCGGCACATCGCCGTAGGTGACGACGACGGTTCCGCTGAGGTCCTCGGGCAGCTGGGTGAGCGCACATTCGGTGGCACGGCCGGTGCCCGGAACCTCATCCTGATCGGCGATGAGCAGGGTTCTCTGGGAGGAGACGGGAAGGGAGTCGAGGTGGGCGACGAGCTGATCGCGCTCATGGCGGACGACGACGATGAGGTGTTCGGGAGAGGTTCCGGCCGCCGCGGCGACGGAGTGATGGAGCAGGGAGCGTCCGCCGATGGGATGCATCACCTTGGGAAGAGCCGACTTCATTCGAGTGCCTTGGCCCGCTGCCAGAACGATGACGGCGGTCGGATGAGTCTGCGACATAGTTGAATCCTTCGCATGTCGGTTTGGGCCAGCTCCGCCCATAGGATTCGAACCTATACTGCACGGCTCCAAAGGCCGGCGTGCTGCCATTACACCAGGGCGGAACAGCGTGCACCAGTAGAGGGGCCCGCGCTCACGAGACACCATCATGCCACTACGATTAACTGTATGGAAATTCTACGCGAGATTCTTCTGACCCTGCATCTGCTGGGTATGGCCATCATCGTCGGCGGCTATTTCACCGTCATCCGCTCCCCCAAAGTGATGCCCGGAATGCTGCACGGCGCTTATCTGCAGCTGGTCACCGGCCTGCTGCTCATGGGACTGGCCGAGATGGGCGATGGCGACGTCAACCATATGAAGCTCGGCATCAAACTGGTCGTGGCGATCCTCGTCACTGTCTTCGCGTTCATCGGCAACAAGAAGCAGAAGGCCTTCGCCGCCTCTGCCCCTGCAGAGGGCGGGGCAGGCGTGAAGGTGGCGAACCCGTCGGCGACCATGGCGCACCTGGTGGTGGCCTTCGCGGTCATCAACGTCATCGTGGCCGTCTTCATCCACTGACCCTCCCCAATTACTACCTGACGGCGGCCCAGCAACCTCGCGCGAGGTTGCTGGGCCGCCGTCAGGTAGTTTTGAGGGGTGTGAGCTCGTGTCTGAGGCTGACGGTATCGTTGGGGGCGACATGACTGCTGCAGCTGAACACACCGACCATGCCGCCGGCGCCGACTCCCGAGCGGCCGAACTCCTCACCGGACTCAACCCCAGGCAGCGCGAGGCCGTGATCCATACGGGATCCCCGCTGCTCATCGTCGCCGGAGCCGGATCGGGCAAGACGACCGTGCTCACCCGACGCATCGCCTACGCCTTGGCCACCGGTCGCGCCCACCCCGGCGAAGTCCTGGCGATCACGTTCACGAACAAGGCTGCGAAAGAGATGGCCGAACGTGTGTCCTCGATCGTCGGCCCTGCCTCCCGCGCCATGTGGGTCTCGACCTTCCACTCCTCGTGTGTGCGCATCCTCCGCCGCGAGGCGAAGGTGCTGGGCATGAAGTCGAATTTCACGATCTACGACGCCCAGGATGCGCAGCGGCTCGTCGCCCAGATCCTCAAGGAGCTCGGCCTCGACACGAAGAAGTACGCCCCGCGGGCCATCCTGCACCGGATCTCGAACCTCAAGAACGAACTTCAGACCCCCGACGACTTCATCCCGCGGCCCAACAATCCCGCCGATGAGGTGCTCGCCGACGTCTTCAAGCGCTACACCTCCCGTCTGCGCCTGGCCAATGCCTTCGACTTCGACGACCTCATCGCGGAGACCGTCCACCTCTTCGGCGCCTTCCCCGAGGTGGCCGATTCCTACCGTCGCCGGTTCCGCCATATCCTCGTCGACGAGTACCAGGACACGAACCCCGCACAGTACGCCCTGATCAAAGCCCTGGCCGGTGACGGAGCAGGAGAGCCGACGGGTGCCGAACTCACCGTCGTCGGCGACGCCGACCAGTCGATCTATGCCTTCCGCGGCGCCACGGTGCGCAACATCGTCGAGTTCGAGAAGGACTTCCCGAACGCTGACACCATTCTGTTGGAACAGAACTACCGGTCGACGCAGAACATCCTCGACGCCGCCAATGCCGTGATCGCGAACAACGACGACCGCCGCGAGAAGAAGCTGTGGACCTCGGAGGGTTCCGGCGAGCAGATCGTCGGCTGGGTGGCCGAGAACGAACAAGGTGAAGCCCGGTTCATCGTCGACCGCATCGATGACCTCATCGACGAGGAGAAGTACACCTATGGTGACTTCGCCGTGTTCTACCGCACGAACGCTCAGTCGCGCGCCATCGAAGATGCGCTGGTCCGCTCCGGAATCCCGTACAAGGTCGTCGGCGGCACCCGCTTCTACGAGCGCAAGGAGATCAAGGACGCCCTCGCCTACCTGCGCGTCGTCGCCAACCCCGATGACGACGTCAATCTGCGCCGCATCCTCAATGTGCCCAAACGCTCCATCGGCGACCGCACCGAGGGCATCATCGCCGACTTCGCCGACCGGGAGAATATCAGCTTCTTCACCGCACTGGGACGCCTCGACGAGATCCCTCACCTGAGTTCACGCGCCCTGACCTCGGTGCAGAAGTTCTACGATCTCATGCAGGATCTGCGCTCCACCGCCGAGTCCTCCCCGCTCTCCCGCGTCATCGAGGCGATCCTCGAACAGTCCGGATACCTCGAATCGCTGCAGAAGAGCACCGATCCGCAGGACGAGTCCCGTGTCGACAACCTCGCCGAACTCGTCGCCGTGGCCGAGGATTTCGTCGCCACTCGGGAGACTGCCGCGGTTGCGGAACCGGACACCCCGGATGACACCGACACAGGCACCGACACCGACACCGACACCGAGGCGACCACCGCGCCTGAGACGACCGGCACAGAGACCGAAACCACCGCCGAGGCGGTCGACCCCGACGTCGATGACGCCGGTTCCGCAGACGCCTCCGCCGCTCCGGGCGTCGGCGCGGCGGTCATCGATCAGTTCCTCGAACAGGTGGCTCTGGCCTCGGACACTGATCAGATCCCCGATGCCGAACTCGGTCAGGTCACACTGATGACTCTGCACACAGCCAAGGGACTCGAGTTCCCGGTGGTCTTCCTCACCGGGCTCGAAGACGGAGGATTCCCGCATTCGCGTTCCTTCGAGAATCCGCAGGAGCTGTCGGAGGAGCGGCGTCTGGCGTATGTCGGGCTCACGCGTGCACGGCAGCGTCTGCTCGTCACTCGCGCAGAGACTCGAAGTATGTGGGGTCAGCCTCAGTACAATCCGCCGAGCCGGTTCCTGTCCGAGATCCCGGAGAACCTCATCAATTGGGAGAACACGGGCAGCTTCTCCGGCGGGTTCGCTTCGGGCGGCTTCGGTTCCGGGGGTTTCGGCTCCGGCGGCTATTCGTCCGGATACTCGGGAGGATCGCTCGGCTTCGGGTCATCACGGTCGTCCAGTGGCAGCTCCCGCTCACGCGCGAGTGCGAGTTCGTCGACACCGGTTGCCGGATTCCCCAATCGGATCCGACCCAATCGTGAGGTCATCTCCGTGGAGGTCGGCGAGAAGGTCTCGCACGAGTCCTTCGGGCTCGGCACCGTCACCGAAGTCAACGGTGTCGGAGACAAGACCGTTGCCGTCGTCGACTTCGGTTCGGCCGGATCGAAGCGGCTGCTGCTGCGCTACGCCCCGATCGAAAAACTCAGCTGAGGCAACAGTGCAGGTGGATGCACGGCTTGGCCGTGCATCCACCTGCACTGCGCCGTTAGTTCGCGCAGCGGTGCCACTCATGCCCCGATAGTTGGTATCGACTGACGCTAGCCAGAAGACCAGAAAGCGCCGAGGAGAATCACATTCTCCTCGGCGCTCATCCATGCCGGACGCGGCTATGGATTAAAGATCATTCGTTGCCGAACTTGTCATCGGCTCCGTCGCGACCCTGATTGATCTGGTCTTCGAACTTTCCACCGGTGACATTGTTGGCTGCGTCCGAGGCCTTGTCCAGGCCCTGGTCGCTGATCTCTTCACCCTTATCGCTATTCAAGGCGTCCTTGGCTTTGTTAGTAAGATCGTCGAGTCCCATGCTGTCTCCTTCCATCGGAAAAGGTTCGAAGCGAACCTCTGACGCCACTCACCTTGCCACTATTGTCGACATGACGACACCTGCGCGTCCCATTTCTCAGCGAATGCACATAAAGAACCTCGCCGAGACCGACTCCTCAGCGGGTCAGCGGCACGAGGAACGCAAGTCCGACCAGCAGTCCGGCGAACAGCAGGCAGGTCGTGATGTCGACGGCCTTCGACCGATTCGCCCACACTTCGGTCCACGGCGGCGGCATCGCCCGGAACCCGGCGAGACCGGCGGGGACAACCGCGAGGACGACAGCACCGAGGCGGAAATCGATGACGGAGCAGGCCGCGGCGGCGGCGACGCCCAGGAGACAGCCGAGCAGCACCCAGTCACGCCGGGTGGGATGCGCGTATCGCCGTTTCCAGTAGATCCATCGCTTCGCGATCGGCCCTCTCCCCCGCCGTGCGTGGCGGGGGTGAGGCCGCTTCATCTCAGTGGAAGAAATGGCGGCTCCCGGTCAGGTACATCGTGATCCCTGCCGCCTCCGCGGCCGCGATGACCTCATCGTCGCGGATCGATCCGCCGGGCTGCACCACGGCGGTGACTCCTGCGTCGATGAGGATCTGCAGACCGTCGGGGAACGGGAAGAAGGCGTCGGAGGCTGCGACCGCACCGGTGGCGCGTTCGGCTCCGGCACGTTCGACAGCGAGTTTGGCCGAGTCGACGCGGTTGACCTGGCCCATGCCCACACCCACCGAGGCTCCGCCCTTGGCGAGCAGGATCGCGTTGGACTTCACAGCCCGTCCGGCCTTCCACGCGAATTCGAGATCCGCGAGGACCTCGGGTGCAGCTGCCGGACCAGCGGCCAGGGTCCAGTTCTCGACGGAGTCGCCGTCCGCCTGGAAGGCGTCGCGGTCCTGCACGAGGAACCCACCGCTGATCTGCTTGACCTCGTCTGTGGGCACAGTGATGTCGCCGAGCTCGAGCAGTCGCAGGTTCTTCTTCGTCGTGAGGATCTCAAGTGCCTCGGCGCTGAACGACGGAGCGGCCAAGCATTCTGTGAAGATCGGCTTGATCGATGCTGCGAGCTCTGCGTCGACCTCGCGATTCGTGGCGATGACACCGCCGTAGGCCGACAGCGGATCGCATTCGTGGGCGGCCTTGTGCGCTGCGGCAGCGGTCTCACCGACGGCGATTCCGCATGGGTTCGCATGCTTGATGATGGCGACGGCCGGCTGCTCGAAGTCGAATGCCGCGCGGATCGCGGCATCGGTGTCCGTGTAGTTGTTGTAGGACATCGCTTTGCCGCCGAGCAGTTTCGCACCGGCGATTCCGGCGGTGCCGTCGGAGTACACGGCGGCAGCCTGGTGCGGGTTCTCTCCATAGCGCAGGTCGGCGATCTTCTCTCCGGTGAGGCCGGCGAAGGCGGCCTTCTCATCGGTGGCGAGTTCTGAGGCGAACCAGGAGGCGACGGCCGCATCGTAGGCCGCAGTGTGGGCGAAGGCACGGGCGGCGAAGGTGCGGCGGGCATCGATATCGAAGCCGTCTCCGGAGGCTGCGTCGAGCACGGCCGAGTAATCGGCCGGATCGGTCACGACGGTGACCGTGGGGTGGTTCTTCGCCGCTGCACGCACCATCGAGGGTCCGCCGATGTCGATCTGTTCGATGCAGTCATCGAAGCCGGCTCCGCTCGCGACGGTGTCGGCGAACGGATAGAGGTTGACGACGACGAGGTCGAAGGGCTCGATCTCGAGTTCGGACAGCTGTTCCAGGTGCTCAGGCTTACGGGAGTCGGCGAGGATGCCGGCGTGGACGCGCGGATGAAGGGTCTTGACCCGCCCTTCGAGGCATTCGGGGAACCCGGTGAGGTCTTCGACCCTCGTCACCGCGGCTCCCGCCTCGGCGATCTTCGCTGCCGTGGATCCGGTCGACACGATCTGGACTCCGGCGGCGTGGAGGCCGCGAGCCAGCTCCTCCAGCCCGGTCTTGTCGTAGACGCTGATCAGCGCTCTCTTGATCGCGCGGGTTCCTGTCACAGATCCTCCTCGAGGTTCGGTTGCCGGTCGGTTCTTCTCACGGCGGGGTCAGTGGGCGGTCATCGCCGAGGCGACATATCCGCGGACATGTCGCCCTTCGACGACGAGGTCGGTGTGGGCCAGATGTGCCAGCAGACGCACGAGCTCTTCGCGTTCCCGGGCTTTGATGTTCTCGTGCACAGTCTCCTCGGTGTCGTCATCGCCGATGGGCACCGCGTACTGAGTGATGATCGGTCCGGTGTCGACTCCGGTGTCGACGAGGTGGATGGTTCCGCCGGTCAGCTTCACCCCGTGGGCGAGCGCGTCGCGGACCCCGTGTGCACCCGGGAACGACGGCAGCAGCGCCGGATGGGTGTTGATGATCCGGGACGGGAAGGCCTCGACGAAGCTGGGACCGAGGATACGCATGAAACCGGCGGAGACCACCCAGTCCGGGGCGAGCTCGGCCACCGTGTCCTTCAGCGCCAGGTTCCACTCGTCGCGGTCGGCGAAGTCCTTGGGCCGGACGACAAAGGAGGGAATCTCATGCTGTTCGGCTCGGGTCAGGACCCCTGCGGTGGCCGAGTCGGCCCCGATGGCGACGATGTCGACTCCGCGGGTCCCGTCGGCGAAAGCGTCAATGACGGACTGCGTGAGGGTACCGGATCCTGATGCCAGAAGAACGATGCGCACCCGCACAGTCTAACGTCTGCAGCACAAGGACGATGCCCTGCTGTCATCGTGCGGACACGGCCCGCCGAGGCATTTGTCAGTCGACTGTGAGAAACTGATCCGGTGACGTCACCGCAGAATACCGAAGAGAAGAAGGCGCCGACTCCCGAAGAGGAGGCACAGGCCGCACCGGCACGACACGGGCTCGTCCTGATACTGCTGATCCTCGCGTCGGTGCTGACGTTCACGTATCAGCTGCCGTTCAAGCTCGCCGCCATCGGCTTCGCCATCGCTGCAGTCGTCTGGTCGGTGAAGTACATCGTCGCCGTCGTCAAGACCAAGCAGCGCCGGAACATGTCCTTGGGCATCCTCGGCGGTCTGCTCAGCATCTACCTCATCTTCTCCACGATGTCCTCGGTCATCCTCTGGCCGGTTCAGTCGAAGTACGAGGAATGCCTGCGCGACGCGATCACGCAGCAGGCGCAGCTCTCATGCTCGGGTGAGTATCAGTCGGGTCTGGGTGACTGGTTCAAGCAGGTCACCGGCCAGGATCTCGACCTGCCCGGCACCAAGTGATCCGCGGGGCCACGGTCCCGATCTTTCAGCGCTGATCCCCTCACCGAGGATGTCCTCGGTTCACGCCTGTCCCCTCACCGAAAATCGTCTGACCCCTCACCGAGGCGGCCCACCCATCACCGAGGCAGCGCCCTCGTCTAC
The DNA here is from genome assembly GCF_025506275.1 of Brevibacterium permense. Classification (GTDB taxonomy): domain Bacteria; phylum Actinomycetota; class Actinomycetes; order Actinomycetales; family Brevibacteriaceae; genus Brevibacterium; species Brevibacterium permense_A. The sequence goes on from NZ_QYCP01000095.1 coordinate 274,086, forward strand.
CGCGGTTCGTCTTCGCTGACGATGTCGTCGGCAAGCGATTCCGGTTCGTCCTCGTCGAACGCAACCGCTGTGCCGTCCTCGACGTCGGCGTCCACTTCGTCATCCTCGGCAAATTCGGAATACTCGGGGTGCAGGCCGGAGAGTCTGATCAGCAGGAGGCCGGCGGCCATTCCCACACCGATCCACCCCGTGATCGCCAGCGCCGACGTCAGTGCCGAGGGTCCGAATTCGGACAGACCCAGCGGGCCCAGGGCCCCACCGGCGAACAGTGCGAGTACCTCGAGGGCGACGAACAGAATACCGATCGCAAGCCCCAGTCCCATCCACGACTGTGTGGAGATGTCGCGGGCTCGGTCGCGGCCGAGGATGACGCACAGCAGGCCGAGCAGCACGAGAAGCCCCGGTGCGGCCGCCGTCCACGCTGGATAGTCACCTTCCAGCAGCTGCAGCACGTGCACATCGGGCGCGGGCGCTGAGGTCGACGTGAATGCAGAGCTCGTCCCGGCCCCGCCGATGCTCACTCCCGTCCCGGCGGTCCACGACAGGGCTGAGAAGAGGATGCTCGGGGCGAAGAGCGCCTGAACGACGATGAGGCCGGTGCCGGCGGCGACAGGTGAGCTGTAGACCTGCACGGTGTCGGCGACATCGCTCCAGCGGATCACGATTCCGACGACGAGCACGATCGCACCGAGTGCAGCAGCGGCCCACAGCAGACGGCGTGCGAGTCCGGCGGAGACAGTCCAGGTGTCGTCGGCGATCACGGCCAGTCCGGGGATGTCACCGATTCCTCGCACCCGAGTGAAGGCCCACGCCACAGCAGTGACGAGGAAGAGGAAGAGCCGAAGGAATCCGAGCGGAGTCACCGTGGCCTGGCCGACCAGGATCGCCACGACGAGCATAGGACCGGCGTAGGCCACGACGAAAGTGCCCAGAGCCGTCCCCATGAGCGCCCACCATCCGCCGGGATCTTCGTCGCTCTCGCTCGGGCTGTCCGCTGCCGTGCCGCGGGCGACCCGTTTGGCCCCCGTTGCCACCAGCAGCCACAGGCCGACAGTCACGAGGCTCGGCGCCAGCGAGAAGTCGAATCCGAGGGTCGAGACACTCAGTCCTGACACCGTCGCCCACAATGCGAACGCCCATTCGGGAATCGCCGAGTACGGCAGCTGCGAGCCGAGCCCGATGATCCAGAAGACGATGGCGACGACGAATCCAGCGGGAACGACGATGAGGTCGATCTTCACGACTTCCATGAGGGCTGCGAAGATCGTCCGACGGTAGGGCTGAGGGTGAGGAGAAGTGTGCATCAGGACCATTTTCGCTTAACCCGGCTCGGCTTCCCGGTATTGACCACGCGATTCCCTGCTCCGGGAAGTACAATTGCGCCAGGACAGGCTTGTACACGCAAAGGATGACCCCACGATGAGCAACGGGAACGATCACCCCAATTTCCCGCCACCACCCAGCGAGCCTCCGGAGAACGGCGGGCCGAAGCCCGAGTCGGAGCCGCAGATTCCGGCTGACAACGGCTCTTCGGTCTCCGATGACGCCCCCACCGCAACCGGCGGTTCGGCTCAGTCCGGCAGCGGTTCCTCGGTGCCCGATGACCAGGCACCGCCCTTGGGAGCTCCGGGCAACGATGCGCCGGAACGACCGACGGTCGCTCCGGCTGCCTCTCAGCAGAACGAACCGCCTCAGTATTCGGGTCCCGGCGCCCTGAACGATCAGTCCTTCAACTCCGGCCAGCAGGGCGGAGCCAACGTTCAGGGCGGCCCACAGGCGGGTCCCTATCCCGGTGCCCCGTCTCCGAGCGACCCGCCTCAGAACGGGCAGTATCCGAACAACCAATACCAGAGCCCGCAGCAGCCGAACGGCGGCTACCCCGGGGCTCAATCGCAAGGCGCTCAGCCGCAGGGCGGCCAACAGCCAGGCGGTCAGTATTCGAATGCGGCATATCCGGGGGCGTCTAATCAGTCCCCGTACCCCGGCACCCAGAACCAGCCGGGCCATTACAACTCCGCTCAGAACCAGTCCGGGCAGTATCAGACGGGGTCGGGTCCGAACGCCCAACAGACCGGATCCGGTCCGGCGCAGGCGATTCCGCAGCCGGCACCGGCTCCGGGTTTCGCCGGCGGTCAGACCACCGCGACGCGTGCCGACAATCGCCCCGAAAAGAAGAAGAGCAAGCTTCCGCTCTTCATCACCCTCGGCGCGGTCGCGCTTGTCATCATCCTCGTCCTCGTCGGGTTCTTCGTCATCGGCAGCGTGAACAAGAACAAGTACGGACCCGACAAGGTCGCAGAGGACTACGTCGAAGCCCTGAACAAGGGTGATTTCGCAGCCGCGGAGAAGATCGCCCCCTCGACACGGCCTGAGGGAACGAACCTCGATCTGCTGCAGAAGGAATTCACCGATTCCTCATCGGCGAAGATCGAGAAGGCCAAGGTCGAATCGTCGAAGACCGACGGGGACAAAGGCACCGTCGTCGTGTCCTACGAGCTCGACGGCAGCCCCTACAATGTGGAGCTCGCCGCGACGAAGGACGGCAAACAGGATCTGTTCTTCGACAAGTGGACGATGAAGGGCCCCGACCTCAACGTCATCTCCCTCGACATTCCCGCTGCCGACGGTCTCGCCGTCAACGGCAGGGACTACAAGGCGAAGTCGGGCACCACTTCGTTCGCTGTCTACCCCGGCAGCTACGACTTCACGATTCCGAAGAGCAAGTGGATCTCCGAAGCTTCCGATACGGCCAAGGTGAACTTCCCGAAGGCCTTCGCCCCCGGCGGACAGCCGAACAAGGGCCAGGTGTCCCCCACCACCCTCAACCTCGATCTGTCCCCGACCGGCGCCTTCGACAAGGAAGTTCAGAAACAGGTCGAGAAGGAGCTCAAGAAGTGCTTCGACAACAAGAGCATTGAGCCGAAGTGCGACTTCATCAAGTACGACCCGACCGAGATCCCAGTCGGCGGTTCGGACAAGAAGCTCGATGATCTGGCGAAGAAGAACACCGCCAAGTGGGACATGAAGGAGATGCCGAAGGTGAAGGCCAGCTTCGGCGCCGGAGACACGAACACCGGCTCTTTCTTCACCGAGAAGCCAGGCAAGTTCAATTTCTCCGTCGACGGCAAGAGGGCCGGCTCCTCGTACTTCTCCAACGGCAACTCCCTGTCGGTGTCCGGAAGCGTGAAGATCGACGGAGACAAGCTCTCGGTCGAATTCTTCGACTTCTGATCCCAGGGTCCACCGCCGACACGGTGCACCACACCTCCCCCGAGGTTGGGCACCACCATCACCGAGGCGACGTTCAAGTCACAGCGGGCCTGTGACGACCGATTCCCGGTCGTCACAGGCCCGCTGTCGTCGTTCGCTCAGACCCCGACCGACCGAGTCGGCAGCTCGAGGTCGGCCACGGCTTCGAACCAGGCACCGGCGGCAATGACGAGTTCGTCGGCGAACCGTCGTCCGGCGATCTGCACTCCGATGGTCCGACCGTCGTCCATGGATCCGGCCAGCACCGTCGCCGCCGGCTGTTCTGACATATTGAACGGCATGGTGAACCCGATATGCCCCATCGGTTCGTGCACCTGCGGGTACGGCATCGGCTGCTCGGCCGGGAATGCTGCGTCCGGAGCTGTCGGCGAAATGACCAGGTCGAACTCGGCAGTTGCTTCGATCGTCCGCTGCCGGATCTCCTGAACGCTGTGATAGCAGCGCATCAGGTCGACTCCGCTGGTATCGGCTCCGTCCTGTGCCCACTGCTGGATATAAGGCAGGATGAGGGCCTGTTCGTCGACAGGCAGCGCCTTGAGGTCAGCCCACGACCGGACCCGCCAGAACAGATCCATGTCGCGGAGCAGATCATCGTCGATGAAAGGATCGACCGTGACGATTTCTGCACCGGCCGCAGAGAACCTCTCTGCCGCCTCGGTGACGGCCGAGCGCACCTGCGACGCTGCGGCGACCCCGCACCCGGCGTCGAGCTGCACGCCGATGCGCAGTCCCCGCGGGGCGAAGGCTTCAGCCGAGTCGCTGCCCGGCAGAGACTGCGCATCATCGGCGGCGAAGCGCGGCAGCCGCGAATAGTCGCGATCGTCCGGAGCGGAGATGATGTCCATGGCGGTTTTGACGTCGGCCATCGTCCGCGCCAGCGGTCCCGCGCATCTGCCCAGGTAGGGGGCGTCGAGCGGCACGCGGCCGAAGCTGGGCTTGAGCCCGGCCAGACCGAGCCACGTGCATGGCAGGCGAATGGATCCGCCGATGTCGGAGCCGATGTGGATGGGTCCGTATCCGGCGGCTGCCGCGGCTCCGGCTCCGGCGCTCGACCCTCCGGTCGTCAGGCTCGGGTCCAGCGGTGAACGGGTGATTCCGTGCAGAGAGGACACTCCTGAGGAGAGCATTCCCCAGTCGGGCATCGTTGTCGACCCGAGGATGACGGCTCCGGCTTCTTCGAGGCGCTCGGTGATCGGGGCATCGTGGCCGGCCACCGGCATCTCCACCCAGGCGTGGCCGCTGGGCAGCGGGACTCCGCGGCGGGCGATGTTCTCTTTGATCGTCACGGGCACCCCGTCGAGGTCGCTCAACGGGCGTCCCTCTCGCCAGCGTGCTGCGCTGGCAGCGGCGGCGTCCCGGGATCGTTCGTCGTCGCGGTGGAACAGGGCATTGATGGTCGGTTCGCAGTCGTTCATACGGTCGACGACCGCGGAGTGCACCTCGACCGGGTCGAAGTCCCCGCCGGCGAATCCGGCTGCCATTTCGGCCGCACTGCGGTCGGCAAGCGATGTGGTCATATGCTGCCCTTTCTCTCGATGGTTCGTCGCGTCCCGCGCGAACCGGTCTATCCGGCGAGCGCTTCGGCCAGGCTCGGGGTGGCGGCGATGAGGCGCCGCGTGTACTCCTCCTGCGGGTTCGCGTAGATGTCCTCCGTCGCACCCGATTCGACGATCCGTCCGGCTCTCATGACGATGACCTCGGAGCACAGGTGTTTGACGACGCCGAGGTCGTGGGAGACGAAGAGGAGAGTCAGCGCGTACTCGTCGACGAGGTCGGTGAGCAGGTTGAGAACCTGCGCACGCACCGAGACGTCGAGGGCGGAGACCGGTTCATCGGCGACGAGGATCTGCGGTCTGGTCACGAGGGCCCGGGCGATCGAGATGCGCTGTCGCTGCCCGCCGGAGAACTGGTGTGGGTACCGGCGCAGGGAGTCCGCGTCGAGGTCGACGGCGGCGATCATCTCCTCGACCCGTGCTGCGCGTTCGCCCTTGTCGACTCCCGCGGCGATGAGCGGTTCGGCGACGATATCGGCGATGCGCATCCGTGGGTCGAGCGAGGCGAACGGATCCTGGAACACGATCTGCAGGTTCTCGCGCAGGCGGCGCAGAGCCTGTGAGCTCGCGGCTTCGACTCGGATGTCGCCGACGCGCACACGCCCGGTGGTCGGTCGGTCGAGGCCGGAGAGGATGTTCAGCAGCGTCGACTTCCCCGATCCCGACTCCCCCACGATGCCCAGGCGGGCTCCGGCCGCGACGCTGAAGTCGATCCCGCCCAGGGCGGTGACGTCCGATCGTCTGCGACCGAAGAGTCCGCGTCCGCGGAAGATCCGGGTGACGTCCGAAACCTCGATGAGCGGCACCGATTCCCTCACCGAGGGGGTTCGGTGGTCATCCCTCACCGAGGCGCCCCTGACCCCGCCCCCCGCCGAGGCGGTCCTGACGCTGTCTTCGTCCGTCGACCCTGCGACGGACGTGCCGGTATGATCCGGTCGGGTCGAGATCTGCGGTTCGTCGCGAAGATCCCCCGGCTCCCCCACATCGACCGAAGCCTCTGCTTCGCCGATCTGCGGCCCCGTGTAGGCGAGCGCGGTCTTGAGCGTGAAGAGTCGGCCGCGGTCGTCTGTGGCTTCGAGATCCGAGGATGCCAGGAGCCCTCGCGTGTACTCGTGCTTGGGGGCGGTGAAGATCTCGTCGACGCTGCCGGTCTCGACGATGCGGCCACGGTACATGACGATGACCCGATCGCAGACTCCGGCGACGACCGCGAGGTCGTGAGTGATGAACAGCAGCCCTGCCTCCACTGCCGAGACCCTCTCGGCGATGAGGTCGAGCATATGCTTCTGCACGGTGACGTCGAGGGCGGTGGTGGGCTCGTCGCAGATGAGCAGCCTCGGCGAATTGGCCAGGGCGATTGCGAGCATGACCCGCTGCCGCTGCCCGCCCGACAGCTGGTGCGGGTACGCGAACCGGGCGCTGTCGGGGTCGGGCATGTGGACGTCGCGGAGCAGTTCGCGCACACGCGTCGGAATCTGCCCCCGCGACGCCTTGCCATGGAGGCGCAGCACTTCGGCGATCTGGTCCCCGATGCGCATGAGCGGATTGAGGGCGCTCATGGGTTCCTGGAACACCATGGACACGATGTCCGAGCGCAGCCCGGCCAAGGTCTTCTCGTTCGCCTCGAGAAGGTTCCCGGAATGCCCCTGCAGGTGCACCTGGCCACGGGCGTGCAGCTCGTCGGGCAGCAGACCCATCACGGATTGAGCTGTGAGTGATTTCCCCGACCCGGATTCGCCGATGAGTCCGACCCGCTCACCCGGCGCCAGGCTGAGGCTGACATCGTGGAGCACCGGAGCGTCCGCTCCGGCAGGGGTGATGGTGAGGTCACGGACCTCGAGCAGGTTCTCAGGCACCTCGCGCCTCCATCTTCGGGTCGACCCGGTCGCGCAGCCCATCGCCCAAGAGGTTGAACCCGAGCACGGCGAGAGCTATGAACACTCCCGGCCACAGAGCGAGTTCGGGGTGGGTGGACAGGTACTGCTGGGACTCCTGCAGCATCCGGCCCCACGACGGAGTCGGGGCCTGGGTGCCGAGACCGAGGAAGGACAGCCCCGCCTCGGCGAGGACGGAGATCGCGAACGCCACGGACGCCTGGACGATGACCATTCCGGCGATGTTCGGCAGCACGTGGACGACGGCGATGGCCGGGATCCGACGGTTCGAAGCTCGCGCGGCGCGGACGTATTCGGAGCCCAGCACCTGCAGCGTCCCGGAGCGTGCGACGCGCGCGAAGCCGGGGATCGCGGCGATGCCGACGGCGACCATGGCCGGCCCCGTCCCCGGCGAGTAGACGGCGGCGAAGAGCATCGCCAGCAGCAGAGCGGGGAAGGCCAACAGGATGTCGTTGGCCCGCATGATCACCGCATCGATCCACATTCCCCACGGCTGTTTCGCGAAGAATGCGGAGATGATTCCGATCGGGGTGCCGATCAGCAGTGCGATGCCGACGGCGACGACCCCGACGAGCAGCGTGATCCGTGCTCCGACCATCACCCAGGTCAGCGTGTCCCGTCCGAAGGTGTCGGTGCCGAACGGGTGGGTGAGGCTGCCGCCCTGCAATCGGGCGGCGGGGTCGATCGTGGTCGGGTCGTACGGAGTCCACACGAAGGAGATGAGAGCGAGTCCGACGATGAGCACGACGAGGCCCGCACCGATGATCATCGATGCGTTCGCCCGCCGTCCGCTCCTGCGGGACCGGGCCGGCCCGATCTTCGCCGAGGCGGTCGCGTCGTGAGCGACGAGATCGACGTGATCACGGGGGCTCTGGGCACCGGTCGGGGTCGTGTTCATGCGGCGTTCCTGATCCGGGGGTCGACGATGGGCACGAGGATGTCGACGATGAGGTTGATGATGAGCACGAACAGGACGAGGACCATGACGATGCCCTGCACCGCTACGAGGTCGCGATTGGCGACGGCGCGGACGAGCTCGGAGCCGATTCCGGGCAGAACGAAGATCTGTTCGATGATCACGGCCCCGACCAGCAGGGTGGCCAGTTGGACTCCGGCGACGGTGATGACAGGAATCGCCGCATTGCGCAGTCCGTGCGCGAACAGCGCCTTCGTCTTGGTCAGTCCCTTGGCGCGGGCGGTGCGGATATAGTCTTCCCGCATCACATCGAGCACGGCCGAACGAACGTAGCGAGTGAGGATCGCCGCCTGCACGAGAGCAAGCGACACGACCGGCAGAACCAGGCGGAGCAGGAAGCCTCCGAGGCCCTCGATCGGAGCCATCCAGCCTTGGGACGGGAACCATCCGAGGGTCAGAGAGAAGATGATGACGAGGATGATCGCAGCCAGGAAGTTCGGGATCGCAATGCCGACCTGGCTGATCGCCGAGATCGTTACGCCGATCCAGTTGCGCTGCTCTAGGGCGGCGAAGGTGCCCAGGGGCACGGCGATGAGGATGGACACGGCGATGGCGGCGATGACGAGGATCGCCGTGACCTGGACGCTGTCGACGATGACGGGAGTGATCTCGGCACCGGTGACGTAGGAGGTGCCGAAGTCGCCGGTGAGCATTCCTCCCATCCAGTCGAAGTACCGGATGAGAGGTGGCCGATCAAGCCCGTATTGGGCTTCGAGCGACGCTACTGCCTCCGGGGTGGCGTTCGTTCCCAGCGCCACCTGTGCCGCATTGCCCGGCAGCAGGCTCATCAGGGCGAAGATCACCACCGAGGCGACGAGGAGGGACAGCGCGAACTGGATCGCGCGGTTGATTGCGTAGGTGAGCATCGACGTGCGCGGTCAGGACCAGCTGAGGTCGGCGATCTTGAATGCGTCGGAGACGCGGTTGGCGGGTATCCCCTCGACTCCGGACTTGGCGATGACGAGATTCGGGAACAGGAACAGGAAGTCCGAGGCGGCATCCTCGGTGATCGTCCGCGCGATCTTCTTCATTCCCGAGATGTACTCGTCTTCGGTTCCGGTATCGGCTTCGTCTGCCAGCTTCTTGATCGTCGAATCGTCGTAGCCGATGTAGTAGTCCTTCGAGAACACGGTGAGGATGTCGCGCGGTTCGGCGTGGTTGATCACCGACATGTCGTAATCGTGTTCGGTGAAGGTTTTGTCCAACCACACGGCCGGGAACTCCTGAGTCGCGATCTTCGCCTTCAGTCCGACCTCTTCGAGCTGCGCGGAGACGATTTCGGAGATCGCCTTCGCGTACGGCAGGTTCGGCACGGTGAAGGCGAATTCCTCGCCCTTGATCCCGGCTTCGTCGACGAGCTGCTTGGCTTTCTTCGGATCGTACTTCCACACCCCGGTGAGGTCTTCGTAGTACGGGTCGGTCGGGGGCACCATCGAGCCGATGAGCTCGCCGTAGCCCGCCCAGGCCGTGTCGAGGACGGCCTTGCGGTCGATCGCGTGCATCACGGCTTCACGGGCTTTCTTGTCTTCGAAGATGCCCTCGGCGTTGTTCATCGACAGCACGACTTCGCCGTTCGTGGTGCCGGAGACGATCTGATAGTCGTCGCTTTGGAACTCTCCGGCCAGTTCGGGTGCCTGGAGGTTGGAGACGAGGTCGATCTCTCCGGACTTCAGGGCGTTCGAGGCCGAAACCGCGTCCTTGAAGTATTTGAACTCGACCGAATTCAGGGACGGCGTCTCGCCCCAGTAGTCGTCGCGGGCGGCGAAGTCGATGGACTGCCCGCGTGTGAACTTCTCGATCGCGAAGGGACCGGTGCCGATGGCTTCGTTCGCCAGGTCGTCGGTGCCTTCGGTGTCGAAGACGGCCCCGACGAGGCTGGTGAGGTTGAACAGCCAGGTGTTCGACGGCTTCTTCAGTTCGATCGTGACGGTGGAGTCGTCCGGGGTTTCGATGGACTCGACGATGTCCATCTTCGACTTCAGCGCGTTCTTCCAGTCCTTCTGCACTCGTTCATAGGAGTACTTGACGTCTTCGCTGGTGAAGTCCGCACCATTGGAGAACTTCACACCGTCCTGGAGTTCGAAGGTGTAGGTCTTGCGGTCATCGGACAGTGTCCAGTCCTTGGCCAGTGCGGGCTGGATCTCCCCCTCGCCGTCCAGGCGGACGAGAGATTCGTAGACGTTCTCCATCAGCGCTTCGGGAATGGCGACTCCCGAGGTGGAGGTGAAGTCGAGGTTGACCGGCTCGGCGGTGAAGGCGATCGTCATCGAGTCCTTCTTCTGCGCATCTCCTCCGGTGTCGGAGGCGCCGGCCGAACAGCCTGTGATCAGCAGGCTCGTGGCGGCCGCTGCCGCCACCCACGTCATGATGCGCGGAGTCTTCATTGTTCTCCTCGATTTCGCCGACCACGAAGAGGGTCGTTCGCCAACACTCAAGCATCGTCAGTGTATCCGAAGTTCTCAGCTGGTGAGGCGGCTGTGTTCAGATGCTGGGCGTCTCGAGCAGGTGCTTCAGAGATTCGGCTCGTCAGCGAGAATCGCGGCCAGTGCGTCGAAGGCGAACCGGCGGTGGGAGCGTGAGTTCTTCTCCTCAGGCCTCATCTCGGCGGCGCTGAGTTCGGAACCATCGGGCACGAAGATCGGGTCGTAGCCGAAGCCGTTCTCACCCTTGGGTTCAGTGGCCAGGCGCCCGGGCATGACTCCTTCGGCGGTGAACTCGCGACCGTCGGCGGTCACAGCGGCCGCCGCGCAGCGGAACTGCGCACCGCGGTGTTCGGCTGCGATGTCGCCCAGCTGAGCGAGCAGGAGTTCGAGGTTTGCGCGGTCGTCTCCGTGCCGGCCTGACCAGCGAGCGGAGAAGATGCCCGGTGCACCGCCGAGCACGTCGACGCTGATTCCCGAGTCGTCGGCGATGGCGGTGTGTCCTGTCGCAGCGGCCGCGGCACGCGCCTTGATAAGCGCGTTCTCGGTGAACGTGACTCCGGTTTCGGCGACATCACTGAGTCCCGCCTCGGCGGCGGTGAGCACCTGGGTGTCGGCGCCGAGGACGGGTCCGAGAATGGTCAGCAGCTCTCGCTTCTTGCCCTCGTTGTGAGTGGCCAGGACGAAGGTCGTCATCCGGCGAGCACTTCGGACTGGATGCGGGTGAGTTCGGAGCACCCGTGGCCGGCGAGGTCGAGCAGTTTGCCGAGCTCATCCCGGTCGAACGGTGCGCCCTCGGCGGTGCCCTGGACTTCGATGAACTTTCCGGACCCGGTCATGACGACGTTCATGTCCGTCTCGGCGCGGGAGTCCTCGACGTACGGCAGGTCGAGGAGGGGCTCTCCGTCGATGATGCCGACGCTGACGGCCGCCACTGAGTCGATGAGCGGCTGGTGGGCGGCGGGGATCAGCCCGGTCGAGCGCCCCTTGTCGATGGCCTTCGCCAGCGCAACGTAGGCACCGGTGATCGAGGCAGTGCGGGTGCCGCCGTCGGCCTGGAGGACGTCACAGTCGAGGACGAGGGTGTTCTCTCCGAGCTTGTCCATGTCGATGACGGCGCGCAGGCTGCGACCGATGAGACGGGAGATCTCGTGAGTGCGTCCGCCCTGTTTGCCTTTGACCGACTCGCGGGTGCTGCGGGAGTCGGTGGCGCGCGGGAGCATGGCGTATTCGGCGGTGACCCAGCCGCGGCCCTGGCCCTTGAGCCAGCGCGGGACTCCTTCGGTCAGCGAGGCCGCGCAGAGGACGCGGGTATTGCCGAATTCCACGAGCGCGGATCCTTCGGCGGTGTTGATCCAGTCCGGAGTGATCCGGACTTCACGGAGTTCGTCTGCTGCACGGCCGTCTGCTCGCACTGTCTGCCTCTTTCGTCTCGGTGGTGATGTCTGCTGGTCGTCGGCGATCATCGCCGGTTCACACGGTCCAGGTGGCTCCGGGCTTCGCCAGCTCGATGGGTCCACGGTACTCCCCGGCCGCCTCACCGCGAACGATGGAGCAGTCGGTCCAGACCGGGATGTGGGTGAGCACGAGCGCGGACGCCGCGGCGTTCTGCGCCACTCGTCCGGCGCGCCTGCCGGTGAGGTGGATGCCGCGCGCAGTGTCACGGTCCTCCTGGAAGGCGGCTTCGCAGAGGAAGAGGTCGGCATCTTTCGCCGCTGCGACGAGGTTGTCACACTCATCGCTGTCGCCCGAATACGTGATGACCTTGCCGACCGCATCCGTGATCCGCAGAGCATAGGCCTCGACGGGGTGGTCGACGAGGAAGGATTCGATGGTCAGGGAGCCGATCTGGTGACGACTGCCGTGGTCGATGTCGGTGAATTCGAAGGCGTGGTCGAAGTCCGAGTCGTCTCCCCCGTTGGCCACCGGGGACTTTCCGGGATCCGTGTAATAGGCCCTGAACAGGCGTTCCTTCGCACCGGCCGGTGCGAACACCGGAGTGCGCGTGCGGATCGTTCCGGTGTCGGAGATGTCGCCGTTGAAGAACTTCGGGTCGAAGCAGTGTTTGACGTAGAGGCCGGTCATATCCATGCAGTGATCCGGATGGAGGTGGCTGAGCACGATTCCGGAGAGACGATCGGTGTCGATCGTCTCCTGCAGGGGGCTGAGCGCACCGGACCCGAGATCGAGGATGATGCGAGTGGGTGTGTCCTCATCGGTTTCGATGAGGTAGCAGCTGGCGAGGGCACCGCGTCCTGGGAAGGAGCCTGCGGTGCCGATTGCGGTGAGTCTCATATCTCGTCATCCCCCTGCGTCTGCTCGAGCAAGGTCGTCGTCAGTCGGTCCTGAATCCACGTCAGGAAGTCGTACAGGGTCAGAGTGAGGTCTTCGGATTCGGAGAGGTCCTCACGGTGGGCGTACTTCTCCTCCTGCGCCTCCTCGGTGTCGATCCCGAGGCGGACAGCGAGGACGAGTCGCAGATCGTTGAGGCCCTTCATCCAGGCGAGCACCTCGTCCCGTGTCAGGGAGATGTCATTGCCCTTGCTCAGTCCCAGCAGCACGATGCGCACATTGTGCGCTTTGGCCTGTTTGAGATCGAACTCGGTGAGGCGGCGGAACTCCGCTGAACGCTCGTCGTCCTCGGGATCGACGTCGGGCAGCAGCCGCAGCAGCGCCGGGTCCTGCGGACGGGGACGGTCGACGAGTCCGAGCCGGGCTTCCCAGTTCTCCGAGTCCGGACGGTCATCATCGCTGTCGCTGTCTTCAGCCAGCAGAGCCGCAAGATCGGTGAACACCGTGAGCATGAGCGAGCGTTCGTTGTCTTGCAGGGTGAGGACGACGTCGTCCCCTCGTGCGTCGATAGCGGCCATGTGTCAGTCGGATCCTGAATCAGGTTGGCACGCGGCCCACAGGCCGTACTCGTGCATCGCTTGGGTGTCTCGTTCCATGGCTTCGCGACCTCCGGTGGCAACGACGGAGCGCCCGTTCTCATGGACTTCGAGCATAAGTGAGTGGGCTTTCTCCTCGGAGTAGCCGAAGTAGGTCTGGAACACGAAACTGACATAGCTCATGAGGTTGACCGGGTCGTTGAAGACCACGGTCCGCCAGGGCTTGGCCAGGTTCTCGGAAGGTCGGACGTCGACTTCCGGCTCCAGGACTGGTGTCGTTGGGTTGCTCACGTTTCCACCATACGGCAGAACACTGACGCTGTCGTGACGTAAGATCGCGCCTATGAGTGATCTCACACGGACCGATTCGACGGCTTTCTTCACGGATCAGTACGAATTGACGATGGTGCAGGCGGCCCTGGAATCCGGTGCCGCTCACCGGAAGAGCCTCTTCGAGGTATTCGGCCGCAGCCTTCCCGCAGGTCGCCGCTACGGTGTCGTCGCCGGCACCGGTCGGATCCTCGAGATGATCCGCGACTTCCGCTTCGACGATGCCGAGCTCTCGTTCCTCAGCAGGGAGAACATCGTCGACAAGCGCACCATCGACTGGTTGGCCGACTATCGGTTCTCCGGCAATATCCGCGGCTACGCAGAAGGGGAGATCTACTTCCCCGGTTCACCGCTGTTGACGATCGAATCGACGTTCGCCGAGGGCGTCATCTTGGAGACGCTCATCCTGTCGGCGATGAACTATGACTGTGCGGTCGCCTCGGCGGCGTCCCGAATGGCTCAGGCGGCCGGCGATCGCCCCTGCGCGGAGATGGGCGGGCGACGCACGAACGAGCATGCGGCCGTGGCTGCGGCTCGGGCCGCGGTCATCGGCGGCTTCGCCTCGACGTCGAACCTTGCAGCCGGCCTCCAGTACGGTCTGCGCACGATCGGAACCTCGGCTCACTCGTTCACTCTGCTCCACGATTCCGAGCGGGAGGCCTTCGCCGCCCAGCTGAAGTCGCTGGGCACCGATACGACTCTGCTCCTGGACACCTATGACGTCGAGGAGGCGCTGACCACGGCGATCGAGCTGGCCGGGCCGAACCTCGGCGGAGTGCGCATCGATTCCGGTGATCTCATCGAACAGGCCAGTGAGGTGCGCGAGAGCCTTGACCGCCTCGGCGCCCGCGACACGACGATCACCGTCACGAGCGATCTCGACGAGTATGCGATCGCCGCGTTGGCCGCCTCCCCCGTCGACTCCTACGGTGTCGGCACGCGGGTGGTCACCGGTTCAGGTGCCCCAGCCGCCGGACTGGTGTACAAGCTCGTGGCTCGTGCCGATGAGGCCGGCGAGTGGACTTCGGTTGCCAAGAACTCCACCGGCAAGCCCTCACGCGGCGGACACAAGGCGGCGCTGCGACTCGTCGACGGCCCGATCGCCGTGGAGGAAGCCGTCGGCATTCCGAGCCTGCCCGATGATCTCGGCGAAGGACGTCGGCTCAGCGTCGATCTCGTCGTCGACGGTGAGGTCGATGAGTCGTTCATCGGCGCGGCAGGAGTGAAGAAGGCCTGCGCCCGACATGACGAGTCTTTGGCGGAGCTGCCGCGTTCGGCCAGGCGCCTGCAGGACGGCGAGCCCGCCATTCCCACCGTGTTCTACTCCGCCTGATCCGCCCCCGGCCCAGCGCGAATCGACGAAGCCGCCGAGGCAGACGCACTGTCTGACTCGGCGGCTTCGTCGGCCTCATGCCGACAGGGCTTCCCCTGCCGACATCCGGTGCTCACTTCTTGCCGACGAACCAGCCCTGCAGCTTCTTGATCCGAGCCTGGATCTGCTCCCGTGTAGCTTGGGCGACGGCCGGGCCCCCGCATGCCTTGCGCAGTTCGACGTGGACGTTCTGGTGCGGCGTTCCGGTGCGTCTGGACCAGGCGCCCACGAGGCTCTGGAGCTGGTTGCGCTCTTCCTTCATCGCTCGGTGCTCGAGTTCGCTCGTCTCCGTCTCAGGGGCCGGAGGAGCCGCCGCGGTCTTGCGCTTCGCCTGCCGGGCCTGCTGAGTGCTCAGCAGCTCACGCACCTGATCGGGTTCGAGCAGGCCGGGGATGCCGATGAAGTCGAGTTCATCCTCGGAGCCGATGGCTCCACCGGTGCCGAATTCACCGCCGTCGTAGAGAACACGGTCGAACAGGGCTTCGGCGCCGAGCGCTTCGAAGGAGCCGAGCTGGTCCGACGAGGCACCCTCGTTTCGGTTCGCCTGCTCCATGGCCTGATCGTCGAAGACGACGACATCGTTCTCGTCCTCGTTCTTCGGGCGATCGAGGGCATGATCGCGTTCGGCTTCCATCGAGTTGGCCAGGGCCAGCAGCACGGGCACCGACGGCAGGAACACCGAGGCGGTCTCGCCGCGTTTGCGGGCACGCACGAAGCGCCCGATGGCCTGCGCGAAGAACAGCGGCGTCGACGAGGAGGTCGCGTAGACGCCGACACACAGTCGGGGAACGTCGACGCCTTCGGAGACCATCCGCACGGCCACCATCCACCGGTCGGTGGAGTTCTGGAACTGTTCGATCCGCTCCGAGGCTCCCGCTTCGTCGGAGAGCACAACGGTCGGCTTCTCACCGGTGATCTCGTGCAGTCGTTTGGCGTAGGCTCGGGCCGCCTCTTGGTCCGTGGCGATGACGAGGCCGCCGGCGTCGTGGACGGTGCGTCGGACCTCGGTCAATCGCATATCTGCGGCTTTGAGGACCGCCGGTATCCAGTCGCCCTTCGGGTCGAGGGCCGTGCGCCAGGCCTGCGAGTTGATGTCCTTCGTCGTCTCCTCGCCCAGGACGTGCGACATCTCGTCGCCGGCCTTGGTCCGCCAGGTCATGGCGCCGGCGTAGGCGAGGAAGAGGACAGGGCGGACGACGGAGTCCTTGAGCGCTCGACCGTAGCCGTAGGAATAGTCCGCCACCGAGGTGCGGATGCCGTTCTCGTCGGGGGCGTAGGTGACGAATGGGATCGGTGAGGTGTCAGAACGGAACGGTGTTCCGGTCAGGGACAGCCGACGGACCGCGGGGCCGAAGGCCTCTCGCACGGCATCGCCCCACGACAGGGCGTCACCTCCGTGGTGGACCTCGTCGAGGATGACCAGAGTGCGGCCGGCGGCCGTCCGGTTGTGGTGGAGAACGGGTTTGGCAGCGACCTGCGCGTAGGTCAGAGCCACGCCGTGGTAGCCGGGTGCGTGTTTGCCCTGGGAGTTCTTGAAGTGCGGGTCGAGCTTGATGCCCACGCGTGCAGCCGAGTCGGCCCACTGCACCTTGAGGTGTTCGGTGGGAGCGACGACTGTGACACGGTTGACGACTCGCTGGGCCAGCAGTTCGGCCGCCAGCCGCAGAGCGAAGGTGGTCTTACCTGCTCCTGGGGTCGCGACCGCGAGGAAGTCCTTGGGCTGCTTCTGGAAGTAGAGTTCGAGAGCCTCAGCCTGCCAGGCACGCAGCTTTCCCGCCGTTCCCCACGCTGCGCGCTCGGGGAATGCCGGTGGAAGCTGTTCTGCCGCGGAGGTCCCTGGTGCTGTTGGGAGACGATCCGCGGACATCTACTCCTGCGGTCCTTCGGACATCGTCTCGTAGATCTCTTTGCACTTGGGGCAAATCGGGAACCGCTCGGGGTCGCGCGTGGGGACCCACACCTTTCCGCACAAGGCGATCAGCGGAGTCCCGGTCACCATGGACTCCATGATCTTGTCCTTGGGCGCGTAGTGGCTGAAGCGCTCGTGATCGCCGGGCTCGACTAGCTGCTCGGACTGCTCGCGCTCGATCGTTGCTGAACCGCCTGAAGCTGGAATGGTCATGGCTCCATTGTAGTTCCCTAGAATGAGAGTCATGGACCAGGCCTACGACGATTCCCTCACAGAACGCTACCGCGAGCTCAGCGATGACATCGCTGCGGCGGTCGCCGTAGTCTCCGCTACCCGCGGCAGTGCCCTGCATGCGATCACCGTCGATTCGTTTCTCGACGTGTCGTACGATCCCCCGACGATGGCAGTCAGCGTCTATTCCGGCTCTCGGATGATGGAGACTCTGGAGACGAGTTCCCACTTTGCGATCTCGCTGCTCAACTCCGACCAGCGCGACATCTCCGAACGCCTCGGCGCTTCGGGCCAACCACTGTACGGATCGCTCAAAGGCATCGACACTTTTCCGGCCCCTCACGCCGGACAGCCGGTGCTCACCGAGGCGATCGCCTGGTTCGAGCTCAAGCTCACCGAGGTTCTCGAGGTCGCAACCCACAATCTCGTCGTCGGCGAAGTGGTGTCCATGGGCGCGGGCGCCGATGCGGGAACGAGTCGTCCCCTGCTGCGTTGGCGAAAAGGCTACGGAACCATCGGACAACGCTGACCACCTCGTCTGGCTCTGACCGGTCCCTGATCACGAGCCCACCCAGCACGGTCGACACGGACCGACAGGCAGGACACGGCTATCGGGATCGACCGCGCGCTCACAGGGTACGACAGAGGCTCTGCTCAGGACCGACGGCTTCGTGGAGAAGTTCACCGGTTCTGCGCAGAGCCTGTCTTGTAGTTTGGGTCGTCAGCCTCGGCTGCCAGCGCTGATCGCGGTCGTCCTGTCGGCCGTGCACAGGCGCTTTGGTCGCCCGACCGCCGGTGGATCAGACGATCAGACGACTCCTTGGGCGAGCATTGCCTCGGAGACGCGGATGAAACCTGCGATGTTGGCACCGGCGACGTAGTCTCCGGGCTGCCCGAACTCATCGGCCGCAGCCGCGCAGCTGTCGTGGACATCGCCCATGATCTCGGCCAGGCGCGCCTCGGTGAAGTCGAAGTCCCACGAGTCGCGGCTGGCGTTCTGCTGCATTTCGAGCGCACTGGTCGCGACACCGCCGGCGTTTGCGGCCTTGCCGGGGGCGAAGAGGACGCCGGCCTCGGAGAAGATCTTCACGGCTTCCGGCGTGCAGGGCATGTTCGCGCCTTCGGCGAGGGCGATGACTCCGTTCTTGACCAGAGTCGCAGCCGAGTCTCCGTCGAGCTCGTTCTGAGTCGCACATGGCAGTGCGACGTCGACTTCGACGTCCCAGACGTTTCCACCCTCGTGATAGGTCGCGCGTCCCCCGCGCTGCTTCACGTATTCGGAGATGCGTCCCCGCTCTTCGAACTTGATGCGCTTGACGAGTTCGGTATCGATTCCGTCCGGGTCATGGATGAAGCCGGCCGAGTCGGACATCGTGATGACGGTGCCGCCGAAGGCCGTGACCTTCTCTGCGGCGAACACTGCGACATTTCCCGAACCGGAGATCGAGACAGTGCGACCGTCGATGTTCTTCTTCGCGGCGGCAAGCATGTCCTTGAGGAAGTACACGACGCCG
Organism: Brevibacterium permense; assembly: GCF_025506275.1. GTDB lineage: Bacteria > Actinomycetota > Actinomycetes > Actinomycetales > Brevibacteriaceae > Brevibacterium > Brevibacterium permense_A. The sequence goes on from NZ_QYCP01000095.1 coordinate 292,444, forward strand.
AAGCCGGTGGCTTCGGTGCGGACCATGGAACCGCCGTAGGACAGTCCCTTGCCGGTGAGCACACCTGCTTCATAGGAGTTCGTCATGCGCTTGTACTGGCCGAAGAGGTAGCCGATCTCCCGACCGCCGACGCCGATGTCACCTGCGGGCACATCGCGATATTCACCGATATGACGGTACAGCTCGGTCATGAACGACTGGCAGAACCGCATGACTTCGCGGTCGCTGCGGCCCTTCGGGTCGAAGTCAGATCCGCCTTTGCCGCCGCCGATGGGCAGGCCGGTGATGGCGTTTTTGAAGATCTGCTCGAAACCGAGGAACTTGACGATGCCGAGGTTCACCGAGGGGTGGAACCGCAGACCGCCTTTGTAGGGGCCGAGAGCCGAGTTGAACTGCACGCGGAAGGCGCGGTTGATCTGCACAACCCCGGAGTCATCGATCCAGGGAACCCGGAAGATGATCTGGCGTTCGGGCTCGCAGAGCCGCTCGAGCGCGGAGAGTTCCAGGTATTCGGGGTGCTTGTCCACGACGGGGCCCAGGGAATAGAGAACTTCCTGTACCGCTTGGTGAAACTCCGACTCTCCAGGGTTACGTTGGAGCACTGTGTCGAAGATTGGCTGCAGTGATGGATGTAGACTCATGCGCACAAACATACCGTGACCCGTATAACAACAATCCGAGCGACCAGATAATGGACAGCGTTGTCCGGTCACTTCAAGTGGGATATAAGTCATCCGCGCAGTTCCAGGGCCATTGAACAGGAAAGAATGGGCACAAGGCACATGGACATCTCGGAGATCTGGCCGCCGTTCGCACTTCATCTGCGATCACATGATATGGAGCTCTCGCCCGTAAAAGACGCCGATATTCCGGAACTCGCACAGATCGCGCGAGGCGGAGTGAGACGTGATGGAATCGAAGCCTTCCTCGTCAATTGGGATTCGGGCACCGATGAGCAGGTAGCACGAAGCCTCGCCCAATACCACTGGTCCACTCGAGCGAACTTCACCATAGATGAGTGGACGATCGAGTTCACAGTGAGGGTCAATGGCCGAGCCATCGGAGTTCAGGGTGTGAACGGGCATCGGTTTCCACTGACGAAGACAGTCTCGACAGCATCATGGTTGGCGCTGCCTGAACAGGACCGCGGATACGGCACCAGAATGCGAAGGATGATCATCGAAACCTTCACCAGCTACTTCGGTGCCTCACGATTCGACACAGCGTACTTCGATGGCAATGACGCCAGCCGGCGGGTATCGGAGAAGCTCGGGTACTCCCCCAATGGCGATCGCAGCGTCGTCGGACAGAACGGCACAGCCCTGACCGAACACCACATGGTGCTCCGCTCGAAGGACTATGTCCGCACAGACAACGACCTACAAGTCACCGGCGCCGACGCCTTCCGAACCTTCCTCACTATTACTACCTGACGGGGGCGCAGCAACCCCGCGCCAGGTAGCAGAGCCCCCATCAGGTAGCAACAAACACGGGCATCACACCCACACGTGAATACAGTAATGGCCCCGCCCAAAACTGGACGAGGCCATCACCCCAAAA
>NZ_QYCP01000058.1 GCF_025506275.1 Brevibacterium permense
GCCCCACCCTGCGCACCGCACTCACCGCCTCGGAGGATGCCGGACCCACCTCGCTGACGCCGGAGCTTCTTCGCATGATCGGCTCCATGCCGATGCAGAAGGTGCTTCGGATGCTCGACGGAACGGTGCCCGCCGCCCTCTTTGATTCTCTGATGCAACGCACCCGCGACATACCCACCGACCCCCACGCAGGCGGGTCAGACACATCGACTCCCGGCAGCCACCCCGAAGGGACAGGACAATGACCACCAGCCCGCTCGAAAAGCCCATGCCTCCCGGTCGCGGTCGGCGGCTGTTCACCGCCATGGGATACGCCCTGCGGGCGGTCAAAGCGCTACCCGCGCCCCTCCGCGAGCGACTACTGGAGAGCGCTACAGGAAGCGTAACAACCACCCTTCCTCCGTTCGAGGACACCTTGCGCCTCGTCGAAGCGGCCGGAGGAATACCTGACGGAACACGGTGGCAACAGCGTCTGCTGGAGCGGCGCCCACACCTGCGCGGTGTTCGCACCCGCAACATCGCCGATGACACCGACGGACGCGTACGGGCACGCCTCTACCTCCCACCGACAGGGGCGCCGGCGGCCACCGCGGCGTTCGTATGGGTACACGGCGGCGCGTTCATCACGGGCAGCCTGGACCAGATTGAGTCGTATTGGCCAGCCATCGAGATCGCTGCGGCCGGTATCCCCGTGCTATCCGTCGACTACCGGCAGGCCCTCAATGGCGTGCACTACCCCCAGCCGCAGGATGACGTCCTCAGCGCCTGGCGGTGGGCAACCACACACGCCACCGAACTGGGTGTCACCGCCGATCAACTCCATCTCGGCGGTGCCAGTGCCGGCGGTTGCCTCGTCGCCGGCTCCGCGCTGCGTCTCCGCGAGGCCGGCGACAAGCTTCCCGCATCGATCTACCTCGCCTACCCGGTACTGCAAGGCACCCTGCCGCCGGCCACCGCGGACATGGCCAAGTCCCTGACCGCACCCGGTCTGCCCGACGATCGCTGGGTGACGGGAATGTTCAACAACTGGGCGGGACCCGCCGCACATTCTAATCCGCTCGTCGCACCAGGACTGGCCAACCCCGTGGGACTTCCCCCGACTTACGTCCTGACCTGCGGGATCGACCTGCTCCGCCGCGCGAGCGAACCTTACGTCGAACGACTTCGAGAGGCAGACGTGTCCGTATGGCAGGACGTCTTCCCCGAGTCGCGGCACGGACTTTACGACCGGCCACAAACGGCAGATGCGCAGCTCGCCATCAACCGGCTTCGCACCTGGCTGACGGGCGGAATCGACGCCATGGACCACGAACGTTTCTGACGTTGCTCGGACGCCGCGAGCGGCATCACCTGCCGCGTCATCATCAACATGAAAGGAACTGACGTGAACAATCGACAGCATCCTCAGACACCCTCCCCGCAACACGTGGGGTCGTAACGTGAACCTGCCGAACCCGACAACTTGGCGCGAATCGACAGGCAGGCGATCACGGACTCGGACTCGTGCCCAGCGAGTAACCAGGACCATCCTCGTGATCGCGGCGATCGTGGTTGGGGCAGCCCCCGCCGCTCCTGCTGTATTGTTGTTGGTGTTTGGGCCGGACCGGCTGGAGCAATTCGAACGTGCCGTTGTGGACGGGGAACGCCATCTGATGGACCCCGCGCCACAAGACGTGACCCTTCTCACCGGCAGCTCCTACTTCGAGCTCGGGGAAACTTCACCCGAAGACCTCGAGGGCCTCGACACCGTCAACGTCGGGATCGCAGAAACAAAAATAGGCGACCAGATCCACTACCTCGACCGGCTCGTTGTTCCTTTCCGCCCCCGAGCACTCGTGGTCTACGCGGGGTCCAACGACATCAGTGGGTTTCCGTTCTTCTCCAACCCCGCCGAAGAAGTCGTCACGCTGGTCAAGAAGTACGTGGCGCTCGTTCATGGCCAATTCCCAAACTTTCCCATCTACTACGTGGCGATCACGGAAGCGCCGATCCGACAGGGCGTTCGAGAAGAGATCCAGCAGGCCAACCAGATGCTCAGCGATTGGGCGGACCAAACCGGCGAGATCGCCTTCATCAACACCGCATCAGCCCTACTCACCCCCTCGGGAGATATTGATTCCCCGCTTTTCCGCGCCGATCAACTTCATCTCAATGCAGAGGGTTATGCGAAGTTCGCCGCCGTCATCAGCGATGCGCTCGCCTACGCGCCCCAGAAGTAACACCGCACGGGTTTAACCAAAGTCAAGAACGCAGGAGAAACACATGTCGAAAACTGAGCGTCCCGGATCCCCGACACGCCGACGCCCGAGCGCCGTAATGCGTGTCGCGCGAAATCTACTGGCGCGGTCGGCCCGAAAGAAGGAGGGCAAACCTGTTGACTACGTGCGCGATCGAGCCTCCGTCGATGCCCTGGCACAACGGTTGATGCGCCTTCCCCGAGGAGTCGTGGAAACGCACGAACAAATCGGCGGCGTTCCCGTCATCCGATATTCCTCGGGCGGCGCAGAGAGGGGGGTGGTGCTGTATCTCCACGGAGGAGCTTATGTCCTCGGCACGGCTCAGCAAGGCGCAGCGGTCGCCTACCTCTGCAAGGACCGCGGTCCTGATGTTGTCAGCGTCGAGTACCGCCTCGCACCCGAGCATCCCTTTCCTGCTGCCGTTGACGATGCGATCGCCGTATACCGCGAGCTAGTCGCCACAGTCGGAGCCCAACGCCTCGTGATTGTCGGCGAGTCGGCAGGCGGAGGCCTCTTGGTCCTGCTTCTTCAACGCGCTCGGAAGGAGGGGCTTCCCATGCCTGCTGCCGCAGCGCCAGCCTTCCCCGCCGCCGACCTCACCCTGACCGCACCAAGTGTGGCCAAGAACAAGGGCAAGGATATGTTGGTCCTGTCAGAACTCGAGCAAGAGGCACGCTGGTTCGCTGGACAAGTTGCCCTCGAAGACCCCTCCGTGTCGCCTCTCTTTGGCAGCTTCGAAGGGTTCCCTCCCACGTACATCGCTGTGGGCACACGCGACCTCCTTCACGACGATGCTCGACGGCTCGCTGAAGCCCTCCGCGCGGAAGGTGTCGAGGTATTCCTAGACGAGTGGGTCGGCACTATCCACGGTTTCTCCGCCATGCCGTTCGGAGAGGGCCTCCAGCACAGACGGCGGCTCCACTCCTTCGTTCGAGACGCACTCCTCTACAACAATGACTCCAAATGAGACCAAGAGATCCGACACCTATCAGTTCAAGCCCCGAACGATTGATTAGGTCTATTCCTGATCGCCAAGGACCGATCAGGGAGAGGCTCGGCACAGGTGATCAGCACCGGCCGTTATCGGAGCAGCCAGCGATCTGGTTGTCCCGGAGCCGCAGACAAGATCTCCGATCGGCGTGCTTTGTCGGTGGGGAGGAGGGTTGGTGAGGATGAGTGGGGCTTCTGCGATGACTATGAGGCAGTTCCTACGGAGTTCATTGCTCGGATGGAGCCACATGCCGCGTGCTTATGTCGCTTCTTCAGCCTTTGGTATACAACACCCTTTGCGTCTCGAGCTCGGGCTCGTAGGCAAAGAGGATTGCACCGCCGCAGAGTGGTGCCAGTAGGCCACCGCTTAACACTGATATCTACTATCCAACACGTGTTTGACGTTCTGTAACAGAAACGATCGTTTCCGCACAGGTCTGCCGAGTGGCACCGACATGGCCTGCTCGGAAGATAAGTGTTAGCCCAGTGAAGAATGACACGCCGTGTCCCCGCGTCCCATTGCAGGGACGCTGGGACACGGGTTAGTCTGAGGTCATGAACCGCAGAGAAGAGTTCCTGAAAAGTGGGGCCGAACGGAATGAGTCGGACTCGAGAGAAGAGCGCCTGGCAGGGTGGTGGCAGACCGCATCATTTGGTCTAGCCCTTGGCCGCAGAGCCGGACGTGCAGCGGCGAAAGCGCGGCGGTCAGTGCAGGCGGCTGAGACTGCTCAAGCACTCGTGGATCAACAGGCGGTGTACGCGCTGTTGGAAGAAGGCCATAGCGTTCGATGGATTGCCGATCAGCTGTCGATGTCACGAACTGCCGTGGGCCGACTGGCGAAAAGCATGAAGCGCGGAGGGGAACTGTCCGATGTACGGATGGCAGCTTCCCCAGGGATCGATGAAGAGACGAAACGACTGGTCCTTCGCGCTTGGGACGTCGACAGTTTGGAAGAGTCGCTGGAAAACGACGCATATGAAGCCAAGAGCAGCCGCGTGGACGACCCGGAGAATATGGAGAAGGGGGAAACAGTGGATAGGAAGAAGAGGATGACGAAGATTCTGGACCGAGCGGCGGAGGTCGGACGCTACGCCGAGAACTTGGAGAATGCGATTGGTGCAGGAGGACGAACCCCGCGTCCGGACGATGCACTTCACCATCTGGGTGACGACACTGGCCGACTGATTAGCGAAGGCCTCAGCGTCGGCGGAATCAGCGGGGGTGCGGATGTCATTGATGCGTACCTGCAGGCGTTTAACGAGGCTCGAACGAAAAACGGAATGCGACAGCTCACGCCTCGGTTGGCGGTGAAGAATCTGCAATGGGCTATCGTCACACCTGAACAGATGACGGTCGAACAGCGAGAAGAGATCCGCAAGGAATTCACTCGGCGGCACAGCAGTTGAGAGGCAGTCGAGCCGCCGTCCGGCAGTATGGTGAACAGGCGTGGCGGTTACCGCAGCGGATGCGGCGGATCACAGTTGCCGCGACACTGGTCAGCGTCCTGGTGCTGTACGCGATGGTGTTCGGACTGAACGCAATAACCTCAGTGGGAATCTGACCATTAGGGGTGTTCGAGCTAAACACCGGGAGCGAGGACTCGTCGGCAAGGGAGCTCATCGGCGGGCACATTCTTGTGACAGTGCTGTCAATCGGTGGCTTCTGGCTGGCAGTCTGCGCAGTGGGAGCCAGCCGGTTGTGGTCCCCGTGGGATACGATCAAGACGGTGCTGATGCAGCGCCCTCCCGCCTCGGTGTGGTTAGGTGCCTTTGGCTTGTTTCTGCTGGCGGGTCTGGCCTCGGGGTCGGCGGCCAATAGCATCGGTGAACTGGCAGGGCACGTGCCCCAGCGAGAGGAATTAAGCGGCGATGGGGCCGGGGAGATCGCCGAACACTGGGTCTCCCTGATCACCGCAGGACTCAAGGAAGAACCGGTCATCGTGGCGGTGCCGGTACTGCTGCTGGTGGTAGCCGGACGGGGATCTATTGTCCTAGCTGTATGAGGGCTGGACGTTAGTGACGCCGCCCTGAAGTCGAGATGCTGGCGGCCGTCCACCGGCTCCGCTGTGCGGACGGTGGTAGTTGTAGTGGATGTTCCAGACTGCGATCGCGGAAGAGCGGGCGTCCTCGCTTTTGAACTCGCGGGCGTAGAGCAGTTCCTCAGCCAGGATTCGCTGGTAGCGCTCCACCTTGCCGTTGTGGCGCGGGGTGTACGGCTTGGTCTTCTGATGCCGTGTGCGTCGGCCGACGATCCGGGCGAAGTCACCGGAGCGGTAGCAGGACCCGTTGTCGGTGACGACCCGGTGGATGTGCGTGATGCCGTGCGCGGCGAACCAGACCTTGGCTCGGGCGAGGAACGCTGCAGCGGTGGCTCCCTTCTCGTCGGAAAGGGGCTCGGTGTAGGAGAGTCGCGAGAATCCGTCGACGGCAGAGTGCAGGTAGGTGTAGCCACGCTTCGCACCAGCCGACTTCGCTCGATCGACGGTCTTAGCCTGGTTGCTGTCACGACCGTGGATGCGCCAGCCGCCGCCATCGGGGATTCTGCCGACCTTCTTCACGTCCAGGTGCACCATGTGTCCTGGCCAGCGGGCGGTGATCTTCCCGGGCCTACGGTTGTTTTCGCCGCCGGGATCGATGAACTTTCGCCTGCCCAGTCCGAGCCTGCTCAGGTGGCGGGTGACGGTTCGGCGGTTGATCGTGAACCCGAGGTCGGCGAGCTCATCGGTGATTCGATGAGCGGACCACTTGTGCTCGCGTCGCCAGGTCTCGATCTGTTCGATCGCCCAAGCCGGTGTGACATTTGGGCTCCGGTGAGGGATCGATGAGCGGTCGCGCAGTCCAGCATCGCCGTGACGTCGCCACCGGTTGACCCACTTCGATGTGCAGGCACGCGAGATCCCCATCTCGGCGGCCACGTGGGCGATGGGACGCGTCTTGCATCGCTCGACCAGCCGGCGGCGTCCCTCGATGCTGAGCGGGGCGTTGGCGTGGCTCATGCGTCCATCGCGTAAGAGCGCTCGATCAGGTCGGTCATCGCCTGTTGGAAGTCGCGGCGCTTCTTGTCGCTCCAGTTCGTGGTCAGTTCAGCGAACACTTCCTCCTGCCAACGATGCGCCTGGTCCAGCATCACCTGACCCGCAGAGGTGAGTGATGCTTCGCGTCGTCGGCCATCGGTCGCGGACGCCGCCATGACGAGATACCCGGCTATGGTGGCGCTCTTAATCAACCGTGACGCGCCGCTCTGGTCGATCCCGACCTCTTGCGCGATTGCGTTCACCGTTGCCGGGGTCTCGCGCAGACTGAGGGCATGGACGCCTTCGCAGACGAGCACGAGTCGCCCCTGTTCACCGCCTGTGTCTGCTGCGACAGAACGTCGTGACCAGTGTCTGACGAAATGGAACAGGACCTGCCCCGGGCCGAGGTCTGTCACTCGGTTGCCGCCATCTCGCGGCAGATGTAGGCCAGCTCGAGAGCGGCCTTGAGGTCCGGCAGCCTGAGAGCTGCCGTGACCTTCCCGGCAGTAGCGCGGAAGACCGTGGCTACCCGCGTGGATTCCGCGCTCTCGAGCCAGGTCGCGTCCTCCTCGACCACCATCAGTCGCTCGCTGACAGGGTGCCAGGACCGCGGCACCAGCTTGATCCCCGAGCGTTCCACCCACTCGGCAAACTGCGCAGGCGTGATCGGACCCGCGCCCTTCGGGCCGAGGACAACGACCGGATCGCCGACCGCCCGATCAGATCGCTGCAGGTCGCCGGCATTGACGCTCGCGTGCCACTCGTTGATCGCTTCTTCAAGGTTGGACTCCATGATCCAACTATATGCGATTCGCATACATCTTTCCAGAGTGGACGCGCCATCAACCTCCTGCCCCGCAACACCTAGCGATCACAGTGTCCATGCCGATGCGGGTGGTCATCCACCTGTACTACGGCCCCGGCTCATTAGCCTATTTGCTCTGGGCATGTGTCGCAGTAGTGCTCTACCTATATGGACGGACACTGATGCCGCTAATTGCGGCGCATCTGTGGTGGAACGTGGGAGTCGGACTGGAAATGGTCGGGTTCATCACATCGTCTCAACTGAACATTGTGTCAAGCCTCGGGTTTGATGGAGAGTTTTCTACTTGGAATTGGTGTGCTCGAACACGAGCTACGCAGCCCGTGGCATCGTTCTGAAATAGGTCGCTCGAAACGTTGTGGGAGTCGCCCCAGCGAGT
>NZ_QYCP01000057.1 GCF_025506275.1 Brevibacterium permense
CGGCGGCCCAGCAACCTCGCGCGAGGTTGCTGGGCCGCCGTCAGGTAGTAATTGGTCAGTCGAGGGCTTCTTCGAGGTCGTGGTCGAGGGCGATGACTCCGTAGCTCCAGCCCTTACGGCGATAGACGACGGACGGCTTGCTCGACTCTTCGTCGATGAACAGGTAGAAGTCGTGCCCGACGAGTTCCATTCTGTTCAGCGCCTCTTCGATGCCGATGGGTGAGGCGGTGAAGGTCTTCTCTCGCAGAACCACCGGCGAATCGCCTTCGGCCTTGATGCGACCGTTCGTCTGATCGACGCTGTGGTCCGCTGCAGACTTCGCGTCGTCGGCGTCCGCATCGGGAACCATCGGTTCGGCCACCGGCATCTTCGCCAGCACCTCGGCGGTGGATTCCTTGCGGTGATGTCCCGACCGCGGCACCTTGTGCCGGTCCCTCGCTCGCCTCAGTCGTTCGACGAGCTTCGCCCATGCCAGATCGAGTGCCGCATATTTGTCGCTTGCCATGGCCTCTGCCCGAATTGCCGGCCCCTTCGCCACAACCGTGAGCTCGACCCGCTCGCTCGTCTCGGGCTGGCGGGAATTCTTCTCGTGGGTGACATGCACTTCGACACGCTGAGCGCGAGGGGCAAGCTGCTCGACCTTGGCGATCTTGTCCTCGATGTGGGCTCGAAAGCTGTCGGAGATGGTCAGTTGACGGCCGTTGACAACAATGTCCATGATGTGTCCTTAGCGACTCGCTCGTCGGATTCATCCGATCCCATGCCCTTGGATGGGTAAACACCGTTATACAGTAAAGGGAGAGACAAATCGAGTGCCCCCGCGACCGAGACCGAGAACAGCTCCTACAGCGGGCCTGATCTGCACCGATGCTAGCAGACGTGCGCTTTCTGCCAAGGTTGCGCCGGTGGTGGAGAAGTCATCGATGAGCAGGTCCGTCGGCGCGGATTCGGTGCCCGACACGGCACGGACTTCTGAGATCTCAGCGATTCTCCTCCGGTCGAGATATTGGGTCCGCTGAGCGTTCTGAGCCCGCTCGATCGCCCCGAGTCCGACCTGGTCACGCGATCGTTTCGCCGCGAGCACATCGTGGACCTCCAGAGGCAGCTCCGGCGACAGCTCCTTCGCCCGATTCGCAAGGGCGGCCGTATGCGAACCGCCTCGACGACGTCTGGCCCGCTCCGAACTGGGCGCCGGAAAGAGTCGAATCGCCCCACCCGAGTAGCCGATGAGATCGAGGGCCGCGACGATCGAACGGGTCAGCGCCAAAGCCAAGGGATCGAGGATGTCCCGGCGTCCGTCGTCCTTGAAGCCGACGACCATCTTCGAGATCTGCGAGTTGTATTCGCAGACCCCGACGACCGGAATCGTGCCGTAGCGCGGTTCCATCGCCCGTGGGATCCCACCGAGCAGCTGCAGGCAGCGGGTGCACAGGGACACGTTCTCCCGCCCGCAGCCGGCGCACCGGCGAGGCAGGAGCAGTTCGCCGAACTCCCCGAGCAGCCCCATGGGAGCAATCTACTCCATGCCCGGACCGGGGTGCCGGCGATGAGCCGCCTTCCAGAACAGCCGCACACCGCCGCCCGACGGCTCAGCCGGGACGGGAAAGTCTCCGTGGGTCAGCTGGGACAGGCGATGCTGTGCGGGTCAACCGGGATAGGAGGGATCCTTCGCTTCGACGTCGACGAGTTTCTGCCAAGCGTTCGAGTTGTAGCTGTACAGCGCGCCATCGGCACCGGTGACGAGGATCGAGCGCCCGTCCACTCCACCGGCGATGCGGCTTCCATCCGAGACCTCGCCGAGCTGTTCAGCAGGGCCGGTGACTCCGATGCGGAACGGCTGCGCTGATTCGCCTTCCTCTGCGGCCAGAGCCACGAGAGACGTCGACCCTGCCCATGAGACGTCCTTGATCTCGTGGAAGTTCGCACCCACCTCGATCGGCGTTTCGGAAACATGGCCGGACGGATTGCCCGCCTTGTCCCTGGGGATGCCGACCACGTCGACGCGATCCGGTTCCCCTTTGTGACGACTGAGCAGCGCGACACGAGTGCCGTCTCGGGAAACTTCGATATCGATGAGCTGTCGACCGTTGAGGAAATCGGCGGCGACGGTGGAGGATTTGCCGTCACGACCGACGGCCTCGAGCTCGCCTTTGTTCTCAGCCTCACCCGTCCATGTCGTGTTGAAGCGATCGATGCTGGGGCGCACGAGCTTCTTGCCTTTGAGGATCGGAGTGGCGTCCACGGCGTCGGACTTCAACCGCATGAGCTGCTTGCCGTCGTCGGCCAGATAGACGTAGAGGGAGTCATCCAATGACACCGCCGGATCGCTCGCCTGCGCCTTCTTCAGATTCGGGCTGTTCTCGACCTTGGCCACGGTGGTGCCCGAGACCCGAGAGAGGTGATCGTCGGCGAGAACCACGGGTGGCCCGTCCACCTGGACCGACGTATCGGTCTTCGGCTGCAGACTGGCCGGAACCGTCTGCCCGCCGATGCTCAGATCGATTGCCGAGATCGAGGGAATGATCTGCAGGGTGGTGGCGATCTGCTGACGGATCAGTCCCTTTTCGCGGTCGGACGGGGCCGGGTTCTGCGGTCCCAGTGCCACATTGGCGACGCCGTTCTCAATCGTCACCACGTTCGAATCCGAATCGCTGAGCTTGGCACCGTCGGGAATCGACGTGATCACCGCCCCCGAGAGGTAGGGGGCTGGTCCGCTGAGCAGCTCGTTCATCAGCACCGTCGGAGTTGAGGAGGACCGGAGGAACCAGCGGGAGTCAGGGACGAGATACGAATAGTCGGAGGTGAAGAACTGCAGCGAATAGTTGAGGAAGATCGTCTGGAAGTCGGTCTGGCTGATGAGCAGACCGTCCGGCGCCGAGGAGATCCTCCACTCCCCGTTCTCCTGCCGCAGCGAGAATTCCATGGTGGACCGAGTGCCCGGTTCGGTGGAGTTGTACACTCCGGAGGAGTCGACGAGACCGACGACCGGAGGCGATATGCTCATCGTCTTCTGATCGGAGGTGGTTCCGACGTTCAAGGAGTCGAGATCTGTGCCGTTGGGCAGCACCGACACCGATTCCTGCGGGCTCCATTTCTGCGCCTCACCCTCAGTGAGGAATGACCGGGCCACGGAGAAGTTGTTGCCGGCGCCCGCTCCTGCCCGGAGGAACCCGCGCACGATGTCCGATGGGCTGTCCCCGGGTTCGGGACCGTCGGGGATCCGCGCATTGTTCGCACCCGCATCGCCCGAGTCGTCCTCGATATGGCCGACAGGTGATGACGTCGGGATCGACGAGCAGCCGACGAGGGTCAAGGCGGTGAACACGGAGACCAGCATGGCCTTCACTCGCAGAGCTCTGGGCTTCGTGCGCATCATGACCGTCCTCCTTCTCCGTCATCCATGCCGTCACCGTCCAGGTCCGGATCGCCGACGTCCGTGTACCGCGGCCCGGTCTCGGCGGTGTCTGTCTCGGAGCCGTTGGCAGCGGCGCTGTCCGACTCGTCGGCGGCGGCCCCACCGTCCGAGACCGGCTCAAGGGCAGTCGTGGTCGTCTCAGGTGATGACGACTGCGGGGCCGCCTCGGCGACGGATTCGTGGTCGTCCTCGAGCATCTCCGGCTCGGTTTCGACGACGATCGGGATCGATCCGGTCTGGATGCGGACGGAGCCGTCCGAGGACAGCGGTCCCGCCACGAGCGCGGAACCGCGGATCTGCGCATCGCGAGGCGGCAGAGGCAGAGGTGAGGAGGTGATCTCCTGATCGGGGCGCCTGGGAATCGTCAGCCGGAAACACGACCCTTCGCCGAGTTTGCCCCAGACCTGCAGCCAGCCGTTGTGCAGGTGCGCGTCCTCGAGTGAGATCGCCAGGCCCAGACCCGACCCGCCGAGGGTGCGCTTACGAGCCGGATCGGCACGCCAGAACCGGTCGAAGACGTGCTCGACCTGCTCTTCGTTCATGCCGACTCCGTGGTCGCGCACGCTCACGGCCACCGCCTCGGCGTTGGAGGCGACATAGACGTCGACGGGGTTGTTCTCACCGTGTTCGATGGCGTTGACGACGAGATTGCGCACGATGCGCGTGATCCGCACTCGGTCGACCTCGGCCATGACCGGCGAGGACGGAGCGTGGACGACGATGGCTGTCGACATCTGTTCGGCCACCATCGACACGGTCTCGATCACCGAGGTCACGATCGCGCCGATATCGACGGGCTTGGGCACCAGCGCCGCAGCACCGGCATCGTAGCGGGAGATCTCCAGCAGGTCGGAGAGCAGGTTGTCGAACCGTTCTGCCTGCGAGTTGAGCAGTTCCGCGCTGCGCGCGGTGACGGGGTCGAGGTCGTCACGGGAATCGTAGATGAGGTCCGCGGCGGCACGGATCGTCGTCAGGGGTGTCCGCAGTTCGTGGGAGACGTCGGAGACGAACTGCCGCTGCAGCACCGACAGCCGTTCCATCTGCTCGATCTGGTGTTGGAGGGTGTCGGCCATATCGTTGAAACTCTCACCGAGGACGGCGATCTCATCGTTGCCGTGGACGGGCATGCGTTCGTCGAGGTCACCATCTGCGATCAGCCGGGCCACCTCGGCCCCGGTGCGCACCGGTGTGACGACGAGTCGGGTGACGATCCAGGCGACGGCACCGACGAGGACGACGAGAACGAGGGCGGCGACGAACATCGAACGCTGCACGAAGTTGAGCGTGTCCTGCTGTTCGCTGAGGTCGCCGAGGTAGTAGAGCTGGAACTGGCCGGCGCCCGGGATCTGCAGCTCCTGGGTGATGAGCAGACCCGGTCCGGTCCCGTCGGGCAGGCTCACCGACTGGTAGAGCTTGTCGTCGGTCGGGGCCTTGCGGATGGCCTCGCGGAGTTCATCGGAGACGGGCACCTGCGTGTCCTCACCGTCCTCGTTCGACCCACCGGCGGTGATCGTCGAGAAGGAAGAGTTCGGATCCTTCGGCTGCAAGGTCAGCGAGTACACCGACCCGGCCGAACGGTTGTAGATCGAGGACAGCTGCGAACTCAGCGTGTCCTGGGTGACCGCCTGCCCGTCGACGGGTGCCAGGGAGCGCAGCTCGGCCAGGATCGACCGAGTCTGAGAGGACAGGGAATCCAGGCGGGTGTCGAAGAGACCGCGGGCAATCTGCTGGGACATATAGGTTCCGACCCCGAAGATCGCCACCGAAGTGAGCACGATCGTGAGCACGACGATGCGGACCTGCAGGGAGTGGCTGAACGATCGGAGTATGAAGTTCCAGAACGTCTTCAGTGCCGAGGCCGCGGTGCGAACGGGTCCGTCCGCGGCTGACTCGGAAGTCACGCGGCTCGGCCGGCCTTATAGCCGACGCCGCGGACGGTGACGATGATGTCCGGCTTCTCCGGATCGCGTTCGATCTTCGACCGCAGACGCTGCACGTGGACGTTGACCAGTCGGGTGTCGGCGGCATGACGGTAGCCCCACACCTCTTCGAGCAGGGTCTCGCGGGAGAACACCTGCCACGGCTTGCGAGCCAGGGCGACGAGGAGGTCGAACTCGAGAGGGGTCAGCGACACCGGTGATCCGCCCTTGGTCACCGTGTGGCCGGCGACGTCGACGACGACGTCGCCGACGGTCAGCAGCTCGGGAGCCTGCGGTTCGGAGATCCGCAGCCGAGCGCGGACACGGGCGATGAGCTCCTTGGGCTTGAATGGCTTCGGCACATAGTCGTCGGCTCCGGATTCGAGGCCGAGGACGACATCGACGGTGTCGGACTTCGCGGTGAGCATGATGATCGGCACCGAAGAGATCTCACGGATCTCCCGGCAGACTTCGAGTCCGTCCTTGCCGGGCAGCATGAGGTCGAGAAGCACGAGGTCCGGATTGACCTTCTGGAATTCTTCGAAGGCCTGGTCTCCGGTGGCGCAGAAGAAGGGCTCGAAGCCTTCGCTTTTGAGCACAATTCCGATCATTTCGGCCAAAGCCGTGTCATCATCAACTACGAGGATTCGAGCGTTCATGCTCCCATTGTCCCTTATGTTCGCGTGTTCTTCGGTTCTCGACACTCCTAGCCTATCGGGCGTTGTCGAATGCCTCATGCACCGGATCCGCCGACAGCGGTGACCGACGGTTCACCTGCCGCCCCGCACGGCCTTCTGCAGCGGGCCGAACACGCCCCGAGGCCGACCACCGGAACGGCCTCCCGACCTCCCCCCGAT
>NZ_QYCP01000056.1 GCF_025506275.1 Brevibacterium permense
CGGGGGCGCAGCAACCCCGCGCCAGGTAGCAGAGCCCCCATCAGGTAGCAACAAACACGGGCATCACACCCACACGTGAATACAGTAATGGCCCCGCCCAAAACTGGACGAGGCCATCACCCCAAAAAATATTGCGGCAGTCACTTACTCTCCCACAACCACCAAGTTGCAGTACCATCAGCGCGAATGGGCTTAGCTACCGGGATCGGAACGGTTAACCGGGCGTTTCCCCACCACTATCACCACCGCAAAACCAACAAACCACCACCACAACCCCACACAAGGGTTGCCAGCGGTAGTGGTCCAAGAACCGCACAGCGAACGCGAACACCAAAAACTTATGCAATGCGCACCCCTCAAGGGCGCATTCCCTCATCACAACCAGAAAGGCGAATAAAGACTCTTCGCACACACCAGCCCCAAAAGGAAAAGGGTTAGTGAGTGATCGGTGTATTAGTACCAGTCAACTCCACACCTCACAGTGCTTCCATACCCGGCCTATCAACCCCATCATCTATAGGACACCTCCCCCAACAAAAGTTGGTTGGAAATCTCATCTCGGAGCCGGCTTCCCGCTTAGATGCTTTCAGCGGTTATCCATCCCGAACGTAGCCAACCAGCCATGCTCCTGGCGGAACAACTGGCACACCAGAGGTTCGTCCGTCCCGGTCCTCTCGTACTAAGGACAGACCTCCACAAATTTCCTACGCACGCAGCGGATAGGGACCGAACTGTCTCACGACGTTCTAAACCCAGCTCGCGTACCGCTTTAATGGGCGAACAGCCCAACCCTTGGGACCGACTCCAGCCCCAGGATGCGACGAGCCGACATCGAGGTGCCAAACCATGCCGTCGATATGGACTCTTGGGCAAGATCAGCCTGTTATCCCCGAGGTACCTTTTATCCGTTGAGCGACCACGCTTCCACAAGCCATGGCCGGGTCACTAGTCCCAGCTTTCGCTCCTGCTCGACACGTCCGTCTCACAGTCAAGCTCCCTTGTGCACTTACACTCGACACCTGATTGCCAACCAGGCTGAGGGAACCTTTGGGCGCCTCCGTTACTCTTTAGGAGGCAACCGCCCCAGTTAAACTACCCATCAGGCACTGTCCCTGAACCCGATCAGGGTCCGAAGTTAAGGAATCCACTATGGTCAGAGTGGTATTTCACCGATCGACTCCACCCCAACTAGCGTCAGGGTTTCCCAGTCTTCCACCTATCCTACACAAACCACACCGAATCCCAATACCAAACTATAGTGAAGGTCTCGGGGTCTTTCCGTCCTGCTGCGCGTAACGAGCATCTTTACTCGTAATGCAATTTCGCCGAGTTCGTGGTTGAGACAGCAGAGAAGTCGTTACGCCATTCGTGCAGGTCGGAACTTACCCGACAAGGAATTTCGCTACCTTAGGATGGTTATAGTTACCACCGCCGTTTACTGGGGCTTAAATTCTCCGCTTCACCCTTACGGGTTAACAGGTCCTCTTAACCTTCCAGCACCGGGCAGGCGTCAGTCCGTATACATCGACTTACATCTTCGCACGGACCTGTGTTTTTAATAAACAGTCGCTTCTCTCTGGCCTCTGCGACCACCACCAGCACATCCCCACGCATGGTGGGTTCACCGGGATGGTCCCCCTTCTCCCGAAGTTACGGGGGCATTTTGCCGAGTTCCTTAACCACGATTCTCTCGATCACCTTAGTATTCTCTACTCGACCACCTGTGTCGGTTATAGGGTACGGGCAACACACACCCTCACGTCGATGCTTTTCTCGGCAGCAGAGGATCACCAGATCACCCCACCAATATGGGGCGCCCATCAGCTCTCACACACCTGTGGGGACGGATTTACCTACCCCCACGTGCTACAACCTTAGACCGTGACTACCATCGCACGGCCTGGCTACCTTTCTGCGTCACACCTCACGCTTACCGACTCCACACTCAGGTCCCCCACTCAAACCCAACCACAGGCCCGAAGGCCTGACGGGGTCATCACAGGGTTAGTTTCGTGTGTTTTGGTACTGTCGGTTGTGTGTCGGTACCAGAATATCAACTGGTTGTCCATCGACTACGCCTGTCGGCCTCGCCTTAGGTCCCGACTTACCCAGGGCGGATTAGCCTAGCCCTGGAACCCTTGGTCATCCGGTGGACGGGTTTCTCACCCGTCTTTCGCTACTCATGCCTGCATTCTCACTCGAATCGCCTCCACCACTCGTTCACACGGCAGCTTCCCCGGCAACTCGACGCTCCCCTACCCAACACCACACCATTACGGTTATCTGTGGTGCTGCCACAACTTCGGCGGTGTACTTAGCCCCGCTACATTATCGGCGCTCAATCACTTGACCAGTGAGCTATTACGCACTCTTTCAAGGGTGGCTGCTTCTAAGCCAACCTCCTGGTTGTCTTCGCAACTGAACATCCTTTCCCACTGAGCACACGCTTAGGGGCCTTAGTTGATGGTCTGGGCTGTTTCCCTCTCGACAATGAAGCTTATCCCCCACTGTCTCACTGCCACGCTGAACCTTGACTGGCATTCGGAGTTTAGTTGACGTCAGTAACCCGGTAGGGCCCATCAGCCATCCAGTAGCTCTACCTCCAGCAAGAACCACGCAACGCTGCACCTAAATGCATTTCGGGGAGAACCAGCTATCACAGAGTTTGATTGGCCTTTCACCCCTAACCACAGGTCATCCCCTCCATTTTCAACTGAAGTGGGTGCGGGCCTCCACGCGCTCTTACACACGCTTCACCCTGCCCATGGCTAGATCACTCCGCTTCGGGTCTAGGACACGCGACTGGGACGCCCTATTCGGACTCGCTTTCGCTACGGCTACCCCACACGGGTTAACCTCGCCACGCACCGCTAACTCGCAGGCTCATTCTTCAAAAGGCACGCCATCACAGTCATCTAGATACTGCTCTGACGGATTGTAAGCACATGGTTTCAGGTACTCTTTCACTCCCCTCCCGGGGTACTTTTCACCATTCCCTCACGGTACTATTCCGCTATCGGTCATCAGGAAGTATTTAGCCTTACCAGGTGGTCCTGGCAGATTCACACGAAATTCCACGAGTTCCGTGCTACTCGGGCACATACACACTGCGAACGGTTGACGTTTCGCCTACGGGACTCTCACCCACTCCGGTCCTGTTTCCCACCAGGTTCGACTACACCAACCACGCTCACAGACCGGCCATGCTGGACCGGACCATGTACACCCCACAACACCCCTGCAGCAACACCAGCACGCTTGACACTGCACAGGTTTAGGCTCATCCAGTTTCGCTCGCCACTACTCCCGGAATCATTGTTATTTTCTCTTCCTGCGGGTACTGAGATGTTTCACTTCCCCGCGTTCCCTCCACATGCCCTATATATTCAGACACGGGTCACCACCCTCACGAGTGGCGGGGTTTCCCCATTCGGAGACCCTCGGATCAACGCCTGTTTATCGGCTCCCCGAGGCTTATCGCAGATTTCCACGTCCTTCATCGGCTCCTGATGCCAAGGCATCCACCATGCGCTCTTACACACTCACCCAACCCCCAAACAGGGCCAGCAAATGTGCGCGAAAAATTGTTTCATTCACCTTCACTAGATGATGACAAGAAAAATCACATTACATAAACAACACTTACGTGTCGTTTGATGCTCGCGTCCACTATACGATTCTCAAACCACTACCAAACACCCACCACCACACAACCGCTTCACGCTGCTGCTTGGTGGTCGGGTTGGTCCTGTTGGTTGAAACCACACCCAACCCACTGGTCGGGGTTTGTGATTCCAGGACCCAATAACGTGTCAGTTCTAGCCCGTCCAGATACCCATCGGCGTCGAGGCACTCACCTCAACAACGCTGAGCGGACGAGCAGGAGTTGTGATGTTCCACCCTTGAGCTCCCAACACCACGCACGAACGGCTGGTCGTTGGGGTTCTGATGTGTGCTCCTTAGAAAGGAGGTGATCCAGCCGCACCTTCCGGTACGGCTACCTTGTTACGACTTAGTCCCAATCACCAGTCCCACCTTAGACGGCCCCCTCCCACAAAGGGGTTGGGACACCGGCTTCGGGTGTTACCGACTTTCGTGACTTGACGGGCGGTGTGTACAAGGCCCGGGAACGTATTCACCGCAGCGTTGCTGATCTGCGATTACTAGCGACTCCGACTTCACGTAGTCGAATTGCAGACTACGATCCGAACTGAGACTGGCTTTAAGGGATTCGCTTACCCTCACGGGTTCGCCTCTCTCTGTACCAGCCATTGTAGCATGCGTGAAGCCCAAGACATAAAGGGCATGATGATTTGACGTCATCCCCACCTTCCTCCGAGTTGACCCCGGCAGTCTCCTATGAGTTCCCACCATCACGTGCTGGCAACATAGAACGAGGGTTGCGCTCGTTGCGGGACTTAACCCAACATCTCACGACACGAGCTGACGACAACCATGCACCACCTGTACACCAGCTCCAAAGAGAAGAACTGTTTCCAGAACGGTCCAGTGTATGTCAAGCCTTGGTAAGGTTCTTCGCGTTGCATCGAATTAATCCGCATGCTCCGCCGCTTGTGCGGGCCCCCGTCAATTCCTTTGAGTTTTAGCCTTGCGACCGTACTCCCCAGGCGGGGCACTTAATGCGTTAGCTACGGCGCGGAGAACGTGGAATGTCCCCCACACCTAGTGCCCAACGTTTACGGCATGGACTACCAGGGTATCTAATCCTGTTCGCTCCCCATGCTTTCGCTCCTCAGTGTCAGTTACAGCCCAGAGTCCCGCCTTCGCCACCGGTGTTCCTCCTGATATCTGCGCATTTCACCGCTACACCAGGAATTCCAGACTCCCCTACTGCACTCTAGTCAGCCCGTACCCACTGCACGCGCAACGTTAAGCGTTGCGTTTCCACAGCAGACGTGACCAACCACCTACGAGCTCTTTACGCCCAATAATTCCGGACAACGCTCGTACCCTACGTATTACCGCGGCTGCTGGCACGTAGTTAGCCGGTACTTCTTCTGCAGGTACCGTCACTTTCGCTTCTTCCCTGCTGAAAGCGGTTTACAACCCGAAGGCCGTCATCCCGCACGCTGCGTCGCTGCATCAGGGTTTCCCCCATTGTGCAATATTCCCCACTGCTGCCTCCCGTAGGAGTCTGGGCCGTGTCTCAGTCCCAGTGTGGCCGGTCGCCCTCTCAGGCCGGCTACCCGTCGTCGCCTTGGTAGGCCATTACCCCACCAACAAGCTGATAGGCCGCGAGCCCATCCCCGATCGAAAAACTTTCCACCAACCCTCATGCGAAGGAAGGTCGTATCCGGTATTAGACCCAGTTTCCCAGGCTTATCCCGAAATCAGGGGCAGGTTACTCACGTGTTACTCACCCGTTCGCCACTCATCCACCAGGTGCAAGCACCCAGCTTCAGCGTTCGACTTGCATGTGTTAAGCACGCAGCCAGCGTTCGTCCTGAGCCAGGATCAAACTCTCCATAAAAAACTTTATGTTACGAATGAATCCCAGCAAGACAGCCAACCCCTCACGGGGTGAGAAGGTTGACCAAAAAATACTGACCAAACACACAGCCACCCAAATAATGCGGGAGGTTCGGCGAAGAACCACCCACCACGGGCGAACCACTGTTTGGCCAGGTGATTGTCTTACCAGAAAAATAAATGTTCTGGCATCACAACTTGTTCAAACAAACACGCTATTGGATTCTCAAACCACAAACACACACCCATCACCACACCACACAAAACGCGTGTGTTCACTGGGGGTATCAGTTTC
>NZ_QYCP01000055.1 GCF_025506275.1 Brevibacterium permense
ACTCGCTGGGGCGACTCCCACAACGTTTCGAGCGACCTATTTCAGAACGATGCCACGGGCTGCGTAGCTCGTGTTCGAGCACACCAATTCCAAGTAGAAAACTCTCCATCAAACCCGAGGCTTGACAGTGCCGTCGATGGAGACATTCCAATCGATGTCACCGGCAGCATCGGCATCGGAAAGCACATGGGCCACCACTCGGTCCCAGGTGCCGTCGGCGGCGTAGCGGCGGTGACGTTTCCATGCCGTCTGCCAGGGGCCGAAGTGCTCGCGTGGCAGGTCACGCCAAGCGATACCAGCCCGGTAGCGGTAGACGATTCCTTCGACGATTCGACGGTTGTTCTCAAACTGACGGGCTCTCTTGCCGACGTTCGAGGGCAGGAGTGGTTCGATCCTCGCCCACTGCTCATCGGTGAATACTCGGTGTCGTTGCTGTGTAGTCACGCCTCCACCGTGACAGTCCTGGAATGGCCAATAAAGAAGACACACCCTAGTTGAGTGAGCCAGCGAGAAGTCGAGTCATCTCAACTACAAAGAAGCCGCGGACTGCACCGACAACGATTCGGCCGGCGAAGCACTCGTGGGTCTTTTGAGAATCGTAAACATAGAATAGTCAGGCCGAAACCCAGTTCGATTCCGACGCAGCAGCGTCCCAGCTTGGGAATGAACCTCAGCGCCGCGTCGGCGACAACTGCGAGGACCGCACTAGAGGCAAGCGTGTCCACCGCGGCGACCGCAAGCAACAACGCGAGGTTGGGCTTGGGATCCTCTTCGCCCACCAAACTTTGGTCATTGGATGACCTCACCCATCGCAACGTTGGGACAGGTCTTTGCGTTACGACCGGGCTACGCAGGGCCACTGACGCGTATCAATCCTCAAAGAAGCTCTCGGCGAAGAACTCCCATTGCTCGACCATGTCAATCGCGGAATCACGGAGCCAATGCAACTGAAGCCCGTCGAGGTACGCAATCAACTGCAGGGCCGCGGCCCGGGGACGGGGATGCCACGGCACGATTCGCTCGGCAAAGAACTCAAGGGCGAGACGCTCCCTGGCGCGGAAATAGTGGTAAGCCGGGTGATCGATGGAGAGTGCCTCTGCAGCCAGAATAGTGTACAGCTGAACCAGTTGCGGCCGGTCGGCATTCCACCGAACGAGGTCGTCGAGAAGTTTTCGGGCGGCCCCGGGGGTGTGCGCGATCGTGTCGTGTCTCAACGCGTCAACAGTGTCCCGATCCCTCCGGGCCAGGACCGCCTCCAGGAGCGCCTCTTTCGAGGAAAAGTGGTGCAGCAGGCCGGGCCGTGAGATGCCGGCGGCGCGGGCAAAGTGGTCAATCGTCGTCGCGTTGAACCCGACCGACGAGATCAATTCGGTCGCAGATGCCAGGATCTCATCACGCCGAGCGTCAGGAGGCAACCGGCGACGGGCAGATGAATCGGTGGTGCTATTCATGAAAGCTCCCTCTTGAGGCTGGGTCAGGGCTTTTCCCGACACTGTTCGCGTCTAGAGTATCTACATTGACGTAATGTTTTATCTACATTTCTGTCGGTAGGGTGGTAGGGTGTCGTGATGACCCTCATTCGAGAGCCGACTCTGCGCCCGGAGCATCAATGACTGCCACTGATTTGTACGTCACTTATTCGTCGGGGTGCCAACTCACGTCTCCCCGTTCTCACGCCGGTGACCTGCCGGGTGCCGCAGCCCGAGACCTCAAAGTGAGCACCCCCGGAAAATCATCGGACAGTTGACAGAGCCGCCGTCGTCGTCATGGTCGTCGTGAGAATAGGCGACAAACAGATGGTCTGGCTGGTCGCTGTTATCGCACTCACCTTGGCGACCACCGTCTTTGTCCTGGTCCGCTAGCGTCACCACCGCGCCCCGCATCGATTGAAGGCTCTTAATTGTCTGCATCACATCCCACTCCCGATCGTATGGCTAACACCGCGATTGCCATGCTCAGCCTTGAAGAGAAGGCCGCACTCCTTTCAGGCCGCGATTTCTGGTCCACTCATCCAGTCGCACATGCGGGCATCCCGACTGTGGTCCTCGGGGATGGCCCCCACGGGGTGCGTCGACAGTTCGGCAGCAGCGATCACCTCGGCGTGACCGGAAGCGAACCGGCAACCTGTTTCCCGCCCGCTGTCGCAGTCGGGTGCAGTTGGAACCCGCAAGTCGCTGAACGCATCGGCGCTGCGATTGGCCGCGAGGCTCGTGCGCTCGGAGTGAACGTGGTGCTCGGTCCCGGCATTAACATAAAACGATCCCCGCTGTGTGGCCGGAACTTCGAATATTACTCCGAGGACCCCGCACTCTCAGGTGCTCTGGGATCGGCACACGTCAGGGGACTCGCGTCTGAAGGCGTCGGCGCGTCGGTGAAGCACTTTGTCGCAAACAATCAGGAAACCGAGCGGATGCGGATCAGCGCAGACGTCGACGAGCGAACGTTGAGGGAGATCTACCTCCCCGCGTTCGAGCACGTCGTTATGACGGCTCAACCCGCTACCGTCATGGCCGCCTACAACCGCATCAACGGAGTGCCGGCAGCGGAGAATCATTGGTTGCTCAACGACGTACTACGCGGCGAGTGGGGATACGCCGGGGCGATCGTGTCCGACTGGGGAGGAATCGTGGACCCCGTCGCGTCATTAGAGGCGGGGGTAGATCTCGAAATGCCCGGCACTCGCGGCCGCAGCAAGCAAGCCATCGTCGATGCCGTGCTTTCCGGCACACTAGAAGAACGCGTTGTAGACACCGCAGCGCGGCGGGTGCTTACATTGACCGGCCTCGTCGATGTTTCGCACGAACCTTTCGATGCTGAGGCCCACCATGCTTTGGCCTTAGAACTCGCCACCGAATGCGCGGTGCTGTTGAAGAATGACCACAGCACCCTCCCCTTGACACACGGCGCCCGGATCGCAGCGATTGGCGAGTTCGCTCGGACGCCCCGATACCAAGCAGGAGGCAGCTCTAAGGTCAACGCCATCCGCGTTGACACGCCCCTTGACGCCCTTCAGACGATCGTGGACCGGCATAACAGCGAGCTGATGTTCGCGCCTGGTTTCATGCCAGACTCCGTGCCGTCGGATGATCTGCTGACCCGAGCTGTGGAGGTCGCTGCCGCCGCGGACGTGGCCATCGTGTTCGCGGGGCTCCCGGAGACCGAGGAGTCCGAGGGCTTCGACCGCTCACATCTGGCGCTCCCCGATAATCAGATTCGTCTGATTCGCGCGGTCGCGGCCGCAGCTCGGCAAACGGTCGTCGTCCTGAGCGGCGGCGGCACTGTCACTGTCGAGGGCTGGCACGAGAATGTCGGAGCGATCCTCCAGGGGCATCTTCTCGGACAGGCTGGGGGTGCCGCGATCGCGGACCTCCTCTATGGGTTCGCGAACCCCTCGGGTCGCCTCGCAGAAAGCCTTCCCGTCCGGCTCGAGGACACCGCCAGCTACCCCAATTTCCCCGGCGAGCAAGGCCACGTCCGCTATGGCGAGGGCGTGCTGGTCGGGTACCGGTGGCACCAAACCCTCCATACTCCAGCCCGATACCCCTTCGGTCATGGTCTTTCGTACACCACCTTCGAGACCAGCGACCTGACTGTGACGCGCACGGGTGAGGATGCCGCGACCGCGACGGTTCGGGTCACCAACACTGGCACCCGCGCGGGCTCTCACGTGGTCCAGGTGTACGTCTCGACCACCGCAGGACCTGTTCGACGGCCTGCGCGTGAGCTACGGGCATTCTCGAAGATCCACCTCGAGGCCGGCGAATCGCGCATCGTGAGCCTGGATCTGCCGAGGCGCGCGTTCGCGTACTGGGATATCGAGCTGGGCCGATGGGTGGTCGCACCCGGGGCTTACGTCATCGAGGTCTGCCAGGACGCCGCCACCGTACTTCTTAGGCAGAGTATGACGCTGTCCGGCGACATCATTCATCGTGAACTGACCCTGCTGTCCACTGTTGACGAGTGGCTCACCCACCCGCTCAC
>NZ_QYCP01000054.1 GCF_025506275.1 Brevibacterium permense
TATGCGATCGTCGGCAGCGTCAGATGTGTATAAGAGGCAGTGGGTGGACTGTCCCATGGTCGGCTCCTCCTCGAGTCGCGGGTTCTGGCGCCGGTGCACGAGGAGTGCCTGCGCCGCTGCGTTTGGACGACGGTGAGAGTTCCCCGTGATCCCGGACGGTCAGCCCGTCGGAGAATAAACGACCATCTGGTCAATAAATATCGTTCCGATCGTCGCCGGTGTCAAGTCGCGGGGTGTGGTTGGGGTGTGTTCGTCTGCGAATCGCGCACGCATCGTCAAGCCCAGGTGGGAATAGGTCACTATCGGATGGTTTCCGAGAAAAATAGGGCGCTATCGGACATTTTCCGAGGCCGAAAGTATCCGATGCTGACCTATATTCGGCGGGCGCCGCTTGGGTCGGAGGGGGGTGTCTGGTCGGCACGGCGACACGGCACGGCGACACGGCACGGCGCCGCGGCAGGGTGGCGGGGGTGAGCGGCTCGTTCGCGTGTGCGGCATTGCACCCGGGCCGGGGGTGTGCGACACTGGTGGCAACAATACAGAACAAATGGTCAGTTAATGGATGCCCTCGGGCCAGAGGTCTTACGATGGTCGGACCGATTCGAGGTCGGCAGCCGCTGACCGAGCCGGGTCCTGACAAGGGCACATCCAAGGGTGGAGTGGTCATGACAACTCAAGTGAACGACAACCGCTTCGACGAGGCGCAGCTGCAGGAGCAGTTCGACGCCACGATCGAGGCCAAGGATCGGATCGAACCCCGGGACTGGATGCCCGAGGCCTACCGCAAGACGCTCATCCGCCAGGTCGCGCAGCACGCGCACTCGGAGATCATCGGCATGCAGCCCGAAGGCAACTGGATCTCCCGCGCGCCCTCCCTGCGGCGCAAGGCGATCCTGCTGGCGAAGGTCCAGGACGAAGCCGGACACGGCCTCTACCTCTACTCTGCCGCCGAGACCCTGGGCGCCACGCGCAACGAGCTCACCGAGAAGCTCGTGGCCGGCAAGCAGAAGTACTCCTCGATCTTCAACTACCCGACCCTGTCCTACACCGATGTCGGCACGATCGGCTGGCTCGTCGACGGGGCGGCCATCTGCAACCAGGTGCCGCTGTGCCGGACCTCATTCGGCCCCTACGGCCGTGCGATGATCCGCATCTGCAAGGAGGAGTCCTTCCACCAGCGCCAGGGCTATGAGCTGCTGATGACGATGATGCGCGGCACCGACGCCCAGCGCGAGATGGTCCAGGAATCGGTCAACCGCTTCTGGTGGCCGGCGCTGATGATGTTCGGACCTCCCGACGACAACTCGCCGAACACCGAGCAGTCGATGGCCTGGGGCATCAAGACCCACACCAACGACGAGCTGCGCCAGAAGTTCGTCGACATGTCCGTCCCGCAGGCCGAAGCCCTCGGCGTGACGTTCCCCGATGAGAACCTCAAATGGAACGAAGAGCGCGGACACTACGACTTCTCCACCCCGAACTGGGACGAGTTCTGGGCCGTCGTCAAGGGCGACGGACCCTGCAACGAACAGCGCCTCAATCACCGCAAGCGCGCTTGGGACGAAGGAGCGTGGGTGCGCGAAGCAGCGCTCGCCTTCGCAGAGAACCAGACCGCCGAGGCGGCCGCCACCCCGACCGCGGCCGATGCGACCCCTGCCGCCGGAGTCGACACCACCACCCCCGAGGAGACAGCGAAATGACCGAGACCACCCCCGGCTCCACCTCGGCGAAGGATGAATCCGCTGTGGGCTCGACCCGTGGCGAATGGCCGCTGTACGAGGTCTTCGTGCGCGGCAAGCGCGGACTCAACCACGTCCACGTCGGGTCCCTGCACGCTGCCGACGACCAGATGGCCGTCCACCATGCCCGCGACGTCTACACCCGACGCAACGAAGGCGTGAGCATCTGGGTCGTCCGCGCCTCCGACATCACGGCCTCGAGCCCGGACGAGAAGGACCCGATGTTCGCCCCCAGCGGCGACAAGGTCTACCGCCACCCGACCTTCTACGACATCCCCGACGATGTCCCCCATATGTGAGAAGGGGCGAGAAATGACTGCGAACAACGAACCCACCATCCACGTCGAACACGACGAGGCAGGCACGAACGTCGACCATGATACGCACGACAACGCGTACTCCGGTCTGCTCGTCAACGACGCGAACTGGGCCTTCGGCACCGACTTCGAAGACCCCCTGGCCGGCGTCGACACGACCGTGCCCGACGGCGTCGACGCCAAGGACCTCGGCGCGTACTGCCTCATGCTCGGCGACGACGCCCTTGTCTTCAGCCAGCGGATCTCCGAATGGTGCTCGAATGCCCCTGACCTCGAAGAGGACATCGCGCTGGCGAACATCGCGCTCGACCTCCTCGGCCAGGCGCGTCTCCTGCTCGCCCGCGCCGCCGCAGCCGATCCGCAGCTCGTGCCCGAGCTGCCGGCCGGCTCCCCGGTGCCTGATGAGGACCGACTCGCGTACTTCCGCAACGACCTGGGCTTCCGCAACGTCCGCCTGGCCGAGGTGCCCAACGGCGACTTCGCCGAGGCGGTCGCGAAGATCCTCATCTACTCCACTTGGCGACTGTCGATCTTCGAACGCCTCACAGGCAGCCGCGACACCGTGCTCGCAGCCATCGCGGCCAAGGGCGTCAAGGAGATGTCCTACCACCGCGACTTCGCCGGACGCTGGGTCATGACCTTGGCCCGCGGCACCGAGGAATCGAAGTCCCGCCTGGTCGCCGCGCTGAACGGTCTGTGGCCTCTGTGGTCCGAGCTCTTCGAGACCCACCCGGTCGAAGCCTCCGTGGCCGAGGCCGGAATCGGCGTCGACCCCGCGACGGTAGCCGATGAGGCATCCGTCATCCTCGACCAGGTGTTCGCCGCAGCCGGAATCGACCGGCCCGAACGCGGTGGCCTGGCCGGAGTCGGCGTCCACGGCGGCAAGGGCCGCGACGGACTCCACACCGAGGCCCTGTCGAAGCTGCTCGCCGAGATGCAGGTCGTCGCCCGGGAGCACCCGGAGGGTCAGTGGTGACCGCCATGCTCGAGACCCGCCCGACCGATACCCGCACCGGTACCGGCCCAGCAGACATCACCGACGCCGAGGCGATCGACCGTGCCTGGACCGCCGCCGAACGCGTGACCGACCCCGAGATGCCGATGCTCACCCTCCTCGACCTCGGCGTTCTGCGCGACGTCACGATCGAGAACGGCCACGTCGTCACCACCATCACCCCCACCTATTCGGGCTGCCCGGCCATGGCGACGATGCGCGATGACCTGCAGCGCGAACTCCTCGAGGCCGGATTCCCCGACGCCGAGGTGCGCGTTTCACTGACACCGGCCTGGACGAGCGACTGGATCACCGAACGCGGAAAGAAGGCACTCAAGGACGCCGGAATCTCCCCACCCGGGTCCTGTCTCTTATACA
>NZ_QYCP01000053.1 GCF_025506275.1 Brevibacterium permense
TTTTGGGGTGATGGCCTCGTCCAGTTTTGGGCGGGGCCATTACTGTATTCACGTGTGGGTGTGATGCCCGTGTTTGTTGCTACCTGATGGGGGCTCTGCTACCTGGCGCGGGGTTGCTGCGCCCCCGGTCAGGTAGTAATTAGGGAGGTACGGAATGTCTTGGGGAATGGCTTCGTCCGACTCTCAGCGGGAGTCGGACGAAGCCATTCGTGTAATCTCCGGCTCGTCGCCGGCAACTGAGAGTGGTGTGCTCAAATACGTGGACAGATCTTGTGTCGTCCATCCGGACAGCAGCCGGCCACCGATCCGCGCGAGATCGCCATTGCCCTGTTGATCTAATGTCGCGTATTTCAGTCGTTAATTGACTATATGGTGATTATTGCACTCATAAGGAGCCCAAATGAGCGTCACTCGACAAGTGGATCGCCGTCTCACCGAGATCGGATCCTCGATTCGTCGGTGGCGACTAATTCAGTCACTCAAGGCTGTCGAAGTCGCGGAGCGTGCCGGCATCTCACGATCGACGCTCCAGAAAGTCGAACGTGGTGACGCAGGGGTATCAATCGGCGCAGTGATGTCGGTTATGCAGGCACTGGGGCAGCTCGACCACGTGTCCGCCTCGTTCGATCCTTTGAGCACCGATGTCGGCAGACTGCGTTCTGCTGAAACACTTCCGGACAGGGTTCGTCGATGAGTGAGCAGACTCGGGTTGAGTTGGACCATGGCGTCGCGGCGGTTTTCGTCGGTACTGCGAATTTCCATATCGCACGGGGGCAGATCTCGACGACGTTCAAATACTCCGATGATTAGGTGGGAGCTCGATGGGCTTATTCCATCGACCCAGAGGTCCCACTGTCGACAGTCCCGTTCACCGTACCCGGTCTGCCGGGAGCATTTGCCGACAGTTCTCCTGACCGCTGGGGTCGTAATCTCGTTGCGAAGGAGCATCGGCGGCAGGTCGCCGACGGCGTCGTCCGTGACCGCCGACTGACAGACATCGACTTTCTGCTCGGAGTCAGCGATCGCACTGGACAGGGAGCTCTGCGATTTCGTCGTGTTACTGACGAAGACTTCCTCAGCCCGACGAGCCGTGTACCGAAGCTGCTGTCCCTGCCCGAACTGCAGCGGGCTGCCGAGATGGTGCCGCAGAAGGGTCGGGCACGGCTGTGAAGCGCCTTCTCGACGCGGGGACAGGGTCTCTGGAGGGGCGCGGTCCAAAGCGTCTGTGGTGGACGATGACGGACGACTGCTAATTGCGAAGTTCTCCCGACTCCGCGATGATCGAGACGTCATCGCGTGGGAGAGCCTGGCACTCGAACTTTCCCGTAGGGCAGGAATCGACACTTCTGAATCTCGGTTGCTGAGCATCGACGAGAGATCCGTGCTCCTTCTGCAGAGATTCGATCGCACGGCCGACCGTCGGATCGGCTATATGAGTGCGATGACGGCAACCGGGCGTCGTGACGGAGAAGCCGGCGACTACCTCGATATCGTCGAAGCAATCGAGGACCACAGCCGGCGCTGGCGCAGCGACTGTGCGGAACTGTTTCGGCGAGTGGCATTCTCAGTTGCATTGCACAATACGGATGATCATTTGCGTAACCATGGCTTCATACGGGCGGACGCGGGATGGCAGCTGAGCCCGGCTTTCGACATCAACCCGGAACCGGAACCCGCGGTCGAACGGCAGACCGCGATCAACGGCGTCGTGTCCGCGGAGACCGAAGCCGAGGCGCTTCTCGATTTCGCCTCTCTCTGCCATCTGACGAAGCCGACTGCTGTGTCAGTGCTCAACGAGGTTGTGAGTGCAGTCGAAGGGTGGAGGTCACGGGTTGTAGAACGGGGGATCCGACGGGCAGAGATCACCGAGATGGGTGCCGTCATCGACGCGCAGCTCGCACGCTTGCGCAAAGCTATCCGCCTGGGCAGCTGAATTGCGCGGCATTCGGGCTCGTTTGGTGCAGTGACTGATGTGCAGCCGGCCGCTCTGTAAGTGGCATCGTTGGGCACTGCAGGCCGTGTGGTGGGTGTCACGTGGAGAAAGTCGGTTTTGGATTTGCGTGGTGCCTCTGGGGTGGTCTAGAGTTATATCTCGTTGCCCCGCCGGAAACACCGTCTTCGAGACAGAGTTTCCACCGGGTC
>NZ_QYCP01000052.1 GCF_025506275.1 Brevibacterium permense
TCGGTGGAGGGGTTCGGGCAGACGCAGCGGCCCGTTACCGGGAGTGAACCGGCCCGCGATGCGCGGTCCGATCGCCCCGGTCAGACTGGGCTGCGTGCCGTCGAGTCCGTGCCAACTCAGCCACCCGAGGAGTGCCATGAGCAGCGCTTCCTTGCTGCCTTCCGGCAGTCCGAAGGCCTCATCTGTGCTCGTGGGGGTGACACCTTCACCCAATTCCTCGCCGAGGCGGCGCATCAGCTCCGGATTCCTCGTCCCACCTCCCGAAGCGATGACGGTGGTGACGTTGTGCTCTCGGACCGCCTGGGCGATGGTGCGCGCGGTCAGAGCGGTGACAGTGGCGATCTGATCATGCTCGCCGAGGTGGGGGTGGGATTCGAGGTATGAGTCGAGGTAGGCGGCGTGGAAGAGTTCCTTGCCCGTCGATTTCGGGGTGGGGCGTGCGTAGAAGGGTTCGGTGAGGAGCTCGGTGAGCAGGTCCTCGTCGACGGTGCCTGCGGCGGCGAGCGCACCGTCGCGGTCGTAGCTCTGCCGGCCGTCGGTGATGCGGCGGGCGAGGATGTCGATGAGGGCATTGGCCGGGCCCGTGTCGAAGGCGATCGGGTCCTGACCTGGAGTGATGACGGTGATGTTCGCGATTCCGCCGAGATTGAGCACCGCTGTCGGCGCCTCGGCGTCGGAGAGCAGGAGGGAGTCGAGCAGCCCGACGAGCGGGGCGCCCTGTCCCCCGGCAGCGACATCGCGGGAGCGGACATCGGAGAGCACAGGCGCACCGAGTCGTTCTGCGATGAAGGCCGGCTGTCCCAGCTGAAGGGTCGAAGTGACCTGCCCGTCGGTGATGTCGTGGCGGACGGTCTGTCCGTGACTGACGACGAGGTCAGGGGTCAGGTCGTGGTCGGCGCAGAGTTCGGACAGGGCGTCGGCGCAGAACCGGCCGAGCCGGGCGTCGACGCTGCTGACCAGTGACAACGGCAGATCTGCCGGTTCGAGAAGGCGAAGGATATCGGCGGAGAGTCGGTCGTCGAACGGGGTTTCGCGTTCGGCGAGGATCCGCACGGTCAGGGTGGTGGGGTCCGCGCCGACGAGGTCGAAGCTGGGGGTGGGTTCCGTGTCGCCGATGGGGTCGGGTCGAAACTCGGCGATGACGAGGTCGAGGCCGTCGGCGGAGGTTCCGGTCATGAGTCCGGCGATGATCATGGCTGCACTCCTCCTGTGT
>NZ_QYCP01000051.1 GCF_025506275.1 Brevibacterium permense
CGAGCCGATCTGTGCCACGCTGCGTGCTGCCGGCGTGAAGATCGCTCCGAGTACTTACTATGCGCGCAAACATCGCCCAGCCTCGGCCCGTGACAAGCGTGACGAGGTGTTGAAGGAAGAGATCAGCACTGTGCACGCGAAAAAATTTACGATGCGTTCGGAGCCCGCAAGATGCATATCGTCCTCAACCGCGAGCCCGACACGCAGGGGCGTGGGCACGTGACCCGATGCACGATCGAGCGCCTGATGAAAGACCTCGACCTGCACGGAATCAAGAGGGCCAAGGCGCCGAACACCACGAGGTCAGCACCGCGGGAGATCTGCCCGGCTGATCTCGTCGATCGCCACTTCGAGGCCTTTGCTCCTGACCAGCTGTGGGTGGCCGATATAACTTATGTGCATACGTTCACCGGGTGGGTCTACGTCGCGTTCGTCACCGACGTGTTCAACCGCGAGATCGTCGGCTGGCAGGTATCGCGTTCGCTGCATACCGAGTTGGCTCTTGATGCCCTGCAGATGGGGATTTATCAGCGTAAACGTGCTGGTCACGACCTGTCCGGGCTTGTGCATCACTCGGACCGCGGAGTCCAGTATCGAGCGATTCGCTACGGCGAGGCCCTGGCCGAACAAGACGCGGTCGCTTCTGTCGGGTCGAAGGGCGACTCTTACGATAATGCCCTCGCTGAGGCCTTGAACTCACTTTATAAGGCTGAGCTGATTAGGAACAAGGGCCCGTGGAAGGGCATTGATGATGTCGAGATCGCTACGGCGGAGTGGGTGCACTGGTTCAATACGTATCGGCCCCACGGACCACTCGCTGGGGCGACTCCCACAACGTTTCGAGCGACCTATTTCAGAACGATGCCACGGGCTGCGTAGCTCGTGTTCGAGCACACCAATTCCAAGTAGAAAACTCTCCATCAAACCCGAGGCTTGACA
>NZ_QYCP01000050.1 GCF_025506275.1 Brevibacterium permense
CCCCGAGGCGGCCCCGCCCACCGCGGAAGCCCGACGTCGGCGTCGGACGAAGTCCAGGGACGTGATCAACTTCGGGCCCCGCCTCGGCGCGCGTCCTTGGATCTTCGCTGCGGGGATCAGTCTCGGCCTGGCTACGGGGGTGAAATGGTCGGGTCTGTATGCACTGGCGGCGTTCGGGATTCTGCTCGTCCTGTGGGATGTGCATTCGCGGTATCGGGCCGGGGTCGTGCATCCGTGGCTGGGCATGTTCATCCGCGACAGCATTCCCTCGTTCTTCAAGCTCGTGCCGATCGCGCTCGTGACCTATGTGACGTGCTGGACCGGGTGGATCCGTTCGGATGATGCGTGGGACCGACAGTGGGCTGCGGATAATTTCGGCTGGTGGCGTGCGCTGCCGGAGTGGTTGGATTGGCTGCCGTCTCTGGCGCACTATCACTACACGGCGTACTCGTTCCATGTCGGGCTGGACTCGGAGCATCCGTACATGTCGAACCCGTGGGGTTGGATCGTGCAGTGGCGGCCGACGTCGTTCTACTACGAGTCATACGACCGAGGCGATATGGGGTGCACGGTCGCGAAGTGCTCCTCGGCGATCACCTCGGTGGGCAACCCTGTGGTCTGGGGCCTGGCCGCCTTGGCTGTGCTCGTCTGCCTCGTCGTGTGGATCATCCGCCGGGACGTCCGCCCGGCCGTCATCCTTGCCGGCCTGGCAGCGACCTGGCTTCCGTGGTTCGCTTACCAGGAGCGGACGATCTTCACCTTCTACACCATCGTCATGGTGCCGTTCGTGGTGCTTGCGGTGACGTATTGCCTGACCCTCGTTTGGGGTCGGGCGCCCGTTAGTGGGCGAGCGCCCGGGGG
>NZ_QYCP01000049.1 GCF_025506275.1 Brevibacterium permense
CCCGCCGAGATCTCTAAACTGGACTCCGATGACACACACCGCAGATTCCCCGGCCCCCACCAGGCGCATCGCCCGCGAGCGCCTGGCGAGGAAACGCGAAAAGGTGCGTGCCGGTGCCGCTGCGATGCGCCGCGAAACCTTCCACGCCGGCATGTGGGCCACCCGCGCCCCACTGTGGATGTGGCCGGCCCTGCTCGTCATCACCGGAATCAGCGCTGCTCTGCGACTCTTCCGCCTCGACTTCCCACACCGTCTGATCTTCGACGAGACCTACTACGTCAAGGACGGCTACTCGGTCTTCAACTTCGGGTACGAACGATCCTGGCCCGAGAACGCCGACGATTCCTTCAACGCCGGCGACCCCAGCGTCATCGAACCCACACCCGAATACGTCGTCCACCCGCCCCTGGGCAAATGGCTCATCGGGTGGGGCATCGACCTCTTCGGCGCCGACGATTCTTTCGGCTGGCGCTTCACCGTGGCGGTCATCGGCACCCTGACGATCTTCCTCCTCGGCGTCATCGCCTGGAAGCTCTTCCGCTCGGCGTTCTTCGCCTGCGTCGCCGCCGGCCTGCTCGCCGTCGACGGCGAGCACTTCGTCCACTCCCGCACGAGCCTGCTCGACATCGTGCTCATGGCCTTCGTCCTCCTCGCCTTCTTCTTCATCCTCCTCGACCGCGAGCAGGTGACGAAGCGCCTGGCAACTTGGACCCAGCGCACCGCGGAGATCGACAGCTCCGCTCCGTCCCGCACACTGCAGAATCCAGATCCCCTCCCCGAGGCGGCCGCTTCCTCCC
>NZ_QYCP01000094.1 GCF_025506275.1 Brevibacterium permense
GGTGGGGGTGGCGAGGGTGATGGGCATTTCAGAACTCCTCCACGGAGACTGCGGGTGGCGTTCGGGCGCCGGATCCAACTGCTGCGCGGTGGCCGAACGATGAGTACTAGGCCGCCCAGATTAGGTGGCCAGAGCAAGTTCCGGATGATGCGAGAGTGGACGGAACATGAATCCTGACGGTGTCGACACTGGTCGTCGCCTGGGCCGATGCTGACCCGCTCGAATGAGAACGGCACCCTTCGGGCAGGGGCCACTGCCACAACCTCGGGAGCCGGGGTGGCAGACTGGGTATAACCACGGACGGAGTTCCCGCGTTCTGCACCTCCGATCCTCTCCAGCACTATTGCCGAAGGAGGCGCAGTTCGATGGAGATGCTCCAGAGTGCTTTCGACAGTGTCAGCACCGTATCGTCATACATCCTCGTGGCTGTTCTCATCCCCACTGGTCTGTATTTCACCATCCGCACGGGAGTCGTGCAGGTCCGCCTGCTGCCCGAGATGTTCCGCACCCTGACGGAGCCGGGCGGACGGGATTCCGAGGGCAATCGGAACATTTCTCCTTTCCGTGCCTTCTCGATCTCTGCGGCCTCGCGCGTGGGAACAGCGAACATCGCCGGTGTCGCTCTGGCGATCTCGCTGGGCGGTCCGGGTGCGATGTTCTGGATGTGGCTCACGGCCATCGTCGGCGGGGCCACGGCCTTCGCCGAGTCTGCCCTCGGCCAGCTGTACAAGCTCAAGGACGGCCCGAACTTCCGCGGCGGACCCGCCTATTACATCAAGCACGGGCTGAACATGAAGTGGCTCGGACTGGTCTTCGCCGTCATCGTCGCCATCACCTACGGCATGGTGTTCAACTCGGTGCAGTCGAATTCCATCGTCGACGCGGTCGGGGCCTCTTTCGGAGTCGAGAGCTCGGACGGCGTCTTCGCTGCCGTGGCCGGGGCGATCATCGCTGTTGCCGCCTTCGCGATCTTCGCAGGCGGCGCCAAGCGCATCTCGAATATCTCGGCTTATCTGGTGCCGATCATGGCCGGCCTCTACCTCATCGTCGGCATCATCGTCGTGGTGCTGAACATCGGTGCCGTGCCGTCGATGATCGCAACGATCGTCACCGACGCATTCAGCATGGATTCGATCGCCGGCGGAACACTGGGGTCGATCATGCTCATCGGTGTGCAGCGCGGTCTGTTCTCCAATGAGGCCGGCATCGGTTCGGTGCCGAACGCGGCCGCCACCGCATCGGCGTCGCACCCGGCCAAGCAGGGCTTCGTGCAGGCGCTGGGTGTGTACTTCGATACGATCCTCGTCTGCTCGATCACAGCGTTCATCATCCTGCTGTCGAACCCGGAGTACGGCAGCTCGGCTGAGGGCATCCAGCTCACGCAGACAGCGTTGAGCGGTCAGCTCGGGCAGTGGGCGATCCACTTCCTCACCCTGGCGATCTTCCTCTTCGCGTTCTCGTCGATCCTCGGCAACTATTACTACGGCGAGGCGAATATCGAGCATCTGACGACGAACCGCGTCGCGCTGCGCGTGTATCAGGTCATCGTCATGGTCTCGGTGTTCATCGGTGCGATCGCAGCCCTCGATCTGGTCTGGACCGCGGCGGACATCTTCATGGCGATCATGGCTCTCATCAACCTCTTCGCTCTGCTGATGCTCTCGCCGCTGGTGTTCTCGCTGCTGAAGAACTACCAGCAGCAGCGTAAGGCGGGCTTCGAACCGGTGTTCCGACGCGGCGACCTGCCCACGTTCAAGCGCATCAACACCGATGTCGACGCCTGGGACGGCACCGACGAGGTGACCACGACGAAGTTCTGGCATGACCGCGGGAAGAAGGTTCGCTCCGACAACGAGTGAGGCTGCCGAACAGCAGTCGACAACGCATATCGGGCGCCCCCTTTCGGGGCGCCCGATATGTTTTCATTTCCCAGGGTCCGCAGGCAGTCCCCTGACCATAAGGAGGTCCCGATGAGTATCGACCGCGCTGAGTTGGCGAACGCCCTCGCCGAGGCGACCGGATGGTCGGTCACGGCCG
The DNA here is from genome assembly GCF_025506275.1 of Brevibacterium permense. GTDB lineage: Bacteria > Actinomycetota > Actinomycetes > Actinomycetales > Brevibacteriaceae > Brevibacterium > Brevibacterium permense_A. The sequence goes on from NZ_QYCP01000094.1 coordinate 2,038, forward strand.
ATCCCCACCGTGTGACGTTCACGAATGATGATCCACCACAGGTGGTCATCTGGAGCGTTACCGACGCTGAGATCGGTCAGCTGCGATACAGCCAAAATCTCACTTCCCGGGAAGCCGGGGGTCGTCAGAGCGCCGAGCTCGGCACCTTGGGCCTCCCACTCGACGGAGCTTTAGGCCCATTCGAGGGATCCCGTGGATATATGGATGGGACGGATCTGACGATTCGCGAGTGAAAAGGCCGGTCCGCATCACGCTCACGTTGCAGACCGACCTCTCACGCCGAGACTGTCAGCGCTTGACCGACTTCGAGGTGGCTCCGGTGGCCCAGCTGACCTGGCTGAAGGTCACGCGGTAGTACCGCTTGCGCTTCGAGGACAGAGACGTGTAAGACTTGCCCCGGACGTAGAAGTAGCCCTTGGTGTGGTCCGTGAATGCGTCCCACGAGTAATCGTTGTCGACGTTAGCTTCTGATGGGCCGATTCGGTATCTGCCGAGCCCGTCAAGACTCGGACAGATCATATTGCGGTCTTTGGTGCTGGGATTCTTGTAGCTGCCGAAGTACGCATCGGTCGTGTATCCGTGTCGACCAGCAATTTCTGAGTCGACCGTCCAATAGCCGACGTCGTCCTTCTTGTATTTGCGATAGACACTGAAATATCTGCAGTTGTCATTCGAAACAACCATGTTGGCGGCTGACAGCTTCGTCACGTCGAATGACATAGACGCAGCCTCGGCGAAGACAGCGGGACCGATGGCAAGAGCAAGAGCGGCAACAGAGGCCACGAGGGCGCGTTTGAGGAACTTCACGGAGACTCCAACTGAAGATGGGATGGAAGAGGGAAGTGTCCTCGGGTTCGGCTCACGCGCACAACTCAACCGCACGAAAAAGGCGGCCCGAGCGCAATGCTCGGGCCGCCTCGGCGAGTGAAGCTCAGTCGGTGTCCGCCGACTCAGCATTCAGAAGCCGAATCAGTTCGCGGGTGCTGCTTCATCTTCGAGGATGAGGGGGTACACGCCGTTCTCGTCGTGAACCTCGCGGCCGGTGACCGGCGGGTTGAACACGCAGGCCATGCGCAGCTCTTCCTCGGCCACGACGGTGTGCTTCTCGTTTCCGTCGAGCAGGTACATGACGCCATCGTGGAGCGGGTATTCCTTGCCGGTCTCCAGATCGGTCAGCGTTCCCTTGCCCTGCACGCAGTACACGGCTTCGACGTGGTTCTGGTAGTGGAACGTCGAGGTGGTTCCGGCGTAGATCACGGTGTCGTGGAACGAGAATCCGACGCGCTCCTTGCCGAGCACCATGCGGCGGCTGCGCCAGGTCTCGGACTTCACATCGCGGTCGGTGTCGTTGAGGTCATCGCGGTTGACTACGTACATCTGTGGTCCTTTCGCAAAAGGTCGGTGAAAGTGTTCAGAGGCGGGCGGCCGACACCCATCGCACTGCGACGGCATCCGCCGGCCCGGGTGGGCGATCGAGCCGGTGAGCTCGGTTCGGCCCAAAGCTCAGGCCGGCGCCACTGCTGCGGCGCCGGCCCGGCAGAGGTGGGTCAGGCCAGTGCGGCCGTCGTGGCGGCGGGAGCGAACTTGAGCACTCCGGCCTCGATGATGTCCAGGCCCGCCTGCAGATCGCGCGAGTCGATCGTCAGCGGCGGCATGATCTTGATGACTTCGTCATCGGCACCCGAAGTCTCGAGCAGGAGACCGTTCTCGAAGGCATAGGCTGCGACTTTCTCGGCCACCTCGAGGTCTTCGAAGCAGACGCCGGCCAGCAGGCCGCGTCCACGGATCGAAGCGCCTTCAGCCTTCTCGACGATCGTGTCGAGACGCTGGTGCAGCGCGGCGATGGTGTCGGCGAGCTGGTTCTGGAACTCGTTGTCGGCCCAGAAGGTCTTGATGGCGGCGGTCGCGGTCACGAACGCGGGGTTGTTTCCACGGAAGGTGCCGTTGTGCTCGCCGGGCTCCCAGACGTCGAGCTCGGGACGGAACAGGGTCAGTGCCAGCGGCAGACCCGAACCGGAGATCGACTTCGACAGGCAGACGATGTCGGGCTCGATGCCAGCCTCTTCGAAGCTGAAGAACGAACCGGTGCGGCCACAGCCTGCCTGCACGTCATCGACGATGAGGAGGATGTCATGTTTCTTGCACAGGTCGGACAGTGCGCGCAGCCATTCGGCGCGAGCGGCACGCAGTCCGCCCTCGCCCTGCACGGTCTCGACGATGACAGCGGCGGGCTTGTCGACGCCCGAGCCGGAGTCCTCGAGGACCTTCTCCAGCCACAGGAAGTCCGGGACCTCTCCGTCGAAGTAGTCGTCGTACGGGATCTTCGAGCTGTTGGTCAGCGGGATGCCCGCGCCCTCGCGCTTCATCGAATTGCCGGTCACTGACAGCGATCCCAGCGTCATGCCGTGGAACGCGTTGGTGAACGAGAGCATGTGCTGACGGCCGGTCACCTTGCGAGCGAGCTTGAGAGCCGCCTCGACGGTGTTGGTTCCCGTCGGTCCGGGGAACATCACGGAGTAGTCGAGTCCGCGCGGCTTGAGGATGAGGTCCTGGAAGGTCTGCAGGAACTCACGCTTGGCCGGGGTCTTCATATCCATCGAGTGCAGAACGGCACCCGACTGCAGGTACTCGATGAGCGGGCCCATCACGGCCGGGTTGTTGTGGCCGTAGTTGAGGGCACCGGCACCGGAGAAGAAGTCGAGATACTCGTTGCCGTCCTCGTCCCACTGCTTGGCGCCCTGCGAACGGGCGAAGGTCGCGGGCCAGGAACGGCAATAGCTGCGCACGGCAGACTCGCGAGTTTCGAAGATGTCGGGCTTGTCAGTGGGTGTGGGCTTAGCGCTTTCAGTCATGACTTGAGTCCTTTCGACTTCTTTAAGTTCTGCGTCTGCATCGGATGCAGTCGCCGAGGCGGTGGCCGCTGCCGCTCGAGTGCGGGCGATCTCTTCCGCCTCCTGGCGCCTGGCGCGTCCGCTCCCTTGCAACAGGGGCCCGCGCGGCGCCGGTCAGTGCTCGTTACAGGGGTGCGATCTCGTAGAGGTACTCGGTGTCGTGGCCGTCCGGGTAGAGATCCGGGGTGAACAGCGGGCGACGGTTGAATCCAGCCCCACGCTTCTCAGCGAACGCCTGGAACAGGCGGTTGGACGCCGCATTGTCCTCGGTGATCGTCGTCTCCATGCGGAGAGCGCCGGTCCGGTCGGCCAGCTCATGGAGCATGGTCGATGCGAGTCCGTGTCCACGGAAGTCCTCATTGACGGCGACCTGCCAGATCATCAGGGTGTCCGGATTCTCCGGACGCGTGTACCCGGTGATGAAGCCGGCGGGCGCTCCGTCGATTCGCGCAATCACCGAGGTGTCCGCGAAGTCGCGGCACCACAGCAGGTACGAGTACGAGGAGTTCAGGTCGAGCACGGCTGTGTCTTTCGCGAGCCGCCATAGATGTTGACCGTCCTCCAGGTCTGGAGTCCGGACGTCGATTTGCGTCTTCGGTTCAGCGAGTGCGTTAATCACGCCAATAAACCTAGCGGGATGAGAATGAGCGTCAACCTCGAAAGTGCCGATTCCGGGGCACTTCCGCAACGATCGTCCCGACCTACTGACATGTAACGGACCGGACCTTCCCCATGGCATCTCTGGGATGTGACGGGGCACTCCTTCGCGCTCATACCGCGCCAGAGGTTCGTTATCGTTTCGTTACATTTGGCAGGAGTTGGAACAGGGGTTCCACGTGTTCCATGTCACTTCGGTCGAATTGGGACAGCAAGGAGGCCTGTTGCCCGAGGCGGCCTTCTCAGGCTCTGTGAGCGGCTTCGCAGATGTTTCGGGGCGCAGGTGGCCTGAGGACTGGGACTTGTGGTCGCTATCGGATGCCTGCCCCAAAGACTTAGGTCGCTATCGGATACCTTTCGGCGCTGAAAGTATCCGATAGCGACCTATTCTCCGAGGGCAGACCGCTGGTGGTTAGGCGGACGGCTGGTCCGAGGGCATGCGGGTAGGCGAGGCGTGCGACCGTGAGCGGGCGGCCAACCCACTCGCCCGGCGACCATTCACCCGCTCAGCACTCGACGACGTTGACGGCGAGGCCGCCCATCGCCGTCTCCTTGTACTTCGAGGACATGTCCGCGCCGGTCTGTCGCATCGTCTCGATCACCTCGTCGAGGCTGACCCGGTGCTGGCCGTCGCCCCACAGAGCCATTCGGGAGGCGTTGATGGCCTTGCCGGCGGCGATCGCATTGCGTTCGATGCACGGCACCTGCACGAGCCCGGAGATCGGGTCGCAGGTCAGTCCGAGGCTGTGCTCCATCGCGATCTCGGCGGCGTTCTCCACCTGCTCGGGCGTCCCGCCCATAACGGCGGCCAGTCCCCCGGCGGCCATCGACGAGGCGGATCCGACCTCTCCCTGACAGCCCACCTCGGCGCCGGATATCGACGCACGTTCCTTGTAGAGGACTCCGATGGCCGCCGCAGTGAGCAGGAAGTCGACGATGGCCCGGTGCTTCGCGGACTCGCCGCCTTCCATCACCGCGGGCACGTAGTTGAGCACGTAGTGCAGCACGGCGGGGATAATGCCGGCCGCTCCATTCGTCGGCGCGGTGACGACGCGGCCTCCCGAGGCGTTCTCCTCGTTCACCGCCATCGCGATGAGGTTGACCCATTCGAGGTAGTAGCCGGGATCCCGGTCGGGGTCCTCGGACTTGAGTTTGAGGTACCAGTCGTGTGCGCGGCGGCGGACCTTGAGCCCTCCGGGCAGATAACCGGAGCGGTCCAGGGACGCCGAAGCGCATTCCTCCATCACCGAGTAGATGTGGAGCAGTCCGTGCCGGATCTCGTCCTCGTCGCGCATCGACAGTTCGTTGGCGTGCATGATCTCGGCGATCGACAGATCGTTCTCGCGGCAGCGCTGAAGCAGCTCGACGCCGGAGTGGAAGGGATACGGCAGCTCTTCGTCGTAGGACTCGAGTTCGGCGTCGACGACAGAATCCGCGACTGCGTACTCGGCGCCCGCGCCTGCACCGCTGCCGGCAGCCACATCGCCGCCGTCGTCGGCCGCACCGTCGCCGCCATCATCGTCAGCTGCACCATCCTCGGCGGTCTTCTCCTTCTCGAGGAATTCGGTCTCGGAGGTCACGAATCCGCCGCCGACAGAGTAGTAGGTCTCCTCGGCGAGGGTCTCCCCCGCAGCGTCATAGGCGGTCACGGTCATGGCGTTCGTATGGCGAGGGAGGACGGTCAGCGGTCGTTTGACCATGTCATCCTCGGTGAACTTGAGTTCGACGCCGTTGCCGGTCGAGTCGCCGAGGATGATCGTCCCGGTCTCGGACATCCGTGTCCGTCGGGCGGTCAGTTCGTTGGCTTCGATGAGATCGGGACGGCAGCCTTCGAGCCCGATGAGGATGGCGTCGAAGGTCCCATGACCGGCACCGGTGGCGGCCAGGGAACCGAACACGTCGACGCGCAGATCAGCCACGGATCCAAGCGTTTCGCCGAGGAGGTCGATGAAGCTCGCGCCGGCACGCATCGGTCCGACGGTGTGGGAGCTCGACGGTCCGATGCCGACCGTGAAGAGGTCGAAGACACTCAATGGCATGGCAATCACTTCGTTTCTGATGAGATGACGACGGGGCCGACCGAACAGCCGTGCACTCACATGCACGGCGAGCCGATGCCGACGATGTGTCGGCACCGACCTCGACCGACCCCGTTTCAGGGTTTATATCCTCCGCCCGGAGGATGAGGCTCAGAGGGAGTTCGCCTCGGCGTAGTTTGCGGCGTCCATGACTTCGCCGACCTCGGTCACGGCGACCTCGAACAGCCAGCCCTCGCCGTAGGGGTCGGAGTTGAGCAGTCCGGGTGAGTCCACGGCCGCCTCGTTGATGGTGACGACCTCGCCGGTCACCGGGGTGTAGAGGTCGGACACGGACTTCGTGGATTCGACCTCGCCGCAGGTCTCACCTGCGGTGATGGAGTCGCCGACTGCTGGCAGGTCGACGTAGACGACCTCGCCGAGGGCATCGGCGGCGACGGCGGTGATGCCGACCTTGACGGTCTTGCCGACGAGTTCATCGGCAGCGCCGTCGACCCATTCGTGTTCGGCGGAATAGGTGAAGTTCTGCGGGAGCGGGGGCAGCTGTGCCATATGTCTTCCTTACTGTGACTACCGCCGGAGGGGGCGGTCACGACGTTGTTGTGCCTGGTGGGACCAGTCTACGAGCCACGGGTCCCACCAGGATGAATAGTGGGTGAGAGCTTCAGTCGGCCTGGCGTTTGTAGAACGGCAGCTGTGTGACGGTGAAGTCGTGTGCCTTGCCGCGGATGTCCACAGTCACGGCGGTGCCCACCTCGGTGCGGTCCCGATCGATGTAGGCCAGGGCGATCGGGTGGCCGAGTGTCGGCGAAGGCTGGCCGGAGGTGACGGTGCCGACCTCGGCGCCGTCGATCGACACGACGGCACCGGAACGGGCGGCACGGCGTCCCTCCGAGCTCAGGCCGACGAGCACGCGCGGCGGTTCGGTCTCTCCGAGCCTCGCCAGCGCCTCGCGGGCGAAGAAGTCGTCCTTCGTGTTGAACCCGATCATCCGGCCCAGTCCCGCATCGTACGGGGTGGTGTTCTGATCGAGTTCGTTGCCGTAGAGCGGCATTCCGGCTTCGAGGCGAAGCGAATCGCGTGCGGCCAGACCGCAGGGAACGAGTCCGTAGTCCGCACCCGAAGTCACGAGCGTGTTCCACAGGCGGGAGGCGCCGATGTTCGGGGTGTAGAGCTCGAACCCGTCCTCACCGGTGTATCCGGTGCGGGCGAGCATGAGGTCGATCCCGGCGATCGTCAGCGGCATCCACGCGTAGTACTTGAGTTCACGTACCGCCTGACCGATGGTGATCTTCGCATCCCCCGCCGAGGTGGCTCCCCCGTTGGCATCGTCGGTGACCTGGGCCTTCGCCTGGTCCCCGGCGCCGGTACGGGGTCCGAATTCGCCGTGGCCGGACTCGTCGAGGGCGCGCAGGATGATCGCCTCGGAGTTCGGGCCCTGCACAGCGATGAGCGCGGTGGCGTCGGATTCGTCGGTCAGGTGCACATCGGAGCCGGGTGCGACGGTCTGGACGAATTGGTGCACGCGGTCCTTCAGCGCGGCGACCACGGTGGGCGTGTTCGAGGCGTTGGGGACGATGAGGAACTCTTCGTCGCCGATGCGGTAGGTGATGAGGTCGTCGAGAAGGCCGCCTGACTCGTTGACGATGACTCCGTACTTGGCCTTGCCGATCTTCATCTTCGAGTACTTCGCGACGAGCGCGTAGTCGAGGAAGGCGGCGGCGTCGGTTCCGGCGATGCGCACCTCACCCATGTGGGAGAGGTCGAAGAGGCCTGCGGCCTCACGCACGGCACGGTGCTCGGCGAGTTCCGAACCGTACTTCAGCGGCATGTCCCAGCCGCCGAAGTCGGTGAACGAGGCACCGAGCTCGGCGTGGATACTGTGCAGCGGGGTCTCTTTGGGCGTGTTCGCGGTCGTATCGGTCATCACTTGTCCTCTTCCTCGAACTCTTCGAAGGCCTCTGGCGGCGGGCAGGAGCACACCAAATTGCGGTCGCCGTAGGCTCCGTCGATGCGGCTGACCGGCGGGAAGTACTTCGTGAGGCGCAGCCCGGGAACGGGGAACACCGCGGTCTCGCGGCTGTATTTGCCGTCCCAGTCGTCCATGACCACCGTCGCCGGGTGCGGCGCGAGGGCCAGCGGCGACTCTTCGTAGGTATACGACTTGCCGATCTCGTCGATCTCGGCGCGGATGGTGCGCATGGCCTCGATGAAGCGGTCGAGCTCGTCCTTGTCCTCGGACTCGGTGGGTTCGACCATCAGGGTGCCGGGCACCGGGAAGGCCAGGGTCGGGGCGTGGAAGCCGAAGTCGACGAGGCGCTTGCAGACATCCTCGGCGGTGACTCCCGTCGCCGAGGTGATCGCACGGAGGTCGAGGATCGTTTCGTGGCCGACGAGTCCGTTCTCACCCGAGTAGAGGATCGGGTAGACGTCGCCGAGCTTCTTCGCCAGGTAGTTCGCACCGAGCAGAGCCGAGCGCGAGGCCTCGCGCAGTCCTTCGGCACCCATGAGTTCGAGGTACGCGAAGCTGATGGGCAGGACTCCTGCGGAGCCGAACATCGAAGCGGAGATCGGCAGCTCCTTGGCATCCGGGTCACCGGCGACGAGCTCCGGCAGCGTGGCATCGCCGGGCAGGTACGGAGCGAGGTGTTCGCGAACCGCCACGGGGCCGACTCCGGGGCCGCCTCCTCCGTGGGGGATGCAGAAGGTCTTGTGCAGGTTGAGGTGGGAGACATCGCCGCCGAATTCGCCCGGCTTGGCGAGTCCGACCATGGCGTTGAGATTCGCACCGTCGACGTAGACCTGACCGCCGGCGGCATGGACCTTGTCGCAGACTTCGCGGATCTGCGGTTCGAACACACCGTGGGTCGACGGGTAGGTGATCATGATGCCGGCGATCTTGCCTTCGTGTTTGGCGATCTTCGCATCGAGGTCGTCCATGTCCACGGAGCCGTCATCGGCCGTCGCCACGACTTGCACCTGGAGTCCGGCGAGCACCGCGGAGGCCGCGTTCGTGCCGTGAGCGGACTGCGGGATGAGCACGACGGTGCGGGCATCGTCGCCGTTCGCCACGTGGTAAGCGCGGATGGCGAGCAGTCCGGCCAGCTCACCCTGCGAACCGGCGTTGGGCTGCAGGGACACACGGTCGTAGCCGGTGACCTCGACGAGGGAGTCCTCGAGGCGGCCGATGAGTGCGCGCCAACCCTTGGTCTGTTCGGCCGGGGCGAAGGGGTGGATGGAGGCGAATTCCGGCCATGTGATGGGTTCCATCTCGGCGGCGGCGTTGAGCTTCATCGTGCACGAGCCCAGCGGAATCATCGTCCGGTCGAGTGCGAGGTCACGGTCGGCCAGGGTGCGCAGGTAGCGCATCATCGAGGTCTCGGAGCCGTGGGCGCTGAAGACGGGGTGGGTGAGGAATTCGGTGTCCCGGTGGAACGACGCCGCGAATGCGGGTTCCGGAACGGCGTTGGCTCCGAAGGTTCCCGCCGAGGCGGCTTCGAAGTCGTCCGCGTCGACCCGGGCAAGGATGCCGAGGGCTTCGAGCAGACCGTTGGCATCGGCGACGGTGTGAGGTTCGCCGAAGGAGACGCCGACGGTGGTGTTGTCGATGACGCGGATGTTGTATCCGGCCTGGTCGGCGACGTAGCGGGCGGCTTCGGCGTCGGCCACGCGCAGGGCCACAGTGTCGAAGAATTCCCAGGTGAGAACCTCGGCGCCGGGGGCGGTGTCCGCGGCACCTGCGAACGCGTGGGCGAGACGGTGGACGCGGGAGGCGATGCGGGTCAGACCGACCGGGCCGTGGTAGACGGCGTACATCGAGGCGACGTTGGCGAGCAGGGCCTGCGCGGTGCAGATGTTCGATGTCGCCTTCTGGCGGCGGATGTGCTGTTCGCGGGTCTGCAGGGCCAGACGGTAGCCGGGCTTGCCCTGGGCGTCCTTGGACACTCCGACGAGGCGGCCGGGCAGCTGGCGCTGGAGTCCGGACTTCACAGCCATGAAGCCGGCGTGGGGGCCGCCGAAGAACAGGGGCACACCGAAGCGCTGTGCGGAGCCGACGGCGATGTCCGCACCCTGGGAGGCGCAGTCCTTGAGCAGGGTCAGTGCCAGCAGGTCGGCGTCGAAGGTGACAAGCGCACCGCGGTCGTGCGCTCCGTCGACGGCTTCGGTGAAGTCGCGGATGGCGCCGGTGGTGCCGGGCTGGGCGCAGACGATGCCGAATATGTCTTCGCCTACGAGGCCCTCGGCGAGGTCGGCGACGGCGACGCGGAAGTCCATCGCCTTGGCACGGGCGCGGACGACGGCGATGGTCTGCGGGTGGAGTTCGGAGTCGAGGACGACGGTTGTCCCCTTCTTCACGGCTCGACGCATGAGCAGTACCGCCTCGGCGACGGCGGTGGCCTCATCGAGGAGGGAGGCATTGGCGATGTCGAGGCCGGTGAGGTCCTGGACGACCTGCTGGAAGTTCAGCAGCGCTTCGAGCCGGCCCTGGGAGATCTCGGGCTGGTACGGAGTGTAGGCGGTGTACCAGGCGGGGTTCTCGACGAGGTTGCGGCGGATGACGGCCGGGGTGATCGTGTCGTAGTAGCCCTGGCCGATGAGCTGGGTGCGCATGACGTTCTGGTCGGCGAGGTCGCGCAGGTCGTTCAGCACGTCGAATTCTGAGCGCCCGGCGGGCAGGTTGAGCTCATCGTTCTGGATGGATTCCGGGACGGCAGCGGAAGAGAGCGCTTCCAGGGAGTCATAGCCGAGTTCGGCGAGCATGGCCGTTACGTCGTCGGCGCGGGGGCCGATGTGGCGGTCGGAGAAGGGGCGTGCGGTGTCCCCTGTTGCCTGCGTCGTATGGGCGAGTGAACTGGTCAATTGCCGTCCTAGGGTCGGTGTCGCGTCCACCGATGGGAGGACGCAGCGTTCGCTGAGTGTCCTCCCCGATCTGTCGGACCGAGGTCCTTCAGATATGCCTGCAATCGGTGGTACTGGGCCTGAGAGTTTCCCGGGGAGGGAATTGCACCTACGGCGCTGCTCGGAAGTCCGGCTCGATTCGGCCTGACGGCGGCAGCTCTCCCACGTCTTGTCTTAGCGGCGTATGAAGTTATGTGCAGAACCAGATGGGCTTCTGAAGCAGGTGGACCTCTGGAGCCCCCGGCTGAGACTGCGCCTCCGATTCTAGTGAATGAAATCACCCCCGACAAACCCCGTGCTGGTCCCCTCACTATGACCGCTCTTCCAACCGCCGCGAGGACCAGCTCCCCAGTTGTACCTCCAACGCGAAAATAGGTCGCTATCGGATAGTTTTCCTGCTCAGAAGTATCCGATAGCGACCTATTTTCGGGGTGCCGAAGTCCGTTGGCGACCTAAATTCGCCGAGGCGGCGCTACGGTCCCGCTGCGATGTTCAGATCGCGTTGAGGTCCTTGCCCTTGGTCTCGGCGCGAATGGCCGTAGATTAGGGGTGAGAAGACAGTGGGACGGAGCAGGCAGGGACAACTCTTGAGCAATGCAACCATGACGAACTGGCGGGACTACGACGCCCCGCTGCTGTCGCCGATCCTTCAGTCCGCTCTCGACAGCTTCGTCACGGGCGGATTCCACGGCACGAGTATCCGCCAGCTGGCTGGCGCGGCCGGACTGTCAGTGCCCGGCCTCTATCACCACTTCGCATCGAAGCATGCGATCCTCGCCGAGATCGACCGCCTGGCGATGGAGGATCTGTGGCAGCGCAGCGTCGCGGCACTCGCCGACGGCGGGCAGGAGCCGACCGCCCGCTTCGACCGACTCATCGAATGCCTGCTGCTCTTCCACGCGCACCAGTCCGATCTCGCTTTCATCGCATTCAGCGAGATCCGAGCGCTGAAAGATCAGCACCGGGATGCTCATATCGCCGCTCGTGACCGGCAGCAGAAACTCCTCGACGCGGTGGTCGAGGAGTGCGTTGCCGACGGCAGCTTCACCACGGAGTTCCCACGGGATGCCTCACGAGCGATCACGACGATCTGCACGGGCGTCTCGCAGTGGTACCGGGCCGGCGGTGAGCTTGATCCTGCTGGCGTGGCCAAACGCTACGGCGAGATCTGCGCGCACGCCGCCGGCCTTCCGGTGAAGTAGGGGTGGCGCCTCAGAATGGCACTGCAGAAAAACTTAGGTCGCCATCGGATACTTTTCGTCAGGAGAAGTATCCGATGGCGACCTAGATTCGGGTGCAGATGTCCGATGGCGACCTGATTTCGGGCTGCCGCCTACCGGCAACCGACGCTCAGCCTCGGTTTCAGGCGCTGCCGCCGGCCGTGACGACTCCTCCATCGGCGGTGAGCACCTGCGCGGTGATCCAGTCGGCGTCCTCCGACGCCAGATAGGCGACGGCACCGGCAATGTCCTCAGGAGTGCCGAGGCGCTTGACCGGGTACGCGGAGGCGACCTCCTCTTCCCTGCCTTCGTAGAGCGCGGTGGCGAACTTCGTCTTGACCACGGCCGGAGCGACGGCGTTGACGCGGATGTCGGGCCCGAGCTCGACGGCCAGGGTCTTCGTCAGATGCGAGACCGCCGCCTTCGAGATTCCGTAGAAGCCGATGCCTTCACTCGGGATCTGGCCGGCGACCGACGACAGGGTGACGACGCGGCCCTTGTTCTCACGGAAGTTCAGGCCCTCATGGTGGACGGCGTCCTGCACCCAGGCCAGCGTGCCGAGGACGTTGACCTCGAAGATCTTCCGCGCGGCATCGAGTTCCATGTCGACGAGCGGGCCGTAGACCGGGTTGATTCCGGCGTTGGCCACGAGCACATCGAGGCGACCGAACTTCTCAGCGACGGTGTCGAACACCTCTGCCCTGTGCGCCGGGTCGTCGGCCTTGCCGGCAATGGCGAGCGCCGAGCCTTCGGGGAACTCGGCGACCGCCTCACCCAGTGCTTCGGGCTTGCGCGCGGTGAGGACGACGGTGGCGCCCTCGGCGCCCAGCCTCCGAGCGATTCCAAGCCCGATGCCGCGACTGGCGCCCGTGATGACGGCGACCTGGCCTTCGAAACGACGACCGGATTTCGGAGCCGCCGAGGTGCCTGCCGACTGAGTGGCTTGAGTGGCTGAGGTGCTGTCTGACATAGATGAACTCCAGTGTTCGTGCAGTGACATGGTCATTCGGCGCTGACCTGGCGATTCGCCCTGTAGCGAGCGTTCGTTCAGCGATTAGTTCTCATCGTAGGCACAGCCGTTCGGATATGACAAGGACGACATCATCAGGCGGAACATATCACCGCGAGAGGCCGGCACAATCGTCTGGCGGATCGGAGGAATTCAGCCCACGGGCCGGTCGCGTTCGACCTGCGCTCGACTGGGCTGGACGAGAATGGAGTCATGAATCATCTCGAGTTCCATCTCGACCTCGGCTCGGGCGACCAGTTCCCGATCGCCCGAGATGCGATCTTCTCCTGGATGCTGCAGGACCTCGCCGGCGTCGTCGTCCACCCGGCTCGTCGAGTGGCCGAAGGCCAGATCGTCAGCCTGGGACTCAACCCCGTTTGGCCGGCCTCGCCGAGGCGGCTGCGCGGTCGCGATCTGCTCGTGCCCGTCGGTTCGTGCGTCGTCACACGGGTGTTCGATGAGGAAGATCGCGCCGGTTTCACCTATCGCACCCTGCCGGGCCACCTCGAAAACGGCGAGGAGACCTTCCTCGTATCCATCGACGCTGACGGCCGCCTCGGCGTGACCATCCGCGCCGATTCCGTCCCAGCACATGCCCTCCTGCGCCTGGGCACTCCGGTCACAGTGGCGGCCCAGGAGTTGATGGCCAGGCGCTATGCCGAAGGACTGAAGAGTCAGCTCAGGACCGCCGAGCGAAGCCGCCGATCCCGCGCCCTCGCTACAGCCTCGGCCCTGATCGGCCGGGAGCTGAGGTTTGTCGGGACCCTTGCCGGCGGTCAGCACGCACTGACCATGGCGGCCCGGGACGGAGACGCGGAGCTCGTCGTCCGCGCATTCCCCGCCGGCCATGATGCGGCGGTCAAAGAGGCCGCAGTGCTCGATCGGCTGAGCCCGCTCGGTGATCTCGTCCCCCGCCTCATCGCCCACAGCGCCGACACCGACGATCCGGTCATCATCACGACCCGCGTCCCAGGCTCACCACCGGATCCGGCGACGCCTCTGACCACCATCGCCCGCGAGATGGCCGCAACATTGGTGCGCATCCACTCACTCGACGGCACCGGTCTGCCGCTGACTCCGCAGTCCCCGCCGCCCGGAGACTCTGCCATCGCGATTCGCGCCCAGCGGGAGTGGGCGAGCCTCGACCGTGACGAAGAGGTCCTCACGCACACGGATTTCTGGGCAGGAAATGCCTTGTGGGCCGGCGGGCGCCTGACCGGAGTCGTCGACTGGTCGGGCGCGAGCCGCGGACCTCGCGGAGTCGACCTCGCCTGGTGCCGTCAGGATCTCGTGCTGCTCGGCTCCCCCGAGGCGGCCGCCGACTTTCTCGACGAGTACGAACGACTCCTCGGCCGCCGCATCCATGACATCCGCGCGTGGGACGTCCAAGCTGCGGCACGTGCCCATGATCGCGTCGAGACCTGGCTGCCGAACTACCACGGGATCGGCCTCGCCGACATGACCGCCGAGGATCTCCGCCACCGCCTCGACACCTGGAACGCGCAGCTTTGAGCCACAGCAGACGGCGGAACTGACCTCGCGCTCGTCCACCGACGAGAGGAACTGACCACACATTCATCCGGCTGTGAACCGGCCGTCAGCCCCGCCGAACGACGGGGTTTACCAGGCCATCATTCCACGGTCGGCAGGACCTCCTCGGCGAGGGTGAGCGCCGCTTCCACGGAGGCCTTGCCGAGGTCGGTGCCGGGGGCGAGGTAGAGCTTCGCGGGCGCATCGGGAATATCGAGGGGCACGGCCACGGTGCCGACCTCACGGGTGACTGCGGACACCGAGTCGAAGGTGATCGAGATGCCGCGGCCGGCCGCGACCAGGGCTTCCATCCTCGGCGTAGACGTCTGAGTGGAGGCCGAAGCTGACCCCCGGCCTGTGCGCGGTCGATGCAGTCACAAGCGCTGCGGCCAGCCCGCACGATGACGAGTGGGCGAATCCGAATTCGATGTGCCCGGTCTGCCCGTCGGCGGCCCGGCGCACCGCCTCGGCGGCCACGGTTCGGTACTCGATCATCTTCCGGGCAGGCTCCACCAGTGCCTCCCCCCGCCGAGGTCAGCGCCACATTGCGGGTCGCGCGTCGGAACAGATCGACTCCGAGGTGATCCTCGAGCGCGCGGATCGTGCGACTCAGCGGCGGCTGCAGCATTCCGAGCCGTTCGGCCACACGGCCGAAGTGCAGTTCTTCGGCGACTGCGAGGAACGCTTTGACCTGCTGAATCTCCGTCGACTGCCTCTCTTCCGAATCCCTGTCGGACTCTGTGCCGTCAACCCGGGCGACATCCCAGCCAATACCTGTTCCGATAATAATCCATGAATATTATTGCCGATCCTGCTATATAGTGGGACGGACCACGCGCCTGCCGCCCAAGCACAGGCCCAGAATGCCGTGCTCGACAGCACACAGCAGCGCCGCCGGCCCGACGAGAGGAAGACTTTCACCGATGAAGCAGTCGACCACTTCTGAGCACCACGACAGCGGCTCCGGGCGCGACCACCATCGGTCGCCTGCCCGCGACCGCCTCGAGGAGTTCCTCCCCCGTGCCGGCTCAGGTCCCCTGTCGGGACAGATCGTAGTCGACTTCTCCCGCGTCCTCGCTGGACCGTACTCGACGATGATGCTCGCCGACCTCGGCGCCACCGTCATCAAGGTCGAAGGACCCAAAGGCGATGACACCCGGCACTGGGCGCCGCCGGTGCGCGATGAGGATGCCACCTACTATCTGTCGATCAACCGCAACAAATACGACATCGTCCTCGACTTCACCGATTCCGACGACCTCGCCACCGCGCAGAAGCTCGCGGCCGAAGCCGATATCGTCGTCGAGAACTTCAAACCGGGCGGGCTGGCGAAGTATGGCCTCGACTACGACAGCGTCTCCGCTGCCAACCCGACGGTCATCTATGCCTCGGTGACCGGCTTCGGGCCGCAGAACCCGCTGCCCGGATACGACCTCCTCATGCAGGCGCTGTCCGGCTTCATGTCGGTCACCGGCAGCCCCGACGGCTCGCCGTACCGCGCCGGGGTCGCCATCTTCGACGTGATGACCGGTCTGCACACGACGATCGGCGTCCTCGCCGCGATCCAGCACCGCACGCTCACCGGCGAGGGCCAGCTCGTCGAAACCAACCTCATGTCCTCGGCGATGTCCGGTCTGGCCAACCAGTCCGGTGGCTACGCGGCTGCAGGAGTGAATCCGACGCGGATGGGCAACGCCCACCCGAGCCTCTACCCCTACCAGCCGATGGCCGCGAAGTCCGGTGAGATCATCATCGCCGCGGCCAATGACGGCCAGTTCCGGATCCTCGCCGAGGTGGTCGGCCGCCCCGATTGGTGCGACGACGAACGATTCGCCCAGGCAAAAAACCGCAACGCCAACCGCGACGCCCTTGAGCCTGAACTTCTCGAGGCTCTCCAGGCACACACCGCACAGGAATGGTTCGACAAGCTCTCGGCCGCTGGCCTGCCCTGCGCCCCGATCAACACGATCGCCGAAGGCGTCGAACACGCCAAGAGTCTCGGTTTGGAACCGGTCGTGGACACCGGCACCGGCGATCGCGTCATCCCGACGGTCCGCAACCCGATCACCCTGTCGAAGTCGCAGGTCTCCTACGACCTCGCTCCCCCAGAGCTCGGAGCAGACTCCGATCAGGTCCGCGCCTGGCTCGACAGCCTCTGAACCGTTCACCACAGACAAAGGAGATACACCGATGGACAACACGGAACTCGACGACATCCTGTCTGCCGTCCGAGAATTCGTCCGCGAGAAGGTCGTCCCCCTCGAGACCCAGGTCGAGGACGAGGACGCTTTCCCCGAAGCCATCATCAAGGAATCCGCCGAAATGGGACTCTTCGGCTGGGCCCTGCCCGAGGAATACGGCGGCCTCGGACTCAATGCCGAACAGGACGCACTCCTGGCCATGGAACTCGGCTACACCACCCCGTCCTTCCGGTCCCTGTTCGGCACGAACAACGGCATCGCCGGACAGGTGCTCGTCAACTACGGCACCGACGAGCAGAAGTCCGAATGGCTGCCCCGCCTGGCCTCCGGAGAGGTCGTCGCCTCCTTCGCCCTCACCGAATCCGAAGCCGGCTCCGACCCCTCGGGCCTGCGAACGAAGGCCACCCGCGACGGCGATGACTACATCATCAACGGCTCCAAGCGGTTCATCACCAACGCCGAGGCATCCGACGTCCTCATGGTCTTCGCCCGCACCGACCCGAACGCCACGGGCTCAAAGGGCATCTCGGTCCTCCTCGTGCCCACGAAGTCCGAAGGCGTGACCGTCGGCCCACACGATCACAAGATGGGTCAGGCCGGCGCCTGGACCTCGGAGATCTTCTTCGACGACGTGCGCGTGCCTGCCGCCAATCTCATCGGCGGTGAGGAGGAGAAGGGCTTCTACGCGGCCATGGCCTCACTCAACAAGGGACGCCTGCACATCGCCGCGATCTGCGTCGGTCAGTCGATCCGCATCCTCGACGAATCCGTGCGTTTCGCCGCCGATGCTAAGCAGGGCGGGGAACCGATCGCCCGGTTCCAGCTCGTCCAGGCGATGCTCGCCGATATCTACACCGACGTCGCCGCCGCCAAGGCCCTCGTCCTCTCGGCCGCACAGCGCTGGGACGCCGAGACCGATCGCAAGCTGGGCCCCTCCTCGGCGAAGCTCTTCGCCTCCGAAGCACTCGCCCGGATCGCCGACAAGGGCGTGCAGATCCAGGGCGGTATGGGCTATATGCGCGAGTCCGCGGTCGAACGGTTCTACCGTCACGCCCGCCTCTTCCGCATCTACGAAGGCACCTCCGAGGTCCAGCGCGTCGTCGTCGCCAAGCAGCTGCTGGGTGGCGCACACAAACCGCAGTTCAACCTCTGAGTACAACCGACCACGCACGAAAGGCATCCCATGACTGAATCCACAACCGCGAACTCCGGCATCACCGTCACCGAAACCGGCGGAGTCACCGCCATCCCCGGCCTGCTGAGCGGCAAGGTCGCCGTCGTCACCGGCGGCGGACAGGGCCTCGGCCTGGCGATGGCGCGCAGCCTCGTCGACTCCGGCGCGAAGGTCGTTCTCGCCGATATGAATGAGAAGAGTCTGCAGGCTGCTGTGGCCGAACTCGGCGGAGACGGCATCGCCACGGGCGCGGTGTGCAACGTGTCCGACCTCGAGGCCGTCGAAAAACTCGCCGAGGCGGCCACGACCGCGTTCGGCGGTATCGACATCTGGGTCAACAACGCCGGCATCACCCGCGATGCGACGATCCGGAAGATGACCGAGCAGCAGTTCGATGACGTCATCTCCGTCCACTTGCGCGGCACATGGAACGGGCTCAAGGTCGCCACCGCGCTCATGCGCGAGCAGGACCGCGGCGGCTCGATCATCAACGTGTCCTCGATCAGCGGCAAGGTCGGCAACCCCGGACAGTCGAACTACTCCGCGGCGAAGGCGGGCATCGTCGGCATGACGAAGGCCGTGGCCAAGGAGGTCGCGTTCAAGAACATCCGCATCAACGCGATCCAGCCCGGCTTCATCAACACCGCCATGACCGCGGCCATGCCGCAGCACGCGA
Organism: Brevibacterium permense; assembly: GCF_025506275.1. Lineage (GTDB taxonomy): Bacteria > Actinomycetota > Actinomycetes > Actinomycetales > Brevibacteriaceae > Brevibacterium > Brevibacterium permense_A. Next base: position 20,331 of record NZ_QYCP01000094.1, read on the forward strand.
TCGATTCGAAGCTCGCCGACATCCCGCTCGGTCGCGCCGGCGAACCCGAAGAAGTCGCCTCCGTGGTGCTTTTCCTCGCCTCCGGACTGTCGAGCTACCTCACCGGCACCGTCACCGAGATCTCCGGCGGTCGCCACATCTGATCGAGTTCGCCCTCGCCGAGGCGGCCCGACGTCTCTGCGGGGACGTCGGGCCGCTGTCATTCCGTATGTCCGCGGCCGACGCGGCAACGTTTCAGCGTGACGGTCCGGCCGCCTCGGCGAGGATCAGGTCTTGGCGGATCGCCGACCGGGCAGGCGGACGACGCCGAAGGCGACCATGCCGATGAGCGGCAGCAGCGGCCAGATCCAGGTGACGCCGTGGCCGTCGACCATTCCGATGTCGGCCAGGATGGCCAGGCCCGCGCAGATGGCCACTGAAGCGGCGATCGGCATCCACACGGGAGGGGCGGGACGGTCGTCGGGGGACGGAGTTTCGAACCGGCCGAAGATCGCCACGAGCACCCCGGTGATCGCCAGCAGACCGAGTGCCCAGAGCGGACGGGTGAGCCACCAGATTCCGGTCAGCGGAGTCGGCAGCAGGGCATCGGCGTCGAGTCCGATGAGGACGTTGGCCAGGGCAGTCAGCGCGGTCAGGTGCCAGAGGAACCAGGTCATGATGCGCTGGTTGACGAGCACCGTGAGGAACCACAGTCCGGGGCTGCGCAGCAGTTTCGCCAGTGGGCGCTGGAGCATGAGCACGATTCCGGCCTGGGCCATGCCGAGGAAGGCCATGGTCACACGGGTCGGGGCGGAATTCGAGATCGTGTCGGTGCCTGCGGTGATCATCGACACCGGGTAGGGGCCGAAGCCGACGAGGAGCCCGAGCCCGGCGGCGCCGATGACGAAGAGCAGCAGGCAGCGTCTGATGCTGGAGAGTCGGCCGTCGAGCCAGGCATAACCGAACTGATGGAAGCTCGCCCAGACGAGCAGGTAGTTCGGATAGCCGGCGAGCCTGCTCTCGGTGACGATGCTGATGAGGTCGATGATGCCGGCCAAGCCGATGCCGGCGATGATCGACCACCAGCCCCATCTCTCCCACAGGATCAGACACGGCGGCGCGACGATGACGACGAGCAGATACGCGGCGAGGAACCAGGTCGGCACGAGTGCCATCTGGGAGGCCAGCTGGACGGAGGCGGGTTCGGCGCCGGCGGCCAGGGCGATGACGCAGGTGGCCAGCCAGACGAGCAGCAGCGGGATGAGCGGAAGCCCGAGGCGGCGCAGGCGTGCCCGCAGCCATTCGGCGTAGCCGGTCTGACGCCGCCTGGCCGAACGCCAGGACAGTGCGTTGGAATAGCCGCCGACGAGGAAGAAGATCGGCATCACCTGGAACACCCAGGTCAGAGGGTGCGTCCACTTGGCCTGGTCGAGCAGTCCGTGAGGTTCGATTCCGCCGGTGGCGCTGACGGCGATGATCGTCCAGTGGCCGAGCACGACGACGGTGATCGCCGCGGCGCGCAGGAAGTCGACCTCGCGGCTGCGAGAGTCCGGGGTCGCCTCATCGACCTTGCGAGCCTGGGCCAGAAACGAGCGGGGCATGCGGGGACGTCCTTGTCGGTTGGTCGAGGGAGCGGTTGGTCGAGGGAGCGGGCAGTGCGGGCCCCGCCCATCGCCGAGGCGGTCGTCCACCTCGGCGATTCAGGCCCGGTATTTCACCTCGCCGCCGACGACGGTGAGCGCGACTCGGGTGTCGCGGATCGCCTCGGCGTGGGCGAACAGGGCTTCTTCGGAATCGTAGCCGAGAAGGCCGTCGCGCTCTGCCGCGGCGACACTTGAGTGGTCAACGTTGAGCCCTTCGGCCGCGCACGGATCGGTGTCGACGACGATGAAGTCGGCATCCATGCCCGGCGCCAGATATCCGCGCCGGTCCTCGAGCCCGGCGGCGAAGGCAGGTCCCTGAGTGTGCAGGCGGATGGCCTCGACGGCACTCAGGCGACGGTGCGGCTGGAAGGTCGTCGACGCGTCACCGGAGATGTTCGCCCTGGTCATCGCGGCATAGATCGCGGCGAAGGGGTTCGCATGCTCGACCGGACCGTCGGAGCCGAAGACCACGTGCGCCCCGGCATCGAGCAGGTCGGGCCAGGCATAGGCGGCTAGCTGCGCGGACTCGTCGATGAGGTGAAGCAGGTGCAGGTCGGAGATGCAGTGGCGCGGCTGCATCGACGCGAGCACCCCGAGCTCGGCGAACCGGGCAACGTCGGCCGGCTGGATGAACTGAGCATGTTCGACGCGGTGACGCAGGGGTCGGCCGAACTTCTCTTCCGCGGCCGTCGTCGTTTCCCGCAGGCGGTCGTAGACAGCGAGCACATGGTGGTTCGCCTGATCGCCGATGGCGTGGATGGCCACGGAGATTCCCGCCTCGGTGGCGACGTGCGCCTGGTCGAAGAGTTCGTCTTCGGTCATCTGCACGACACCGAAGTTCTCGTCCGCACCGTCGACCGCGGGAAACGCTGAGGACATGTGCGAGGTATGCGAGCCGAGCGCCCCGTCCGAGAACAGCTTCAGCCCGCCGCACTGCAGCCAATCATCGCCGTCACCGGTGTGCCAGGCGGTTTCGATCGCCCACGGCACTTCGGGTGGACGCAGGAACAGGGTCACGCGCATGTCCTGGCGACCGGCCGCGTGCAGGTCGTTCCAACCCAAGGTCGAGGCGATGCCGTCGAAGTCATGGATCCCGGTCAGCCCCTGAGATAGGAAGAGTTCCTGGGTGGTGGCGAGGCGTTCGACCTGGTCCTCGCGACTGGGTTCGGGGATGAAGCGGGCGACGAGATCGGTGGCGTCCTCGCGCACCAGACCGGTGAGCTGACCGTCATCGTCGCGGACGAAGCTGCCGCCCGAAGGGTCGGGGGTCGCCTCGTCGATGCCGGCGATCTCGAGAGCGTGGGCGTTGACCCACAAGGTGTGCAGATCAAGTGACCACATCGCCACCGGGTGGTCGGGGATCTCCGCGTCGAGGAGTTCCCGGTCAGGGTAACTCGGGTCCTCCCACTTGTTGAGGTCCCATCCGGAGCCGACCACCCAGGTGCCCACCGGGAGGGAATCGGCGCGTTCACGGATGGCGGCGACCGCCTCGGCGAGGGATTTCGTCTGGGACAGATCGAGGTCGGTCAGGGAGTCGGCGTACATGATCGAGTGGATGTGCCCGTCGACGAATCCGGGCAGAATGATCTGCCCGCTGCAGTCGATCTCATCGATCTCGAGGCCGGGGATGACCGTAGTGGCACCGGCCCCACCCGCCGAGGCGAGCGCCGCCGTTGTCGACGACTCCGCGGCGGCGATGTCGAGAAGTTCGGCCCGGGTGCCGATGGCCACGATGGTCTCCCCATCGACGAGGATCGCGTCCGGGGCTGCGTGTGTGAGGTCGAAGGTCGGCGTGGAGGTCGGGTCGGGGGCCTTGTCTGTGTACGATTCGCTCGGGTCGGATGCGATCGACGCAGGGGTGTTCGAGTCGGGGGCACTCGAGGCGGCTTGGGGTGCGAAAGTGCGCACTACGGCGTTGGAGAACAGACGCATGGACACCAGTCTAGAGCGGGTGCGGCGAAGTCGCTGAGTGGGCCGATCACCACCCCCTCATTGCTACCCGACGGCGGCCCAGATACCTCGCGCGAGGTTGCTGCGCCGCCGTCAGGTAGTAATTGGGGGTCGAAGGTGAGGGCGCAGCCGGGCCTTTCTACGAAGAGTAGAATCGAAGGCATGACTCATATCTTCAGCACCTATGACTCGCGGCTGGCGGCGAGCGCTCGGATCATCTTGCCCGCCGTCTGGCTCGGGCTCATCATCGGCATCTCGCTCATCGAGGCGCCGCTGAAGTTCACAGCCCCCGGCATCACGATCCCGCTGGGGCTGGGCATCGGTCGGCTGGTGTTCGGAGTGATGAACTGGGTCGAGCTCGTCATCGCCGTGATCCTGCTGTGGGCGCTGCTGAAGTCGGGTGTCGATCGTGTCTACCGCAGCGTGGCCTGCGGGCTCATCGGAGTGCTCATCATCAAGGTCATCGTCATTCGGCCGCTGCTTAATCAGCGCACGGATGCGGTTCTCGCTGGCGTCGACGAGGGTGGGTCGTCCCTGCATCTGCTCTACATCGCTGCCGACGGACTGCTCATCGTGGGGTTGGTTGCCGCACTCGTGCTGGCAATGCGCCGTTGGGTGACGATCCGGCCGGCCGTCGGTGCAGGCTCCTCGGCTGAGTGACTGTTCGCCCGGCAATCGGAACCGGTTCCTCGGCTGGGTGACTTTCCGACCGGCTGAGTGACTGTTCGCCCGGCTGTGGGCGCAGATTCGCCAGCTGATCAGGCGGCAGCGACACTGTCATCGGGTTTCGTCCCATCACTCATCGGCATTTGCGCCAGTCATCGGGATCTAACTCGATGCCCTGATCAGAACTCGATGACGAACCTGAGGCTGGAGGCTGACGAACCACAATCGGAGCACACTGCTTCACATTTGGCGCAGGTGCGGCTCACATGTCGTCCGACACCTCTGTTCGATTCCTGATGCGCTGGACGAATTGTGGTCGTTCCCGGCGTGAAGTGCGGACTCAGAGCGTGATGAAGGAGTAGCCCGCGTCGGTGGCGGCGACGAGGTCGCGGTCGTGGGTCGCCCAGACGAGCGTCTTCCCTGCCTCGGCGAGGTCGTTGATGAGCCAGGCGATGCGTGCGGCATTCGACGAGTCGAGCGCGGCCGTCGGCTCGTCGCAGACGATGGTGTCGATGCCGCTGGCCAGCGCACGGGCAATGCAGACGCGTGCCGCCTGCCCGCCGGAGAGCTCACCGCAGCGGTGGCGAGCCAGATCCGGGCCGAGCAGCACGCGGTCGAGCAGGGCTTCCAGGCGACGATCGTCCCCGACAGCCCCGGCAGCCTCACACCCTCGCTCGGCACCAGTCGCACCGCTGCCGGCACCGCCTGCGCCTCCACCACTCGCACCCCCGGCATCACGCACGGCCCAGGTGTGTTCGATGACCTCGGCGACCGTGTGCCGCGGGTTGAGCCATTCGCGCGGGTTCTGCGGAACGAGCACCCCGAGGTCCCCGTCGACCTGCCCGCTGCTCGGGGGCAGGAAACCTGTCATGGCCAGACACAGACTGGTCTTCCCGCTGCCCGACGGACCTTGCAACACCGTCACCGTCCCCGCAGGCACGTCAGCGTCGACGGGCCCCACTCGGGACGAGCCGTAGTCGATCACCACCTCAGTCAGCTTCATTCCGGCACTCCCCCGTCGACGATTCGGTTCCGTCCCGTCCCGGCCCCGGCAGGCCCCGGCCCCGGCAGGGTCCGGCCACCCGGCTGGGTCCGGCCACCCGGCTGGGTCCGTCCGCCTGCCCCGACCGCACCTTCGCCGAGGCGGCGCAGCTCGTCTCCGCCCCGGTACGTCCACGGTGTCGGTCGAGCCCCATCGGCCAGCGGCAGCGGGTGTGCACCGGACGCCGGTGCGGCCGCGGCCAACGCCTGCGCATAGGCGTTCACGGCGAGCTCGGCGAAGAAGTCCTCAGCCGAACAGTCTTCGACGATATGCCCGTTGAAGATCACCGCCACCCGGTCGTCGGGCCGGGCATTCCGCTGCAGACCTGACAGGTCATGCGTCACTGCGAGCACCGCGCGGCTGCCGGTCGATGCCTGCTCATTGAGCACGCCCACCACGGCGTCGGCCTGTTCGGGGTCGAGCCCCGCGGTCGGCTCATCGCAGACGAGCAGCCGCGGGGACTTCGCCACGGCTGCGGCCAAGGAGATGCGGGAGATCTGACCTCCCGAGACCTGGTGAGGCCGCCTGCGCAGGATCGAGTTCTCCAAGCCGTACGCCGCCAGGTCGAGACCTTCGATCCCCGCCCGTGCGAACCAGTCAGTCAGACGCATGGTCGGCGGGAATGTGTCCATGGCGTTCTGCGGAGCCCAGGCGATCAGACCGGTACGACGCATCGTCGCCATCGCCCGACGACCCGACCCGGTCCCGAGGTTGATGCGACCGCATCCGGGGACAGCCGCCTCGGCGATATCGCGCTTCTCACTGACACCCCGCCCGTCTGGGACCGCGACGATCTCACTGAGATCCAGCACTCCGCGGACCTTTGCATCGACGGGGCTGAGGCCGGCGAGCAGATTGCACAGCGTGGACTTCCCGGCCCCCGATTCGCCGACGAGCCAGGTGATGCCGCCGACGCGCATTGCGAGGTCGAGAGTGGACAGAACCTCGCCGGTGCCTGGCAGACTCAGCGTGATGTCACGGAGGTGAAGAGCAGTCACAGTGATCTCGGCCTTTCTCCGAGGCGGCGGGCGAGGATCGTCGGCGGCAGAAGCAGCACCATGAGCGCACACGTCGGCACGACCAGAGTCCACCACGCCCCGACCGTCATATCCGACTGCCCCCAGGCGATGAGCGGCCCCAACGACACCGCGGCCGGGTCGACGCCGATCCCCAAAAACGCCGTCGTCGCCTCATGCACGACCGCCGACGGGAAGATCACGGCCATCGCCGCCGCCACCCGTCCCCCGGCCGCCGGCAGCACATGCCACCTGAGGATCTGCCATCGACCCGCACCGAGGCGGCGATCGAACCGCACCCACCCGGAGTCCCATTCCTCCCGCACCTTCGGCCCGATGAGCTGAGCCGCCAACGGCCAATGCGTGAGCGCGACGGTGACCATGATCGCCGTGCGACCCCCGCCGAGGATGCCGACCACGATGAAGGTGAACAGCATCGAGGGCACGACCAAGGTCGCGATGAGCAGTCCCGTCGACATCTTCGACAGCGCGTTCGACAAAGTCGAGACCACACCGATTCCGGCTCCGATCGCGGTGGTCACGACCGCGGTGATGAGCGCGGCCAGGGCCGAACCGCCCGCGGCATCCCAGACGGTCACGGCCACGCTGCGGCCGAAATGGTCGGTCCCGAGCAGGCCGCCGGCACCGGGTGGGAGAAGTGCGCGCGAGAAGTCGGTGCCCTCGCCGGGCAGGAATCGTCCGCAGATGAGCAGGACGAGCACGATTCCGAGGATGACGGCACCCCACACTCGTCGGTTCATGCGTACCCCTTTCCGAGCACGCCGGTACTGGCACCGGCGGCCAGGAGCCGGTCGCCGCCACTGACGCCGAATGACCGCACACCGAGCACCAGCCCGGTGGTCACCGCCGCGGCGATCGCCGTGACCGTGGCCAGCAGCGGCAGATCGGCGCCGGCGGCCGCCTCGACGAGGGCATTGCCGAGTCCCGGATAGGACAGGACGGCCTCAACAGCGGCTTCACCGAGGATGATCACGGGCACGTAGATGACCGCCGGTGCCCGCACGGCCGCCACGATCGACGGCAGCACGGTGCGCACCCGGGCCATCGGGGAGAATCCGCGGCCGATGAGGGCCCGCGCCCAGGGAGTCGACCACACCTCGGCGGCCGCGGACCGCGCGGCGGCGATGAGCATCGCCGACCATGCCAGAGCGATCGTCCCCGCCACAGAGGGAATGAGAGTGATCGGGGCGCTCGTCGCCGGGTTCGGCAGCTGCCGGCCGAAGAGGACGACGATGATGAGCGCGATGAGGAACGAAGGAACGGCCAGCCAGGCACCGATGAGCCCCGAGGTCGCCGAATTGTGGGCGAGCCCGGGGAATCGTGCCAGCAGCACGGAAGCGACGAACACGATGACTGCGGTGATCGCCGAGGCGCACAGGGTCGCGGCCACGGTGTTGAGTCCGCGGCCGAGGACCACCTCGCCCACGGTCGTGTGCAGCAGCCGCGAATACCCGAGGTCGCCGGTCGTGACCGTGGTCAGCAGCCACTGCCACCACGCGCCCAGCCAGCCTCCTGTGTCATAGGCGGCCGCGAGGTTCTCCCGAGCCTCGGCGGATGCGAACTCCCACCCGGCGACGGTGTGGGCCAGGGGGTTGGACGGGGACGCCGCGGAGAGGGCGAACACCCCAGCCCCGCCGGCCAATCCGGCAAGGATCATCCCGCCGAGGACGATGCCGCCTCGGCGAAAGATGTGCCGGAACCGGGATGACCCGGATCCGGTCGGGTGCGGCGTCAGCTCCTCTTCCAATCGGCCAGGTTCCACCACGGTCCCCAATCGGAGCCGTGGACGTGCGGTTCGAAGGTGGTGGCGGGAATATCCCAGCCTTCTGTGTCGGCGACGTAGGTGTGTTCGAGGAAGGCGACGATGAGGTAGCTCGGCGCGTCCATGTACTTCGACTGCACTTCACGGTAATCGGCATCGGCCTTCGCCTCGTCGGTTTCGACGGCGGCGTGATCGAGCAGCTCGTCCCCGCCTGGGACGGCCATATTCGCGGGGTTGTCGAAGACTCCGGAGGTCTTCGTCTGTGTGTGCAGTGAGGCTCTGATCTGGTGGTCGATATTGAAGGGCTGCTCGCCACCGGCGTAGACGATGGCCTGACCGGCGAGGTCCTTTTCGATCTCGTCCCATTCCTGACCCTTGATCTCGAGCTTCACGCCCAGCTGTTCCAGTTGGGCGGAGATCTCGGCGGCGATGTCACCGCGCACCGTGTCTCCGGCCGGGTAGGTGACATCGATGACGGCTTTCTTCCCGCCCTTGGCTCGCACTCCGTCGGAGCTGGCCTTCCACCCGGCCTCGTCGAGCAGCTTCTTCGCCTCATCGAGGTCGAAATCGAACTCGGCACCAGAGTCATAGGCGTCGCCGTAGAATTCGCCGACCGGTGTCGAGGCGGGTGTGCCGTGTCCGCCGAGCACTTCGTCGACGAGCTTCTCCCGGTCGATCGCGAGGTTGAGGGCCCTGCGGACCGTCGCGTCCTTGGTGAACGGGTTGTCACTCGGCAGGGTGAGTCCGCGCCAGTCGGCGGTGCGGGCGGTATAGATCTCCTGCCCCTCTCCCTTGATCTGGTCGACCGAGCGCGGCGGCACGGCGGCGCCGGAGATCTTGCCGTCCTTGACCGCGGCTGCCAGCGCGGAGGTGTCGGCATAGGCCTGCAGGGTCACGGATTTCAACTCCGGAGTCGTCCGCCAGTAGTCGTCGCGGGCCTTGAGCACCGCGGTGTCCTCGGTGAGCGAGTCGAGGGTGTAGGCGCCGGTTCCGACGGGTTCGGAGTTGACCTTCCAGTCCGCGGCCGGGGTGCCCTCTTCGATGGCTTCGGACGGCAGGATGCCGACGGCCAGGCGCGAGGTGAAGGTGGGGGTCGGTTCGTCGAGTTCGAAGACGACCGTGTGATCATCGGGGGTCTTCACCATCTTGATCATGCGGAAGGCGTCGACCGATTCGGATGCCACCTCGGGATCGACGATGGCCTCATAGGTGGCGGCGACGTCCTTCGCGTCGAAGTCCGATCCGTCGGAGAAGGTGACGTCGTCGCGCAGCTTCACCGTCCACTTCGTCGAATCGTCGTTCGGCTGCGGATCCTCGGCGGCCAGTGCCGGTGCGAGTTCGGGCATTTCCCCGGAACCGGAGTCTTCTTGCAACCGCAGCAGGCCGTCGTAGAAGGGAGAGTTGCCGTCGACGGAGTAGCCGTTGACGGGGTTGTACCCGCCGAGGTTCTCCGTGCCAATGACCAGGTCCGAGTCTCCCCCGCTGGGAGCTTCACAGCCGCTGAGCAGGAGCGCAAGTGCTCCCGCACCGGCCGTCCAGGCCGTCGCCTTCCGCATCTTCATCCGTTCACCGGCCGCCGAGGAGGCCGTCCTTCCTGTTCGTGTCGACGCGTCGAGGTGGGGGCCGGGATCCGACCCCCACCTCGGCGCTGGTGTCATCAGTGGCTGTGCGCGGCTTCGCCCTCGCCGTGGGTGTGCATGTAGCCGCCCTCGGCGTCTTCGTCGGCGTGGAAGTGCGGGGCCATCGGACCCGGATCGACGGGAGTGTGGTCGCCCTTGACGAAGCGGGCGTGGACCTCGCGGACCCAGTCGGCCAGAGCCTCGACGGTCTCGGGAATCTTCCGGGAGACACCGAGGACGGGGTGGCCTTCGCGCGCCTCACGGGCATCGGCGAGCATCTGCTCGACGTCGACGTCGACGTGCTCGCCGAGGTCGATCTTGTTGATCACGAGCAGGTCGGCGCGGCCGATTCCCGGTCCGCCCTTGCGAGCCACATCGCCGCCGCCGGCGACGTCGAGGACGAAGAGCTGCGCGTCGACGAGTGCCGGGGAGAAGGTCGCGGTGAGGTTGTCGCCGCCGGATTCGACGAGGACGATGTCGAGCGGGTCGAAGTCCTCTTCGAGTCCCTCGACGGCGAGCAGGTTCATACTCACGTCATCGCGGATCGCGGTGTGCGGGCAGGCACCGGTTTCGACGGCGCGGATGCGCTCTTCGGGCAGGACGCCGGCGGCCTTGAGGAAGCGAGCGTCCTCGTCGGTGTAGATGTCGTTGGTGATGACGCCGATGCGGAACTCATCGGCCAGGGCCGTGCAGATGTTCGCGATCGACGAGGATTTGCCGGTCCCGACGGGTCCGGCGATTCCCAGGCGCAGTGCGCGCTTTCCGTTGCTCATGTTCTCCTCCTGATTGTCGTGTGTGTTCAGAAATTCTCATCGACTCGCCGAGGCGGCCCCGGCGATTCCGTGTTCACCCAGGTGGGCGGCCGGTAGGCCCTCACCTCGGTGTCCGTCATCGGGGCACCGCGGACCATCCGGTCTCCCTGCCCCAGGGCTCGCCGAGCGCGGCCAGTGCTGCGTCGAGACGTTTGCGCAGGGCCAGCCCGTCATCGCCGAGCGAGTTGACCTGCACGCAGGTGTCGTCGATGGGCAGCAGAGCCGATTTCGGGTCGGCGATCGCGGTCGCATCCGGCAGGCCCCCGTCGGGTTCGACGATGACGACCGAACCGACGCCGAGTGCTCCTCCGACCACGGACGGGGTGTCGAAGCCCTTCCCAGCAGGGCCGAGATCGAAGCGTTGGATGCTCAAGGCTCGGCCGCCTCGGCGAACATTGAGTCGGGAACTCAGGCTTCCCGGTTCTTCACCGTGGCGGCCGAGCAGCAGCTCCTCGCGGTAGAACAGGCGGGCATCCTCGGCGAGGTCGATGTCGACACGGTGCGTGTGGTGGCAGCCCTGGGCGGCGATGACGGGTTCGGGCACCCAGATCAGGGTGCCGCCGGATTCGACGGTGACTCGACAGTGCATGAGTGAGGGGTCTCCGTGGGCTCCGGGCAGGACCAGGGTCGCCGAGACCTCGCGCAGCAGCAGGGTCGAGCCTGCGCCGACGTGGACGTCGAAGATGTAATGGTCGCCGCCCAGCGGGCCTGCCGCCGCTGTCGTCAGTGCCACTCTGGCGATGTCCGGATCGCCGTCGACAAAGGGTTCGAAACCGCTGGCTCCGGTGGGGCGCGGGACGAGCGGGGCCTGGCGACGCAGTCCATCGATGCGGGAGCGGGTACGGCCACTCGAGCCGGTGCCGTCCGTGGATGTTGCGACCGAGGCCCGGCAGGTCATACCGCTGGCCGAGCCCGTCGGGTTGAGCGCCCAGGTCTCAGGAAGCGAAGAGTCGAACATTGTCCCCCTCGTGCAATTCGGCGGCGAAGTCCGACAGCGGTGCGCTCAGCGCCGGGATCTCGGCCGGGTCGCCGCGGCCGAAGTCGGTGGCACGCTCAGCTGCCTCGTCGAGGTCGGCGGCGAGGTCGATGATCGCGCCATGAGCCTGGAACGGGTCGATGTGCATGAGCTTGACCGCTGCCGTCGCCGGTCCCGTGACCGCCTCGTGGAGGATGGTCGCGGCCGTGTCGGCATCGGACAAGCCCAGCACCCGGCCGACCGCACCGTAGACGAGCGGCTGTTGCAGGTCCTTGGGCAGGGTCTCCAGCAGCGGGTGCGGGTGGATGCTGCGCATCGACCGGAGCATGAGTGTGCCCAGCCACGCCCCGATCCGACGCAGGGCCGGGGACGGGGTGCGCGCGATGAGTTCGGCGTTGAGAGTCAGCAGGGCCTCTGCAGTCGAAGTCGTCGATGCCGTGCCGGAGGTCGACTCTGAGGTCGACTCCGCGTTCGATGATCGGGCGGGGGCCGCCTCGGCGAGCATGAACTCATCCACGGCATTCCACGCTGCCACGGCGAAGGCCGCGTTCATCAGCCCCGTTGTGTGCAGGCGACCGCGCAGGAAGTCGCGCAGCCCGCCGATCTCGGTGACCCAGCCTTGGCGGATGGCCTGTTCGAGCCCCGCCGAATGGGCGTACCCGCCGGTCGGCAGGCGCCCGTCGGCGAGGACGAGCAGTGCGGAACGAGATCTCAAGCGCTGCCTCAGAACAGGAAGTAGCGCTGGGCCATGGGCACGAAGTCGGCGGGCCGGTGTTCGACGAGTTCCCCGTCGATCTTGACTGCGTAGGTGTCCGTGTCGACCTCGATGTCGGGGCGAGCGGAGTTGCCGATCATGTCGTCCTTCGTGACCTTGCGCGTCGAGGTGATCGGCACGAAGTCGCGCTGGACGCGATCCAGCTTGTCCGCGATATCGTCCTCGATGGCCTGCTCGGACACGAACGCAAGGCTCGTGGCTGCCGCCGAGGCGGTCCGATAGTTGAATCCGAGACGTTCGGACACCGGCTGCGGGGTCGGGATCGAGGCGTTCGGGTCGCCGAGAGCGGCGACCGCAGCCATTCCGCCCTTGAACACGGTGTGCGGGCGGACGGCGAACATCGAGGGCTGCCAGAGCACGAAATCGGCGAGTTTGCCCGGTTCGATCGAGCCGACATAGGAGTCGATTCCGTGGGCGATGGCCGGGTTGACCGTGTACTTCGCGATATAACGGCGGGCCCGGTTGTTGTCGGCACGGTCGTCGCCGGGCAGGAGGCCGCGCAGCTTCTTCATCTGGTGCGCGGTCTGCCAGGTGCGCATGGCGACCTCACCGATGCGGCCCATCGCCTGCGCGTCCGAGGACATGATCGACAGGGCGCCGAGGTCCTGGAGCACGTCCTCGGCCTCGATGGTGCCGGCGCGGACGCGGGACTCGGCGAAAGCTAGGTCGTTGGGCACCTGCGGGTTGAGGTGGTGGGCGACCATGACCATGTCGAGGTGCTCATCGACGGTGTTGACCGTGAACGGACGGGTCGGGTTCGTCGAGGCCGGGAGCACGTTGAGCTCCGAGGCGATCTTGATGATGTCGGGGGCGTGACCGCCGCCGGCTCCCTCGGTGTGGAAGGAGTGGAACGTCCGGCCGGCGACCGCTTTGAGCATGTCTTCGACGAATCCGGCTTCGTTGAGTGTGTCCGAGTGGATGGCGACCTGCACCCCGGTGTCATCGGCCACGGACAGGGCCTTGTCGATGACGGCCGGGGTCGCGCCCCAGTCCTCGTGGATCTTGAAGCCGGCGGCTCCGCCGCGCAGCTGCTCATACAGCGCCTCTTCGTTCATCGTGTTGCCGCGGCCGAGGAAGAGGACGTTGACCGGCCACGGGTCCATCGATTCGAACATCCGGGCCAGCCACCAGGGGCCGGGCGTGGCCAGGGTGGCCTTCGAACCCTCGGTGGGTCCGGTGCCGCCGCCGACCATCGTGGTGGTGCCGGCCATGAGGCCGACCTCGAACTGGTCGGGGCCGACGAAGTGAATGTGGGTGTCGATGGTGCCAGGGGTCATGATCAGACCGTTGCCGCTGGCCACCTCGGTGTTGGGGCCGACGACGAGGTCCGGGTGGACGCCATTCATCGTGTCCGGGTTGCCGGACTTGCCGATGGCGACGAATTTGCCGTCGCGGATGCCGACATCGGCCTTCACGACGCCCCAGTGGTCGAGGATGATCGCACCGGTGATGATGAGGTCGGGGGTGCCTTCGGCGCGGGTGCGCGAGGACTGCGCCATCGATTCGCGGGCGGACTTGCCGCCGCCGAAGACGACCTCGTCGCCGCCGGCGCAGTAATCCTTCTCGATCTCGATGACGATATCGGTATCGGCCAGGCGCACCCGGTCGCCGACCGTCGGTCCGAACGACGCGACGTATTCCGAACGCGAGATCTCAGCCATCCAACTCTCCTCTGCACTCTCCGCGGAATCCCAGTGCGATGCGCGCACCCTGGATCGGGATCAGTTCGACTTCTTCATCGGCGCCGGGTTCGAAGCGCATGGCACCACCGGACAGCACGTTGAGGCGTTTGCCCCAGGCGCGGGCACGGTCGAACTCGAGACCGGGATTGACCTCGGCGAAATGGAAGTGAGATCCGATCTGGATCGGACGGTCCGAGTTGTTGGCCACGCGCAGGGACGTCACGGCCAAGCCGGCGTTGATCTCAACCGGTTCGTCCTTGAGGAAGATCTCACCAGGAATGACACGATCGGCCGAGGTCACCGGGGCATCGTGTTCCTGCCTGGGCGCCTGACGTGTGCCGGAGCCGGGACGGCGGGGACTCGACGGGCTGCTCTCACCCGAGGATGGGTGGCGTTCGCGGTCGTCGTCGATGCCTGGTTCGTCGATGACGGTGGTCTCGGCTTCGTCGTATTCTCGGCCGGGGTCGTCGGTGGCGTGTTCGGGCTCGACGTCGCGTTTCTCTGGCTGGAGCTCGTCGTTCTCGAAGGGGTTGTCGTCGAGGGGCTGTGTGTCCTCGTTCTGCTCGCCGGGGGCGTTCTCGTTGCTCATCATTGCAGCGGCCCCGTCACCGTCACGAGCTTCGTTCCGTCGGGGAACGTCGCCTCCACCTGGACCTGTGTGAGCATTTCGGGAACCCCTTCCATGACATCTTCTTTGGCCAGCACATGGCGGCCAGATTCCATGAGGTCGGCGACGGACTTGCCGTCGCGTGCTCCTTCGAGCAGGTACGAGGTGATGATCGCGGTCGCCTCGGGCAGGTTGAGTTTGAGGCCGCGCTCTTTGCGCTCGAGCGCAAGCTTTCCGGCGGTGTAGATCATCAACCGCTCTTGTTCATACAGACTGAGAAACACTGCTACTCCCGGTGACATCGGCTGGACAGCGTCGATTCGCTCGGATGAAGTGGAATGCCTGCGTCGCACCGGGTGGTTCGGACCCGATTCGCAACCGACATCTTCTATGCCGGATTTCGGCCTCTCACCCGCGAGAATCCGCTTATGCTCGCTACTCTACCCATCGGTCGAGGGCAGTCAAACCCGCTGTACGCGCCGGTTCCGATCGGTGACGAACACCACCGGAACGACGCCCCGGGAGGGGTCCATCGGGTCCGGGAGACGCCGAGCTCACACCGTCAGTGCTGACGCCTTCCGCGTCCTCACCTGATCGAGAAAAGCTGAGAAGAGGATCCGACGGTCACGAACATCGGCGCCGTTCTCTTCGGGGTGCCACTGCACTCCTAGGATCCAGGTGTTCTCGATCCGCTCGGTCGCTTCGACGATGCCGTCGGCAGCTCGTGCGGCCACGCGCAGGCCCTCCCCCACTCGGTCGACTGCCTGGTGATGGCCGTTGCGCACCGTGAGTTCGTCCTGCCCGTAGAGCCCGCAGATGATGGACCCGGGAGTCAGCGCCACGGTCTCATCGATGAACAGCGGCTGGCCCGGAGCACCCTTGTGCAGCTCGAACGGGTCGAGGTCGGGGATGAGCGATCCCCCGCAGGCGACGTTGAGCAGCTGCGAGCCCCGGCAGAGCGCAAGCAGGGTGGCATCCTCGGCGATCGCCGTCCGAATGATCGCGATCTCCCGATCATCGGCCCGCCGATCCTTGCCGTATTCGTTCCGCACCGGCGCGGTGTGCCCGTACAACCGGGCATCGACATCGCCTCCGCCGAGCACGAGGATGCCGTCGGCTCGAGCGACGGCATCCGCGTCCGGTGCGCTCTCGCCTCCGACGTCGTGGATCGACACCCGAGCACCGAGACGGTGCAGATCGTCGACGGCCGTAACGGTGAGGTCCCGCTGCAGGGCGACCGAATCCTCGGTCTGGCCGGGCATATTCAGCTGCACGACCACCGCAATCTCGACAGCCGCTGTCTCAGCGGGTGCGGACCGCAGCACCTCGTCGTGGGTGAGGATGTTCAGATTCACTTCACTCCTTGGACTGGTGGATTCATCCACTGACAGTGTGGCTGATACCGCGCACCGAGCCGTTTGGCTGCGGTGTTGGTTCAGATGGCTGCCCTGAGGCGACTGTGCATGCGCTCTCTCGCCTGAGCAATCACCCAGTCAAAGAGTGCGCTGTCGACGGGCTCGCTCTCCGCACGGTCTTCGGGGTGCCATTGCACCGCCACGATCGCATGGTCCGGATCCTCGACGGCTTCGATGCAGCCGTCCACGGCACGGGCAGTGACCTGCAGACCCTCGCCGAGGCGGTCGATGGCCTGATGGTGATAGCTGGAGACGTCGACCGCACCGGCCAGACCGAGGGCTTCGGCCAGTCTCGATCCCTCCGTCACCTCGACCGCATGGACGGCTCCGACATGGTCGACGCCGGCGTCGGGCCAATGCTGATAGAGGCTGCCTCCGCGTTCGACGTTCCACAGTTGGAGTCCGCGGCAGATGAGCAAGGTGGGAATGCCCTGTTCTTCAGCGGCCGCTATCGCGCGTGAATCGGCGTCATCCTGGTCGGCGAAGTCCGTGCCCGCGTACGCCTCATCGGGTTCCTGCCCATACCGTCTCGGATCGATATCCGAACCGCCCGGCAGCACGATGCCGTCGACACGGGACAGCAGTCCGCTGGTCACGACCGGTGGAATGATGACCGGTTCTCCTCCGGCCTGGGCAATGGCACGGAGCACAGCATCCGCCACGACGCTTCCGGAACGACGCAGCCCATTCACCTGTGCCGACGACATCGCAGGGACGCCGATGAGCGGCTTCTCACTCACGCCGAAGCTCCTTGGGAATCAACGGCGGCAGAAGTCGTCGCCTGTCCCGCTTCGAGTGTCTCGGCGGGGAACGGGAGATGAGGCATCCAGGCCGACCACACACGTTCGAGTGAGCCGTCCTCGATGACCTGCCGGATCCCTGCATCAAGTCGCGCCAGCAGGTCCGGTCGTTCCTTGGAGACTCCGACGCCCCAGGGGTTCCGTGTCTGGGCCGTGAAGGCGAGATCGAACTCCGGCTCATCGCCGAGGGGAACGGTGACCACATCGTCGTCGACCATCGCGTCGACGGTGTGGTCGCGGACTGCTTGGATCATGTCGCCGAAGACATCATCGGTGGGACCGAATGGAACAAGTTCGGCTCCGGCAAATGTTTCGGCCAATGCCATGTTCGCGCTGCCTTCGATCGCTGCGACCCTGTATCCGTTGAGGTCCTCCGGACCGCGGGCAGGATCGCCGGCCCGCACCAGCACGGATTCGTTGAATACGGCATAGGGACGGGTGAAGTCGAGCTGTGCCACGCGGGAAGGAATGACTCCCTGCCCGCACCACACGCCGTCAGACTCACCGCGCTGGACCGACGGAATCATGTCGTCCCAAGCCACCACGTGCCATTCGAGGCCGAGGCCGAGAGCATCGGCGACCAGCGCGGCGGCTTCAGGCTCATAGCCGGTGCGGGTCGCTCCGCCGTCGATGGATTTGTCGAACAGAGGCGCGGCGGCCGAATCGATGCACGCCAAGCGCAGAACCCCGCTCACGGGATTGCCTGCCAGTACTGGTCGAACTCCCATTGCGTGAGCGCGCCACAGTACTGCGCCCATTCGTTCTCCTTCATCTCGAGATAGGTGTCTGCGAGCTGAGGAGGCAGCGCTGTGCGGATGAACTCGTTGTCGCGGAACGCCCCGACGGCGTCACCGAGTGTCCGCGGCAGATCGATGCCCTTCGCTCCCGCTTCCGGCGGTTCGACCTGGTTGCCGATTCCATCTGCTGCGGCAGCAGCCAGCAGCGCGTGGGAAAGGTAGGGATTGACCGAGGCATCGGGGACCCGGACTTCTGCGCGCCCGTTCGAGGAGATGCGGATCATCGAGGCACGATCGTCCAGACCCCAGTCGGCGGTGGCCGGAGCGAACTGGCCCGGATCCCAGAAGCGCTTGTACGAATTCACGGTAGAGGCGAAGATGAGCATCATCGCGGGGGCGTTCTTGATGATGCCACCGACGACCCAGCGTCCGATCTGCGAGAGGTGGAGGTCCTTGACTCCCACATCCTCGAAGGTGTTGCGGCCGCTTTCGTCCCACAGTGAGATGTTGTGGTGGCATCCTGCGCCCATCTCGCCGATGAACGGTTTGGGCATGAAGGAGGCTTCGACGTCGAACTCGCGGGCGACCTGGGAGCAGATCTGGCGATAGGTGACCAGGCGGTCCGCGGTCCGCTCGATCTCGTCGAAATTCCAGTTGAGCTCAATCTGCCCTTTGTCCTCGTAGTCGCCTTCGATCATGTCGAAGCCAAGGGCATTCGCGTATTCGTGGACGCGTTTGTAGATGGGACGCATGCCTTCGAGGTATTCGACCTGGTAGGCGGGGTTGTAACCCGGAATCGTCTTCGGCTTGATCGACTCTCCGACCCACACCATCTCCGGTTCGGTTCCCGACTTCATGGTCAGTCCGAAGTGATCTTTGAGCAGCTGGTGCGTGCGCTTCATATGGGCGCGAGAATCATGGAAGTTGGGTCGCCCGGCGATCTCGCCGAGGTGGTCCGGCTCGTAGGTCGAGCAGAATATCCGCCCGATCGACTGGTCCCAGGGGAGCTGATTGAACGACTCCGGTTCGGGCATTGCGACGAATTCCTTCGACCGGATGTCGGCGCCGATGGGGTTGCCGAACACGTCGTTCTGGAAGTCCATGAGGGCGTTTCGGGTGAAGTTCACACCCTTGTCCAGATTGCGCACGATGTGCTTGGCCGGCACCACCTTCGCGACGGTGCGCGACCGCAGCGTCGGGACCATGTAGTAGAGGTATTCGACGCCCGAACGCTCGATCTTTTCCTTGATCTCCTCGACGGTGTCATTGTCCATGTTCGCCAAATGGTGGCGTTCGAGTGCGCTGTTGTCGAAGAGATCGTTCTGAATTGAGGTCTTGAATGCCTCGGCGAGGTTCGTGTCGGACGAATCTCTCCGGCGCAGGATCTCCTGCAAGCACGGATCTTCAGTGGTGGGCGGGGTCGTGATGGTCATCATTCCTCTTCTCGCGAACCGTCGACGATGCCGGTTTCTGTGTCCGGCTGGTGCCGAAGTTGTGTGCGGTCGATGGTGAGTTGGGCGTTTCGCCGGGCTGGTGGGTTCTCATCGTTCTGAGCTGCCGGCGTGCCGGGCTTTCGATTCTCAGCTCCGGACGTCGAACGTCAGCGGCAGGCTGATCGGTCCGGTGTTCCCCGAGTCCGGCAGCCAACTGTCGCCTCCGGGGCAGGCGAGATTGGTGATTGTGGCGGCCAGCAGCGGCAGAGCCTGGCTCATATCGGCTCTCGCGATGTAGTGGCCCAGGCAGTGATGGATCCCGCCGCCGAACGTGAAGTGGGGCTTTCTGTCCTCAGCCGTGATGTCGATATCGGGATCGGGATAGGCGCGTTCATCGGTACCGGAACTATGGGTGAACAGATGGACCGTTGTGCCGGCTTCGAAGTGCACGCCCTGGAAGTCGAAATCCTCGATGACTTCCCGGGTCACCCAACGCGTCGTCGGATTGACGCGCAGCACTTCTTCCAGCGCCTGCTTGGCCAGCTCGGGCCGCTGTGCGAGGCTCTCCCACTGATCGGGGTTCCGGATGAATGTCTGGATAGCCAGACCAAGCTGGTTGCGGGTGGTGTCCATCCCGCCGAAGAGCATGAGCACGAGGGCATTGCGAAGCTCGTCGGCGTCCAGCTTGTCTCCCGACTCACTGAAGTGGACGAGGCGAGACACGACATCCTGACCGGGCTCAGCCCGCCGTTCCTCGATGAGGTCTTCGACGAAGGCGTACAGCTCCCTCACCGCTTCATCGACTTCGTCGATCTTCTCCTTGACCTCGACCGACAGCGCGTAGCCCACGGTGTTCGCACGGGAGGCGATGAATGGCCAGTGTTTGTGGTCGAGACCCATCATCGCGCACAGCGCACGCGTTGCGAACGGTTCGGCGAAGTCGCGCACGAAGTCGCATACGCCGTTGTCGACGAAGGCGGCGATGAGCTCTTCGGCGATCTCTGCGAATTCCGGTTCGAGCTTGCGCGCCATCGACGGCGAGAACGCAGGGTTGAGGAGTCGGCGGATGCGGTGGTGCTCATCGCTCTCGAGGACGAGCAGATTCCGCCTCCACCATTCGTGGAACGCGCCCGAGAGGACGCCGTGATGATCGGGCCACCGCGCGCTGCCCTGTGAGAGCTTCTGATCCTTGAGGAGGGCGGCGACCTCGTCATAGCGCAGCACTGCGAAGCCGTAGTTGGTCTTGGCGATCCATGACTGCTCCCGTGCGTCTCTGACCTGTTCTGAGGCCATGGCGAACGCCGGGTCCGAGATGTCGAGATACGGAATCTCTGCTGTATCGACCGTGGTGGTCATCGTGTTCACACTCCCGCGAATCCTCGTTGATCTACGCCTGAACTAAACATTCATTTATGAATGAATGATCTTTATGAATCAAATCACAGTCCCCGCGGTCCCGCAAGACCTCAACGGCAATTTCCAAACCCCGCCGGCAGACTCGACAGCACCGGCCAAAGCCCACGATCACTGATTTTCAGACCTACTTCGACGGCAAGGCCATGCCAGCCGGCAGAGAAGATCTGGCTGCGAGGGGTTGCCGAAACCACAGCGATCCGCAATGATTGAAAAACAGATGTTATTGATTCCTGTTCCCGATCGCTGGCAGATGTCCCGAATCTAACGTCACTGACGGTTCCGGCGATCACGACGACTGGTGGACGATCACCGGAGTTCAATGGAGAAATCGTCGACCGATGGAGGCCGAACAATGAATGCCCAGACACCTCGACGCATCGCCGTCATAGGCAGCGGGCCGGGCGGCTGCTTCACAGCGCAAGCGCTGAGACGTCACTGGAAAGATGCAGAGATCACGATTTTCGATCGTCTCGCCGCACCCTACGGACTCATCCGCTATGGAGTTGCCGCCGACCACCAGCACACGAAGGCCGTGACCCGGCAGTTCGATCGCAACTTCGGCTCAGAGGACTTCCGCTTCGCCGGAAACGTCGAGGTCGGCCGCGACATCGACCTGGCCGAACTGCGCGACGCCTTCGACATCGTCGTCCTCGCCACGGGGCGCTGGCGCGATCGTGCGCTCACGGTTCCGGGATCGCATCTGGACGGAGTGCTCGTCGCCGGCGACATCGTCAATGCCCTCAACACGGTTCCCCGACCTAACCTGCCGATGCCTGACATCGGCGAACGAGTCGTGGTCGTGGGAGCAGGCAACGTCGCTCTCGATATGGTGCGGTTCCTCATCAAGACCGCGTCCGACTACGTCGACAGCGACATCAGCCCAGAGGCCCTCGATGCCTATTTGGCGCGCCCCGCACGCGAAATCACGGTGCTCAGCCGCTCGCCGATCGCTTCGGCCAAGGCCGATGTCGCCATGGTCCGCGAACTCGGCAGAATCCCCGGAGTCGCCTTCACGGTCGACAATTCGTCCACGGCAGCCGAGGACAATACTCTCGGTCGTAAGCGAGAAGCGGCCTTCGCGGACCTCTCGGCCATCGTGCCCGAGCAGACTCGCGCGGAGGTCCACTTTGTCTTCGGTGCCACGCCGTCGCGCATCCGGGGCGGCGACCGTGTCGAGTCGGTCCACCTCGCAGAGGCGCCTGCCGGAGTGCCCGGCGTCATCGAGGCCGATACTGTCATCTCGGCGATCGGCTTCGACGTCAATGCGCCCGGCCACTGGCACTATGCCGAAGAGTACGACTTCGCCCCGTCCGACGGACCGGGCCGGCTCGAATGCGGTCTCTACCGCGCTGGCTGGCTCAAGCGAGGCCCGGTCGGAGCCATTCCTGCCAATCGCGCCGACGCGCATCAGGTCGCGAAGGAGATCATCGCCGACGTCGAGTCGGGCAGGTGCCCGATCGGAGTCGATCCCGGCGGATTCGAATCGCTTCCCGACGCGCTCCGCAGCCAGGCAGTGAGCTTCGCTGACTGGCAGAACGTCGATGCCGCGGAAGTGGCCAACGCCCAACCCTCGCGAGTCCGGACGAAGTTCCGCACTCATGCCGAGATGCTCGACACCGTCGCGGAACTCCGAGCGAACGGCACTGCCGCCGACACTCATACCGCCCCCTCACGACCTCTGGTGAAAGGATAGTCATGAACATCGTCGTCCTCTATGGAACCGAGTCGGGAAACTCCGAGCTCATCGCTCAGGACCTCTCCGACAAGATCAATGCGGACGGACAGTCCGCCGAAGTATTCGACCTGCAGGACTTCGAACCGGAGTCCATCACGGCAGAGAACTTCTACATCATCGTGTGCTCAACACACGGCGACGGCGAGCTGCCCAACACCGCCCAGGACTTCTTCGCGAAGTTCTCCGATTTCGAGGGCGATCTCACCGGCGTCCGATATGCGATGTTCGGTCTCGGTGACAGCTTCTACGAAGAGACTTACTCACAGGGCAGCGAGCATATCGATCGCCGCTTCACCGAACTCGGTGCAGAACGAGTCGGTGAGTACGGCCGCCACGACGCGTCTTCCTGGGATCTGCCGAGCGATGTCGCGCTCGAGTGGCTGCCCTCGGTCGTCTCCGCCGCGCACGCCTGAGCGCTCGGCCGCCCCGCTCCTGGAGCAATCGCCGAAGCCGCCGGGCTGGTTCCGTCCAGACGGTAGGATCGAGCCAAGCGATGCGACCTCAGGAGGTGCAGGACTGTTGAGCCAGGCATTCAGGTACGTGCTTGCTTCTCACGGATCGAGCGGACCATTCGGCTACGGCGACGCCCTTGCCGATCAGATCGTGTCTGCGATCTCTCTGGGATCGATCTCTGTCGGCGAGCGCCTGCCTGCCGAGGTCGAGCTGGCCGCGGAATTCAATGTCGCCGTAGCGACGCTGCGCAAGAGTCTTGCGCTGCTGCGAGACAAAGGCATCGTCGAAACCCGTCGGGGTCGAGGCGGCGGGACCTTTATCGTCAAAGTCCCCTTCCCCTCCGACGAACAGATCAGCACCTATCTCGCCAGTCTGTCCATCGTGGCCTACCGCGACTACGGCGATGAGCACACCGCCGTCGCCACCGGAATCGTCCGTCTGGCCTGTCAGCGCGCTCATTCCCAAGCCGTCGGCGAACTCCGCCATGCCGCGCAGAGACTCGAGGACGCGACGACGCTGGCTGAATGCTCCGCCGCTGATTCCCGCTTCCACACACAGCTGGGGGTCGTCTCACAATCACCAAGGCTGCTGCGCGCATCCATGCGCCTGCAGAGCGAGATCCTGGCCCTGAAATGGTCTCCTGCCGGAGCAGCTGCACAGAAGCACGAGGTCCTCGCCGACAATGCCGAGATCATCGAAGCTGTCGCCGCTCAGGACATCGACCGGGCCGAGCGTGCGGTCGAAGCGAATATCAGGAAGACTGTCTACAGTCTCATCGACGTCAAGCTGACCATCGAGTCGCACGACGCGAACCAGGCGACGGTGCAGTAAGGAGGAGCGACATGACCGATTCATCGGTGCGTGGCGTTGTGCAGAAACTCTCTGCGTGGGCAGACGGACTGTTCGCCGATCTGGAGGAGCTCGAACGGACGCTCAGCACTCATCTCACAGCTGACTTCGCCGGGGAGCCTCCGTTCGAAGTCGGCCGGACTGCTCGTGCCGGTCTAGGAGCGGCTGTCTCTGATTTCCTCAGCGCACATCCCGGATTCGATGGAGCTGGACTCATCTT
Source organism: Brevibacterium permense (assembly GCF_025506275.1). Classification (GTDB taxonomy): domain Bacteria; phylum Actinomycetota; class Actinomycetes; order Actinomycetales; family Brevibacteriaceae; genus Brevibacterium; species Brevibacterium permense_A. The sequence goes on from NZ_QYCP01000094.1 coordinate 43,939, forward strand.
CAAGCTCGACCTGCTCGAACCGTCGACCGCCCGCCTGGAGTGGTGGATCACCGACGGTGACGACGTCGCACGAAGGGACTTCATCCTCGATCGCAGCTCGGACCGCTTCTACGACTACGAGTACCTCGAGTGGTTCGAAGGCGGTTTCAACGCCGGGAGCCGGACTTTGGCCGGCCCCTACATCGACCACCTCGGGGTTGATGACTACATTCTCACTCTCACCGTGCCGTGCCATGTCAACGACCGCAGAGTCGGCGTCGCCGGCATGGACATTCTCATGAATGACGTCGAAGCGCAGCTGCTTCGGATACTCGCTCCGCTCGGGCATGGCGCAGCTCTGCTCAGCCGGCACAATCAGGTCCTCGTCGGAAACTCGGGAGAGCTGAGCACCGGTGTGCGCATCGCTGTGATGCCGCCGGGATACTCACGCGTGCCTCTCGACGTGAGCGGTGTGGACCTCAGCCTGCTCCACCACGATGGCGAAAGCTGAGTCGGCGAAAGCTGAGTCGAACAGCCGGCGGCACCTCGACCACCAGAGCGGCTCCTGTCGATATCGACAGGAGCCGCTCTCATTCATCTGCGAGACGATGGTGCCGCCCAGCAGAACCCAGGATCAGTCGAGCTTCGTCAGTTCGGGCACAGCATGAGCGAACTGCGTGGCATCTCCGCCTTCTCGCCCACGGCGCTCGGGGTGGGAAGTGAACAGATACAGTGCACCGATACCGACGACGGCCAACGACATGAGCCCCACAATCCAAGCGTCGTACCAAGGCACATCCGGCACCGGCCACACGACGATGACCATGGCGAAGACCTGATAGACCAACGCTGAGATCGAGATCAGCCATCCCCACTTGCCCATGGTGAACTCGCCGCTGGGCTTCCAGCCCTTCACTCGTGCCCTGATGGAGGCGAACACCACCGAGGCGAAGGCCAGGTAGATGCCGAAGGAGGCGAAGGAGATGATGGCCAGCAGGGCATTCTCGCTCAGCAGGGAGATGAGGATGACGGCCGACGGGATCGCACCGGCCACTATGAGTGCGTACGGAGGAACCGCACGAGTCCGACTGAACTTCGCGAGCAGATGTGAGAACGGAAGCTGGTTGTCCCGCCCCATCGAGTACATCAGACGGGATGCGGCAGCCTGCAGTGAGATCGTGCAGGACAGGAACGACACGAGGACGACCGCCATCACCAGTTTGAAGCCGACCGGGCCGAAGGCTTCCATGAAGATGACGGTGATCGGATCCGGAATCGTTCCGTTGATGATGTCTTCGAAGCTGCCGACGGCCAGGATCAGGCCGAGGGCGATGAACATCGAGGCGAGACCGCCGACGTAGATCGTCATCCGCATAGCTTTGGGGATGACTCGACCAGGGTTGCGCACCTCTTCCGCTACGTCGCCATTGGCTTCGAACCCGTAGTAGAGGTAGATACCCATGATCGCAGCGCCGATGAAAGCGAGCGCGAACGGCGTCTGATCCTGCAGATCTGCCGGGCGGAAGTCCTGGAACAGTACCGACAGGTCATGCTTGCGCACCGTGAACAGCAGCCAGACGCCGATCGCAGCCGTCGCGAAGATCTCGACGACGAATCCGACGAAGGCGACGTTGGCCAGGAACTTCGTCCCGCACAGGTTGGCGATGGTGGCGAGGAAGATGATGAACAGCGCCAACAGGACGTTGGCGATCGGTGACATCTCGATGCCCAGGAGCGCGCCGAGGAAGGGTCCGGCACCGTAGGCGACAGAAGCGATGGTGACGTTGATGGCGATCATGTAGATCCAGCCGCTCATCCACCCCCACTTCTTTCCCCACAGATGTTTGTTCCAGGGGTAGATTCCTCCGGCGATCGGGAACTGGGAGACCACCTCGCCGAAGACAGTCGCGACGAGGAGCTGCCCGGCTCCGGCGAGGATGAGCATCCAGAATGCCGGAGGCCCTGCCAGCGCCATCGACGCGGCAAAGGTCGCATACACGCCGACGACTGGGGACAGATAGGTGAATCCGAGGGCGAGGTTGCCCCAGAAGCCCATATCCCGTTTGAAATCTCCGCCCTCGTCGTGAGCAGTGCTGCCCGCAACGGAGTTGAGTGATGAGTGAGTGTCCATGCTCCCGATTCCTTCTTTGGAGTCGAAGCTCGCCTTGTGCTGCGCCTTCGGTCCGACAACGGTCTGCTCGAACCACGTAGAGGACGTGGACGGTCCCGGCGGAAACGAAGTGTTGGCACGGCAAGGTTCGCTGAACTAAAACCTATGTATATGTTTCTTTAAATGGTCCGGAATCCAAATGGACCGGACCACAAGCCGATGCATTGCGCCCCGAAAAGCCTGAAGTTGAACGTCTCCCCCTTGAAAAGTCACGGCTTCGAGGTTTCTATGAAGAGGCAGTACTTCGGTGTTCTGCCCTGCGGGTCATCAAAATACTATCAATTCTAGATGTTTAAGCAAGGGATTCTCGGCAACAGTTGTGACACAAGTCTCCACGACTCCGGTCAACCGCACATTCGGCACGGACCGCCGATTTCATCTCCACCGGACCACCCCAGCCACCGCACAGGCAGACCTCACCCACGGACAGCCGTCCCCGCCACCAGCAGATCAGCAGCACACAGCCAGAAGCCTCAGAAGTACACCGCCAAGGGGCCGCGGGGGCCGTCGATGACGTCGACGGGGGTGTCGAACACCCTGGACAGCACCTCGCCGGTCATGATCTCTTCGGGCGCACCGAATTCGATGACGGCGCCGTCTTTGACCGCGCATATGTGGTCGGCGTAGTGACCGGCGAAGTTGATGTCGTGGAGGACGATGACGATGGTCCTCCCCATCTCGGCGGCGGCCCGGCGCAGGTGCTGCATCATCTGCACCGATCGCTTCATATCGAGGTTGTTCAACGGCTCATCAAGCAGCACGTAGTCGGTGTCCTGTGCCAACACCATCGCCACGTAGGCGCGCTGCCGCTGCCCACCGGAGAGCTCGTCGAGGAATCGATTCTCCAATTCACCGAGCTCGAGGAAGTCGATCGACTGCGAGATCATCTCCTCATCGGCGGCCGTCAGTCTCCCCTTCGAATGCGGGAAGCGACCGAAGCCGACGAGCTGGCGGATCGTCAGACGAGTGATGAAGTGATTCTCCTGCCGCAGGATGGACACGATCTTCGCGAGATCCTTCGACTTCGTCGAGCTGACGTCATAACCGGCCACCGAGATCGCGCCGGAATCCATTCCGAGCAGCCGCCCGATCATCGTCAGCAGAGTCGACTTTCCGGCACCGTTCGGCCCGACCAGGGCGGTGACTCCTCCGGCCGGGATCTGCAGATCGACGGGCCCGATCGAGACTTCGTCGTCGTAGGATTTGCGGACCGATTCGAGCGTGATCACAGGCGCCCCTTTCTCAGGATGACGAACAGGAAGGCGCCGCCGCCGACGATCTCGATGATGATCGACACGACCCCCTCGGCGTAGAAGATGTTCTTCATGACGAAGTACGCCCCACCCAGAACCACGAAGCCGAGGAGCGCGGCCATCGGGAAGAGACGTTTGTGGTCATAGGTGTCGGCGAACTGGTAGGCGAGCATCGCGACGAGGAATCCGAGGAAGACCATCGGCCCGATCATCGACACGGACACCGCCATGAGGATGGAGACGAAGAAGAGAACCTTGAGCAGCTCGCCCTTGTAGTTGAGCCCCAGATTGCGAGTCATGTCCCGGCCCAGCGCCATCACATTCAAGCGTGAGGAACAGAGGTAGAGCCCGAGGCAGGCCAGCACGCACAGCGGGATCGATACAGGAAGGTAGCTCGAATCCGAATTCGAGATCGACCCGAACAGGCGGGCGGAGAGGACGTCGAACTCGCTCGGCGTCAGCGTCCGCTGCATGAATGTCGCCACCGATCCGAGGCCGCCGCCGATGACCACGCCGATGAGCAGCATGAGCGCCACCGAGGAATGCCGTCCCGACAGCAGCCACCCGTAGAGCGCCAGAGACAACCCGACCATGAGCACCAACTGGACGACAAAGGGCACGAGTCCCTTGAGTTCGACGATCGCCGTGACCCCGAAGAAGTACATCGCCGAGGTCTGGATCGCCACGTAGAGGGATTCGAATCCCATGATCGAGGGCGTGATGATCCGGTTGTTCGTCACCGTCTGAAAGGCGACCGTGCCGAACGACTGGCACAGCGCCACCATGGCGATGACGACGAGGTTCGTCAGACGCAGCTCCGCGATCAGCCAGAATCCCGGGTCCGTGATCGGCATCGGATTGTCCCAGGCCAGGATGCCCAGAGCGATCCCCGCCGAGGCGACCGAGAGAACGATGATCATCGTCCAGTAGCGACGCGCCGACTTCGCCGTCGGAAGCGGACCCGACGACCTGCGGACAGAGGCAGACTCGCGCCGAGGCAGCCCACTGTCGCGTACGCCTGCACCGGAGCGATCTCCGCTGGCTTCGCTCGCGGAGCTCAGACGATCCCCACCGGGAACGTCGGTGACCGCGGTCGGGTCGACCGCCTCGGTGCCGGTGCCAGCCGGGGATTCGTCCTTCGCACGCACCGGAACTCACCCGACCTTTCGCTGACGCAGGAGCAGGGCGACGAACACGGCGGCCCCCACGACACCGAGAATGAGGGAGACGGGCACCTCGAAGGGCATGACGATGATCCTGCCGATGAGGTCGCAGATGGTGACGATCGCGATGCCGAGCAGACACACCCAGGGCAGGTTCGAGCGCAGGTCGTCGCCGCGGATGAGAGAGACGATGTTCGGCACGATGAGGCCGAGGAACGGCAGGTTGCCGACGACGACGGTGACCACTCCGGTCGCAATCGCCACGAACACGGTGCCCAGCAGCAGGATCTGGGTGTAGTTGAGACCGACGTTGGTGGCGATCTCCTTGCCGAGCCCTGCCACGGTGAAGCGGTCGGCGAGGATGAAGATGGCGACGACGACGGCCGCGACGATCCACAGAGTCTCGTACTGGCCGCGCAGGATCGACGTGAAGCTGCCGGCGAACCAGATGCCCAGCGACTGCAGCATATCCGTCTGCACCGCGATGAAGGTCGAGACGGCGCCGACGACGGCGCCGAGCATGATGCCGACGATGGGCACGATGAGCGAGGATTTCAGAGAGACGCGGCGCAGGAAGACGAAGAAGACGAGGGTGCCGACGAACGCGGCGATGATCGCGCCGACCATTCGCGCGACGATCGAGGCGTCGGGGTAGACGATGACGGTGAGCATGAGGCCGAGCCCGGCCCATTCGGTGGTGCCGGTCGTCGTCGGCTCGACGAAGCGGTTCTGGGTCAGCAGCTGCATGACAAGTCCGCACATCGCCATGGCGGCGCCGGACAGGACGAGTGCGATCGTACGCGGGATCCGCGTGATCTGGAACATCTCGGCCCCGCCGTCACCGCCGAAGATGTCGTAGACGCCGGTGAGCAGCGAGAGCGCGAGGAGGATGGCGACCCCGACGATGCCCAACAGCAGGGGCCATCCGAACAGAGGTGCCTTCGCCGAGGCGACCCCACGTGCGGACGGGGCTGCCGTCCCGCTGGGGGACGGATCGACCGTTCCCTGCGGGGACTCAGCCGTCCGGTTGCGTCGGGCTTCGTTCCGACGTCGGGCCGCCTCGGCGAGGTTCATCACTTCTGAGCTTCGAGCTTGTCGGCGAAGTCGTTGAAGAACTCGGTGTACGTCTGGATGCCTTCGTTGAGGTAAGTATCCTCAGGGAAGTAGACGATCTTGTCGTCCTTGATCGCAGGAACGTCCTTGAGTGCTTCGGAGTCTTCGAGGACTTCGGCGGCCGGGGCCGAACCTTCGTCGCGTTCTTCGGGCGCGAAGGAGGCGTCGCGATCGAGGACGATCATGAGGTCGGGGTTCGACTTCGCGATGGCTTCGACGGAGACGTCGTCGCCCTGGTGGTCTTCGCTGCCCTCTTCGACCTCGAGGGCCGGGTCGAGGTCGAGGATGTCGAAGACAGGGCCGACGGTGCGGCCGACCGACGGTGCAGCATAGCCGATGTCGCCGGCCGAGGTGATCAGGCCCATGGCCTTGTCGTTGTCGTCGTAGGCTTTCTGGGCACGCTCGATGGAGGCGTCGAAGTCGTCGACGAGCTTCTTCGCTTCATCCTGCTTTCCGAAGACCTCGCCGAGGACCTCGGTCTGGCGGCGCAGCTCGGCATCGAAGTCCTCTTCGTCGCGGGGATCGAGTTCGAGCACGGTTGCTTCGGGGGCCAGCTTGGCCAGGTCGTCATGGAACTGGGCGAATCGCTGACCGTTGACGATGAGATCGGGCTTGGCCTCGACGACCTTCTCGAGGTCGGGTTCGCGGTGGCTGCCGAGGTCGAGGATGGAATCATCCTGCGTGTAGTCGAGGTCGTCGCTCATCAGGGAGACGGCGCCGCCGCTGAGTTCGATGCCCCAGTCGCTGAGCGTCTGGAACGTGCGGTTGTCGGTGGCGACAACGGACTTCGGCGGGGAGGCGACGGTCTGCTTGCCGTTGTTGTCCTCCACCTCGATCGTGGATCCGGAGTCTTCGGCCTGGGCCGAATCGGAGTCTGCCGAGCCGCAGCCGGCCAGAGTCAGAGCGACAACGCCTGCCAGGGCGCTCAATTGAAGGCGAGTCGAAACCATGGAGTCCCACTTTCAGGAATGTACGTATGAGAAAACGTGTGCGCACACTGAAAGTAAGCTTAGCCTATGCTTTGAAAATAAAGTCAAAAAAGTATGACGTTATCTGCATCACACCTGAAGTGAGGTCGGGTGGGCGTGTGGTGGGGTGGGCACGCGGTGGGCCTCAGATCAGATAGCGGCGATGAGGCGGTCGACCTCTTCCTGAGTATCGGCGGCGGCGGTCGGCCCGCCGGATCCTCCGCGACTGACCTTGAGTCCGGCCTCTTCGACGATGACTGCCCCACCGGCGTAGTCGTAGATGCCCAGTCCGCGTTCGGCGTAGCCGTTGACCCGACCTTCGGCGACCATGCACAGGTCGAGTGCCGCCGATCCGCAGCGGCGGATATCGTCGTAGCCGGTCATGAGGTCGTCGAGCTTGGCCAGTTGGGCGCCGCGGTTGCTCAGGGCATAGGCGAATCCGGTGGCCAGGAGCCTGCCGGACAGCCCGGGCGGAGTCCCGTGCAGTCGTCGCGCCGGAATGGCGGAGCCGGCCTCGCGGTGGTCGGCCATGCGTCCGTCGACCCGAAAGGCACCGCGACCGGCAGCTGCCAGCCATGTGGCATTCAATCCCGGCGATGCGACGAGTCCGATCTGCCAGTCGCCGAGTCCGCGGCCGGCAGCTGCCTCATCCGCGGCCGCACAGACTCCGACGGAGAACGCGTGGTGTTCGATATTGCGGACATAGTTGACTGTGCCGTCGATCGGGTCGACATGCCATTCCAGACGCGGACCGTCGTCAGCAGCCTCGTTGAGCGCACCGGTCTCCGGATCGAAAGCGTTGAGTTTGAGCAGGAAGTCCGCCGGGAAGAATTCGACCGGATCAAGGGCTTCCGAACCCTCTTCGCCGACCATGAGGTCATGAGGCCTGACTCGGTTGAGGTAGCCGCGCACAAGCGCCTCGATCTGCGCATCGGCGCGAGTGACGAGGTCATTCGGCGAGGTCTTCGTGTCGACGACACTGGCGTCGAGGCTCGCGCCGAGCAGCGGCCTCCAGGCGAGCATCTGCTCCCACGCCATGAGTGAGAGGTCGGAGGCGATGCGGATCAGAGAGTGGTCGATGATCTCAGCGGGCAGCGATTCGAGCTCGGAGTTCATACGGCTACTCTAGACAACCCACTCCGCATCTCGCCCGAGTGTCCGCCGCCGGCCGGGAACCGCCCAGATCCGCGTCGTGTGTAACAAGACTGCAATACATCGGCGAATATGTACTTCTTGTATCTAAGCTGTCCGAGGCGGTCGGGAACTCCGATTGCACGGCTTTTCCACCGAACTGGAAACGCACCTGAGGTTGTCGGCAGGGCACTTCAGCATCTGATATTTCACAAACAGTCGAAGAGTCGAATCGTGAAGCGATTTCCGCACGCAGGGCAGAATCTTTCTGAAGACTTTCTCAGCCCATCAGCCCTGTTGTCTCCGTTCGTGCAATTCCCGCTTCCGGCTTCACGAAGATTCGGTCGCGGAATCGTCAGAAAACGTCCATGAATCGCACAAGAGCGGTGATCCATATCGAGTGTGGATCACCGCCCTGGTCTCTGCGCGGGAAGTGCGAACGCAGAGGGGGCCGGCGAACGCCGTTGTGCCCCTGTACTCCCTGGGATCAGGCGGGGTCGGCGACTCCGGCCTTCGGCTCGCTGCGCTTGACCGGTCCGTGCCTGCGCACGATCTCCTGAACGGCCTGCGAGGAGGTGCCGGCTGCCTCGGCGATCGCACCGAAGGTCGCGCCTTCTTCGCGGGCGCGCAGAATCGCCATCACATAGTCGGTGTTGATTTTCGAACGCTGCCGTGCGACCTTTCGGACGACGCCGACTAATGCAGTCTGATCAACTGTCAATTCACGAGCTCGACGAGACATGGTTTCTTCCCTTGCATTCATGTAGTGGCCCGTTGCCACGAATTGGTGTAGTCCCATTAGATACCACGAATATGTCAAGACGCCAAGAATTCCCGGATATAGGAACTCAGGCTACTGATTAGCACCGTTCTGAGCACGTAAGATAACGAACGCATAACTTTCCCTGGGGCGGAACGATGACTCTCACTCGCCACCCTCCGCCGTGGAAGGTATCGATGTTCCGGCAATCCAAGTGGCACAATGCGGACATGACGACTATGGCCCATCCCACTGGAGCGAATCGGGCGACCGTCGACGAAGACGAGTCCCAGACAGCGCTTCCCACCGCACTCGCCGAACAGTTCCGCACCGCGGGCATCCGTGATTTCAGCATCGAGGACACCGATCGCGCCGCGTACTCCTCCGACGCTTCGCTCTTCCGGCTCGTTCCTGCCGCCATCGTCTTTCCTCACGACGAAGACGAGGTGGCGCGGATCCTCTCCGTTGCCCGCCGCCTCGGTGTGCCGATCACCAGCCGTGGCGCCGGCACATCGATCGCCGGCAATGCCATCGGCCGCGGCATCGTCCTCGACTTCTCTCTCCATATGAACGCGGTTCTCGACCTCGACTCGGAGGAACAGTCGGCCTGGGTGCAGTCCGGCTGCGTCCACGCTCATCTCCAGAAACAGGCCAAACCGCACGGTCTGCGCTTCGGCCCGGACCCGTCCACCCACACTCGCTGCACGATCGGCGGGATGATCGGCAACAATGCCTGCGGCCCGCGCGCTTTGGGCTACGGCCGCACGGGCGACAACATTCTGGCGCTGAAGATCATGCTCATCGACGGCACCGTCATCACCCTCGATGATTCGGACGCCTCCACGACTTTCCCGCGGCTGCACGAACTCGTGGCACAGAACCTCGGCACCATCCGCACGAACTTCGGCACATTCTCCCGCCAGGTCTCCGGGTACGGGCTCGAGTCCCTCCTCCCGGAGAACGGCTTCGACGTTCGCCGGGCATTCGCCGGCACCGAGGGCACCTGGGGCGTCATCCTGGCGGCGAAGATGCGCCTGGTCAAGGATCCGAGCTTCACCTCGGCGGTCGTCCTCGGCTACGCGGACATGGTCGCCGCCGCCCACGATGCGCCGCTGCTGAAGGACTTTCCCGTCGCCGCCTGTGAGGGACTCGATTCGCGCATGCTCGACCGGGTCATCGACACCAAGGGCGCCGAGGCGGTCCCTCCCCTGCCGGAGGGCGCGGGCTGGCTCGTTGTCGAGCTCACCGGCGAGAACGAGGCAGAGCTCGAGGCCGAGACTCAGCGCCTCATCTCCGAGTCGAAGTCACTCGACTCCGCGGTCCTCGACGCCCAGGCGGCCGCCGAGGTGTGGGCGATCCGTGCCGATGGCGCCGGCCTGGTCTCACGCACGCCCGATGGTCGCGACGCCCACGCGGGATGGGAGGATTCGGCGGTTCCGGTGGACCACCTCGGCGATTATCTGCACGACCTCATGGAGCTGCTCGAGGAGCACGGACTGTGGGCCATTCCCTATGGACACTTCGGTGATGGCTGCCTGCACATGCGCGTGGACTTCCCGCTCGAGGATCCGAACGGCGGGCAGGTGATGCGCGATTTCATGGTCGCGGCCACGAAGCTCGTCGCTCGCTACGGCGGCTCGGTCTCCGGGGAGCACGGGGATGGTCGGGCGCGCTCCGAACTGCTGCGGCTCATGTACGCCCCGGCAGCGCTCGATCTGTTTGCCCAGGTCAAGCGCCTCTTCGATCCTCAGCATCTGCTCAATCCGGGTGTCATCGTCGACCCCGACGCCCTCGACGAATCGATCCGCCTGACTCAGCTGCCGCTGCGTCAGGAGCTGCCCGGCACTCTGGCGATGGCCTATGAAGGCGAGTCCGCCGGCTTCGCCTCGGCGGTCCACCGGTGCACCGGAGTCGGCAAGTGCCGCGCGGATTCGGCAGCCGGCGGCGGCATCATGTGCCCGTCGTATCAGGCCACCCGGGACGAGCGGCATTCGACGCGGGGGCGGGCACGCGTGCTGCAGGAGATGGTGTCCGGCGATCTGCTCGAGCCTCGCTGGGACTCCCCCGAGGTGCACGAAGCCCTCGACCTGTGCCTGTCGTGCAAAGCCTGCGGGACCGAGTGCCCGACCGGCACGGACATGTCCACGTACAAGGCCGAGGTCCTGCACCAGACCTATCAGGGACGGGTGCGGCCGATGAAGCACTATTCGCTCGGGTTCCTTCCACAGCTCGCTCGCCTGGTCACCCCGCTCGCGCCGGTCGTCAACCGGGTGTCGGGGCTGCCGGGGCTGACGACCCTGGCGAAGAAGATGGCCGGCATCGACGTTCGTCGCTCGATCCCGCAGTTCGCGTCCACGACGTTCAGAAAATGGTGGACCACCACCGCCGCCGAGGCGGCACCGGGCTCGCGTGCGAATACCGAGTCTCGCTCGAACGGCGAGGCGCCGGCCGAGGCGTCGTCGCCGGCCTCGGATTCGCTGCGACCGAACGCTGAGGTCGTGCTGTTCGCCGATTCCTGGTCGAACCATTTCGCTCCGCGCATCCTCGCCGCGGCCGTCGCCGTGCTCGAACAGGCCGGCGTGCACGTGCGGGTGATCGATCAGACCGTGTGCTGCGGGCTGCCGCTCATCTCCACCGGTCAGCTCGATGCCGCGAAGGCGAATCTCTCGGAGACGATCACGGCTCTCGATGCCACCGGAGATGTGCCGATCATCGGCGTCGAGCCTTCGTGCTTGGCGACGCTCAAGGACGATTCGCTCAAACTCGTCGCCGATGAGGCTTCGCACCGGGTGGCCGACCGGGTGCAGACTCTGGCCCAGTATCTGCTGAGCATCGGCGCCGAACTGCCGGACCTGTCAGGGATCGAAGCGCTCGTGCAGCCGCATTGTCACCAGTCGGCGATCTTCGGCAACGCGGCAGATAAGGAGCTGTTGGCCAGGGCCGGAGCAAACACGGAGTTCCTCGGCGGGTGCTGTGGTCTGGCCGGGAACTTCGGCGTCGAAGACGGCCATTTCGAGACCTCGGTCGCCGTCGCCGAGGTGGCCCTGCTGCCGGCGCTGCGCAAACGGGGACAAGCCGCCGGCGTGGGGGCTGGGACTGGTTCAGGAGTCGATGCTTCGCCGACCGGTGAGACAGGGTCCGGCACAGATGTGTCGCCGAATCGTGCGACGGAGTCCGATGCAGGCGCCCGGCTGCAGGTCGTGCTTGCCGACGGGTATTCGTGCCGCACGCAGATCAAGGATCTCAGTGACGCCGATGGCGTGTCGTTGGCCGAGCTCCTCGCCTGGGGATGGGGGCTGCAACCGCGGCGATGATCCCGAGGTCAGAGCCGCCTCGGCGAGATTTCAGGCCTTGGCCGTCAGCACCGGGACCTCGGCTTCGAGAAGGATGCGCTGTGCCTGCGAGCCGAGGATGAACTTCCCGATCGCTGAGCGTTTGCGCAGGCCGATGACGATGAGCTGGGCTTCGTATTCTTCGGCGAGGTCGTTGAGCGTGCCGGGCAGATCGTCTTCGTGATCGGGCTGGAGCACCTCGACGTCGACGTCCGATTCCTTGCCGAGGTCGACGATCCGTTTGATCTCGTCCTCACCGATCTCGGTCGGAGCTCCACTGGCACCTCGTCGCTGTGAGTTGATCACGACGGCAGCGCTCGACCGCAGTTTGGCTTCTGCGAATCCCGCGCGCAGAGCAGCCTCACCCTCGGGAGCGGGTAGGTAGCCAATGAGAATCGTCATGGCCCCCAGTATATGGACTCACCCATGATTCGTTCACTTCGGGATCACGCTTCGGTCAGCAACCCGCAACCCCCATTGTCCCAATTACTACCTGACGGCGGCCCAGCAACCTCGCGCGAGGTTGCTGGGCCGCCGTCAGGTAGTTCTAGACGCTTCGACGACCGCCTGTGCTCTCTCTGCGTGGTCGCGCAGGGCGTCGATGAGCTCGGGTGGGTGGAGCACTTCGATCTCGGCGGGGATGGACGCAAGGGTGGCCGCGACCCACCTGAGGTCCCAGAATCCGCAGGTGATGCGCACACCATCGGACGCCTCAGTGATGGTGGCGCTCCGGGTGGGGAACCATTCCTTCGCTTCCCGCGCCGAGGCGGCCGTGCGCAGAACGACGGTGTGCGGGTACGCGGTGGTGGTCACGGCTGCGGACACAGCCGCCTCGGCGTCGGGGTGCTCACGTGGGGTGATGCTCAATGTCGTCGCGTGGACCCAGCTCATCCGGTCGAGGCGGAAGACCCGATGGTCATCGCGATCGAGGTCGAAGGCGAAGAGGTACCAGTGCGCACCGAAGACGACGAGACGGATCGGTTCAACGCGGCGGGGCGTCGAGGGGTGGTCGCCGGTCGGGCCGGCGGACGCTTTGGCAGTCGCGGTGCCGGACGCGTCGGCGATCGGGCAGTCGGCCGGGCCGGTGACGATGCGGTAGTCGACGTCAGGGCGTTGCATCTTCCGGTAGTCGAAGGTCGCGATCGTCGACGCATTGATCGCCGAGGCGAGCGTGATGACCGCGCTGATGTCGACTCCGGGTGCGTGGCCTTCGGAAACAGACACAGCCGTCGAGATATCGGCGACGGTCGCGCGCATCGCCGCCGGGAACATCGTCTGCAGCTTCGTCGTCGCCGATTCCGCGTGTTCGGTGTCCAGGCCCGCTCCGCGCAGGAGTGCCAGGCCGACCGCGGTGGCCAGCGCCTCCCCTGCCTCGAGCTGCAGAGGCGGCAGCACCGTCCGCGATTCGGCGCGATAGCCCCCGGTCAGGCCCGGTGCCGAGGAGATGATGTAGCCGAGACCGCGCAATTCGGCGATATCTCGACGGATGGTTCGTGGGGTGACGCCGAAGCGGTCGGCAAGCTCGACGGCAGTGGAGCTCCTGCCGGATGCGAACAGACCGAGCAGGCTCAAGAGTCGCGTCTCCGACCGCATTCCACCTCCGAACGAGAAACATTCGTCGACCTTGTTGATGCGGACATTATATGTCCGCGTCACATCTGACGATAGGATCACCGCTTCAGCAATCCGGCCGCGGCGGACATCGCATAGGAGAGATCATGCCGTTCTTCACCCCTTCCGTCACGAGCGAAGCCGACGCAGCGTTCACCTACCTCACGCAGCAGTGCACCCAGCTCAAGCTCACGGCTCTGGGCCTGACCGATGAGCAGGCCCGCAGCACGCCGAAGGCCAGTGGATTGAGTATCGCGGGCCTCATCGTTCACGGAGCCCAGGTGGTCAATAACTGGCTCATTCAAGTCAAGGAGCCGACGCGAGAGGTCGGCGAGGACGACTACCGGGCGGTCAACGAAAAGTTGGGGCTGATGGCGATGTTCGACGGGTCCGCTCTCCCCGACCTCGACATCACCGAGGCGGTCGCAATCTTCGACAAGGTCATCGACGGGATCGAAGACGCGAGGGCCGCAGTCGACGACGCAGGGACCGACCTCGGCACCGAAGTTCCGATGCCCTACAACCCGTGGATGCCCAACGATTTCACTATGACCGTGCGCTGGATCCTGTGGCACCTGGCCACCGAGATCGCCCGCCACGCCGGTCACGCGGACATCATCCGCGAGTCGATCGACGGCGCGATCGCCTACCAGCTCAACGCTCAGGCGGACGGCGAACCGTGGCCGCCCGAGGGCATGGACTGGAGCTGAGTCCCCACACGACCCCGCCCAAAACTACCCGACGGCGGCCCAGCAACCTCGCGCGAGGTTGCTGGGCCGCCGTCGGGTAGCAATTGTTAGGCGACGAAGGCTTCGCTGGCCTTGGACACCCGGTCGACCAGGTGGTCGGTGTAGGCCGGCATGGTGAGGAACTCGGCGAACTCCTCGCCCATTGCCGTCTCGCGGAAGATCTCCACGGCCTCATCGAAGTGATCATCGGCGATGCGCTGCATCAAAGCCAGCTCCTCGCCGAGGTAGCGCTCCACCAAACGCGAGGTCAGCTGCTGACCGTTGTCCAGAGTCACCTCGTGGCGGATCCACTGCCAGATCTGCGAGCGGCAGATCTCAGCCGTCGACACGTCTTCGAGCTGGTTCTCCAGAGCCACGTGCCCGTTTCCGCCGAGCCATTCGTTCATGTATCCGATGGCCACGCGGATGTTCACCCGCACACCCTCTTCGGTCACGACCGGCTCGAGACCGGTGATGTCGAGGATGTTCTCGCTGGTCACCTGCACATCGGGACGCTTGTTCTCCAGCTGGTGCGGCTGCGATCCCAGAGCAGCGTCGAACACGGCCAGAGCTGCCGGAACCAGAGCCGGGTCGGCCACCCAGGTGCCGTCGAAGCCCTGCCAGGCCTCTCGGGCCTTGTCCTCACGCATGCGCTCGAACTCGGAGGCCACGAACTCCTGATCCGGGTGATCGGCCATGAGGTTGGACATCGTGCCGATCGCGTGTGCTCCGCGACGGTGGCAGGTGGCCACGAGCCGGTCCGTGAAGGCCTTCATCAGCGGCAGGTCCATCGTCAGACGTTCGCGGTCGGGCAGAACGTAGTCGGTGGTGTTGCGCAGGTTCTTCACCACGGAGAACAGGTAGTCCCAACCGGCGGCCTCGAGACCTGCGCAGTGCTCGCGCAGCTCGAAGAGGATCTCTTCCATCTGGAACACCGCAGTGATCGTCTCGATGTGCGCGGTGGCCCGGATGGTGCCGTGCGGGATGCCCAGCATGTTCTGCGCCAGGACGAACACCTTGTTCCACAGGCGTGCCTCCTGCGAGGACTCGAGCTTCGGCAGGTAGAAGTACGGGCCGGAGCCGTTGTCGATGAGGTAGCGGGCGTTGTGGAAGAAGTACAGGCCGAAGTCGACGAGGGCACCGGAGGTTGAGAATTCCTGGCCGTTGTCATCGACGTAGATCAGGTGCTTCTCGGGCAGGTGCCAACCGCGAGGGCGCAGTCCGATGGTCGGCTGGTTGTCGTTGTTGACGCCGGGCAGCTGTCCGCGGATAGCGCGGAAGAGGTTGACCTGCCCGCCGATGACGTTGGCCCAGGTGGGGCTCGTGGCGTCTTCGAGGTCGGCCAGCCACACCTTCGCCTGCGAGTTCAGCGCCGCCACGACCTCATCCTCGGTGACCGGGCCGGTGAGCTCCACGCGGCGGTCTTCGAGGCCGGGGGCGCCGGCGGATCCGGCGACCGACCAGGAGCGGTCGGCGCGAATGCGTGCGGTCTCGGGCTTGAAACGGGGGAGGGTTCCGCCGTTCATCTCGGTCGCGCGGGCACGGCGCGTGCGCAGCACGTCGCAGATGGTGCCGGCGAACTCGTCGTGGAGCTTGGCGATGAACGTCAGAGCAGGCTCCGAAAGGACGGTGCCGAAGCCGGTTTCGAGCGGCGCGTTGATCTTGATGTAAGACATGGGCTTCTCCTCACCCGTCGTAGTGTGTGCCTGGAATGTGCGGCTGGTTCTGTGGGTGATCCTCGCCGAGGCGGCTCTGCCGTGATCGTGAGCGTTCCCGTGGGATCGTGGCGGGGTTTCGATTCGTCTGTGGTGTGACGGAGCGGATCGACAATGTAAACCCCGTGAAAACACTGCCGATCCGCCCCGGGTTCTGGGTGGGTTCATCCCCGCTGGTCAGCGGGGTGTGAACCCGGTGCGGCTCAGTGGAACTGAGCGGTTTCGGTGGAGCCGGCCAGTGCGGTGGTCGAGGACTCCGGGTTGACCGCGGTCGAAACCAGGTCGAAGTATCCGGTGCCGACCTCGCGCTGGTGGCGGGTCGCGGTGTATCCGCGTTCTTCGGCTGCGAACTCGCGTTCCTGCAGGTCGACGTATGCCTTCATCTGTTCGCGGGCGTAGCCGTGAGCCAGATCGAACATCGAGTAGTTGAGGGCGTGGAAGCCGGCCAGGGTGATGAACTGGAACTTGTAGCCCATGGCTCCGAGCTCGCGCTGGAACTTCGCGATGGTCGAATCGTCGAGGTGCTTGCGCCAGTTGAACGACGGCGAGCAGTTGTAGGACAGCATCTGATCCGGGTACTCGGCGTGGATCGCCTCGGCGAACTTCTTCGCAGCTTCGAGGTCGGGCGTCGAGGTCTCCATCCACAGCAGGTCCGCGTAGGGAGCGTAGGACAGGCCGCGGGCGATGCCGGCTTCGAGTCCGTTCGTGATCTTGTAGAAGCCTTCGGCGGTGCGCTCACCGGTGACGAACTGCTGGTCGCGCTCGTCGATGTCCGAGGTCATCAGCGTGGCTGCCTCGGCGTCGGTGCGTGCGATGACGAGGCTGGGCACGTTCTCGACGTCGGCCGCGAGGCGGGCGGCGTTGAGGGTGCGGATGTGCTGCGAGGTCGGAACGAGGACCTTGCCGCCGAGGTGGCCGCACTTCTTCTCGGATCCGAGCTGATCCTCGAAGTGCACACCGGCTGCGCCAGCGGCGATCATCGAGCGCATGAGCTCGTACACGTTGATCGTGCCGCCGAAGCCTGCTTCCGCATCAGCGACGATCGGAGCGAACCAGTCATCGACCTGCTTGTTGCCTTCCGAGGTCTCGATCTGGTCTGCGCGCATCAGAGCGTTGTTGATGCGGCGGACGACCTGCGGCACCGAGTTGGCCGGGTAGATCGACTGGTCGGGGTAGGTCTGGCCGGCGGCGTTCGCGTCGGCGGCGACCTGCCAACCGGAGAGGTAGATGGCGTTGAGGCCGGCCTTGACCTGCTCGACTGCCTGGTTGCCGGTCAGCGCACCGAGGGCGTTGACGTAGTCACCGGAGTGGATGTCGCCGGCGGTGATCTGGTTCCAGAGGCGCTCGGCTCCGTGACGGGCCAGCGTGTGCTCCTCAATCAGCGAACCGCGCAGTTTGACTACATCCTCGGGCTCGTAGTCGCGAGCGATTCCCGACCAGCGGGCGTTGGTGGCCCAGTCGCGGCGGATGGCTTCAGCATCGTGCAAGCTGCTCTGCGTGGTGTTCTCAGTCATTGTCCTTCTCTTTCTCGATCTCTCGGGGTTGTTGATGTATCCAGTCTGCGGGGGCCGCAAGGGCTCTCGCACTGAATTTTTGGATGAATAATCTCGATATTTCTGGTTCCAGAAATTTCGCGGTTCTGTCATACTGTTTTTCAACCATGTGAACCAGCACACAGAAACCGAGGGAGGCGCCTTGAACAGCGTTGGCGCGGAAGTTGAGAGCGAAGATCAGCAGACCGATCCACTCAGCATCGGCAGAAGAATCCGCTTTTTTCGCAAGAAGCGCGGTTTGACCCTCAACGAGCTGGGGCAGGAAGTGGGGCGTGCGGCCTCTCAGATCTCGACGATCGAGAACGGCAAGCGAGAAACTTCTGTCACGCTCCTGGCCGCGATTGCGAAGGCGCTGAAGACAGATGTCTCCGAGCTCATCGACCCCGCTCCGATCGACGAACGACAGGCCCTCGAGCTGGAGGCCGAACGCAATCAGGCCTCCCCCATGTACTCTGCCCTGGGCCTGCCGCAGGTGCGGATCAAGTCGCTGCCGGCCGACGCCCTCGAGGCGATCGTGGGGCTTCAACGCCAGCTCGGCGAGGCCCTGGAACGGCGTGCGGCCACACCGGAGGAGGCCAGGCGGGCCAACCGTGAGCTGCGGGAACGGATGAAGGAGAAGAACAACTACTTCGCCGACCTCGAGGCCACCGCCGCCGAGCTGCTAGACCTCGTCGGCTACGAATCCGGAACGGTGTCTCAGCGGCAGACGGCGCTCATCGCCGAGAAGCTCGGCTTCAGCCTCCACTACGTCTCCGACCTGCCCGAATCGACCCGGTCGATCTCGGATACCGCGAACAAACGGCTGTATCTACCCAACGCCGACGCCGCGTTCGATCCGCGGTCGCACCTGCTCATGAGCCTGGCTCCGCATGTGCTCGGCTATGACTCCCCGAAGGACTTCCACGAATTCCTCCAGCAGCGCGTCGAGGCGAACTATCTGGCGGCCGCGATCCTGCTGCCCGAGTCCGCGGCCGTGCCGATGCTCGAGGAGGAGAAGAAGAAGCGGGTGCTCTCCGTCGAGCATCTGCGCGATATGTTCGGCGTCGGCTACGAGATGGCTGCCCACCGGTTCACAAACCTCGCCACCGAGCACCTCGGGCTGCCCGTGCACTTCATGAAGGTCCACAATTCCGGCACGATCCACAAGGCGTACTCGAATGACGGGCTGCCGTTCCCCACCGATCCGCTGGGTGCGATCGAGGGACAGTTCGCGTGCAAACGCTTCACATCGCGCACCGTCTTCCGCGTCGCCGACCGCTTCAGCCCCTACTACCAGTACACCGATACCCCTCACGGATCGTTCTGGTGCACCGCACGCGTGCTGCCCGGCGGCGACTTCGCCATCAGCGTCGGCGTCCCGTTCTCCCACGTCCGCTGGTTCGAAGGACGGGAGTCACCGATCCGCTCGCAGTCCGGATGCCCGGATCCGTCCTGCTGCCGGCAGGCCCCGGATGACCTGGCCGAGAAATGGGAGGATCAGGCGCTGCCATCAGCCCGCATGCACGCCTCCCTGCTCGCCGCGGTCCCGCCCGGTGCGGTTCCCGGCGTCGACGACACCGAGGTCTACGAGTTCCTCGAACGCCATGCCGATTGATCAACGGCACCGATCAACGGTGCAGAAAACCCTCGCCGAGGCGACTCCCCCACTTCGGGTGCGCCCTGACCGCCGCTGACGCGAGGGGGCCTACTCCGCCAGGACTTCGGCCAGACGGACGAGCATGAGTTCGCGCCACCACAGATACTCGTGCCCGCCCACGAACGGTCGGGGTACGAAGTCGATGCCGCGAGCAGCGAACTCCTCGGTCGCCTCGGCTACTGAGTCCGCAATGACAGACTCGAGGATCCCGTGGTCGACACTGAACGTCGGATGAGCGACGGTCGTCGTCCGGGTTTCCAACGTCGGAGATTCCGGTTCTCCCGCGGTTCCACCCGGCTCACCGTCGGCTCGGCTCGGCGAGAGATCCCAGATCCTGCGCCCCCGATCGTCGGATTCCCAGAACGACGGCGAAAGGCAGATCCCGCGGAACGCTTCCGGATGTCGCAGGGAGAAGAAAGCCGCGGCCAGTCCGCCGTACGAGGCGCCCGCGACGATCGTGCGGGCCGAAACCTCCGGCGCCATCTGACGAACGAGTGCGAGGACGCTGTCGCAGAACCGCGGATTCATCACGAGGTCATCGGCGCGCTGGCCGACGGCCGCGTCCTCGTCGGGGCCGTCGTCCCCGACGGGTGCATGGTCGACGGCGATAACCACCGACGGAGGAGACACAAGCTCGTCGATCGCAGCGAGCAGTCCCCCGCGGATGAACCGCTCTCCGTCGAAGACGACGAGCACCGGAGCCGAGGCGGGACCTCGCTGCGGCCTGTGGGTCCAGATCCGCCTCGGCGCGGAACCGAGGGTGATGACCTGTTCGTCGACGTCGGATCGACCTTCGCCTGCCCCGCTGTGGGGGTCGGTCACCGGCCGGTCCCCACCCGTCCAGATCAGGGGCCGGGCATCGGGTGCGGCGAGCTCGAGGACCTGTTTCCTGCGCATGTCCGTGACCGTGCGCAGGTCGTGGTCACCGGCGGGCACGAATCCCCGCTCGAGGACATCGAGCCAGGTCGGACGGTCGGCGACCTGGAGTCCTCGCGGCACGGGCAGGAAGCGAAGCGCCCCGCGATACCCCCGCGGAACCGGCAGCTCGATCGAATACCTCGTCGCGTCGGCACCGTCGACACTGTCGCCAGCCTCGTTCCGGGCTGAGCGCCGGGTCATGATCCCGCCGGGCACATTCCGCCGGTCGGTGACTCCGTTGAGGTCGACGAAGATCTCCTGCTCGTCTCCGGGGACCGCCTCGGCGGGGATGGCTGAGGTGGGAAGTTCCACCTGCAGCCTCCAGTTCTCGTCAGAACCGATTTCGGTCCATGTGCACAGGGCTGAGACCGAACCGGTCTGCTCCGCCGAAGAATTGACCGCGCTGGTCCCGGTCATGATCCGACCGCCGCCGCGTCGAGCTTCTCCAAGGACAGACTGCCGGGGACCGATCCGTCGGCCATCTTGTCGGCCACGGGGTCGAGCGTCAGCCCGAGTTCGCTGAAGAACTGGACGGTGGCCGAGTCCCGATCGGTCAGCACTCCCACCTCGTCGGGACTGTGGAAGAGCGCGACGAGGAAGGACCTGTCGGTGAGATCCGGGTGGTCCTCTGCCGCATCGTCGATCGCCGTCTGCGCCGCCTCGCTCGTCTCCTCCGCCCACGACATCACGGGTTCGACCGGAGCTTCGGTCATCGCCACTGGGACCACACCCACGGAAAGAGCAGCGTCCGCATCGGAGACGGAGAGAGCAACCACACGGTCGGCCTTCCCGATGTCAACGGAGCCGAAGGCGTCGTCGACGCTGCCTGCACTCGCCCGTTCCGCATCGGCCCCGTCGGCGGAACCGCCACCGCACCCGGTGAGCGCCAGAGCAAAGGCGAAGGTCAGGGCCGCCAGTCGGCGCCGGCGGACCGCCGATGTCGGAGACGTCGAGGTGGAGGCGGGTCGAATCGCGGGCACAGGCATAGTCCCTTTCGCTTATAGTTTGGTTAGCCTAAGCTAAGTTACCATAAGAGCTGTCTGCGCCCCAGAGCGGCCGTGCAGGTCAGTTGGGAGCGTCAGCGCGGCACGGACCGCCGGCGAGGAGATCTCAGCGGGCCGCGTTCTCGAAGGCCCGATCGACGATCGTTTCAGCAATCGCCAGCGCCGAGGTGGCAGCCCACTTCGGCACGGACCTGACCACGGTCAGCCTGCCGCGCCTGGTCATGGTGAGATCGTCGACGAGTTCGCCTGCGGCGGTCATCGCCTGAGCTCGGACTCCGCGGGTCCCGGGCGCCACGGCGTTCGGGTCGAGCTCCGGGACGAAGCGGCGGATTCCGTCGACGAAGGCTGTCTTGCTCACCAGGGGTTTGACTCCGCGGGCCGCTGTCTTCGCAGTCTGTGCGGCGAACTTCCAGAACCCCTTGGATCTGGCCGTCGAGGTGATGTCAGCGAGGTCGAATCCGTGCCGATCGTAGGCTTCACGGCCGAGGGCGACGAAGGTGTTCGGTCCGAGGATGAGCCCGTCGTCGAGTCCGCGCACGATCGAGGTTTCGGCGAAAGGGGCCTGCGGGTCGGGGACGGACCCGATGATGCCGCGGACCACCTCGGTGTCGGTGGCCGGGCTTCGGTAGAAGTCGCTGGTGAAGGGCACGATCCTCGGTTCGGCATCGAGTCCCGCAGCGACTGCTAGGCGATCGGTCTGGAGACCAGCGCAGACGATGACGATGTCGAAGCTGCCGAGCACTTCCTCGGCTGGTGCCTCGCTGCGCGACCTGCCGCTGGGAGCGTCACCGGCGCGTGAGCCAGAGTCGCCGAGGCGTGAGCCAGAGTCGCCGAGGCGTGAGCCGTCGCGGTTCGCCCACGCGTCGGAGACCTTCTGCGTCCACTCGCCGAGCGTCGATTCGGCCTGTTTGAACCAGTCCTGCTGTCCGAAGCGTTCGCGCAGCTCGTCTGCAATGCCGATGACGGGTTCGCGGTCCTCTTCTCCGCGATAGGTGCGCGGACGGTCATGGACCTGATCGTCGCGTTGGTCGCGGTCGTGGACCTGGTCATCGACGGCATCCTTACCCGACCCGCCCCGTTCGCCGGCCGTGTTCGCACCACAGTCGTCCTCATCGGACTCTCCGGCTGCGGCCCCGTCCCCCGTCGGCGAGTCATCTGCCGGAACCGAGCGCCCACGCAGTCGGACTTCGTTGCTCATGGTGTCGAATCCGGTGACCTCGGTTCCGAAGCGGAATGTCCCTCCGGCGGCGCGCACATCGGAGGCGAGCGCTGCGGTGAACGCCGAGAAGTCGGCGATGGCCGCATGGGGTGAGAAGAGCCCGAGGACTCCCCTGACGGCCGGTTCGACGACTCCGATCTCGTGACGCTCGAGCAGTCTGGCGCCTGGAACCTCGTTGTCTTTGGCGCGGGCGAAGATCTCTTCGAGGCGTTCGGCCTCATCGGTGTTCTGGGCGATGAGCAGCTGCCCGCATTCCCTGTAGGGGACGCCTGACTCAGCCATATAGGGAATGAGCAGCTCGAGGCCCCGACGGGTGAGTTTCGCCTCCGCTGAGCCGGGCTTCTGGTCGAGTCCGGAGTCGACGATTCCGGAAGTGTGGCCGCTCTGATGTGCAGCGACGCTCTCGGCTTTGTCGAAGACGGTGATCTCGGCGTCGGGGAACCTCGTGGTGACTTCGCGGGCGGCGGCGACGCCGAGGATGCCGGCACCGACCACGGCCACTCGTGAAATACTCATACAGCAATCTTGGCACCGTTCGGGGAGAAGGAGAAGGATGACGACCGTCTTGGAGTGGACCGGCAAGGCCGCCGCTTTCGCACTCGGTCGCCGCCTCATCGCCGATGCCGAGCCCGGGCCTTGCCCCGGTCAGGGTGAACAGGAACCTGGGTCCCGCCTCGTGGACGGTGACCCTGCGCCGAAGGGCCACCTCGGTGATGGTCGTCCGCATCTGCGGGACGTCGACGGTACCACTCACGTTCCCGATCCACACGAGAATCTGCTCGTCGTCGGGGACAATCTGCCCGCGCTGACCGCCCTGCTGGCCACGCACCGCCGGCAGGTCAAGGTCGTCTACATCGATCCGCCGTACAACACGGGCAACGCGCACACCTACAAAGATCACGGGCACGATCACGCGAGTTGGCTGTCGTTCATGACGCCGCGGCTGCTGCTCGCGCGTGAGCTCATGCGCGAGGACGGGGTGCTGTTCCTCCATCTCGATGACAAGGAGAGTGCGTGGGCTCAGCTGCTCGGGCACGAGATCTTCGGTGAGGACAATTCGCTGGGCACGCTCATCCATCAGCGCGCGAAGGGCGGCGGCAATGCGCGCTCCTTCGTGCGCGGGCACGACTATGTGCACGTATGGGCCCGCGATGCGAGCCGGGTCGGGCCGTTCCTCACAGAGAAGAAGTCACCGGCGAAGCTCGAGGTCATCGACGGCAGGCGGATGCTTGTCGAAACGGATGTGCTGCGCGCCGGCTTCGGCCGATACGCGCGCGGGTCCGAGCGGCGGCTGATGTACGAGGACATCGTCGCCGTCAAGGGCGAGGGGAAACTCGCCGAGGTGGACGCAAAGCTGGCATCGGGCGAGTACATCCTGCGCCCCTGGGGCAGCGAGGACAAGCATGCGGTGGTGCGGGTGACCCCGGCGGAGAAGGCGAGTTCGAAGCTGTATTCGATCATCAAGGCGCTCGGCGGGCAGAACGATCTGGAGCCGCTGGGCTTGGCGGGCGTATTCAGCTATCCGAAGCCGGTCGAGCTGGTCAAGGCGCTCGTGGCCTCGCAGACGTTCTTCGACCCCGATGCCATCGTCCTGGACTTCTTCGCCGGGTCCGGGACCACAGCACAGGCCGTGATGGCCGCGAACGATCGGGATCAGGGGTCCCGATCGTTCGTGCTCGTGCAGACCCCGGAGCCGCTGCGGTCGAAGACGGCCCGGGCCGTGGTGACGGCAGCTGATGGCGGAGTCGAGCGGACCGGCGCGGCCGGAGCAAACGGTCAGGCAGCAGAAGGCGCGGTCGGCACAGACGGTGCGACCGCTGCCGGCGACGCCGAGTTCCCCACGATCAGCGAACTCACCGCCGAACGCATCCGTCGCGCCGCCGACGTCCACTCCCCCGGACTGATCTTCACCCAGCTCGAGGTCGTCGACGGCGGATCTGAGACTCTGCGGACGAACAATCGGACTCCTCAGACAGCACTCGGGTCGAAGCCGTAGGGTCGAAGTGACTCAGCTGCCAACCCGAACAGGAGCAACCATGTCAGTCGTCGCCATCAACGCGCTCTCCGTCCCCGAACCAGCTCGCGCCGAACTCGAGAAGCGCTTCGCCGAACGCAAGCATTCGGTCGACGGGGCTCCCGGCTTCGAGGGCTTCCAGCTGCTGCGCCCGGTGGCCGGCGGGGACCAGTACTTCGTCTACACCCAGTGGGCAACCCGCGAAGACTTCGAGAACTGGCGCGCCAACCGCTCATCCGCCCACGAGTCCAGCGGAAAGAAGCCGGTCTCCGAGCAGGCGAATCTCCTCGAGTTCGAGGTCGTCGACCTCGGCGACTGAAGCCCTCAGCAGCGCCCCGATCGCCTGCACCCGACTACGGGGCCGCCTCAGCGAGGGCCTTGAAACGTCAAGCGCCGCCTCGGCGAGGGAATGCCGATCGTCCAAGGACGTCGACCTATGCGTCGGCGTCCTTGTCCAATTCACTGAACGCTTCGACCTTCTTCGGGCTGCCGGCCACGAGGATCTCGTCGTCGGCATAGAGGGTGACATCCCGATCGGCGATGTCCCAGTGGGTGCCGCCGCGACGTTTGAACGCGACGATCGTGACGTCGTACGCCGTGCGCAGCCCCAGCGAAGCCAAGGGCACGTCGGCCGTGCGCACCGGCGGAGTGGTGCGGGCCAGGACGAAATCCTCGTCGATGGGCAGGAAGTCCGAGATATGCCCCCTGATCAGGTGGGCAAGCCTGCGACCCATATCGTTCTCGGGGCTGATGACGTTGCCGATGCCCAGCTGGTGGAGGATCTCGGCGTGGGTTTCGCTGATCGCCTTCGCCCAGATGTGCCGATTGCCGAGTTTGAGGATCCGCGAAGCCACGAGGATGCTCGCCTCGAGGTCGCTGCCGATGGCGATGACGACGCGAGAGACCTCGTCGATGCCCAGCTGTCGCAGCACCACCTCATCGGTGGCATCGGCGCGGGAGGCATGAGCGAGGACGTCGGCGAATTCGGCCACGACCGAATCGTCGTGGTCGACGCCGATGACCTCGACCCCGTGTTCGGCGAGTTCACGCGCCAGGGACCCGCCGAAGCGGCCGAGCCCGATCACGGCCACCGCACCGTCCTTCGCCAACGGCGAGGGGTCGCCGGTGAAGAACGACGCTGACCGCGCCATCCAGTTCTTCTTCTCGTTCATGGTCGTGTCCTTTCTGGGCCGCGGATCTCATTCCGCGTCCCGATGTGACGTCGGGGCCGCCTCGGCAAAGGTCTCAGCGGTCGATGTTTCGGCTCTCGATGTTGCGGAACTCAGCCGATCAGCGGACGCTCCTTCGGCAGTTCGTAGCGGATGGGGCGCTCGCGCAGGGCCAGGCCGGATGCCACGGTCACCGGCCCCAGCCTGCCGAGCGCCATGGTGAGGATGAGGACGATCTGGCTGGGGGCGGACAGATCCGCAGTGATCCCGGTCGACAGGCCGACCGTCCCGAAGCCGGAGATGACTTCGAAGAGGACCCGGCTGAGGCCGAATCTCGGGTCGAAGAGCAGGATGACCATCGTCGCGAGCAGCACCCACCCCAGGGCCAGGACGATGACCGTCGTCGCCTGCCGGTGCACGTCCCGGGAGATGCGGCGACCGAACAGGGTGACAGACCGGCCGCCGCTGACCTCCGTCCACGTCGTCGCCGCGAGCACGGCCATCGTCGTGATCTTCACACCGCCCGCCGTGCCCGCCGGTCCGCCGCCGATGAACATGAGGACATCCATCCCGAACCACGTCGCCGTGTGCATCTGGCTGATGTCGATCGAGTTGAACCCGGCCGTGCGCGTGATCGTCGATTGGAACGCCGCTGCCTGGATCTTCCCCCACGCATCGAGGTGGCCCGTCGTCGCGGCGTTGTTCCACTCGATGACTGCGATGAAGACGGTGCCGCCGATGAGCAGAACCGGGGTGAGCACGACAATGATCCGCGTCGTCAGACCCCATTTCAGCGGGGTTCGGTACCGCCGGACGAGTTCGATGAGGACGGGATAGCCGAGCCCGCCGAGGATGACCGCCAGCCCGATCGGACCGCAGATGAACGGGTCGGCCACATAGTCGACGAGGCTGTCCTGGCGCAGCCCGAAGCCGGCGTTGTTGAACGCGGAGATCGCGTGGAAGATCGCGTCCCAGAGAGCCGCCGTGACGGGTTCGTCGTAGTGGAGGAAGAACCGGCAGAACAGCACCGAGGCGACCACGAGCTCCGTCCCGACGGTCAGTGCCGTGATGCGCAAAACGAGCGGTTTGACACCGCCGATCGCGTCGCTCTTGGTCTCCGAAGCCACGGATTGGCGAAGCCGCAGGCCGGCCTTTCCCGCCAGCAGCAAGGCGAGCAGGGTGGTGAGCAGGAGCACGCCGAGACCGCCGGCCTGGATGAGGCAGATGATGACGATCTGGCCGAAGAGGGTGTAGTCCTGACCGGTGTCGAGGACGACGAGTCCGGTGACACTGAGCGCCGAGGTGGCGGTGAAGAGAGCCTTGAGCAGCGAGATGCCGCCGTCAGCGACGGTGGCCGCCGGGGTCATGAGCAGAGTGGTACCGGTGACCAGTGCTGCCAGATAGCCCGCGATGACGCGGACGATCGCTGAGCGATGTGAGCTGTGCACTCACGCAATGTAGCACCATCGGCCCGGAATGAAACCACGCGCAGTCAACTCACCGGTAACGGTCAGAATCCTGCTACTCTGCCTTATCGGAACACCGCGGGACCACACGTGCCCGCGGCGCTGCCCGTATCTGATCGTCCATCCACAGAGAAGTGTCGAGGGAACCATGAGTCAACCGCAGACGGCAACAACAGATCGAGATCACGGCTTCGTCAAAGCCCTCGGCTCGATCGATGCGCTCTTCATCGGCTTCGGTGCCATGATCGGCTTCGGCTGGGTCGTCCTCACCGGTGAATGGCTGTCCGGCGCCGGCACCATGGGTGCCATCCTCGCATTCGTCGTCGGCGGCATCATCATGTGCTTCGTCGGCACCGTGTACTCCGAGCTCGTGGCCGCCATGCCGCATGCCGGAGGTGAGCACAACTACCTCATCCGTGCGATGGGGCCACGAGTCTCCCTCTTCGGCTCATGGGCGATCACCGGCGGCTACATCAGCGTCGTCATGTTCGAAGCCGTGGCCGTGCCGAAGACGGCCCTCTACCTGTTCCCGGATCTCGAATTCGTCAAACTGTGGACGATCGCCGAC
Source organism: Brevibacterium permense (assembly GCF_025506275.1). GTDB lineage: Bacteria > Actinomycetota > Actinomycetes > Actinomycetales > Brevibacteriaceae > Brevibacterium > Brevibacterium permense_A. Next base: position 71,409 of record NZ_QYCP01000094.1, read on the forward strand.
TTCGATGTGTACCTGACCTGGGCCCTCGTCGGCACGGTCACCGCGATCATCATCTCCTGGATCAACATCCGCGGTGTGAAGGTCGCCTCACTCGTGCAGACTTTCGTCGTCTCCTTCCTCATCATCGTCGCCCTCATGCTCTTGGCCGGCGGTCTCACCGGCGGCGAGGCGGCCAATGCCGAGCCGCTGTTCACCGGGGGCGGGTCCGGTTTCATCGCCGTCGTCGCGGTCGTCCCGTTCCTCTTCGTCGGCTTCGACGTCATCCCGCAGTCAGCCGAGGAGATCAACCTGCCTCCGGCGAAGATCGGCAAGCTCGTCGTCATCTCGGTGCTCATGGCGATCACCTTCTACGTCATCATCATCTGGATGACCTCGCTGGCCATGCCCGCCTCGGAACTGGCCACCCACGATCTCGTCACCGCGGACGCGCTCACGGCCATGTTCAACTCCGCCATCTGGGGCAAGCTCGTCATCGCCGGTGGTCTGGCCGGCATCATCACCTCGTGGAACGCCTTCCTCATGGGGTCGTCTCGCCTCATGTGGGCGATGGCCGTGGCCGGCATGATCCCGGCCTGGTTCGGCAAGCTGCACCCGCGCTACCGCACCCCCGTCAACTCGATCCTCTTCATCGGTGCGCTCTCGGCTCTGGCACCGTTCCTGGGCTCGGCGGCACTCGGCTGGATCGTCGATGCGGGTTCCCCGGCGATCGTCATCGCCTATTTCCTCGTCAGCGTCGCGTTCCTCGTCCTGCGCAAGCGCGAACCGGCGATGAACCGTCCGCTGCGCATCGGCGGCAAGGGCAATTCCGGTTTCGCCATCGGTGTCGTCTCGGCCGTGCTCACTCTCATCCTCTTCGTCCTCTACCTGCCGATCACCCCGGTCTCCGCGCAGTTGGCGTGGCAGTCGTGGGCGATGTTCGGACTGTGGCTGGTCATCGGAATCGTCTTCATGTTCCGGCTGCCGCGCGGCGTCAAAGCCGGCCCGAATGCGGAGAACGAGCTCCTCGCGAAGGTCAGGGCGCTGCGCGGAAAGTGATCGCGGGATCCCCCGCTTCGTGCTGCTGGCCGCGCATCCCTCACCGTTGGTCGCGTTCCGCACCGACGCCGGCAACCCGCACCCTCAGCGACATATCACCCCTTTGCACCGGAGTGGTTTGTGGCTGCGGGTGAGGGGTGCTCTGTCATCGGTAGGAGAAGCCACTCCGGGTGAGGGATGCCGGCATTACCAACGGGAGGATTCGGCACCAACGGCGCGTGATGCCGGCATGCGAACGCGGCCGCCGGCTTTGCGCAACGGCGACCGCGCTCGGTCTCGAGGAACGGGAGTCGGCTCAGACGGCGGCGTCGAGGCCGCGCATCTTCAGACGCTCACGCTGGTTGGGGTTCACACTCGGGCGGAACGGCATCTCGACCACCTCGGCGCGAACCGGGACTCCGGGAGTATCCGCGAACGGCTCCGGCAGATGCACCCAGTATTCGGTGCCGAGCTCGGTCGCCGACACCGGCACGTGCGCCATCGCGATATTCGCTTCGAGTTCCGGCGAATACCACGGCGAGGTCACGTACCCGACTGCCTCTCCGTCGGCGGAAGCGGAAACGAGCCAGAAGTCGGGTGCATAGTCTGTGATCGGCTTCCCGCCGACCAGCAGACCCACCAGCTGCGTGCGATACGGCGGGGTTCCGGCTTCGATCAGCCCGCGCACTTCTTCGAGCCTGGCCTTTCCGATATAGTCGGCCTCCTTCTTCCGCGGCACCTGGTAGGACAGGTTGACCTGGAACGGGAGTGTCTCGAAGTCCATGTCCTGGCCCCATGAGAGGATGCCCGCAGCGATCCTGCGGTGATGGCTGGGGGCGACGACCTTGAGGTTGTAGGGTGCGCCGGCTTCCAGGACGGCGTTCCACATGTCCTCGGCGTACTTCGTCGCATCCTTGAGATAGATCTCGTAGCCCTTCTCACCGGTGAATCCGGTCTGGGAGATGATGACGTCGCGGCCGCCGACCTGAGCCTCCATGAGTCCATAGCTCGGCAGTGTGCGTCCCTCCTCCCCGACGAGATCGGCGATGACGTCGACGGACTTCGGGCCCTGGACCTGCACGGGAGCGACGTCGATCTCGCTGATCGTGACGTCGAATCGGCCGCCCACGTTGACCCCCTGCAGCCAGAGCATGAGGTCGGTGTCGGAGAGGCTGAACCAGAATTCGTCGATGCCGACCCGCAGCAGGATCGGATCGTTGAGGATGCCGCCTGCCTCGTTGCACAGGATGACGTAGCGGGCGCGCATCACCGGGATCTTCGTTGCGTCACGGGTGATGACGAAGTTGACGAACGCCTCGGCGTCGGGGCCTTTGACCTGGATCTGCCGTTCGACGGCGACGTTCCACAGGGTGACGTCATTGACGAGGGGCTGGTACTCGGCCATCATCCCGCCCTCGTCGCGGGGAATGTAGCCGCGCGGGTGATACATCCGGTTGTAGATCGACGCCCGCCAGCAGCCCTGCTGCATGGACAGCTCCCAGTAAGGGGACTTGCGGACACGGGTGTCGATGAGCATTTCCACCGGGGTGGGGCCGGATTGACGAAGGTTGATCGGGACTTCTCTGTCGCTTTGATCCACTGACGGGACATTGTTATCCATGGTGTTCCCCCTGCTCGCACAGTTTTATATTATGGAACTTGATTCCCATATCATGGGTATAATGAGTGTAGGATCGGACACACCGGGACGCAAGGGACTCGAACTCCGAGTTTCATGAATCGACCTCCGAGAAGGAGACGAGGATGTCACAGACAACGCTGCGCACTCTCCTGACCACCGCCCGTTACGAGGTTCTGCCCACGGCCGGAATCGTCGAACGCATCGAGGAATACGTGGCGCCCGGCCGCGAGATCACGGTGACTGCGTCGACGGGGCTGACCCTCGAGGCGACCCTGTCCACGGCCGAGCAGCTCCAAGCCCTGGGGTTCCGCGCCGTGCCTCATCTCGCGGCGCGGATGATCCACGGCAGACCCGAACTCACGGAGATCGTCGATCGCCTCGCCGAGGCGGCCGTGGACCGGATCTTCGTCCCCGCGGGGGACGCCACTCCCCCGGCCGGCGGGTACGCCGGTGCGCACGACCTCCTCGTCGATCTTTCGAGCATGGCCGCACCGTTCCAGCACATCGGCGTCAGCGCCTATCCGGAATCGCACCCGATCATCCCCGACGATGTGACCATTCAGGCCATGTGGGACAAACGCGACTACGCCACACACCTGGTGTCGAACCTGTGCTTCGACCCGGCCCTCACCGCCTCGTGGGTGGGCAGGGTGCGAGCGCGCGGCATCGAACTGCCGCTGGTCCTCGGCATCGCCGGGAAAGTGGAGCTGGGAAAGCTCGCCCGAGTCGCGACGAAGATCGGGGTGGGCGAATCCACGCGGTTCCTGCGCAAGAACACGGCGACGTTCACGCGGATGGCCAAGCCCGGCGGGTACAACCCTCGGAAGTTCCTCGACAAGATCGCCCCGGTGCTCGACGACCCGGATATGGGCGTGGCCGGTCTGCACATCTATACGTTCAATCAGATCAAGGACACCGAGGTCTGGCGCCGCAAGCAGCTCGCAGCACTCGGCGGTGCCGAAGAGGTCTCGACCGCGTGGTGAGAAGCCACCGCACTCAAAAATAGGTCACTAACGGATACTTTCAACGCCGGGAAATATCCGTTAGTGACCTATTTTCGGCTCGTCTACCGGTGGGTGACCTTGCGTTTGAGACTGCGCGAGAGCAGTCCCGCTTCGTCGACGAGCAGCGCACCGAGGCGATCGTGGTGTTCGGCGATGCGCATCGTCGGTCCGGAGATTCCCACGGCTGCGACGACGTCTCCGTCGATGCCGAACACCGGTGCGGCCAGGGCGTCGAGGCCGATCTCGAACTCTTCGTGGACGATGGCGAATCCGCGATCGCGAACCGTGTCGAGGTCGTCGGTGAGCTCCTTGCGTGAGCCCAAGGTCTTCTCGGTACGACGCTCCAGCCTGCCGGTCGGCAGCGGGATGACGTCATAGGCGAACATGACCTTGCCCAGAGCCGAGCAGTGCGGCGGAACCTCAACGTCGGCCCAGTTCGTGGCGCCGAGGACGAACGTCGAATCGACCTGAGCGACCTGGACGACTCCTTTGGGCCCCGGCATGGCGAGGTTGACCGTCTCGCCGGTCTCCTCGCTGAGGCGTTGCAGGGTCGGATCGGCCGCGGCGACGAGGTTCTCCACCCGGTCGAAGCGGGAAGCATAGGTCGCGAACAGCGATCCGCCCCGGTAGAGGCCGTCACCGTCGCGTTCGACCAGACCGTTGCGTTCGAGGGCGGAGAGCAGCCGCGAGACCGTCGACCGAGCCAATGCGGTCTCTTCGACCACCTCGGTGTAGGAGATCGGTTCGTCGGACCTCACAACCAACGACAATATCTCTGCCGCCCGGTCGATCGACTGGGTCCCATTGCTCATCGTGCTCAGCTCCGTTGGGGAAAGGGGGTCGGCGGAATCGAGGCCCACCAACCGCACTCACCCTACCCCACGTCATCAGACTCTGGCCGGGTTGCGCGTCGTGAGTTAGAGTTTCGAAATGAGCAGCAAAGATGCGGGCTCGGGCGGCGTCCAATCCGTGGATCGGGCCGTGACGATCCTCGAGATCATCGCCCGCACAGGGCTCGCCGGGATCACCGAGATCGCCGGTGAACTCGGCGTGCACAAGTCGACGGCTTCGCGCATCGTCTCCACCCTCGAGGCCCGCGGACTCGTCGAACAGGACCACCACCGAGGCAGATATCGCCTGGGCCTGTCCATCCTCCGCCTCGCCGGAGCAACGACCGCGCGTCTCGACATCGTTCAGGAGGCCCGCCCGATCACCAAGATGCTCGCCGAGGCGACCGGCGAGACGGTCAACGTCGCCGTCCTCTCCGACGGCGCCGCCCTTTACCTCGATCAGGCTTCGTCGTCCTCCTCGGTGCAGAGCCACAACTGGGTCGGGCAGCGCATTCCGCTGCACGCGACTTCCAACGGCAAGGTCCTGCTCTCGGGGCTGAGCGAGGCAGGCATCCGCGAGACCCTGGGTGCGAAGCTGACCCGCTACACCCCGCACACGGTGACCTCGATTGCGCAGCTTCTCACCCAGGTCGCCGAGGTGGCCGCCACCGGATTCTCGCTCGTCGTCGATGAGCTCGAGGTCGGGCTGACCGCGGTGTCCGCTCCCGTGCGCAATGCCCACGGCGACGTCATCGCCTCGATCTCCGCGTCGGGACCGAGCTTCCGGTTCACCGCGGACAAGGCCGCCTCTGCCAGAGATCTGCTCACTCAGGCCGCCGCCGACATCTCGGCTCGCCTCGGCTGGCGCGAACACTGAACCGCACACAGCCGGCACTGACACACTGACGGCAGTTTCACTGCTCAGCTCTGCCTCGAAGCGGGCACTGCCCACCCTCTTGACACTCCCGCCTCGGCGGAGGACGATCATCGTACGCAGTTCCACATAGCGCGCATCGTTGCATAATTCGCAACGATGCCGGTGTAGGCGAAGATGCCTTCAGAGAGGAGCCTGCTCATGGCTTCCGTCCCCGCCCAGGCCAGCGTCGTCGTTGTCGGAGCCGGCATCGTCGGCAACAGTCTGGTCCATCATCTCGCCGAGCTCGGCTGGACCGATATCGTCCAGGTCGACAAAGGCCCGCTGCCGAACCCCGGCGGTTCGACCGGGCATGCCTCGAACTTCATCTTCCCCGTCGATCACTCGCGTGAGATCACCGACCTCACCCTCGACAGCATGCGCCAGTACAAGGAACTCGGGGTTTTCACCGAGTCCGGCGGCTTCGAGGTCGCCCGCACCGAAGAGCGCATGGAGGAGCTGCGGCGGCGCATGGCCTCGGCACGCTCGTGGGGCATCGAATCCTCGCTCGTCACCCCCGCCGAGGTCGCCGAGAAGGTGCCGTTCCTCGATCCCGAGGTCATCCTCGGCGCCTTCTGGACTCCGACGGTCGGAGTCGTCGATTCGGTCCGAGCGGGCACGATGATGCGCGAATCCGCCGAAGCCAAGGGAGCGCTCACGGTCTCGCCCAACACCGAGGTGACCGGCATCGATGTCGATGACGGGCTGATCGTCGCCGTGCACACGACGAAGGGCGAGATCGCGACGAACCGCATCCTCATCGCCTGCGGTGTCTGGTCCCCGCGGATCGCCGCCATGGCCGGAGCCGCGATCCCGCTGACTCCGGCGGTCCACCAGATGATCAGCGCCGGGCCCGTCCCGCAGCTGGCCGAACGCCCCGGGGAGATCTCGTTCCCGATCGTGCGGGACATGGACACCTTCTGCTACGAACGTCAGCACGGCTCCGACATGGAGATCGGCTCCTACGCCCACCGGCCGATCCTCCACGACCCCGATGAGATCCCCTCGATAGAGGCAGCGAAGCTCTCGCCCACGGAGATGCCGTTCACGGACGAGGACTTCGATCCGCAGCTCGAACAGGCCGTCGAACTCATGCCCGAGGTGCTGTCGAACCCGGACGTCGAGATCCGCTATGCCATCAACGGCCTGCTCTCCCTGACCCCGGACGGGGCGCCCATCCTCGGCGAATCACCGCAGGTGAAGGGCTTGTGGTCGGCGGCTGCCGTGTGGGTGAAGGAAGGGCCGGGAGTCGGTCGCGCCGTGGCCGAATGGATGACGGACGGGTGTCCGGAGATCGATGTGCAGGGCGCCGATATCGCGCGCTTCCACTCTCACCAGCGCACCCGAACCCACGTCAGAGCCCGTACCTCTGAAGCGTTCAACAAGACCTATGGGATCGTCCACCCCGGCGAGCAGTGGGCCAGCGACCGTGACGTCCGCCGCTCCCCGATGTGGCAGCGCGAAGTCGATCTCGGGGCGGTGTTCTTCGAAGCCGGCGGGTGGGAGCGACCGCAGTGGTATGAGTCGAATGTCGGCCTGCTCGAGGAGTTCGGCGACGCGGTCATGGACCGCACCACCGAATGGGATTCCCGATGGTGGTCCCCGATCATCAACGCCGAGCACCTGGCGATGCGGCAGCGGGCCGGGCTCGTCGACCTCTCCAGCTTCGTCATCTTCGACGTCTTCGGCCCCGCCGCCCTCGACGCGGTCCAGGCCATCGCACTGGCGCAGATGGATGTCGCCATCGGTCGGGTCGTCTACACCCCGATCCTCGATGAGAACGGCGGATTCCGTTCGGACCTGACGATCATTCGCCTGGCGCACGACCGGTTCCGCGTCGTCACGGGCGCCGCCCACGGAATGGTCGACGTGAAATGGTTCGGCGATCGACTGCCGGATACGGGGGCGCAGATCGCCGACCTCACGAGTTCGTGGACGACGATCGGGCTGTGGGGACCGCGAGCCCGCGACATCCTCAGCGGTCTCACCAGTGCCGATGTCTCCCATGAGGCATTCAAGTTCGGCACCGCCCGGGCGATCGAAATCGGTTCGCTAGAGGTGCTCGCCTCCCGCATCTCCTATGTCGGCGACCTCGGCTGGGAGCTCTACGTGCCGATGGAATCGGGGCTGAAGGTGTGGGACATGCTCATGGACGCCGGATACGAGCACGGGCTGGTCCCCGTCGGTCTCGGCGTCTACGGCACCACCGGTCGGATCGAGAAGGGCTACCGCGCATTCGGCGCCGAGCTCGATTCCGAACGCAGCGTCGTCGAGGTCGGGATGAGCCGACCGAAGGTGAAATCCCAGGACTTCGTCGGCAAGGCCGCGCATCTGCGCCACCGCGAGGAGGAGCCGAAGACGGTGCTGTGCTCGCTCACCGTCGACGATCACACGAGTGCCAGCGGGGAGAAACGGTACATGCTCGGTGGGGAACCCATCGTCTCCGCGGACGGCGATCCGCTGATCGACGGGCACGGTCGCCCCGCGTATGTCACCTCGGCGGGATCGGCCCCCAGCCTGGGCAAACACGTGCTCATGGCGTTCCTCCCACCCGCCGAGGCGGTGCTGGGCAACCGTCTGCAGGTCGTGTACATGGAGGAGTTCTTTCCCGTGACGGTGGCGTCGGTCGATTCGACGCCGCTGTTCGACCCCGATAATGAGCGCATCAGGAGATGAGATGAATATCCTCGTCTGCATCAAACGCGTCCCCGATATCGCGGGCTCCGTCACCCTGGACGCCACCGGCACCGGGATCGACGAAACCGGGCTCGGCCACGCCATGTCCTCGCATGAGGAATGTGCCGTCGAGCTCGCGATCCAGACAGCTGCCGCAACCAGTGGGACCGTCACGGTGCTCACTCTCGGCCCCGCCGAGGCGGTCGAGCAGCTGCGGGCGGCCGTGGCCGTGGGGGCGAACGACGGCATCCTCGTCGAGGCGGCCGACCCGTCCGTGTTCGCGCCCGAGGACATTGCCCAGGTCATCGGCGACGTCATCCGCGATCGTGCCGAGGCGGGGCAGACCTTCGATCTCGTCCTCACCGGCGACGATGCCGCCGATACCGGTGACTTCCAGGTCGGGATCCGCCTGGCCTACGACCTCGAATACCCGGTGCTCACGAACATCCAGACTCTCAATGCCGGTGGAGCGGATGGGGGTGGCGGGCCCGGCGGCGAGCGCGGCTCCGGACGGATCGAGGCGCGCGGGATCGGACCGGCGGGAACGGAGATCTTCTCCCTCGATCTGCCCGCGGTCGTGGCCGTCCACGAAGGCGGGGTCGATCCGCGCTACCCCTCGATCACCGGGCGGATGAAGGCGAAGAAGGCGCAGGTTGTCGAATACGACGCACCCGTTCCGGGGACGGGCAGCCCCCGAATCCGGCTCGAATTGCCTGAGGTGAAGGCGAGTTCGGTGACCATCCTCGGCGAAGGCCCCGAAGCGGCTCCCGCCCTGGTCGATGTGCTCGAAGAGATCGGAGTGATCCGGCCATGACTGTGGTTTTCGTCGAAACGGACCCGGCAGGCGAGGTGACGCTCACCTCCGCCGAAGCCATCACCTTCGCCCGCTCCCAATTACTACCTGACGGGGGCGCAGCAACCTCGCGCGAGGTATCTGGGCCGCCGTCGGGTAGCACGGAGGGGGTGGTGATCGGCCCGCTCAGTGACGCCGCCGTTGACGCGCTCGGGCGGCTCGGGGTCGGTGTCATCCATCATCTCGAGCATCCGGAGCTCGCGGAGTATTCGGCGGCGGCCTGGGCACAGGCGATCGTCGACGTCACTCCGGAATCCGGCACGCTGCTGGCCTCGGGCACCCCGCGAGGCATGGAGCTCATGGCCCACGCCGCGGTCCGCACCGGCGCTCGTATGGCTGCCAATGTCATCGCCGTCGACGAGGAGGGCCTGCTGCGGCAAGTCCACGGCGGCACCGCCTTCGAACGCCTCCGCCTCGACGGGGATCTGCAGGTGCTCACGATCGCCGGCCACGCCTGCACACCCAAAGAGACAACGCCGACCATCCCGGAGATCATCGCCTATGATCTCACCGTCGCCGAGGCGGACCTGGCCACCCGTGTCCAGCGCACCGAGGTCGAGGCCGCCGATGATGCGTCCGGACTGACCTCGGCCAGGGCCGTGGTCGGGGCCGGTCGCGGGGTCGGTTCGGAGAACGGGTTCGCCGAAGTCCTCGAACTCGTCGACCACCTCGGCGGGGCCCTGGGTGTCTCTCGTGTGGTCACGGGCCTCGGCTGGCGCCCGCACGCCGAGCAGGTCGGCCAGACCGGCAGCCGCATCTCCCCCGACGTCTACATCGCCTGCGGGATCTCGGGAGCAATCCAGCACATGGCCGGAATCGAAGGGGCGAAGACGCTCGTGGCGATCAATACCGACGCGGAATCGACGATGGTCCAGCGGGCCGACTACGCGATCATCGGCGACCTCCACGAGGTGGTCGCGGCCGTCAACGAGGAGATCGTCCGCCGTCGCGGCTGAGCGCAGTTCGGCCCGGGCTCCGCCAAGACCTCTCCGGACAGCACCGATCCATTGACAATTTCCATTGGCTCCGGCCACCTGATTAACTATGGAACGATCGTTCAGATATCATTCCCAATCAGCTCCTGGAGGCAGTCATGGCCACTTTCGAACTCTCACCCGAAGTGCGCTGGTCGGATCAGGACCTGCTCGGCCACGTCAACAACGCACGGATGATCACCCTCATCGAGGAATGCCGTGTGCGCTGGATGCACGAGATCCGGGCCGGACACATCACCGGCGGCGGACTGCTCGTGGCCCGCCAGACCATCGACTACCTCGTGCCCGTCATGTACGGCCCCGAGCTGAAGATGACGGTGACGGTGAAGAAGCTCGGCAACTCCTCGTTCACGGTCAACACCCGCGGTGACCAGGACGGACGTCAGGTCTTCGACCACGACTGCGTGCTCGTCCACATCGACCGGAACTCGCAGAAGCCCATTCCGCTGACGCCCGAGCTGCGCAAAGTCTTCGAACCCTACCTGCAGGACTGACGCCCGGGCCGCGATCATGGCCGATTCGTTCAAGCCGGCTCCCTGCGCGTCCGCATAGTCTGAAGTCATGAAACTCGACGCGATCTCGATCATCACCGCAGACATGCCCGCCGCCATCACCTTCTACTCCGCGCTCGGCCTCGAACTCGCCGACGGCGGCCCGGACGCACCACACACCGAGTTCACCTCCGGATCCCTGCGGATCCTCCTCGACACCGAAACTGTCATCCTCGGCATCGATCCCGAATGGACCCGCCCGACCGGTGGGCACAAGATGTCCTTGGCCTTCGACTGTTCCACCGCCGAGGCAGTCGATTCGACATTCGCCAAGCTCACCGGGTCAGGGGATGCGGGAGGCGATCCCGTGGCCGGAGTCGTCCACGAACCCTGGGACGCGTTCTGGGGACAGCGCTACGCCGTGGTCGCCGACCCCGACGGCAACACGATCGATCTCTTCGCCACCCTCAACTCCTAATTGCTACCCGACGGCGGCCCAGCAACCTGGCGCGAGGTTGCTGAGCCGCCGTCGGGTAGTTCTGGGTGAGAACGAACTTACGGGACGAACGCCAAGAGTGCCATCATCCGATGAGCGAGCGCTCATCTCTCCGCAGATGAGCGGCGTCGGCATACCCGACCTCGGCCGCGGCCGCTGTCCGCGACCGGCCCGATTCGATGAGGTCTCGCGCGGCCTGCCAGCGCAGGATCTTCGCCAAGTGTTTGGGTCCATAGCCGAACCATTCCGCGCTCAGCCGGCGCAGCTGCCGCGGTGAATACGCGAACTCCGCGGCCGCCTCGGTGACGGTCTGAGTCGGCGAACTCGAGCGCACGTCCAAGGCCCGAGCCAGGGCCATCGGCCGCGGATCCAGCGCAGCCCGGTCCGTCAGCACGCCGGCCGTGTCGAGCAGCACCCGGGCAGCTCCCGTCACCGAGGCGGCCCCGCCCTCACCGACGCTCCGCATCGCAGAATGACGGCCGCCGATCGCCGAGTTGAGAGGCGTCACTTGATCGGCCAGTTCCCCCGCCGAGGTGGTCAGAAGCTGTGGAAGCACACCCGAGTCGAAGCGCAGACCCACAGTCGGAGAGGCCGAACCGTGGAACATCCGTGCCGTGGAATCGGCGCCGGCGATGAGGATCTGCGAATCGATGACGATGAGGTCCATGCACCCGTCGGGAACGATGAGCGAGGGAGCTGGAGAACGCGCGGCATCCGGCCCGAAGGCAAGGTTGCGACGGTCGGAATCTCCCGCCTCGACGAGGAAACCGGCCTTGTCGGGAACGGAGACCCACAGGCTCGCCCGCAGGCGCGGGATCCGGGTTTCGCGATACACGGACTCGGCCTCCTGACACTCTCGGCGGTAAACTCGTCTGTGTTCATCTGGTGCGGGCGGCGCGATCTGCCCCCAGAATAACGCGCGAATGGCCCCAACAGAGGGTCGAACGCCCAAGCTCATGGGAAGGAATGATGGCTGCAGCATCCTCGGCGCCGGTATCGGCGCGCAGGCAGGCTCGCCATGTCACTGTCTTCCTCGATGTCGATGGCGTCCTCAATTCCTACCCGGTGCCCAAGCTGCGCAGCATGGCCGAGGGTCGGAAGAAGCTGCATGCGTGGCACTACGAACTCCACTACCGACCCTCCGTCGTCGAATTCTTCGACCGCATCGTCGAGACCCATGAGGTCGACGTCGTGTGGCTCTCGACCTGGTCGCAACGGTGCAAGTCCGAACTCGAACCGAAGTTCGGTCTGCGCAACTCCTTCGACGTCATCGAAATGCCCGATGAGACGCACAATCGCTTCGCTCACGATCCGCAGCAGTGGTGGAAGGCCCGTGCCATGGAGGACTGGTTGGCCACCCACGAGCAAGGGCGCGCGATCTGGATCGACGACGACCTGGCCTGGCCGGCCACCCGCGAGTACTTCCTCGAGCACTACTCACCCAACCGCCTCAAACTCATCGCCCCGGACTTCGCCCACGGCCTGACGAAGGCCCACCTCAAGGAGATCCGGGAGTTCGCCTACCCGAAGACCGAGGCCGCCAAGTCCAACGCCACGTCCGACGGCCCGACAACCGACGACGCCAAGTCCGGCAATGGGAACGCCGGCGATTCGACGACATCCGAACCGAAGGGGACTTCATGACGCGCATCGGCCTGCTCGATTCCGGACTCGGACTCCTGGGCACCGCCGACGCGCTGTTCAACCTCGCCCCCGACGCCGACCTCGTCCTCGCCATGGACCCGGACTTCACCCCGTACGGCAGCCTGAGCACCGAGACCCTCGAACAGCGGGCCCTGCACTCGGCCGGAGTACTCGCCGAATGGGAACCCGACGCCATCGTCATCGCCTGCAACACCGCCTCGGTGCAGGCGCTTGAAGCCGTCCGTGCCCGCTACGAACCGACCATCCCCGTCATCGGCACCGTGCCCGCGGTGAAGATGGCCGCCGGCACCGGCCAGGACTTCGCGATCTGGGCGACACCGGCGACCACGGGCAGTGAGTATCAGCAGAACCTCATCGACTCCTTCGCCGCCGACCTGCACGTGGCCAAGGTCGCCTGTCCCGGACTGGCCGAAGCCATCAACACCGCCGATCTGGACCAGATCGACACCGCCATCGAGGATGCCTTCACCCAGATGGGCCCCGGAATGGAGACCGTGGTGCTCGGCTGCACCCACTACGGACTCGTCGCCGACCGCATCATGGCCGCCCGAGCCGGAGCCCTCACCGTCTTCGACTCCCCCATGCCGGTGGCCAAACAGACGCTGCGCCGCATCGGCCTCGAACCCGCGGGAGTCGGCGAGGATCAGCCTGGCTCCGGACGCGTGCTCGCAACTTTCGCGTCCGGCCGACGCGTCAGCCTCCCCCAGGCCCTCGATGCCTACCCGGCCGGCAAAAGGCTGCTCGCCCGAGAAGCCTGAGCACCTCCGCTCCGCGTTCCCTCCGAGCCGGGTCTTTCCGCGCCGCACAGGCGTAGAATAGACCAGACAGTCAATCGTCAAAGGAGGCGATTCGACATGTTGGCGCTCAGTATCCTCGCCGCACTTGTCGCACTCGGAGCAATCACGCTGGGAAACAGCCTGAAGATCGTCAAGCAGTACGAGCGCGGGGTGGTCTACCGCCTCGGCAGAGTCAACGCCGAGCCCCGTCCGCCCGGAATGACCGCGATCGTCCCCTTCGTCGACAAACTCGAGAAGGTCAACCTCCAGATCGTGACGATGCCGATCCCCGCGCAGGAGGGCATCACCCGCGACAATGTCACCGTCCGCGTCGACGCGGTCATCTATTTCAAGGTCGTCGACCCGCGCAGGGCCGTCGTCGACGTCGAGGACTATCAGCTCGCCGTCGGTCAGGTCGCTCAGACCTCGCTGCGGTCGATCATCGGCCAGAGCGAGCTCGACGATCTGCTCACCAACCGCGAGCGCCTCAACCAAGGATTGGCGATCATGATCGACAGTCCCGCCGTCGACTGGGGCGTGCACATCGATCGCGTCGAGATCAAGGATGTTGCCCTGCCCGAGTCGATGAAGCGCTCGATGTCACGCCAGGCCGAGGCCGAACGCGAACGTCGGTCCCGCGTCATCATCGCCGATGGTGAGCTGCAGGCATCGAGCAAGCTCGCCCGGGCCTCCGAGACCATGGCCCACACCCCGTCCGCCCTGCAGCTGCGCCTGCTCCAGACCATCGTCGAGGTGGCCGCGGAACGGAACTCGACCCTGGTCCTGCCCTTCCCCGTCGAGTTGCTCCGCTTCCTCGAGAACAACACTCCCGCTGCTCCTCCCACTGTCGAGGCGGGAGCGAAGTCGACCACGGAAGCAGGAGTCACACCCACCACGGACACCCCCGCCGAGGCGGCCGACCGGTCCGAATCGGACACGGCGTCGAGTGCCCCGGCTGACCTCGACGCCATCGTCCAGGCCATGTCCGAATCGCTCAAGCTCACCGGGCTGATGCCCGAGCAGGAGCGCGTCACCTCGGACATGCCGGAGCAGGAGAGGACCACTTCGGATGCGGCCGAACGGTCCGACTCAACAGAACGGGAGGAGCACTTCGGCCACGCCTGAATCGCACCAACCGTCGGCTGACGCAGCTTCTCTCGTCGGCTGACTTCGGCGGCCCGCACACCGAACCCGCCCCTCGTCTTCAGCGACTGTCCAAACCCGAGGACTAGGCTGGGTACATGGACCTCAAGCGCACTGGAAGAACGGTCATCGTCAACGGCGTCATCGCCCTCGTGATGGGCGCGCTGATGATGGCCTGGCCCGGCACCTCCGCCGAGGTGGTCGTGCGGATCTTCGCCTGCTGGCTCGCTGTCATCGCCATCTCCTCCCTCGTCTTCGCACCGCAAGGAGGCCGCACAGGCAGCATGGTCACACGTGCGGTTCTGCTCGTCCTCCTCGGTGTGCTCATCTTCCTCACCCCGATGCTGTTCGCGTCCATGGTCACGGTGCTGACCGGATTCGCGATCATCTTCTTCAGCTTCCTCGCCCTCACCGTGTCCTTCTTCGTCCGTCGGATGGGCGTCCGGTCCTGGTGGGTGCTCACCGTCATCGGCGTGCTCGGCATCATCCTCGGCGGATTCTTCCTCTTTGCGCCGGGCGCCGGGGTGACCGCGCTGATCTTCACCCTTGCCGGATTCATCATCCTCGTCGGCATCGCCCTCATCGCCCTCGGCCGTCGCCTGCGCAAAGCCGACCGGCGGATGAGAACCGATCCGCACCGCAATCGTCCCGACGACGGCGGCGGCGATGTCATCCGCGGGGAGATCATCGACTGATCTCGACCGCGAGCTGCTCCCACATCGGCAGAGCCCGGATCCGCGCAGAAGCGGATCCGGGCTCCGTCGTACCTGCGCTTCGGACCGAAGTGGTCATTGTCACAACGCGGCTTTCCGTCTACGGCACCCATGTGCATTCTCACCGAAAGAACCCGTCCGCATAGCACCTGACCTGGAACATTGCGTGAACGGAGAGCGAAGAGCACCGGTTGTGCATGAGCATTTCGCGCGGCTCAGAATCGGAGTTCACCGTCCATTCATCTTCTCCGTAACCTGGCGGTCATCCGACCTGCGAATCATGGAGGCAGACAGGCACTGCCACATCGACTGAAACTCGCGAGGAGAACGAATGACCCAGGTTCTGGCCCCGGAGCGACACACTCCGCCGGCTGCCGTCGGCCGCAGCAACGACCGTCTCTGGCATCTGGCCTTCGGCGGCCTGCTGGCGATCACCCTCATCGCCTTCACCCTGTGGTCCTTCGACTTCGTCGGCCGAGACGCCCCCCGCATGGTGCTCATCACCACGGTCATATTCGGTGCTTTCATGGCGTTCAACATCGGCGGCAACGATGTCGCCAATGCCTTCGGCACCTCCGTCGGGGCCGGCACCCTGACGATGAAGCAGGCACTGCTCATCGCCGCAGTCTTCGAGGTCAGCGGTGCGCTGCTCGCCGGCGGCGACGTCACCGACACGGTCAAGAGCGGAATCGTCGACCTCAGCGGGGTGGCGATCAACCCGATGGACTTCGCGTTCATCATGATGGCAGCCCTCCTCGGCGCCGCGGTGTGGCTGCTCCTGGCGACTCGGATGGGCTGGCCGGTATCGACGACGCACGCCATCATCGGCGGCATCATCGGTGCGTCTCTGACGATCGGCTTCGTCACCGGCACCGGCGGACTCGCCATGGTGCAGTGGTCCGAGGTCGGTCAGATCGCGATCTCCTGGGTGCTCTCCCCCGCCCTCGGCGGACTCGCCGCGTTCGTCATCTACGGACTGATCAAGAAGTTCGTGCTCGGCACGTCCCTGTCGCACACGCTGAAGCCGCATATGCTCGCCCCGGTCTCGGCGGCCGAGGGTTCCGTCGATGCACAGATCGATGCCGCCGCTGAGGATGCTCCCACGGACGGAGGATCGATCGGCACTCACTCGGCCCTGCAGCGGTGGGTTCCCCTCATCGCCGCCGCCGGCGCGGTCATCATCACCGCGATGCTGCTGTTCAAGGGTCTGAAGAACCTCGACATGAGCGTGACTACCGTCGGCGGCCTGCTCATCATGGCGATGGTCGGGGCGGCCGTGTGGCTGGCCGTATTCGTCTTCGCCAAGACGCTGCGAAAGCAGACGGTTCCCCGTGCGACCTACATCCTGTTCTCCTGGATGCAGGTGTTCACGGCCTCCGCGTTCGCCTTCAGCCACGGTTCGAACGACATCGCCAACGCCGTCGGCCCCTTCGCCGCCGTCCTCGATGTGCTCCGCACCGACAGCATCAACGGCGAGGCGACCGTGCCGTTCGCTGCCATGCTCACCTGCGGCATCGCCCTCATCGTCGGTCTCTGGTTCATCGGCCGCAAGGTCATCGCAACCGTCGGCACGAACCTCACCGAGATCCACCCGGCCTCCGGATTCGCCGCGGAACTCGCTGCCGCTGGAATCGTCATGGCCGCTTCGGTGAGCGGTCTGCCGGTGTCGTCGACGCACATCCTCATCGGCGCGATCATCGGTGTCGGTCTGGTCAACCGCTCGGCGAACTGGAAGCTCATGAAGCCGATCGCACTGGCATGGATCATCACCCTTCCGGCCGCCGCGGCCATCGGTTCGGTCGGCGTCATCACCCTGCGCACCATGATGGGCTGAGCCGCTGACACGAACGTTCCACTCGTGTTCGCCGGACCACGTTCGAGTCATCACGCCACGGTGATCCGGCGCCCCTCCCCGTCGACTTCCGCGCGAAGTCGACGGGGTGTTCTTCGTCCGAACTCTGGTCTCGGCAATGACTCCTGTGCTATCTTGTTCGGCATGGGAACATTGAACAGCAGCGCAGTGACTGCGCCTTGCTTCTACATTCGTCACCGCAGCGCCTGACAGCGCGCCTGGCGAGTACTTCTGCGATCGGCTGACCGACGACGGTCACCCTGATCTCCTCTGCAAGCGCGTTGTCCTCCCGGAGAGCCCTCGGCATCCGGGCGATGCGGCAATCGGCTGATCCCTGTCCGATTCCGTGACCACCTCGATCTCAACGGTCGATCAGGTCATCGCGAATCGATCTGACTCACCATCATTGCGCTGCCTCGGGTGCCTCCATCGTCTTTTTGGAGCACATCCCATTGCGACCCCACAACTCACGAAACCGTTCGACACGCGGTCAGTCCCGTTCGCGCTCGACCCCGCGGTCACAGCACGGCGGGCGGCATGAACTCGGCCAGAACTTTCTGCGCTCACCCACCACCATCTCAACGATTGCGAGCCTGGCTCGTTCCACCTCCGGACCGATCATGGAGATCGGCCCCGGCGATGGAGCAGTCACCGCCGAGCTCTACCGGCTCGGGCGAGAGCTCACACTCGTCGAAATCGACGAAACGAGGTTGGACCACCTTGAAGACACGTACCCGCGGGCCGAGGTCCGGCACGCCGACGTCCTGACCACCCGGCTCGATCGGCCGGTCGTCGTCGGCAATCTGCCGTTCCATCTCACCACTCCCATCCTCCGCAAACTGCTGCGTTCCGGGCGCTGGCAGCGGGCGATCCTTCTCACCCAATGGGAGGTCGCCCGCAAACGCGCAGGAATCGGCGGATCGACCATGATGACCGCGCAATGGACCCCGTGGTTCGACTTCCGTCTCGTCACCCGCGTCCCCGCCGACGCGTTCACCCCGAAGCCCAGCGTCGATGGCGGCATCCTCACCATCGATCGCTGTCCCACCGGATCGATTCCAACCAATGATCGATCCGAATATCAACAGTTCGTCCGTTCTGTCTTCACCGGTCGCGGGCGAGGAATGAAAGGAATTCTGACGAAGATGAGCATCACCGATCACCGGACTCTGCAAACGACCATGGACCGCAACGACATCAGAGGAGACACCTTGCCCAAAGACCTCACCCCCGACCAGTGGACCGGACTGTTCACCGAACTGGTCACCGAAAAAGATCAGAGGAATGCGAAGAAGGGACAGACCGTGCGAAACAACAAAGCACCCAAGCAGAACCCCATCACCGAGGCGGCCTCGGAGAAGCCGTTGATCACCGGGGAAATGCCAATCGTCGGCGCCGAACCGGCGACCGAGAAGCTGCAGGCTTCCATACCTGGCGCCGACCCGAAGGCGAAGAGCCATGACAAGGGTCATCTGCAGGCCGAGCGCGGTTTCATGAATCAGCATCAGAAACCGAAGCAGCCTCAGCCGAGGTGGAACCTGCCGCGAAGGTGAGTCTCCAGTGCCTCGGCCCGACGCTCTTCCCCCGTCGGGCCGAGGCACTGTCACGCCGCTGCGCCGCCTCTTCGCGCCGACTGTCGACAGAGGCTCAACCCTCTCTCCGGGACTCGGCGACGATCGGGCCGCCGACTCCGATTAAGAAGGACTCGTTCAGCCTCGCAGTCCCGGCTCAGCCGGCCGCGCGCAGATACACGGCCTCGGCAAGCGCGGAGGCGATCGTCTCCCGCGTGCCTCCGATGTCGACGGCCACCTCATCATCAGTGCGGTCGACGACCTCGAGGGAAGCACCTGGAAGCACCCCCGCCTCGGCGAGCTTCCCGAGAACAACAGGATCGGCGTCGGAGACCCTCAGCACGGCGTATGACCCGGCGGCCGCCTCGGCGAGGAGGGTCGGAGTATGGGAATCGACGGCACCATCGGGACCCGGAATCGGATCGCCGTGCGGGTCGGACGTCGGGTGGCCGAGGAACGCGTCGATGCGGTCGATGAGCCGATCTGAGGCGGCGTGCTCGAGGATCTCGGCCTCATCGTGGACCTCATCCCAGCCGTACCCGAGCGACTTCACGAGGAACGTCTCGATGAGCCGGTGCCTGCGCACCATCGACAACGCGATCGTCTTGCCCTGCTCGGTGAGCACCGGCGGACGGTAGGGCACGCGAGTGATGAGACCGAGCTCATCGAGTCGCTTGAGCACCTCGGTGACATTGGCCTTCGTCGTTCCGAATCGGTTCGCAAGCTCGGTGGCCGTCATCGGATCCCCGCCCCATTCCTGGGCCGACCAGATGGCCTTCAGGTAGTCCTGGCTGACCTCGGAGACTTCACCTGCACGCATGCCTCCAGTATCCCATGGACGCATCGCCCCGCCCCGGCACTTCACCCGAAGTGAGGGATCGGGCACAGATGTTCCCAAACGATTACCTGCACGCCCTCCCCTCGCCGAGGCGGCCCTGCCAGAATCACATTCATGACCTCCCATTCCCTCCCCTCAGACCCGGTTCCCCCAGCCGACGACGCCGGCCGGTCGGGGCCGATACGGCCCGCCGTCCCCGACGGCCCCTCCTCCACGGATGGCGGTCCCCTGTTCCGCGCGTTCCGCCGCTGGACGAGGACCGGAAGGTCGGAGTCCCGCGCAGCAGCTCACCGGAAACCGACCGCCCCGACCACCCCGGACACTCCGCGCGCACGACCGGAGCGGATCACAGCGACCGCCCTGTTCCGGCCCGGCGAGATCGAATATGCGAGGCTGCAGAGTCTCCCGCCCTTCGACACGGATCTGCTCATCGTCACCGACCTGCGGATCATGCGAGTGCGCACCGATGCTCAGGGCTTCATCGCCCAGCTCTCGGAGGCGGCTCCTCGGCAGGTCGGCGCCGTCCGAGCAGAAGAGTTCCGTGGACGAGCGACCGTGACTGTGGAGCTCCGCGTCGGATCGTCGATGCGGCTGGAGGAGACCACTCCCGCCGAGGCAAGGCGTTTCGTCGACACCCTCACCGAGGTAGCCGCCCGTTCCAGGGCATGATCCAACGCTCCTGAGCATGACCGCACCGGCTCCCGAGCCTGGCCTGGACGGGTCTGCCGCTTATGGCCTGGACGGCCTGGCCGCTTAGTCTGCTTCCTGAAAAGACTGGATGATGGATTTGTGAGAAGCCTCCACCCCTACAATAGATCGGGCCCAATTCCGGACCCTGTCCACGATGTCTACCCGAGGTCGATGCGTGCAGGATCCGAACGACGAGACGTTGAAGCGCCCAGTCGTCGACCGCGAATGATTCGGCGGCACCGATCGCCCATCTGCCGCAGGAGGAGGAGACCTAAGCCATGGAACCCAGCCAGGTGGCCGCTCTGCTCACCGCCGGCGACTACACGATCTCCCGTGAGATCATCCAACGTGGCTTCGGCGTGCTCTTCCTCATCGCCTTCGCCTCCGCGTTCAACCAGTTCCCCGCGCTCCTCGGCGAAAGGGGGCTCACTCCCGCCCCACGCTTCATCGCTCTGACCTCGGCCCGACAGGCGCCGACGATCTTCCGCTGGAACCGGTTTGCGTATTCGGACCGACGACTGCGCCTCGTCTGCGTGATCGGAATGGTCCTGGCCGGCTCGGCGATCATCGGTCTGCCCCAAGCCGGCCCCGCATGGGTTCCCATTCTGGTGTTCCTGGCGATGTGGGCGCTGTACTTCTCGATCGTCTCGATCGGGCAGCGCTTCTACGGCTTCGGTTGGGAATCGCTGCTGCTCGAAGCCGGGTTCCTCGTCGGCTTCCTCGGCTCCCACGATGTCGCCCCGACTCTGCCGATGATCCTGCTGCTGCGCTGGTTCGTCATCCGCATCGAATTCGGCGCCGGCATGATCAAAATGCGCGGGGATTCGTCCTGGCGCGACCTCACTGCGATGGACTATCACCATCAGACCCAGCCGATGCCGAACCCGCTCTCTCGCCGCGCCCACCTCATGCCCGGCTGGTGGCACAAGAGTGAGACCTTGGGCAGCCATATCGTCCAACTCGCCGCACCGTGGCTTCTGTTCCTGCCCCAGCCCATCGCCTCTTTCGCAGCTGTCGCCATCATCGTCACTCAGCTCGCGCTCGTCATCAGCGGCAACTATGCGTGGCTGAACTGGGCGACGATCCTGCTCGCCTGTTCCGGAATCAGCGACACGTTCTTCCGGTGGATCGGCGGCGGCCCGTTACCAGGATGGGGGTGGAATGTCGGTGTGTTCACCGATCCCATCACCACCGAGGCGGCCGACTTCGTCGCTGTCCCCGATCCGGTCGAGGCGCTGCCGGTCTGGTGGCTGATCATCGTCCTCGTATTCGTCGCGTGGCAGGCCTGGTTGAACGTGCCGGCGGTGCGCAACCTCTTCTCATCGAATCAGCTGATGAACGCGAGCTTCAATCGGCTCGGGCTCGGCAATGCCTACGGCGCATTCGGGTCGATGACCGAGACCCGCAACGAGATCATCATCGAGGGGTGGATCGACGACGGAGGCTGGCGCGAGTATCGGTTCAAGGGCAAACCCGGCGATGTCCACCGACGTGGCCCCCTCGTCGCGCCCTATCATCTGCGGCTCGATTGGCTCATGTGGTTCGCCGCGCTCGGTGACTATCGGCAGACCTGGTTCACCGAACTCGTGCGGAAGGTCGGCTCCGGCGACCCGCAGATCCGCCGCCTCATGGGTCCCGACCCCTTCGACGGTGCCGCACCAGAGCTCATCCGCGTCCGTGTCTTCACCTACCGCTATGCCACCCGCGCCGAACGCCGAGCGGCCGTCGCTGCCGGGGAACCGAAGCCGTGGTGGGTGCGTTCGGACCCGAGGGTCCTCGTCCGGCCCATCGACCTGCGGAAGGGCTGAACGGCGATGAGCAGACGCAGCGGAATCTTCACCCACGCCCTCACCGGCGCCATCACCCTCAGCGCCGTGGCCACGGTGGTCTTCTTCGTCACCAACACCGGCATGGCCCGCGCCTCCAGGAGTTCGGATCACATCATCGACGCCAAGGCGGCCGGACCTCTGAGCTTCGCCTTCATCGGGCTCATCACCTTCGTCGCCATCGTCTTCTTCAGCGGCACCGACCACGGTGAGGGCCCGCACGCCGAACTCGACGGCGCCCCACGCGGGTCACGCACGCTCTTCACCAGGGACCCGCTGGTCGGGCTGATGAGCATCGGACCACTGATCGGGCTCTTCTTCTGCGCAGCTGCCCTGCTCTGGCACAACTTCGCCGCGGCGCCCGGAACGCCGGGGACGGTATGGGGTGATTTCACAAGCTCACCGCTGCCGTTCGTCGTGCTGTTCGCGGCGACTCTCGCCTCGACGAACTTCGGTCTGACCCTCGCCGGCATCACGGTCGCAGTGCGCAGCCGCGTGCGCCTCGCGCTCTCACTCGTCTTCGGCACAGTCATCGCGGGCATCGGCTCCGGCGCCCTCTTCGCGTGGCTCGCCTATGCGAGCACCGTCATGGCCGCGGTCATCGCGGTGCCGGCCGCGGCAGTCTCCGCCTACACCCTGTACGGCGCCCGCCGACTTGCGGTCTCCACGCTCTCCCAGGACACGTCGATGTCTGCTCGTGCCCGCCGTCGCGGCCCGACCCCACCGCCTTTTGACGCCCTCGACCGCGGCGAGTCCGTGCTGGTGAAGATCGGCAACCGGCATCCACGCGAGCAGGAGTTCCTCATGGCCACGGCGGTGCGCATCGTTCACGCGCGCACCGCCGTCGCCGATCCCACTGAGATCCTCGACGAAGCCGCGCCGAACCAGCTGGTCGAGGCGAGCACACGCTCCGACCACGGGCACACGACAACGGTCATCCGGTTCCGCGACCGGCCGGCGATGCGCCTCATGGGCACCGACGCCGAGGAGGCCGCCGACTTCGCTCACAAGCTCACCGTCCTTGCCCGCACAGGGATCCTTCCGGACTGAGGAGCCGCCTCAGTGCCACTGTTCTCCGTTCCGCAACGGGACGTCGGTGACGCCGATGCGAGGAGCCGCCTCGGCGAGGGTCAGTCCACCCCGAGCGCCAGCAGAACGATGAGGACGACGTTGAGGACGATGATGAGCGCCGAGGCGGCCACAGCAACGAATGTGATCCATCGTGCGTTCGCGAATTCCCCCATCACGCGGCGGCTGCTCGTGAGCCTGACCAGAGGGATCATCGCGAACGGGATGCCGAGGCTGAGCACGACCTGGCTGAGCACGAGCGCCCAGGTCGGGTCGACGCCGATGGCGAGGACGATCAGTGCAGGGATCATCGTGAACGCGCGCTGCCACACGATCGGGAAGTTCACGCGCAGCAGCCCCTGCATGATCGAGGCGCCGGCGTAGGATCCGACGGCGCTCGAGGCCAGACCTGAGGCGAGGAGTCCGATGCCGAAGAAGAGCCCGACGACCTCGCCGAGGTTGGCCGTGACGACCGCGTGCGCACCTTCGATGGTGTCCGTGCCGGTCTGACCGCGCAGGGCCGCAGCAGCCAGCAACAGCATCGCGATGTTCACGGAGCCTGCGACGACGAGGGAGAGCACGACGTCCCAGCGGCTGGCGCGCAGCAGCTGCTTTGTCGATACGGTCGCATTGTCGCGATGACGGTCGACCGAGAGAGCCGAGTGCAGATAGATCGCATGGGGCATGACGGTGGCACCGAGCATGCTCGCGGCGAGCACCACGGAATTCGTACCCTCGAGCCGCGGCACGATTCCACCTGCGGCTTGCCCCCAATTCACATCGCCGACGAACAGGCCTGCTAGAAAGCCGATGGCGATGATGACCAGGAATCCGATGATGACGAACTCGAAGGGACGCTGACCGCGGGTGGACTGGATCGAGAGCAGGAAGAGCGAAACCACGCCGACGATGACGCCGCCGAGAAGGAGCGGGAGATCGAAGAGGATCTTCAGGGCGATCGCGCCGCCGATGACTTCGGCGAGGTCGGTGGCGATCGCGACGACCTCGGCCTGCCCCCAGTACGCGAGGCGGCTTCTCCTGCGGAGGCGGTCGCCGAGGAGGCCCGGCAGCGACTGCCCGGAGACGAGCCCGAGCTTCGAGGACAGGTATTGGACGAGAACGGCGATGAGGTTCGCGGCCACAAGCACCCAGACGAGGAGGTACCCGTATTCCGCACCGGCGGTGAGGTTGGCCGCGACGTTGCCCGGATCGACATAGGCGATGGCGGCGACGAAGGCCGGTCCGAGGAGGACCGCGGTGGAGATCTTCTTCCGGTTGTTCTTCTTCGGCTCACCTTCGCGGGTGCGCACCGATGCAGAGGGATCGACGTTCATAA
This sequence comes from Brevibacterium permense, assembly GCF_025506275.1. Lineage (GTDB taxonomy): Bacteria > Actinomycetota > Actinomycetes > Actinomycetales > Brevibacteriaceae > Brevibacterium > Brevibacterium permense_A. The sequence continues at coordinate 95,801 of NZ_QYCP01000094.1, forward strand.
AGTTAAGGTACATTAACTTTCCTGCCTGAGGCAACACGACACATGGTCTGGAAAGTGAACACGGAAGGACTTAAGGTTCGAGCATGCGCAGTGAACACGTTCACCCCAGGTCCGGCAAGCGCCGTCAGACCGAAGACCGGATCATCGGCGCGGCCGCAAAGCTGTTCCTCGACCGCGGCTTCAAGGCCACGACCATTCGTGCCGTCGCGAAGGCCGCCGAGGTGTCGGTGGGCCGAGTGATGGCGGTCGGCGACAAGGACGCCATCCTCGTCCGGTGCTTCGATCGGTGGATCGGGCAGCTGCAGGACGGGACCTACACACCACCACCTCGTCGAGGGAGTCTCTCGGAGCGCGGGAGCTCGACGGCCATAGGCTCGGTCGGGGTGAGAGCCAGCGCTGGGGCAAGCCCCAGGGACACGGGCCCATCCCACCCATCCTCGGCGGTGCAGCGTCATCTGCTCGAACTCTTCCTGCCCTTCCTCGAATTCTTCGCCGAGCACGAGGACCTGTCGCGGGACTATGCGGCGGCCATGATGCGGGTCAAGGGCGAACCCGAGGTGTTCAACACTCTCGCCGTGGACCTGCAGGGCCACCTGAGCGAGTCGCTGACCTCGATCGGGATCAATGAGGATCATGCACGGGCGAGCGCCGCAGCGCTCTACGACTCCTACCTTGGCATCCTCTTCCGGTGGGCGGCGACGGCGATGAGTCCCGACGACGCCGTCGAGGCGATGCTGGCCAGCATCGTCTTCCACACTCGAGTCAGGAGCTCGCTGTGATCCTGCTGCCCGACCCGGTCTGGCCGATCGTCGTCCTCGCGGTCATCGTCTTCGGTGACGGTCTGCTCACCTTCCGTCCGCCGCGCGCGATCGCCGCCTGCCTCGACGGTGTCGGCTTCCCGCGGGAATGGTGGTGGGTGCTCGCGGTCGTCAAGTTCCTCGCCGCGGCAGGACTGGTGACAGGGGTCTGGATTCCCGGGCTCGGCGCGGCGGCTGCGGCGGGCCTCGTCGTCTACTTCCTCTGCGCCGCTGCCGCGCACCTGCGGGCTAAATATGTCGGTCGGGATTTCTGGTTCAATTGTCTGGGCATGCTCGCCGCCTGCCTCGCCGTGCTCGTCTTCTGCTTCGTCGTATAGGCGCCCGTTTTTTTCGCGAAGGCGCCCGCCTCTTCGCACAGAAGTCACCTCTCCTCGCAGAAGAAGCACCAGATACTCTCGCAGACCCGCCCAGGTCTCGGCCCGGAGAATTCTTCTCCCACATCCCGCACCTCGAAGCTGTTTTGACCTAGAGTCGGAGTACGGCACCGGCGCCTCTGGGCGCTGAGCCGTCCGGCAGAATTGCTGAACTGCTCGGTGATGGTGCCGAGCCTCCCGGCAGAGGAGTGTGGACATGCCCGAATATGCCGACAGCAGTCGCACGCGCGACGAGACTCCCCACGAACGCCATGAGCGATGGGCGTGGATCCATGAGACGGCGTCGATGACAGGGTGGGATTTCTCCCCGCTGTCCGGTCGCCTCGTCGCCGATGATCCGCCATGGGACTTCGATCAGATCTGCCTCGATGCGATGGCCGAGTCGAGCAGGTGCCTTGACATGGGCACGGGAGGCGGCGAGCGCCTCAGCGAACTCATCGATCGCCTCGACGAGGCCCGGCCTCCCGGCGAATCGTCGCCGACGGTCTCCGCGACCGAGGGCTGGGAACCCAACGTTCCCCTGGCCACCTCGACGCTGGAGGACTACGGGGTCGAGGTCTCCCGCTACGACAGCGACCACCACTCGGAGATGCCGTGGGGCGACAGTGAGTTCGACCTCGTGATGAACCGGCACGAAAGCTATGACCTCGCCGAGGTGGTCCGCGTGCTCTCCCCAGGCGGATTGTTCCTCACCCAGCAGGTCGACGGCACCGAGGCTCAGGAATTCCGCGACCTCTTCGGCGGCGGGGTGGGCGATCTGCACCAGCAGCTCGAGCCGTGCATCAGCGATGTCGAGAGTCAGGACCTGGCAATCGAGGCGGCCCGCAAATGGCAGGGAACGATGCGCTTCACCGACGTCGAGGCGGTCATCGAGTACCTCGCCTATATTCCGTGGGATGTCCCCGGGTTCACTGTGAGGTCCAACCTCGAGGTCCTGCGACGACTGGCCGATTCGAGCGATCCGATCACGGTCACACAGAAGCGGTTCCTCATCGTCGCCCGCAAGCCCTGAACCACAAACTCAGGTCACTAACGGAGGTTCTTCGCGCCCGAAAGTATCCGTTGGTGACCTAAATTCGCGGCAGCTGGCCCCGGCTCTGCCCGCAGGGAGGTTTTCCCGACCCCACTCTTGGGATAGCAGGATGGGACACCGCCGGTCCGCGTCGATAGCGTCGAGGCATGACTTCGACGGACTTCTCGTACCCTCAGCCCACTGATGATGAGCTCGCGGCACAGCAGCCCCGGGTCCCGAACCGTTCCGCCCAACCCGTCTATGCCTCTCCCCGACCGGACGACATGGCTCAAGCGCAAGACGCCGCCGGCGCTCGAATGGATGGCGCCGCCTCGGCGAAGTCGCCGACGCTGGGCAAGGCGGCCGTGGCGCTGTCGATCATCGCCATGGTCCTCAGCCTGGCCGCCTCGGTGATCCTGGGTGCCACCGTCGGACCCTCCGAAGCGGCGTCCGGCTACTACTTCGCCGACACTCCGGACTGGTATCAGACCCTGGCGATCGTGCTCTTCGGAGTCCAGGGGCTGTGCACCTGCTTGGGCATCACAGGCATCATCCTCGGCATCACGGCCGCCGTCGCCGGGCGGGGCCGAACACCCGGAACCATCGCCATCGCAGTCGCAGCGATCGCCCCATTCGTCTCGTTCGGCACCTTCATCGCCCTCAGCTTCATCGCCGCCTGAGTCCCGGCCCTCTCCTCCGCACCCGCGAGAGACTCAACTCTCCGAATCCAGGTCGCCATCGGACATTTCTGAGCCGTGAAAGTGTCCGATAGCGACCTATATATCGGCCCAACCATCCGATAGCGACGACAGCTCGGCCCTGGCGGGCCCTTCACTCGCACCTCCCGCATTCACCGGCCGCCTCCCCTGGCTGGCCGCCTCCCCTGGCCGGCCGCCTCCCCTGGCCGCCATCTCCTCTGGCCGGCACCGGGCTTCCACCCGCGTTCTCAGCGCCTGCCGCGCCCACTGCCTCTGCGCCATCTGTCCGAATTCCGAATCACTTATTGACACCGACTCTCCCTCGATGCACGATTGAACAAATCGATTTGGCCACTGCATTTCAGGCCGATCACGATGCGCATCGAGGAGCCGTGCCATGCCCGCAACGCCCGATCCGGACAAAACCGACAGCACGGTCGGCAACGACGCTGACGCCGCCGTCGACACCGACTCGACCCCGCCTTCGGACGCCGCCGCGTCCGGCAGGGCGGTCCACCCCGTCGATCAGCTGCGGCCGATCCGCAATCTCGTCCCGTTCGCCATCCAGCACGTGCTCGTCATGGTGGCCACCCCGATCTCATCGGTGTTCCTCATCGCCACCGCACTGGGGCTGGACGCGCGGACCACCTCGGCGGTGCTGTCGGCAGTCTTCGTCTTCTCCGGTCTCGGGTCGATCCTGCAGTCGGTGGGCGTGTGGAAGATCGGCGTCCGGCTGCCGTTCGTCATGCTCCCCGGCGGGGCCGCGACGATCCTGTTCATAACGATCGCTCAGGGCACCGACGTCGAGACAGCCGTAGGTGCAGTCCTGCTCACCGGTGTCTTCTACATCCTCGCGGTGACTCTGTTCGTCAAGGTGCTCAAGTTCTTCCCGCCGCTGGTCATCGGGATCATGGTCATCGTCATCGGCATCAACCTCGTTCAGGTCACCGGCAAACTCATGGTCGGCGAACCGGATTCACCTGACTTCGGCGACCCACAGAACCTCCTGCTCGGCCTCATCACCATCCTCATCACCATCGTGTGCTTCCGGTTCTTCCGCGGGATGCTCGGCAAACTCTCCGTGGCGGTCGGCCTCGTCGGCGGCACCATCGTCGGCACGTTCATGGGAGTCACCGACTTCTCCGGCCAGACCGACGGCCCGCTGTTCGCCGTCCCGACCCTCTTCCCGTTCGGTTCACCGAAGTTCGATCTCATCGCCGCGATCCCCATGCTGCTGTGGGCTCTCGCATCGATGGCCGAGGCGACCGGTCAGACGATCATCAACGGCGAGATCGTCGGAAGGAAGGTCGAACCCCACCGCGCGGTGCCCCGCCTCATCCGCTCCGACGGCATCATCACCGTCCTCGGCGGTCTCTTCGGCACCCCCGCGATGGTCACGAGCGGCGAGAACGTCGGAATCGTGCGTGCCTCCGGTGTGCGCAGCCGGTACGTGACCGCAATCGCCGGAATCCTCCTCATCCTCATCGGACTCAGCCCCGTCGCCCGCATCCTCAACGGAGTGCCCTCGGCCGTCGTCGGCGGCACCGCCGTGGTCGTCTTTGCGATCATCGCCGTCCTCGGAATCCAGATGCTCGCGAGGATCGACTTCAATCAGACGGGCAACCTCATCACCGCGACCGTCGGCCTGGCCGCGGGCCTCATGCCGGTGCTCCTTCCCGGAATGTACTCGAAGCTGCCGCAGACGGCATCGTCCCTGCTGGGAAGCGGTGTCGCCATGGCCGCATTCGTCTCGGTGCTGCTCAACCTGCTCTTCCACCACACCGGCAAGCGCAACCGTCACCCGAAGGCCCGGACTCCGATCGCCGACCCGAGCAAGCTCGACCAAAGACCTGCCGACTACCGGATCTGAGGTTCGGCTGGTGGCCGGATCTGAGGTTCGGCTGGTGGCCGGATCTGAGGTTCGACGCGGAACCGTACCCCTGGCCCGAGAGTCAGGCTCCGTCCTTGTTCCTGTCTGGCGAAGGGCCGGCCGTCGACTCCCTGACGACGAGAACAGGACCGGATGAACCCGCCGAGGAGGCCGACCCCGATTCGTCCATCGCGGCGGGTTTCGCGTCGCCTCCGTCCAAGGCGACAGATTCCGTGTCACTGTCCAGAGCGGCGGCCGCATTCGAAAAATGATCTCCGTCGAGAACGGTCACGAGCATCTCGACCGCCGCACTCGAGATCGCCTCGAGGCCGAGATCGACGGCGGTCAGCGGAGGATTGCTCGTGCGTGCGCGCAAGCCGTCGTAGCGGGTGGCGATGAGCAGGTCCTCGCCGACCGTTCGGCCGGATTTCTGTGCGGCTCTCACCGCGCCGGTGGCGAAGGTGTCGATCGGGGCGAACACCGCGTCGATGTCCGGGTGCTCGGCCAACAGCTCCTCGGCGGCGGCGAAGGCTCCGTCTTCTCCGGAGGTCTCATCCGCTTCTGCGATCAGCGGTGCGAAACCGCGGGCGGCGGCTGTTTCGGCATAGACCTCGCGGGCCGCGATCTGTGCTCCGCGCTGGCTGCGGCTGACCAGCAGCGCCGGCTGAGTCGCGCCCTGGGCGAGAAGGTGGTCGAGCAGCAGCTGCGCCGTGCCCCGATGGTGGAGGTCGATGCTCCACTTGCTGTCGGCTCCGGTCGAAGCTGTCGATGCACGCGCTGGACCTGCCTCGTCAGAGGTCAGGGCGTCGTCGCCAGCTCTCGAACTCGGTCCGTCGATCGTGACGTAGGGGATGCCTCGGTCACGCAGCGCCTCGGCGAGGGGATCATCGACGGTGGGCTCCAGGAGGATCGCGCCGTCGATGTCGAGCAGATCGACGGGGTTAGCTGCCTCGGTGGGTGGAGCAAGGACGAAGACGTAGCCTTCGAGCAGAGCGGTCCGCGCACATCCCATGGCCAGTTCGGTGAAGAAGCCCAGCTGAGACGGCCCGGCGGACACTGCCGCGGGCATCGAGGACAACAGGGCGAGGGTCTGCGACTTGCCCGAGCGCAGACTGCGGGCACGGGCGCTGGGCCGATAGTTCAGCCGCTCAGCGACCTCTTTGACCTTGGCCCGAGTGGCGGCATTGACCTTGCCCTGGCCGCTGAGCGCATGGGAGACCGTCGTCCGCGACACTCCGGCCTCACGTGCCACATCGGCGATCGTGACGCGGTGCGCGCGCCGGAAGTCAGACATGGAATCAGCCTACTTCACGCCGACCGCGGGAGGCGGGCCCGCGAAATTCAGGTCGCAATCGGATATTTCTGAGCGTGGAAAGTAAGCGATGTTGACCTATATTTCCGACCAGCCGTCACCTTCACGCCTGAACGATGACGATGATGCCGGAGACGATGGCGAAGCCGAGGACGATATAGCGCAGCACGGGCCCGTCAAGGCGGTGGTGGACGTAGCGTGAGAGGAACGAACCGACCGCGAGGAACGGCAGCATCCACGCCGTCGTGACCATCGTGTCCGCCGAGACCTGCCCGCTGAAGGCGAGCACGATGAGGGAGATGATCTCCCCGACGAGGAAGCACACCGCCACCGTCGAGCGCAGCTCCGGACCGGGACTGTGCTGATAGGCCAGCGCATAGGGTGGGCCGCCGATGCCCGTCGAGGTCTCCGTGACACCGGTGACCAGCCCGACCGTCGCGAGCACCGGCTTGTTCGGCGTGAACTTCGGCGCCAGCAGTGCGACGACCGCGGCGATGAGCGTCGACCAGCCGATGAGCAGCGCGAGCTGGTGCAGGTTGACGATGACGAGGATCCACAGTCCCGCGAACGTGCCGGCGAATCGTCCGACGCTGATCCATTTCACGCCGGTCCAGTCGATGTGCTCGCGTTCGCGCGCGGCGATGTAGAGATTGAGCGGGATCATCAGCACGAGCAGCATCACCGGGATGAGACTCGGGTCGATGAACGTCACGACCGGCGCGAGGATCATCGCGAACCCCATCCCCGTCGATCCCTGCACGAATGCAGAGATGAGGACGATCGCGGCGATGACCCCGAAGGCGAGCATCGACATCAGAAGTCATCCCTCGCCGAGGCGGCCCCACCCTGCCGTACCCCGTCTGCCGAGGCAGCTTCCCGGCGCTTGGCCGAGGCGGCTGCTGCGTGCGATTCCGACATCGGCTCGTGCTCGGCCCTCCACCGTGCTCGGTGCTCGGCCGCGGACGGGTCGATGCGCGTGATCGGGGAGTTCTCCACGACGCGACGGGAGACGTCCTTTGCCCGCTCGAGGAATGCCCGGCCGTCCCAGTCGACGGGCCAGCCGTGCTCGAGGCGCAGCTTGCCGTCGACGATGACCGCTTCGAGCTGGTCGCGGTTGGCCAGGCGGACGAGTTCCCACGGCACATCCCACGAGGGTACGAATTCCGGGGTGTCGATGTTGAGGACGAGCAGGTCGGCACGGGCACCGGGCGAGATCTCACCGATCTGCCCACCCAGCCCGACGGCGTCGGCACCGCCGCGCAGACCCTGTTCGAGCCAGGTCCAGCCGCCGCCGGCCGAGGAGTCGATGACGTCCATGCCGCCGGTGAGACGCTGCGCGGTCTCGGCCGCGTCGAGGAGGCGGAAGGCATCCGAACGGGTGCCGTCGGTGCCGAGTCCGATGCGCATTCCCAGTTCGTGCATGAGCAGTGCTGGCGCCACGGCATTGCCCTTCCACGAGCTCGCGACCGGGTTGTACGCGATCGCGCCTCCGGAGTCGCGGAGCAGCCGGATCTCGCGCGGAGTGAGCAGGGTGGCGTGCGCGGCGAGCAGCTCCGGACCGAGCGCCCCGAGGCGGGCGAGACGTTCGAGCGGGCGCTCACCACCCGAGATGAGTGAGCGTTCGACGGCGATGATGTGTTCGTTGAGGTGGGTCTGGAAGGGCACTCCCGCGCCCCGGGCCATCTGCGTGATCGCCACAAGTGCTTCGTCGGAGGCGACCTCGGGAATGGACACCGCGAGGGAGGGGTGGACGAGGGACTGAGCGTCCCACCGGCTCAGGTGGCGTTCGGCGGCGGCGACCACCTCGGCGAGGGTCAAGGCGCGTACTCCCCCACCCAGGTCATTGCAGATGACACCGAGCACGCAGCGCAGTCCGACGTCGGTGGTGACGTCGGAGATCGCGGAGACGTCGACACTGGAGCGGGTACCGGCGTCGGTGACGGTGGTGAAGCCGCCGCGCAGGGATTCCCAGGCGGCCAGCCGGGTGGCGACGTCGATGGCTTCGGCGTCCATGTTCGACTCCATCGGCACCCAGACGCGTTGGAAGATCTCGGAGGGTTCGCCGAAGACGAGGGACTTGCCGAAGGTCTGGGTCAGGTGGTGGTGGGCGTCGATGAACCCGGGCATGAGCAGGCGTCCGGGCAGATCGATGCGGACGGGTTCGGCGGGCGCACGGTCGGCATTCGGACTCGGACCGGCGGCGTTCGCTGTGGCACCGGGATTCAGGTCGGGAGCGTTCGCGGCGGTCAGCAGTGATTGAGCCTGGGCGGCCACCTCGGGGAGAGGACCGACGGCGAGGATCCGACCGTCGTCGACGAGCACCGCGTGGCCGGTCTGCGCGCCTTCGGGCAGGAGTACCTTCTCCGGGACGAGCAGGGTCGGCGATTGGTGGAGGCTGCGCAGCTGTGTCATGGGGTCCTTCGAGGTTCGAGGGCAGAGCCAAATCGATTTGGCTACGTTCATTCTACGGTTGTCCAACGGTCCGGGTCAACGATTCTGCAGGGACGATCGCCGTCTAGAATGAGGGCATGACGACCTTCCCGCTCTCCCCCGCCTCGGCGGGTCATGGGCACCTGCACTGCGGGTATTTCGAGCGCGGGGAATGCCGCTCCTGCGCCCTCATCGAAACCCCTTATGGGCAGCAGATCACAGACAAGGAAGCCTGGTGCCGAGAGACCCTCGCCGAGGCGGCTCCGCGAGTGTGGCTGCCGACCTTCGCCGGTGGGGTACGGGACTTCAGGAACCGGGCGAAGCTCGCGGTCGGCGGGGAAGCCGGGCAGGTGACCTTGGGCATCCTCGACCAGGAGTTCCACGGGGTCGATCTGCGTGACTGCGGAATTCAGGCCCCGGCGATCCGCGCGGTGATCCCGGTGCTTGCGGACTTCCTCGATGCCACCGGGCTCGCACCTTATGATGTCTCTGCCCGCCGCGGTGAGCTGAAGTTCGTCCATGTCACGGCGGCGCCGTCGGGTGCACTGATGATCCGCTTCGTCGTGCGCAGCCAGCACGGGCTGGACGTGCTGCGGTCGCGGAAGGATGCGCTCTTTGACCTCGTCCCGGACGCGTCCGTGGTGTCGGTGAATCTGCTGCCCGAACACAAAGCCGTGCTCGAGGGCAGCCGCGAGGAGATGCTGCGCGGCGAATCGCTGCGGATGAACCTCGACCGCGTCGATCTGCACTTGCGGCCACAGAGTTTCTTCCAGACGAATACCGCTGTCGCCATCGGACTGTACAACCAGGTGGCCGAGTGGGTGGACGCTGTTGACGCGTCGACCCTGTGGGATCTCTACTGCGGTGTCGGAGGGTTCGCGCTCTACTGCGCTTCTCCTACTCGGCGAGTCACCGGGGTCGAGGTCAGCGAACAGGCGATCGAGTCGGCAAAAGTCAGCGCCGCCGAGCTCGGCATCGACGCTCGGTTCCTCGCCGGCGATGCCACGGGATTCGCCGAAGCGAACCTGGCGGCATCAGCCAATTCGACCAGCACAGTCGATGCGGCAGGCTCAGTGGACTCAGTCGATGCCGACGCTGCGACCGACTTTGCCGGTGTCGAACGGCCGGACTGCGTGATCGTCAATCCGCCTCGGCGGGGGATCGGAGCACGTCTGTCGGCAGCACTGGAGAACTCCGGCGTCGAGCACATCGTCTACTCGAGCTGCAATCCCGTGTCGCTGGCGAAGGATCTCGCCCGGATGCCTGCCTACGAGGTCGCCCAGGCACGGATCTTCGACATGTTCCCGCACACGAAGCACCTCGAAGTCGCGGTCCTGCTCCAGCGGCGGTGACAGCGGCGGTGAGCGACCACCCGCCATCGCCGACCGCTTACGTTACCGCCGACCGCTCGCCTTGACTCAGCCTGCACTCGCCCACCGCTCGACATGCCGCCCAGCGCACGCCGCATAACTCGGTACAGCGACGGTAACTCGAGCGGTCGGCGACGTCGGGCGCTCGCGAAAGCTGTTCCGCTTCGGCCCCGCAGGTTATATGCTCGTTGACGATGACCGGACAGGCGGAAAGCCGCTCACGGATCGGTAACTCGGTCGACAGTTGAGCCGCAGAGGTCACGAGCATTCTGCTCGCGGCCCTCCTCATCATGAAGCCCATTTCTCAATTCTCAGTTATCCCTGCCCGAAAACGTTCTTGGGCGATCAGCGAACCAACAAACATCCGAAAAGGACTTCATCATGTCAGCTCAGTTCAACCACACCATCGTCGCCGCTGCGGATCCAGCCGCCTCCGCGCAGTTCTATGTCGATATCCTCGAGGCCGAACACACCGAATCCTGGGGACCGTTCGCCAACATCAGGCTCTCCGGCGGAGTCATGCTCCAATTCGCCACTCCTCCGCCGGGGTCCGACATTCTGCCCGTGCACATGGCCTTCCTCTGCTCGGACGACCACTTCGACCGAGCCGTTGACCTGCTCAAACGGCGCGGCCTCGACTTTTGGGCCGACCCACAGCGAACTCGCCCGCAGGCGACGAACACCGAGCACGGAGGACGCGGCGTGTACTTCCTCGACCCCTCCGGGATGTACCTCGAGCTCATCACCCGCCCATATCTCTGAGCACCTGGTGCCCCTCGCCGACCGCTCGAGTCAGCTTCCACCGCTCGCCGCATACCACGGTACAGCGACGGCAACGTGAGCTGTCGGAGAGGCCCGGCAGCGTCAGCGCTCCACCGCGAGAAGACTCACACTCTGCCGTTTCCGTCCTCACGCATGCGGTGATTCGACGCCGAGCGCATAGACTCGGCAGTCGCACGGCCCCACGAACGACCCAGTTCGCGGGGCCTGTTGTGTAATCTGCCGATCCCGACCGACCCGACGATCGCTCATACCTGCCGCCGAGGCAGCCACGAGCGCGGAGACCACGATGACGATGCTGAACTCACCCTCCCCCGAACCCGCCAGCAGCACTGCAGGCGGATCCGACCGCTCCACTGCGTCCACCTCCTCGGGCGGGTCGGACGACCCTCCCCCTGCCGCTGGGGCCGGACCCGAGGCAGGGACAGAGTCCAAACCTGCTCCTGGCACCACGCATACCGCATCTGTCGCGGCCCCACATTCCAACCGGATCGGGACAGTCTTCATATGCTCCGTCGCCATCGTCATCGCCTTCATGGTGTGGGCGACGATCGCACCCGAAGCCCTGTCGGACATCATGACGCGGGCGATGACGACGGTGTCCACCGGATTCGGCTGGATCTACCTTGTCGTTCCATTCGCCGCGATCGCGATGCTGGTGTGGTTCGCAGCCAGCCGCTTCGGTCGCCTCCGCCTCGGCTCATCCGACTCCCGCCCCGAATACCGCACGATCACCTGGCTGGCGATGATCCTCGCTGCCGTGATGGGGATCGGCCTGGTCAGCTACGGAGTGGCCGAGCCGATGTCCCACTTCATGACCCCGCCCCACGGACTGGCGGAACCGGAGACCATGGACGCTGCGATTCGCGCGATGCAGTTCTCCTACCTCGACTGGGGCTTCCAAGCCTGGGCGATCTTCGGCGTCTTCGGACTGGCGATCGGCTATTCGACGCATCGAAAGGGACGACCGGCACTCGTGTCCACGATGCTGCGCCCTGTCCTCGGTCGCTTCGTCGACGGCTGGGTCGGCAGCTTCATCGACATCCTCACCATCATCGCCACACTCTTCGGGACGACGACGTCCCTGGGACTCGGTGCCTCGCAGATCGGCGAAGGCCTCAACACCGTCCTCGGCATCGCCTCCACCATCATCCTGCAGATCATCGTCATCACCGTGCTCACCCTCCTCTTCACCGGTTCGGCACTGACCGGAGTGAGCCGCGGCGTCAAGTACATCTCCCAGATCACGCTGACCATGGCGACCCTGCTCGGACTCTTCGTCTTCATCACCGGACCCAGCGGCTTCGTCTCCAACCTGTTCGTCCGCTCCATCGGCGCCTTTGCCGGAGACTTCGTCGAACTCAGCTTCATGACCCCGACCAGCGCCGAGGACAGCGAATGGATGCTCGGCTGGACCTATTTCATGATGGCGTGGTGGCTGTCCTGGAGCGCCTTCGTCGGCATCTTCCTCGCCAAGATCTCAAAGGGCCGGACAATTCGGGAGTTCGTCGCCGGCGTCCTGCTCGTGCCCAGCGCCGTGTTCTTCGTCTGGTTCACCGTCATGGGCGGTTCGGCGATCAAGTTCGACATCGACGGGGCCGGGATCGGCGAGGCCACTCAGTACAACCTCGACACCGCCTTCTTCAGCCTCCTCGACCAGCTGCCGCTGTCCATACTCGCCTCGGTCTTCACGATCGTCATGGTCATCCTGTTCTTCGTCTCCTCGGCAGACTCGAACACCTTCGTCCTCAGCTCGCTGTCCTCACAGGGATCCTTCGCGCCCCGGCGTCCGGTCATCGCGACCTGGGGGTTCCTCACCGGAGGCTGCGCGGTGGTCCTGCTCCTCGTCGGCGGGCTGCAGGCCCTGCAGCAGGCGGCGATGCTCTCGGCGGTGCCGTTCACCGTCATCGTGGTCGTCCTGGGCATCGCCCTGATCAAGGAGCTGCGCAGCGATCACCAGATCGTCGAAGAGGTCGCCCGAGAGCGACGTGTGCTCGGACTCTGACACTCGATCCGATCACACCGACCGCTCACGTTACCGCCCACCGCTCACCGCATAACTCGGTACAGCGACGGCAATGTGAGCGGTCGACGAGGACTGTCAGCTCCGGCTGCCCAAGGAGGTGGCGTGACCAGAACTGAACACCCTCACCGCAGCTTGGCGGTCACCTCGGCGGCGGCGGCCTTGACCTGGTCGACCACAGGACCGGTGTCCTCGGGCAGGGTCTCGGTGACGAATGAGAGGCCGATGGCCGCTATCGGGCGACCCAGCACATCGAATACCGGTGCCGCGAGCGTCGAGATTCCCGGCGTGACTTCGCCGTGTTCGATCGCGCTTCCGGTCCGTCGTTCCTGTGCGAGCACGGCATTGAGCGCTTTCACGGAGGTCGGGCCCTTGCCCGTGCGCGTGACGAACTCGGTTTCGGACTGCAGCATCGCCAGCACCTCGGACTTCGGCAGCTGAGCGAGGATCGCCCGCCCGGTCGCCGTGAGGTAGCTCGGCATGCGCACACCGGTGGCGGTGATGACCGCGACGGATTTGAGCGACTGCTCCTTGAGCACGTACTCCGTCTCCCAGCCGCGGATGACGGCCAGCTGCGCGGTCGTGGCGGTATCCTCGGCGAGCCGACGGACGATCGGCTGCGCCAACCGCTGCAGGGGATTCGTCCGCAGGTAGGATGCCCCGAGCTCGTGCACACCGGCTCCGAGCACATATCCGGATTCGGTGCGCGCCACGAGGCCGAGCTCCTCGAGCACCGCGAGGATGTCATACGCGCTCGATCTCGGGATCTCGAGCGACCTGACCAGGGCACCGGCCGTGATAGACCGATTCGACGAGGCCATATGCCGCAGGATCGCGATCGCCCGCCGCAGTGCCGGAACCTCAGCCATGACTCAGCCCTCCATCTCCAAGACCGCGAAGGCCTGAGAGTAGAGTTCGGCGATATCGCCGAGTTCGGTGTGCACTCCGTCTCGCACGCGGGCCTGGCCGCCGCTGACGGTCAGATGCACGTCCGCCGAGGTGGCCGTGAGGATGATCTGCTCGTCCAGGGATCCCATGGTGCGCATGCTGTCGGTGCGCAGGGCGACGAAGTCGCACGCCTTCCCGACCTCGAGTCCACCGACCGGAAGATCGAGGCTGCGTGCCCCGCCTTCGGTGAGGGCAGTGATGAGTTCGGCCGGGGAGAACCGTCCGCGCTGACCCGACCGCAGCCGCTCTCCCGCCTCGAGCCCTTGAGTCTCTCGCAGGGCGTCGAGGACGACGTGCTGGTCGGAGCCGAGGGAGATCACGGCTCCGGCGTCGGCGAGTTCACGTGCCGGTCCGATGCCGTCGGCGAGATCCGCCTCGGTGCACGGGCACATGACGATCGTCGACCGGGATCCGCCGAGGAGCGCGATGTCCTTCTCGCTCAGGTGAGTGGCGTGGACGGCCGAGAGTCGGTCGTCGACGACGCCCGAGCGGGCGAGCACCTCGGTGGGGCTGGCCCCGTACGCCGCCTGTGAGGCGTCATTTTCGGCCGGCTGTTCGGACAGGTGCACGTGCACGGGGCCGGACAGTTCGGTGAAGCGAGGCAGGTTTGCGGCTGGGACCGCGCGGATCGAATGGATCGCCGCACCCACGTGAACGAAGCTCTCACCTGGGGCGTTGACGGGGAATTCGTCGGCAAAGGTGTCGATCAGGCTAGTGTGCCGGTCCATGTACCCGTCGATTGTGCCGTCGCCGAAACGGGCCTGTTCGGCCGAGAGCTCGGAGTCGATGGCGCCGGTGAGGTAGCAGGTGTCGAGCAGTCGGATGCGGATCCCCGCCGAGGCGGCCGCCCGTGCCAGCGCTCGTTCCATCGCGTGGGCGCGAGGTTCGGCATCGTCGTTCGCGTCGCCACCGGGACGCTCAGCACCGTAGGGCGTTCCGTCCTGAGCGTGGTGGACGTAGTGGAACTCCCCCACTGAGGTGTAGCCGCCGGCTAGCATCTCGGCGAACACGGCGCGGGCCACGGTCTCGTAGGACTGGGGGTCGAGTTTCGCGGCGACGGAGTACATGACTTCGCGCCAGGTCCAGAAGGTGCCGCCGTCGCCGTGGGTGCGGCCGCGGAGCATCCGGTGGAAGGCATGGGAGTGTGCGTTGACTCCGCCGGGCAGGATGAACCCGTGCACCGCCTCGGCGTCAGACGGAGCGGTGTCGATCCCGGTTTCGACGGCGGTGAGCGTTCCGGTGTCGTCGGCGCTCAGCAGGACTCCGTGGGCGACGGCTCCGTCGACCCAGGCGGATTCGCACCAGTAACGGGTGCTCATCGTGCACCTCCGTTCGTCGAGCTTCCGGCACTGCCGTCGGCAATGGCGTGTTCGATGCCGAGTTCGCGGGCGAGCACCTTGACGAGCGCGTCGACTCCGGCCCTCTGGTCGTCGACCTCGCAGGCCTCTTCGGGAGCGTGAGAGACGCCGGTCGGATTGCGGACGTAGAGCATCGCCGACGGCACGTGGGGTGCGAGGATTCCGGCATCGTGTCCGGCTCCCGAAGGCAGCAGCGGAGCGTCCGGCAGCACCGAGGTCAGGCGCGAGTTGAGGTCGGCGGTGAAGTGGGTCGTCGGCGAGTAGGACTCCTGAGAGATGGTCACCTCGACTCCGGAATCAGCGCCGTGGTCCTTCGCACGTCGGCTGATCGCCTCGAGCACCTGCTTGACAACAGCGTCGTCAGGGTGACGGATGTCGAGCCAGAAACTCATGGACGAAGCGATGACGTTCGTCCCACCCGGATGGATGAGGGTGCGGCCCACGGTCGCCACGGCGCTCGCGTCAGTGGCGGCCGCTAGGGTCGGGATGTCCCCGATCACGCGGGAGGCCGCGACCACCGGGTCGGCGCGATGGCTCATTGGCGTCGTGCCGGCGTGGTTGCCCTGACCGGAGAAGGCAAAGTGCCAGCGCCCGTGGCCGATGATCGAGGAGCCGATGGCGACGGCCTGATCGGTGTTGATCAGACCGACGCCCTGTTCGACATGGAGTTCGATGAAGGAACCGATTCCGGCCAGCCGAGACTGGTCACGCCCGACCCGATCCGGGTCGAGGCCATAACCACGGGCGACGTCGGCGAAGGTGTCACCGGCGGCGTCCTTGAGGCCGAGTGCGCGGTCAGCGTCGATGGCGCCGGTGAGCAGCCGCGAGCCGAGGCAGGCGACGCCGAAGCGTGAGCCTTCTTCTTCGGGGAACACTGCCAGAGCGAACGGTCGGGTGGACTGGTCGAGTGCGCCGGAGGCCTTGAGCACATCGAAGGCCGCCAGCGCCGAGGCGACACCGAGGGGGCCGTCGAACTCGCCGCCGCCGGGCACGGAGTCGAGGTGGGAACCGGTGACGACGGCGTTCGCACCCCGCGGGGTTGCCCATGCCCACGTGATTCCGTTGGCGTCGATCTCCGTGTAGAGGCCGCGCCGGTCCGCCTCGGCGAGGAACCACTCACGCAGCTCCCGTTCGGTGGCCGAGAATCCGGGCCGCTGGTAGCCGGGACCGCGGGTGTCGCGGCCGGTGTCCTCGATCTGGCTCAGCAGCGAGACGACATCGCTCATTGTCAGTTCACTCCGTTCGAAATCGGTCGGGTCCGGTGATGTGTCGGTGCCGTGGTCGGCCAGCCCTGGCATCAGAGGCCCGCCGGTCGGGTCCGGTCGGTGACCGGCCCCTGCCCGGTGTCAGTCCTGGTGGGTGGTGGCCGCTGAGGTGCCCGAAGCCTCGGCGGCGGCTTCGAGGTTACCCAGCGCAGTGAACTCTGGATCGTTGACGGCCGGTCCGCCGTCTTCCGGCTGCCAGGTTCCGGCAGCAGCGGTGACGGTGTGGGTCAGCGGCGCGACCGACTCGGCGGCGGCGACGAGCGAGCCGTCCTTGACCTTCGCGATGGTCTCGGCAAGTTCGGGCGAGAGGAACCGGTCGGGTCCGGGTCCGGGCACAGTCTCACGGATCGCCGCGATCACGGCTCCGGTCACCGGTGCCGGTGCGGCGTCGCGCATATCGCAGGCACGGGAGGCGGCATAGAGTTCGATGCCGACGACGGAGGCGAGGTTGTCGACGACCTTGCGCAGCTTGCGTGCGGCCGACCACCCCATGGACACGTGGTCTTCCTGCATCGCCGAAGACGGGATCGAGTCGACCGAGGCCGGAGTCGCGCCGCGCTTGGCCTCGGAGACCATGGCCGCCTGCGTGTAGTGGGCGATCATCAGGCCGGAGTCGACGCCGGCGTCATCGGCGAGGAATGGAGTGAGGTTCTGGTTACGGGCGACATCCATCATCCGGTCGGTGCGGCGTTCGGACATCGAGGCGACGTCGGCGGCGACGATGGCGAGGAAGTCCAAGGCATGGGCAAGCGGTGCACCGTGGAAGTTGCCGTTCGAGGACACCATTCCATTGGTGAGCACGACGGGGTTGTCGATGGCAGCACGCAGTTCGCGTTCGGCCACACCGGTCGCGAAGGCGACGGCGTCGCGGGCGGCACCGTTGACCTGCGGGGCGCAGCGCATCGAGTACGCGTCCTGGACGAGGTGGGTGGAGTCGCGATGGCTGGCCGTGATGCCGGAGTCGGCCAGCGAGGCGAGCATGTTCGCAGCCGAGGCGGCCTGCCCGTCGTGTGGGCGCAGCGCGTAGTGGAGTTCGGGGGCGAAGACGGCGTCGGTGCCGAAGAGTCCTTCGATGCTCATGGCCGCTGACACGTCGACTGCGGTGAGCAGGTTCTCGAGGTCGGTCAGGGCCATGATGAGCATGCCCAGCATGCCGTCGGTGCCGTTGACGAGCGCGAGGCCTTCCTTCTCGGCCAGGGTGACCGGGGTGATTCCGGCCTTCGCGAGGATCTCGTCGGCGGGCCCAGCCACACCGTCAGGTCCCTCGGCCACGCCTTCGCCCATGACGACGAGGGCGCATGCCGACAGTGGTGCGAGGTCACCGGAGCAGCCGAGTGAGCCGTACTCGTGGACGACCGGGGTGATTCCGGCGTTGAGCAGGTCGACGTAGGTCTGGAGGACTTCGGCGCGGACGCCGGCCCGACCGGTGGCCAGGGTGCGGGCGCGCAGCAGCATGAGGGCGCGCACGACCTCGCGCTCGACGGGTTCGCCGACGCCGGCGGCGTGGGAGCGGATAAGGGATTTCTGCAGCTGGGTACGCAGTTCGGCGGGGATGTGGCGCTGGGCGAGCGCACCGAATCCGGTCGAGACGCCGTAGACGGGCTTCTCCGCCTGAGCGAGGGCATCAATGGCCTCGCGGTACTTGTTCACCCGGGCCAGGGTGGCTTCGGACAGGGAGACCTTCGCGTCGCGACGGGCGACGTCGACCACCTCGGCGAAGGTCAGCGTATCGGGGTCGAGATCGATGAAGGTGGTCATCGTGTGCCTTTCTGTGAGTGCGTCAGTGTGATGTCTGAGTCGTGGATGAAGTTCTCATACGCCGGCGCCGAGGAGGTTCCTCGCCGTCGACGCACTGTGCTCGTGCGTAGGTGGTTCAGTCGCGGGGTCGGTTGTCGACGATGAGCTCACCGCCGGAGTAGACGCGTTCGACCAGCTGTACACCGGGCCGGTAGGCCAGGTGCCTGTAGCTGGGCGCGTCGAGGATGGCCAGGTCGGCGCGGGCCCCCGCTCCGAGGTGTCCGACATCAGTGCGCTGCAGGGCGTTGGCGCCGCCGGCTGTCGCCGCCCACACCGCCTGTTCGACGGTGAAGTGCATGTCCCGGACGCCGATGGCTATGACGAAGGGCATGCTGTTGGAGAAACCGGAGCCGGGGTTGCAGTCGCTGGCGATCGACAGCGATACTCCCGCATCGACGTAGCGGCGGGCGTCGGGGTAGGGCTGGCGGGTGGAGAATTCGATGCTCGGCAGCAGGGTGACGACGGTGCCCGTCTCGGCGAGGACGGCGAGGTCCTCATCGGAGGCGAAGGTGGCATGGTCGACGGACACGCAGCCGAGTTCCGCACCGAGCTTGAGCGCCCCGCCCTCGGTGAGCTGATTGGCGTGCAGCCGCGGTTTCATGCCGACGGCCTTGCCGGCTTCGATGATCCGCCGAGTTTGGACCTCGGTGAAGGCACCGGTTTCGCAGAACACGTCGATCCACTTCGCCTTGCCTTCGGCCGCCGGGATGATCGCGTCGATGACGAGGTCGACATAGCGTTCCGGCTCGTCTTTGAACTCCGGCGGGACGACGTGCGCGGCGATGAGCGTCGATTCCTCGGTGTGCCGGTTGATGATGTCGAGGGCCTGGATCTCGTCGGGGACGGTCAGCCCGTAGCCGGACTTGATCTCGAACGTCGTCGTTCCCTGCCGCTTCGCCTGCTCGAGCAGGTGGACGAGGTTGGCCTCGAGTTCGGATTCCGTGGCGGCGCGAGTGGCGGCCACGGTGGTGGCGATGCCCCCGGCCGAGTATTTCTGACCGGCCATCCGGGCCGCGAATTCCTCGGACCGATCGCCGGCGAAGATGAGGTGGTTGTGGCTGTCGACGAAGCCGGGGATGACGGCTTTGCCGCCGAGGTCGATCGTTTCGAGTCCGCTGAGGTCATTCGCCGAGGTGACTTCCCCGTTAGCGATGTCGTCGTCGTTCAGCTTCGATCCAGCCCACTCGCCGAGGCGGTTCGATACCGCGGTGTCCGCCTCAGCGGACGGACCCGACCAGATGATCCGACCGTCGTCGATGAGCAGCGCGGCATCGGTGATGACGCCCAGCTCGCCGAGGGTGTCGAGGTCGTTGACGACGAGTTCGCTGATGCCGGTGATGAGCTGCATGGCGAGTCGGACCTTTCCGATCGAGAATGAGTCCCTCTCAGTATGGACCGCTCGCTGGCGGGGCAGAACCTCTCCCGCAGATATTCGTCCGATATTTCGGACACAGTGCGATCCGGTGCTCACGACTCGGATGGCTTGCGCAGCGGCTTCGGCGGTCACCCGGCGGATCGGCCCACCGGTGCCGATCGCTGACTCCGCGGTCTGGGCACGCAGGCGACCGACGGGTAGCCTAGCGTCCTACCCACCTCGATCATCGAACCACGGACGAAGGAGACGGACGATGAGCAATGACAGCATCCTCGGCGAGGGAGAATCCGGACGCTCCCTGGCCGGTCGGACGATTCTCATGAGCGGCGGCAGCCGTGGCATCGGCCTGGCGATTGCTCTGCGCGCGGCCGAGGAGGGAGCGAATGTCGCGCTGCTGGCGAAGACCGCGGAACCGCATCCGAAACTCGAAGGCACGATCTACACGGCGGCCGAGCAGATTGAAGCGGCCGGCGGCAAGGCACTGCCGATCATCGGCGACGTCCGCGACGACGACTCCGTATCGGACGCCGTTGCGAAGACGGTCGAGGCGTTCGGGGGTGTCGACATCGTCGTCAACAATGCCAGCGCCATCGACCTGTCCCCAGTCGAGGACCTGCCGATGAAGAAGTTCGACCTCATGAACTCGATCAACGCACGTGGTTCCTACCTTCTGGCCAAAACGGCCCTGCCGCACCTCCAAACCTCGGACGCCGCGCATGTGCTCACGCTCTCGCCGCCACTCAATCTCAACCCGGCGTGGGCAGGCAGGCACTTGGGCTACACGATGGCGAAGTATGGGATGTCGCTGGTCACGCTCGGATTGGCCGAGGAGCAGCGCGTGGCCGGAGTCGCGGCGAACAGCCTGTGGCCACGGACGACGATCGCGACGGCCGCTGTGAACAACCTCCTCGGCGGCGAACAGCTCATGGCGCGCAGCCGCAAGCCCGAGATCATGGCCGAGGCGGCATGGGTGATCCTCACCAGCGACCCCCGCGAGGTCACCGGCAATTTCTTCATCGACGATGATGTGCTGCGCGGCGCCGGCGTCACGGACTTCTCGATCTACGCCCACGATCCGTCGCGAGTCGGTTCCATCGGCCATGGCCCCGATGACCTCGAACTCGACCTCTTCCTCGACGAGTAGCGCGGGGCGCGGTCGCTCGACGCGCCAGCGCCGACGGCCACTCCCGATCGGCAACCGCCCGCGGCACGGAAAAAGTCGAGCAGCACTGTTTCAAAACTGTGCTGCTCGACTTCTTTCGAGCTATATAACAGTTGCACGGCGAATTCCACGTTCGGTACACCGTGCTCTGAAATACCCACCGAGGAACGTGAGCAATTCAGAACAGCGTGTACCAAAGTGCCCGCTTCAGCCGCGACCGCGCCCGTCGACGCAGCGCCCGTGTGCGCAGCTGCGCCGCAGACTGCTTACTGTGCGGCGGATTCCTCGTCGCGCTTGTCGAGCTCGGGGATCATCGGCACGCGCTGACCGCGCCCCTCAGCCACCTCGGAGGCGCGCTCATAACCGGCATCGACGTGGCGGATGACGCCCATGCCCGGATCGTTCGTGAGCAAGCGTGCCAGTTTCTGAGCGGCCAGCTCGGTGCCGTCGGCCACGGAGACCTGTCCGGCGTGGATGGAACGGCCGATGCCGACGCCGCCGCCGTGATGGATCGACACCCAGGTCGCACCCGAGGAGGTGTTGACCAGGGCGTTGAGCAGCGGCCAGTCGGCCACGGCGTCGGTGCCGTCGAGCATCGATTCGGTCTCACGGTAGGGGCTGGCCACCGATCCGGAGTCGAGGTGGTCGCGACCGATGACGATCGGGGCCGAGATCTTGCCTTCGGCGACGAGCTGGTTGAACAGCAGACCGGCCTGGTGGCGTTCCTTGTAACCGAGCCAGCAGATGCGTGCCGGCAGGCCTTCGAACTCGACGTATTCGTTGGCGGCGTCGAGCCAGGTGTGGAGGTGTTCGTTCTCGGGGAAGAGCTCCTTGAGAGCCTGGTCGGTGACCTCGATGTCCTTCGGGTCGCCGGACAGCGCGACCCAGCGGAAGGGTCCGAGGCCTTCGCAGAAGAGGGGACGGATATAGGCGGGGACGAAACCGGGGAATTCGAAGGCACGGTCATAACCGGCCTTGCGGGCTTCATCGCGGATCGAGTTGCCGTAATCGAAGACCTCGGCGCCGCGGTCCTGGAATTCGACCATGGCCTTCACATGCTTGGCCATGGACTCCTCGGCGCGGATTGTGAACTTCTCGGCATCCTGCTCGGCCTCTTCGTGCCAGTCGTCGACGCTCACGCCCACCGGCAGGTAGGACAGCGGGTCATGGGCCGAGGTCTGGTCGGTGACGATGTCGACTTCGACAGCTTCGGGGCGGTCGAGGATGAGCGGGAGGATCTCGGCGGCGTTGCCGACGAGTCCGACGGACAGGGCCTGCTTGTTCTTCTTCGCTTCGATGACCTTGTTCAGTGCGATGTCGAGGTCGGTTTCGACCTCGTCAAGGTAGCGCTTGCCCATGCGGCGGTCGAGGCGGGTCTTGTCGACGTCGATGATGAGGCAGGCGCCGCCGTTGAGGGTCACGGACAGCGGCTGGGCTCCGCCCATTCCGCCGCAGCCGGCGGTGATGGTCAGGGTGCCGGCCAGCGTGCCGTCGAAGCGCTTGCGGGCGATGGCGCCGAAGGTCTCGTAGGTGCCCTGCAGAATGCCCTGGGTGGCGATGTAGATCCAGGAGCCGGCGGTCATCTGGCCGTACATCATCAGACCTTCGGCCTCGAGTTCGCGGAAGTGCTCCCAATTGGCCCAGTCCCCGACGAGGTTGGAGTTCGCGATGAGCACGCGCGGGGCCCATTCGTGGGTGCGCATGACTCCGACAGGCTTGCCCGACTGGATGAGCAGGGTCTCGTCGTCCTCGAGGTCGTCGAGGGTGCGCACGATCGCATCGTAGGCTTCCCAGGAGCGGGCGGCGCGGCCGGTGCCGCCGTAGACGACGAGGTCTTCGGGGCGTTCGGCGACCTCGGGGTCGAGGTTGTTCATGAGCATGCGCTTGGGCGCTTCGGTCTGCCACGACTTCGCGGTGATCTCGGTTCCGCGATCGGCGCGGATGACGCGGGACGGATCGTGCTGGGTGAACGACGGCTTGGTGGTCATGGGATTCTCCTTGTCGCTGTGTCCGACGAGGCGGATGCTTGGCTGCCGCTTCGCCGTCGCGCCGAGGTGTGGGCTCCCCTGCGCTGTCGGCTCTGACTACACCATCCATTCTGACGACTGGAGCAGAATGCGGAAGTGGCCCAGCTCAAGTTCCGTCCGACATTTCGGACACTAGCGGAATCGGCTACGTCCAGCCGTTCCCCCGAACGCACAGAGCACTGGCCGTCTCGCAAACCATCCGCCCAGACCTCCCCGACGAAGCATCCGCAGCAGTTGTGCTCAGGCCCGCACCGGATCTTCTGCCACCGGATTCCCGGCCTCCGCGAGCGGCTGTCCGTTGACCTCCGCGCCATACTGGCCTTCGCCATCTTCCGCGCCGGCAACCTCCGCCACCGGCTGCACCGGTGAGATCCGATAGCAGGCTGGAGTCCGGGCGAGCTTGATCGGCGAGGCCACTCCGCGGTAGCCGTCACCCATCTCAACGACCATCTCGCGGTGCGCGGTATGCGGGTGCTCGACCACTTCGGCGGCGTCGAGGATCGGACCGGCGGGCACGCCGATGGCCATGAGCTCCTCGGACAGCTTCTCTGCCGACGTCGAAACCATCAGCGCTTCGAGCTCGGTCCGCAGCGCATCCCTATTGCCCAGACGTGCGGCATTGTCGACGAACCGCGGGTCCTCGGCGAGCCCAGGAGCGCCGAGGTGGTCGACGAGCCTGGCGAACTGTCCGTCGTTTCCGGCGGTGATGAAGACCTGCCCGACCCCGGTCGCGAACGCCGAATACGGAGCGATGTTCGGATGGTCGTTGCCGGACAACTTCGGCACGACTCCACCGCCGAAGAAGTTCGGCAGGTGCGGATGCATGACGGAGATCCCACAGTCGAAGAGCGTTGTCTCGACCCGCTGACCGCGCCCGCTGGTCACCCGCTCCTGCAGGGCCATGAGCACGCCGATGGCCGCGTTGAGCCCTGTGACCATGTCGACGGCGGGCATGCCGATGCGCATCGGCCCGGTCGCCTCATCTCCGTTGACCGACATCAGGCCCGACATCGCCTGGATGATCGCATCGTATCCGGGCCGTCCGCCCAGCGGTCCGTCGTCACCGAAGCCGGTGATGGACGCGTGTACGAGGTGCGGGAAGCGGCGCGGAATGTCCGACACCGGGTCGAGCCCCCACTTTGCCAGGGTCCCGGTCTTGAAATTCTCCACGAGCACGTCGGCGCCGGCCAGCAGCCCGTGCAGCGCCTCCTGTCCTTCCTCCGTGCGCAGGTCGATGGTCATCATCCGCTTGTTCCGGTTGATCCCGGCGAAGTAGCTCGACACCTCGGGCGCCACGAACGGCGGCCCCCAGTTGCGCGTATCATCGCCGGACGGCGGTTCGACCTTGATGACCTCGGCACCGTGATCGGCCAGGATCTGCGTGCAATAGGGCCCGCCGAGGATGCGCGAGAGATCGACGACCGTGATCCCGGCCAGTGCTCCCGCGCTCACAGTCCGCCCTCGCCATTGCCCACAGCACCGGGGTCGGCAGAATGATCGGAGCCTCCCTCGCCGAGGATGTCCTCGACAGCCGCGAACGCTTCGTCCCGGCCCATGCCGACACCGTCGATGAGGGCATCGAGGACCGCGTCGTCTTCGACGACGGGGACGAGCGGGTTCTGCGGCATCAGCTTGTGACGCAGCACCAGGGCGGCAAGGACGATGCGCGACCAGTCGCCGCGGCTGCCTCCGATCCGCGCACCTTCCGAGGCCATGATGGACGCGCACACAAGGTTGTAGGTCGCGGTCGCGAGCTGTCGCACACGCGCCTGCTCAACGCCTTCGGGAGTGGATTCGAGCGCGTGCAGCAGCGTCGAACTCAACGACTGGATCTGGCTGCGGAACGCGGTCGGGAGGTCGGCCGCCTCGGCGATGAGCGTCTCCAGGTGGAGGAACAGCGGCCCCAGCGTTCCTGCCCGGTGGGCGGCGCGGATGACGTCGAGGGCGACGATGTTCGAGGTGCCCTCCCAGATGGATCCGAGCTGGGAGTCGCGGAAGACGCGGGCGTCACCGTACTCCTCGATATAGCCGACACCGCCGCGGATCTCCATCGCATCCGCGGTGACCTTGCGGGCGTCGCGAGTGGCGCGGAACTTGATGAGCGGGGTGAGGATGCGCAGCACCGAGGCGGCTTCGGCGTCACCGGCATCGGCGCGGGCGAAGACGTCCGCCGTGTGCAGGGAGATCGACAGCGCCTGTTCCGTGGTCGTCATGATCTTCGCGAGCTGCCGACGTTGCAGGGGCAGCTTGCTCAACGTCGAACCGAAGGCTTCGCGATTGCGGCAGATGTACTTCGACTCCCCGAAGGCCCGGCGCATGAGGCCCGCCGCGCGCACGGCGTTCGACAGGCGGGAGGAGTTGACCATATCGGCCATCTGCACGAATCCGCGTCCGATGTCGCCGACGAGGTAGGCCGTCGCCCCTTGCAGGCTCATCTCACCGCTGGGCATCGACCGGGTGCCGAGCTTGTCCTTGAGACGGACGATGCGCATGGAGTTCGGCGAACCGTCTTCGAGGGTACGAGGCAGGAGGAAGAGCCCGATCCCCTTGATTCCAGGCTTCGCTCCCTCCGGTCGGGCGAGGACCATGGCGAGTTCGGCGTCAGCGTTCGAGCAGAACCACTTCTCACCGGTCAGCGCCCAGGTGCCGTCACCGTTGTCGACGGCCGTGGTCGTCGCTCGGCCGACATCGGAGCCGGCGTCCTGTTCGGTCATGAACATCGCGCCCTGAGTCAGGGTGTCGACATCGGTGCTGGTCAGCCCGTCGATGAAGCGGTCGACGAGTTCGGGTGAACCGTACTTGCGCAGAGTGCGGGTGAGCGAGTCGGTCATGTTCACCGGGCAGAGCAGTCCGAACTCCGCCTGCGTGAACAGGTAGACGAAAACGTACTTGACGATCGGAGGCATCGGTTCGTCCCAGCCGAGGACGCCGGGCCGATGGCTCATCGCAGCAAGACCGAGTTCGCCGAAGGCGACTTCCTGCAAGCGACGGTAGGCCGGATGGATCTCGATCGACTGCTGATCGGCCCCGCTGCGGGTGCGGTGCTGGAGAACCGGAGGATTGACGTCGGCGTCGCGGGCGAGGTCATCGAGCTCTCCGCCGAGGCGGGGCCCGAGATCTTCGAACACCGGCCGCAGGTGCTCAAGCAGCTTCTCATCGAGGTAGAGCGGCAGCAGGTCCTCAAGTGACTTGTCGTCGGCGAATCGGTCGATGCCGTAGCTGTCGGGCACAGGGGTCATGGCCGTGTCGGGCGACGAAGCAGTCTCACGCAAGATAATCTCCTTTGATGGTTTCTTCGACCGTATGCCCGCGAATCTGCGGCTGACAAAGACATTTCTCTTATCCCTGATAATCTTCGGTTATGGCCGAACCGAGTCTCAAGCGCCTCCAGTACTTCATCGCCTTGGCAGAGCACGGAAAGTTCCAGCTCGCCGCCGACGCAGTGAACATCTCGCAGCCGGCGCTGAGTGCCGAACTCAAGAGACTCGAGGACTTCGTCGGCAAACCGCTTTTCCACCGCAGTCCCGTGACGAAGCTGACCGCCGCCGGAGAGGCGCTGCTGCCCTATGCGAAGTCCGCCGTCGGAGCCGCCCACCGATTCAACGAATACGCGGCGGCCGTGAACACGGGGGCGCCGACGTCGATCACGATCGGCACCGTCGCGACGTTCCTCCATCGCGGTCTGCCGCAGACGATCACGGACTTCTCCGCCGCACACCCGGACATCCTCGTCACCACCGAGGAGGCCACCTCGGCGGCGCAGTCGGACATGCTGCTCGGCCACGACATCGACATCGCCTGCGGACACATGCCCCTGCAGCATCCCGGCGTCGTGTGCACTCCGGCTGCCCGGGAGTCGTTCTGGCTGTGCGCTCCGGGGGGCTCACCGATCACCTCCATCGCCGAGGCGGTCGATTCTCCGTTCGTCATCTTCCGCAAGAGCGCTTCCCCGATCTACCACGACACCGTCGTGGGCATCTGCCGCACGCACGGCTTCGAACCGCAGATCCACCATCGGACGGCCAGTTGGTCGGCCGCCGTCGAGATGGTCGCCCACGGGCTCGGCGTCTCCCTCGTTCCCTCACCCGTGGCCCGCAGCTACCACGGTGACGAGCGACTGACCTTCACGCGGGTCGGCACTCGCCCGAATGCCCCGCAGGCGTGGATCACCGTCCGCCGGGAGGATCAGTCGACGCTCATCGGCGATCTCGCCCTCGACCTCGTCATCGCCTCGGAGTCACTCGTCGACCCGGTCGCCGACTGAGGAACCGCGCCCCACCGCACGGGTGTCCGCAGCCGCCTCGGCGAACACGATTTCACACTCTGATACCCAGTCTGACAATAATGACTTACCGAGTAGTCGAGCCTGGTATCAGCAGAAATTCTCCCCTCCCGCTCTACGGGCCGGTAGGCCGCAGAGAATAAGGGAACTCAGCCACAGCATCATTTTGCGTTATGAGGGTATAACCAAAAAGTGTTTGCGCGGCCCACAAGGGCAACTTACGGTGAACGAGCACCTATGCCACGTCAGGGACGCCTGGCATCGGTCGGCGCAATGACGCTCCACCTGAGAGGAATCGCATGTCTGATTCGGTCAACACCGCGAAACGTGCCCGCAAAGCCGGAATCGCATCATTCATCGGAACCACCATCGAGTGGTACGACTTCTACATCTACGGCACCGCCTCGGCCCTGGTCTTCGGGCATGTCTTCTTCCCCGACACCCTGCCTGCCGGCGTCGGCACGCTGCTCTCCTTCGTCACACTGTGGGCGGGCTTTCTCGCTCGTCCGCTCGGCGGCATCATCTTCGGTCACTTCGGTGACAAGTACGGCCGGAAGAAGACCCTCGTCGTCACGCTCGTGCTGATGGGCGCGGCATCGTTCCTCGTCGGACTGCTGCCCGGATATGCGACCATCGGCATCGCCGCTCCGATCATCCTCACCTGCCTGCGCATCCTGCAGGGCATCGCGGTCGGCGGCGAATGGGGCGGATCGGTGCTCATCGCCAGTGAGAACGCCCCGAAGGGCAAGGGAGTCCTCTACTCGGCCTTCGCCCAGCAGGGATCACCGGCAGGAAATCTCATCTCCTCGGGCATGTTCTTCCTCCTCGCGCTCCTGCCGACCCCGCAGTTCCTCCTCTACGGCTGGAGGATCGCGTTCCTCGCCTCGATCTTCCTCATCGTCATCGGCCTCGTCATCCGCCTCAAGCTCGAAGAGCCCGAGAACATGAAGGTCGTGAAGAAGAAGGACGCTGTCGCCAAGGTTCCCGCCTTCGAAGCGATCAGGAAGCACTGGGTGCTCATCCTCCTCGGTGCCGGTGCGCTGCCGCTCATCCAGGTCACCTACCTCAAGACGACGTTCGCCACGGCCTGGGCCACGGACACCGCTCACCCCTGGGCGTACAGCTCGTCGACCTTCCTCGCCGTCGTCACGCTCGCCCTCGTCGTGCAGTTCATCGTCCAGCCCTTCGGCGCGATCATCCTCGACCGGGTCAAGGACATGCGCAAGGCGATCTTCTGGATCATCCTGCCGGAGTTCGTCCTCATGCCGCTCATGTTCTTCGCGATCGAGCTGGGCCATCCCGGGATCGCGCTGGCAGCCATGGCCGCCGCGACCGTTCCGCACTCTCTGTTCTACGCCGGCATCGGCGGAATCATCGCCCGGGCGTTCCCCACGCGAGTCCGGTACACGGGAATCTCGCTTGCCTACCAGCTGTGCTCGATGACCGTGGGAGGCGGCACCGCTGCGGCAGCACAATGGATGTACACGAGCTCGGGATCCATCATTCCGGTGGCGATCCTCAGCGCCGGCTACGCACTCGTCTCCCTCGTCTGCACGCTCATCCTGCTCAACAAGACCGGCTGGACGGCCAGCGAGAACTCGAAGGCCGAAGCCGCCGACGAGGCGGAGTTCGCCGCAGCTCTCGCCGCCGAGAAGGCCGAGCGCGACGCCGACTCGAAGAGCGCGCCTGGCGCGACCGGCTCCGCGCCGGCCGCCGACGCCACACGCGCGGGCTCCGAACCTGCACCGGCGCGCGCTCCCGTCGCTCCCTGAGGGTCCAGCCTCTGCGCCTCGACAACAATGCGGCCCCGGGTCCACCACGGACTCGGGGCCGCATCGCTTTGCGGGGCCTACTGGGCATAAGAGGTCAGGACGCTGTCGACGGGTGCAATCAGCCGAAGAAGCGGAACCGCGACCAGCAGTGCCGTTGTGGTCGCGATGACGGCCACCCAAACCGGTCCGAGCGCACCCGGCCAATCGCTGAGTGCGACTGCGGCAAGTAGGGGACCGACGGCTGCGCCCAGGTTGAGTGCCGCAGTCGCATACGACCCAGCCATCGTGGGAGCACCCGACGCCGCATAAAGCACTCGAGTGATCAGCGTGCTCCCAACAGCGAACCCCAACACACCCAGAGCGAATACGAGACCGAGCAGAGCAACGGGGTTCGTCGCGAATATTGCCAACGAGATCCACCCGAGCACAAGAACGCTTCCACCGCCCACTATGACGATTCGGGGTCGGGAGTCTGAGAACCGTCCTGCAACTGTGACACCGATGAAAGAACCAACGCCGAAGAGTACAAGAGCCACCGACACCCACCACTGGCTCAGGCCAGCGGTATGAGTAACGATCGGCGCTAGGAAAGTCAGCGTGGAAAAGATTCCGGCATTCACCAGGGCAGCGAGCAACATTGTCAAGACGAGGCGCGGGGAGGCAAGCTGCGAAAGCTCCGCTCGAAGCGAAGCCGAGGACGACTCCACCTTTGATGAGGCGACAGACTGAGTAGTGAAGCCCGCGGCAATGCCGATTGCTGCGGGAACGCAGAGAAGAGCGATCGCCCAGAACGCCGACTGCCAACCGAGTGCCGCCCCAAGCAGAGCACCCGCGGGGACGCCGGCGACGGTTGCGACGGTGGTCCCCGCCAACAGAATCGCCACGGCCCGACCTTTGGCGTCGGGTGCCACGAGTTTCGTCGCTGCGACCAGCGCGACAGCCAAGAAGCCTGCATTGACGACCGCGGCGATCACGCGCGTAATGAACAGAACAGTGAAGTCCGGCGTGCGTGCTCCGACCGCATGGGACAGCGCGAACACGACCACGCAGCCCAAGAGTGTCGCTTTCACTGGGAGGCGGCGAGTGAGCGCAGCCATCACAGGTGCACCGATCACCATCCCTACGGCGAACGCCGATGTCAGGAGACCAGCGATCCCCACGGAAACGCCGAAATCGGTCGAGATGTCGGGCACGAGGCCCGCAAGCATGAATTCGGAAGTGCCCATGGCGAAGACCACCAGGGCAAGAAGATAGAGAACGAAAGGCATCGAGTTAGCTCCGAAGCGAGAGTACGAACTAGAGAACGTCTCGTCACCACGGTCAGCACCCAAAGAAACACCCGAAGACCGAGCTGCGTGCAACACTGGGCAGCAGCGTCAGTGGCTCAGCGAAGGTGAGGGGCTGACGGCGTGACCGACAGCCCCTGAGTGTCTGATTCAGGGCTCGACATACGACTCATCGTACCCGTCTGCTCCGCAGCTCCCAACAAGCGTCAACATCTTCATGGCCAGCAACGTTTCGGTACTGTCTTCTCTGAACTGCTCAAGTTCCTCGGTGAGCAATTCAGAGAAAGGTGTGCCGATTCGTGCCTGACACCGCGGTGGGCACAGCAACCGCCGCGCGCTGCTCGCTGCTCGTGGTTCGGCACGGCACCCCGCTTCCGGCGCCCCACTGCCGCCGAAAACTGCCGACCAACGTCTGCCCGCACCCGGCAGCCGGCACCCTGCCCCCGACTCAGCGCAGGTAGAGGCGGACCGTGTCGATCTCGTCGCGGAGCAGGCGCACTTCTTCGGCCGTCGGCGCCTGGGTCTGCGTGACATCCTCGGCGACGGCGAGGTCCCAGCCGGTCGCTTCCTGCACCTGCTCGACGGTCACTCCCGGGTGGACCTCGGTGAGTTCGAGCTCGCCGAGGCGCTCACGCCGCCGCAGTATCCCCAGCGGGGTGATGACGGTGGAGACGCCGAATCCGCGCGGTTGGATGAAGTCCGGGTGTTCGGCCGCGCGCACGGGCGATGCCGAGGTGACGAAGTCGAGTTCGGCGGGGAAGGCCGCCGGATCATGGCGGCGGAGGACGACGAAGACCTCCCCGGCGCCCGCCATGATGTCGGCGGCGCCGCCCGAACCGGGCAGACGCACTTTCGGAGAATCCCAGTCGCCGATGACTGTCGTGTTGAGCGAACCGTACCGGTCGACCTGAGCCGCACCGAGGAATCCGACATCGACGTTCCCACCTTGGAGAACGTAGCCGAAGAGGGCATGCATATTGACGACCGCCTCAGCGCCGGAGACGACGACGGAGTCCGCGATGCCTTCGGCCATCGATTCGGGGTGCGCGCCGGCTACCCCGGATTCGTAGATGAGCTGGATGTTCGGATTGACCGTGCGGTGGGCGAGGTCGACAGCCAGCGTGGGCAGTCCGACACCGGCGAAGACGGTGCGGCTGCGGGCGAGCATCTTCGCAGCTGCGCAGACGATGAGTTCGGTTTCGGTGAAGTCCTTCGCCGAGGCGGTGCTCACTTCAGGTTCCCTTCGCTCGCTTGCGTACGGCGTCCGTAATCGACCACGCCCGAAGGGCGCGGATCCACGAGCAGATCGCGGAGGCGATGGTGACCGATCGATTCGAGGTATTCGGCGTGGTTGCGGGTGCCGCGTACGTGGATGTCGAGCCACTCCTGCAGCTTCGCCGGATCCTTCGAGATCGGGGTCCATTCGCGATAGAAGGCATTGTCGCGGTCGTAGGAACCCTGCACATAGGACGGGTGCGCGCCGGTTCGCACTTCGCACACCGCGTCGACGGCATGGGCAGGAATGAGAGTGCGATTCGGGTCGGAGCGGACGACCTCGTCGTCGACGATCTCCTCGACGGTGACGATAACGTGCGTCGCCGCGTAGACGGCTTCCTGCTGGGTGCCGGTGATGCCCCAGATCTGGACGTTGCCGTGACGGTCGGCGCGCTGGGCGTGGATGATCGTGACATCGGGGTTGAGGGGCGGCACGACGTACGTCCTCTTGCCCGAGTACGGGTCGACGACGGAGCGGATGTCCGGGTTGCTGCCGGGGATGTCGGAGCCGACGAACGAGGCGATCGGAGCAAACGGCAGCCCGGCGGCCCCGGCGTGATAGCGCAGGGTCATCGCGTGGTGTGAGTACTCTTCGACCGCGAGCGGCCGCGGGTCAGCCGATTCGATGCGGCGCCGCACTTCGTAGAGGCTGCCTGCCGAACCGGAGGCGAAGAAGGAGCAGACGAGACGATCGACGCAGTCGGCGGCGATCATCATATCGCTGAGCAGATCGGGGGTGAGCCGGCAGAAGGTGAGTCCGGAGATTCCCCGCCGGATGATCTCGTGTCCGGCGGCGAACGGGATAAGGTGGGAGAACCCCTCGAGCGCCACCGTGGCCCCTTCCTCGACGTAGCGTTCGATGGCCTCAGGCAGACTGACGACTGTGTCACTGTGCATGGTTCGCAGGCTATAGCAATTACCGAAATACGCAAAATATCTCTGTGATTATTGCGTATTCATGCAATAATTAGCGCATTCGTCCAGCGGCCACCTGACACAGGAGAACATTATGGAGCTGCAGCAGATCCGCGCCTTCGTCGCCGTCGCCGAGGAACTCCACTTCGGCCGCGCCGCCGAACGCCTCGGCATGGCCCAGCCTCCGCTGAGCCGCACCATCCGTTCCCTGGAGACCGAGCTCGGCGCCTCACTGTTCCAGCGCACCACCCGCTCGGTCAGCCTCTCCCCCGCAGGCGAGGCCCTGCTCGAACCGGCCAAGCACATGCTCGCCACCCAGCAGGCCGCCGTCGAGTCCGTCCACCGCTCCTCCAGCGGCGAGGTCGGCCGCGTCCGCTTCGGCTACTCGCACCCCTCCTCCCGGGACCTCGCCGCAACCCTCGTGGCGGCCTCACACGAGCGCAATCCGGGCATCACCTTCCACCTCGAATCCACTGTCTACGCCGACGAAGGCCTCGAGAGGATCATGGACGGCACTCTCGACCTCGCACTGGTCCGCTGGCGTCGACGGCCTCCGCTCATCGCGGGTCGCCCAGTGGCGATCGAGCGCCCATGTGTCGCCATGCCGAGTTCACATCGCCTGGCGAATCGGAAGAAGATCGACGTCGCAGAGCTCGCCGATGAGCCTTTCGTCCTCCTGCCCGCACGGCCGAATTCGAACCTGCGCGAGACCGCCATGCGCCTGTGCCTCGATGCCGGGTTCAGCCCGCGCACGGTCCAGGAGGCCCCCGATTCGCAGTCGATCTCGGCGCTCGTGGCCGCAGGAATGGGCGTGACGATCACGTTCGACTCCGTGGCCGCGGGCTACGACTCGCGAATCACCGCGGTGCCGCTCGATCTCCCGAACGAAGCCACCCAACTTCACCTCGCATATCGCCTCGATCAGCAGGACGCGGCCCTGAGCACGGTCCTCGATGTCGCCGAGGAGGTCCTGCCGACAGTCCGCTGAGCTCGGCCGGTCTCACCGCCGTTCACAGAGCCTCCGCGGCCGTCGCCCACGCGACCGACCCCACCATCGTTCGCCGCGCACGCGTCCGCCGGCCATCTGATGCGCGTCCGGATGCCCATTCATTGAGACGACCTCTTGTCTCCGGCGATCTATTCGGATATGTTCATAAATCAGAATGTATTGATATCAGCTTCGGTAGTGATATCGAAGGGATCGATGCCCCACCGCCGCGGCAGGACGGCTCGATCACAACCCTAAGGGAGACTCTGTGTCCGAAGACATCGTCATCTGCGAACCTCTCCGCTCCCCCGTGGGCGGATTCGGCGGACAGTTCAAGAACGTTCCGCATGAGGAGCTCGGCCGACAGGTCCTCACAGCGCTGCTGGAGAAGACCAACCTGCCGGGCGAGGCCATTGAGGATGTCGTCCTCGGCAACTGCTATCCGCACATGGAGACGCCCGCGATCGGACGCGTCGTCGCCCTCAATGCGGGACTGCCGATCACCGTTCCCGGCCGCCAGGTCGACCGTCGCTGCGGCTCCGGCCTGCAGGCGATCGCCGACGCTCACGCGATGGTCTCAGCCGGCTTCGCCGACCTCGTCGTTGCCGGCGGCGTCGAATCGATGAGCCGCGCTCCGTTCTTCAACGAGGAGATCCGCTGGGGCGTCAAGGGCGGCAACATCGAGCTCAAGGACGGCCTCGTCCGCGGCCGTCTCACTGCCGGCGGCAACGATTACCCGGTACCCGGCGGAATGATCGAAACCGCGGAGAACCTGCGTCGGGAGTACAGGATCTCGCGGGAGGACCAGGACGCCTACGCCGTGGAATCGCATCGTCGGGCCGCCTCGGCGACGGAAGAAGGGAAGTTCGCCGACGAGATCGTGCCGATCACGCTGCCTGCCACCAGGAAGACCCCCGAACAGGTCATCACGACCGACGAGCACATCCGCCCCGGATCGACGGTCGAGAAGCTCGCGAAGCTCAAGCCGATGCTCGGGAAGTCCGACGATGAGGCCACGGTGACCGCTGGCAATGCCTCCGGACAGAACGATGGCGCTGCTCTGTGCATCGTCACCACCGCGTCCAAGGCCGCTGAACTCGGCCTGCGGGTCTTCGCCCGCATGCGCAGCTGGGCGGTGGCCGGAGTGCCGCCGAAGACCATGGGCATCGGTCCGGTCCCGGCGACCGCGAAGGCACTGCAGCGTGCGGGTCTCGAACTCGGCGATATCGACCTCATCGAACTCAACGAGGCATTCGCGGCGCAGGTGCTCGCCTGCACGACCGAATGGAAGCTGTCCGAATCCGACTTCGCCGAGCGTCTCAACGTCAACGGCTCGGGCATCTCACTCGGTCACCCGGTCGGCGCGACCGGTGGGCGCATCCTCGCCACCCTGCTGCGCGAGATGGATCGTCGCGAATCGCGCTACGGCCTCGAGACCATGTGCATCGGCGGCGGTCAGGGCATGGCAGCCGTCTTCGAGCGCGTCGCCTGACAGGACGGCCTCGCCTGCGGCCCACAGATCACCGCAGGCCGAGTGAAGGGCCGTCTGCGTCTGTCGCGGACGGCCCTTCACACCGACTCAACCCACCCCAGGAACGGACCGCCCGTCAGCGCTCGGTATAGTCCGACTCCTCGGACGAAATCCGGGGAGACTCCGTTGTCTTCGCCCAGGTCAGCGCCGAGGATGAGGATCATGAACGCAACGAAGCAGCTGCTGACCGGGGTTCGGGTCGCCGATTTCTCCCGAGTCCTCGCCGGTCCCTACGCCACGGCGATGCTCGCCGATCAGGGTGCCGAGGTCATCAAGATCGAGATGCCCGGCCACGGCGACGATTCCCGACATCTCGGACCCTTCACCGAGTCCGGGTCGACTTACTTCACCGGACTCAACCGCGGAAAGCGCTCGATCGAGGCGGATCTCAAGGACCCGGAAGACCACGCTCGCCTGTTCGATCTCATCAAGACCTGCGATGTCGTCGTCGAGAACTTCCGCCCGGGCGTCGCCGCGAAGCTCGGCCTGTCCTATGAGGACCTCAGGGCCGTCAAGCCCGATATCGTCTACGCGTCGATCTCCGGCTTCGGACAGCACGGTGCCCAAGCCAAACGCCCCGCCTATGACACCGTCATCCAGGCCCTGAGCGGGCTCATGGCCTCGACCGGCTTCCCCGACGGCTCCCCCACCCGGGTCGGAGAATCCATCGCCGACGTGTCCGCCGGAGTCTTCGCCGCCTTCGGCATCTCCTCGGCGCTCTTCCACCGCCAGAGCACCGGCGAAGGCGCCCATATCGACATTCCGATGCTCGACGTCATGCTCGCAATGCAGCCGACGAACGCCTCCCTTCACTCCGCCGGATCCGCCCCCACCCGGGTCGGCAATCGCCACCCCGTATCGGCACCGTTCGACACCTATCGCGCCGCCGACGGACTCCTCGTCATCGCCGTCGCCAACGACCGCCTCTTCGGCACACTCGCCCAGACCCTCGACAAGCCGGAGCTGGCAACCGATCCGCGCTTCGCCACCGATGCTCATCGGTCGGACAACGACGAGGCCCTGCGCATCGAGATCGAAGAATTCACCACCGGGCGCACCGTGACCGAACTGTGCGAGATCTTCGATGCAGCCGGAATCCCGAATTCTCCCGTCCTCGATTTCGCCGAGGCGCTCACCGGCCCCATCGGCTCTGATCGCGATCTCACTGCCACCGACCCCCGGTCCGGGCACGCCTTCCTCGGCCACCCGCTCCTCGTCGACGGCGCCCGCCCCGCGTCCGCACTTCCGGCACCCCGCCTCGGCGAACACAACGCCGACTTCGCCCCACCCACCGACGCACCCTGACCTCGCCGAGGCGGTCGCCTCCGCACGGATTCCCGACCCTTCGGATCTGGTCCCGTAACCCGACGCCATCGACCCGATCCCCACCGCAAAGGATCACTCTCATGGCCTTCGACATCACCGCCGATGAACAGGAACTCGTCGACGCCGTCGTCACGATCAGCAAGGACGTCCTCGTCCCACAGGCCGCGGCCGCCGACGCGAATGAACGCGTCTCCGACGAAACCCTGAAGACCCTCGCCGAGGTGGGGGTCATGGGGCTCAACCTGCCCGAGGAATTCGGCGGACCCGGAGTCGGATCGGTGGCGATGAGCCAGATGGTCGCCGCCATCACTGAGGCGTGCGCGTCGACGGCGTCGATCGTCACCGCGCAGTTCCTCGCCACGGACTCGATCCTCCTCGGCGGCACCGATGCCCAACGCGCAGCGTGGCTGCCACGTGCCGCTGCCGGCGAGGTCATCGGAGCTTTCGGGCTCACCGAGCCGGGTGCCGGATCGAACCCGGCGGAGATGTCGACGAAGGCCACACGGGTCGACGGCGGTTGGCATCTCAAGGGCACGAAGTGCTTCATCACGAACGCCGGGTTCGCGGATTTCATCGTCGTCTACGCGAAGACCGACGTCGATGCCGGCTACAAGGGAATCAGCGCATTCATCGTCGATACCGCGGCCGCCTCGGCGGGCTTGGATTTCAATCCCCCGGAGAAGACGATGGGCCTGCGCGGCAGCCCGGTCTTCGAATTCGTCATCGACACGATCGTTCCCGAGGATGCCCTCCTCGGGAACGCAGGTGAAGGCTTCACCACAGCAATGCGGGTGCTCGACCGGGGTCGCATCGAGGTCGCGGCGATGAGCCTGGGAATCGGCAAGGCCGCGCTCGACGCCGCCGTGGATTGGGCGGGCGAGCGCAAGATCAGCGGGAAACCGCTCAACCGCCTGCAGGGCATTGCGTTCAAGCTCGCGGACATGTACACGAAGTACCGGTCGGCGTGGCTGCTGACGATGGACGCCGCCGAACAGCGCGACGCCGAGATGGACTTCACCCGATCCTCGGCGACGGCGAAGCTCGCCGCCTCCGAGGCCGCGGCCTTCATCGCCGACGAAGCCCTGCAGATCCACGGCGGCTACGGATTCACCCGGGACTTCCCGCTCGAACGCTACGTCCGCGATGCCCGGATCTACCGCATCTACGAAGGCTCCTCGGAGATCCAACGCACGATCATCGCGCGCTCTCTGTCGAAGTAGGTGCCGGCACGACACTCATGCGGCCTCAGCCCAGGTAGGGGCCGGGCACGGAACGCAGGTGCCGGTGTCCGAGTTCCAGTCGATCTGTGCGGAATTCGGAAGCGAGGACCCGCACGATTCGTCCGGAACTCGTCGATCCCACGTGAGGCGGGGCCGCCTCGGCGAAATGTTCCGATATTTCGGACAGAATGTGTGATCCGGACCTCGTCGGGTGTTGTGCAGTGGTGCCACACTGAATCAGGTCCATCAGTTCAAAGGAGAAATTCATGGCTAGTACGACCAGTTCGGGGATCGAGAAGCGATCCATCGAGATGGTGCCTGACGCCGAGCGTCACGGAACGCCACGTTCCCAGTTCACCCTGTGGTTCGGCGCCAACACTCAGATCACCGCGATCGTCGACGGGGCTCTGGCTGTCGTCTTCGGCGCCGACGCGCTGTGGGCCATCATCGGCCTGCTCATCGGCAACATCATCGGCGGAGTCGTCATGGCGCTGCACTCGGCGCAGGGTCCGCAGCTGGGACTGCCGCAGATGATCTCCTCGAGGGCCCAGTTCGGCATCATCGGTGCGATCATCCCACTCGTGCTCGTCGTGCTCATGTACATCGGCTTCGCCTCGACCGGCGCAGTCCTGTCCGGCCAGGCAGTCAACCTCATCATCGGCGTGCAGACCCCGTGGATCGGCATCGTCATCTTCGGCGCACTCACCGCCCTGGTGGCCCTGCTGGGATACAAGTACATCCATGTGCTCGGACGGATCTCCTCGGTGACGGGTCTGCTCGGATTCCTCTTCATCACCTACTGCGTCATCACACAGGTCGACGTCCCCGGACTGATCTCGGGTTCAGCGTTCGCCTTCCCCGCCTTCCTCTCCGCCATCGCCCTGTCCGTGGGCTGGCAGCTGACCTATGGCCCCTACGTCGCCGACTATTCGCGGTACCTGCCGCGATCGACCCCGTCGTCGAAGACCTTCTGGTTCACCTTCGGCGGATCGGTCATCGGTTCACAGTGGTCGATGACCCTCGGCGCGCTCATCGGAGCCGCCGCCATGACGGAGTCCGGCAATGAGTTCGTCGAGAACCAGGTCGCCTACGTCGGTGACATCGTCGGCGGTGGTGTCTTCGCGCTCCTCATCTTCATCGTCATCCTGCTGGGCAAGCTCACCGTCAACACGCTCAACGCCTACGGTGCGTTCATGTGTACGCTGACGATCCTCACCTCCTTCGGCAACAAGGCGACCATCCGCCGCTGGACCCGCGCGGTCTTCGTCATCGGCATCGTCACCCTCACCGTGCTCGTGGCGCTTCTGGCCTCGGCGGACTTCCTTGCGAACTTCAAGAACTTCGTGCTCGCGCTGCTCATGGTGTTCACGCCATGGAGCGTCATCAACCTCACCGACTACTACCTCATCTCGAAGGACCGCTTCGACATCCCCGCCTTCTACGACCGCCACGGGCGCTACGGCAACTGGAACTGGCGTGCGCTGGTCGCCTACGGCATCGGCGTCGTCATCCAGATCCCGTTCCTCGCTCAGTCCTTCTACACCGGACCACTGGTCGCCAAACTCGGCGGCGCGGACATCTCGTGGCTCGTGGGGATCGTCGTCACCTTCGTCCTCTACTTCGTGCTCATCCGCAATCACGGAGTCGCCCCGAAGGAGACGATCTACCCCAGCCTCGAGGAACTCGAGCGGAAGTGAGCCCCACCCTCACCGAGGCGGCGCTGACCCAACCGGGCATCTGACCTCGGCAGGGTGGTTCCGCCCCTCCGACGGCCGTCGGCCGGCAGCCTACTTCGCTGCCGACCGGCGGCCGTCGTCGATAGCTCACTCAGGTCGAATCGCCACACCTCGCTCACAACGAGCACTCCATCATCGTCGAACCACTCCTATGTGCGCGGTTCATGCATTCATGTTGCGCACATCACGCATTCGATGGCACACTTGCATGAGCCGTGCCGGCGGGGCCCTCGTGCTCCGATTGGCCCCCGAGGCACCGGCACGATCGCTGAACAGAACCACCTTCGTGCAAGGAAGCCGAGTATGACCGCGCAGAACATCGACCTGGACGACCACACAGGCGCCGACACCGCCGTCGACCCCTACCACCTCGACCCCAAGGACGTGCTCGAACCGCCCACGACCTTCGCAGGCAAACTCAAGTACCTCGGCCCCGGTCTCGTCATCTCGGCGGCGGTCATCGGCTCCGGCGAACTCATCACCACCACGGCACTCGGTGCCAAGGCCGGCTTCGTCCTCCTCTGGCTCGTCATCATCTCCACCGCCGTCAAGGTCTGGGTCCAGCTCGAGCTCGCTCAGTGGACCATCCTCTCGGGCAAGCCCGCACTCGAGGGCTACGGCCACGTCGGCCCCCGCCTCATCGGGCGTGCCGGATGGATCAACCTGCTCTGGATCCTCATGGACTTCGCGAAGGTCCTCCAGCGCGGCGGCATCATCGGCGGTGCCGTCGCTGCACTGAGCATCATGGTGCCCGTCTTCGGCGAGCCGCTCTCGACTCCGTCCCTCATCTTCTGGACGGTCGTCTCGCTCGCAGTCGTCATCGCCCTGCTCGTGACGAACAAGTACAGCATCGTCGAGAAGTTCTCCGTCGGCGCAGTCATCATCTTCACGGTCTCCACCGTCGGACTCGCGGTCTCGCTGCCCTTCACCGACTTCGCCTACACCTCGGCCGACGTCATGAGCGGCCTCACCTTCGCCATTCCCGCCGGCACCCTGGGCTTCGCGGTGGCGATGTTCGGCATCACCGGTGTCGGCGCCGACGAAATGACAACCTACACCTACTGGTGCCTCGAGAAGGGCTACGCCCGTTACACCGGCCCGAACGACGGCAGCGCGGATCGCGCCCGCCGTGCCCGCGGCTGGATCTCGGTGATGCGCACCGACGTGCTCGTCTCGTGGATCGTCTCGACGGTGTGCACGATGTCCTTCTACGTCATCGGTGCGGCCATCCTCCACCCGCAGAACCTCGTGCCCGAGGGCAACGACATGATCACCACGCTGTCGTCGATGTACTCCTCGACGATGGGCGAAGCCGGCCACTGGATCTTCCTCATCGGCGCCTTCGCCGTCCTCTTCTCAACGTTCATCGCCTCAACCGCGAGCGTGCCCCGGCTGTGGACGAACACGGTGTCCATCCTCGGCGTCTTCGAATGGGAGAACACTCTCACACGGTCACGGATCGTCCGCGTGCTCACCGTGGCCTTCCCGATCATCTGGGCACTGAGCTACCTCATCATCCAGTCCCCGGTGATCATGGTCCAGATCGGCGGAGTGGCCAGCGGCGTCTTCCTCATCGCCGTCGTCATCGCCGTCTGGTACCTTCGCTCCCGAGAGGTGCCGGCCGAGTTCAAATCCAACCACTTCTTCACGGTGATGCTCGTCTTCGCCTCCCTGGCGATCGGCCTGCTGGGCATCTACACAGTGTTCGAGACCTTCGGAATCGAGATCGGAGCCTGATGCGCCTCACCGTCCTCACCCCGTCCTTCGGCAAGTATTCGCAGCGACCGAGTGCGCGGTCCGCGCAGCTCGGCCTCGACCTCGACTATCGGACCGAGAATCATCCCAAGACCGGACAGGACCTCATCGAAGCGATCTCCGGCGCCGAGGCGGTCATCGTCGGTCTCGATCGGATCGACGCCGAGGTGCTCGCCGCCTGTCCCGACCTCAAGGTCGTCGCGAAGCACGGAGCCGGAGTCGACAACATCGACTTGGACGCCGCCGCTGCCGCCGGAGTCAGGGTCGTCAACACTCCCGGAGCGAATGCCGAGTCCGTCGCCGACCTCACGCTCGGGCTCCTCATCATGGGCGCGCGCCGGATCCGCGCGGCCGAGGATTCTCTGCGCGCCGGTGAGTGGGGCGTGTTCTTCGGTTCGCAGCTGAGCGGCAAACGCCTCGGCATCCTCGGCTTCGGCCGCATCGGACGGGAGGTCGCGAAGCGTGCCGCAGGATTCGGCATGAACATAGCCGCGTACGATCCGTACGTCCCGGATGAGGCCATCGCCGAGGCGGGGGCCGAGCCCCAGAACCTCGCCGAGGTGGTCGCGGGGTCCGATTTCCTCACCCTCCACCTGCCCGGTGGCGACGAGCCGCTTCTGTCAGCCGGGCTTCTCGCCACGATGCCCATGGGGGCCGGGCTCATCAACGCGGCCCGCGGCGGGCTCGTCGACGAGGCGGCTCTGGCTGAGGCCCTCGGATCCGGGCGGCTGTCATTCGCCGCACTGGACGCCTTCGCCATGGAACCGCCTGCGGCGGACGACCCTCTGCTCTCCGCACCGAATCTCATCGCCACCCCGCACATCGGCGCGTACTCCGATATTGCCAACGAGAACATGGGCACGTGGGCCGTCGAAGACGTCGTCCGGGTGCTGCAGGACGAGGAACCGCGCTTCTCGGTGGTCTGACCTGCGCGTAGTTCAGTGCAGTTCACCTCCGCCGACTCGGCGGTCGGCTCCGAAGTGACCAGACCCTGACTCACGCCTCGTCGGAGAGCAGGAATTCGGGAATCCTACGGTGTTGGATTCCATTCGCGTTTCCCCCGACAAGCGGGTCGAGAGTCAGGAGGTACTTCGGATGGTTGTCCGCAATCGCTTCGAGCGACCGGTGCTCTCGGCGCCTGGTCTCCTCAGTCGCGATCGTCGTGGCAACCTGGAGGTAGATGACTTCATCGGCACGCTGTGCCGCAAAGTCGACTTCAGCTCCTCCGATCCGGCCGACGGTGACGTCGTAGCCGCGTCGCCGCAGCTCCATCCATACGATGTTCTCCAGCACTCCCGGAAGACGCTGATCTGAGTATCCGAACAGGGCATTGACGATGCCGTGATCTCCGACGAAATACTTCTCATCCGTCGCGAGAATCGCCTTGCCGTTCAGATCGAACCGGGGCACTCGCGCGATCACAAAGGCTTCGGCCAGCGCCGTCAGATAGTTGAGTACGGTCCCATGGCCGATCGACCTGCGCTGGGACTTCATGAATACAGCGACACGTCGAGCGGAGAACGGAGAACGGATTGTCCACATTATCGATCGCGAACGCAGCGACGCGTTCGAACATCTCCGCGTCGCGAACTCGATTCCGCGCAAACACATCCCGGACGAGTGTGGACCTGTAGATATCCATGATCATCGAGCGGGCGTCCGCTTCGTCGAGGGGCAGCATGTGTACACCCGGGAACCCGCCGAGTCGAAGATAGCGCGTGAACTCGGCGCCTGTGTCCGCCATGTCGTCGACGGCGAACGACTCCCGGAACGACAGGTATTCACGGAAGGACAGCGGCCATACCTCTATCGTCACGTAACGTCCGGCGATGTAGGTCGTAATCTCACCTGAGAGCAGTCGTGAATTCGACCCGGTGATGTAGAGATCTGTCCTCCCGTCAGCGAGAAGCGAATTGACCAGGCGCTCCCACTCAGTGACTTCTTGGATCTCATCGAGGAGGACGTAGCTGCGGCCCTCGCTCGGCAGCACATCCTTGAGGTGCGCGTTGAGCGTTTGAGCCGATGCCAACGACGCATGCTCGAGGGAATCGAAGTTGAGACGCGCGATGCGTTCGGGGTCGATCTAACCCATTGTGGCGATCATAGTCGCCGCGACTTACCACACGAAGGAAACTGGCGGTTGTGATCGCCACGGACGTGGCGTCTCAGGCCAGGCCGCGCTCCACATCGGCGGCGACCGTCGCAGCGACCTGCTTCTTCGCCTCGTCCGAGAGCGCATTGAACGGCGCCCGCGCCGGGCCGAGTCCGAATCCGCGTTCGTTCGCGGCGGCCTTGACGACCGTGTTCGGGTTGCCGAGTGCCAGGCAGTTGCGGATCGGGCGGATGCTGTCCTGCGCGGAGCGCGCAGCAACGGTGTTCCCGGCGACGAACAGGTCATAGATCGAAGCCATGGTCCCCGGGTAGATGTTC
Organism: Brevibacterium permense; assembly: GCF_025506275.1. Taxonomy (GTDB): domain Bacteria; phylum Actinomycetota; class Actinomycetes; order Actinomycetales; family Brevibacteriaceae; genus Brevibacterium; species Brevibacterium permense_A. The sequence continues at coordinate 138,936 of NZ_QYCP01000094.1, forward strand.
GCGATGCCGCTGATCCCTCCGGCGCCGCCGGCCAGCAGGGTCCAGAGGATGAGGGAGTCATTTCCGGAGATGACGTCGAAGGTGTCGCGATCGGTGCGCTCGAGGTACTGCAGGATCGTGTCGAAGTTCCCGCTCGAGTCTTTGACCGCGGTGATGTTGTCCACGGCTGCGAGCTTCTCGAGCGTCGCCGGTGCCACGGCATTGCCGGTCCGCGCAGGAATGTTGTAGACGATGACCGGAACGTCGACGGAGTCGGCCACGGCCCGGAAGTGATTCTCGATCTCGACCTGCGAAGCGGCCGCGAAGTACGGGGTGATGATCGACAGTGCGTCGGCACCGGCTGCAGCGGCATCGGAGGCGATCGCGATGGTCTCCCGGGTCGTTGCGGCTCCGGCACCGATGACGACGGGGACGGCGCCGGCCACCTCTTCGATGACGATCCGTGCGGCTTCGGCGCGCTCGGCCGCGGACTGAGCGTAGAACTCACCGTTCGTGCCGAGGGCGAAGATGCCGTGGACTCCGGCGGTGAGCTGACGGCGGACATGGGCGCGCAGGGCTGCCTCGGCGATATTCTCGTCTTCGTCGAACGGAGTGGCAGTGGCGGCGAGGATGCCTCGGATGGCTGTCATGGTGGTTCCTTCTCAGATGGTGGAGTGGTTGAATGGCGACGGGTCAGCGGTTGTACTTCGGCTGGGAGCCGCGGATTGCGGCGGTGGCGTCGTCGACTGCGGTGAGCACATCGGCCGGCAGCGGGCCTTTGGCGATCGCGGCAATATTGCCTTCAAGCTGGGAGACGCGGCTGGATCCGAGCAGCAGGGCGGAGATTCCGGGCGCCTCGGCAACCCAGCGCAGAGCGAGCTCGGCCTGTGGGATCCCGGATTTGTCGGCGACGGCGGCGAAGGCCTCGACCGAGGCGAGGACGGAGTCGGAGAGGTAGCGCTGCGAGTACATCTCTGCCAGCACGGACCCCGAGAAACGGTCCCCCGTTCCGTCGGTCGACGGGCGGCGGGCGAGCAGGCCCCCGGCCAGCGGGTTGTAGGCCATCGTTGCGATGCCGTGGGACTGTCCGCATTCGAGCCATTCATCCTCGATCCGGCGAGCCAGGACGCTGTAGACGTTCTGCGCCACGACGGGGCGCGGTGCGCCCGCGCGCTCGGCGGCGGCGATGACGTCGACGGCCTGCCAGGCGGCGAAGTTCGAGATGCCCAGCGCGATGATCTTGCCTTCGGCCCGCAAAGCGGCGATGGTTTCCAGCGTCTCGTCGAGCGCGGCCACACGGTCGGGCTGGTGGAGATAGAAGAGGTCGATCGATTCGACGTCGAGGCGTCGCAGCGATCCTTCGACGCTCGCGCGCAGGCCCGCTGCGGACAGCGGCGAATGCTCGCCGGCGTCGGCGTGGGGCATTCCGGCCTTCGTCGCGAGCACGATCCGGTCGCGGTGCTTCTTCACCAGCGGCGAGATGAGACTCTCGGTCGTCGACTTCGCATATCCGTTGGCGGTGTCGATACCGGTGATCCCGGCCGCCACGGCCGCTTCGAAGACCTCGTGCGCTGCCGCTTCGGTCACGGTGTCGCCGAAGGTCATCGTGCCGAGCACCAGCCGGGACAGAGGGACGGAGACTCCGTCGAGCGTGATGGTCGAGTCTGTGGTCAAGAGAGTCTCCTCGTTGAGTGGGGCAGATCGTCGATACACCGATCTTCCCATCTGTGCGTGGATCGTGCAACAATTTGCGCATTTCGCGCACACATGTCAGTGTAGAGGTTGTTCAGCCGGACCGGACGCAAAGGAGTGCCATGTCATCAGGCGAATCCGGTGTCCTGGTCATCGCCGACGATCTCAGCGGCGCTGCCGAGGTCGCCGCCACACTCGATCCGGGCACCCCGATCGTGCTCACCGCGTCGAGTGCAGAGTCCGCGACCGGCTCAGGTGACACCATCGCCGAGGCGAACGCCGGCGCAGAATCCGATCGATCCTTCGCCGAGACGGTCGATACAGATCCCCGGGACCTCGTCGTCGATCTCGACTGCCGTTATCTGACAGCCGAGTCGGCCGGCGCCCGCACTTCGGCGGCGCTTCGTGACTTCGGCTCGCCCCGCGCCACACTCGTCAAGGTCGATTCCCTGCTGCGCGGCAATATCCGCGCCGCGCTCACTGCGGCCCTCGGCCACGCGAGCGGACCCGTGATCTTCGCTCCGGCACTTCCGCAGCAGAGCCGCACGGTCGTCGGCGGAGTGCCCTTCGACAACGGAATTCGGCTGAGCAGCACCCGCGCCTGGAGCCTCGAGAACGGCAGCGCACCGGAGACGCTTTCGGATCTGTGCCCCGTCCCTGCCCGCCATTTGGGCCTCGACGAACTGCGATTGCTGCCAGGCAGCGATGCTGCCGACGTCTTCGACGACGCCGCTGACAGCCGCGACGTCGCTGTCAGCTCGGATGCCAGCATCGATGCCTCGAATGCCGGCTTCGGCGGCGAGCGCCTCATCACCGCCGATGCCGAGTCGATGGAGGATCTCACCCGTATCGTCACTCTCGCCGAGGCGACCTCAGCCATCCTCGTCGGCACTTCCGCACTCGCGCGCGCCCTGGCCGAGTGTCGAAGAGGCGGACTCACTGCGCCAAGCGACGCATCTGCCCAGGCCGATGCGGGTGACGCGGCAGAGGAACGGCCAGACCCGTCATCATTTCCGCGCACGCCCGCACGGGTCCTCACTCTCCTCGGCACCGCGGCGGAAAGGATCGAGACGCAGATCGCTCACCTGCGTGACCACTCGGACACACGTGTGCTCGACTTCCCCGCCACCGCGGTGGCCGCATGGGCCGACGACCCCCACCGTCTCGGCGATTCCGCCGTACGCGTACGCGAGGCCCTGGCCGAGTCCCACCTCGTCGTCCGACTCACCGACACGGGGGCCTCCGTCGACCCTCGGCCACTGCCGGGCCTCCTCGCCGAACTCGCCACCCGTGCACTGTCCGGATTCGGTCCCGTCGCCCTCGCCGCCGCCGGCGGCGAGACGGCACGAGCCGTGTTCGACCGCCTCGGCGTGCACCGGATCGAAGCGATCCGCGAAATCCACCCGGGTGCTGTCCTGTCCACGGTCGAGACCGCATCGGCGAGCATTGCCGACGATGTCGACTTCGCCGCCGTCGTCACCCGGCCCGGCGGCCAGGGCGGACCCGATTCCCTCACCCTCATCCACGCGGCTCTGACCACCGGTGAGCCCACCACGACGACCGCGGCCACCGTCGCGAACCACGAAGGAGAGTCAATGAACGCGCTTCCCACAGTCGCAGTGACCATGGGCGACGGGGCCGGCGTCGGCCCCGAGATCTGCATCGCCGCCTGCCTCGACCCCTCGGTGCTCGCCGTTGCCGCCCCCGTCGTCATCGGGGATGCCGCACGGCTCGAGCGGGCCGCGCAGGTGCTCGGCACCACGGTCGAGATCCGCGCCGTCGACTCCCCTGCCGATGCCGAACACGTTCCCGGAGTCATCAATGTCATCGACCTCGCCCTCCTCCCGGGTGATCTGCCCTGGGGCGAACTCTCACCCGTCGCGGGAGATGCGGCGTTCCGCTACATCGAACGTGCCTCGCAGCTGGCGATGTCCGGTGAGGTGCAGGCGATCTGTACGGCGCCGCTCAACAAGGAGGCCCTCCACTCCGCCGGGCACAAGTACCCGGGGCACACCGAAATGCTCGCCTCGCTCACCGGCACCGAGGAGGTCTCGATGATGCTCTCCTCCCCCAAACTGCGCGTCATCCACGTGACCACCCACATCGGACTCATCGATGCCGTGGCGAAGATCGAGCCCGGCCTCGTCGAACGCACCGTCCGCCGCGGCCACGATGCACTCGTCCGGGCAGGACTGGAGCGCCCGCACATCGGCGTCTGCGCGATCAACCCGCACGCAGGTGAGAACGGGCTCTTCGGCTACGGCGAAGAGGAGGAGAAGATCACTCCGGCGATCACGAAGCTCCAGGCCGAGGGCATCGACGCCGTCGGGCCGCTGCCCGCCGACACCGCGTTCTTCCTCGCCGGCCGCGGCGACTACGACCTCATCGTCGCGATGTACCACGACCAGGGGCACGGACCCATCAAGGTCCTCGGCATCGATGCCGGCGTCAACATCACCGTCGGCCTGCCGGTCATCCGCACCTCGGTCGATCACGGCACCGCGTTCGACATCGCCGGCACCGGCAAGGTCGACACCGAGTCGATGAGCGAGGCGATGCGGCAGGCCGCAGCTCTCGCCGTCGTCTGAGTCGCTGCTCTGCGCAGTCCGCGCGACCGTCGGACCGGGTTCTTCCCCCGCAGCGAGGCGGCTATGCGCGGTCCGCGCAAGAATCCGCGATACAGTGGCGATCAACGACAACTGATCAGGAGTGAGATGAACGCAGGCGAACGTCGCGAGGAGATCCTTCAACTTGTCCGAACGCAGGGCGAGATGAGCGTCGAGTCCCTGTCGGAGATGCTCAAGGTCACCGCGTCGACGATCCGTCGCGACCTCGCGAAGCTCACCGACTCGGGAGAGTTGGCCCGCACCTACGGCGGCGTCATCGCAGTCCCCACGGAGTCCGAGACCACGCTGGCCGAACGCTCCCACGAAGCCCCCGAGGTGAAACGGGCCATCGGCTCCTGGTGCGCCAGACAGGTCCCGGCCGGCTCGCATGTGCTCCTCGACGCCGGCACGACGACCGCGCAGGTCGCCCGTGCGCTCCGGGATACCGCGCCTCTGTCCGTGGTGTCCTCCGGCCTGACATCACTGCAGCAGATGGCCGACCTCGAAGAGGTCGAATTCACCCTCCTCGGCGGCCGCTATCGCCCCGTCAGCCAGGGTTTCATCGGCCCCATCACCGAGGCGGGGCTGGAGAAGTTCACGTTCGACTTCGCCTTCCTCGGCGCCGATGCCGTCACTGCCGAGGACGGCGTGTGCGAGGCCCTGCCCGAACAGGTCCGCCTCAAAGAGCTGATGAGCCGCCGCGCCACCCACGTCTTCGTTCTCGCCCATGCCGAGAAGCTCGGCCAGCGACCCTTCCATGCCTGGGCCGACCTCGGCAACGGCTGGACGCTCGTCACCGACGATTCGGCCGATCCGGCGCAGATCACACCGTTCGAAGACCGCGGAATCGCCGTCGTCCGTGTCGACCAGATGGGCAACGCCGTGCAGAGCTGACGGCACGCGAGCATACAGAAGCCCCGGGGGGGGCTCAGCCCCAGAGTTTGCAGTCGGTGTGGACCTGATCCTCGACTCCGGAGATCCACTTCTCGTCGAAGACGACGTGTCGGATCGCCCGGCGGGAGCTAAAGGCGTAGACGACGTGGATGAGCCCGTCGGCGTCGACGATGCCGTGCGGGTACTCCTGCCGGCGATTGCTGCGCAGATTGCCCTCACCGGAGAACCCGTCACCGGGTTCGATGACTCGACGCACGGGCCAGGTGCGGCCCTCATCGTTCGACACCGCGATGACGAGCCGCATCCGTTCGTACGGCCAGACCACCTCGCCGGGTTCCGTGGCGACCTGGTGCTCGTTCGAGACGAGCGCGAGCATGCCCGAGGGCAGGCGGAAGGCGCTGAGACCGGCGTTGTTGTTCGGCACCTCGGTGGCTTCGGGCACCGACCACGTCTCTCCTCCGTCTTCGGATCGGCTGAGGTAGACCCAGTCGGCGAAGCGTGAGCGGAAGAGGCTGACGAGGCGTCCCGGTTCGAGCTCGACGATGTTCGGGTGGACCCGGCCTGCGGCGTCGGGGAAATCGACCTGTCGCCAGGCCGATCCCTGATCCGAGGAGATCTGGACGACCGGCTGGTCGGAGCCGTTCTTCGAATCGTCGTCGAAGCACAGCCACTGAGTGTGCACCCACCTCCCATCCTCAAGGACCTGGATGGGCTGTCGGCAGAACGTTCCTTCGCGGTCGAAGAGCGTCTCCGGTTCGCTCCAGCTCACTCCGTCGTCGGTCGAACGGATCATCTTGACCACGGAGGTGTGCTGGAGGTTGAAGGTCTCCGGCACTCCGGACTGCCGCGACAGCTGGGAGGTATAGACGAGCCAGATCGTCCCGTCGGGGGCGGCGAAGAGACCGGGGTTCTGGTCGGATCGGATCTCATCGTGGGTCACAGCCGCCGAGGCGGTCCACCGCCTCGTATCGAAGTCGAACCGGGAGACCAGGATGTCGATGTCCTTGTTTCCCTCATCGCTGCCGCCGAACCAGGCGGCCAGCAGACCGCCGCCGGGCAGGGACAGGATCGACGGCGCGTGGTTCGAGCGCCGATCGGTCGGGACCACCGCGGCCGCGGAACCGTCGTCCTCGAAGAAGCGGAGCCGGCCGTCAGCCGACGGTGCGGGAACTCGTTCGAGTGCGGGCTGGGACAGCAGTGTCATGGGTGTCTCCTCCATGTCTTGGCAACGGAATCAGGATATGCAGGGGGGGGGCGCCTCGGCGGGGGAATCCCGGACCGACGGTCCGAACTCATCATCCGAACGCAGTCTGGAACATCGAGGGGATCTGCATTGCGATCTGGACGCCGACGACGATGGCGATGATGCCCAGGAGAAGCAGCAGTCCGGTCTGCCACTTCCGGTTGACCGCGTAGGAGTGCATGTGCTTCTTCCGTGAGGTCAGCAGCAGGATGCACACGACGATGATCGGGAGGCTGAGCACGGTCGAGATCGCGGTGCCGACGATGTTGAGCGAGATGAGATCCGGGGCGCCGGGGATCGTCGAGGCCAGGGGCAGGATGATGAAGACGATCGACTGGATCCACCGGAAGGCGGGATTCTCCTCGTCACGGCCGAGGAACTTCCGCATCGACGGCACGGTGTGGTTGATGCCGTTGACGGCCAGCTGGGAGAACCCGCGCGACTGCGGCGGGAAGCTCGTCATCGCGGCGAAGAAGATGCACATCCACAGCAGATAAGGGCCGATCGGACCGACGGCGACCGAAAGCATATGGGAGAGGTCGAATTCGTCGGCGATGGAGAAACCGGGGTGGGCGGCACTGAATTCGGCGGCGACGATCCAGAACAACAGGTTGATGATGAGCAGCGGGGCCATGCCGGCAATGAGGTCGAACTGCTGGATCTTCCGATACTTCGGCCCGACCCAGCCCTTGTCGCGCATGAATCCGGAATAGAGGAGGTTGGGCATGTTGCCGGCGATGGTGCCGATCGTCGCCGAGGCGATGACGATGGGCGCGAACGCCGAGGTGTTCTGCTCCTTCGGGATCTCGAAGGCCATGCCCTGGACGAACCCGGCGATGTCGAAGGTGCCGATCTTGATGAGTGCGTAGACGAAGGCGATGATCATCGCGACCGAGGCGAAACGGGCGAAGTATTCGAGGACGACGAACTGCTTCCGCAGCATGACCAGAGACAGAGTGAGCGCAACGATGATGATCGCGCAGAAGAACCTGCCCCAGCTGCCTCCCCACTCACCTCCGGTGAGCTCGTGGAGCCCGACGGACGCAGCGAGGAGGAAGGTGGCTTGGGTGATGAAGCCGGCGATGAGGACGACCGCGGCCATGATCCCCGGCAGCACCGGCGACAGGCGGGCGAATCCGTCGAGGATCTGAGTATCGCCGTGCTTGTTCATCAGCGTGTACTTCGCGATGGACGAGATGATGAACGTGCGGGCGACGAGCGAGAGGATGAGCGTCCACAGCAGCGCATACCCGTAGGAGGCGCCGGAGACGGAGGAGCTGACGAGGTCGCCGGTGCCCAGGAAGGACATGGCCAGCACGAGGCCGGGGCCGACCGAGGTGACGAGACCGAGACCGCGCGGCAGCGGATTCTGCGCGGGCATCGAAGAGACAGAGCTGCGTTTCACGCTATGGACGTCGGCGGCCATGGCTGCACTCCCATGTGTAGATGGACATCTGTGCGATTGCCCGATGAATGATGCAAGGATTGGTCCGCGTCATCACCGTGCACAATCTTCGTAAAGACTAGCGCATTTATGCGTGTTGTGCGCAAGTGATCTCGCGAAAAAGATGCTGAACTGTTCATTCTGCGCATAGACTGGGTGCATAGTCCGCGCAATCTGCGCCGCATGGTCCAATGTTTCAAGGCAGAGGAAAGAGGAGACGATGGAGATCGTCCAGTACCTGATCATCGGGATCGTGGTGCTGAGCTCAGCCTGCCTGCAGGGCTCCATCGGGTTCGGCCTCGGTATGATCACCGCACCGGTGCTCGCGCTCCTGCGCCCCGATCTGCTGCCGTCCGCTCTTCTGCTGTTGGCCACCCTCACCTCATTCACGGCGTTCGCCCGTGAGCGTCAGGACGTCGATTGGAAGCTCGTCGGCTGGGGCGCACTCGGACGACTGCCCGGCATCGCGATCGGCACCGCCGCCGTGGTGCTGCTGCCGGATTCCGGACTGTCTCTGATGCTCGCGATCACCGTCCTCGCCGGTGCCGCATTCAGCCTTGTCGGCTGGTCACCGGCGGCCTCGCACCGCAATATGTTCATCGCATCGTCGGTCTCGGGGATCTTCGGCACGGCCACGAGCATCGGCGGACCCCCGATCAGCCTCATCATGCGCTCGCTCGATCCGTCGTCGATGCGCTCGACGATGAGCGCCTACTTCACCCTCGGCAGCATCCTGTCTCTGACGGGACTGACCATCGGCGGCGAAGTCGGCACCAGGCACCTCATCGCGGCGGCGGTCCTGCTGCCGTTCATGCTCATCGGACTGTGGCTGTCGAACTTCGTCATCCGACGCGCCGACCGCCGACTCCTCTACCGCCTCGCCGTCGGCGCCTCGATCGTCGGCGCGCTCCTCGTCATCGTCGAAGTCGTTCGCTCTCACCTCGCCTGACCAGACCCGACCAGACAACAGACCGAATCTGCCACTTAACTACCACTCAGTTCTACTATCAAGTAATGTGTGTGACGCCCGTCACAATCAGGGCGTCCAACGGTGAACACTCTGGCCGACAGCACCCCGTCACCACACTGACCTCACCGTCACGGTGCACTCCACCGCGATCTGCACCGACACTACTGTCCCGCACCTTCTCAATGCCGAGAGACATGGCAGAACAGGACCACCGCCTATGAGCACGCCAACCACAGCACTGCCCACCACCTCCTCACACGGGCCCCGTCGTCGCCTCCAGGCTCTGAGCGCCGCAGCCGTCGTCGGCCTCGCACTCACTTTGTGCACGACCACCGCACCAGCACAGGCCGCCGAACTCGTTCCGCAGACCGATGCCGAGGCCGAACAGTTCCTCGACGACCGTGCGGCAGAGGATCCGAGCACACTTGATCGCGAATCCGTCCCCGAGGGCATCAGCGTCGAACAGGCGAAGAAAGCCGTCGAGAAGACCGACGAGCTCACGCCCGCCGACGTCGAATACGCGGCCGCACAGGAAGATCTTCCGGCATCAGGAGTCCCCGGGAACTTCTATCAGACCCCGGACTCGCTTCCGAGCGAGGACGGCACAGTGCTCAAGCAGGCCGACTCGGAGTTCTACCTCGATCCGGTGAAACTCATCAAGCATGACGCGAAATCGACGGTCTTCATGTACAAGACCACTGATGAGAAGGGCCAGGCCCGAGCCGCGACCGCCACCCTGCTCACGCCGAACGGCGCGAGCGGCCATGCCGACGATGCCGTCGTCATCTCGCCGGGCACTCAGGGCGTAGCCGACAAGTGCGCTCCCAGCCGTCAGCTGGGTATGGGAACCGAGTACGAGGGGATCTCAGTCGCCTCGGCTCTGGCCGCGAAGCATCCTGTCGTCGTCGTCGACTACATGGGCCTCGGCACCGAGGGCACTCACCACTTCGTCGATCGCGTCGAAGAGGGTCGGTCGGTCCTCGATGCGGCACGTGCCGTCCAGCAGGTCGAGGGCAGCGAGATCGATGAGGACACCAAGCTCCAGCTGCGCGGCTACTCGCAGGGCGGTCATGCCACAACGGCTGCCCTGGAACTCCAGAAGGAGTGGGCACCCGAGCTCAACATCGCCTCGGCTTCGGCCGGCGCAGTGCCGGTCGATCTGCACAAGACCGTGTCCGGGCTCTCGAGCGTCTATACGGCATTCGCGCTCTACGGTGTCGTCGGGTTCGCCGAGCAGGCCGACATCGATACAAGCGAATTCCTCAACGAGAAGGGACAGAAGATGGTGGCCGAAACAGCGGACAAGTGCACCGTCGAGGCCCTGCTCTCGACAGCCTTCACTGATGGGAAGTCGCTGACGAAGAACGGCGAGTCATTCACCGACATCATCGACGAGCACTTCACGGACATCGTTGACCGGCAGCGGTTGGGCAAGGCCGAAGTGCCGGATGTTCCGCTGTTGGTCAACCACAGCCGCCTCGACGACGTCATCTCGTTCGATCAGGGCAAGGAACTCGCCTCGACGTGGTGCCGAGCCGGCCACAAGGTGGCATTCGAGGACAACCTCGGGCCCACGCACGTCGGCGGCTACGTCGCCGCGCTGCCGCGCATCGAAACCTTCACCACCCGCACCTTCACGGGCAAGGCTCCGCTCGACAGCTGCTGGAGGCTGTGACCTCCGACCTCGCCGAGGCGGCCCGCCCAGTTGAGTAATCCAACTTCACCGAGGCGGCCCGCCCAGTTGAGGAGCCCATACGACCGAGGCGGTCCACCCTGAACGGGGTGGGCCGCCTCGGCGATATTCACAGGGTTGGGCTGTTCCAGTGACGGTCACATGAGGTAGGAGAGGATCATCGAGACGAGGGTCGCAACGACGACGGAGTTGAAGGCGAAGGCGACGATGACGTTCGTGCGCACCATTCGCCAGGCTGTCCGCGATACCGCTCGGCCGGGGAGCGCGGCCGTCATCGTCGACGACAGCACGGAGAAGGTGAGGTAGTCGCCGAACTCGCGCGGGCCTTCCATCTCGAACTCGAGTTGCCGCTCCCCCGGGCTGCCGCCGCCGCTGAGGTCGAGACGCATGAACTCGAGTGCGAACGAATACACGAGCACCGCCCACGAGGCGATGACATTCGCGATTCCGAGCGATGCAGAGACGACGATGCTGGCGTTCGAGCCAGAGGTGACGAGGAAGATGTTGACGATGAATGCGAGGTAGGCAGCCATGGTCGCCCAGGACACTGCTCCGCCCATCCCGAACCGCGACCACCACCGGCGGCGGTTCGCCACTGACCACCGGGAATGGACGATGAGCTCGATCTCGTCGAGGTCTCTCAGTCCTGCGTGGGTCCACAGCAGATAGGTCAGCGCGAAGAGCGGCCAGAAGACGAGGAAGAGGTTGAAAACCTCATGCGGCAGGGCCAGCGGTGCCGCCATGTTCGGGCCAGAACCCAGTGGGTCGAAGTCGAATCCGAACACGAGGATGCCGCTGACGATGAGCGCAGGAACTCCCGCGATATTTGCACGCATATCGTCGGAGAGGGTGAGCATCTGACTGTGCGTGGGTCTCATCGGCCCGACTCCGGTTCGTTCGACGCGGCGGCTGTCGGAATTCAGCCTAGTCGAGGGTGGGTTCGGTTGGCCCGATCCCCGATTCAGACCAAGCGGCCTGCGACAGACCAGCCAGGGTCCCCGGATGACTCCGGCCGGCCCGAGTCAGACCAGCCGCGAGGCGAAGGCGAGCAGTTCCCGATCACCGCCGGGGCGACCGACCAGCTGCACCGCCTGCGGTCCGGCTCCGGCGCCGGGCAGCGGGATCGTCAAGGCCGGCCAGCCGAGGACGTTGAACGGCATCGAATAGCGCATGAGCTTCGCCGCCGTGCCTGAGTCGATCTCATCCCACCGGACCACGGGCCCGTCGATAGCTGGAGTGAGCAGGTAATCGGTGCCGCCGAAGACCGCGAGCGACCGTTTTCGTAGTTCCGCGAGCGCGTCCAGCTGCTTCCGGTATTCCGCATGCTCGAGGCGTCGTCCCGCCTCGACCTTCGTGGCCACACCCGGCTGGTAGTCCGCGGCACGTTCGGCGAAGAGGTCTTTGTGGACCTCGAATGCCTCATAGAGGCGGATGTAGTCGTAGATCGGTGCGAGGTCGTCGAGGAGATCATCCAGGACCGGCCCATTCGCCGAGGTGATCGTGAGGTCGGGAACCGACATGAGCAGTTCGTTCGACCGGTCATCGTCTTCGGCGAAGAGACTGACATCGAGGGTCCGTTCTCCACTGCCCATTGAGCCGTCCACCGGTGTCGCGGCGGTTCCTGTCCTGCCAGCGGCCGGGCCGGTCCAGCCTCCGGCGGCAATGCCCGACGCTGCGCTGTCGCCTCGGTCATCACCCGCACCGGTTCCCGCGATCACGTCGAAAGCCCTGGTCAGTATGCCGAGGTCGGAGGCGAAGAGTCCGACGGTGTCGAAGCTCTGCGAGAGCGGGAAGACTCCGTCCACGGGCACTACCCCGAAGGTCGGCTTGAACCCGAGCACGCCTTGGCAGGCCGCCGGCACGCGCACAGATCCGGCTGTGTCAGTGCCCAACGACAACGGCACCACCCCGGCAGCGACGAGTGCGGCCGATCCGGAGCTCGACCCGGCGGTGCACAGCTCCGGATCGACGGGATTGACGACGCGGCCGAAGGCGGACTCGTCGCCGAGGATTCCGTACGAGTACTCCTGGCAGTTCGTCTTCGCGACCGGGATCGCGCCCGCCGTTTCGAGCCGGTCGACGACCGTCGCCGAGGTGGTCGCCGGGGCATCGCTGCGAACATTCGATCCCATCGTCGTCGGGTAGCCGACGAGGTCGATGACGTCCTTGATGGCGAAGGGAATCCCTTCCAGACGCCGAGGCGGCTGACCGGAATCCCGACGGTCGATCGATTCCGCAGTGAGGGCATTCGCGCGGTCGACGGTCATCGCTGTGACGGCGTTGAACTGCGTTCCTGCTCGCTCCACCTCGGCGAGGGCGTGCTCATCCATCCGATGAGCCTATCTGAACCGTCGGCGCCAGTCCTGCCCATGGGCGCAGCTGCTCGATCGCGGCGGCGACGTCGAAGGCGCGGGCGTCGTCATAGGTGTGGGCGATGACCTGGACGCCGGTGGGGATGCCGCAGTCAGCCATGCCCGAAGGCACATTGACGATCGGCGCGCGGTTGCAGATATTGAACGGCATCGTCATATGCGCCTGCCAGTAGTGGTCGAGCCGGATCCCCTCAACCGGGTGCTCCGCACTGTCCTCATGTCCGGCGTTTCCGGCACCGCTCGAATCGGCGCTTCCCGAATCTGAGTGCACTTCGCGACCGATGCCGTCGGCGCCGATCGTGATCCCGTCGAGGTAGCTGGCTCCGGCCTCCAGTCCCGCCACCGCCGAGGTGGGTGCCAAGAGCACATCGAACCCGTCCATTGCTGACGCCAGCTCCGCCTGGATCTGAGCTTCCATGGCGAGTCCGTCGTAGAAGGAGCGTCGGCCGGCGACCGCCTCGGCGTCGGCCATGAACCGCAGCGTGTATTCGGCCAGGGTGTCCTCGTGTCCACGGGTGGCGGCGCGCATGGCGGGGGCGAGGAGATTCCCGAAGTGGGTGAACGCGGTTTCGAAGATCCGCTCGGCCGTCCACGGCAGTTCGATCTCCTCGACGTGTGCCCCGGCCGATTCCAGCGCCGAGGCGACCGCGCGGGTATTCGCTTCGATGTCCTTCCCGACGGGGAAGTCCCCCAATCGCACGCACAGCGCGACCCTGCGTCCGCGGAGCCGGTCGGCTGCCTCGGCGGGGTCGAAGTCATCGAGGAACCCGGGCGAGGCGATGGTCGCATGATCGCTCGGATCGACCCCGACCATGACCTTGGCGAGCAGGGCGGCGTCGGCGACGGTGCGCGCCATCGGCCCGTCCCCGCGGTACCAGTCCGCGGCCAGAGGTTGGGCGCCGGGGATCCGACCGTATGGGGCCTTGTAGCCGACGGTGCCGGTGAAGGCGGCGGGCAGCCTCGTGGATCCGGCGATGTCCGAGGCCGTGGCCAGGGGCGCGAACCCGGCGGCCAGCGCAGCACCGGACCCGCCGGAGGACCCGCCGGGCGAGAGGTCGGGATTCCACGGATTGCGGGTCACGCCCCACATCGGCGAGTGCGTGATCGTCGCGCAGCTGAACTCCGGAGAGGTCGCCCGGGCGTGGACGAATCCGCCGGCGGCGCGGATGCGGGCGATGATCGCGGCATCATGGTCGGCGACGGTGTCCCGTTCGTGCAGCAGTCCTTGAGTGAGGCCGCGGCCGGCGAGCGCGTGCTTCTCCTTGGCGATCACGGGAAGTCCGAGCAGCGGACGGGTGGCGGCCGCCCCGGCGAGGTCATCGCTGGTGGCGTTCGCGTAGAAGTCCTCGGCCTCCCGCGCCGAGGTGACCGCCTCCTCGACGACTTCGGTGACCGCATTGATGCGCTCGTCTTCGGCGGTGATGCGGCCGATGAAGGAGGTCAGGTAGTCGATTGGGGACAGATCCTTGGACCGGAAGGCGGCGAGCGCCTCGGTGGCGGACAGGGTCCAGGGTTCGGTCGTCGAGCTGGTCGGGACTGCGGCCGTGGCGGCGCTGGGGCGCGGGTCGGCGTTGCTCATGCGCGCGCCTCGGCGACGGACGAACCGACCCAGACGGCACCGTCACGGACATCGGCGAGCTCACCGCGGACGAGTTCACCGGCCACCGAAGTGAGTACGCGGACACCGCGAAGCATGTCCTCATCGGTGGTGAACTCGCGTTCGCAGTGGGAGACGCCGTCGACGCTGGGAACGAACATCATCACGGCGGGCACACGGTGATTCATCGCCACGGAATCGTGACCGGCCATCGTCTCCAACCGGCGGATGCTCAGGCCTTCGTTGGCCACGGCCTTCTCGGCGAGTTCGACGCCTTCGGTCGGGAAGTGGCGCTTGTCGCGGATGTCGAAGTCGCGGGCGTTGATGGTGATGTCGTGGGCACGGGCGATCTCAGCGATCTGGGTCTTCAGTGAGTTGCGGGCAGCTTGGACGATGGCCGGATCGGAGGAGCGGAGGTCGGCGACCATGTGGACGCGGCGGGGCACGACGATCGGCGAGTTCGGTTCGACGACGTGCTGGCCGACCGAGGAGACGAGGGCTTCTTCCTCGAACTCGTCGACCACCTCGGCGACGGCGAGGACGACCTTGGCCGCGGCGACGAGAGCGTCGTGGCGGTCGGCCATCGCCGTGGCCCCGGTGTGGGATTGTTCGCCGAGGACATCGACGTCGAGCTTCTGCGTGTACCAGCTGGACTCGACGACGCCGATGTCCGTGGCTTCGCGTTCGAGGATTCGGCCCTGTTCGATGTGGATCTCGGCATAGGAGATCGCCTCGGGCGGGGTGTCGGTGCCGGCATAGCCGATGGCGTCCAGCGCCTCGGCGACGGTGGTGCCTTCGAGGTCGGTGACGGCGAGCATCTCATCGAGGTCGAAGAGCCCGGCGTAGACGGAGCTGCCCATGATCGACGGGGCGAAACGGCCGCCTTCCTCGTTGAACCAGTTGACGACTGCGAGGTTGAAGGCGGGCTGCAGGCCCGATTCGGCGAGCTCCTCTTTGACGCGCAGGGCCGCGAAGAGGGCGGCGATGACTCCGTAGGCGCCGTCGAAGCGGCCGCCGAGCGGCTGCGAGTCGAGGTGGGAGCCGATGAGGACGTACGGGGCATCGGGAACGAACTCGAGGCACGCGAACATGTTGCCGATCGCGTCGACGCGCACGTCGAAGCCTTTGTCCGTCGCCCAGCCGCGCATCCAGTCACGCGTCTGCTTGTCCTCCGCCGTCAGCGCCTGTCGGTCGACGCCGTTGTTGTCGGTGGCACCGATGGTGGCGACGAAGTGGAAGTCTGCGAGGAAGGCCGCGTCGGAGGATGGGGGTGCCTGAAGGTTCATTGCTGATCGCTGCTTTCTTATGGGTGGTGTGGGTGTGGGTCTGTGGTGGAGTTGGCGCGCCTACCCCAGCCGTCCGCGGGTCTCGGGGAGGCGCGTGACGAAGATGAGGACGAGGCACACGGCGGCCGCAGCGGCCATGTAATAGCCGGGCGCGGTATTGACGCCGGTGATGTCGACGAGCCAGGTGCCCACGAACGGAGCGGTTCCGCCGAGCGCCGCGTAGGAGATGTTGTAGCTGATGGCCGCCGAGGTGAACCGCGTCTTCGTCGAGAAGCGCTCGCAGAAGAAGGTGTAGCAGCCGCCGCCGTAGCAGCAGAGCGCGAGGACGAAGATCGTCTGCCCGAGGAATGCCAGCCCCATGTGTCCGCTGGTGACCAGCCCGAATGCCGGCACCGAGGTGACCGCGAGCAGGATCGCACCCGCGATGAGCATGGGCCGACGTCCGAATCGATCACCGAGGTGGCCGGCGATGGGCAGGAAGATCGTGTAGCTGGCCATCGCGATCGCGTTTGTCAGCAGCGACTGTTCGCGGCTGAGGTCGCCGGTGGTCTGGATGTAGGTGACGAAGTACGCCGAGAGCATGTAGAAGCCGAGCGCGGTGACGCCGAGGACGAAGAAGACCTGGAGCATCCCGACCCAGTTCTCGCGGAAGCTTTCGCGGATCGGGCTGAACTCTTTGGGCCGTTCGGCAGCTGTCTTCTTGAACAGCTCGGATTCGTCGGTCTTCGACCGGATCCACAGTCCGACGGCCGACAACGGCAGCGCCAGGAGGAACGGAACGCGCCAGCCCCATGAGTCGAATGAGGCGTCGCTCATCACCGTTGACAGCAGGAGGATGAGGCCGCCGGCGAATACCGAGGGCAGAGCGGTCGCGGCCAGGGTGATGTTGATCCACAGTCCGCGCTTGGCAATCGGAGCGTGCTCGTAGACGAAGGACGGTCCGCCGACGGATTCGCCGCCGGCAGAGAAGCCCTGGCCGAGTCGGGCGAGGATGAGCAGGATCGGCGCGAACCAGCCGATCGTGTCGAACCCGGGGAGGATGCCGATGAGGGCTGTGCAGGCTCCGACGAGGAAGATCGTGATCGTCAGGGTCTGCCGCCTGCCGACCTTGTCGCCGAGAGCTCCGAAGAACAGTCCACCGAGGGGGCGCATGACGAAGGCGACTCCGAAGGTCGCGAAGATGACCAGCAGACCGGTGATCCGGTCGCCGTCGGGGAAGAAGTACTCGGACAGGATCACTGCCGACAGACCGTACAACGTGAAGTCATAGAACTCGACGAACTGGCCGATGCTGCCGCCGAGCAGCACCTTCCGCTGCATCTTCGTCGACGGACCGTGACCGTCGACAGCCCGCGTGTGCTCCTGGCCGGTGATGGGAGTGGACATCAAAGCTCCTTTGCTCTGTCCCATGAAGGGTCTGTCACCCTGATGGGGCGGAAGCATCACCGTCTGCCCGTGTGATGCCTGCCATTCATTGTCATCAGCGATTCGGAATCGGTCCAACAGATACTTTTGAACATTGTCATCAATTGAATCAATGAGAACTGGCCGGGTCGGCGGCCTTTGCTCGTCCACTGCGCCGCGATGTCGCGATGTCGCGATGTCGCGGTGTCGCGGTGTCGCGATGTCGCGGTGTCGCGGTGTCGCGGTGTCGCGATCACCGCCGATCCTCCGCGCCGGCCGCGGGCCTTCGGTGCATACATGCCAGATCCGGACCGTCACTGTTGCACGGCAGCACCCAGAACCTCTCTGCTGACTTCGCAGAATGCCTTCCCGCGTCGGCTCAAGCGCACGCCGCTGGGCCAGATCACTGCCAGGTCGATGCTCGGGAAATCGTCGAGCAGGGGAACGTCGACGGTCTGCAGGCCGATATAGGTACCCGCCGACACGCTTTGGCTCAGCAGCGAATACCCGTGCCCCATCGCCACGAACGAACGCAGCGTCTCGTAGCCGGAGAACGAGTGACGGGTCTTCGGCACAATGCCTGCGATGCGGAACAGTTCGTCGTAGTACTGCCTGGTGAACGGCAGATCGAGCTGAATGTAATCTTCCGCAGCGAGCTCACTCAGACGCACCGGCTTCGGATCCCCGCCCCCGGCAAGGCGATGATTGCGTGACACCAGAACGTGAGGCTCGACGACATCGAGAAGGAATGTGTCGAATCGGCCCGTCGGACCGAGCATGTACGTCAGCGCCAGATCACAGTCGCCTGCTGTGACGGCCCTCTGCAGCTCCTCCAGGTCGGCCTCGAGGTAAGTCACCTGCACATCCGGGTAGCGTTTCGCGAACTCGTCGTGGATCAGCGGCAGTCGGGTCGGCGCGATCGGCGAGAACACGCCGACAGTCAGACTCCCACTCAAAGACCGGGACAGCCCCAGCGCTGTTTCTCCGAGCGCATCAGAGGCTTCGAGAAAGCTGGTCACTTCGGCCAGGAATCGCTTTCCTGCCGGAGAGAGCACGACCGATCGGTTCTTCTGCCTGATGAAAAGGTCGAGGCCGATGGTCCGCTCGAGCTGCGCCATCGCCGTCGAGATCGCCGACTGAGTGACGTTGAGCTGCTTCGCCGCCTCGGTCATGTTCTCCCGCCTGGCGACCTCCTGGAAATAGCGCAGCTGCACCAGGGTGAAATCAAGGGCCATAGCTCCCCATCATCCCACCCGCAGTGACCTCGCGTGCAGATCCAATCTCGCCGAGGCGGTTCTATCCGAGCACTACCGTCCGACACATTCCGGACGGCCAGGCTCCGCCCCTTCCTGGACGACCAGGCTCCGACGCTTCCTGGACGGCAGGCATCGCACAGATCACCCACCTCTATCGCGTCGGATCCAGTTCCGAGAATCCTCCCGACACTTCAATCGTCATCGGTCCCGAGTCAGTGCCGACGAGTAAAGTGCCCTCAAACTGACTGACATCCCGATAAACCATCCAAAAGCGACCTCCACATTTAGCATGTCATTTCCAGTCGAATCTTTTTCGAAGATTATATTGCTTTCAATTCACCTACTGTCTACAATTGGGCTAAGAGGCCTTCAATGACGAACGGAACTCAACAGCGATGACCTTCACCCCCGACCGCAAGCGACGCAAGTCAGGAAAGCGCGACCGCTGCGCTGCCGCTGACTCGCGCGGTGGGGCGAGCAGAAGACCGCCGACGAACACCGCACCGGCAGACCTCACGGGCCTGACTCCTCGAGATGCTGGCGCGCTGAAGGACACCGAGCCTGCACAATCCGAGGAAGCATCGAGCCCCACATCGCTGGCCGAACAGCTCAAGGCAGCCGGGCTCGACCTCAGCGGCCACCACTTCGCCGAGGTGTTCGAGGCCCTTGACCCAGTTTCGTCCGACGATGACGAACCGAACGACGATACGTCGATCGCTGACGTCGAAGAACCAAGCAATGCAGTTGGAATTGCCGGTTCCGACCAACCACGCGAAACCGTCGAATCAGCGGACACAACAGAGCTCACTACGACCGCTCCGGCCGAATCGACTGCGCAACCCGGAACGGATGAGCAGGACAAGACGACCACACATCCTGCACCGGTCCAACCGGCAGAACCGGCCGCAGCAAGCAACAACACCGCAGATCGCCACGCGACACAGCCAGAAGGCGGAGACGTTACTCAACGCCCGACTTCGATGCACCCGATCCTCACCGACGCCGCCTGGAACGACCTTGCTGCGAGCGCTCCCGAAATCACCGACTCGATCGCCTCGCTCACCGGACTGGTCGGAGGTCTTCGTGCATTCGACCGGCCGATGGGGCCGAACGAGGCACTGCAGGTCATCGATGGGGCAGAGGCTCTGCGTCGACTCAGTGAATCTCTGTCCACCCTGGCGCTGGCCGTCTACGAACGCGTCGGCACGCCCAAAGACAGTGGCGCCAAGTCGACCAAGGCGCTCATTCAGGAACGCCTCAACCTCTCGGGGAGAGAAGCGAACCGCAGAGCAAAGCTCGCAGAGAATCTCGGCGGACGAGTCGCACTCGACGGCCAACCGCTTGAGCCCGAACACCCGCTTGTCGCCGAGCAGCTCCACCTCGGCACCCTGCCCGCAGAACATCTCACTGCCATCGAAGACTGCCTCAAGGCACTGCCCGCATGGGTGGACCACGAGACGAAGTCCCGTGTGGAGACCGACCTCGTGAAGTACGCGAAATCGGTGACTGTCAGCGAGCTCCGCGATGTCTTCCGTCAGATGCTCACCCTCATCGACCCCGACGGAGCCGAGCCGCTCGACCCCAGCGATCGTTCCGCCTACTTCATCACTGCCCGGCCCAAGCGCAATGGAGACTGGAGGCTGGAGGGCGTCCTCGATCCCGTGGCGGGATCCGAACTGCACGGACTGCTGACCTCGCGGATCCAATCCGCGAAAGACAACACATCGACAATCGCAGAACCCACCGACTCCGATGCGGACGAAGCCGAGCGCGAAGACGCTTCCCCACTCGCTCCGAACGCCGGGCCAGACCAGACTCCCGGTAGTGGCGGCCTCGACCGTGGCGGCCTCGGCCAGACCCTCGACGAGCAACGGCTCGAACCTCTCGATGCCGTCCTTACCGGAGATCGTTTCGATGCACCTCCATGGGCCGTCATCGAGGCCACCGGAGGCACCGCAACCGCCGATGATGCCAATAGCGCCCGGGACTCCCACACCGTCAACGGTCCCGAGTCCACCAGTGGCATCGAGTCCACCAGTGGCATCGAGTCCGCCAGTGGCACAGAGGCTCCAGATGATCCCGAGCCCGAATCCGCGGATCCCGCTGCCAACCGTCCCGTTCCTGCCGGTCACGGGGTCCGCGCCGATGGTGCGGCAGTCGATCTCATGAGCGAGCAGCCCAGTGCGAAGGCTTGGATCTACGAACGTTTTGCCACCCTCATTTCACGCATCAGCATGAAGGAAGCAGCCAAAGGCTCGCCCTACGCCCTGGTCGTCACAGCCAAAGCGTCCGACATTGCCAACGGCATCGGCGAAGCTACCACAGGCTCCGGCGACCGCTTCCCGATGGGCGACGTCGCTCGACGCGGCCTCGATGGCACCGTTTTCTTCCACCTGATGGACGAAAAGGCTCGCACGGTGGAAGTCAGCACTGAACAGCGCTTCGCCAACAAGAAGCAGACCGCAATCGTCACCGCCAGGGATCGCGGATGCGTGTTCCCCGGTTGCGATGCACCGGCGGGGTGGTGCGACGTGAACCATATTGTGCCGCACGCCCTGGGCGGCAAGACCGACATCAACAACATGTGCCTGCTGTGCTCCTTCCACCACCACCTCATGGACCGCTCCGACTGGGAAGTCTTCATGCTCGGCGACGGGCGGCCGGCATGGCGACCGCCCGAAAGCATCGACCCCGCTCGCACCCCGATCTTGCATTCGAGGTACATCACTGACGACATCATCGACGGCCTCTTCGGCACATAGCTGCGAATGGCAGTTCAATGGCACCGCTGTGCCTCCATTCTGATGTGAGCGCGAATGGCCTTGTCGCGGCCACCTTCACCCCACAGGGCTCGTGTTTACGCGCTAGTCAGAGCGCAGGCGGCACAGCGATCGGCCCGAAAACGGTCCTCGCCGGTCAGAGACCAGCCGCTGCATAAGAGATTCTCAGACGGGTGCAAATAGACTGGCCCCATGCACCTCGGCCTAGTGACTTCCAGCGCGACCGCGATTCCGCACGACATCTCGGCGGCAATCCCCAGCCCGTCCATCTCGAGCTTCCAACTCGGACCGCTGACGATCCACTTCTATGCGCTGTGCATCCTCGTGGGCATCATCATTGCGATCGTGCTGACGAACCATCGCCTGACCAAGCGCGGCGTCGAGGACTGGCAGGTGCTCGACATCGCAAC
Source organism: Brevibacterium permense (assembly GCF_025506275.1). Lineage (GTDB taxonomy): Bacteria > Actinomycetota > Actinomycetes > Actinomycetales > Brevibacteriaceae > Brevibacterium > Brevibacterium permense_A. Next base: position 160,562 of record NZ_QYCP01000094.1, read on the forward strand.
CCTGGCCGTGCCGATGGCCATCGTCTTCGCGCGGATCTACCACGTCATCACGCATTACACCGACTACTTCGGCCCCGGCCGCAACCCCTGGAATCCGTTCGAACCCGGTTCGGTCTGGGCGATCTGGGAGGGCGGAATCGCGATCTTCGGTTCGCTCATCGGCGGAACCTTGGGCGCATGGATCATGTGCCGCAGACTAGGCCTCAAACTCACCACCCTGCTCGACGCCCTGGCTCCGGGACTCATTCTCGCCCAGGCCTGCGGGCGCTTCGGCAATTGGTTCAACCAAGAGCTGTTCGGCCAGCCCACCACCCTGCCATGGGGCCTCGATATCGATCCGGGCAACCCGGCCATCCCGCTGGGCACTCCGCCCGGCACGTTGTTCCACCCGACGTTCCTCTATGAGGTCATCTGGAACAGCCTCGGCGCGCTCGTCCTGCTCTACTTGGGCCGGCACATCTTCTTCCAGTGGGGACGCCTCTTCGCCGTCTATCTCATGTGGTACGGCGCCGGACGCATCGTCTGGGAATCGATCCGCCTCGACCCGAGCTTCGTCATCCTCGGCCTGCGGACAAATGTGTGGGGCGCGATCGGCGCGGTCGCCCTCGGTGTGGCTATCATGCTCATCCAGTGGAAGCGCCACCCCGAACCCGAAGAATCACCGTTCCTCCCCGGCCGCGAACCCGAACCTGCGAAGGACTGACAGAGACCCTCGCCGAGGTGGCACCCGTCGCTCGCGCAAGAATTCGCCTCCGCGACCGTGAAGGCGCTCCTCGTTCAGATGCGCTTCCACGCGAAACTACTGTGAAGTAACATCGGTTTCATGCACTTCTTCCGCATGATCCTGCACCTGCTCAGGTCCCGGCGACGTTCCGCGCGCGATATCTGGGACACCTATTCCCTCCCCATGCGCGTTCACCTGGGTGAGATCGACATCTTCATGCATCTCAACAACGGCAAGTACTTCTCGATCATGGACTTGGGGCGACTCGACATGATGGTGCGCAGCGGAGCATGGCAGGCGATGCGCGACCGCGGCTGGACAGGCGTCGTCAGCGCCGAAACCATCAGCTTCCGCAAGTCGCTGAAACTCTGGCAGCGCTACAGCCTCGAGACCAAGGTCTGCGGCATCGATGAGCGCACAGTGTTCTTCGAACAGCGCATGGTCGTCGACGGAGAGATCTTTGCCCGGGCCTTCGTGGCCACCCGACTCATTTCCGAAAGCGGCCCGCTCACCAGGGACGACCTCGTCGACGCATTCGGGGCGCCGGAGAACGAACCCGAACTTCCTGACTGGATCCACAATTGGCGCCGTGACAACGCGCTGCCGAGCACTCGCCGACCAGCGTGGCACAGCTGGACGTAGTTGAGCCATAGTCAGAAACGGCTGGCCGAAACTGCGCCGCAGCCAGTCACTGTTGAACTCAGTTGACGACGATTGGACCCAGTCACTACTGACCCCAGCCAGTAACGACGGGACACAGCCAGTAATGACGGGGCACAGTCAGGAACGGCCCGCCGCAGTCGGCCAAGGTCGGACCTGCCAGCACACACCGAGATCCGAACTCCGTTCAGCACACACCGAGATCCGAACTCCGTTCAGCACACACAGAGATCCGAACTCCGTTCAGCACATGCAGAGATTCGGAGTCCGTTCAGCACACGCAGACGCCCGGAGTCCGTTGAATCGACCTGCCCGACCTGCCCGACCAGTCGGCTCAGGCCTCGATCCACTCCTTGAGTCGCCCCAGACCCTTCGTGATCGCGGCTTCCTCGATACCCGAATAGGCCAGCCGGATATAGGATCGATCCTCACCGGGCTGCGGTGAGCCGAAGTGCTCGCGAGTGCAGAAGGAGACACCCGTGTTGTGCAGAGCTTCGGTGGAGAAGTCGGTCAGAGTCGCGATCCCCTTCGACTCCATCGCCTCGGTGACATCGGGAAAGACGTAGAACGTCGAGCCCGGGGTCGCCACGGACATGCCGGGAATCTCATTGATGAGCCGGCAGGTCGCATCGCGTCGCTTGCGCAGCACCTCGAGCATCTGCCCGACCGGACCCTGCGGTCCGCGCAGTGCGGCGATCCCTGCCCACTGCACATACTGGTTCGTGCAGGATTCGTCATTGGTGTTCATCAGCGAGATCGCCTCGGCGACTTCCTTCGGCGCCACCGCACAGCCGAGCCGCGAACCAGTCATCGCATACTTCTTCGAAAACGTGTAGAGGATGACGGTGCGCTCCCTCATCCCCGGCAGCGCGGCGATCGACTGCGACTTTCCCTTGTAGCGCATCTCGAAGTACGCCTCGTCGGAGAGCACCCACAGGTCGAACTCCTGCGCGATTGCAGCAATGGCCTCCCGTTCGCCCGGAGTGGACTCCGCCGAGATCGGATTCTGCAGATCGTTGTAGATGATGGCCGTGGTGTTCTCATCGATCGAAGTCCGCAGATGGTCGAGGTCGATCGCGAAGCCATCGGAGGTCGGGACGTACCGGTAGGGCAGTGCCGTACCGCCGAGATATTCGATCTGGGATTCATAGATCGGGAATCCCGGATTCGGGTAGAGCACTCCCTCGCCGGGATTCATCACTGCTTGGAGGAATTTCGTGATCACGGGTTTTCCTCCGGTGGTCACGACCACCTCGGCGGGGTCGATCGTCATTCCCCGCCGCGAGCCGATGTCATCGGCGAGCGCCTCCCGAAGTTCAGGGATTCCCGGTCCGGGGCAGTAGCCGGTCTTTCCGTCGGCGATGGCCTGCTCGATCGCATCGACGATATGCCCGGCCAAGGGAAAGTTCAGATCACCGAGGTGGAACGGGAACACCTCGTTGCCCTTCGCTTTCCAGTCGGCGGCGGCCTGGGCCACGCGGAAAGCGGTCTCGGTGCCGAGGTTGTCCAAACGGCGAGCAGTCTTCATCGTCGACTCCTTCTTCGGGGTACATCTCTTCGAGGGCAATACTGAGGTGTCCGTGGGTGCTGCGCAACGTAGGACGAAACCGTCCCGGCACGGTGCGCACCGGTTCACTCACGATAGAGCACCTGGCCAGGGATTGTCAGCGGTGTCCGAGATTCATCCGACGGCGAGCGCGCTGCGTCCGGCGAGCAGACACCACAGGCCGATGGCGAGGAAGACCGGAGCGCCGAGGGTGCCGCACCAGAAACTCGGCGCCGCGGTCTTGCGCGGCAAGATGAACGCGACCACCGCGATGATGGTCAGCAGCAGCCCCGCCACGTGAAGGACGGGCTGGCCGAAGACGACAGCGAGCGCGAAGAAGTGGATACCGACGATCGCGAGGATGAGCGGAGCGATGATCTCGGCCCGGCCGGTGCGGATGAGGAAGAAGCTCGCCACCGCGCCGATGATGACCTCGGCCCAGAACACGATGAGGTATAACGCGAATGCGGAATTCCCGGTGATGAAAGCGCTGGGTTCCGACCAGTTGCCGATGGCGATGAGAATGCTCGGCACTGCGAGTGCGAGGCCCGCGACTCCGAGCCCGGCGAGCACGAGCCGCCAGACCAGTGCTCTGGGCGGCGCTTCCTGCGCCCAGCCTGACCAGATGAACGCGGCGAGTCCGAAGATCGCGCCGATCATGACGAGGTCGCGCGGGTGGGCCAAGTCGATCATCGTTGATCCCTTTCGTCCAAACGGGCTGACTTCGACACTACTCAACGAGGAGAACCTGCGCCCATGACGTTTTCCCGACTCCCTCGGCCCCTGCGCACCCTGCTCGCCAGAGCGTGAAGTTCACCCTTCGCTGGGCGAAATGAACAGCTTCCGCAGCGGCGTTCCGTCGATGTACCAGCGCGTCTTCATCCCGTCATCGAGGCAGACCAGCAACCCCGGCACCAGTTCGATGGGGTCACGGCGGGGTTCGTCGAATTCGATGCGTCCGGTCCCGGAGATGACGAGAAAGACCTCGTCGCCTTCGATATCGCGCATCGCTCCTCCGCTCATCTCCCACAGCCCGAATTCGGCTCCGCCGATCGTGCCTAGTTCGGCGACCCCTGTCGTCACAGGTTCGACCGGCGGCTCAGCCGAGACTGCGTCTTCTGATACCTCTGCCGAGGCGGCCGTCCCTTCCGACTCGACCGAGCTGCTCCAGTTGGTGCCCCTCACCGAGGCAGTCGAGACGTTTTGCCAATCCTCGACCGGTTCGTGGCTGAGAGGGAAATCGTGGGTGTTGATCGGCTCCGTTGCGCTCATGCGAACAGTGTAGTCAGACGGCTCGCCCAAGTCCCGCGATAACGAAGAGATCAGTAGGTTGCCGAGCTTGTTTCAGCACTCAATACAGAGCGGCGCAACTATTTACTTCACCTTGCGAGTGAGATAGAACTGTTTCCGTAGGCGACCGCCTGGTTCGCCTCGAGTTCAGGAGATGATCCGTGTCCTACTTCAATGGTGAAGCCTCGCATTGGCTGGCGGCCTCCCCCGCCGACGACATCGACTCAGCCCCTCTGCCGCGCGAGAAGCAGGACCTCGTCATCGTCGGCGGCGGACTGACCGGTCTGTGGTCGGCCTACTACGCCAGGCAGGTTCACCCCGATTGGTCGATCACCATCATCGAAGCCCGACATATCGGCTACGGCGCTTCCGGTCGCAACGGCGGATGGCTGTCGACCCTGCTTCCGGGTAACCGCACCAAGTTCGCCGAGGCGGTCGACCGTTCCCGGAAAAACGATCCCACAGGGCCGGTCGGCTCGGCAGGGCTCGACGGCGTGGCCAGCGTGAGCGCATTCCAATCCGCACTCTTCGACTCCATCGACGAGGTCCTCGACGTCTGCAAAGCTGAAGGCATCGATGCCCACCAGGTGCGCGGGGGCCATATCGACATTGCTCAGTCGGAGGCCGGACTGTCCCGTCTGCGCGATCTTCAGGCCGGCAACGAGCAGTTCGGCTATGGGCCCGAGGATATGCAGTTCCTCGACGCCGAGGCGACACGTGCCCACATCAACGTCGACAAGGCGCTCGGCAGCCTCTACTGCCCCGGCACCGCCGCCATCGATCCCGCGCTGCTCACCCGGGGACTCGGCCACGTCCTCAGGAGACAGGGTGTGACAATCTGCGAAGCCACCTCGGCGAGGCATGTCCGCAGAGATTCGGTCGCCACGGACCGCGGGCCCGTACACGCGGACACGATATTCGTGTGCCTCGAGGGGTATTCGGACACGGTCGGCGGCGACCTGCCGGGATTGCAGGGACGCCAGGTCATCCCGGTGTTCTCGTCGATGATCGCGACCGAGCCGCTGTCCGACGAGGCGTGGGCATCGATCGGCTGGGCGAGGCGCGAATGCCTCGGCGACACGGCGCACACATTCATCTATGCCCAGCGCACCTCCGATGGTCGGATCGCGCTCGGCGGCCGCGGGGCACCGTATGCCTATCGGTCGGGTCTGCCTGGTGACGGCGAGGTTCCCGCCGAGGTGGTGGACCTATTGGCCAGGCGCCTGTCCTCGCTCTTCCCGGACCTCGAGTTCGAGGTGGCACATGCCTGGCGGGGTGCGCTCGGGGTGACTCGGGATTGGTGCGCCGGTGTCTTCTTCGACCCAGCACAGCGCATCGGGGTAGCCCGGGGCTACGCCGGACACGGGGTGACGGCGACTCATCTGGCTGCGAAGACCCTTCTCGATCGGGCCGCCGGGGCCTCGACCCCGCTGACCGGACTGCCATGGAACGACCACTTCTCCGGACAGTGGGAACCCGAGCCGATCCGGTGGCTGGGTATCCGATCGATGTACAAGATATTCGGTTTAGCTGACTCGTGGGAGGCAGCGACCGGGGCGAAGAAGACGAGCCTGCTTGCCCGGTTCGGGTCCCGGTTGGCGGGGCTGCACGAGTAGGCGGGGCGGTCTCACGCCGACGAAGCGCCACCATGTGCAGGCACGGTCTCGCGCTTCGACCCGTCCTTGTCGCTCCCGCAGGATCAGAGGCAGACTGAGGCCATGACGAGTTCGCACAGCCGCATCTCCCCCATGGCCGCTTCCTACCCGGCGTCGAGCATTCGCAAGATGTTCAACCTCGCCCTCGACTTTCCCGATGCCGTGAAGCTCACCGTCGGCGAGCCGGACTTCACCACTCCGGAGCACATCAAGGCCGCCGGCATCCGCGCGATCGAGAACGACAAGACCCGCTACGTCGCCAATGCGGGCATCCCCGAACTGCGCTCCGCCATCGCCGGAAAGTACTCAAAACGCTGGAATCGCAGCATCGCGCCCGAGAACGTCATGGTCTCCTTCGGCGCTATGGAAGCGCTCACCTTCGCCCTCGATGTCACAGTCTCCCCCGGTCAGGAGGTCATCATCCCCGATCCGAGCTTCCCCAACTACATGGGTCAGGTGCACCGCCTCGGCGGGGTTGCCGTGTCCGTCCCCGTCACCGAAGACAACGATTTCAAGCTCCGCGCCGAGGATGTCCGCTCAGCGATCACGAACAGGACCGCGGCCGTGATCGTCAACAGTCCGTCGAATCCGTTGGGTTCGGTGATGGATCGGGCCGACCTCGAGCAGATCGCTGCGCTGGCCGATGAGTACGGGTTCACCGTCATCTCCGATGAGGTCTATGACGAGATGGTCTTCGATGATGCCGTCTTCACCTCCATCGCCGAGGTGAATCCATCCACCGCCGAGGTGGGGGCTGAGTTCGATCGGTTCCTGGCCATCGGCAGCTTCTCGAAGACCTATGCCATGACCGGGTGGCGGTGCGGTTTCGTCATCGGTTCGGACGATCTCATCGCCCCGATGGCATTGCTGCAGGAGGGTCTGACGTCGAGCCTGCCTGGATTCGTTCAGGAGGCTGCGGTCGCAGCGATCGAGGGACCGCAGACGGCTGTCGAAGAGATGGTCGCCTCCTATGCCAGGCGACGCGAGCTTATGGTTGAGCGCATCAATGCCATCTCGGGCTTGAGTCTGCTCCGACCGGCGGCGACGTTCTATGCCTGGGTGAACGTTTCCGAGTGGGGTTTGGACTCGTGGGAGTTGGCGACTCAGCTCCTCGAGATGCACAACCTCGCAACGATTCCCGGTTCGGCTTTCGGCCCGGCCGGCGAAGGCTACCTGCGCCTGACCTTCGCGGTCTCGGACGACACCATCAACACGGCGTGCGACCGCCTGGAAGCGTTCGCCGCCGGACGGTGAGCTGACAGACCGAGAGTCGGCCGGCTGTAGGCTGGCCGGAGTTGAGCCGGCGAGCGCTCAAGTTACCGCCGACGGCACAATGCGTAACACGAGCGGTCGGCGGGGCGATGTGCTGTCGATGAAGAATGGCCCTCGCTCGACAGCGCCCGGCGCTCAGCTGTCGTCGTAACTGATTTCGACGCGGCGGTTCTTCGCCCGACCCTGCGGGTAGTCGTCGCCCTTCTTCGTCGTGTTCTTCGCGACAGGATCGGCTTCGCCGAAGCCTTTGACTCTCAGATCGAGGTCGTCACGTTCGTCCTTGATGACATCGGCGACGGCCTGCGCCCGCTTCTTCGACAGCTTCTTGTTCGCTTTGTCGTCACCGACCGAGTCCGTGTAGCCGGACACAGTGATTTCCGTACCGTCGGGGACTTTCTCCACAGTCTTCGCGATCGCTTCCTGAGCGTCAGCGGAGATCTTCGCGCTGTTGAAGTCAAAGAGGATGTCGCTGGCCAGAGTGATGACCGCGTCGTCGCCGTCCTTCTTGTTCGTCACCAGCGGTTCGACAGATTCGGAGGTGTTCCACTCGTGCACCCCGTTCGGCTTCCAGCGTTGAACCGAATCGTCCAGCTGCGTTTTGGTCGGCTGAGGCAGGTCCGCTGGCGAAGTCACCTGCGATTCGGCGGCAAGACCGGCAGAGGAGCTGGTCGTGATTCCAAGCCCTGAGCCCAGCAGAACACCGACTCCGACGACGCTGAGAGCAGGAACCCAGCGAAGACGCATCCCTGTGATCATCACGATTCCGTGACCGGAATGTCGGTGAACTTCGGCCACGACTCCTGCAGACGTATGTCGACGGAGTCGATGTCGTTCTCCGGAGCTTTGAACACCGCCCACGCTGTCATCGGCTGATTGTTCGTGGTCTCGGTGTATACCGAATCCGCGGTCCACTCCTCGTAGGTGTCCGAGATCGGCGAATAGACCTTGAGATTGTCCGCATCGATGAGCTGCGGGAAGAACCTGTTCTCACCCCACGTGTCATAGATGCTGATGACGTCATCATCCGCCACGGATTTGAAGTGCGGGGTGATGACTACGGTCAGGGTTTGTGTCTTCCCTTTGACCTCGAGAGAGTGGATCCCGACGGTCACCGTATCTTCTTTGGAACCGGGGACTTTGACGTCTTGTTTGACGATGACATCGTCAGGATCGACATCCTCGACTCCTGGCTTCGCCCCGTCTTTGCCACCGCCGTCTTGCGACGTTGAATCCTTATCCTTGGAGTCTGAGTCAGGTGATGACGAGCATCCCGTCATGGCCAGCGCACAGATGGCTGCACCGGCGAGGCCCCTGCTGAGTCTGCGGGAGATCACAGTGAGAATACTTTCCTGTCGTCGGTCATGGCACGAAACCACCGACGCCGACAGCTTCGTCATTCTCGATATTTCACATTAGCACCGGCGTGGTCGTTGACAAAGGATGTTGACACAAAGGATAAAGCCATCTCCATCCTCTCAACCGACGGCGGCGAGCGCCGCGTTCCAGCTTCCGTAGAACTTCCGGACAGCCGCGGCCGAGGGGACCTTGCCCTTATGCTCCGCGGCATATTCGGTGTAGGCCTTGTAGGTGGTGGCGGTCCCACGTGACTCGCAATCGGCGAGGAATTCAGCGATCGCCCTGTCGTAGGCGGCCGCGTCGAAGCGCAGCTGCCCCTTGGCCCGACCGATCTTATTCGTCGCCAGACCGGCGGCTTTGAGAGCTTCGTTCCAGGATCCGAACCGCTGCACTGCGGTCTGACTGGTCGGCGGCCAGATGGTTGCGCCCTTCGCCGAGGTGGCACCGAGGCTCTCGAGCACCGTGCTGCGGACCTTGTCGTACCTGCTGGCAGTGAGACTGGGGACCTCGGCCCGGCCACGGACGTACGCAACTGCCGCAGCCACCTCGGCGAGGGTGGACGTCACGGATATTCCTGAGCCCTCGAGTTGGACGGTCAGTGCGGATTCCACCTCGGCGAGGGTCTCCCGGTCGGTAGAGCTGAGCTTCGCCGGGTCGGCGCTCGCGGGGGTCCCCGGCGTGCCGGCGGAATCGAGGCTGCGGGCGGCGACGAACAGAAGCGCGCCGATCACAGCCAACGATGGGGTGTGGGATCTCCCGGTATCAGACATCCACTCCATTGTACGATCTCAGGTGCCGACGCGCGCGACCAAGTCGGTCATTCCGCCGATTCCGTGTGATTCCGTATCGATGGCGCCGTGCCGATGGGGCCCTTGTCGACTCCGAACACCGCCCAGTCTAGGCGGACGGACTGACATGGACGGCCTGATCTGCTCGGGCTACCGTGAAACCATGAGCACAGGATTCGATTCGGTCGAGGCCCTCGTCTTCGACATGTTCGGCACGGTCGTCGACTGGCGAACACGGGTGGCCGCCGAGGTGGCAGTGCACCTGCGCGACCATGTTCCCGATCTCGACGCGCATGATTTCGCGGATCGCTGGCGCGCGGAGTACCAGCCGTCGATGGAGCGGGTCCGCAGCGGTGAGCGGGAGTTCGTCCGCCTCGATGTGCTCCATCGGGAGAATCTCGAAACTGTGCTCAGAGGGTTCGGCGTCGATCCGGACTCGATTCCCCCGCAGGTTCTCGACGAGGTCAATCTCGCCTGGCATCGGCTCGATCCGTGGCCGGATACGATCGCGGGGCTGACTCGGCTGAAGGAGCGGTTCATCATCGCTCCGTTGTCGAATGCGAACGTCCGGCTCGCCCTCGACGTGGCCAAACGGGCCGGCCTTCCCTGGGACGCGATCCTCGGAGCCGAGGTGGCCGGAGCGTACAAACCGGATCCACAGTCGTACCTGCGGACCGCCGAGACCCTCGGCATCGAACCTCATCAGGTCGCCATGGTCGCCGCACACAACAGCGACCTGGCCGCGGCGCAGGCACTCGGGCTGCGGACGTGCTTCGTCTATCGCCCTTCCGAGCACGGACCTGCCCAGACGACGGACCTCGAGGCCGAAGGCGAGTGGGACGTCATCGCGGAGGACTTCGAGGACCTTGCCGACCAGATCGGCTGACGCATCGGTCAGGCGCGGCACCGAACGTCGATAGGCCGCCTCGGCGCGTCTAACTCAGCGGCTCCAGCCCGCACCACTCGGCGATGAAGAGCGCGATGGTCTTGGTGATCTTGCGGACGGATTCGATGTGGACCCGTTCGTCGAAGGCGTGGATGTCGAGGGACCTGGGCCCGTAGGTCAGGGTCGGCATCGCTCCGTAATTCGTATAGACCCGACCGTCGAGGTAGCCCGGCGTGGTGAACGACTGCAGAGGCTGGCCGAACACATCGTGATGGGCCGAGCCGAGCACGGACTCTGCTTCCCCACCTTCCTCGAGCCGATATCCCGCAGCGAAGAAACCGGTCTTCTCCATCCGTGGCAGACGACCGTCCTGGCCGAGCCGCGCGATGCTTGCATGCCGGACGTGCTCCTGGATCTCTTCCCACGCCTGTTCCGGATCGACCCCTGGGTAGATGGCGGCGCGCACGGAGATCTCACACCATGACGGGACACTGGAGGGCCAGTCTCCGCCCGAGATCTCTCCGACATTGAAGTTGATCGGATGATCGACGTCCTCGAAACCTGGGTGCTGGTCCTTCTGAGCATTCCACTCCGCTTCGAGTGCGCGCAGGTCGGCGATCACGTCATTGGTCGCGTCGAAGGCGTTGAATCCCTGACTCATCTCGCGGACATGACTCGGTTTTCCTTCGACCCGAACGGTGAACCAGATGACTCCGACGTTGGTTCGCACCAGAGCGTTCTCCTCTGGTTCAGGAACGAGCACGGCATCGCCGGTGTAGCCGCGCAAGAGGGCCGACAGCGCACCGTTGCCGGTGCTCTCCTCCTCCACGACCGACTGAAGCTGGAGTGGTGCCGCGGGAGCGAAGCCGGCAGCAGTGATCGCGTCGAAGGCGAAGAGGTTGGCAGCGAGCCCGGCCTTCATGTCCCCGGCACCACGTCCGTAGAGCCATCCGTCCTCGATTCGAGGCTCGAAGGGCGGGGTGGTCCAATTCTCCAGCGGCCCGGTCGGCACCACATCCACATGTCCCTGCAGAATGAGCGACCGGCCCCGCACGACAGTCGGCCGATAGCTGCCCACGACGTTGAAGTCTTCGTCGTAGGGCACGGTCATCGGACCGAAGCCCGCATGATCTTCGATGTCCTCTTCGTCGATGCGCCAGCGGTCGATCTCCAGTCCTCTGTCGGCGAATTCCTGTTCCATGCGGTCCTGGATCGCCGCTTCACTGCCGCGGACCGAAGGACAGCGGATCAGATCACCGGTGAACTCAAGCTGACGATCGAATGCGTTGTCGACGGCGTCGGTGATGGCCTGGGCGACTTCTCGATTCATTCTTCACTCTTCCACATACTCAGGTTGTTGGTTGACGGAGCTGCTGACTGGCAATTGAGCTCAGCGTAGTTCCTGCAGTGACTCCTCGGCACGTCGTTCGCGGTCTTCAACCGCCATGTCCCACCAGTATTCGCCGCGTTCGCCGAGACCGTGCTTCGCGATGTTCACCTTCCGCCTCGCCTCCGCGAGATCGTTCTCATCGCCCCGCTTCTTTGCTTGCCTGACGGCATTCCTCGCAGCGCCGAGGTGACTCTTGAGTTCCTCGACGACACGAGGTTCCAGTGCGGGATCGGTTCGCCGCCACCGCCGTCCCTTGACGATCAGCCACCGATCGTCATCGCCGTCGCCGTTCTCGCTCATGCGACGAAGATACAGGACGTGTCGCCGAAGAATACAGGTCGCGTCGGCGCGTCGATGCAGGACTACTTCGCTCCCGACGAGATCGAACTGTTCAATCCCTGAGCCCTGACCACACTGGAGCCCCTCGATACCGAGACATCAGCGATCTGCCGTCGAGCCCACGCATTCACTTTCAGGCCACGAAGATGCAGAACGGGTGCCCGGAAGGATCCGCGAAGACGTAGAGCGGCTCGTTCTCGTCATCGGCTCGGTCGAGAATCAGTCGCGCGCCGAGGCTGTCGGCGCGTTGTCGCTGAAGTTCAAGATCGTTCAGATCCTCGACCGTGAAATCAAGGTGAAGCTGCATGGGCACTGTGGGATCGGGCCACGTACTCCGTTCAAGGCTCTCGGTCTTCTGGAAGGCGATCATCCTCCGCCCTGCTCTGTCTGTAAGCACCAGCCAGACATCGTCATCGGGGCCAGTACCTTCAGGCGGCTCGTCACCAGGGCGATAGACATAGCCGAGCAGCTGCCGATAGAACTCGGCGAGTTCTCGCGGTTCGGTTGCGTCGATGACGGTGTGCAGCAGGTGGGGATAGTCGCCAGTGCCAGACTGCTGCACCGGATCGTCGACCGCCATCGGGGTGAGCACGGCGATCTTCCACCCGCCATCATCCTGCACGAGCTGATACATGTTCCGCTCGTCCGGCGCACCGCCGTGATATCGCCAGGTGACGTCGGCCCAGATGCTGTGCCCGGTCGATGCCGTCACGGTGACGGCGGCGTCGACCTCCGTGACGCCTTCGTACTGTCCGAAAGCCTGCGCGAAGAACTGCTCGCTCTGCCGCGCCTCGGTGACGAGGATCCGCTGTCCCGGGAACTCGATGAGTGCCGGCACCGCATAGTGGTCGGCAATCGCCACGGCATCCCGGTCGAGCAGCGCACGGGTGTAGGCGTCGAAGAACTGTCTGTGAACATCGCTGTTCTCATCCATGCCGCAGATGCTACTCCGCGCTCATGACACGACGATCCCCTATCGGACCGACAACGTCCCGGTCGGCACGAATCCATGCGATGACCCGTCGGCAACATCTCGGCATGCCCTTCTCAAGGAGCAGCGCTGCGCATCCGTCGAAAGTCCGCGTCACCGACAGGTGAGAAGATGGCTTTGTGCCTGAAACTCAACCGTCCGCTGTCACGACCGGTTCCGCCATCCCCGCCGATTGGCGCGATGCCTTCGCACCACTCGCCGAGGCGGCTCCGCACTCGCACACGCCCGTGGCCTTGGGATTCGAGCTCGTCCAGGTCATCCCCCGCACGTGGTTCGAGGCCCAGCACTCCGTCCTCCTCGACAAGGACGATGTCACCCCGGGCGCGAATCCGAGCCTCGCGATCCGTCCGCTCATGCTCAGCGAGTCCGGCAACTGGGTGAAGAAGTCCCTGTCATGGCGCACCATCGACCGCATGGCCCGGCAGTTCGACATCGACCCGGCCCACCAGGAATGGTTCACCCAGCTCGCCGGACTGCGCACCCGCGGGAAGACGGACTTCACTCCCGACGGGGCGCCCTACCACCTCGGCGATTTCCGAACTCCCCTGCTGTGGGACCACTTCGTACAGGGGAAAAAGCTCGGCATCGAATTCGTCGGCATCAACCCTGACATGACAGTCCGCATCGGTCACAACGCGAAAGCCGCCATCGACATCCGCCGCAGCCAGAGCCGCCTGCAGGTGCAGACGCGGGCAACCATCGACGAACGCGAATATCTCCCCGGGCTGATCAGACCGATCTGGACGCACGGATTCTTCGGCATCGACATCACCAGCGGTTTCACCGTCACCCTCGCCCCCGCGGAGACCCCGACGAAGGAAACCGCGCTGCCCGTGCTCCAGTCTCCCGGGCCGATCACGATTCCCGCGGCCGAGGCCGAAGAGTTCTTCGAGGAGTACTACCCGTTGCTGCGCTCCAGCGCCGAGGTCATCAGCAGCGACGCCACCGTCGCCTTCCCGCAGTATGGTCGCCCCCGGCTCGTCGTCTTCGCCGCGTTCGGCGCCGGGGACAAACTCTCCTTGCGCTGGTACTGGGAATACCAAGGACCGCGCCGCACCTTCCCGGTCATCGATCGGACGAATCTCAGCGCCGCCTCGGCGAGGGAGTACGCGGAGCAACGCGAACTCGACTTCGAAGATGCCGTCGTCACCGAGGTCGACAGACTCCTTGCCGACACCCACGAAGCCGGGTCCGCTCTGCCGGGCATCGTGGACGTCGAACTCGACGACGCGGACACCGCGGATTTCGTCGTCAACGTCCTGCCCGGGCTCGAGGAGCTCGAGCACGTCAAGGTCATCACACGCGGGAAGAAGCAGCCGTACCGGGAGCTCGGCGGGGAGCCGAACGTGAAGATCACCTCGGTCGAGTCGGAGAAGAACGACTGGTTCGATCTCGGCTTCCAGATCAGCATCGACGGCCACCCGGTCCCCTTCGTCAAGCTGTACAAGGCGCTGGCGGCCGGGACGAAGAAGATCAAGCTCTCAGACGATTCGTTCCTGCCGCTGAACAAGCCGATCTTCGACAAGCTCAAGGCACTCCTCACCGAGGCGGACCTCATCCCCGAGTGGGAGCCCGGGGCACCGAAGATCTCCCGCATGCACGCGGGCCTGTGGTCGGATTTCGAGGACCTCGCCGATGAGTCCGAACCGGCCGCGACCTGGCGCGATTCCGTGCGGGCCCTGGCCGACCTCGATCGCCTGCCCGCCACCGAGGTGCCCGATCTGAACGGCGCGAAGCTGCGTCCGTATCAGGTGCAGGGTTTCCGGTGGTTGGCGCTGCTGTACTCGTGCCGCCTCGGGGGGATCCTCGCCGACGATATGGGCTTGGGCAAGACCCTGCAGACGCTCGCGCTCATCAAGCATGCTAAGGCCAGCGCCCCCTTCCTCGTCGTGGCGCCGACCTCTGTGGTCCCGAACTGGGTGAAGGAGGCGACCGCATTCACTCCTGACCTGGATGTTCGTGTCGTCGCCGAGTCGACGCGGGCCCGTGGGGTCGACCTCGCCGAGGTGGCTCACGGTGCCGATGTCATCGTCATGTCGTATGCGATGCTCCGATTGGAGGAGGTCCCGATTTCGCGGATGGAGTGGGCGGGTCTGATCCTCGACGAGGCACAGTTCGTGAAGAATTCCAATGCTCAGACGCACTTGGCGGCGAAGGAAGTGCGTGCCCCGTTCCGTCTGGCGCTGACCGGAACCCCGTTGGAGAACTCGCTGAAGGACGTGTGGTCTCTGTTCTCGATCACGTCGCCAGGACTGTTTCCGTCACCGCATCGATTCGAGGAGGAGTACGTCCGACCGATCGAATCGGGTGAGAACCCGGGACGGATGCAGAGGCTGCAGCGGCGGATCCGGCCTTTCATGATGCGCCGGACGAAAGATCTGGTGGCGGCGGATCTGCCGGAGAAGCAGGAACAGGTCATCTCGGTCGAGCTCAATTCCGCGCACCGGAGACTCTACGATCGGATTCTGCAGAAGGAGCGGAAGAAGATCCTCGGCTTTGTCGACAGCGAATACGACAAGCAGCGGTTCATCGTGTTCCGGTCGCTGACGCTGCTGCGGATGCTCGCGCTCGACCCGTCCATCGTCGATGCCGAGCATGCCGAGGTGCCGTCGTCGAAGCTCGCAGCGCTCCTGGAACGGCTCGGGGATGTCATCGCCGAAGGCCACCGGTCGATCGTGTTCAGCCAGTTCACGTCGTTCCTGTCCAATGTCGCTGCCGAACTCGATCGCCGAGGCGTTCCCTATGTTCTCCTCGACGGTTCGACGCGGAATCGCGGGGCCGTGGTCGATGCGTTCCGGTCGGGTGAGGCACCGGTGTTCCTCATCAGCCTCAAGGCAGGCGGCTTCGGGCTCAACCTCACCGAGGCGGACTATGTCTTCCTCATGGATCCGTGGTGGAATCCTGCCTCAGAGAATCAGGCGATCGACCGCGCGCACCGGATCGGGCAGACGAAGAACGTCATGGTGTACCGCTACGTCGCCGAAGGCACGATCGAGGAGAAGGTGCTCGCCCTGCAGAAGCGCAAGGCCCAACTCTTCGACGAACTCATGTCCGATGCCGGCACCTATGAGGACCGCGGCCCCGGCGGCCAGGCCTTCAGCCAGACCATCACCGCCGCGGACATCAAGGGGCTGCTCGAGGGGTAGAAGCGGCGCCGAGCAGAAGATTCTGCCAAGCGCGGAGTCCGCGTCGTACCGGCCCGCATCTGGGCTCACAGATCCGCCGAGACGATCTAGGCCAGCGGTCCTTAAGCAGATATTCTCGGCCCGGCTCAGACCAGATAGCGCTTCACCGTGGCCCGGATAGCCTCTGCATGGAGGTAGATCTCTTCAAGACCTTCGATCGTGTGCCTGGTCTCGACCTTTTCTTCATCGAAGAGACCCAGGTACTTCTGCTTCTTACCATTGAAATGGAGTCGAGCGATGGGCTTTCTGTTGTTGTCATCCAGAAGCACGGCAAAATAGGACTTCGCATCACGTTGAACTACTCGTTCCGGCTTCACCTCGCTGCAGCTGATGGCCTTGACGATCTGGTAGCCCTCGAGTTCTTCCAACGTCGTTTCGATCACTGTATCTCTGTCCAGATCTGATTCGACGACAGGCTCGCTGGCCACAGTATCCTCCCTAGCAGGATCCTCCGCTTGCGGAACATCAGAGGCTCCCAACGCAGTCTTCAGGCGGTCGTTCACCCTTTCATTGAGGAACTGTTTCGCCGCTTTGGACACCAACTGGGTGAACTGCGCCTTGGCGTCCTGCGTAAATCGACCGTCGTAGACACGGCTGGTGAAGAGGCGCACGAACGCCTCATCCGGCTCCTTGAACTGCCCGGCGATTTCCCTCTTGATGGCTCCGACGTACTTCAGTTCTTCTGCAGCGCTGACCACCGAATCGAGGTCGAACACTTCTTTGGTCAACTTCTTGAGTTCCGGAACGATCGTCTCGTCGATCTCATTGAGGTCGAGCACCAGGAAGGGCCTGTCGTCCATTTTGTTCGGTGCATCGAGGTCGGTATAGAAGTTATAGACCTCGCCGTTTGTGAGAACTGCGATCCGAGCATTTGTCACGGAGAAATACCGGAAGAGCTGGGACGCGTGCTCGATCTTCAACGGCTCCGTCGACTTCTTGCACTCGATGAGGATCTGCACTTCACCATCGCGCATGATGGCGTAGTCGACCTTCTCGTTCTTCTTCACTCCGACATCGGCCGAAAACTCTGGCACCACCTCAAGTGGGTTGAAGATGTCGTAACCCAGGATCGTTGAAATGAAGGGCATAATAAACGCGTTTTTCGTTGCCTCTTCGGTCTGAATCGCTTCTCGCTGGTTGCCAACCTTGGCAGCCAAGGCAGACAGCCGCTCTTCGAACTCCATTGTTCCTCCACAAGCTCACGTCATCGATAGTTGCGTAATTTCAAACTGTAGCCTGCTGGGAATGATATGAACCGTCCGGACGCGCATAATGCTGTTTGCATCAGCCGGAGCGTTTAGTCTTGGACCGAGACGACCCGACAGTCCGATCACAGAGGGAAGGCTCCCATGCGCACACCGATCCCCGACTATCTCGACGAGATCCTCGATGCTCTGCGCGACGATGACTCAGGAAGCGTCGCCGACTACATCCCGGCACTCAAGGCAGCGAACCCCGATCTGTTCGCCGTCGCCCTGACGACAGTGGCAGGCAGGACGTACAGCTCGGGCGACTGCGATGTCGAATTCTCGATCCAGTCGATGTCGAAGCCCTTCACCTACGCTGCCGCACTCGCCGACCGAGGCGAGCAGTTCGTGACCTCACACGTCGGAGTCGAACCTTCCGGTGAGGCCTTCAACGAGCTCTCCCTGGAGACCGGGAGCCACCGACCGAAGAACCCGATGATCAATGCGGGCGCAATCACGACTCACCACCTCCTCGTCGACTCCGGCACCAGCCGACAGGCTCGGGTCGAACGCGCCCGCGATTTCTTCTCCGAACTCGCCGGCCGCCGACTGCACATCGATGAGCGGATCTTCGAATCCGAGCTCGAAGCCGCCGACCGCAACCTCGCCATCGCCCACATGCTGCGCAGCTACGGCATCATCGAGGACGACCCGCACGAAGTCGTCGCCGGATACACCGCGCAATGCTCGATCTCAGTGACGGTGCGCGACATCGCGATGATGACTGCGACACTGGCCAACGGCGGAATCCATCCCGTCACCGGCACCACAGTCGTCGCCCGCCCCATCGCCCGGCGGACCCTGTCGGTCATGGCCGCTGCAGGCATGTACGACGCCGCGGGTTCCTGGTTCACCGATGTCGGAATTCCGGCGAAGAGCGGAGTGGCCGGCGGCCTTCTCGGCGCCCTTCCGGGGCAGGTGGGCATCGGCACGCTCTCCCCACGCCTCGATGACCACGGCAACAGCGTCCGAGGCCAGAGAGTCTTCCGTCGCCTGTCTGCGGATATGGGGCTCCACCTCATGGACGCCGAGGCGCTCGGTTCACGTGAGCCGCGCAGCATCGCGGTCGGTGGAGATACGACGACCGTTGCCCTGCAGGGAATCATCGACTTCACCGGCGCCGAGGTGGTCCTCGACCGACTCGACCGCTCCACCCCGACGACGCCGAAGGTCATCATCGACCTCTCTCGGGTCGACAGCTTCACCGACGTCGGTCGCCGAATGGTCCTCGAGGGGATGCGGCGCCTGAGCCTCGACGGTCTCGCTGTCGGACTCAAGGATCCGGATGGCGTCCTACCCGAGCCCGACCTCGGCGATGGGACCTTTCCGTTCATCCCGAACGGCTGAGCCCGGCGCCGACGCCGCTCACCCCCAACCGGGGACGACGAAGATCAGCCAGGTGACGATCGGTGCGATGACGACCATCGAGAAGCCCCACACCATGAGCTGCTTGAACACCCTGTCCCGCTGTTCTTCAGGCGAGTTCGCCACAACCAGAGCACCAGAGGTGGAGAACGGCGAGGAATCGACCACCGAAGACGAGATCGCCAGGGCGATGATCAGCCCGATCTCGCCGACGCTGCCTGTGAGCAGGAACGGCACAGCCAGAGGAATGAGTGCGCCGAGGATGCCCGTCGTCGACGCGAATGCAGAGACGACCGCGCCGATGAAGCAGATGATCAGTGCCGCGAAGAGCGGAGCTCCCATGCCGGCGACCTGACCGCCGAGCCAGTCGATCGTGCCCAGACGTTCCATGAGCTCGACATAGGTGACGATGCCGCAGATCAACAGCACAGTGGGCCACGCGATCTTGCTCACCGCGCCCTTGCTGGTTCGGGGCGAGAAGAACGAGATGATCACGGCGATGCTGATCGCGGTGAAGCCGACGTCCTGATTGAGCGGGGGCACAACCATGACCGCAAGAACGATGAGCCCGACGAGAGTGACGATCCGATTCCGATCGAGGGTGGTGACTTCGACATCCTCGTCGGTGTCCTTGACCATCGTCGTCTGGACCGACCGTCGAGCCGCCCTCCGCTCGGGATCGTGATACGGCGCGGGCGAGCCGCCCGATCCGCTGCCAGAACCGCCCACCCCGGCACCATCCAAGCCAGACGTGCCCGAGTTGCCGCTGCCTCCGGCACCGCTGCCGGAGTCGACGCCGCCGCCCCCACCGGATGCGCCGACGTCGACCAGTTCCCCGTCTTTGTCCTCGAGGCCGTGGCCCAGGTCGCGCTTGCCCAGCAGCTCCCGTCCGCCGAAGAGGAAGAAGCAGACAAAGCCGAGGATGACATTGAAGACGAACGATGCGAGGAAGAGCAGCAGCGGGCTGCCCGGAAGGTCATTGCGTTCGACAACCTGATTGGTGATCGTGCCGAAGATGCTCAACGGCGAGAAACCGCCGGCTGTCGCACCGTTGATGACCATCAGCCCCATGAGCAGCGGTCGGATGCCGTACCGCCGGGCAAAGCCCATCCCCATCGGCGCGATGATCGCGATGGCGGCCGGCACCACGGAACCGAAACCGGACAGAAGAGCCGTGACGACGAAGAACACCCACGGGATCAGGGCAATTCGGCCGCCGACGGCCTTGACGAGGACATGGACGATCCAATCGACTGTGCCGTTGTCCTTCGCCAAGGCGAACAGATAGGTGACGCCCACCAGAATGAGGAACAGATCTGCAGGGAAACCCGACAGCAGAGTGTCGACGTCCTCACCCAGGACAAAGGTTCCGAACAGAAACGTCGCCATGAGCGCGAGCGCGCCCATATGGACCGAAACGAAGGTGGCGATGACGAACAGGGCCACGAGGACGAGTATCGAAGCAATTTCCAAAGACACAATTCGCTCCTATGCGATGTGTAAATCAGCCGGAAACGACCCCATTGCCGCAACCGGCATTCCACGATGTGGAAATGTTCTTGCTACTTTATGAAAGTCTGCCCCGAGCAATTCCAAATCGTCAAGACATCGACTTCAGTTTCCCGAATATCAGGATCATGTATACCGGGACGCTTCCGGCAAAAGAATCACGGCGTCTTACGGATCCACATATCCCCAGGTCCAAAGCTCAGAAGAAATGGAATACCTCCAGCTGAATCGGAGCAGAAATACTCGACTCGCTCGACGAGACGATCGGCGCAGATTTCCGTTCCGAATCCTGGAAAGGGCATTTTTCATTCGAAATCATTGTGGTAGCGTCAAATGAAAATGATGTACCGCATCGTGGAATCAGAGAGGATTCTTCAATGACTATCAGCGGACGGCATTTCCTACAGATTCCGGGCCCCAGCAACGTTCCCGATACTGTTCTTCGGGCCATTTCGATGCCCACCATCGACCATCGCGGCCCGGCGTTCAAAGAGCTCTTCAGTCATGTGCTCTCAGGCATGGCCGACATCTTCGGAACCGCCAATCAGGTCGTCATCTACCCAGCCACGGGAACCGGGGCGTGGGAGGCTGCGCTGGTCAACACGCTCAACCCCGGCGACGAGATCCTCTGTTACGAAACCGGTCATTTCTCCTCACTATGGAAGACGATGGCCGAGAAATGGGGTCTCAGACCCACGGTCATTGCCGGGGATTGGCGCACCGGTGCCGATCCGCAGAAGATCGGCGAGGCTCTCGCCGCCGACACAGCTCACCGCTTCAAGGCCGTATGCGTCGTCCACAACGAGACCTCAACCGGAGTCACGAGCCGCATTCCCGAGATCCGCGCGGCCATCGACGCCGCAGACCACCCAGCTCTGTTCATGGTCGACACGATCTCCTCGCTCGGTTCCGTCGACTACCGGCACGACGAATGGCGCGTCGACGTCACCGTCTCGGGCTCACAGAAGGGCCTCATGCTCCCGCCGGGGCTGTCCTTCAACGCCGTCAGCGACAAGGCGCTGGCCGCCCACGAGTCCTCGTCCCTGCCGAAGTCCGTATGGAACTGGACGGAGATGCTCGCCGCCGGCAGAAACGGAATGACTCCCTACACCCCGAACACGAACATCCTGTTCGGACTCAAGGAGTCTCTGCGGCTGCTGAACGAAGAGGGCCTGGAGAACGTCTTCGCTCGACATATCCGCTTCGGCGAAGCGACGCGAGCCGCGGTCGAAGCCTGGGGCCTCGAAGTGCTGTGCACGAACGAGAGCGAATACTCCCCCGTGCTCACCGCCGTCGTCATGCCCGAAGGGCACGACGCAGACGAGTTGAGAAAGCTCATCCTCGACCGCTTCGACATGTCTCTGGGGGCGGGCCTCTCCAAACTCCAGGGGACGGTCTTCCGGATCGGCCACCTCGGCGATCTCAATGATCTCACCCTTGCAGGCACACTGGCCGGGGTCCAGATGGGACTGCAGCTGGCGGGAGTGAAGATCGACCCGGCCGGCCTCGGAGCCGCCCTCGACATCCTGCGCGAGGGCTGAGCTCACCATGAGCGCCGACACGACTGCTGACACGAACACGAACGTCACCGACCTCGTCACCGATCTCACGCGCAGCATCGAAGGCGGCGTCGACACCTCGGCCCGCCGTCTGGCCGAATATGCCGTCGACGCCTCGAACTACCGGATCGTCCCGCAGGTCGTGGCCTTCCCGAAGACCACGGCCGACGTCGTCACGATCCTCGACGTGGCCAGGTCACACCGGGTGCCCATCACCTCCCGCGGCGGCGGCACCTCACAGGCGGGCAATTCGATCGGCACCGGCATCGTCATCGACTTCTCCCGCCACCTCAACCGTATCCTCGACATCGACCCGGTGGCGAAGACCGCTCGTGTCGAACCCGGGGTGCTCATGAGTCAGCTGCAGAAAGCCGGGAAACCACACGGGCTGACCTTCGGGCCTGATCCGTCGACGAAGAACCGGGCGACGATCGCGGGCATGATCGGCAACAACTCCTGCGGACCGCACGCGATCTCGGCCGGTCGCACCGTCGACAACATCGTCGAGATGACGGCCATCGACGGCAACGGCCGGTCGTTCCTCGCCGGGTCCGGGCTCGATCCCATTCCCGGACTCGCCGAGGTGGCCGGCCGTCATCTCGGAGTCATCCGCACCGAGTTCGGTCGGTTCAGCCGCCAGGCATCGGCCTATGCGATGGAGCATCTGCTCCCGGAGAACGGCCCGAATCTCGCGAAGTTCCTCGTCGGCAGCGAAGGCACCCTGACGACGATCACCGAGGCGGTCGTGAGCCTCGGCGATCTTCCGAACTCACCGACGGTGCTCGTCCTCGGCTACCCTGACATGTTCGAGGCCGCCGATGCCGTGCCCCGGGTGCTGCCCCATGGGCCGCTCGCCGTCGAAGGCATCGACTCGCGGCTCATGGACATGGTCCGCAACCACAAGGGCAAGGACGCCGTGCCTGAGCTGCCGGCGGGCGAGGGCTGGCTGCTCATCGAGGTCGCCGGCGCCACCGCGGACGAAGCGGTCGCGAATGCCGAGGTCATCGCCGCGGATGCCGGCACCGATCACTTCCGCATCCTGCCTGCCGGCAAGGAGGCGAGCACCCTGTGGGGCATCCGCGCCGACGCCGGCGGACTGGCCGGACGCACCGAAGACGGCAATCCCGCCTGGACCGGATGGGAAGATGCCGCGGTGCCGCCCGAGGTGCTCGGCGACTACCTGCGCGACCAGGACGAGCTGATGGCTTCCTACGGCGTCCGCGGTCTGCCCTACGGTCACTTCGGGGACGGCTGCGTGCACATGCGCACGGACTTCCCCTTCGACCGTCCCGACGGCGTCGAGATCTTCCACGATTTCGTCATGGAGGCCGGGCGACTCGTCACGAAGTACGGCGGATCCGCTTCCGGCGAGCACGGCGACGGGCGAGCCCGCTCCGAACTCCTCGGTCTCCAGCACTCGGATGAGGCGATCGCCGCCCTCGGCGAGGTCAAACGGCTCTTCGACCCGGACAACCTGCTCAATCCGGGCATCATCGTCGACCCTCTGCCGATCACCGCTGACCTGCGCAGGCCGCAGTCGATCTCGATCGGCACGGCCGGCGGCTTCGCCTTCGCCCACGACAAGGGCAGCTTCACGAACGCCGTCCACCGCTGCGTGGGCGTCGGCAAATGCCGTGCGGATACCTCCGGGGCCGGCGGCTTCATGTGCCCGTCGTATCTGGCGACGAAGGATGAGAAGGATTCCACCCGCGGCCGCGCCCGAGTCCTCCAAGAGGTGACCAACGGAGGCCTGTTCGACACCTGGGACAGCGCCGAGGTGGCTGACTCGCTCGACCTGTGTCTGAGCTGCAAGGCCTGTTCGTCCGACTGCCCGGCCGGGGTCGATATGGCACAGTACAAGTCCGAGGTCCTCCACCGCACCTACCGCGGCAAGCTCCGTCCGCTGTCGCACTATTCCCTGGGCTGGCTGCCGAGCTGGGGGCGACTGCTCACCGCGATTCCCGGAGTCAGTTCAGTGGTGAACGCGGCGCTGGGGGTCCGTCCCCTGGCCAAGCTGGTCCTGTCCGGCGGCGGAATGGACCCCCGACGGAAGATGGTCCGGTTCAACGACCGACGCTTCTCCCGCTGGGCGAAGTCCCGCCTCTCCCCCACCGAGGCGCGCGATGCCTCAACGGCGGATCGCGACGCCCTCGTCGCCGACGAATACATCAGCACTTCCGACGCAAGGAAGAAGCAGGTCCTGCTGTGGGCGGATTCGTTCACCGAATACCTCTCCGACGCCGGGGCGAGAACGGCCGTCGACCTGCTGGAGTCGGCCGGTTTCGAGATCCTGCTGCCTTCGAAACAGGCCTGCTGCGGGCTCACACTCATCTCCACCGGACAGCTCGACGCGGCGAAGCGGAAGCTCGAGTCGACGATGGCGATCCTCGATCCCTACGCGCGGAAGAACATTCCCATCGTCGGAATCGAACCGAGCTGCACCGCGGTGCTGCGCAGCGACCTCGACGACCTGTTTCCCGATGACGAACGGGCCAGGCGGATCGCGGCGACCACCTCGACGCTGGCCGAGGTCCTCGTCGATGCGGAGTTCGATGTTCCCGATCTCACGGGCCGCACCGTCGTCGTCCAACCGCACTGCCACCAGCATTCGGTCATGGGCTTCGCCGCAGACCGGGCGCTCCTCGAGCGCACGGGAGCGACGGTGCGCGAGCTCGCCGGCTGCTGCGGTCTGGCCGGGAACTTCGGCATGGAGGCCGGCCACTACGAGACTTCGGTGGCGGTGGCTGAGAA
The DNA here is from genome assembly GCF_025506275.1 of Brevibacterium permense. Lineage (GTDB taxonomy): Bacteria > Actinomycetota > Actinomycetes > Actinomycetales > Brevibacteriaceae > Brevibacterium > Brevibacterium permense_A. The sequence goes on from NZ_QYCP01000094.1 coordinate 185,075, forward strand.
CGCTCTGCTGCCGGCTCTGCGCGACGCCCCGGCGGATTCGATCTTCTTGGCCGATGGGTTCTCCTGCCGGACACAGGCGGCGGATCTCGCGAACGTGAACGGCATGACACTGCCGCAGCTGCTCACCGGCGAAGCCTCGAAGCCGGAGCATTCGGCCCGCGCCTCCCGTCTGCCCGAACCCGCCGATGGGTGAACTGGCGGGTGCCCCGAAACGACTGAGACGAACCGACCGATCAGAGAGGACGAGATGAGTGAGGACTCAGCACCAGGACCGCTGTCGGGGGTGACCGTGCTCGAGCTCGGCGTGTTCATCGCCGGACCGTACGCGTCGATGCAGCTAGCCGATATGGGCGCCCGCGTGATCAAGATCGAACCGCCCAGCGGCGATCCGATGCGCTCTTCAGGGCCGTTCGTCGATGGCGAGTCGAGCCCGTTCATCCGCCTCAACCGCAATAAGGAGTCGATCGTCCTCGACCTCAAATCAGACGCAGGCAGGGCGGGTCTGCACAGTCTGCTCGCCGAGGCGGATGTGCTCGTGGAGAACATGCGACCCGGGGCGCTGACAAAGATGGGGTTCGGGTACGAGGATCTGCGTCAGGACCATCCCGGGCTCATCTACGCTTCCGCCTCCGGGTGGGGTCAGGACGGTCCGCTGGCTCCGCTGGCCGGCCTCGACATCATGGCGCAGGCCCGGTCGGGACTGATGAGCATCACAGGATTCCCCGATCAGCCGCCGGCGAAGGTCGGGGTGCCGATCTCCGATCTCTCGACCGCTCTCTACGTCGCGCTCGGCATCGTCTCGGCGCTGTATGAGCGGCGCGAGTCCGGGCAGGGCCAGTACCTCGACGTCTCTCTCTTCGAATCCGCCGTGTCCTTGGCGGTGTGGGAGGCCGGCGGGTACTTCGGCGCCGGGACGGTGAGCCGACCGAACGGCTCGGCGCATCAGGCGCAGGCACCGTATCAGGCGATCGAGGTCGGCGACGGGTTCGTCACCATCGGTGCGAACACCCCAGCCACGTGGATGCGGTTCTGCTCGGCCTTCGACCTCGCCGATCTCGAGCACCACCCGAAGTACGCCGAGCCCGAGCTGCGGTTCGCCAACAGGGAGGCTCTCATCGCCGTCATCGAGGATCGGCTGCGGAAGCGCACCATCGCCGAGGTGGTCGAGGAGATGAATCGCGTCGGCGTCCCGGCCGCCCCGATCAATGACTACGAGCAGGTCTTCACCGACGCTCACCTGCGGGAACGGAACTTCTTCTGGCCTTCCCAGCACCCCCGCCTCGGCGAGGTGACGCAGGTGGGCAACCCGATGCGCTTCTCCCGTTCGCCGCTGACCCACGGCCCTGCCGGACCGTCACTCGGCGCGGACACCGACCGGGTGCTCGCGGAGTTCGCGGGCACTGCGGAGACGGGCGCTGCCGGATCGGGCACCGCCGATGCCGGAGCCCGCAACGTCACCGAGGAGGTCCGGCCATGAGCGATCATGTGCTCACCGAAGTGGTCGGGGCCGGTCTGCGCGTGACCTTCAACCGTCCCGAGGCCCGCAATGCGATGACGTTCGAGATGTACCAGAAGCTCGCCGAGGCGGCTGCCCGGGTCGACGCGGATCCGGATCTGCGTGCCCTCGTCCTTCGCGGAGCCGGGGGTCGGGCCTTCGTCGCCGGCACGGACATCGCGCAGTTCCGTGGGTTCACCGGTGAGGACGGTGTCGCGTACGAGCGGCGCATCGACGAGGTGCTCGGTGCCCTGGCCGCGGTCGACAAACCGGTCATCGCCGTCATCGACGGCCACTGTGCGGGCGGAGGACTGGGAATCGCGTGCTGCGCGGATCTGCGGATCGGATCTGCCTCCTCGGCGTTCTCCGTTCCCATCGCTCGGACCTTGGGCAACACTCTCTCGGCGAACACGCTGCGCCGGCTGGTCCGGGCTTTCGGCGAACCGCGGACCGCGTCGATGCTCATCACCGCACGGAAGGTCGACGCCCAGGAGGCGCTGGCCTCCGGATTTCTCACAGCGGTCGCCGAGGATCTCGATGCCGAAGCCGAGGCCCTCATCGATCGGGTCGTGTCCGGGGCACCGTTGACGCAGTGGGCGATCAAGGAGAATCTCCGCCGGCTGGCCGACGGCAATCCCGTCGACGATGCCGATGTCGTCTCACGGGTCTACGGCAGCCAGGACTTCGCGAACGCCGTCGAAGGCTTCCTCACCAAGACCCCGGTGGAGTGGACCGGGGAGTAGCCGGTTCTGCCTCGACGCGGCTAGCCGTCAGACGCGGCGGCAGTATCGACGATCCACGGCACCCCGTACTTGTCGAGACACATGCCGAAGCCTTCGGACCAGAACGTCGGCCCCAGCGGCATCTGGACCTCGCCTCCCTCGGACAGTCCGGCGAACACCGTGCCGGCGGCCTCCAGGTCGGAGGCCGTGTAGGACAGAGCGATGCCTCGCCTCGGACCTCCGTCACCTGTGGTGTCGTCCGAGCCCATCAGCAAGGTGTCCCCGAATTTCAGGGCAGCGTGCATGACGGTCTCATCGGTCGAACCGGGCATGCGCTGGTCTTCGGGGACGTCTTTCATCAACATGATCGTCAGCTCGCCGCCGAAGATCTCCTGGTAGCGGTTGAACGCTTCAGCGCATGTTCCGTCGCTGAAGAACAGATAGGCATCAATCGACATCGTGCGTCACCTCTCGGAGCTGTCATCGGTCGGAGAATCAGTGGTTCCACGTGCACAGTGCTCCTGCAAGGTTACGCGCGCGGACACACGACATGTGCAGTCCGGTGATGCCCTGGGCGGACTGCGATCATCGAGCGTCGAAGCAGCAGCGCGCTTGGCGACGGACAACCGAGCCGTTCAGCCCTCCGAATCAGGGATGACGGGAAGCTCCCCGGTCATCTCGTCGCGAGGAACCGCCTCGGCGCTGTCGGCCGAATTGTCGACGCTGTCGTCAGCCGGCATTCCGGTCAGCCGTTCGGGACTGAGGATCTCACCGAGCTGATCTCGCTCGAGCAGGCCGTGTTCGACGACGAGGTCCGAGATCGATTGGTTCCTCGCCAGAGCCTCCTTGGCCAACTTCGCTGCCGAGGCATAGCCGATGACCGGGGCGAGCGCGGTGATGACGGTGACGGAGCGGTCGACGATATCGTTCAGCCGGTCCTCGTTGGCAGTGATTCCGGTGACGCAGTTGACCCGGAATGTCTGGCAGGCCCGTTCGAGCCACGTGATCGACTGGAACAGCGAGTGAGCGACGATCGGTTCGAAGGCATTGAGCTGCAGCTGCCCAGCCTCGACGGCCATGGACACGGTGACATCGGCCCCAGCCACGGAGTACGCGACCTGGGAGACCGCCTCGGGGATGACGGGATTGACCTTGCCGGGCATGATCGACGACCCCGCCTGACGGGCGGGCAGGTTGATCTCGCCGAGGCCGGCCTGCGGTCCCGAGGACAGCAGACGCAGATCGTTGGCGATCTTCGACATCTTCAGCGCACTGCGCTTGAGCGCACCCGAGAACGTGATGAAGACTCCGGTGTCAGAGGTGGATTCGACGAGATCGCCGGCGGTGACCAGATCGAGACCGGTGATCTGTCGCAGGTGCTTGATGACCGCTTCCTTGTAGCCGACCGGGGCGTTGATCGAGGTGCCGATGGCCGTGGCCCCCATGTTCACCTCGCCGAGGAGTGCGACTGCCTCTTCGAGCCGCTGAACGTCCTCACGCAGAGTCACCGCGAACGCGGTGAACTCCTGACCGAGGGTCATCGGCACCGCATCCTGCAGCTGGGTGCGCCCGACCTTGACGATGTGAGCGAATTCCCGCCCCTTGGCCGCGAAGGCGTCGGCGAGCAGGGTGAGCTCGCCGAGGAGGTTCTGCAGTGAGAACGACAGTGCGATCTTGATGGCGGTCGGGTAGGTGTCGTTCGTCGACTGACTGTGGTTGGTATGGTCGTTCGGGTTGAGGAAGGCGTAATCGCCCTTGGGTCGACCGGCGATCTCGAGGGCGCGGTTGGTGATGACCTCGTTGGCGTTCATATTCGTCGACGTGCCGGCTCCGCCCTGGACGACCCCGACGGTGAACTGATCATGGAGCTTGCCGGCCTTGATCTCTTCACACGCGGAGTCGATGAGGTTCGCCCGCTGCTCGTCGAGCGCCCCGATCTCCGCGTTCGCCCGAGCCGCGGCCTGCTTGACGCAGGCGAAAGCGCGGACGAAATCAGGGTAGACGTTGATCGGGCGGCGGGTGATCGGGAAGTTCTCGTTCGCCCGGGCCGTGTGCACGCCCCAATAGGCGGTGTCGGGAATCTCCATGCTGCCGATCGAGTCGGTCTCGGTGCGGGTCGGCACGGTCTGCGGGTTCTGCGAGGTCAGGGGAATCGAAGCGGTCTGCGGTGAGGATGAAGTCGACTCAGTCATAGTGATTTCAGCGTCTCACATTTCGACGGGTGCGGGAATGAGACCTCGGTGACGGCTGTCCGGCTCCTCGGACTGCTGACGGTTTCCTGACCCTGCCGTCTCAACCGCAGCCGCCGTCCTCGGCGTGTAGTCACGGTACATCCGCTGGATGCCGATCTGGTCGGCGAGGTACTTCGCGTCGTGCCACACTCCCCAGATGAAGCTCGACCCGCGTCGGGACAGCCAGGGCAGCCCGAGGAAGTACATACCGGGGACAGGGCTGACCCCGCGCTTCTGCACTGGGTATCCGCTTTCGTCGAGGACGCCGTCGACGCCTAACCAGGAGTAGTCGACACCGAATCCGGTCGCCCAGATCACGGTGCGGATCCCCGCTGCAGCAATGTCGAGTTCGCGGATCGGGTCGCTGACGCTGTCCGGGTCCGGTCCGAGGACGTGCGCCTCGGGCTCGGGTGGCAGGTCGAGGCCGTTGCGTTCGATGTACTCATCGGCTTCACGCAGCAGCGACAGGTAGTTCTCGTCGCCGCGGGCGATGTTCCGCTGCAGGTCGTCACCGATGTGCAGGATGCCGTCGGCATAGGAGTTCGCTCGGCCGAGCAGGGTGATGCCCGAGTTCGCGAGGTCACGGAAGTCGACGGTGTGTCCGCCCTGCGCTCCGCTGACGGCGATCGTGACATGCTCGGCTCCGGCCGGCGGGGTGGCCATGTCCCATTTGCCCAGCACGCCGAGCCACCAGCAGAAATCGCGGCTGCGGTAGGCGCGCGGCGGACGGTCATGGGGACCGACGGCGAGGTGGACCGGTCGACCCGACCGCTGGATCTCGGCGGCGATCTGCACGCCGGACGACCCGGCGCCGACGACGAGGACGCCGCCGTCGTCGAGCTGTTCGGGGTTCTTGTAGTCGTTCGAGTGGATCTGCGTCAGTCCCGCCTCGGCGGGGATGATCTCGGGGATCCGCGGGGTCTGGAACGGGCCCGTGGCGGCGACGACGTAGTCGGCGTCGATGACTCCGGCATCGGTGGCCACGCGGAATCCGCGGGATCCCGCGTTCTCCGTCACCGAGGTGGCACTGACCCCGGTGCGCACCGGCAGGCCCTTGGCCTCGACGAGGGTCTGGAAGTATTCGGCGACCTGTCCCTTCGTGGCGAAGCCGTCGGGATCGGTGACCGCGAACTCCTGTGTGGGGAAGCGATCGTGCCAGGCGGGTCCGTTGGCGACGAGGGAGTCCCACCGGCGGGAGCGCCAGGCCTCGGCGACCCTGTCGCGTTCGAGGACGACATGGGCCACTCCCCGTTCGCTGAGATGCTCGCTCATCGCGACACCGGCCTGGCCGCCGCCGATGACGACGACCTCGGTGGTTTCTGCGGCTGTGTTCGACATGGACACCCTTCCGTCGGTGCCGCGCTGCGGCGGCATCTGCTTCGTTGCTGGCGGGCACAACTTCGATGTTGCCCTGACGCCTTCCAGCAAACCGCAGGTGGAAGCGGCAATGCCAATAGTTCTTCACGGTCCACTGCATCTTATGAATAGATGCAATACTTAGTCGTCGATCGCTTAGGGGTATCTAACGGAAACGCTCTCAGCCTGACTCGGGAGCCACCTCGGCGAGGATCTCGCGGACGACGTCGGACACGGCAGCGGCCTTCGCCGTCTGGCCGGATCGAGCCAGGGTGGACACGGCCACGTGCAGGGTGGGGACGGGATCGGAGATCTCGAGGATCGTCGTCCGCTCCCCCGTGTAGGTCTGTCGGATGCGCGGTCGCTGGTTGAGGATGGAGAACCCGAGGCCCATGGCGACCATCGAGCGCACAGTCTCGTAGCTCGAGCTGCGATAGCGCACATGCGGGGTGATGCCGGCCAGGCGGAGCATGTTGAGGAAGTACTCTCGACTGTCGGGCAGGTCGAGGACGACGAAGTCATCTTCGGCGAGCTCGGACAGCGAGACCTTCTTCCGACGGGCGAGACGGTGATCGGTGCCGACGATGACGTGCGGCCTAGCCTCGCCGACGATCTCGGCGCGGATGCCGTCGGATTCGGTGAGGTCGTAGTTGAGCGCGAGTTCGACCCGCCCGCTGCGCAGGGCGTCGATGCTCTCCTCGTGGTCTCCCTCGACGACCTCCACGGTCAGCTCGGGGTGACGCTCGCCCAATCGCTGGAGCAGCTGCGGCAGCAGGAAGGGCGCGATCGTCTGGAAGCAGGCGATGACGATGGTTCCGCGCACCTCACGCTGTCCGGCCTGGATCGAGTCGACGGCGTCGGTGATCCGCCCGAAGATCTCCCGGGTCTCGTGCAGCAGGCTCTCGCCGGCCGAGGTCAGCACGAGGCCCTTCGAGTGCTGACGCACGAACAGCGGAGCACCGAGGGCCTTCTCCAGCTGGTTGATCGCCGTCGACACCGCCGACTGGGCGATGTGCAGCTCCTGGCTGGCTTCGGTCATATTGAGCGTCTTCGCGCATTCGGCGAAGTACGACAGCTGAGTCAGCGTGATCGCGAATCTCTGCACCATTGCGGCTCCCAGCGATGAAGAATCTGATTTGTAGATGCTCTGACTAAATTATAACTATTTCACAGATGAATGGAATGTCTCGAGAATGGGTGCAGACAACGACCGCTTCACTCGACGAGGAGACACCGCCATGGCAGAGCCGACGCATACACGACTGAGAATGTTCAACACCAAGGACACCTATCCGGAGCAGAATCTCGACAACGATCTCTGCCAGGCCGTCGTCGCCGGCGGTGTCGTCTACCTGCGCGGACAGATCGGTCAGGACCTTGAGACCCGGGAGTCGGTGGGCATCGGCGATGTCACCGCGCAGGCCGAGAAGGCGATGGCGAACATCGCAATGCTGCTCGAAGAAGCCGGCAGCAGCCTCGCCGACATCGTCAAGGTCACCGTCTACATCATCGACCCCCGCTACCGCGAGGACGTCTACCGGACGATGGGCAAGTGGCTCAAGGGAGTCTTCCCCGTCTCGACGGGCATCGTCGTCCAAGCTCTGGCTCGGCCCGAGTGGCTCGTCGAGATCGACGCCACCGCCGTCATCAGCAACACCGCCGAGGCGGGACGGACCGAGGTGGCCCAGTGACCTTCTCGCTCCTCCTCCACGATGCCGAGACCGGGGAGTTCGGCTCCGCGATCTCTTCGTCCTCACCGGCCGTCGCCGCACGCTGCATCAATCTCGCCGACGGGATCGGCGGGGTGAATTCCCAGAACATCACCGACCCGCGGCTCGGCCCGGCCATCATCGACGAGATGCGCGCCGGCAAAGACGCGCAGACGGCACTCGACGCCGTCGTCGCTGCTGCCGATCCGACCGCGATCGACTTTCGGCAGCTCCTCGTCATCGACGCTGCTGGTAACACCGCCGCGCACTCGGGCGCACAGGCACTCGGCATCTTCGGTGCCCGCACCGAGACCAACGCCGTGGCCGGAGGCAATATGCTCGCAAACCTCGAGGTGCTCGACGCCTTCGTCGAGACCGCGCTGTCTGCCACCGGTCGCCTCGAAGAACGCCTCTTCGCAGCCTTCGAGGCAGCGATGGCCGCCGGCGGCGAAGCCGGCCCCGTCCACTCCGCCGGCCTGTCCGTGGTCAACGGCTCAGGCTGGAGGGTCACCGATCTGCGCGTCGATTGGGCCGATGAGGATCCGATCGGGCAGCTCGGCCGCCTCCTCGAGATCTGGATGCCGCAGCGCAACGACTACATCACTCGCGGTCTCGATCCGGCGGCCTCACCGTCCTACGGCGTCCCCGGAGACGACCGATGAACGACGCGGCAACCGCAGTCAAGGATCGAGTCGCCACCCGAATTGCCGAGGTTGTCCCACGGCTCATCGAACTGTCGAACTCCCTCCACGATGACCCCGAGCTCGGCTGGCAGGAGTTCCACTCCTCGGCCGCCGTCGCCGAGGTCTTGGCCGAGCACGGCTTCACCATCGAACGCCCCTACCTCGGGCTCGAGACCGCATTCCGCGCCACGTACGGAACCGGTGAGTTCACCGTCGGCTTCCTCGCCGAGTACGACGCCCTGCCCGGCCTCGGTCATGCCTGCGGCCACAACCTCATCGCCGCGATGAGCGTCGGCGGGGCGATCGGCCTCGCCGAGGCGGCCGCGGAGCTCGGCATCACCGTCGAAGTCATCGGCACCCCGGCCGAAGAGGGCGGCGGAGGCAAGATCGAACTGCTCGACCGCGGGGCCTTCACCGAACTCGACTTCGCGCTCATGGCTCATCCAGCGCCCGTCGATGTCGCCGAGGCCGAACCCTTCGCCGTCACTCATTGGCACGTCGAATACACCGGGCGGGCCGCTCATGCGGCCGCTTATCCCGAGCGCGGAATCAACGCCAATGATGGCTTCCTCATCGCCCAGGTCGCCCTCGGCCTCCTGCGTCAGCAGCTGCCGAATACCGTGCGCGTCCACGGAGTGATGACAAACGGCGGCGAAGCACCCAACGCGATTCCGGAGAAGACCGAAGGCCGCTGGTACGTACGCGCCGAGACGACCGAAGAACTGCTGGCCGTGGAGAAGAAGGTCATCAACTGCTTCGAGGCCGGAGCCCTGGCCACCGGGGCACAACTGACCATCACTCCGGAGAGCCGCCGCTACTCGGAGATGCGCACCGATGAGGCAGCGCTTGAGTACTACCGATCCAACGCCGAGGCTCTGGGCCGGAACTTCGACGTCGACCCTGTCGCCGCGACGATGAACCGTGCCTCGACGGACATGGGCAATGTCTCTCAGATCGTCGACGCCATCCACCCATATATCGGTGTGGGCGGCGATGCGAGCAACCATCAGGCGGCGTTCGCCGAGTCCTGCGTCGGCGAGAGGGCCGAGAGCACACTCATCGACGGCGCCACCGCTCTGGCCTGGACTGCTGCGGACGTGAGCGTCCAGCGCGTCTGAACGACGGCCGCACCGCCAGCACAGCGCTGGCAACCACGATTCCAAAGGAGGATTCGGACATGTCAGGTGACACACAGGCTGCCGAGGGGCTGGCCTATCAGAAAGGTCTGCGCAAGAGCGTGGTCGCCGGCTCCATCGGCGTTCTCGTCCACTGGTTCGACTGGGCCGTCTATGCCTATATGGCCACGACGATCGCGGCGATCTTCTTCCCCGAGGAGGACAGCACGGCAGGACTGCTCGCCACTTTCGCGGTCTTCGCCGTCTCCTTCCTCGTCCGGCCGATCGGCGCGGTCATCTTCGGCCGCCTCGGTGACAAACTCGGACGCAAGCACACCCTGTCGCTGGTCATCCTCGCCATGGCCCTGTCTACGCTCGCACTCGGAGTGCTGCCGACCTACGGAACCATCGGTGTACTCGCTCCGATCCTCCTCATCGTCACCCGCATCGTGCAGGGCCTGGCCGCCGGTGGCGAGTTCGGCAGCGCGGCGGCATTCCTCGGTGAGTTCTCACCGCCCAAGCGCCGAGGCTTCGGCTGCAGCTGGCTCGAGGTCGGTTCGCTGGCCGGGTTCCTGCTCGCCTCCTTCGTCGTCTTCCTCCTCAACCAGGCGCTGACGCCCGACCAGGTGAGCGCATGGGGCTGGAGGATCCCGTTCCTCATCACCGTGCCCCTGGGCTTCATCGGCCTCTACATCCGTCGAAAGATCGAGGACACCCCGGAGTTCTCGGCCCTGCAGAAGATGGAGACCGTCGCCGAGGCGCCCCTGCGCGAGGTGTTCAAGCGCAACCCCAAGCAGTTCCTCCAGACCTGCGGAATGGAGACGTTCATGAACGTCACCTTCTACGTCGTCCTCGTCTACCTGCTCACCTATCAGGAGACCGCTGTCGGCATCGAACCCGGACGGGCAGCGCTGCTGTCGACCCTGGCCTCGGCACTCGGCCTCGTCGTCGTCCCGCTGGCCGGCCTCGCCTCGGACAGGTTCGGACGCAAGCCTGTGCTCATGACCGCGGCGATCGCACTCACGGTGCTCTCGGTTCCGCTGTTCCTCCTCATGGGCGCCGACTACCCCTGGGCGTCGTTCGTCTCGACCTTCGGCCTGGCTTTCATCCTCGCGATCATCCTCGGCACGCACGCCGCCACCGTCGTCGAGCTCTTCCCGACCCGCACGAGGCAGACGGGGCTGTCCATCGCCTATGCGCTGACCGCCGCACTCTTCGCTGGTACTGCGCCGTACATCCTCACCTGGCTCATCGACACCACCGGCAGCACACTGAGCCCCGGCTGGTTCCTCGCCGTCGTCGGCGTCATCGGCATCGTCACCGTCGCCTCGCTGCCCGAGACCCGTGGCATCGACCTGCTGCGCTCCGACGACCTAGAGGAGTCATCGGCAACTCCGGTCGCCGAGGCGGCCGCCCCGACAGATACACCCACAGCGCCCACGGTGGACCCGACCGGCGACCTCTGACCCACTGACCACCGCTTCCCGTCCGCCGACCATCGGCGGGCCCTCGTCACATCCCGAAGGAGACCCTCCATGACCGCGACTCTGACCGACACCTCGACCCGGCCGGCGACCCTGACCGAGTGGCGGGCCGCAGCAGCGGCTCTGACCATCGACGGACGCCCCGTCATCGACGGGCGACGTGTCGACGCCCGCTCGGGGCAGACCTATGCGAAGACGAACCCTGCCACCGGTGAGGTGATCTCGCAGCTCCACCTCGGTGACGGATCCGATATCGATGCGGCCGTGGCGAGCGCTCGCACCGCCTTCGACGCCGGCGAGTGGTCGCGCGCCTCGGCAACGCATCGGCGTGAGGTGCTGCTGCGCCTGGCCGAGCTCATCGAAGCGCGATCGGACGAATTCGCCCTCCTCGACACGCTCGACATGGGCAAGCCGATCGGCGAGTCCTCAACGATCGATGCTCCGGGGGCCGCGGCCCTGTTCCGCTTCTACGGGGAGGCGATCGAGAAGCTCAGTGACGAGATCCCCGTGACACCTGCCGGGTCGACGGCGCTCGTCACGCGCGAACCGCTGGGTGTCATCGGCGTCATCGTGCCGTGGAACTATCCGCTGGAGATCGCGACGTGGAAGATCGCGCCCGCGCTGGCGGCCGGCAATGCGCTGGTCGTCAAACCGCCGGTCGAGGCCTCGCATTCGGTCCTGCTGCTGGCCGAGATCGCTGCCGAGGCGGGGCTGCCTGCGGGCATCCTCAACGTCGTTCCCGGTCGCGGCTCCGTAGTCGGATCCGCGCTCGGTCGGCACATGGATGTCGACATGCTCGGCTTCACCGGGTCCACCGAGGTCGCCAAGCAGCTGCAGGTCTACGCCGGTGAGTCGAACATGAAGCGCCTCGCTCTCGAGGCCGGGGGCAAGAGCGCGAACGTCATCTTCGCCGACACCGATGACCTCGCTGCTGCGGCCCGGAAGGCGGCGTTCGGCATCTTCTACAACCAGGGCGAGGTCTGCTCGGCTACCTCACGGATCTTCGTCGAACGCCCCGTGTACGAGGAGTTCGTCCATCTGCTCGAACACGCGGCGGAGGACTTCCAGCCCGGAGATCCGCTCGATCCCGACAGCGCGATCGGCTGCCTCGTGTCCGAGAAGCACGCCGATGAGGTCTGGGAATGCATCGAAGAGGCCCGCGCGGACGGAACCGTCGTCCAGGGCGGCAACCGCCCGGCGATCAACGGACGACGCACTTTCGTCGAGCCGACGATCATCACGGACCTGCCTGACGATCACCGTCTGCACAGCCACGAGATCTTCGGACCGGTCGCCCTCGTCACCCCCTTCGACACCGAGGAAGAGGCGATCGCCAAGGCGAATGAGACGCCGTACGGTCTGGCCGCGGCCCTGTGGACGGGAAGCATGGCCCGGGCCCATAGAGTCTCAGCGCGCCTGGTCGCCGGCACCGTGTCGGTCAACACCGTCGACGCACTGGGCTTCACCACGCCCTTCGGCGGGTTCAAGCAGTCCGGCTTCGGCCGCGACCTGTCCGTCCACGCCCTAGAGAACTACTCGGACTTCAAGACGACCTGGCTGCAATGGGGGTGAGCGGGCCCACCGCTCCAGGCTGGAGCCCGGGTGTGATCCGATCTTCGGGTCAGCTTCTGGTATCGAGCAGAGTCAAACCCCACGCCTCATTACCCAGCGTGTTCCGCTGAAGAGTCCTCGCATCTCGCCGACCATGGCTGGTCGGTCAGGCCGCATCCCGTCGCGTCGGGGAATCGGCCAACCGACCGACTCTGCCACGCGGCTCGCGAGTCAGCTCTGTGATCCGTCGACTCGCCCCAATCCCTTGAGCAGGATGTCGCCGAGCTCTGAGAATGCCTGGCCCGCCCCGAGCCCTGTGTCCTCGGGCAGGCGACCGGAGTGGATGCCTTCGATCGCCCAGCCGATGAGGTGACCGGCGAAGTTCGTGTTGATATCCCGGAAGTGTCCGCTTTCGACGCCGTGCTGGATGAGGGACTGAACGCGCCTGGCGGCGGCGGCGGAGTTGACGGTGTAGACCTCGGCGGTGGGTCCGAAGGACACCATATCCCGGTAGAACGCGGGCGACTGCTCCGACATCGCTGCACCGACACCTTTCAGGTAGGCCGAGATCCGCAGACCGGGATCGTCGATGCCGGAGATGGATTCTTCGATCCTCGTTGTGGCGAGGCGGAAGAAGCGTTTGGTGACTGCGACGACCAGTTGTTCCTTCGTGGGCGCTACGGAATAGATCGTCGATTTCGAGCAGTGCAGGCGACGGGTCAACTCGTCGACACTGATGGTGGTGAAGCCCTCTGACAGGAATTCGCTGCTGATCTGTTCCAGCAATGACTCCCTGCGCCCCTCGTCGACCTTTCGCCGACGAGGTGTGCGAAGAGCAGGTGCTGTACGGCTGGAACTCATTTTCTCAGTATCACATACCGCCGGTGCGACGTTTCCGAGCGACGTGATTGATCCATTCGGACATACGTATTGACCGTCGCATCCTGTTTGGGTACGTTACAACTATTAATCGTACTCTAAACAGTATCTAGGAGTGGTTGTGGTTACCGAAGCTGCTGACCTCAATGTCCGAGTGCAGGAGATCTGCACTGAGTTCAAGGATCCGAGTCTCACCGTTGCCGAACAGCTGTGCGACAGACATGACGCCGACGCTGTGGCCTTCACGTTCATCGATTCTGCGCTGGGCGGCACAGACGTCACCTTCGGCGAGCTTGCCGACAGGTCGCGCCGAATCGCCGGCGTGCTCGCTGCCGAAGGAGTCGGGCCGGGCAGCCGCGTGGCATCGTTGATGAGCAAGGGGGCCGATCTGCCGGCGCTGATGCTCGGGATCTGGCGGCTCGGCGCGGTGTACGTTCCTCTATTCACCGCGTTCGCCGCCGATGCTGTCACTGATCGTCTGGAACGCTCGGAAACGGCAGTGGTCGTGACCGACGCCAAATGGCGCGATAAGCTCACCGACGGACCGTGGTCTGTGCTCGTCGCAGGCGCTGAGGCCGACGGCGAGGAGTCTTTGGAGCATCGACTCGATGGCGCTCAGCCTGTTGAGGGCGACACGCCAACGGGTCCAGATGTTCCGCTGGTACATATGTTCACCTCCGGCACGACAGGCAAACCCAAGGCTGTCATTCACCCCAAGTCCTATATCGCCGGGTGGCAGGGGTATCTTGAGTTCGCACTCGGTGTCACGAGCGGCGAAGATGTCTTCTGGTGCGGAGCCGACCCCGGTTGGGCATACGGCCTGTATACGGCGATCATCGGGCCGATGGTGGCGGGACATCGAAGTCTGCTGACCATCGGCGCCTTCACACCCGAAGCGACGTGGGATGTCTTGGAGAAGTTCGAGGTCACTGACTTCGCGTCGGCTCCGACGGCGCTGCGGGCGATGCGCAACAGCGACGCCGCGCGGCCCCTGCCGCATCTGCGCAGGCTCTCCAGCGCAGGTGAACCCCTGACACCGGATGTGCTGGAGTGGACCGAATCCATCGGTGTGACCGTGCATGATCATTTCGGGCAGACGGAGATCGGCATGAGCGTCGGATTCCCCCATCACTCGGCGATCGAGATCGCCCCAGAACCGAAATCGACAGGGATCAGTTTCCCCGGATGGACGATGACAGTCCTCGACCTCGCCCACAATAGTCCTGCAGAGGTGGACGAGATCGGCCGATTGGCCCTCGAGGTCGATTCCAGCCCGTTCTTCACGTTCACCGGCTACGGCACCGACAGAGACTTCAGATCCGACAGGTTCACCGACGATGGTGCTCACTACCTCACCGGCGATCTGGCTCGTGTCGACGAGGCGGGAATCTTCCACTTCTCCTCGCGCGATGACGATGTCATCCTCATGGCTGGCTACCGCATCGGACCGTTCGAGATCGAATCCACACTGCTGGCACATCCCGCAGTCGTGGAAGCCGCTGTTGTGGCAGCGCCCGATGAGATGCGCGGAGAGATCGCCCACGCGTTCATCGTCGTCGAGGACCCCACTTCGACCGAGGGCCTGGAGGCAGAACTGCAGCAGTGGGTGAAAGACAACTACGCCGCGCACGCCTATCCGCGCCGAATCGACTTCGTTGACGAACTGCCCAAAACCCCCAGCGGCAAGGTCCAGCGCGCCGTGCTGCGCAAGAATCTTGCCACCAGCTGATGACAAGCAGAAGGATCACAGCATTGAACGATGAGGACCAGAGCATAGCCACGAGGGGTTCCGATGACGAGGTGCTGCTCGTCGAGGGACACGGAGACACCGAGGTCTGGCGGTTCAACCGGCCGGCGGCCCGCAATGCGCTGAACCCCGATCTGGTTGCCCGACTGCGCGCCGAGCTCGAACGCACCAAAGCGTCGGGCATCCGAGCGGTCGTCCTCGCCGGCAATGGACAGAGCTTCTGCACCGGCGCCGACTTGAAATACCTTATTGACTGCGCCGAGTCGGGTGCCGATCCGCGACCGTTCCTGCAGTCCATCTGCGATCTCACTGTCGAGATGGAACATTCTCCGATCGTGTTCTTCGCAGCCGTGCACGGACATGCGGTTGCCGGTGGATTCGAATTGGCCCTGGCTGCCGACGTCGTCATCGCTGCGGAGGGGACGCTGATCGGTGACGGGCATGTGAAGAACAACCTCGTCCCCGGCGGCGGTTCGAGCGTGCGAATCGTCAGCAAGCTCGGGGCCGGTCACGCGAGATGGCTGGCATTGAGCGGGCAGCTCATCGACGCTGCCGAATTGCGGTCGACAGGGTGGGTGCACGAAATCGCAGCTGCGCACGTAGACGGGGATCATTCGGACCCCCTCGTGGATTCTCCGACAGCTGTGGTCGACCGCGCATTGGAACTCGCCGAGGTGGTCAATGCAGTTTCACTGGACGCGCGCACCCGGTTCAAAGCACGTCTCGTCGGAGACAGGGCTGTCACTGAGGCCGCGTTGAGCGCGGAGCTCGATAAGTTCGACGAGCATTGGCGCAGCAGCGATGTCATCGCTGATCTGCGCGCATTCTTCAACTCACGGAAACAGAGGACCCAATCATGAGTAATCGATACGAAGGACAAAGCGTCCTGGTCACCGGAGGAGCCCAAGGGCTCGGCTTGGCCATGGCACACCGATTCGCTGCCGAAGGCGCCAGAGTTCATATCGCCGATGTCGATCCGAAGACTTTGGCGAAGCTGGAAGAAGCACCGATCAATGGGACCGGTCAGTTCATCGCCCATCAGGTTGATGTCAGCGACTCGACAGCGGTCGATGAATGGGTCAATGGGGTTGCTGCGGCTGATGGGCGCATCGATGTGCTGGTCAACAATGCCGGAATCATCCGCGACAACAGAGTCGAAAAGATCGACGATGCCGATTGGGACGCGGTGATCTCGGTGAACCTCACGGCCTCGTTCTACGGGGTACGTGCCGTGATGCCTCATATGAAGGAACGCGAGTACGGGCGGATCGTCTCGTTTTCCTCGATGAGCTGGCGGGGGAACTTCGGACAGGCGAACTATGTCGCCGCCAAGGCGGGCATCGTGGGTCTGACCCGAACGATCGCCTTGGAGGGCGCACGCAAGGGAATTACGGCGAATGCGATCGCGCCGGGTCTGATCGAGACTCCGATGCTGGCCTCGATGAACGCTCCGGCCAGGGAGAAGCTGATCGGCAAAGTGCCGCTGGGACATTCAGGCGATCCGAGCGACATCGCAGAAGCGGCTGCGTTCTTAGCCTCACCCGAGGCCCGGTATATCACCGGAGTCGTCCTCGATGTGGACGGCGGCCTGGGGATCGGTTCGTCGATTCGATAGGCCACGCAGATCCGAACAGCACAATCGGACGGCAGGATGAAGAGTTCTCCATGAGGAGGGGCTAGTGATGAAGATGAACCATGCGGTCACCTTCGTTTGTGGGCATTGGCGAGACGAAGCCATCGAGACGCTCCCCACCCACCTCGGCGAGGAAAATATGCGCCGAGCCGAGCTTCCTCTACGACAAGCCCCGCTGGGAACGACGGTACGGCTGGGCGTGGGACATCGACCTCAACCGAATTCTCAACTCCAGTGAGATCTCTGAACTGCGAGTTCTGGGAAAGAACACCCAGCGCCTCACTCCCTGCGGTGGGTGACGACGCCGTCCGACACCGTGAGGAGCACCTGGCCGGCCCCCAGCGTCTCGGCGTCCACCGTGAGCGGATCCACGTCGAGTACCACGACGCTCGCCGGCTGACCGACTGCGAGGAATCCTCCCGACTCACCGATCGCGGCTTGCGGCCCTGTCGTGTACCCGGCGAGTGCTTCGACGGCGGTGATCGCCTGCTCTGGCAGCACGGGCACAACGCTCGGCTCCTCGACCGGCCGCCGCAGTTGGGCGTCGGCCATGATCGGCAGCACCGGGAACGGTGCGACCGGGTAGTCCGAGCCGAGGGCCAACACGGCCCCCGAGTCGATGACGTCGCGGATGCACCAGGCCCGTGCGGCACGGGTCTGCCCGAGGCGTATCGACCAGTCGTCGCTGCCGTCGGCCTTCGTGTAGTGGGTGCAGTGCGTCGGCTGCATGCTCGCGGCGATACCGGCACGGCCGATCAGCTCAATGACGTCCTTCGGCACGGATTCGATGTGCTCGATCCGGTGCTGCGCGCCCGTGGCCGGCAAGCCGGCCAGAGTCTCGGCGACCTCACGAATGCCACGTTCTCCGATCGCATGCGTGGCGGTGGGTACGCCGGCGGCGTTGAACTTGCGCACCCGCGCCGCGTAGTCCTCGATTCTGCCCCAGACAGACTCGGTGCTCTCGCCTTTGGTGTCAGGCGTCTCGAGCCAGGCGGTTCCTCCCTCGACAGTTCCGTCGATGAAGAACTTCACTCCCCCGACCCGCCAACGCCGGCCGTGCAGAGACTGCTTGGTCACAAGCTCGTCGCATTCCTGATCGCTCATCGCCGGAGTGCACCACGGTGAGATCCGCAGCTTCACGGGCAGCGGGGCATTCGCCTCGGCGGCGGTGAGCAGTTCGGGGATCTCCGGGTCGTTCATGTCCATAACGTGGACCTCGCCGATGCCCTGGGCGGCCATCGCTTCGAGCAGTCCGCGCAGGGCCGCGACCCGTTCATCCAAGCTCTGCACCGGTAAGACTGCCTGGACCTCGGCCATCGCCTCGAATTCGAGCAAATGCCCGGTGGGGGCACCTTCGGCATCGACGACGATGGTCGAGCCGCTGTCCCAGGACCGTGCGCCGCTGATCCTCGCCGAACGCAATGCGGCCGGCGAGGCGATCGCGGAGTGGGCGTCGAACATGGTCACATAGGCTTTTCGGTCGTCGCCGAGTGCCGAGCGCAGGACCTCGTTCGTAATGGCGCCGTCTGTGAAGTGGTTCGGATCGAGTCCCCACCCGAGAACCCAGTCCCCGCCCTCGGAGTCGACACGCTCTGCTTCGGCCACGAGCGCATCGGCAACGTCCTTGAGGCTGCGGGTGCTCGAGAGATCGGCGCCGCGAGCTGTCGACAGGCTCATGATCGGATGGGCATGAGCGTCAGTGAAGGCCGGTACGATCGTGCCGTCGAGATCGATGATCTCCGTAGCCGAGGTGGCAGTCGCGTCTATCTCGGAAGCCGGCCCGAGTCCGATGATCATCCCGTCACTCACGGCGATCGCCACGGGCCCTGCACCATTCCCTATGCCCGGGTGCGAGGATTCGGCGTCACCTCCGGCCGGGAGATTCACTTCGGCAGGGCCCATGGTGCGGATGGCTTGAGCGCGGATAATGAGTTCGGGTGATGGTCTGAAAGTGCTCATTTGTGTCCTCTCTCGGGGTGGGTCACGGCGTTCAGGTCGGGGACATCTGCTTCGGAGAAGTCCATTGTCGGTACGGGACGGCTGAAGAAGTGGGTCTTCGCGGCGAGGATGCCGACTCCGATGATTGCCCAGATGCCGCCGATCACCCAGGTGAATGGTTCGAGCGAGGTCCACAGCCAGATGCACAGACCGAATCCGATGAGCGGAAGAAGGCCGTAGCGGATGATTCCCGTGACACTGCGTTCGCCGGTTCCTTTCGCTGGGAAGAGGTACGTCCGGATGACAGAGAGGTTGACCATGCTGAAGGCGGCCAACGCACCGAAGCTGACCATGAATGCGACCTGGTCGAGGGACAGGAAGAGGCAGGACAAGGCGATGACCGAGACGACGCTGGTCGCGATAACCGGAGTCTTGAATCGGCGTGAGAGGCGACCGAGCGGGCGGGGCAGGATTTCGTCGCGGCCCATCGAGAAGAGAATCCGAGAGACCGAGACCTGGCCGGCCAGTCCGGAGCCGAGACAGCCGGCGATCGTCGCGATCACCATGATGACACCGAATACATCGCCGCCAACGAAGTTGGCGAGCACCACCCCGGCCGAATCGAGCACCTCCGAGGGAACTGCCGACCAGTCGTCCGGGTGGTAAGCCAGGGCGCCGACCCAAGAGACGAGGATGAAGATCCCACCGCCGAGGAGGGTGGTCAGAATGATGGCCCGCGGTATGTCACGGTTGGGGCGTTTGGCCTCCTCGGACAACGTGGAAACAGCGTCGAAGCCGAGGAAAGAGAGCGCAAGGATGGCGGCGCCGGTGAGTATCGGGCTGAATCCCTGGGAACCCGGGAGGAACGGCTCGAGCAGACCGGGAGCCTCCGGGTCGCCGATGGCCGATTTGAGTGCGAGGATTCCAAAGGTTGCCACGACGGCGGTGGAGACGGCGACGGTGGCGATATTGAACCGGCTGGCGAGTTTGATGCCGAGGATGTTGAAGATGTAGATGACGACGATCGCGATGAATGCCGGGATCTGCATCGGGATGCTCGGGAACTGGCCGCTGACGTAGAGGCCGAGGATGAGGAAGTTGAGCATCGGAATGAAAAGGTAGTCGAGCATGAGCAGCCAGCCGGCGAGGAACCCGACAGTGCCGCCGAAGGACTGCTGAACGTAGGTGTAGGACGAACCGGCGACGGGGAACTTGTGCACCATTGCCGCGTAGCTCAGAGCGGTGAAGAGCATCGCGACTAGAGCAACGACGTAAGACAGAGGCAGTCGTCCTTCGGTCACCTGGTTGACTATCCCGTACGTGGTGAAGACGGTGCCCACGGCCATATAGGACAAGCCAAAGAGCGTCAGGCCCGTCAGGCCGAGCGCTCTCGTGAGGTGCGGTGCGGATTGCTGAGCCACGGTCTCTCCTTCGAGTGGGTGTCTCCGATGTGACGTCGAGTGCATTCGGCGTGAGGTCGACATAGCCGTCGTACGGTCGTTCTGGGGTCACAAGCAGCGTGCTGGGCGTATCTGATGCAGTGTTTCGTATCGATACTAAATCGGTTAAGTGATTGGCGCAACAGCTTCTCAACGTTCTGCTACGGTCAGACTCATGACACAGCCTTGTCCTGCTACGCTCAAACAGGTTGCCGAGCAGGCGAAAGTCTCGCGAGCGGCGGCTTCCTTCGCGCTGTCCGGCCGACCGGGGGTCTCTGATACCACTCGGGCTCGAGTGCTGCGGATCGCTGAAGAGCTCGGATACTTCCCCAATCGCGCGGCTCGAAATCTACGGACGTCCACTTCGGGGATCATCGCAATCTGCTTACCGCCGAACGTGACGACGATGAGTTACTACATGGAGGCGACCTTCGGTGTGATCGACCGCGCCGAGGCGTCAGGACGGGTAGTTACGCTCATCCCTCATTCGCTCGAGGAGACTGGGCGACGTCGGCTGAACGCGGACGGAATCATCGCCTTCGATCCTTCCCCGGATGATCCGATGTTGGCCGACCTGCTTGAGACCGGTCTGCCGCTGGTCAGCGGAGAAAGGATGCCGGCCGAGCTGTCGGCTCCTCGAGGTCAAGTCGTCTCGGATCATTCTGCTTCGACGAGGGAGATCCTCGATTCGTTCGCCGCCGCGGGCGCGACGTGCCCCGCCCTGATCACACCGCAGGAGCAGATGACGTGGGTGCTTGAGGTCGAGGCGGCCTATCGACAGTGGTGTGAGACGCAAGGAGTGGCGCCGCGCCTCGAGGTCGCCTCGCTGGAGGACATTGCGGAATCGACGCGTCGAGCCACCCGTGCACTGCTCACTGGCGATGATTCTGAGACGCCTATTGTCGACGCGATACTGGCGCTGACGGACGGCTCCGTGCTCAACGTCGTCACGTCGGCAGCGGAGTTCGGGCGCTCGGTCGGCGAGGATCTGCTGATCGCCGCAGCCGTTGACTCACCGGTCCTCGGTTACACCGACCCGGCGGTCACTGCGGTCGACCTGC
Organism: Brevibacterium permense; assembly: GCF_025506275.1. Lineage (GTDB taxonomy): Bacteria > Actinomycetota > Actinomycetes > Actinomycetales > Brevibacteriaceae > Brevibacterium > Brevibacterium permense_A. Next base: position 206,118 of record NZ_QYCP01000094.1, read on the forward strand.
GACCACGCGAGTTCGGCCGCACCTGCATGTCGGTGATGGAACGCGTTCTCGAAGCCGGCGACGCGGAGACTGGGCTGATCACCGAAGTCGTGGGCACGCGTGTCACTCACCGGGCGTCGACTGCCGGGCGGCGAAGGTGAGGCGAAGTTCGACAATCGGAGCCTGAAGCCGCCGGCCTCTAAACTCCGAACGATGCTGCACTAAGGTACCGGAACCCTAGCGCTGAATCACGCAGTGGTTCCACCGCGGCCCGAAGCTCTTCGGCAGCAGCGGTCTTGAACTCGGTGAACCCGTCCATCGCCACGACCTCGATACCATCACGGTGCTCCTTCGACTGTCCGGCCAGCCACGATGTGAACACGGCCTTCGATTGTCCCTGGTCGGTGTCATGGCGCCACTCATCGTCGGCCGTCGGGATACACAGGAGCACTGTTTCTGAAACGGTGTCTTGCTGGCCCATACAGTGCAGGTCGAGTGCATAGGGGCGGCAGAATGTGATGAAATCCAGTCATTCTGATGTCGTCTCCACCAGCCTGCACCCGGTCAGCACCTCGGCGTTGGCCGCGATGAGTTCGAAGATGTCATCGGCGTCGAGCGGTGTTCCGCCCATGAAGTGCAGTCCGTAGGCGTCCTCAAGAGCCACGAGGTTGCTCGCCGCCGTCTCCACGGGCAACGTCATCGTGAAAGCTCCCGCATCGACGCCCTCGGTGAGCACCGCGGCGTAGAGCGAGACCTCGAGCCGGTAGAGCTCGGCCATGAGACCGGCATGGAAAGTATCCCTGTACGCGTGGGTGTGCAGCTCGTTGAGCACCTGGAAATCGATGTCGTCCGAGGACACGGGGATGCCGCTGCGGATCACCTGAGCCAACTTGGTCTCCGGGGTCTCATCTGCGATCCCCAGTTCGCGCCTTTTCCAATAGAAGCGGGATACCGCATCCTCGTGCACCTCGCGCACCAGATCGCCGAGGTCCGGGTAGTAGTAGGCCACCGACCCGGCCCCGACCTCGGAGTGCGCGGCCACGTCGATGGCACGCAGCCCGTTGAGTCCGCGCTCTGCGATCGCCTTCTTCGCCGCCTGCACCAGCTGTGCCCTACGGCCCTCCTGATTCTTCGGTCGCGCCATGGCCCCATTATCTCCTGAAGTGATGCAGGCAAACGCAGATCGGTATGACCGCACCTCTGTCAATCGGCGATCGTCCGTGCAATTCTTTACGGTGTAACTCAAAGAACTCTATCGGACGCCCACTCACAAGGAGGTGGATGGTGTCTTCCCTTGAACGCACGACTGCATATGCGGACGAACAGAAGCAGCATCTGAAGAAGACGCTCGGCCGATTCGACATCGTGCTCATCGTCATGTCGGCGGTCTTGAGCATTGAGGTCCTCGCCGAGACCGCGGGATTCGGAGCGGAGACCTTCACCTGGACACTCGTCCTCGCGATCTTCTTCCTCGTGCCCTACGCCCTCGTCTTCGCCGAGACCGGCAGCACCTTCGTCGGCGAGGGCGGAGCCTATATCTGGGTCCGCCAGGCCTTCGGACGCCCCGCAGGCGCGATCGCCTCGATACTGAGCTGGGTCACTCAGCCGGTGTGGGTGGGCGGCTCAATGGCCTTCCTCGCCGCCGGCACCTGGAACCAGTTCATCAGCCCGCTCGAGGCCGGATCGATCGGCGACTGGATCTTCAAGATCGTCTTCATCTGGATCACGGTGATCGCGGCGATCCTGTCGTTGGCGAAGGCGAAGTGGCTGCCCACCCTCGGGGGCGTGCTCAAGGTCGTCTTCATCGCGTTCTTCCTCTTCACTACGATCATCTACGCCGCCCAGCACGGAGTTCAGCCGCTCCACCTCTCGGACTTCAGCCCCAGCCTCGGCGGTTTCCTCGGGCTCGTCCCGCTCCTGCTCTTCTCCTACCTCGGGTTCGAGGCCTCGAACAGCGCCTCGGACGAGATGAAGAACCCGAAGAAGGACATCCCCGTCGCAATCGCACGTTCCGGTTTCATCTCCGCGCTCTGCTATCTCCTACCGGTCCTCGCCATGCTGCTCGTGTTGCCGACCGAGACGATCACCGGCATCGGCGGACTCCTCGACGCCGTGCAGACGGTCTTCACCGTCTACGGTCCCGCCGCTGAGATCATGGTGGTACTCGCAGCCCTGATGTTCGTCATCATCCTCGCCTCCCAAGGCGCGGCGTGGATGATCATGAGCGATCGGATGCAGGCACTGACCGCGGCCGACGGCGCCTTCTTCGGAGGATTCTTCGGCAAGATCTCCCGCAGCCTCGGCACCCCGGTCAACGTCAACCTGCTCTCGGGCACCGTCGCCACGGTCTTCCTCATCGCGGCCATGCAGCTCAGCGGTGACGCCGGTGCACTGTTCGGGGTCGTCCTCTCGATCTCCATCTCGACCTTCCTGCTCAGCTACCTGCTCATCATCCCCGCGGCAATCAAGTTGCGGTGGAAGCACCCCGGCATCGAACGCCCCTTCCGGGTGCCAGTCAGCAATGTCGGGTTCACCATCCTCGGCGGCATCGCCTTCCTCTGGATCCTGCTCGGCTCCTGGGTCGCGATCTTCCCCGGCACGCTCGATCAACTCTTCGGCCAGGAGTACAACTTCCTCGACGAATGGGGCGTCGATCAGGGCCCATTCACTGCGCTCACTCTCGGCACCCTCGTCGCCCTGGGCGCACTTGCGCTCATCGGGTATGTGCGCGGGCACAGGATCCGCGTCTACCGCCCCGTTCCCGCGGACCCTCAGGATCTGCTCGACGACCTCGACCCCGCTCTCGACAGCAAACTCAATACACAGAAAGGCATGTGAAAACTCATGACTGCACCGACAACGACTGCCGTCGGCACTTCGACTGCACATCCCCTCGACCGCCTGACCGGTGAGGAGATCGAGCTCAACCGGGCCATCATCGTCGATGCCGGCCACGTGAGCGAACAGACATTGTTCGCGCTCGTCAGCCTCGTCGAACCGGATAAGCGCGAGGTCATCGCAGGTGCCACCGATCTCGACCGCCGGGTGCGCTCGCTCATCATCGAGCGCAGCACCGGGGAGCAGACGGAGCTCCTCGTCTCGCTGACCGAGCGCAAGGTGCTGATCGCTCGGGTGCTTGATGTCGCGGCCGAAGGTCAGGCACCGATCACCATGACCGAGTACGAAGAGGCCGAGCAGATGATCCGCAATGACGCGACGTGGCGGGCGGCCGTTGAGGCTCGCGGCATCACCGATGTCGAGACCGTGCGCATCTGCGCGCTCTCGGCCGGATGCTTTGACATTCCCGGCGAGGCCGGCCGCCGCCTCGTGCGCGGTTCGTCGTTCATCCAGTCGGACCCGCAGGACAATGCGTGGGCGCATCCGCTCGAGGGGCTCGTCGCCTACCTCGACCTCAACACAGGGGAGGTCGTCGAGGTCGTCGACACCGACATCGTCCCTGTGCCCCAGGAACGCTTCGACTATCACCTCGACTCCTGGCTGCCCGAACCGCGGACGACGCAGAAGCCGATCGAGATCACCCAGCCCGAGGGTGCGAGCTTCACCCTGAACGGGGATGTGCTCGATTGGGAGAAGTGGCAGGTGCGACTCGGTTTCGACCCGGTCGAAGGGCTTGTGCTCCATCAGATCAGCTTCGATGACGAGGGCGAGCGACGCCCCATCGTCTATCGCGCCTCGGTGGCGGAGATGGTCGTGCCCTACGGTGACCCCAGCCCGGTGCGCTTCTGGCAGAACTACTTCGACGCCGGCGAGTACTCGATGGGCAAGAACACGAACTCGCTCGAACTGGGCTGCGACTGCCTCGGCGAGATCCACTACTCGGACGCCGTGCTCGCCGATGATCAGGGGCATGCGCACACGATCACGAACGCCATCTGCATCCACGAGGAGGATGCAGGGATCCTGTTCAAGCACACCGACGAGTTCACCGGAGCCGTCGACGTGCGCCGCAACCGCCGACTCGTCATCTCCTTCTTCATCACCGTCGGCAACTACGACTACGGCTTCTACTGGTACCTCTACCTCGACGGCACGATCGAACTCGAGTGCAAAGCCACCGGCATCGTCTACACGGCCGCATACGGCGACGAGGCTCAGCGGCAGCGCTGGTCGTCACCGCTCGGCGACGAGGGACTGGGCATGCCCTTCCACCAGCACATGTTCTGCGCCCGCCTCGACATGCAGGTCGACGGCATCGCCAACGCCGTCGACGAGCAGGAGGCAGTCCGCGTGCCCTTCGGCGACGACAACCCCTACGGCAACGCCTTCACCCGCAAGCTCACCCGGCTCACCGCCGAGGGCGGACGGACAGCCGATGGGGAGGCCGGACGAGTCTGGCACATCGTCAATCCGGACAAGACCAACCGGCACGGGTTCCCCGTTGGCTATGAGCTGCGGGTGCCCGACGAGCCGACGATGATGGCGGCCGAGGGCTCGTCGATCTCGAAGCGGGCAGGTTTCGGCTCGAAGCACATGTGGCTGACGCATTTCGATGCGGACGAGCGTTTCCCTTCGGGCACGTATCCGAATCAGAACCCGGGGGCCGGGACCATTACGCAGTGGGTCGAGCAGCAGCGTCCGGTCGACGGTGATGACATCGTCGTGTGGGCGTCGTTTGCGATGACGCACTTTCCCCGTCCCGAGGACTGGCCGATCATGCCCGTCGACAAGCTCGGGTTCACAATGAAGCCGTATGGCTTCTTCGACCGGAATCCCGCGCTCGACGTGCCGCGCCCGAAGTCGGGTCACTGCGGTACGGATTCCGGTCACGCCTGCGAGTGTGACTGACGGGCGCAGACGATGAGCAGCCTCGCCTCTTTCCTCATGGTCGCCTCGGGGATCCTGTGCCTGATCGGGGTCGTCGCCGCGAGGGGGAGGCCGGCCATCGTCGCAGCAACGGTGATGGTCCTTGCCATGGTCGACCTCGCCTTTACCGCGGTGGTTCCGTCTGTGATCTGGTCTGCGGCGCTGCTCATCGCAGGGCTCTGCCTGGCTGTCTCCCTGCGATCACAGTCAAGCGTCCCCTCGCCGAGGCGGTCCCCCGCTCTCGTTGCGAGCGGCGCGGGCGGCATCCCCTGGTCCGAGGTCGACCTTGGTGGTCGGGCATCGACCGCGTCCGACCGCTGCGCGTCAAAGCCTGATTCCCATTCGGGCCCGACGGCTGCCATCCTCTCCGCCATCACCTATCCGGTCATGGCGTGGCAGGTCCTCAACCATGGGGCCCACATGAGCGGTGCAACGCATACCGGCGGTCATGGAACCGGCGGCCATGGGCTGCATGCCGGTGACATGTCGCTCATCAGCACGTTTCTCACAGTGGCCGTTGTCGTCCTAGCTGTGCTCTTGGTGATCTGTGCCGTCCACGACATCGCCCGCAGGCGTCCACTGGTCTCACTCGACTGCTGGGGTATGGCAGCGATGATCGTGGTGATGCAGTTCCTTCACTGAGCGGGTTCCACAGTGAGCGGAATCTTCACTGGCTCGCGAAGTAGAGATCCGAATGCGCCGCGCATCGGGGGTTGAACGGCGCGGCGCATTTCGGACATTCATTGACGGCCTTGTACGTCTCGATCGTCATTTCGGTCCAGCAGTTCCCGCACAGGATGGCGGGCTGGTCGAACTTCTCGCGTGGCCACTGCTGTGCGGGATGATCCGCAGTCTCGGAATGGCACAGGTGGCAGGGATAGTAACGATCGCAACAGACGAATCGGATGGCGATAATGTCAAGTTCGGTCGCGTAGTGGACGCACCGAGTCTGCTCATCGACCGTCGGGCCGAATACTTCAGGGGTCCGATTCACGGCTCTCCTGCCTTTCGAGGATTGGACCGATAAGAGCCCGGCACAACAGACGCAAACCGTGCACTGTCACTGGAGAACTCCGTTGCAAGTCGGCACTACAGTACCGCGAAGAAAGGAGGGGCCGCGACGGCTGCCCCTCCTTTCGTTTGTCGGATCAGCTCGTCCTGCGGGTCCAGAACCCTTGATGAGCGATAGTAGCCTCATCCTCCAACAACGGACCGACAACGTCGATCTCTCGCTGCCCCCGCGACAGCACTTCCCGGCAGGGGAGGTCAAATGTCGGATTCTCGGGGTCGTCACCAGCCAGCGCCAGCAGACGGCGCTCAGACAAGGCATAGACGATCCGCCCGATGCCCGTCCAGTAGATGACTCCAGTACACATGACGCACGGCTCAGCACTGCCGACAAGCGAGTACTTGCAGTCGACGCAGACTTGGCACACCGACTCCTACGAGGTACTTACTGCACTCGCTCGGTCAGGCCTCGGGTCGGCGACCCTGCCTCGCCAGCTCGTTCTTCCGGAGATCGCTTCCGGCGAACTCGTCGAACTTCGCCTCGATGCCTATCCATTCACCGATTGGTTGGTTTCGGTCGATCTCATCTGGCACCGGGGGCGGCGTCTCGGCTCGGTAGAGACCTGGTTGCTCGATCGATTCCGACGGCACCCTGTGCACGAGGTTGCCGAAGACGGACAGAGTACGATCAGGATGTGCTGACCTTCCGTCGCCGATTGGTGGAGTCCTGTCGGCTGCGGTCACCGTCGCCCATCTGAGACCGTGCTGAACTCACTTGGCGGCTGAATGAGCCCACCCGCGCAGATACACCACTTCTCCTGCCGAGATCGTTGTCTCGACTCTGATGTCACCCAGCTGTCGTCGCTCAACGTCAAAGGGATCGGAGTCAAGAATGACGAAGTCCGCCGATTTTCCGACTTCAATGCTCCCGGAGACGTCCTCGTAGCTGTTGGCACGAGCGGCTTCGAAGGTATAAGCACGAAGCGCTTCTTCGACTGTGATCTCCTCGCCCGGCAACAGCGGTTCGTTCTGAGCGACCTCGTCCTGCCCATGCGGGTCGGCCGGCGGAGCCGTTCTGTTCACCGCGACGTGGATTCCCCAGATCGGATCGGGACTCGAAACCGGCCAGTCGCTCCCGAACGCAAGCCGGACGCCGGCGTCTCTCATCGTTGCGAATGTGAAGTGGTGGGCTTGCTGGTCATCGTGAAGGAGCGGGAGTTTGGTCTCAACGAGGACAGAATCTCGACGGGCCCAAAGCGGCTGCACGTTGGCGATCAGTTCGCTGGACGCCATTCTGGCGAGATCCTCGGGATCCGCGATGTCCAGATGCGCGATCTGATGGCGGCGGCCGGTGGCCGGACCATCTTCCTGAGTCAGCGCGTCCACCGCGAGCTTGAGAGCCTGATCGCCCACAGCATGGATGTGGATGTCGAAGCCATGCCGCTCGACTCCCCGAGTGATCTCGTTGAGTTCGTCGGCCGTGAACATCAGCAGCCCGTGTTCGTGATCATGGCCACGATAGGAGCGCTTGAGGGCTCCAGTGAGATTCTCACAGACTCCGTCGAGCATGATCTTCACAACGGTGACCTGTACACCGCCAACGCCTCGGTCGCTCTCGACCCGTCGGATCACGTCTCGACGCTCCTTGAGCGTCTCGATCTGCTCGGCGTAGGGCACGTCCCGATCCCACCAGAGCGCGGCGGTGACTTTGCTGTTGAACGCGCCCGCTTCCGCCATAGACAAATAGGGAGGATAAGTGTCGACCGGCGATCCGGTGAGCACTCCGACGCCTGCGTCCTGCCATCCGACGATCCCCAGAGAGTGGAAGTACTCCTGGGCACTGGCCAGCGCCTGCTCTACGTCGGTCGAGGTGGTCGCTGGCAACAGGTTCTTGACGAGCTCTGCAGCGGTCTCAAAGAGCAGACCAGTGGGTTCGCCGGATTCATCCCTGACGATCCGACCGCCGTCGGGGTCCGGAGTTTCACGGTCAATACCGGCAGCTTCGAGTGCCCGCGTGTTCACCCAGCAGCCGTGAGCATCGTGGCTGTCGAAGACCGCGGGCCGGTCTGAGATCACGGAATCGAGGTCGTGCCGGTGGGGAAATCCTCCTTCGAAGACGTCGCCGTACCAACCGGCGCCGATGACCCATTCGTCCTCTGGATGGTTGCGCACGTACTCGGCGATGCGTTCGAGGTAATCCCGATATCCGTGGAGATCATCTAGGTTGCAGTGGATGAGGTTGATGCCGCCGAGTACCGGATGAGCATGCGCGTCATGGAAGGCAGGTATCAGCGTCCGACCGGACAGGTCGACCGCCTCGGTGTCGGGGCCAGTCACACTGTCGCAGTCCGCGGTGCCGAGGGCGATGATCTGCCCATCGGCAATCGCTACGGCGTCGGTGTTCGGATTTGCGGGGTCAACCGTGTGGATGGTCCCGCCTCTGTAGATGCGATCGGCACTCGGCACAGTCGCTCCTTCGTTTTCGCTGTCGATTGGTACGGTCAGGTAAGTTTGTGCACTGGGTGATACTCGTGACATACAGCGATTCACTTCAGCCCGAGCGCGTGCAATGGGCGTCGCAGACTGTAGAGGACGAGGCCAGTAGCGAGGCTTATTCCAGCCATGAGTGAGAAGAACGCGACTTCACTCATGCCTCCGTAGATTTGGCCCATGAATCCTGAGAGACTGGCACCTGCGGCAGTCGTCAGTCCCCACAACGCCATCATCTGGGCATTGAACGCCTGAGGAGAGAGCTGGGATGCTGCCGACAATCCGATCGGGGCGTACATCACCTCGGTGACGCCCATGACGATCATGCCGATGATGACAGGAATGAGCGGAACTCTGCCGTCGAAAATCATCGGATAGAGGGCGAAGAGTGCGAAGGTCAGCGTCATCATGAGGAAGCCGAGGCCGAGTTTCGAGCAGGTGCTCGGCACAGCACGGTTCGAACGGCCTGCGACCTTCTGCCCATAGGCGGCAATGAGCGGACCGGCGATGATCCCAGCGATGACCTCGAAGGTGCTGATATAGGCGGCTGGCATGGAGTAGCTGCCGATCGTCAACGTGACTCTGGTATCGGCGTAGACTGCGAAAGTGGTGAAGAGCTGAAGGATCATCGTCCAGAATACGGTGCCTGTGATGAAGAGTGGGATGAAGGCTTTGACCCGCTTATGTTCCTCGGGGGTCACTTTTTTCGAGCGCAGCATAACGAGGAAGTACATAATGCTGACGACGCAGATCGTCGCCAGAACGTAGTTGTTGAGGTTGCCGGTGGTCAGCACCCCCGTACCCACCAGGACAGCGATGAGAGCCACGAGTGAGATACCGACTCCGGCAGCCTTCCACTTCCCAGACGAAGCGATCGGATTGGGAACCACGCGCGCTTCTTGCGGCACGGTATTGCGGCCGAGGAAGTAAGTGGTGAGGCCGACGAGCATGCCGACGGCAGCGGCGCCGAATCCGTAGTGGAAGCCGAACTCGGTCTGCAGGAAACCTGTAGCCAGAGGCCCGACGAGCGCCCCGACGAGAATGCCGGTGTAGAAGATTGCGTAGCCTGAGTCTCGCCGTGGCGAGTGCTCCTTGTAGAGGCGGCCGACCATCGTATACACGTTGGGAGTCAGAGCCCCAGTCCCGATTGTGATCAGGGCGAGTCCGATGATGAGCCCTGCCAGACCCGGTACGGTCGCCAAAGTGATATGACCGGCCATGATGATGACTCCACCGGCCATGACCATGGTCCGTGCAGGAACGAGACGGTCGGCGAACCATGCGCCGATGGGCTGTCCCAAGTAGACGGCACCGCCGTAGGCCCCGGTGATGGCGAGGGCTTCACCTTCCGAAAGCCCCAATCCTCCGTCGCCCGCAGTGTAGTAGATGTAGTAGGCGAGGATGACCTGAAGGCCGTAGAAGCTGAAGCGCTCCCACATCTCAATGGAGGACAGCGTGAATAGACCGACCGGCTGCTTGCGCTCGGTTCTGGAGGCGGGGCTCGTCTCGGCAGAATCTGTCGGTTCTGCTGAGTCGGTGATCTGCGAATTGGACATGACTTCCTCGGCATGTTGAGTGCTCTGTCGAGCATGAGATTCTGTGCAGATCGGCAAGGCGAATCATCGGCTTGCCATCTGCGCTGAAGAGGCAGTTCGAGCCTAATGAGCGCGCTTCGACAGTTCCAATAGTCGTTGTGGATGCTCTCTGTCTGATTTTCAGATGAACAGTTCCCCCAGGCTGGGCGGGACTCAATTGCGAGTAATGTGGACCCCCCGAGCCGATGAGGATCCATGCCGCAGAATGACGACTACGTCCACCCTTTCGCCGAGGTGGCCCTTGCCAACATCACCCGTGAGTATCCGTTTGCCTCCCATCATCTGGCGCGGAGTCTCGCCGACATCGTGCCCGCGGTGGAGAAGAATCCGGCGTTCGCGAACTCCAATGACTGGCATTCGAGCGTGCACATGCACTACCTGCTGGCATCGCTGCTGGAGACCGAGGCGGCGAAGGCTGCGAGTTGGCGTGAGCAGGCGCTCGAAGTTCTGTCTTCACACCTGAGCGAAGAGAATATGCTCGCCGAGGCGGCTTTCCTCCGTGACAATCCTTCATGGGAGCGGCCGTATGGCTGGGCGTGGGCGGTCGAACTCAACCGAGTGCTCAATACCAGTAGTGTCGACGAGCTGCGTGAGCTCGGCTCGAACACCCAAGTGCTCGCGGATACGGTCTTCGACCTTACATCGACGTGGCTGCCGAAGGTGGCCGCACCGGTTCGGCATGGGGTGCACTCGAATACGGCGTTCGGACTGCGCCGAATTCTCGTCGGGGCTCGGGCTGCAGATCGGCGGGATGTCGTCGATGCCATCGCGGGTGCAGCGCGTCGATTCTTCGCAGAGGATGTCGCATGGAACTTCCGCCAGGAACGCAGCGGTCACGACTTCCTCTCCCCCGGTTTGTGCGAGGCCGATCTCATGGCTGAGATCCTCACCGAAGATGAGCTCGCGTCATGGCTGCCGGAATTCCTTTCGGACCTGTCCCCCGAATCACCGGCCCTCACTCCTGTGAAGGTCCTCGACCCGACCGACGGTCAGCAGAGCCACCTTTACGGGCTGGGAATATCGGTCGCAGCATCCGTTTTGCGATTGGCACCAAGGCTGGCGGCAATCGCCGAAAAGTCGGACGACCGCGAACTCATGGCTCAGGCCAAAGGCATGCTCACTCGCGTCGACGCACTCATGTCGCCCGGCCTCGAAGCCGCTGTCTCAGACGAGTACGTATCTTCCCACTGGATCGCGACCTTTGCGTGGGAGGCGATGGACTTGCGTTACCCCTGACAATAATCAGCTCTCACCAACACCGACGTCCACTGCCACGATCTACACGGTAGTCCGGCCAAGGCAGGTCGACCGGGGCTGCAAAGTCAGCCGGTAGCAGGGCGGGCATCGGCTCTTTCGCGATCCGCGACTCATATTCCTCTTTTGCCTGGGCCAAGACGTCCGGCGAAGTGAATAAGTCGAGGAACATCCCTGAGATCGTCTTTCCAGCTGTGAGAATCGTCGGCGCGATGAGCTCGGGCATCCCGCCGAGTGCGTTCATCACCCATCCTGGGTACGGTCCGGCTCCAGGCGCCGAGGCGAGCGCAGGCCGCGATACATAGAACCTGACCAGCGGCGCGTAGTGGCTCATTTCAACGTAGTCGTCGCTTGTCCAGTTTCGTTGCCAGGCGGGCATCTGCTCTCGCAATTGTCGTTCGGCTTCCTGCGGTTCGATGAGCCGTTCGGTCTCGGGAAGGAACGGATTCTCGCTGACCTCGACACCCAGATTCCGCTGCACTTCTTGGGCGAGCGCCACCGCCTTGGATCCGTACACTGGTGGCCCTACCTCGGCGAGATTGTCGTACAAGGCCTGCGCGAGCACATGATTCGTGCGACCTGGACGGCTTCGAGCCACCCACCGTTCCTCGACCGAACAATGGGCCATCATCGCGGCAGCAGTCGCATTCCGATCAAGGATAGCCAGGACGTGCTCCGCCATTTCGATGTCCGGTGTCCGCCAGGAGAATTGCACCCGTGCCACGCGTTGAGGAAGATTATCGGCGGTCGCCTGACCATCGGTGAGGATGGCATCGGTAAAGCTCCACCCTCCGGTGGCCGGCAGCATCGAATCCAGCATCGATCGCGAGGAAGTGAGCATCTGAGTCAGCGCGAGATTCGCACCCGGGGCACGCGCCGCCGAGTGCGAAGCCGGGATGGGCGAATGGGGGTCCGCACTGGACAGTTGCCAGGTCTCCGGTTCGTCGCAGAGGAACGAGTAGACCTTGCTGTAGTACGCCCCGCACTGGGTGTCCCACCGCGCGGTGTTGCACAGCGGGAGCATATAGAACGGGTGGAAGGACACAATTGCGTCCGCCTCGTCGTAGTAACCACGCAACCCGTGGACGACCTTCGAGCCGTGCATCTTCTCAGCAGGTTCTCCGGTATAGAGAAGTGTTCCGGTGATGCCGTGGGTGGTCATGGCGTGCTTCGTTGCGAGCAGCCCTGCCAGCGTAGAAATTCCCAGTGCCGAATGTGGATCCGTGTGTCCAGGTGCGAATCGGGAGAGCTCGCCTCGAGGCTCCTCGTGAGTTGTTGCCGCCTGTGAGTTTCCGGGCACGGCGTCGTACTCGGCATAGGTGAGAAGCCTCGGCCCTGGCCCATTCGACCATCGCGCGCTGAAAGCCGTCGGCATTCCACCTGAGCCGTCCTCGACTTCGAAACCCCCTTCGCGCAGCCGCCGCACGTACCACGCCTGGGAGTCGAATTCTCGCCAGGCTGGTTCTGCCAGTTCCCAGATATGGGTATGCCAGTCGAGGAGTTCGCCGATGTGCTCGTCAATCCACGCCCGTGCTGTGTCTTTGAAGCTCACTAGTTCACTCCCCACTCAAAGTCGATTCGGATCTTGGCAGTCCGCTTTGAGCCACTGCGATTTCGTCGTCCGCCCTATACCGGCAGACTCCATCGACCCACGTTTCAAGGACCGATATGGCCGCAATCTCCTCTCCCGGGACCTCGAGCAGGTCTGCCTCGAGCACAGTGAAATCTGCTCGCTTACCGACGGCTAAGGACCCAAATTCGTTGTCCCTGCCCAATGTGATTGCACCCTCGAGCGTGTGGGCACGTAGTGCTTCCTCGGCCGAAATGCGCAACGAATCCGGGCCTAGCTTGCGCCCTCGGCGGGTGACGCGAGTGACCGCCGCCTGGATCGCTTCGAGAGGTCTGGGTTCGGCCACCGGGGCATCCGAGGACAAGGTGATCGGCACGCCCGCATCCCGGAACTCCCCCAGCGGGTTGAACCGTTCTCCTGGTGTTCCGATGGCCTGTTCGACTCCTTCGCCCCAGTTGTAATAATGCTGGGTCTGGTTGACAGGCCTGATCCCCAGCTGCGCCATCCGTATCACTTCGGCCGGGTCAGGGAGTCCGCAGTGTTCGATCCGGTGACGAGCGTCCAAATCGGGACGTTCAGCCAAGGCAGTTTCGATGGCGTCGACGACCATCTTGATAGCGATTGGCGATTGCGCGTGAGTGGCTGTCTGCAAACCAGCGACGTGGGCCCGGCGTAGCAGTTCGGAATATTCTTCGGGAGAATGGTAAAGCTGACCGGTCCGACAGGGATCGCCGAGGTACCCGTCCGGGAAGTAGGCTGTCCATCCTCCCAGTGTCCCGTCCGCGTAGAGCTTGATACCTGCGGCGGAGAGGAAGGCGTTGCCGAACGGTCCCGTGAGACCGAGGTCGAGCACTGCATCAAGAATGTGAGAGAGGAAATACATCGACACTCGCATCTGGAGCCCACCTCTGTCGGCCATGCCGAGGTAGGCAGCGAACTCACGTTTCGAAACCTGAGCGTCCCCGATAGCAGTGACGCCTCCTTTGAGGAACTCGCGTTGAACGATGTCGAGTTGACGTTGATGCTCGGCTGCTTCGTCGCCGAGGTGGAAGTTCGGCCCGTGGTGACCGATCTTCACTCCGCCCATTCCGGTGAGGATATTGCAGGCGGCGTCTGAGAGCTCTCCGGTCAGCTCGCCCTCCGAGTCGCGGAAGAACTCGCCTCCCTCGGGATTCGGAGTGTTCCGGGTGACCCCAAACTTCTCGAACGTGAATGTGTTGACCACTCCTCCATGGCCAGAAGCGTTCATGATATAGACCTCGCGGTCGCGGGAGACTTCGTCGAGTTCTCGTCGAGTCGGATGTCGCCGTTCGATGAGGTTGCGCTGCTCATATCCGTACCCACGTATGGGCACACCGGCGGGGAGTTTCGCTGATTCCTGACGCAGAATCTCAATGATCTCGGGGATCGAGGTTACCGCATCCGGGGAGACATCGATCCAGGTGTGCAGCTGTCCGTACATGAGCGGGTGCGCATGCGGATCAATGAAGCCCGGGACGATCGTGGCCTGTGGGAAGTCAACGTGGACAGGAACGAGTCCACGGTCGGCGGCGACCGCCTCGGCGTCGGCGATAGTTCCCACCGCGAGGATCTGCCCCCCGCCGATCAACATCGCCGAGGCAGTCGGACGGCTGCCATCGATTGTGCGGATCATTCCGGCAGTGATGAGGGTAGGGTTGGAATCGCGGGCATCATACGTGGTCAGGTGTCTCACGGGGATCTCCTCGAACAGTTCGTGACAGGTCAGGGCTGGGCGGGTTCAATTTCGTCGCTGTGCTGCGGAGCCAGTGCCGTCGCGATCCACGCCACAGCAGAGAGGAATCCGAAGAGGCCGATCACCGACCAGATTGAGCCGGTAGCGGCCATTAGCGAGGTCGCGACGATGGGCGAGAGTCCACCCCATACGGCGGCACCCACGCCATAGGCCAAGGACATCGAAGTGTAGCGCGCCTGCGGGCGATACATCTGCGTGAGGAGTGCTGACAGAGGTGCCCAGGTTGCGCTCATCGTCACGCGTATCGCGCAGACGAAGATGTAGATCAAAGTCACCGTGTGGTTCTCGATGGCGAGGATGAGCGGGATGGAACAGATGAAGGACAACCCCACACCGAGGTACATCAGGCGCTTTCCGCCCCACTTGTCGCCGAGCCACGCCAACGGAAGCGTGACGATGGCTTCGAGGAAGGATGCGAGCGTCATCGCGCCGAGGATGATTGAAGCAGCAAGCCCGATTTCCTCGCTGGTGGCATAGCTCTGGACATAAGAGGTTGCGAGATAATAGCCACCCGAGGCGATCGCAACCATCCCGAATCCCAAGAGCACGGGATACCAGTTGAAGCGCAGTGTATGGATGATCGGCGTCGACTCACTGGAGCCGCTCTGCTGGAAGACTGGGGTCTCTTCGACACGCAGTCGAACCCAGATGCCGACAGCGATGAGGACGATGCTGATGAGGAACGGCACGCGCCATCCCCAGCTGAAGAGAACATCGTCACCCATGAGCGAGAGTACCCAGAAGGCACCCGATGAGAGAAGTGCGCCCAACGGATTACCCAGTTGCGTGAACCCTCCGTAGAAGGTTTTGAATTTCGGTGGAGCGCTCTCGACGGCCATGAGACTCGCACCTCCCCATTCTCCTCCGACAGCCAGCCCTTGGACGATGCGGAGCACGATGAGAAGCACCGCTGCGGCCATGCCCCATGTGTCATAACCGGGAAGACAACCCACGAGGACCGTCGCAACGCCCATCATCATGAGGGTGATGGTCAATGCCGGTTTGCGACCAAGTCGGTCACCGATGTGTCCGAAGATGATTCCTCCGAGCGGCCGGACGAAGAATGCCACAGCGTAAGTGCCGAAGGAGGCAAGCGTTCCAAGTGTGCGGTCGACTTCAGGGAAGAAGACCTGCGGAAAGACGATCGCGGCGGCAGTGGCGTAGACGTAGAAGTCGTACCATTCGATCGTCGTTCCGACGGCAGCGGCAAATCCCGATTTGAGCGCTCGCCGGTGCGAACGTTCGGGTGCTGGGGTGGTCATCGTGAGCTCCTTTGCTCGGATGGGCCGCGACTGCTTGTCAATTTTCTGACGGCGGTGGGCTTGAAGCGATGTTAGAACGGTTATCACCCGGAGTCACGACGAATGATTCGCAACTATCGGGATGGATCTGCTGATCTGTCGACTCGACCGATCTCTTCGGCGAGAATGTACGGCAATGGTTCGCACCTACCGTCTATTTGGAGGGGCATTGGTACAGACGGAGGATTCTCACCTCGACACTGCGATCATCCGCATGCTTCAACACGACGGCCGTGTCAGTGTGCTCGACCTGGCACGATCGTTCGGAGTATCTCGACACCTCATCGCCGAACGATTGCGGATCCTCACTGAGCTCGAAGGGCTGCGAGTGGTCGCGGCCCTCGATCCAGGAGTTGCCGGCCATCACGTGCTCACACATTCGATGGTTCGTATCGACGGGCCGGTGCGTCCTGTTGCCGAGGCAGTTGCTCAGCTTCCCAACGCCGTGTTCGTGTCGATGACCAGCGGCGAGCGGCCCCTGGTCTTTGAGTCACGACACGGTTCAAGTGCCACCTTGCTCGAGACTCTCGAAACGGTCCGAACGTTTCCCGGGGTTCATGAAATAAGGGTCACGACCTATGTCGATGTACTGCGCGGATTCTTCGTCGCTCAGCGTCGCCAGAACATTTCATTGGACGATGTGGATCACGAGCTCATCGCTGCCTTGCAGGAAGACGGCCGGACCAGCTATCGGGCACTCGCAGAGGTGGTTCATCGGTCACCCTCGGCCGTTCGTTCGCGGGTACGACGACTTATATCTGCTGGAGTCATTCGCATTGCCGCCATCAAATCCGGCGGATTGTCCACCAACCGTTTCGCGACCGGTCTGGGCATCACGCTCGCGGGCCCTTCCGCACCAGTTCGGAAGTTCATACTCGAATCCGGATCGATTGAGTTCGCCGCGCGTTCTCACGGCGCTCACGATTTCATCGCCACTGCAGTCGGTTCCACCTCCGCCGAAGTGCTCTGCACAATGGAAGATCTACGAGCACTCGACGAAGTTGCCGCTGTAGAATGTTGGACCCACTTCGACCTCGTCAAGGAAGACTATGCGCGGGCGATTGGAAAGTTAGCATAGTCTGTAGACATGAGCGAAACTCTTCGAGTAGTCGCAGCGGTCTTCCACGCCGGCAATCAGGTGCTTGCGTGCAGACGTAAGCCGGAAAAGACCGCAGGCGGCAAATGGGAATTTCCTGGCGGAAAAGTTGAGGCGGGAGAATCTGCCGAGGAGGCGCTCCAGAGAGAATTGGCCGAAGAACTCAGCCTGGAGAACAGCTCTATCGGAAGCTTGATATCGCGAGACACCACAACGACCACCCGAACGTCGATTGATCTCGCTTGCTATTGGGCTGAAACCGAAACACGTCCTCAACGGAGCACTGATCACGACGAGCTTCGCTGGTGTTCCGTGGAAGAGCTTGACCACCTTGATTGGGCCGAACCAGACCTTCCAGTAGTACGCCTCATCCAACGAAATGGGATCAATGCCGAAGTTGACGGGAAAGTAGGCTAGCTGTGGCTGAACCCGCAGGGCTTCGAGAGGCAGCAATCTCTTGGTTGCAAATGCGAACGGACGGAGGTCGTGACCCGCTCACTCGAGAAGAAATTCAAGACTTTCAGTTCGACGGCAAGCAATTCAAACTGCAATCAACTCAGCAAGGAATTCGAAAACCTAAAGGATTTTCGTCAGCGCTTTCAATCCAAACTGTCTTCCGCGGACCGGGCCAAAAAAGGCCATACGAGGACGCCATCGGCGATGATGGCCTGTTCAGATACATGTGGCGCGGAGACGATCCCTTCTTCTCCGAAAATATTGGCCTCCGAAACGCAATGGAAACGCAGGTTCCAATTATCTGGTTCTGGGGTGTAGGCATGCAACCTGCACGTTTCCAGGTAATCGCACCGACGTATGTCGTCGGTGAAGAACCTCGAGAGAAGCGGTTCCTATTGACGACACCCGAAGATGCCAGTGACATCAGCGGGATCGATTTTTCTGCACAAGAGTTTGTAGCTAAGCGCTACCTCAGGCGGATGGCGAAGGTACGTGTCCACCAATACGTGTCCACCAACCCGTATTTAGATCCACCGTGCTCGCAGCGTATGAGAACCGCTGTTCAGTCTGTAATTTGGCACATCCGCCGCTTCTCGACGCTGCACATATCGTGAACGATTCCGACGAGAAAGGGGTGCCTTCAGTAGTTAACGGTTTAGCGATGTGCAAGATCCATCACGCTGCGTTCGACAAATTCTTCCTTGGAGTCCGTCCAGACTACACAGTCGAAATCCGGCATGATCTCCTCAATGAAATTGACGGTCCTATGCTTAGACACGGCCTGCAGGAACTTCACGGAATGAATCTCATGACAGTCCCGAAGCATAGGCGAGATCGACCCCAGCATGATCTACTCAAATACAAATATGACCAGTTCAAGAACGCCACAGCCGCTGATATAGCCTGAACTAACTACCGTAGAGAGTCGACGACGCTGGTGTGTCAATGGACACTGCAAACTAGTGTCTACGACAGCTTACTTGCCAGCTAGCACAGCCTCAGTATCCCCACCCAATGCTGGCGCTGGCACAGCATCTGGCACCGGCGTTCCTCCGAACTCCAACGGCACACGTGGGGCGAGTACTCGTCCGACACCCGTCTGGTCGATTTCGGTGAGCATCGGATTCTCCGTCGAACACCGAGGATCGTTCGTCACTAGATCCTCGAACGTCTGGAATCCGCCGACGAGTACCCCGGCTTCAGCCAACGCTGCTTCAGCCTCCTCGGCGGCGTGCTTGGCGAACCACGGCCGCACGACCGCGTCGATCGCTTCCCGAGCCTCGAACCGACCACCTTCGGTCGACAAGTCCACATCAAGCAGCGGTCCGATCATCTCCAATTTCTCGGCAAGCCCTGTCGCCTTCCCCAAACCGCGCCAGTGCTTGTTAGAGATGACGACAACCATCACCTGACGGCCATCCGCGCACTCGAACGACTGCCCATAGGCACCGTAGAGACCATTGCCCAAGGCACCTCGAGTCTTCCCTGTCGCCTGAACCTCGGCGATATAGCCGAGGTTGCCGACGGTGGCGAGCATCACATCTGACAGCGCCAGAGTGATCTCCTGGCCCTTGCCCGAGGAACGACGATCCAGCTCGGCAGCCATGATTCCATTGGAAATATAGAGTCCTGCGGCGACGTCCCACGCCGGGACCGCGTTGTTCACCGGACGCTCGTCATCGCCGGTGATGATCGGGAACCCGCTGGCCGCATTCACCGTGTAATCCACTGCCGGCGATCCGTCGTGCCACCCACCCAAGCGCAGCATGACGAGGTCCTCACGGTGCTGCACAAGGTTCTCGTACGAAAGCCACCCTCGGGCCGGAAGGTTAGTGATGAGCGTGCCCGCCTCGGCGATGAGGTCTGTGGCGATCTTCTGGCCTTCCTCGGACTTCAGATCCAGCGTGACCGAGCGCTTCCCCTTATTCAGAGACGCCCAATAGATCGAGGTGCCTTCATCGCTGATCGGCCACCGGTTCGCATCGATGTTCCCACCGATCGGATCGATGCGAATAACATCAGCACCGAGTTGCGCCAATGTCATCCCGCCCAAGGGGGCTGCGACGAACGCAGAGATCTCAACAATCTTGAGGCCGGTCAGGGGTGCGGGGCGGGTGTCGGTCATGCTGTTTCTCCTCAGTTCTTCGTCGTCACTGTGGCTGCGATTGCGGTCTTCCCACCTGGGGCGATTGCCTGCAACTCGTGTACTCCGACCTCGCTCTCGCGCCCGACGAGGTGGATCTGCTCGTTCGCGAACAACGGGGACTTCGCGGTGAACCGGTATCCGGTCACGGCCGCCTCGGGGTGGGTGGACATGAACGCGTCCAACAGCAGCGTCGCGGTCAACGGTCCATGGGTGACGAGCCCGGGGTAGCCTTCGACCTCGGTGACGTACGGGTGGTCGTAGTGGATGCGGTGGGAGTTGAACGTCAGCGCCGAGTAGCGGAAGAGCATGACCTCGTTCGGTCGGACCGAGCGCGTCCAGTCCCAACCGTCCGGGACCGGCGAGTCCTCACGCGGGGGCTTCGCCGCCGATCCCTCCGGCACCGAGGTGGCCTCGCGGTAGACGATCGTGTGCCGATCTGTCGTGGCAGGCTTCCCATCCGCGGTGAGCTCGTGGCGGAGCACAACGAAGCACAGGGGCCCGGTGCTCCCCGTCTTCTCCGTGATCGATTCGATCGTCGTCGTCCGCTCGATCGTCTGCCCGGGCAGGATCGGGGCGTGGAACTCGAGCTTGCTGCCGGCCCACATCCGCCTGGGCAACGGCACCGGGGGCATGAACCCGCCGAGCGCGGCATGCCCGTCGGCCCCGAGTTCACTCATCGGCACATCGTCTTCGGAGAAGTGCAGCCAGTGCCCGAGTGGGAACAGTGGCGCGACCCGGTCGCCGTCGTGACCGAGAAGTGTTGCCAGTCGTGCGGCCCGCTCCCCGTCGGCGGTCTCTGACATGGTCGCGGTTCGCCCGACCCAATCGTGGATGTTCGTCTCAGTCATCGCAGTCAAGTTCCTATCGGTGATTCGTGTAGTGCGCCCAGAGGTTCCCAATTGCTACCCGACGGCGGCGCAGATACCTGGCGCCAGGTTGCTGGGCCGCCGTCGGGTAGTAATTGGGATTAACGTCCTAGGAGTTCGTCGGAGATGATGCGCATCTGGATCTCCGACGAGCCCTCGAAGATCTTCGTCAGGCGAGCATCCCGCCAGTGGCGTTCGACGGCGAAGTCCTTCGTGTATCCGGCACCGCCATGGATCTGCAGAGCCTCGGAGGTGACCTTCTCGCTCATCTCTCCGGCCAGGTACTTCACCATCGCCGCTTCCTTGTCGCACCGACGACCCGAATCGATCTCCGTGCATACGTGGTACATCAGCTGTCGGCACGCCTCGATCTGCGCGGCCATGTCCGCGACCTTGAACCGCAGGTGCTGGAAGTCCGCGAGCGGATGCCCGAACTGCTCCCGTTCCTTGAGGTACTTCACCGAGTCCTCGAGCGCCGCCTGTGCCAGACCGATCGACCGGGCCGCCGTGTGCGCACGTCCGACTTCGAGGCCCGACACCGCCTGGTAGAACCCACGGCCTTCCTCACCGAGGAGCGAATCGGCTGGCAAGACGAAGTTGTCGAACGACAGTTCCCAGGTCTTCCACCCGTGGTAGCCGATCTTCTTCGCCGGTGCCCCGGAAATGCCTTCGGGGAAGGTGCCGCGTTCCTTCTCGACGAGGAACACCGAGATCCCCCGATGCCGCTTCTCCTCCACCGAGGTGCGGGCGAAGAGGACGATGTAGTCGGCCTGATCGGCATACGTGCACCACATCTTCGTCCCGTTGATGACCCAATCACCATCGGCATTGCGTTCGGCCTTACACCGCAGATTCGCGACATCGGACCCGGCTTCGGCCTCGGAGAGGGCGAACGCGCCGAGGTACTCGCCGGCAGCGACCTTCGGCAGCAGACGGGCTTCCTGCTCGGGGGAGAACCCCCCACCCATGCCGTTGCCGCGGGCGAGCAGTCCGGCCACCGACATCCAGGCACGTGAGAGCTCTTCGGCCACGAGGCAGTACTCGAACACGCCGAGCCCCAGTCCCCCGTACTCTTCGGGGATGAGGATGCCGAAGAAGCCCATCTCGGCCATCTGCTTGACCATAGAATCCGGGAACTGCCCCTCGACCGGGTCGAGCTCGTTGGCGATCGGCAGGACGACATCGCGGGCGAACTCGCGGGCGAGCGCCTGAATTTCGAGGCGCTCCTCGGTCATCATGTGCGGAGTGTCCGGACGCGGACGGGGTTTGTGAGTCATGTTCTTCCCTCGAGTTGAGTTCGTGGCCAGAAGTCTGGAGGCGGATCGTGCGGGTACGTCAGGCGCGGGTGGGCAGGTTGCCCAACCGTGGGCCAGCAGTAGCCGGTGAACCCTCAGGCCTTGTTCCGGCCGATGAGCTGCTTGGCGATGACGTTCATCTGGATCTCGTTCGTACCTTCGCCGACGATCATCAGCGGAGCGTCACGGTAGTAGCGCTCGACGTCGTACTCGGTGGAGTATCCGTAACCGCCATGCACGCGGATGGCGTCGAGGGCCACCTCGGCGGCCATCTCCGAGGCGTAGAGCTTCGCCATTCCGGCCTCCATGTCCACTCGCGCACCCGAATCGTAGGTACGGGCGGCGTGGAGGACGAGCTGCCGGGCGGCCTCGAGCTTCGTGGCCATCATGGCGAGCTTGCTGCCCACCGACTGATGCTTCCAGATCGGCTTGCCCATCGACTCACGCTCCTGCGAGTACTTCACCGCATCATCGAGCGCCGCCTGCGCAACACCGAGCGACCGGGACGCGACCTGGATGCGGCCGATCTCGAGTCCCTTCATCATCTGCTTGAACCCGACCCCCTCGGCCTCTCCGAGCAGCTGCGACTGCGGCTGCCTCAGACCGTCGAAGGACAGCTCGCAGGTCTCGACGCCCTTGTACCCGAGTTTCGACAGATCCTGGGAGACGGTGAACCCCTCCCCCTTCTCCACGAGGATGATCGAGATGCCCTTATGCCGCGGTTCCGCCTCGGGGTCGGTCTTGCACAGCAGCGCGATGAGATCGGACTTCCGGGCATTCGTGATCCACGTCTTCGAACCGTTGATGACGTAGTCGTCACCGTCCTTGACCGCAGTGGTGCGCATGGCCTGCAGGTCGGAGCCGCCGCCGGGTTCGGTCAGCGCCATCGTCGCCCGCAGCTCGCCCGTGGCCATTCGCGGCAGGTACTTATCCTTCTGCTCATCGGTGCCGTATTCCTGGAGGAGCTTCGCGACGACGGTGTGCCCGCCCATGGCACCGGCCAGCGACATCCACCCGCGAGCGAGCTCCTGAGTGATGAGCGCATACGCCTCGGTCGAGACCTTGCCCATCCCCCACGGCTCGTCGATGGCGAGCCCGTAGATGCCCATATCCTTCATCGTCTGAATCCACGCCTCGGGATACTCGTTGGCGTGCTCGACCTTGTTGACCGATGGCTTGACCTGCTCGTCGATGAATTCGGCGACCAGATCGATCATCATCTGCTCTTCATTGCTCACTGCCATGGTGAAATCCTCTGCTCGTTCGTTGTTGTCATAGCTCAGTCCAATCGGGTGCCGTCGCGCACCGTGCGGGTCCGCCCGAGGCCGAGCGTCGGTGGACCGGTGCTGTCGAAAAAGTCATTTCCCTTGTCGTCGGTGATGATGAACGCAGGGAAGTCCTCGACCCGGATCTTCCACACGGCTTCCATCCCGAGCTCTTCCATATCGAGAACCTCGACCGAGGTGATGCAATCCTGCGCCAATCGGGCGGCCGGTCCGCCGATCGACCCGAGGTAGAAGCCGCCGAATTCGGCGCAGGAGCTCTTCACCTGTGCGGACCGGTTGCCTTTGCCGAGCATGATCATCGACCCGCCGGCCTCCTGGAACCGGCGCACATAGGTGTCCATCCGCGACGAGGTGGTCGGACCGAACGACCCCGAGGGCATCCCCTCGGGCGTCTTCGCCGGCCCCGCGTAGTAGATGGGGTGATCCTTGAAATAGTCGGGAAGCTGCCCACCCGCGTCGAGGCGGTCCCGCAGTTCCGCGTGGACGATATCGCGAGCGACGACGACCGTTCCCGTCAGTGACACCCGATCCCCGACCGACAGCCCGGACAGCTGTGTCTGCAGGTGCGGCATCGGTCGGTCGAGGTCGATGGCGGTGACATTCCCGGATTCGATCTCCTCGACGCGGCCCATCGCCGGCAGGAACCTCGCCGGATCGTGTTCGAGCTCTTCGATGAATACGCCGTCTGCGTTGATGCGGGCGATGATCTGCCGGTCGGCCGAACAGCTCACGGCGATCGCGATCGGCAGGGACCCGTTGTGTCGGGGCAGCCGGACGACCCGGACGTCGTGGCAGAAATACTTGCCGCCGAACTGGGCACCGAAGCCGAGGTTCTGAGTGAGTTCGAAGACGGTCTTCTCGAACTCCCGGTCTCGGAAACCGTGGCCCAATGCGGCATCGCCGGTCTCAGGCAGGTCATCGAGATAGTGGGCGCTGGCGAGCTTCGCGGTCTTGAGCGTGAACTCGGCCGAGGGTCCGCCGATGACGACAGCCAGATGATAGGGAGGGCAGGCCGCGGTGCCCAGAGTGGAGGTCTTCTCCGCGAGGAAGTCGAGCATCGCCGACTCGTTGAGCACGGCCTTCGTCTCCTGGAAGAGGAAGGACTTGTTCGCGCTTCCTCCTCCCTTGGCCATGAACAGCAGCTCGTAGTCATCGGCCGGGCTCAGGGCCACCTCGATCTGGGCGGGCAGGTTCGTGCCGGTGTTCGTCTCCTCGAACAGGCTCGTCGGTGCCAGCTGCGAATAGCGGAGGTTGAGCTCCTCGTAGGCACGGCCGATTCCGCGGGACAGGTGCCTGGCATCGTCGCCGTCGGTGAGCACGTTCGGGCCGCGCTTGGCCGAGACGATCGCCGTGCCCGTGTCCTGACACATCGGCAGGATCTCCCCGGCCGAGACTGCGGCGTTCTGCAGCAGATCGAGGGCGACGAAGACGTCGTTGTCGCTGGCCTCCGGGTCATCGATGATCGCCCTCAGACTGGCCAGGTGGTCCGTGCGCAGGTAGTGCGAGATCTCCTTGAAGGCCACCTCGGCGAGGTCGGACAAGGTCTCAGGTGCCACGGAGAGGAAACTGCGAGACGTCCCGGCCACCTCGGTGGTGGTCGTCTCCACTCCTCCGATGTCGAGCCTGCGCATCCGCGGGCCCTCACCGTCGGTGGGCAGCAGGGGTGAGTATGCGAAACCGTCGGTAGTGGCCCTCACCGAGACGGCCTTACTGTCGGTCGTGCGTGCAGGTTCGTCGTCCATCGCCGTCAGATCACCCCGTTGCGGCGCAGTTCGCCGATCGCCTCGGCGTCCATTCCCAATTCGCCGAGGATGGACTCCGAATTCTGCCCGACAGCGGGGATCGGATCCATCCGCTGCCCCACCCCGGACATCTCGACCGGGGGCGCGAGCATGGAGATCGGCCCGGCAGGCGTCTCGACGTCGTGCCAGCGGTGGCGTTCGGTCAGCTGCGGATGGTTCGCGATCTCGCTCATATCGCGCTGCCTCGAGTGGGCGACCGCGGCCGCCTCGAGCAGGGCGTCGCAGGATTCGCCGGTGAGCGCGGAGAAGGCTCTCTCGATGATCTCCTGGAGTTCGTGCCGGTGGGCGTAGCGGTGGGCCGCCCGGTCGAAGCGGTCGTCGGTGACCATATCGGGTCGGTCGAGGACTTGAGTGGCGAAGCGTTCCCATTCGCGTTCGTTCTGGATGGCGAGCATGATCTGGGTGCCGTCGCCGCAGGTGAAGGCCCCGTAAGGGGCGATGGCTGCGTGGGAGGTGCCGGCTCGGGTCGGGCGGGTGCCGCCGTAGCGGGTGAAGTAGAGCGGGTAGCCCATCCATTCGACGAGGGAGTCGAAGAGGCTCGTCGACAGCGTGGCGCCTTCGCCGGTGCGCTCCCGTTTGTAGAGAGCGGTGAGGATCCCGGAGTAGGTGTACATTCCCGCGGCGATGTCCGCCGTCGAGATACCCGTCTTGGCGGGGAACTCCTCTGTTCCGGTCACGGAGACCAGTCCTGCTTCGGCCTGCACAAGTGCATCGTAGGCCTTCGCATCCTTGTACGGCCCGTCCGTTCCGTATCCGGAGATCGACGCATGGATCAGTCGAGGGTTGATCGACCGGAGTGCGTCGGCGCCGAGGCCGAGTCTCTCTGCCGCGCCGGGGGCGAAGTTCTGGATGAAGACATCGGCCGAGGCGATGAGATCGTAAAGGATCTTGAGCCCATCGGGGCTCTTGAGATCGAGCGCCAGGCTCTCCTTGTTCCGGTTGATCCACACGAAGTGGCTTGAGAGTCCGTTGACGGTCGTGTCGTAACCGCGGGCGAAGTCACCGACACCGGGACGTTCGATCTTGATGACCCGGGCTCCGAGATCCGCCAGTTGGCGTGAGGCGAAGGGGGCAGCAACCGCCTGTTCGCAGCTGATGACGGTGATGCCGGTCAGCGGCAGATTCCGGTCGGTCGCGTCGTCCTGCCCCACGGGGCTCGGTACGGACGTCGGTGCAGCAGTGGCCATCGGCCCTCCACGACGAGGTGTGAAACATTGACATCAACATCATACATATCTCAACCGATAATGCATTATCTGATCTCAGTCGACCCTTCAGCCTGTAGACTGAGGCCACCGAGACATGAAAAAGGCGCCCGCCGTCGGTGGGTGCATGAACGAAAGGCATCGGGTGGATCAGGAGTCGGCATCGACGAAGCGGGACGTCATCGTCCTCGGCCTCCGTCGCAAGATCCTCTCCCGCGAGCTCGATCGCGGCGAACGACTGCGACAGGACCAGGTCGCCGAATGGTTCAACGCCTCCATCACCCCGGTCAGGGAGGCCCTGCGGATCCTCGAAGCCGAGGGACTCGTCACCTCCGAAGCCCACCGGGGCGTGCGCGTCGCCGGCGTCGACGTCGACCGCCTCAAGTCCCTCTTCGTCACCCGCAAGCTCACCGAGACCTTCGCCATCGCCCGCGCCACCACGCGGATCTCCCGGCACGAGCTGCGGCAGGCCGAGCGTCTGCTCGAGGCGCTTGACGAGGCCAGCGCCGACGGTGATTCGCTGGGACGCAACACCCGCAACGAGGAATTCCACTTCTTCTTCTACGACCGCTGCGGAATGCCCGCGCTGCGCGACGACATCGCCGCACGCTGGCGAGCGTTCCCGTGGGACCTCACCCTCGACAGCCCCGAGAGACTCGACCAGGTGCACGCCGAACATCAGTCGATCGTCGACGCCGTGCGTGACGTCGATCCGGACGCGGCGGCGCGCCACCTCGGCGATCACATCACGAACGGCTTTCTCCGCCTGGCCGAATCAACGACGGGTCATGCCGTCTCCGACCCCTTCGATTTCGACGCTGACTGAAGCGACCTCGACGCGAGCTGACGGCTTCGGCACGGGTTGAACACGCTGCTCCCCCTGCGGTCCGGTCGCTCGCGCCCGCGCTATCGACTGCAGATCCACCCCAGAACTCGCCCGTGAACCGATCTGCCAACAAATAATGCATTCTTTGTAGGATCATATTGGAAATCAGCGAAAAGTCCTCTAGGCTCGTGAACGGTCGATCGAGAACATGACTCGGCACGAGCTCTCCGCCCGGCAATGATCAGCCGTCGAAGCGGTCGGGCTCGCCTGTCCGCACACGCGTTCCCGATCGGCATCGCCCCTGGCCAACCTGACTGGAGCTGACGATGACGTCAATGAGACGACCGAGATGGAAGCCGCTGATCGCGGGCCTCTCGATAAGCCTCCTGCTGCTGAGCGGATGCAATCCCGCCCGCAGCGGAGATCAACAGAAATTCGAACTGCGCTTCGCCCATGTCACCTCGGTGGGCACACCGAAGGGATTGGCCGCCGACTTCTTCGCCGAACAGGTCGAGAAGAAGTCCGGCGGCCGCATCGAGGTCGAGGTGTTCCCGAACTCGGAACTCTACGGCGACAAGGACGAGATGCAGGCCATCCAGTCCAATGCCGTCCAAGTTCTGGCTCCCGCGAGCGCGAAGTTCACGACGATCGCACCGAGCCTGCAGGTTCTCGACCTGCCGTTCATCTTCGACGATCCGGACGAGATTCCAGAGGTCGCCAGTCCTGATACGGAGATCGGCAAGGCGATCTACGCGAACCCCGATCTGGAAGCCAATGGGCTCAAGGTCCTCGGTTTGTGGGACTCGGGGATGAAGCAGATCCACTCCAACAACAAGACGCTGAAGCCCCAGGACATGAAGGGCAAGAAGTACCGCATCCAGCCCTCGGACGTGCTGCGCACCCAGTTCGAGACCTGGGGTGGCATTCCGACTCCGCTCGCGTTCGCCGAGGTCTACAGCGGGCTGCAGCAGGGACTCATCGACGGTGGTGAGAACACCTACTCGAATATCCAGTCGCAGAACATGCACACCGTCCAGAAGTACGTGACCGAGCTCGATCACGGCTACATCGGCTACATCCTCACAGTGAACAAGCGCTGGTACGACGAGCTGCCGGACGATCTGCAGTCCGCAGTGGACGAGGCTGCCGATGAGGCCAGCGAGTTCAACCGCAAAGAGGCTCAGAAGGTCAACGAAGAGTCGAAGAGGACCATCGAGGAATCCGGCGGCACCGAGATCGTCATCCCGAGCAAGGAGGAGCGCCAAGCGTTCAAGGACATGGTCGTGCCTTCCGAATACGAGAAGTACCGCGACGTCATCGGTCCTGAGGTCGTCGACGAGCTGCTCGAACGCAACGCGGAGAGGGGCTGAACATGAAGATCATCGACACGTACCTCAGCCGGGTCGAGAACGTCCTCGCCGGTGGTTGCCTCATCGCGGCCACCGCTTTGGCGGTCTTCGCCGTGCTGCTGCGCAATATCACCGGTGACGTCCTCTTCTGGTCCGAAGAAGCAGTCATCTATCTCATCATCTTCTCGACGTTCTTCGGCGCGGTGGTCACCCTGCGTCACAACGAGCACGTGGCCGTCGATATCATGCCGGCTCTGCTCAAGGGCAGGGCGAAGAAGTTCTTCGTCGTCCTCGGCGGACTGGCCACTCTGGTCTACGCGGGCTTCATCGCCTACCTGTCCTGGGCGCTCATCACCGAACCGTTCTCGCGGACGACGATCACCCCGGCGCTCAAGCTGCCGCTGTGGGTCGTCGAGCTCTCGCTGGCCGTGGGCATGACGCTGTTCTTCATCCGCGCGGTGGAGATGACGGTCCGGGCCCTGCGCACTCCTGCGACGGAGCTCGACAAGGATGTCCTGGCCGAGGAGGCCGCCGCCGTCGGCATCGACGTCGAGGACATCGCGATCGTCGATGACGGACCCGACAACACAGGACGGCACGACAGTGCTGCCAGTCGAAGCGACCACGCGAACCGCGCGGACAAGGACAACGGGAGCGACCGCCTCGGCGATGGCGGGACCGACGAGAAGGGAGGCGATCGCTGATGTTCGAAGCCACCATCGTCCTCGTCGTCGTCCTCATCGCTCTGCTCGTCACCTCGGCGCCGATTGCGGTCGCCTTGGGCTTGACCAGCCTCGTCTACTTCTACTACTTCACGCTCATTCCGATGACTCAGGTCTCGGAACGGCTATTCAACGCGCTCAATTCGTTCCCGCTCATGGCGATTCCGTTCTTCATCCTCGCGGCGAACATCATGTCCCGCGGTGGGATCTCGAGGCGGCTGACCGACTTCGGTGCGGCCATGGTCGGGCACCTGCGCGGCGGTATGGCGATCACCACTGTGCTGGCATGCATGTTCTTCGCCGCGGTCTCCGGTTCCTCGCCGGCTACGGTCGTCGCGGTCGGTGCGCTGATGATCCCGGCGATGGTGAAGAACGGGTACCCGAAGGAGTTCTCCACGGGACTCGTGGCCACCTCGGGATCGTTGGGGATCCTCATCCCGCCGTCGATTCCGCTCATCGTCTTCGGCATCGCCACCGAGCAGAACATCGGCGACCTGTTCCTCGCAGGCGTCCTGCCGGGCATCCTCGCCGGTGTGATGCTGTTGGGCATGGCCGTCTTCGTCGCGTGGAAGAAGGGCTACGGTCACGCCGGGGTCGGTTTCCGGATGTCGAGCAAGGACAAGCTCAAGGCGTTCCGGGATGCGATCCTCGCCCTGGCCCTGCCGTTCCTCGTCCTCGGCGGCATCTACTCCGGCTGGTTCACCCCCACCGAGGCGGCCGCCGTGGCCGTCGCCTATTCGCTGGTCGTGTCGCTGCTCATCTACCGCGAAATCAAGTTCTCGCAGCTGTGGGAGGTCACGCTTGCGTCGGTGAAGACCTCGGCGATGGTCATGTTCATCATCGCCAACGGCATCCTGTTCACCTTCGTGCTCGCCAGTGAGCGGATTCCGGGACAGATCTCGACGACGATCGCCGCGTGGGACCTGCAACCGTGGCAGTTCCTCATCCTCGTCAACATCCTGCTGCTGTTCGTCGGCTGCGTGATGGAGACGTCCTCGGCGATCCTCATCCTCGCCCCGATCCTGCTGCCGATCGCTATGGAGTTGGGCATCGACCCGATCCACTTCGGCATCATCGTGGTGATGAACCTCGAGATCGGCATGATCACGCCACCCCTGGGACTCAACCTGTTCGTCGCCTCCGGCATGTCGGGCATGAGCGTCGTCGGAGTCGCGAAGGCCGCCTTGCCGAGTGCGCTGGTGCTGTTGGCGGCGCTCGCGCTGGTCACGTTCGTACCGTTCTTCGCGACGGCGTTCGTGGGGTGATGTCCGGCGTGCACTGACGCATTGCAGTCGCTTCGGGTGGGACAGTTCTTCGAGAAGGAGGCTGTCCCACTCGTCTGCCGCCGAGCCGAGAGTGTCTATCTCTGACCTGGTGCCTCAGCGGTCGACTTGCTTCACCCGATGAACCCCATCACCGACTCCTTGACCTGCAGTGCGGCGAGGAACCCGAACAGTGCCAGGCACACGGCCAACAGCACGTTCGACCACTTCGTATTGCGCAGCTGAGCCGGAACGGAGGAACGGTTGAGGATGACGAGCAGCGCGAGCGCGAGCACCGGCAAGATGAACGCGCTGATCGCCGCGTAGACGAGCACGAGGGTGACGGGTTTGCCGAGGCTCATGATGACCACTGTCGCGACCGAGAGGTAGACAAGGACCCCGCGGAACTCGATCGACTTCGCCGACATCTCATGGGCAGGTTCGTCCTGATGCGGGTAGCGGCGAAGCACGCGCAGGCAGTCGGCGGTGACGTATGCGATGCCGGAGAATCCACCGAGCACGCTCGTGTACACCACCGCGAGGAAGCTGATGAGGAAGACGAGCCGCCCGGTCTCACCGATCCGCCCGACGAGGTCATCGGCGATGGCGAACAGCGCATCGTTGTCCGAGATCGCGAAGCCCTGCCCGTAGAGGATGAAGGCACCCACGGCGCTCATCGCCACAGCGAAGACGAAGACGAGTCCATAGCTGATGAACAGGTCGAGGCGGACGACGGGCTTCCAATCAGGCGTCCGCCACGCCTTCTCGCGGATCCAGAATGAGTAGGCGAGGATGCCGGTCGCTCCCCCGACCCCGCCGATGAGCGACATCACCGTGATGATCGAGGAGTTCGGGAACGTCGGCACAACCGTCGCCGCGGCGACCTCCTGCGCGTCCTGGCCCTGGAACACCGAGATCGCCAGAGCGAGGATGCCGAAGAACATGATGATTCCGAAGCCCATCATGGCCTTCTCCACGATCCCGTACCGGCCGATGCCGACAAGCACTGCAGCAGAGAGCAGCACGACGATCGCGGTCGGCCAGAACGGCAGAACGGGGAAGATCGCCTGCAGGATCGTCGTCGTCACCGCGATGACGCCGGCCCCGAAGAACAGCCCGACGAGCAGCTCCGCGATGAGGAACAGCACCGGGAAGGTCCGCCCGCCGAACCGGGTGAGGTGGGAGATCAAAGAGCGGTCACCGCTCATCTGCAGCCGCGCGACCGCCTCGGAGAGGACGAACTTGAGGATGATGCCGACCGTGAACACCCAGATGAGCGCGAGTCCGTATTCCGCTCCGGAGTTCATCGTCGTGATCATGTCCGAGGCACCGACGCTCGCGAGTGCCAGAACGATCCCCGGACCGATGAGGCGGAGCCGTCCGGTCAGTGATTTCGGCGCCGAGGCGGCGTTCTTCGTCTGCGACGTCATATCGGCGGACATAGGCGGGATGGGCTCCTTCACGTAGGTACGTCGACGACGTCACCGGAATCGTTCGCTCGGGACGTCGTTCGCTCAGGAGAGTATGGCCGAAGTTATCGAATCGCGGGACGGAAGTCTCAGCACCCGGGAAGCACCTCTGTCGCAGCGCTCGTCACCGCCTGCTCAAGGTCCATTCTAGTCGCCGATGCTGAAGCCGATCCGCAGTCTTCGGGCGTATATTCGACGCCATGGCTGCAGCACTCGATGAGGGACCCTTCTTCCACGGCACCCGTGCCGAACTCGAACCCGGAGACCTGCTGACTGCGGGCTTCGCCTCGAACTACCGCCCCGAAGTGACGATGAACCATATCTACTTCACGGCCCTGCCCGACGGAGCAGGATTGGCCGCCGAAGTGGCGGCCCTCAACTCCGGATCACCGCACGTCTACGAGGTCGAACCGCTCGGCGACTTCGTCGATGATCCGAACGTCACGGACAAGAAGTTCCCCGGCAACCCCACCCGCTCCTACCGCAGCACCGAGCCTCTGCGCATCGTCCGCGAGGTCACCGATTGGAAACGACTGAGCGAGACGGACCTGCAGATGTGGCGCGAGCGCCTCGCCGCCATCCGCGAGGACGACACCAAGGAGATCATCAACTGACACACTGACCGATCTCCGCTTCAGCACAGCACTTCCCACCGCGCCGGTGAGGACTCAGCCCTGCTCTGCTCCGAACACAGGATGATCGCTGGCGATCGAAATCCGGTTGAACGCGTTGATGAGGATGGTCGACCACTCGACCGCAGAGATCTGCTCGGTCGTCAGATGCTGAGCCACCTCGGCGGCGATCGCATCCCGATCCTCGGCCTTGTCCAGCACTGTCAGTGACTCTGCCAGGGTCAGCGCCGCGAACTCCTGATCGGTGAAGATCTCGGCCTCATGCCAGCTCGGCAGCACATCGAGTTTGAGCTGGGAGACCCCGGCCTTCCGGGCAGCCGGGGCATGGATGCTCAGGCAGGTACGGCATCCGTTGATCTGCGATACACGCGTGTTGACGAGCTCGATGAGCGCGTCATCGAGGCCGGCGGCACGTGAGGCTTTCCGCGAACTCGCCGCCGCCTGGGCCAGCGCCTTGTAGTTCTCGGGGTGGATCTTGTCGATGAAAGGTCGGCTGGCGTTGCTCATTCCCTCACTCACGCCTGTCGCTTGACGATGTCGATGTCGGCACCCGTGGCATTGCGGAACTTACCGCCCTGCGCGGCATAGTCATCGCCGGACTCCTTCAGCTTCTTGACGAAGAGCGGGCAGACGGGAACGACCGTGATCCCGCGCTCACGAGAATCATCGAGGGCCTCGGCGACGAGGAACTTCGACAGTCCGCGGCCGCCGAACTGCTCGTCGACGACCGTGTGAAAGAAGATGCGTTCGGTCTCCGCGTCGGGGCCGGGCAGGTAATAGGCACTCCCGGCGACAGTCCCATCGGCCACGGCGATCTCATAGGCCTGCGTTGATTCGTTCAGTGAGACCGTGACTTCGGCCCCGGTCTTGTCTTCGAATGTCTTCGGCATTGGTGCAACCCTTTCGCTCAGGACCGATGGTCCGGTTTTCAGTACAGGAGATTTCCGGTTCGGAGGTATTCCCCGAGCCTCATTCCTCGGGCCCTCCTTGAACCCGCGGGGGCGGATTCTTCCGCGCTTTGATCGTGACGTCGGGCAGCCTCGGCGCGGGCAGCCTGCCCATGCCATCGGCATTCCGACCGGGACCGCCCTTGCCGACATAGCCGTCGACAGCCCCGAAACGCTCGCCTTCGGCCTGCCATTCCTCGCGGTACTGGGCGATCTCCGAATGGGTGCGGCCGACGAAATTCCACCACATCACGATCTCTTCGGGGAATGGCTCGCCGCCGAGGAGGATGAGTCGGCCGGGTTCGTCGCCGCGGTTGGCGATGCGCAGCTCATCGACGCCGATTCCCGTATAGCCGATCGCTGCGACCGGCAGGTCGACGTTCTCCAAAGTGATGTCGCCGGAGTCGACGAGGAGGCCGTGCTCGAACCGGGGATCGACGGGCAGGTCAATGACTGCGCCCGGATTGAGACGGATCTCGGCACCGAGCAGCGGGGTGTGCGTGTGCACCGGTGACGATCCTTCGCCGAGGCGGCCGAGGAAGACGAGCATTTCCCCACCGTCGAAGGGCACGGGTGTGGGTTCGAAGTGCTCGAATTCGCGTTCGGGCCGGTGACGCGTGGCGTCGGGCAGGGCCAGCCACAGCTGGACACCGTGCAGCGTCGTCGTCTCCTCGGTCGAGACCTCGGAGTGGCAGATGCCGGCTCCTGCGGTCATGAGGTTGACCTCTCCGGGCAGGACGAGGCCCGCGTTGCCGCCTGAGTCGATGTGCTGGATGGCGCCGTCGAACAGCCAGCTCACGGTCTGCAGACCGGTGTGCGGGTGGGGTGCGACGTCCATCCCGCCGGTGACGGAGACATCGGCCGGGCCGTAGTGGTCGACGAAGCACCAGGGTCCGATCAGCGAGCGCTGACGCTGCGGCAGGGTCCGACGCACGGTCATCGCACGAGGTCCGCCCAGCGGCACTTCGCGGGAGGTGATGATCTCGACAGGGGATCGTCCCTGCTGGTCACAGTTGGGGCCGGGGAGGCCGCCGGACTTGCAGACGATCTGATCCGGTTTCGTATCGACGTTGCTCATGCCGGTAGCGTACCCCCGTGTGCGGCATCCGCCTCGGACGCGGTCTGCGATTCGCCTCGACCCCGCGGGCGATGAGGCTTGATCTTCGAGACCAGGTCGAACAGCTGCTCCGATTCCCCCTCACCCAGACCGGCGAAGGCGGAGAGGACGATTTCGCCGTTCGTCTGCTCGGCCGCGCCGCGCACGGACTCTCCCCGCTCGGTGAGGCTGACGCACACGCCGCGCTGATCGTCGGAATCGGTCGACTGCGCGACCAGCCCGCGTGCTTCGAGACGCCCGAGGATCCGGCTCAGAGCACTGCGGCTGACCACCATGTTCCTCAGCAGGTCGCGGTGGCGAATCCGCTGGCCGGGCGGGATGTTGATGAGCGCATCGAACTCGTTGGTAGTAAGTCCGTGTCGCCCTCGGAACGCCCGTTCGAACTCCGCCAACATGGCTGCCTGCTTCTCGAGCATCAGCCTCCACGCCGCGATCTCGATCGGTCCGAGCTGTCGGAGGATGCTGCTGACGGGAGACGCTTCGCTCATGGTTCGCATCCGAGACGGCGAGCGGAGGCGGACAGGGATGACATGCGAGACGAACTCACGGACGAATCCTCACAATTTGTTGCTTCGACAACATTTTCATAGTATGAATGATACTACCCGGAGACGCATGCGTTCCGGGTGTCCCCTCGAGGCCCGGATGCAGCTGCGCATCATCCCCGCCGAACCGGCGATGCGGCATCCACGGGCGGACAGCAATGTCCGCCCGGCGCGAGGCCTCGACCGACCCACCCCTCAGGGACTCTGAGGTTCCGGCAACTACTTTCCCGCCTTGTCGAGTTCAGCTTTGAGCGGGAAGTACCAATTCATGACCTCACGGAGGTTGTCGGAGTCCGAACGTGCCCAATTGCGCATGAGTTCGCTGGCGAAGGAGATCGCCGTGATCGGCCTCGCGCCGGCTGCAGCCATCCGCTCGAGTGCCCATCGGTGGGAGTCAGGGCTGATTCCGCCGACAGCGTCCGCGACGGGGTAGACCTCGAACCCCTCGGCGAGCATATCCAGTGTCGGAAAGGTCAGACAGACCTCGGTCCACAATCCGGCCATGACGATCTTGCGTCGACCTGTGGCACGCACGGCGGAGCGGAAGTCGGAATCCTCCCACGAGTTCACTCCGGTTCGGTCGATCTCCTCGACTCCCGGCAGCTCCTTTCGGATCTCCTCGGCAGTTCCGGTATTGACCCCGAGGTCGACACCGACAGTCGAGAGGACGACCGGCACCTCGTACTTCGTCGCGGCCTTGCACAGCGCGATGACATTGAGGTCGATGCGCTCCTTCGTCGTCGACTGCACAGTCCGATACTGCTCCGGCTGGTAGTCGATGATGGCCACAGCGCAGTTCTGTGGCGTGAGCAGAGGGTCGGACTCGGGGTCGCGAATCGGTTCAGGCTGGGTCTTGGGCATTGTCGGCGCTCCTTGGGAGATGAGATCGGCACCTGCTTTGTTGCATTAACAACAATTCCATAGTCGGATGGACGTGTCCATAGGCTGCCGCGGATGCGCCTCTCGCGATTGTCCAGAGGCTGCGCAACTACGGCATTCTCGAGGTCGATCCGCACGAGGTCGTTGCGGGTGACACCGCGAAGTGCTCGACCATGGTGAGCGTCCGTGACATCTCGGTCATGGCCTCCGCCCTGGCATCCGGTGGGGATCAGGTCGTTCTCTCCACGCCTGGACGTTCACGACAACAGCGTCCGCCGCCTGGCCCCGGCTGACCGACGGGCTAGAAGCCGTCCGTCGCTTCAGTCCTTCTGGATCTTCCCCTGCCACGGCCACCACACGCTGCGCCCGATGTCGTGGACGAGCGCCGGCACCACGAGCGATCGGACAAGGATCGCGTCGAGGAGGACGCCGAAGGTGACGATGAAAGCGAGCTGGAAGAGGAACATCACCGGGATGACGGCGAGCGCAGCAAAGGTTGCCGCCAGCACGATGCCCGCCGAGGTGATCACCCCGCCCGTGGAGACGAGCCCTTTGAGTACCCCTGCTCGGGTTCCCAGTTGCAGCGATTCCTCCCGCACCCGGGACATGAGGAAGATGTTGTAGTCGATGCCGAGCGCGACAAGGAAGACGAACGCATAGAGCGGCACCGAGGGGTCGGCACCGGAGAACCCGATGACATCGTTGAACACGAGCGCGGAGACTCCCAGCGCGGTACCGAAGGACAGCACGGTGAGCACCACGAGCAGCAGCGGGGCCAGCAGGGACCGCAGCAACAGGATGAGGATGACCGTGATGACGACGAGGATGAGCGGGATGGCCAAGGTCCGGTCCGCCTCGGCGGTGGTGTTCGTGTCGAGATCGACCGCGGATTCCCCGCCGACGAGCGCCCCGGCGTCGATGTCATGCACCCGGTCGCGGATCTCGGTGACCGTCGATTCGGCCTCGTCCGAATCCGCGACGGAGGTCAGGGTCGCTTCCAGCAGGACATTGCCGTCGACCTCGGTCGGAGCCGGCGTCTCCGGCTGACCGGACCCGCCCTGCCCAGCCCCACTCGGCATACCGCGCGGTGGGTCGGTCTTTCCGTCCGTACCGATGGACAGCGTCCCGCTTGGGGAATCGTTCGCGACGACAGTCATCGATTCGACCCCGCCGAGGCGACCGACCGCCTTCGCGGCATCGCTGAGCTCATCTTCGGCCACGACGATCTGTGCCGGGGACCCGGAACCACCGGGGAAATGCTCGGCCAGGATGCCCTGGCCGTCTCGGGCTTCGGAGTCGCCGAGGACGAAGTCGGACTGCGGAACTCCCGCGGCCTTGAACTGCGGGAGCGCAAGCAGCGGGATGGCGAGGATGATGACGAGCGTGACCCAGATGCGGCGCGGATGTTCGGCGACCGCCTCGGCGATGCGGGCCCAGATCCCGCGCTTGGATGCAGCCGTTCCTGTCTGGACGCGCGGCAGGAAGGGCCAGAACACGGCGCGGCCGATGATCATCAGTGCGGCAGGCAGGAAGGTCAGTGCCGCGAGCATCGCCACGACGATGCCGATCGCCGCAACCGGGCCGAGCGCACGAGTCGACGCAAGATCGGTGAGCAGGAGGACGAGGAGCCCGGCGATGACGGTGCCGCCTGAGGCCGCAATCGGTTCGAGGACGCCCTTGAGGGCGCTCAGTCCGGCCCTGATTCGGTCAGCTTCGTGGAGGAGCGCGTCACGGAATCGGGCGACGACGAGGAGGGAATAGTCCGTGGTGGCGCCGACGACGAGGATGAAGAGGATGCCTTGGACCTGCCCGTTGATCAGGAGGATACCGGCATCGGCGAGGTGCCAGACGATGAAGATCGAGGCGGCAAGCGCGGCGACCGAGGTGAAGAGGACGATGACGGGCAGCAGCGGGGATCGGTAGACGATGATGAGGATGACGAAGACGGCGATGAGCGCGACGAGCAGCAGGATGCCATCAATGCCGGCGAAGGCTTCGGAGAGGTCGGCGGAGAAACCGGCAGGGCCGGTGACGTGGACGTCTGCCACGACAGTCGGGGCTTCGGCGGCCTGATCCGGGGTCATATCGGCGGCAGACGCGGTCGGGAAGGCCTTGCCGATCGTGTCTCTGATGGACTCGACGTCATCAGACGTCGTCGCCTGTGAGACCGGGAGGATGATCTGGAGAGCCTCGCCATCGTCGGAGGGAATGGCCGGTGAGGGATCGGCGGCGAGCAGGTCATCATCCTCGAGCGACTTCGTCAGATCGTCGAGTCGGGACCGGTCGTCGCCGGTGATCCCATCGCTGTTCTCGAGCACGACGATTGCGGGAACATAGTCGAGGTCGCTGAATTTCTCGATCTGCTCCTGAGCGCGCGTGGACTCCGCAGATTCGGGGAGGAAGGACGAGCGGTCGTTCGTGGCGACTTCGGAGATCTTGCCGAAATACGGGCCCCCGATGCCCGAAATGCCGACCCAGGCGACGAGGAGGACGGCGCAGAGAGCGAGCAGTGCCCCACGACCGCGGACGGGGCCCTCGGGGTGCTGTTGGGGCGCGGCAGCTGTGTCGGCGCCGTTTGCATCGTCACCGGCGGGACCGCCTCGGCGAATACGGGGGTCCGGCGGCGTCGAGGTCAGGAGGTGACGGGGCATGCTCTCAGGCTACGCTTGTTCGGCAGTATCGAGACAATGCATGGCAAGCACGATCTCCGCTGCGATCCGGGGATCAGTGAGCCGTGCGCCCAGCACTCTTTCGATCTGCCCGATCCGGTAGCGCACAGTATTCTCGTGCACGTGCAGCCGAGCAGCAGACTCAGCAATGCTGCCGCCGCTTTCCATGTAGATGCGCAGAGTGGCAGAAGCTTCGGGTTTGGTCGTCAACGGGTTGAGAAAGGCGGCGACGAGTCGACGGTCGAAACGCGAACTCATTCTGGCGGCGGCCCATTCGACCGGACGCATTCGGTCGACGAACGCGAACTTCGTCCCGCGCACTGAGCCCAGCGCCACGTTCGCAGTCTGCAGCATCTCGGGAACCTGGCTCAATGCAGTGAACAGACCAGACACTCCGGCGCCGAGAAGGCCCGGAGCATCCAGGCCAGTTTCGACATCGAACTCCCCCGAGCACACCGCGGTCTGTTCGATCGCCGATGTTCCATACCCGGATTCCCTGATGACGAGTCCGCCCCCGGGAGGCAGAGCCGGTCGCGTCGGCTCGGAATCCCCACTGTCGAGACGAACTCGTACGGCCCGGATCGGCTCGTAGGGGACGAATCCGAAGCTTTCGAGGACCCGCCACAGCGCCGGTTCGCGTCCCGGTGACACTCCGGCCTCCAAATCTCGCAGAACTCGGACCGATTCCTCCCGTCGAGTGCTGATCGAGAACGATTCGAAACCTTCGAAAGCGCGCAGGAGCTTGGACATGACGTCGAGGATCAAGCCGCCGGCGGCGCCCTCCCCCTCCACGAACTCATCGTCGTGCACAGCGATGACGACCACGTGATTGCGACTGCGAAGGCGAACAGCCTGAGCATAGACGTGCCAGCGACCGATCGTCGCGGACTTCGGTTCACCCCACAGTGCTTCGCTCGCACCCGTGACAACGTCATCGTGAACCCATTGGGAAATGAGATGCGTCGGCGCCGTACCGACAGATCGGATGACCTCACCGAGCTCGTTGACGACGAGCCCGGCACCTCTGCTGAGTTTGGCAGCACGCAGAAGCGTCGATTCGAGAGGATCAGAGGAGTTCAGACCGCTCATCAGCTCGTCGAAGATCTGCTCTCGCGTCAGCGAATTTCGATTCGAGAACATCAGCGTCTCTCCTTGCCGTCGCAGAT
The DNA here is from genome assembly GCF_025506275.1 of Brevibacterium permense. Taxonomy (GTDB): domain Bacteria; phylum Actinomycetota; class Actinomycetes; order Actinomycetales; family Brevibacteriaceae; genus Brevibacterium; species Brevibacterium permense_A. Next base: position 245,648 of record NZ_QYCP01000094.1, read on the forward strand.
GCCGGCCCATCAGCGGGCCTGCTGTCAGCAACGATGACAGCACTTTGGGATTTTCACAAATACTATCGCTTCTTACTTCATCTGCTCCATTGACCTGCTCAAATGCGGAGGTCCAGTCTATGGAGAACACCTCAATCAAAGGAGATGACCGTGGCAGATCTACGCGTCGCAGTCGACGTCGGCGGAACGTTCACCGACATCTGCGTTTTCGACGAATCCACCCAGAAGATGAGGGTGACGAAAGTACCTTCGACTCCGGACAACCCGATGGAGGCCGTACTCAACGGTGTGAAGCGAGCGAACATCGACCTTAGTCAGGTTGAACTCTTCTCGCACGGAACGACCGTGGCGACCAACGCGCTCATCACTCGTAGATTCCCCAAATCGGCGATGGTGACGACCAAGGGATTCCGCGATGTCATCGAGATCCGTGATGGCACGAAGGACGACCTGTGGGACGCGTACTCAGACGTCTCCGGTCCCTACATTCGTCGCCGCGACCGATTCGAAGTCACAGAACGCGTCGACTACGCCGGCAATATCGTCACCGAACTCGATGAAGATGAGGCCCGGAAGCTCGGGCGACTGCTGAAGAAGCGCGGAGCGACGACCATCGCCGTCTGCTTCATCAACTCTTATGCGAACTCCGCGAACGAGATCCGAATGCGAGAGATCCTCACCGAGGAGCTGCCCGAGGCCAGCATCTCGACGTCGGCGGAAGTGCTGCCGGAGATCTTTGAGCACAATCGATTCAATACGACGGTTGCCAACGCCGTGCTCGGACCGCTCGTGTCCGGCTATGTCGAGCAGCTCGACAGCAGCCTGACCGACGACGGCTATGCCGGCGAACTGCTGCTGCTCCACTCCGGCGGCGGTTCGATGACGTCGGAAATGGTCAAGAAATTCCCTGTCCGACTGGCGGCCTCGGGGATCGCCGCAGGCGCCATAGCCGCCCAGCACGTCGCCGAACAGTGTGGGTACGACAATGCTGTCGGGCTGGACATGGGCGGCACCTCGACAGACATCTCGCTCATCGCAGATGGTGAGCTGCGGGAGACGAACGAGTGGGAAGTCGAATACGGCCACCCCATCGTCTTCCCCAGCATCGAGGTGCTCACAATCGGAGCAGGCGGAGGATCGCTGGCACACATCGACATTGCCGGCTCACTGCGAAACGGCCCTCAGTCAGCGGGTGCCGACCCAGGTCCTGTCTGCTATCGACGAGGCGGGGAGGAACCGACGAACACAGATGCGAACCTCTGGCTCAACCGGCTGGGCACCGATCTCGCTGACGGTGAGATGACTCTGGACCGCAACAGTTCTCAGGCGGCAATCAAGGAGAAGATCGCCGAACCGCTCGGGCTCGACGTCGACACCGCAGCCGAATCCATCGTCAAGGTCGCCAATGCGAACATGGCCGATGCGGTCCGTCTCGTGTCCATCCGCCGCGGACTCGATCCTCGAGATTTCGCGCTCATCGCCTTCGGCGGAGCGGGCGCCCTGCACGGAGCGGATGTGGCTCGCGAACTCAACATCCCCTCGGTCATCGTCCCGCCCAGCCCGGGAGTCACCTCGGCGCTGGGATGCCTCCTCGTCGACATTCAGCACGACCTGTCACAGATGTTCACCGGCGTCGCGGACTCCGCTGATGCCGAATCCGTCGAACAGCACTTCCGCGAGCTCGAGCTCGAAGGTCGAGATCGACTGCGGCATGAAAAGGTCCCTGACGAAGACGCGGTCTTCGAACGCGGGATCTCGATGCGCTATCACGGCCAGTGGAGGTCGCTGCAGGTGAAGATGGGATCGGGACCGAACGCTCTGCGCGAGGCCGTCCAGCTCTTCCACGAGGAACACGAGAAACAGTACGCCTTCCGGCAGGACGACACCCCCGTCGAGATCTATCAGCTGCATCTCAAAGCGCTCGGCAGAACGCCGAAACCGACCTTCAAACCGACTCCGGTCAGCAGCAAGGATCCCGGAGAGCCGATCGAGGTCCGCGATGTCTACTTCGACGGTCAGTGGCATTCGACGCCGGTCTACCAGCGCGAGAACCTCCCGTCAGGCGCGGCGTTCATCGGACCGGCAATTCTCAACCAGATCGACTCGACCACAGTGATCCCGCCGAATTCCTCGGCTGTGATCGACGAATGGTTCAACATCCGCATCGCATTGAACTCCGAGGCAGACGAGCCGGCGCTGGCTTCCGCCTCCGAGAAAACGACACAGAACGGCCTGTGAGGAGAAGCCCATGACCACAACGACGGAACAGTCGACGTCCACTCTCGACCCGGTGACCTTCGAAGTGCTGAAGAACGCCTTCGCCACCAGCGTCGACCTCATGAGCGAGCAGATCCTCCGGACCTGCTATTCGTTCGTCATCTATTCCCGCGACTTCTCGTCAGCTCTCTGCGACCGCTACGGAAACACCGTCATGCAGGGCAGTGCTGACATCGCCGTCCACGTCGGCACCCTGCATTTTCAGTGCAAGGCCGTGATGGAGGAGTTCGGCGACGATATCAACCCCGGCGACGTCTTCCTCATCAACGACCCATACCGCGGCGGCACGCACTTCAACGATGTCAGCTTCATCCGTCCGATCTTCGCGGACGACGAGATCATCGGCTTCGCGCAGAACAAGGGGCATTGGGCCGATATCGGTGGATCCGTACCCGGCTCGTTCGATGTCTCGGCCAGTGAGCACTTCGGTGAAGGGCTGCGCATCACCCCGCTGCGGGTGTGGCACAAGGGCCGGTTCCTCCACGATGTCGCGCAGCTGCTCGTATCGAATACTCGCGCTCCGGACCAAGCGCTCGGTGATCTCAACGCCCAGGCCGAGGCCACTGCCGTATGCGAACGTGAAGTGCTTCGACTCGTCGACAAATATTCGAAGGACACGGTCCTCGACGCGATGCAGGAGACGCAGGACTATGTGTGCCGCACGGTTCTCGCCGGCCTCGGCGACCTGCCGAAAGGCGAGTGGGAGACCGTCGACTTCCTCGACGGCGACCCCGCCAAGGGTGAGGGTCTGGCTCCGATCCGCGTGAAGCTCACCCTCGACGGAACAGGCATCCACTACGACCTGACCGGCTCCGCCGAAGCGGTCTCGACCTTCCTCAACTCCGGCTATGGGACGACGTTCTCAGCGATCTATGCAGGGACGAAGACGTTCTTCCCGGAGGTACCCCTCAACTCCGGCTTCTATCAGGCGGTGACCGCAGAGATCGGAGAGGAGGGAACTGTCGTCAATGCCGGCTGGCCGCATGCGGTGACCGGGTTCTGCTCGGGGCCGTACGAGAAGGTCATGAACGCGATCTTCGAATTGTGGTCCCACATCATGCCCGAACGCGCGATGGCGTGCGCGTTCAATCTCGAGTATCTGCTCGTCGGCGGGCATGATGCCAGGTCCGAGTCGAGCCCATACTTCATGTGGTACGACTGGATGGCCGGAGGCTGGGGCGGCCGGTCGACGAAGGACGGATCGTCGGCGACATCACCGGTGTTCGGCACCGGACTCGCAGTCCAGCCGGTCGAAGGTCAGGAGCGCTTGACCCCGGTAGTCACCACCCAGCATTCGATCAACATCGACTCAGGCGGTCCCGGCAGATTCCGCGGAGGCTGCGGAGTCAATAAGGGCGGCATCCTCACCGATGCAACCGGTGCCGTGATGAGCTACTGCTGTGACCGCGGCCGGTCGACGACGTGGGGCATCAATGGCGGACTGCCATCGATCCCACACGGAGTCTGGCTCAATCCTTCGTCGGAGAACCCGCGCTACCTGGGTGCCACATTCTCGAACGTCGCCATCAGCCCCGGAGACACGTTCGAACGTCCCAGCGCCGGAGGCGGCGGCTTCGGTGACCCACTGGAACGGACCACTGCAGAGGTGCTCGAGGACGTCATCGACGGCTACGTCTCCATCGACCGCGCGGCCAAGGACTACGGTGTCGTCATCCGTGAGATCGATGCCGAGCTCGACGAATACGAGATCGACGAAGCCGCGACAGGACAGGAACGGGACCGGATCCGGTCCGCACGCGCATCCTGGCTGGAGGCCGACCCGACCGAGGTGGCCCGCCGATACCGTGATGGTGAGATCACCGTCCACGACGTCATCCGCCAGTACGGCGTCGTCCTCGATTGGGGCACCGGTGAACTGCTCGAAAAGTCAACGGGACAGTTCCGCGACAGTATGCGGGCTCGGTCCGCGGCCCACTGGAGCTGAAGCTTCCGGTCAATCGGGGCGCTCGTCCACTCGGGGCGAGCGCCCCGATTGCTTGACCTTTCCCACCTCGCGATCGAGAGTAAGAGCAGAAGCAGTTGTCGAGCGAAGAAGGTCGAGCAGTATGCACACAGTGGCAGTCGTCCAGTCGGGGTCCGTGCCCTTCGATGCCGATGCGTCGGTCGACAAGGCGATCGCCAGGCTGCGTGAAGCCGCCGGCAACGGGGCTGAGCTCGTCGTGTTCCCCGAAGCATTCATCGGCGGCTATCCGAAGGGCAGCACGTTCGGTGCTCCCGTGGGGATGCGCACCGGGCAGGGGCGCGCGCAGTTCGAGCGGTACTTCGACGGCGCGGTCACCGTCGATGGCCCCGAGATGGGCAGGCTCGCCGAGGCAGCCCGCGAGGTCGGTGCCTTCGTCGTCATCGGCATCATCGAACGTTCCGGCAACACCCTCTATTGCACAGCAGTGTTGATCGACCCGGAACTCGGGATCGTCGGCGCACACCGGAAGCTCATGCCCACCGGCACCGAGCGTGTGATCTGGGGCTTCGGGGACGGATCGACTCTCGACACGATGGACACACCTTTCGGCCGGGTGGGCAGTGTCATCTGTTGGGAGAACTACATGCCGCTGCTGCGCCAGGCGATGTATGCCAAGGGGGTCGAACTCTACTGCGCGCCGACCGTCGATGACCGCCCGACGTGGACGGCGACGATGACGCATATCGCCTTGGAGGGCCGCACTCACGTGCTCTCGGCATGCCAGTTCATCACGAAGAGCGAATTCCCCGACGACCATCCCTTCGACGAAGAACTGCCCTACGGTGAGACCGCCATCCGCGGCGGCAGCGTCATCATCGCACCTACCGGCGAGGTGCTGGCCGGACCGGTCTACGAAGAAGAGACGATCCTCTACGCCGACATCGACCCCGGGGCCAAAACCCGTTCGCACCTCGACTTCGACCCGGTCGGCCACTACTCCCGGCCGGACGTCTTCGAGCTGCGAGTCGACACCCGCGCGAAAGGTTCCGTGTCGTTCGAGTGATGCGGCGGGCGGCCAATCACGTCGGCCGCCCGCGTCGCTCGACTCCGCGCCTGCCGGCCCGAACTTCTGGCCACATCACTTTTTGGACAGATCATCGGTTCGCAACCTGATGACCTGTCCAAATAGTGATGACAGTCCGCACCTAACGTGATGTCGACTTGCACCTGAAGTGTTGTTTCGGCACGTTGCTGGGAGGCTGCGCTCGTCAGCTCGCCATGGCCCGCCGCTCGCGTCGCTGCGTCCTCAGCCCGAGCAGCACGTCGAGGATGAGGAACACGATGAGGCTGATGCCCACCAGCGGCAGGAACAACCCGATTGCGACGGCGGCGAGGACAACCGCACCGACGCCCCACAACGGCGCATCAGCCAGTGCTCCACGAGACGGCGCGAAGCCGAACTTCTTTGCCGGATTCCGCCGCGGCCGCCGCTGCCACCACATGACGTAACCCCATACGACCATGGCCGCGATGCCGAGCGCGAGGACGCAGAGCACGATCTGATTGACCAGTCCGAACAGTGTGCCCATGTGCAGGTCGATGCCCCAGCGGGCGAGTTTCGCCGCCGCACCGTAATCGGAGAAGTCGACCCTGTCGGTCACTTCCATCGTCTCGGGGTCGAAGGCGACGGCGTCGACCTTCGTGGGGAAGCTGCGTTGGATCTCCTGAACCACCCAGGCCGAATCGGCATCGGCCGGAGGCAGGATCTCGACGAGCCCGGTATCGATATTGACGTCGTGCCCCATCGACAGCACCATGTCGAAGTCGGCGGGATCGATCGCGGCGTGATCGGCGGCGCTGTCGGCCTCCTCAGCGGCGGAACTGTCACCGTGGTGATGAGCGTGCTCATCTGTTGCCGAGGCTCCGCCGAGTTCAGTCGAGACCGCAGGCGTCTCCCAGCTCAGCGCCGCACGCAGTTTCGTCACGTTCTCCCCACCGAGCTGTGACCAGGTGATGCCGGTGGCCGAGAGGAAGAGCATGCCGATGACCGCCCACACTCCGACAGAGGCATGCCAGGAGAAGGTGCGTCTCAGCCCCTTCCCTTTTCGGCTCGGTCGCAGCATCGCGGTCGGCTTCCGCGTCCGGCGAGCACGGAGGATCCACAGCACGAGCCCCGCTGCGGCGACGATTCCCAGCCACGAGGCGGCGAGTTCGCTGTAGAGCCGCCCGACGTCGCCGAGGTGGAGGCTGCGGTGCATCTGGTCGATCCAGGTCCGCAGCGGCAGGGCACCCGAGGTTCCGTAGACGGTAAGGTCACCGACCACCTCGGCGGTTCCGGGATCGACGAAGATCGCACGGGATTCGCTCTCGCCGAGGCTGGGGTCGTCATACATCACGCGGGTGGTGTCGCCCGGTTCGGGCGCCGGCCGCACGGCAGACAGCGTCGCGTCGCTGTCTTTGATGACGGTGTTCGCGGCCTCGATCTGGTCGGCCAGTGGCAGCGGATGGTCGGTGGCCGGGACGCTGAGTTCGTCGGCGTAGATCGCTCTCTCCACCGTCGGGCTGATGGCGTAGGCCGCCCCGGTGAGCGCGGCGATGAGGATGAACGGACCGATGAGAATGCCCGCATAGAAGTGGAGACGGCGCAGGAGCTGGCCGAGCCACGGTCTGCCACGTCTGGGTCGGAGCGGTCGAGTGTTGGAGTCGGAGTTTTCGGGCACGGTTGACGAAGGTGTGGTCATGTTGATGCTTTCTCTCAGTTGTGCTGAGCCGGATCGGGTCGGCCCGATGTCTGTGACGTGCAGATGCGGTCGACGGCCAGATGGGTCAGCAATGATGGCACCGGCTCATGAGAGCCGATGCGCGGATGTGATGAGTGTCAGAAAGCAGGCTGCGGTGGTCCGCGCCGCAGCACCGGAGATCGGCATACGCCGAGGTTGCGTGGCAGCTCGGGCTCGAAGCCGAACAGCGACCGAGGTTTCTCGATCGGTGCCCTGAGGACGACGAGGCGAGGAATGACCGCTCGGACGATGAGGCGGGCGAATTCGCCGAGCATGATCGGCAGTCGCTCGACCCAATAGATCATCGCGATCGTCACGACTCCCGCAATGCAGTGAGCCAGCAGCATCGCCGGCGACGAATGCGAATGCATCTCAGCGGCTGCGCCCATAGATCCGTCCATGGCAGACATGGCCGCAGAATCATGGGTCATCGGCATCGCGCCGCCGTGCATCGAGTGCATCGACGCGTGGTCGGCACCATGTGACGGTGAGTGGTGGGAGTGCGAGCCGAGAAGCGCGGCGAGTCCGCTGTCGAACCTCGCCGAGGCAGTCGGTGCGTCAGAGGCGTGCGGCGTGAAGATGGAGAACAGGAGGTGGAAGAGCGTCTGGCTGATTCCGACGGAGACGGTCAGTCGAGGGAGAGACAGGCGGCGCCCCGCGAGGAGAACGCAGACAAGGGTTGACAGTGCCAGTGGCACGATGATGCCCATCGCGGTCGGAAAGGATCCCCCGCCGAGGATGTGCGACGTCAGAGCGACGAAGGTGGCGAACGCTGCGGCCAGGGTGCCGCGCAGAGCGCGCCGGTGCCTGGCTCTCATCCTCACGGTTTCATTCTCACACAAGTAGTCGTATTCCAAGAGATCGTCGGCGCGGTTCACCGCCACGAGTGGAAGGACTGAACGTGGCCTTTATCGCACAATCAAACGCCTACAGGGTTCAGGGCTCCTGGTAAGCACGGCAGATGACACACTGCGGACCGGGACGAACTGAAGCGGCTGTCCCTGACCCCGCTGGGCGCAAGCGACCTGACGAGGATCCGGGGTCAGCTCGGCGAGGTGCCGGGTCGATAGCTTCGTTATTCGTGACTGCCACCCGTCGTCGACCGGGTTGCCGGGTGGAAGGTGGCCCTCGGCGATGCGCTCGTGGCCGGCGGCGGCCAGGGCCTTCCAAGATGCTGGATTTCCAGCGATCACGGGCACGACGACTGCCGGGGCCGCGGGACGTCGGCCAGCGCGATGAGTTCACTCTGCTCGTCCGCGTAGTCCCAGGTTCTGCTGCGTTGGATGAACCTGATCGGTACTCCGGCCTCCTCGACGATGAAGTCATCCGAGGGCTCCGTCCCGTCGACGCTGCCGCCGAAGTCCCGCTCGATCGCCTCCAGAGTGGTCTCGTGATTCCAGAATCGGGCAACGCGGGACGAACCGAGCCACCGCGCGAGCAACGGAAAGTCAGCCCTGGTCGTTCGTCGGAATTCCGCGTGTCCTCGCGCTCGGGTTCACACGTTGCCGTGCCGCCTCACATCTCTTCGTGGGTGAGCGGATCCCGGTCCTTCATCCGACCGCGCTCGAGTCCGGAGATCGCGGCCACCTCGGCGGGGGTTTTCCGCTCGACCTCAGCGCTTCGCCGCTTGCCGATGAAACAGCCGCCGATGAACGCGGCGAAGGGAATCAGCGCCAATCCGGTGCTCAGACCGACACTGCCGCTGGTGACCAGAGTGAAATTCGACAGCACGAGAATCATCCCTCCGATCAAACCCACAGCAGCGGTCACAGGAATAATGATCGTCCGCAGTACGCGCCCTGCCCGCGCCTGAGAGTCGCGGGCGAAGAACACAAGGACTGCCAGCGATGTCGTCAGCATGAGAATGATCATGCCAACCGTCGCCACTCCCGCCATGGACCCGAAGACCCCCACAAGCGGATCGACGCCGAACGCGGCGAATACTGCCACGAGGACGCCTGCCGTGCATGTCTGCACGATCGACGAGAATGACGGCGAATGATGCTTTGGATGCACCGTGGCCAATCGCCGTGGGAGCACACGCATTCCCGCCAACACGAACTGGTATCTGGCGATGACATTATGAAACGACAGCACGCAGGCGAAAAGACTCGTCAGCAGGAGGACGTTGACGATATCGCGCCCGATTCCGCCCAGTTGATCACGTGTCGTGTCGAGCAGCATATTCGCGTTTCCGTCCAAAGTTCGCTGGGCCACATCGGCGATGGCATCGGGACCGACAGCGACGACGAAAGCCCAACAGGTGAACGCATAGAAGCCGCCGATGAGTAAAACCGCCGTGTAAGTGGCCCTGGGAACAGTCTTCTCAGGACGATCCGCTTCATCGCGGAACACCGCGGTCGACTCGAAGCCGATGAAGCCGGTCAGCGCGAACAGCACAGCCACTCCGATCGCGCCGTCGGCAAACGTGCCCGGTTCGAACGACTCCATGGTGACACCCGACGGCCCCGGATTCACGAGAATGGCGGCGTCGAGGACGAGAACGATAGCGATCTCCGCCACTAGTGCAACTCCCAGCACCTTGGCGCTGAGATCGATGTGGCGATAGCCGAGGAACGCCACGATGGCGAGAGTGAACAGAGAGTACACAGGCCACGGGACGGTCGGCCCACCGTAGAAGCGAACGGTGTCGTCGATGGCCCAGCCGATGTATCCGTATATCCCGGCTTGGATCGCAGTGTAGGCGACGAGTGCGACTGCGGCGATTCCCATGCCCGCTCGCCTGCCCAGGCCCAGAGTCACGTAGGAGAAGAATGCACCCGCTTCACGCACATGGGGTGTCATGGCGACGAAGCCGACGGAGAAGAGCAGCAGGATAGCCGCGGCGAGGAGGAATCCGACAGGTGCACCTGCGCCATTGCCCATTCCGAGAGCTAGGGGCATGTTTCCGCCGATGACCGTCAACGGCGCGGCCGCCGCTACGACCATGAAGACGATTCCGATGGTCCCCAGTCGTCCTGTCAGGCGATCAGGTTTCTCTGTCACGGTCCTTGTCGTGTTCATGACGTCCTCCTTGACGTTCACAATTGAAGGGGTTCTCAGCAGTGCGCCGAAAAGCAGCCCCGACCTCACTCGAGGCTCATAGCTGCCTTGAGCAGTTCGTGGTCGATGGCATGGGCGGTGATACCGTTCGGGCCGGTCAATGTAGAGGCGGCAATCATGCAGTTGAGGATCGCTTCTTCGGTCGACTCAACGACCAGGTCGAAGAACGCGGTCATGAGCTGAGGGGCCATCATCGACACATCTACTGTCGCCCGTTCGACCTGCGGGTCCTCGTCCCATTGGTAGGGAGGGATACCGCGATTGCCGGTGGAGAAGGCAAGCATGAGATCGCCGCTGTACTGCTCACCAGTCCCGCCCATGCGCCCGACTCCGAGGGCTGCCCTCTGAGCAATACGCGCGCATTGATGCGGCAGGAAAGGCGCGTCGGTTGCCACGATCACGACGATGGAACCCGAACCTCGTTCGAACTCTCGCGGTAATTCGGGAACCGGTACCGCGCCGGGCCCAATTTTCGTGCCGACGGGTACTCCTTCGACGCTCAGTCTCTCGCGTCGCCCATGATTGGCCTGAACGAAGACACCCAACGTGAAACGCCCTGCGGCAGTATCGATCACCCGCGAAGACGTGCCCGATCCCCCTTTGAACTCGTGACAGATCATCCCCGTGCCTCCACCGACGTTGCCCTCGGCCGGAGCGTGCGTCGATGCGCCACGCAGGGCCTCGGACACATGCCGGCGAGTCACATGATGACCGTCGATGTCATTGAGCAGACCGTCATAGGTTTCGGCGACCACCGGCAAACACCAGTACAACCCCGGTCCGCGGCGAGCAACTTGTTCCGCGACCAGAGCATCTCGAACTACGCCGAGACTGTGCGTATTGGTCAGCCCGATGGGCGAGGTCAGCTCTCCTGCCTCGCGTATCCACTCGAGGCCAGTCATCTCTCCGCTTCCATTGAGACGATGGGCGCCCGCGAAGACCGGCTCGGTCCAGATGTCGTCGTGAGGGACGATCATCGTCACACCGGTGTTCGCCGATGAAACTCCATCCACCGCGCTTCCGCCGATGGTCGAATAGCCGACCCGAACGCCCGGAACATCAGTGATGGCGTTGAGCGGGCCAGTCCGATGGCTACCGACATCAATGCCGAGATCTCGTGCTCTCACAGTTCTCCTCGCGTTTTTTTCCTATTATGAAAATAATGATCCATCGCCGACAGATGCACAAGACCTGATTCGATGAATCGTGCGAAGTCGGTAATCTTGGCAGGAGCACCCGGACCGAGCGGAAGAGATCATTGGCGCGACCGAACACGCAGGCTGAACGCCGCGAAGACATCCTCCAGGCGGCCATCTCACTTGTCGGAGAGGCCGATCTTGCCGTGCTGACGATCCCCCAGATAGCCGACAAACTAGGCAAGACCGCCAATGCGATTCGGTACTACTACCCCGACGTCGAAAGCCTCATTGCAGAACTTGCCCGCCGCTCGGACATTCGCTTTTTCGAGAACAGACGCACTCTCACGGACAAAATCCCGGATCCCATCGATCGCCTCGACGCCATGATGGCCGCCGGGCTCCCGTCCGGATCCGACGACGCGGAGTGGCGGGTGATCTGGATGGCCGTCCTTGACGCCGGATTCGAGCTGCACAACCGTAAAGATGTGCAGTCGATCTATCACCGACAGGTCGACCTCTACGAATCGCTCCTCAACGACGGAGCTCGAACAGGCGCATTCGCACTGCAGCAGGAAACCAGAGATATCGCAATGACTCTGATGTCCATGGAGGATTACCTCGGATATCGCATTGTGGCACGGGATCCCCAGATGTCCCGTGAGGTCGCTTTGCGACTGATGAAAGGCTACGCAACTGTGGCGACACAGTCTCAGAGCCGCTGACGAAACCTCACATCTCTTCGTGGGTGAGAGGATCCCGGTCCTTCATCCGACCGCGCTCGAGTCCGGAGATCGCGGCCACCTCGGCGGGGGTGAGTTCGAAGTCGAAGACATCGGCATTGCTGCGCTGCCGGTCGAAGTTCGCCGACTTCGGAATCGGGATGCTGCCGATCTCGATGTGCCAGCGCAGGACCACCTGGGCGGGGGTGACATCGTGAGCGGCGGCCGCCTCGGTGATGGGAGCTTCGTCGAACAGCCCCTGGTCACGGTAGAGCGGGGACCAGCTCTCAGTCTGCACACCGATGGAGCGGTGGAAGGCGACGAGCTTCTCCTGCGGGAAATACGGGTGGAGCTCGACCTGGTTGACAGCCGGGGTGACCCCAGTCTTCTCGACGAGCTCGGTAAGCATCTCCTCGGTGAAATTCGAAACGCCGATGGACTTCACGAGCCCGCGTTCGCGCAGCTCAATGAGGCCTTCCCAGGTCTCGACATACTTGCCGACGCTGGGATTGGGCCAGTGGATGAGGTGGAGGTCGAGGTAGTCGAGCCCGAGTCGGGCCAGGGACTCCTCGGTGCTGGCGATCGCCTCGTCGAAGCCATGGTGGCGACCGGGGATCTTGCTCGTGACGAAGAGGTCCTCGCGAGCGACGGAGCAGTCGGCGATCGCCTGGCCGACCTCGCGTTCGTTCTCGTAATTCACCGCGGTGTCGAGGAGACGATAGCCGACGTTGTCAACGGCACCCACGATGGCATCAACGCCCTCATCGCCCTTCATCGCGTAGATCCCGAGCCCGAGCTGCGGGATCGCGCGCCCGTCGTTGAGGTCGAGGGCGGGGATCGGTGAGTTCTGTGCCGGGGTATTCGCAGAGGTCGTCATGGCTTCAGCCTAAGACCACCGAGGCGGCGCTGGCCAGAGCATTCGCCTCGAGTTTGAGCAGGGTGTCGCGGGTGAACTCCCTCTGTGAGATCCACCGAGGATGCACTGCCGCGGGGTTTTCACAATACGGCTTGGGCTAGCGTGGTCGCATGGAGACGAACGCGCGAGCTGCGGAGCGGGGATTCCTTCGCCGTATTCGTCGGGTTTCGCGTTGGCAGGTGGGCTTTCTCCTGCCGAGCGCCGGATTGGTGGTCGCCGCGCTACTCCACGCCGCCCAGTGGGTGACGTCGTGGGCTTCGACAGCGGCAGCCCGCGCACACGGTGCCGCCGATGCCTGCTCCGATCTGGTCGATACCCTCGGCATCGACCCCGATGCGATCGTCATCGACGATCGCGCACCGTTCGGGTTCACCTGTAAGGCCTCGGCCGACAGCGGCACGGCGATGGTCGAGCACTCCGGATCCACCTCGGCGCTGCTCATGTTCTCGATGGCAATCGCCGCGCTCAGCGTCGCGGCGCTCCTCGGCGCAGTGCTCGCATTCACGGCGACCCGGCTGACCGGGCTGTACCGGTCGCCGTTGGCCGAACCCGGTCGAGAACGGTGGCCGCTGTGCCTCGTCGGAGTCGGGGTCTTCGTGCTGCCGTTGATGATGCTCGGTCAGTATCTGCAGTGGTACTCGAAATCGGACGGCTTCGGGATCTGCCCGGGATCCGTTGGCGGCAACGATGTGCTGGGGTTCTCGGTCACCGCCAGTTACCTTCCGCCGAGCCTGACTTGCAGCGGGGACTCCGTCACTGATCAGGAGTTCTCGGTCACGCAGTACGGATTCCCCTTCTACGGATTCCTTGGCGGCCTAATACTCGCAGCGGTGGGGCTGATCGTGCTCATAACCGCGAGAAGGCGAGGCCGCACGGGCTGAGTCTCTGGTGGGCCAGAACCGACCGATGTCTGCCGAGGAAGCCCGAGCGATGAGCTAGTTCTTCGCGGTCGCGATCTCCTCGGCGATTGTGCGGCCAAGTGTCTGCGTGGTTCCCACACCGCCGATGTCCGGGGTCAGCACGTCAGCGTCACCGCCGTCGAGCACCCGTTCGAAGCCGGCTTGGACCGCCGCGGCCGCCTCATGTTCGCCGAGGTGCTCGAGCATCATCGCTGCACACCAGATCTGCCCGATCGGATTGGCGATCTGTTTCCCCGCAATGTCCGGTGCCGACCCGTGGACGGGTTCGAAGAGGCTGGGGAAGTTCCGCTCCGGGTTGATGTTCCCGCTCGGCGCGATCCCGATCGTCCCGGTGCAGGCCGGGCCGAGGTCCGAAAGTATGTCGCCGAACAGATTGCTCGCAACCACCACGTCGAACCAGTCGGGGTGCAGCACGAAGTTCGCGGCGAGGATGTCGATGTGGAACTTGACGACGTCGATCTCCGGGTAGTCGGCGGCGATCGCCTCGACCCGCTCATCCCAGTAGGGCATCGTGATGGAGATGCCGTTGCTCTTCGTCGCCGATGTCAGGTGCTTCTTCGGTCGCCGCTGCGAGAGTTCGAACGCGTACTTCAGGATCCGGTCGACACCGGTGCGCGTCATCACGGTTTCCTGGGTGACGATCTCACGGTCGGTGCCTTCGAAGATCTTCCCGCCGATGCTCGAGTACTCCCCCTCAGTGTTCTCTCGCACTACGAAAAAGTCGACATCGCCGGGGGTGCGATCCGCCAGCGGAGACTTGATGCCGGGCAACAGTTTGACCGGGCGCAGGCTGACATATTGGTCGAAACGCCGCCGGAACTGCAGAAGGCTTCCCCACAGCGACACGTGGTCAGGAACAAGATCCGGCCATCCGACGGCGCCGAAGAAGATCGCGTCGAACGGGCTCAGCCGCTCCTCCCAGTCATCGGGCATCATCTGTCCGTGCTCGGCATAGTAGTCGGCGTTGGCGAAATCGAAGTGCTCGAACTCGAGGTCGAGATCGAACGCCTCAGCCGCCGCGTCGAGTGCGCGAATCCCCTCAGGAACCACCTCCTTGCCGATTCCGTCGCCGGCGATGACTGCGATCCGATGTGTCTTCTGCATGTGTGTTCTGTCCTTTCGTGACGTGTGCACATTGTCGGTTGGGGGTTGTTCGCATGTGGCCGGATAGGTCAGTCCGTACTGCTCGGGCGCGGCTCCGCCCACGACTCATACGATGCGGCCGTTCGGGGTGGCGCCGTCGAGGACGGCGAGCACCGCCTCGGCGGCGGCCAGACCGGATCGCTGCCTCGCCTCAACCGTCTGACCGGCGAGATGGGAGATGATCCAGAGATTCTCAACCCCTCGGAGCGGATCGTCGTCGCGCATCGGCTCGCGATCGAGGACATCGAGGGCTGTGCCGGCGATCCGCTGGTGTCTGAGCGCATCGGCGAGCGCCGACTCGTCGACGAGAGACCCACGGGCGGTGTTAATGAGGTAGGCCGTGGTCTTCATCGCCGCGAGCTGGTCGACCCCGATCACCGGCTGTCCGGTAGCTCGAGCGTGCAGGGTGAGGTAGTCAGCCTCCGACACCACCTGATCGAAGTCGACAAACTCGATGCCCGGACTTTCCGACGGGCCGGGATGAGCGGTCGAGACCAGCACTCTCATGCCCAAGGCGACACCGAGCGACGTGATCGCTCGACCGCTCGCGCCGAAGCCGACCACTCCAAGAGTCTTGCCGCGCAGTTCGGTCCCCGCCTCGCGCGGCCACGCTCCTTCCTCGACCGCCCGGGTGACCGTGGTCAGACGTCGCGCGCAGTTGAGCATGAGGCTCAAGGTCAGTTCTGCCACGGCGTGGTGATTCGTGCCGGGAGTGTTGCAGACCGTGATCCCAAGATCGGCTGCAGCGGCGATGTCGACGGAGTCGTAGCCGACACCGCTGCGCGCCACCACTTTCAATGTCGGGGCAGCCGCGAGCATCTCCCGCGTGATCGGTTCGCTGGAGACGATCCCTGCGACCGCTCCATCGAAGAGGTGAGCCTGCTCATCAGGGCTGCGGCGCAGCGTCGACGGCGCATAGACCGGTTCGCAACCCCGCGAACGCAGGAGTCGGTCGACTTCATCCCCTTCGCCGAGGTAGTCGGTCGTGATGACGATGCGGTTGCTCATTCGGCTCCGCTTCCTTCGTAGGCACAGATCGGGGTGGTTCGTTTTCGTATTCTTCCACCGCCCCACCTCGGCGGGATGGCGTTCCGCACAGCGGTCACGCGAGGGGGCGTCGTTCACGTAGGGCCACGTCGTTCATGTGAGGGTTCGGCGGGCAAGCGCCTGACGGGCGATGACCGGGTCGAAGTCCTTCTCCCACTTGCCGACGACGACTGCAGCCATGACGTTGCCGAGGACGTTGATGAACACCCGCCCCTCGTTGAGGATCCGGTCGATGCCGACGATGAGTGCCAGAGCCGCCAGCGGAATGCCGCCGACGGCACTGAGCGTGCTGGCGAGGACGATGAATGCGCCGCCGGCGATACCGGCCGTCCCCTTGCTCGTCAGCATCATCACCCCCACGATCGCCAGCTGCTGGCTCCAGTCCAGAGGGACTCCGACGGCTTGTGCGAGGAACAGCGCTGCCATGGTCAGATAGACGGCCGAACCGTCGAGGTTGAAGGAGAATCCGGCGGGGACGACGATTCCCACGGTCGATTTTCCGACTCCAAGAGCCTCGAGCTTCTTGATCAGCTGCGGCAGGATCGCCTCACTCGAACAAGTGCTCAGCGCGATGAGCAGCTCTTCTTTGAAGTACCGCATCACCGAGAAGATGTTCATTCCGCAGGCCCGAGCGATCACTCCGAGGACGACGATGACGTAGAAGACACAGGTTCCCATGAAAATGAGGATGAGGTAGCCCAGCTGTTGGAGACTCTGCGTTCCGTAGTTCGCCACGACTGCGGCCAGGGCGCCGAACGTTGCGAGCGGTGCCAACCACATCACCCAGAGCACGATCTTGAAGACCACTGTCTGCAGCGACTGGAGCGCCCGGGTGATGGGCCGCCCGGCCTCGCCCGACACATTGAGCGCCGACCCGAAGAGGATGGAGACGAAGAGCGCCGCCAGGATGGTATGGCCGGTGAGCGCGCCGAACAGGGATTCGGGAATGATGCCGCTCACGAATTCGACGACGCTGCCCGGAGAATCGTGTTCATCGACGGGGACGGCTCCGGCGTTGAGCGTCGACGGGTCGATGTCGAGTCCTTCTCCCGGTTTGAAGATATTGGCTGCTACGAGGCCGATGAGCATCGACAGCAGTGAGAGGATGATGAAGTAGGTCAGCGCCTTGACGCCGACGCGCCCGGCCCTGCGCAGACTGTCCATCGAGGCGATTCCCAAGGACACCACGCAGAAGACGACCGGGATGACGATCATCTTCACAAGTGCGATGAACCAATCGCTCAACGGTGTCAGTGCGGCTCCAACCGCCGGAAACAGAAAGCCGACGGCAATTCCCAGGACTGCGCCGATGATGACATGGAACCAGAGTTCACGGATCAGGCGGCTCCAGCGGGAACGTCGCGTGGGAGTGTCGGACAGCGGTCGGGGTTCTTCTTCGGTAGTGGTGGACGACATCGTGAGTGCTCCTTTGTACTCGTGAAGATGTTTGTCGCTGGTCCACCGGACCCGCATCGAGGTTTCGGGCGGGTCCGGCAGGAGGATTTCTCTCAGCTGTGGAGGCCGCGGAGGACCGTGTAGAACTCGCTCTTGCCTTCGAGGCCGATGCCCGGAAGCTCACCGGGCGAGACCCGGCTGCCGGAAACGATCGCATCGTCGGTGAAACCGCCGGTCGGCTGGAACTCGCCGGGGTACGACTCATTGCCGCCGAGTTTGAGCGCCGCGGCGATGTGCAGAGAGAACTGATGTCCGCCATGGGGGATGCAGCGCCGTGTCGACCAGCCGTGCTGTTTGAGCACATCGAGGAAGCGGCGGTATTCGACGAGGCCATAGCTCAGTGCCGGGTCGACTTGGATGTAGTCCCGATCCGGGCGCATCCCGCCGTAGCGGAGGAGATTGCGGGCGTCCTGGACAGAGAATAGGTTTTCGCCGGTAGCGATCGGGTGACGATAGTTCTCGGAGACAGTGGCGTTGAGCGCATAGTCGAGGGGGTCGCCGATCTCTTCGTACCAGAAGAGCCCGTAGGGGTCGATGGCTCGGCCGTATTCCAGGGCTGTCTGCAGATCGAACTTTCCGTTGACGTCAACGGCGAGTCGGGAACCGTCTCCATCGAGAACGTCGATGACCGCTTCGATGCGGTCGAGGTCGCCTTTGAGGTCGGTGCCGCCGATCTTCATCTTCACGACGTCATATCCCGCCTCTAAGAATCCGCGCATTTCGTCCTGCAGGTCCGTGAGGGTCTTGCCGGGAGCGTAGTAGCCGCCGGCAGCGTAGACGAAGACGTCCTCGTCGGGGTCGCCGTCCCCGTAGTGGTCGGAGATCCAGCGGTAGAGCGGCACTCCGGCCGCCTTCGCCGCAAGATCGTGCAGCGCCATGTCCGCAACTCCAACGGCGACGGAACGTTCGCCGTGTCCGCCGGGCTTCTCGTTGGCCATCATCAGATCCCAGGCCTTCTCCGGTGAGAGCTCGCCGGCATCATCGAGGATGGCTTCTGCTGAAGCACCGAGGAGACGGGGAAGGATCCGGTCTTCGAGGATCGCCGAGGCGTTGTAGCGTCCGTTCGAGTTGAAGCCGTATCCGACCAGGGGCTTTCCATCGACGATGACATCGCTGACCAGCGCGATGATCGTCGAGTCCATCTTGGAAAAGTCGATATAGGCGTTGCGCATCGACGAGCTGATCGGGATGGTGCCCACATGGGCGGAAACAATTCTCATGGGATCTCCAAACAATAGATATTTCTTATAAGACTGAGTGTGACAACACTTTGCCCTCGGCTCATTCGGATGAGGGCACTTCTTATAAGATGTAAGTACGCTACCCCGGGGATGCCCGGAGCACAACCCCGGCAAGCAGTCACCTTATAAGATATGCTGAATTTCTCGACGCCCGAGAGACCACCCCTGACAGAGAACCGGAGCACCCATGCAGACCGTGAGCGTCTTCTCCAGCAAAGGGTCGCAGGCATATTCAGAAGTGCGCCGCCTGATTCTGACTGGAGAGCTCAAGCCCGGCTCGCGCATCTCGCAGTACGAGCTTGCCGATGATCTGCAGATGAGCATCACTCCCCTGCGTGAGGCCGTCCGCCGGCTGGCGAGTGAGGGGCTGGTCATCCTCGGAACCCACAGAGACGTCCGCGTCGCGGGAGTCAGCTCCTCCGAAGCTAAGGAACTACACGAGGTCCGGCTGTCGCTGGAGCCGGACGCCACCGCGATGGCTGCAGAGCGCCGCACCGAGGTCGACGTCGAACGGATGCGCACGGCAGCAAGTCGCCTAGTCCCCGTCACTCGCAACTGGGGCGACGACGGAATCGCGGCTCACCGGGAATTCCACCGTGCCGTCTACTGCGCCTCACACAACGAGATCATGATCAGGATGCTCGATGACCTGTGGGACAAATCTGATCGCTACCGCAGGATCGGGCTGGAGCTGCCCACCGGCACGGAACCGCGCATGATCGACCTCAACGAACATCACGAGATCCTCGATCTTATTGTTTCAGGCGATGGAGCAGAAGCCTCAGCGCTCGCCCGCAAACACATCGTCAACAGCCTGACAGCCTCGGTGACGGATCTGCTCGACGACTTCTCGACCGGGGACTGAGTTCCACTTCCGAGCAACTGCCGAGCCGCACTCCTCCGGACGCTCATTGCGCACTCACTCGTGAGAGTCGAGCACCTCGATGAGCCTTGCCGAGGCGGTGTTGCGGTAGGAATCGACGATGAGTTCTCGCATCTCCTCGTCATCGAGGTCGGTGATTTCGAGACCGACCCAGCCGGAGGGGCCGAGGTACATCGGAACGAACGAGTCCGGTCGGTCGAGCACCACCTCGGCGTCCATGGGGTCGAGCAGGACGAGCAGTGCCTGCGGGTGCTGCACCATCTTCCCGGAAACGAGTTTCTCGGTGCCTCCGTAGTGGGCGAAGATCTTCTTCGTGAAGAAGGCCGGCCTGCCGTGCGAGATCTTCTCGGCCGCTTCGGGCAGGTTCAGCGCGATCGCGCGGACCCGCTCGAGCATCGGATCGTCGTCATCGAACATCTTTGGATGCGCCATGAGTCAACGGTACGCCAGCGGCCGGTGGGGACGGGATGGGTTTGGAATGGGTTGTCGATTCCAGCCTGACCCGTCGAACCGATGAGGCACTGCTTCAGACGATGAGGCCCGCGGGTTCCTTCCCCTCAAGAACATCGATGACGGCTTGGGCCGCGGCCAACCCGGCCCGTTCTCGGGCCTCGACCGTCTGACCGGCCAAGTGGGAGGTGACCCAGACGTTGTCGAAGTTTCGCAGCGGGTTGTCCGCAGCCATCGGTTCGGTCTCGAGCACGTCGAGGGCCGCACCGGCGATCTGACCGTTATCGAGGGCGTCGACGAGGGCGGCCTCGTCGATGAGTGATCCGCGGGCGGTATTGATGAGGAACACGGTGTCCTTCATCGCCGCGAATCGGTCGGCGCCGATGATCGGGGTGCCGGTCGCTCGAGCGTGGAGGGTGAGGTAGTCTGCGGCCGCAACGACGGTGTCGACGTCGGCGAACTCGATGCTCGGGGCCGCCTCGGTGTCGGGGTGGGAGGTGCCGACGATGACATTCATGCCCAGAGCCGCACCGATTGCGGCGATCGCCTTGCCGCTGGGCCCGTATCCGATGACGCCGAGGGTCTTGCCGCGCAGCTCCGTCCCTGCGGTGCGCGGCCACTGACCTGCCTCGACGCCGGCGATGACGTCGCTCAAGCGCTTGGCACAGTTGAACATGAGCGCGAGCGTGAGTTCGGCGACGGCGTGGTGATTGACGCCGGGGGTGTTGGCCACGTGGATGCCGAGTTCCTGGGCCGAGTTGGTGTCGACGGAGTCGTAGCCGACTCCGCTGCGGGCGAGGATGCGGAGGTCGACAGCCTCGGCGAGCATGTCCTTGGTGATCGGTTCGCTGGCGACGATGGCGCCGACCGCACCCGTGAGGAGATGGCGCTGCTCATCCTCAGTGCGTCGACCGGCTGCCGGGGAGTAGACGGGGTCGAGTCCGTGCTCCCGCAGCAGCTGGTCGACGCTATCGCCGTGTTTGAGGTAATCGGTGGTGATGACGATGCGACAGCTCATGGTCGCGAGCTTAATCACTACACCCCTTCGATGCGTTGCGCATCCAAAACCCCCTTCCCTTACTACCCGACGACGGCCCAGATACCTCGCGCCAGGTTGCTGGGCCGCCGTCAGGTAGTAATAGGGGTTTCAGTCGCCGGAGATGAGGGACATCGAGCTCGGGTTTCCGCGGGTGGAGTTCATGGTGAAGCTCGCCTTCCACGGCAGGTACCGGTCATCGGAGGATTCGATGACATCGCCTCCGGTGGTGAACGCTCGCCGACGCACTCGGAGCAGCGGGGTGCCCACCGGGACCTCGAGAAGAGCGGCGTCGTCGTCGTTCGCCCCGACCGCATCGATCGTGCGGGATGCCCGGTTGATGTCGACACCCTGGTTGATGAGCTCCTGATAGATCGAGCCCGAATCGGTGTCGAAGGCCAACACGTGCCGGCCGAACTCGAATGGATAGTTCAGACGTTCGACCATGGCCGGGGCCTTGTCCATGAGCCGCAGACGGAACACGGAGACGATCGGATCGCCCTCTTCGATCCGCAGGCTCGCGGCCAGGGATTTCTCCGCCGGTTCCCGCGCCACACGCTGCGTGACCTGACCGGGAACAATGTCCGAGGCGTGGCACCACTGGGAAAACGAGATGACGTCGTCGAAGGACTGGGTGAGGACGTTGTCGAGCACAACCGTCCGCCGACCCCGCCCCGAGGAGATCAGCCC